>NZ_CP059399.1:6949925-8339910 GCF_013744875.1 Nocardia huaxiensis
GCGGACGGGGACTGAGCGCCTGCCTGCGGCTGCGCCGGACGCTGGCCCTGCTGGCCGCCCGGCTGACCCGGACGCGGGCCGGGCGCACCCGGACGCTGACCGGACGGCGCGGGCGCCGACGGGGCCGGAGCAGCGGAAGCCGCTGCGGCAGCAGGGGTTTCGGCCGGACGCGGCGCGGCGGGCTTGGCGGCCGGACCCGGCTTCACACCGGGGGTCGGACGCGCGGCCGGAGCCTCGGCGCGGGCGGCGGGAGCCACGGACTCGGCGGCCGGAGTGGCCGGCTTGGGGGCCGGAGCGGCCGGAGTCGGGGCGGACGGACGGGGGCCGGGGGTACCCGGGCGGGGGCCCGAGGTAGCGCCGGGGGCCGGCTTGGCGGCCGGACGGGGGGCATCGCCGGGACCGGGCTTGGTCGCGGACTTGCTGGTGCCGTTCGCGGGGGCACTCTTCGATGCGAACGACTCACGCAGGCGGCGTGCGACGGGAGCTTCCACCGTCGAGGACGCCGACTTCACGAACTCGCCCTGCTCCTTGAGCCTTGCGAGTAGTTCCTTGCTCGTGACACCGAGTTCTTTCGCCAACTCGTGCACGCGGGCCTTGCCTGCCACTGCTCTCCTCACTGATGAGGTCGAGCGTGGCATCCCTTCTGCACGGAAGGGTGACCCGCACGACCTCGACTAATTTCGATGGCCGATCATCGCTTGGACTTCACGGTGTGCTCATGAGTGCTCGTGCCTGTTCTCTACGTCATGCTCCAGGGCTGAGATATCCAGATTTCCGGACACTCGTAGTGCTCTGCCGAATGCTCGGCGCCGAACTGCTTGGCTCAGACAAGCCGAAGAGGGGTGCAACCAAGCACCCCGTCCGGGAAGTCTGCGCCGCGGATCGGGAACTACCGCAAGACCCTGCTCACTACTCGCAGAACCCTGCACCACGACCCGCATCAGATCGGCAGCCAACGCTCGCTTCCGGCAACCGATGCACGTTCGCACTGGTGTGGAGCCTTCTTTCACCTGTGCGGCGCGCGCTGAAACCGGTGACTCGCGCTGAGCCTGCGTCCACTGTACCGCTGTCATGTCCCGATCTCCGCATCCGTCCCCTTGGGAAGTTACCAACATGTCATCCGAAGGGTCTGTTTCATTGCCGATCTTGTTCGATCGCCGCTGTTCGGCAGAGCCGCCGGCGGGAGCGGAGTTCGCCGCGAAAATCAGCCGCGGTGGGCCTCCGAACGCACCGAACCTGCGACATCAGGCGCGGCGTCACTGCGAATATCGATGCGCCAGCCCGTCAGACGGGCCGCCAGGCGGGCGTTCTGGCCCTCCTTGCCGATGGCCAGCGACAGCTGGAAGTCCGGCACCACGACCCGCGCGGCACGCGCGTCCGGGTCCACGATGGTGACGGAGACAACTTTCGACGGGCTCAACGCATTCCCGACAAAAGCGGCCGGATCGTCGGCGTAGTCGATGATGTCGATCTTCTCGCCGGCCAGTTCGCTCATCACATTGCGCACGCGCTGACCCATCGGGCCGATGCACGCGCCCTTGGCGTTGACGCCCTGCACCGTCGAGCGCACGGCGATCTTGGAACGGTGCCCGGCCTCACGGGCCACGGCCACGATCTCGACCGAGCCGTCGGCGATCTCGGGAACCTCGAGCGCGAACAGCCGCCGCACCAGGTTCGGGTGCGTGCGCGAGAGGGTGATCTGCGGGCCGCGCGGGCCGCGCGAGACGCCGACCACGTAGCACTTGATGCGATCGCCGTGCTCGTAGGTCTCCCCCGGCACCTGCTCGGCGGGCGGGATGACGCCCTCCGCGCCGTGCGCCTCGGAGCCGATGCGGACCACGATGGTGCCGCGGGCGTTCATGCGGGCATCGCGCTGCACCACACCGCCGACGATGTCGCCCTCGTGGGTGGCGAAGTCGCCGAAGGACTTCTCGTTCTCGGCGTCACGCAGCCGCTGCAGCACGACCTGCCGCGCGGTGGTGGCGGCGATGCGGCCGAAACCCTCGGGGGTGTCGTCCCATTCGGAGATCAGGTTGCCGTCGGCGTCGACCTCGCGGGCCATGACGCGCACGACACCGGTCTTCTGGTTGATGTCGATACGGGCGTTGGGCTGGTGGCCCTCGGTGTGGCGATAGGCGGTGAGCAGGGCCGACTCGATCGCGGAGATCACGGTCTCCATCGAGATTCCCTTATCGGCGACTATCGCGCGCAGGGCTTCGATTTCGATGTTCATTCCACGATCCCTTCGGTCGATGAAACGGTTGCCGCGGCAGCGTCTTCGGTTGTGTCTTCGGGTTCCTCCTGGGCACCGGGCCGGGGACGGCCCGCTGCGACTCCCCCTGCGAGTTCGAGTTCGGCGGCGCCGGGCGGACTGAATTCCACCTGGACTACCGCGAATTCGATATCGGCGAGCGGCACCGTCACCCGGTGTGGTTTCCGCTTGCCGCCGAGGACCAGCGCCACCGCATCCTCGGTGGTGGCGCCCACGCGGGCCTCGAAGCGTGTTTTGCCTTTTTCGTCCGGAGATTCGACTCCGGGGCGTAGGGTGATCTTCGCCTTGCGGCCCTGTGCGCGCCGCCAGTGACGTAGTTCGGTGAGAGGGCGATCGATGCCGGGTGTGGTGACCTCCAGCAGATACGGGGTCTCACCGAAATCACCGGCCTCGTCGAGGGCCTCGGAGATCTCCGAACTCAATACCGCGACGGCGTCCAGATCGGGGGAACCGTCACTGTCGATCGTCACGAGCACCCGGGCATGCGCGGTACCGGCAGCCGAAATCGCGACGCCTTCGAGGTCGAATCCTCGGCGTTCGACGAGTCCAGCAACTAGCTGGCTCACCCTTTCCTCGGTCGGCATCGGCATGTTGGGCGGCTCCTGGTTCAGTTGTGACGGGTTGAGTTGTCGGTGATCGGTACTGGTCGGGCGCGGTCGGCGGGACCGTTCGTGGCTCTGATGGGACAGAGTCGGCGAAATACCCTGCCGAAGGTCTAGCGTAACGCGCTGAAAGAGTGTAAAGGACCAGCCAACCCTCTCGAGTTCGGCATGGTCGGCACTACCGCCCGTCCGGCGTGTTAGGGGCGACTCGCCCGCACGGGCCCGCATATCGATCGAGATCACAGCCTATCGGACGGCCCTGAGTCGGCGGTCGGGCCGCGACGGCTGGCAGGATGTACGGGTGCCCAGCAGTCTGAGCGGCCTTCGTGCCGGTGTCGCGGTCCCGTCGGACCGAACAGGGTCGGCGACCCTGCTCCCTCCCTCGTCTCCCGTGCAGACCCTCGGCTCCGCCGTGCGGGCCGGTTCGGGCGTGAATCGTCGTGCGGCGCTGCGGCTCGCCGGTGGCGGCGCGCTTGCGGCGGTGACGCTGAGCGCTGCCGCCTGCGCGCAGGAGCCGACGCCGCCTGCGCCGGATCCGCTTCTGGCGCAAGAGGAGTCGGCGCGCACCGATGCGGTGTACGCGACCGCGGCGATTGCCGCGAATCCGGATCGCGCGGGGGCTTTGCAGACCGTGGCCGCGCAGCGCACCGAGCACGCCGAGGCGCTGCGCACCGAAATCGACCGTGCCATCGGCGTTTACGGGGACGGGACCACGCCGAGCTATCGCACGCCGCCGGTCACCCCGGTCGCGCCGACGCAGCCGCCCACGGTGACCGAACTGCGCACCCGGTTGAGCTCGGCCCAGCGATCGGCCGCCGAACTGTGCGTCACGCAATCCGGCTATCGCGCCGGGCTGCTCGGGTCGATCAGCGCCGCCTGCGCCACCCACGCGGGGGTTCTGCTCGGATGACCACAGCCGACACCTCGGCGCTCACCGATGCGTTGAGCGCCGAATACGCCGCTGTCTACGCCTACGGGGTGATCGCGGCCTATGCCAATCCGGATCGGCTGAAAGTCGTGGCGGAATTCACTGCCGCACACCGGGCTCGGCGCGATGCCACCATCGAATTGATGGAATCCCTGGATATTCCGGTGCCGGCGCCGAATGCGGCCTATACCGCGCCGTTCGTGGTGAACGATCCGATTCCGGCCGCGAAGCTCGCGGTCACCGTGGAATCGGATTGTGCCTCCGCGTGGCGGTCTGCGGTGGAACGCGCGGGGAGCGATCAGGTGCGCAAGACCGCGGTGGAGGCGCTCACCGATTCGGCGCTGCGACTGGCGACCTGGCAATCGATCCTGGGGACGAATCCGTCGACGGTAGCGTTCCCCGGCGGCTCCTGACCGAATTCCGGTCGAACTCTTCGATTCGTTCAGCCGGTGCACACCTTTGCGGCACCTGTTGTTTCGAATGCCTCGCTATGCATCGAAGTCGACGCGGTTGACGGCGGCGGTTATTGCGCTGCCGCGCAGCCATTTTCGGGCGAGGCGAGGAGATGCCGGTGGCAGTTGACGTGACCCTGGACGACAGAGCGGCCAGGGAAGAGAAAGCGCTGCGCGAGCTGACGGATCGCCTGGTGGGAACCTACGGCGAGACGCACACCACGGCCCGGGTCGAGGCGGTGCTGTGGGCGGCCCGGCAACGATTCGACGGGCACAAAGTCCGCGATTTCGTGCCCATTCTGGTGGAGCGCATCGCGCGCCGGGAGTTGGAGCCGTCGAAAAGCGGGACGGCGCACGGGGATAAGCACACGACCGCGCCGGTCGAGGCCGGGACAGATTCGAATTCCGGGCGGCATCGAATTCCCGGCGGTATGAACCGGATTACCGGATTCGTGCCGAAAGTCACCGGGGGCAAACGACTGGCATGGGTCGGTGCGGGCGTGATCGCCGCGGTGCTGGCCATTGTGGTGGCGCTGGTTGTCCGGGAGCCGGATTCGAAGCCCGCGGCCGCCACACCGGCGGCGGTGACGACCGTGCGCGGGGTGGTGGGGTCGGAGAAGATGGGGTTCTTCGACGATCCCCGGGTGATCGAGGCGCTCGCCCGCCACGGGGTGAAGGTGGAGGTGGACCCGGCCGGGTCGCGGCAGATCGCCACCACCGTGGATCTGGGTAGGTACGACTTCGCGTTCCCGTCGAGTTCGACGGCGGCCGAGAGTGTGCAGCGCGCCCGCAACACCACCGCCAAGTACACGCCCTTCTCCTCGCCCATGGCGATCGCCACCTACAGGCCGATCGTGGATCTGCTGACCCAGGCGGGAGTCGTGAAGCCGGGCGCCACACCGACTTTCGACATGGAGGCGTATCTGGCGCTGGCCGAGAAGGGCACCCAGTGGGATCAGCTGGAGGGCAACACCACCTATCCGGTGCGCAAGAACATCCTGGTGGCGACCACCGATCCGCGGACGTCGAATTCGGCCGCCATGTATCTGGCGGTGGCCGCCTATGTGGCCAATGACAATACGATCGTGCGCGGCAAGACCGCCGAAGATCATGCGGTGTCGCGGGTTTCGCGGCTGTTCACCCGGCAGGGCTACACCGAGGCGACCACCGATGGGCCGTTCAAGGAGTACCTGTCCGGCGGCATGGGTCCCACCCCGATGGTGTGGATCTACGAGTCCCAATACGTGGATGCCGCGGTCCAGGGGCGGATCAAGCCCGACATGGTGCTGATGTATCCCTCGCCGACCGTGCTGTCGCAGCACACCGTGGTGCCGTTGAACGACACCGGTGATCGGCTCGGCAAGCTGCTGACCACCGATGCCGAACTGCAGCAGCTGGCCGCTGAGCACGGTTTCCGGCCCGCGGATCCGGCGCTGTTCACCGATGTCGCGGCGCAGCACCAGGTTCCGGTGGTGCCCAATCTCCTCGACGTGGTCGATCCGCCGAATTACGACACCCTCGAACATCTGCTCGAGGGTGTCGCGCGGGCGTACAGCTAGGCCGGCCGGTTCAGGCGAGGGCCCGCGCCGGTTCGGCGTCGGTCTCCGCCGGGACCCGCTGCTGCGGAAGTTGTTGCTGCTCGGCGGGTTTGCGGCCGGGCCCCGCGGTGACGGCGAGCACTGCCGCGCCGAGCAGGGCGAACAGCATCACCCACACCGAGCCGACGTGCATGGCATGGACGAAGGCGGCATCGGCGGCGTGCGCCAGGCCGGGCCGGTTGGCGGTGGTCGCCGCATGGCGCGCCAGCTCCGCCGACACCTGAGCCTGCTCGCGCACCGCCGGGGGCAGATCGACCAGGGAGCCGTCGATCGCGCGCCGGTACACGATCGACATGAGCGTGCCGCCGATGGCGATGCCGAGCACGCTGCCGGTCTGGCGCACGGTATTGGTGACGGCGGAACCCGCGCCCGCCCGCTCCAGCGGCAGCGTGCTCATGAGCGCGGCCGTCACCGGGCCGATCACCATGCCGGTGGCGAAACCCTGTACCGCGATGGCGATTTCGATCCAGAGCAGCGGGGTGTCGAGTCCGATGAACACGAAGGCGCCCATGGCCGTGGCCGAGACGGCCAGGGCGGTGGCGCTGACCGGGCGCAGTCCGAAGCGCCGGACCAGTCGCACGCCGAGCGGTCCGCCCACGATCACGCCGAGGGCGGCCGGGGCGGTGGCCAGCCCCGCTTGCAGCGGCGAGAATCCGCGCGTGCCCTGCAGATAGAAGGCGTTGCAGAACCCGGCCGCGGTCATGGCGAGGAACAGCAGCCCCAGTGCCGCATTGCCGCCGCCGAAGATCCGCTGCGCGAGCAGCCGGGGATCGAAACTGGGCTGGGCACTGCGCAATTCGACGAGTATGAACCCGGCGAGCAGGAGCAGCCCGGCGACGATCGGCGCCCAGACCGAGACCGGCGTCCAGGAGGCGACCTGCCCGGCGCGGATCAGCCCGTAGGCCAGTGCGGCCAGGCCGCCCATGGACAGAGTGAGTCCGGGCAGGTCCAGCGGGCGGCGGGCCGGGCTGCGGAAATTCGGTACCAGCCAGGCGATTCCGGCCAGGCCCACGGCCACCACCGGGATATTGACCAGGAAGACCGAACCCCACCAGAAATTGTCGAGCAGCACACCGGCCAGCAGCGGCCCGGCGGCCAGTCCCACCCCGGCCGACGTGGAGAACAGGCCGATCGCGGCGGCCCGAGCCGGACCGGTGAAAGTCCAGGTGAGAATGGCCATGGTGGGCGGCATGATGAGCGCGCTGCCCACGCCCATGACGGCGCGGGCGGCGATCAGCTCCCCCGGGCCGCCCGCGTAGGCGGCCCACACCGAGGCCAGAGCGAAGATCACCAGCCCGCCGACGAGTACGGTCCGATGTCCGAAGCGGTCACCGAGCGCCCCCGCGGTGAACATGAGCGCGGCGGACACTAGCGTGTAAGCCCCTGTGGCCCATTGCAATTGGGACGGCCCCGCCCCCAGTCCGCGCACCGGGTCGGCGAGCGTCTCCAGGGCGGTACCGAGAATCGTGTTGTCGAGCCAGATCAGCAGTGAGGACAGCAGCAGAACGGCGAGAATCATGCGCTGCCGAACACGCGGCAGCGGTGCAGGCGTGGTCATGGGCACCTTCGGATATGATTGACAAGAACCTGACAATCACCACTGTGACGGATTGTCAGGAACCTGTCAATCGCGAGAAAGGCTGTGCCCGTTGAACTCCGAATGGAACGAGACCGGATCACTGACCTTCATGGTCCGCAGCGTGTGGCTGGGCATGCGCGCCGCCATCGGCGAGGAGCTCAAGGAATTCGGCCTGTCCTCCCCCCAGTACGCGACCCTCATGATGACCGCCGCCCAACCCGGCAAATCCGTCTCCGACATCGCCCGCGACGTAGGCAGCACCCGCCAAGCCGCCAACGAAATGCTCGCCGGCCTGGAATCCCAGGGCCTGATCGAACGCCGCCCCCACCCCACCGACAAACGCACCTACCAGCTCTTCGTCACCGACGCAGGCCACAAGCGATATGCCTTGGCGCACAAGGCCGTCAAACGCCGCGAGGACGAACTGGAAGCCAACCTCACCCCCGCGCAGCGCACCGCCATCCGCACCTGGATGGCCGGCATCGCCACCGCCTGCCACTGATGATCCGCAGCCCATCCGCGACTACAGCCGAATCGAATCCCTCCGCAGAATTTTTCCTATTCCCCAGGGGGATCCATGACAGGCGATGGACGACCGGAACTTCCCGAATTCATGACCTGGGAAGAGTTGGAGAAGCTGCCCGACGAGATCGGCGGACAGATCGAACTGTGGGAAGGTCGCGTCGTATGGGTCTGGCGCGGTCCGGCTGAACACCAGGAATGTTCGGCGAATCTGTGGAACGCACTTCGGCGATGCGCCCGTGCGGAAATGTCACGCCGGCCGGCGCCCTGTTGGCGAGCTTCCACGGGGACGAACGTCTTCTTCGGCGCAATCGGCCGATCCGATTTCATGACTCCGGATTTCCTCGTGTACCGATGCCTCGCAGGGGAGTATCAGGACATCCGAGCAGCCGATGCGCTCGTCGCCGGGGAGGTGTTCTCACCTGCCAGTGCCGACCGCGACATCGAAGCCAGAAAGGCGCGCTACGCCGGGGCGGGGATTCCCTGGTACTGGGAGGTCATTCTCGGGCGGAGTCCACTTCGGGTCACGAGTATCCGTGCCTACGGCCTGCGGACCGGCCATTCGCAACTTCCGGACGGTGTAGCACCGTTGCGTCGGGCGAACTACATCGTCGCGGGTGAGTGGCGGCCCGATTCGTCGGCTGGGATCGAGTTCGACCATCCCTTCGCGATACACATTCCTTGGTTGGAGTTGGAGTTCTGAATTCGCCTGGGGCGGAATAGAAGCGAGCCGCGCGATAGCGGGTGTCGCGCGGCTCGAGGTGTATTCGGTTGTGGGAGTGGGTCAGCCGCGGATCTTGGCGAGGACGGACTGGACGGCGGTGTCGGCGGGGAGTTCTTCGCTGGTGCCGGCGAAGCGGTCGCGGAGTTCCACCTTGCCTTCGGCCCAGCCTCGGCCTACGACGAGGACGTAGGGCATGCCGAGGAGTTCGGCGTCTTTGAACTTGACGCCGGGGGAGGCGGTGCGGTCGTCGAGGAGGACCTCGAGGCCCTGGGAATCCAGTTCCGCGGCAACCTGTTCGGCGCCGGAGCGGGCGCCTTCGTCCTTGTTGGCGATGACGACGTGGATGTCGTAGGGGGCGACTTCGGCGGGCCAGCGCAGGCCCTTGTCGTCGTGCATCTGCTCGGCGAGGACCGCGACCATGCGGGAGACGCCGACGCCGTAGGAGCCCATGGTCAGACGCACCGGCTTGCCGTTCTCGCCGAGGACGTCGACCTCGAAGGCGTCGGTGTACTTCTGGCCGAGCTGGAAGATGTGGCCGATTTCGATGCCTCGGGCCGATTCCAGGACGCCGCGGCCGTCGGGCGAGGGGTCGCCGTCGCGGACTTCGGCGGCCTCGATGGTGCCGTCGGGGGTGAAGTCGCGGCCGGCGACCAGGCCGACGTAGTGCTTGCCCTGTTCGTCGGCGCCGGTGATCCAGGCGGTGCCGGTGACCACGCGGGGGTCGACGAGGTAGCGGATGCCGTTGGCCTGCAGGGCCTTCGGGCCGATGTAGCCCTTGACCAGGAAGGGGTTGGCCTTGAAGTCGGCCTCGTCCATCATCTCGACCTCGGCGGGTTCGACGGAGGCGCCGAGACGCTTGTCGTCGACCTCGCGGTCGCCGGGGATGCCGACGGCCAGCAGTTCGGTCTTGCCGTCGGGGTAGCGGAGCTTGACCATCACGTTCTTCAACGTGTCGGCAGCGGTCACCGGGCGGCCGAACTGCTGGTCGATGCCGGCGCCGTTGGCCCAGTCGACGAGGGTCGCGATGGTGGGGGTGTTCGGGGTGTCGTGGATGACCGCGTCGGCCTGACCCTCGAGCGGGATCTCGGCGGGCGCGGCGGTGACGACGGCTTCCACGTTCGCGGCGTAACCGGATTCGCGGCAGATGACGTAGGTGTCCTCGCCGACGGGGCTGTCGGCCAGGAACTCCTCGGACGCCGAACCGCCCATGGCGCCGGAGGTGGCGGCCACGATGACGTACTTGACGCCGAGACGGTCGAAAATGCGCTGGTAGGCCTCGCGGTGCGCGTTGTAGGACTTCTTCAGGCCGTCGTCGTCCAGGTCGAAGGAGTACGAGTCCTTCATGATGAATTCGCGGCCGCGCAGGATGCCGGCGCGGGGGCGGCCTTCGTCGCGGTACTTGGTCTGGATCTGGTACAGGGTGACGGGCAGGTCCTTGTACGAGTTGTATTCGCCCTTCACGGTGAGCGCGAACAGTTCCTCGTGGGTGGGGCCGAGCAGGTAGTCCTGGCCCTTGCGGTCCTTGAGCCGGAACAGGCCGTCGCCGTACTCGGTCCAGCGGTTGGTGGTTTCGTACGGTTCGCGCGGCAGCAGCGCGGGCAGCGAGATCTCCTGAGCGCCGATGGCGTTCATTTCTTCCCGGACGACGTCTTCGACCTTGCGCAGCGTGCGCAGGCCCAGCGGCAGCCACGAGTACACGCCCGGGGCGATGCGGCGCACGTATCCGGCGCGGACCAGCAGCTTGTGGCTGGGCACCTCGGCGTCGGCGGGGTCGTCGCGCAGGGTGCGCAGGAAGAGTTGGGAGAGGCGCGTGATCACGGATGCACAGGGTAGTCGGTGCTCGCGCGATATCCGCAACGCATTACCGGTTCACGGCTCCGGGGCGGGTGCAATGCTCACCCGAGCGGCCGATTCCTGCGGCTGCGGTCACCGTAAACCGCGAGGCGGACGCGATTGTCGGTACCGGTCTTGTCCATCAGGTTCGCGATATGTGACTTGACGGTGCTCAACCCCAGGTGCAGGCGTTCCGCGATCTCCTGATTGCCGAACCCCTCGCCGACCAGATCGAGGATCTCGTCCTCGCGCGGCGTCAGGCCGACGCGGGCGGGCGGCGGCTCGGGAGTGGTGACGGCGCGGTCCACCAGGCGGCGCAGCAGCGACGGCGAGAACAACATGTCGCCGTCGACGGTGCGGCGCATGGCATCCAGCAGATCGGCCGGATCGGTATCCTTGATCAGATATCCGGCCGCGCCCGCCGCGAGCGCCGGATACAGGTGCTCGTCATCGTCGAAGGTGGTGAGCACCAGCACCTTCGATTCGGGCCGGGCGGCGACGATATCCCGCGTCGCGGACGTCCCGTCGAGCCCGGGCATCCGCAAATCCATGAGGATCAGATCCGGCGCGAGCTCGGCGGCCCGGCGCACCGCCTCCACCCCGTCCGCCGCTTCCCCGGCGACGCTGAAGTCGTCGGTGGATTCGAGGAGCATGCGCAGCCCGGCGCGGATCAGCCGCTGATCGTCCACCAGCAGGACAGTGATCATCGCCCACCATCTCCTTCCGCTACCGGAGAACGGGTGGCGGGTGACATCGCCGCACCGTCCGCCTCGTGTCCGGGTGTCGCCGTGGGCAATCGGGCCTCGACGGTCCAGTAGCCGCCGGCCGGACCGACGACGAGCGTGCCATCGGCGAGCGCGACGCGCTCCCGCATGCCCACGAGGCCATGCCCCTCCGCTCCGCCCCGGGCGAGTTCACCGGCACGGGCGGCGCCGTCACCGACGCGCAACTGAGCAAACCGATTGCGCACCAACAGCACAACGGCCGACGCCGGATCGCGTCTCTGATCAGGGGTGGGCTCGGCGTGGGTCACGGATACCGCTGCGGCACCGCGGATATCGGGGGGCGGCGTGTCCGTGGCATTGGTCACCCGGATGCGCACGGGCTCGTCACGGTTGGCGTACTTCATGACATTGGTGAGTGCCTCCTGGACGAGGCGCAGCAGGGTGAGGCGGCCGATCGCATCCAATCCCGTCAGGCTGGAATCGATGTCGGCGTCGACGGTGAATCCCGCCGCGCGCACCCGCTCGATGGCCGCGGCGATCTCGGTGCGGAGCGCGGCCGCGTCGACCAGCGCGGCCTCGCCCAGCTCCGGGTCGCGCAGTGCGGCGAGCAGTCGGCGGATATCGCCGAGGGCGTCGGTGGCGGTGTCGCGCACATCATCGAGCACCGCGCCCACGCGCGGATCGGCGTCGGCCACCACGTGCCGAGCGACCTTGATACGCAACAGAATTGCCGCGATGTGGTGGGCGACCAGATCGTGCAGCTCACGTGCCATGGCACTGCGTTCGGCGACGCGCGCATGCAATTCCGCTGCGTCACGGCGGTTTTCGGCCTCGACGGCACGATCGCGCATGGTCGCGGCGAGCGCTCGCTGCCCGCGCAGATACAGGCCGAGCAGCAGCGGCAGGCCCACATACGTGCCCGCTTGGACCAGCACGGCCGCACGCGGCAATGAGGGGTCGTGGCCGTTCCACTGGCCGAGGACGATGGCCAGCGCCCACCCCGCCGTGGCGACCGCGGTCACCCGCCACCCGCCACCGCGCATCACCACATCCGCGAGAGCCACCGCGCCGAGGTAGGGCACCAGACCGGACAGCCCCCAGGCCGGAGTGTGCAACATCGGCACCGCGAGCGCCGACAGCGCCAGCGAGACCGCCAGCGGCCATCGCTCCCCCAGCACGAACAGCGCCGCGGACGTCATGGCGAGCAGCCAGTAACTCAGCGGCACCCGGTACTGCCCGGGGAAGGTGCTCGCCACCAGCAGCACCGGCACCAGCACCAGCGGCAGATACCGCAGCACCGGGCGCTCGAGGAGATCCTTCACATCAGTCACGGTAGGTGACCGCCCCAGCCGTCCCGGGTTCGGCAAGCTGTCGGCGGGCCATCGAGTGTGTCGGCCGCGGACGTCAGCGGCCCGGTCGGTCCGGTCGCCGCACCGAGCCGAAGCCTGGGCGCAGTTCGTGCCCACTGTGGTCGGCCCTTCCGGCAGTCGCGGTGATCCGGCCTGAGCCAACACTTTCGGGGCGGAAATGGTCGGAATGGCAGAAAGGCGCACGAAAGTGTGCGCACAGGCCGGACACGGGCGTCGAGACGCGGGGCACGCAGCTCGATAGCAGAGCGTGGATGCCGGCGCAAGGGACTGGGGGCCGGTGAACACGAGCCGTGGGGACGATTTCGCGGGGGTCGCCGGTGATGAGGCTGGAGGGGTTCAGCAATCGGCAGGCAAAGGAGTTGGTGTGGTCTCGCGGCGGGGTTTTCTCACTGGAATCGCTGTCACCTCTGTGGCGCTGGCCACGGGGTGTGCGGGCGGACGGTCCGCAGGATCGGCCGGGGCGGCGGGCGGGACGCGGGCGTTGCCGATTCCGCCGTTGGCGGAGGCGACCGTGGATGCGGCGGGGGTGCGCGATTTCCGGTTGGAGGCGCGGGCGGGGAGCACCGAGATGGTGGCGGGGAAGGCCACTGCGACTTGGGGATTCAATGGGGCGGTGCTAGGGCCGACATTGCGGGCGCGGCGGGGTGAGGCGGTTCGGGTGCGGGTGCGGAATTCGCTGGCGGAGGCTACGACGGTGCACTGGCATGGGATGCATGTGCCGGCGCATTCGGATGGGGGACCGCATCAGATGATCGCGCCGGGCGGGGAGTGGACGGCGGAATGGACTGTGGCGCAACAGGCGGGGACGCTCTGGTATCACCCGCATCCGCACGGGGTGACCGAAAAGCATGTGTACCGGGGGCTTTCGGGGCTGTTCCTGGTCGACGACGATGAGGCGGATGCGCTCGGGTTGCCGAATCGGTATGGGGTGGATGACATTCCGCTGGTTGTGCAGGATCGGCGGTTCACCGGGGATGGCGCGTTGGATGAGTCTTCGCCGGGGGATGTCGGGTTGCTGGGGGATACGGTCATCGTCAATGGGGTTGCGGGAGCGCATTTCGATGCGGGGGCCGAGCGGGTGCGGTTCCGGATTCTGAACGGGTCGTCGGGGCGGTTGTACCACCTCGGGTTCTCCGATGATCGGGAGTTCCATCTGGTGGGCACCGACGGTGGGCTGCTGCCGAATTCGGTGTCGCTGAGGCGGATTCTGCTCAGTCCGGGTGAGCGGGCCGAGATCGTGGTGGCACTGCGGGCGGGTGAGCCGGTGACGCTGCGGTCGGTGCCGGTGACCGAGCGGGCCGGGATCGATCGAGCGGCCGAGTTCGGGTTCGATGACAGCTTCGACCTTCTGCGGATCCGCCCGGCGACTGACCTGTCCCCCGCCGCGCCGGTGCCTGCCGCGTTGCTTCCCATGGCCGTGCTGGCCTCGCGGGACGCCGCGGTCGACCATGCCTTCGAGCTGAAGTGGTTCATGATCAACAACCAGCGCATGGACATGAATCGCATCGATATGACGATTCCGGTGGACAGCACGCAGGTGTGGACGGTGCGCAACGACGACAACTGGCCGCACAACTTCCATGTGCACGATGTGCAGTTCCAGGTGCTGGCGGTGGATGGGCGGACGCCGCCGCCGGAGCTGTCGGGCTGGAAGGACACGCTGTACACGCCGCCGGGGGTGACCTACACCCTGGCCATGCATTTCGCCGACTACACCGATCCGACGATTCCGTACATGTTCCACTGCCATCTGCTGCTGCACGAGGATCGCGGCATGATGGGTCAGTTCCTGGTGCTGGCACCCGGTCAGCAACCCGCGCCCATGACCATGCCGATGGACCTGCCCAGCTCGGGACACGGACAACACTCATGACACGCGCACAGCTGCCGCCCGGCGCACCGGCGAGGTGCGCGGGGCACTACCGTATGCGCTCGTGCTGGTGCTGCTGCCTCCTTCCGAAACCAAGTCCGACGGCGGGTCGGGCGGTCCGCTGAATCTGGATTCGCTGGCCATGCCGCAGCTCACGGCGGTGCGCGACAAGCTCGTCACGCAGTTGACCAAGCTGGCGGCCGATCCCGACGCGTCGCGCGCGGCGCTGGGGCTGGGCAAGGGTGCGGAGGCGGAGATCGCGCGCAATGCCGCGCTGCGCAGCTCGCCCACGCGTCCGGCGCTGGATCGCTACACCGGCGTGCTGTACGACGCGCTGGACGCCCCGGGCTTCACGAAGGCCCAGCGCGCCAAGGCGGATGCGCGCCTGGCGATCGGTTCGGCGCTGTTCGGTGTGATCCGGGCGGGCGATCCTATTCCGGCGTACCGGCTTTCGGGTGGTTCGAAGCTGCCGGGTCAGCCGACGCTGCAGGCGGTGTGGAAGCAGGTGCTGCCCGAGGCGCTGCGGGCGGAGACCGACGGCGCGCTCACCATCGATCTGCGGTCGGGCACCTACCAGAATCTGGGCCGCATCCCCGGCGCGGTGACCGCGACGGTGCTCACCGAGCGCCCGGACGGGAGCCGAACGGTGGTGAGCCACTTCAACAAACACCACAAGGGCCTGCTGGCGCGAGCGCTGGTGCTCTCACGCACCGAGCCGGCCGATATCGGCGGGGTGGCGCGGGTGGCCGAGAAGTTCGGGTTGCGCTGCGAAATCGCCTCGCCGACAGAACTTCTCGTCCTGACCTGATTGCTACCGCGTCACTGCTTGGCGGCGGCGTGGCTCGGCAGCACGCAGACCGCGTCCAGTCCGAGGACGTGGTTGAGCCGGCCGAAGGCGAGCCAGGAGCCGATGCACATGGACAGCTCCACGATTTCGGCGTGCGAGTAGTGCGCCTTCATGCGCTCCCAGAACTCGTCGTCGAGATTGTGGTGGTCCTGGGCGTACCGCTCGGCGTATTCGGCCGCGAGCTTGGCGCGGGTGTCGAGGGCGTCGCTGGTGCGCCACTGCTCGACCTCGTCGATGAAGGTGTCCTCGACCTTCTCGCCATTGCGGTCGGTCCGCCAGTCCAGGCAGAACAGGCAGCCGTTGATGGCCGCGATGCGCAGCCGGGCGGCTTCGAATTCGCGCAGCCCGAGGGTGGTGTGCTCGTAGACGGCGAGGGAGAACTGGGAGGCGGCGATGCCGATGCCCGGCACCATCTCGCCCCACACGTAGCCGATGGGATCCTTGCCTTCGGGAATGTCGATGATCATGATTGGGCCTTTCCGAGAATGCCGACAGCGGGTCGCAGGGGGACGTCGAGGGCGTCGTAGAGTCCGGGTTCGGCGGCGGCGAGCCAGTCGATGGCGCCGACCAATCTGCCTACGGCGGTGGCGTTTCCGCCCGCGGAGCGATTGCCGTCCTCGTCGGTGGCCTCGATGCTGACCTCGATGCGCGGACGGCCCTCGATGATCACCCGGTGCGCTCCGTCGCCGGTGGGCGGGGTGGGCCAGTCGGGTGCGCAGGAGGCGTGGATCCGGGTGACGTGTTCGATGACGATGCGCGGTTGCCCGCCGATGATGCCCTGCACCTCGAATCGCACCGCGCCCTGCGTGCCGGTCTCGAACTCCCCCATCCGTTCGGTGCTGACGGTGGCGTCGAGCGCGCGCCGGTCCAGGGTTTCGCGGATCTCGTCGAGTTCGGCGCCGAGCGCACGCGCCATGAGCCGAATCTGCCCGCCCCACACCATGGTCGGCACGCCGGCGGCGAGCATGGGCGGCTGATAGTCCATGGGCTGTCCCATGCCGACCAGGTAGCGCACAGAGTCGGGCTGGTCGTAGGTGGTGTAGTCGAAGATCTCCTGGCAGCGGATGACGTCGACGGTGCTGGCGAGTCCGGCCACCAGCAGGGGCAGCACATCGTTGCCCCAGCCCGGGTCGATGCCGGAGACGAACAGCGAACCACCGCCCTCGGCAACGGCTTTCAGCACCTGGTCGCGTAATTCGGCCGGGGCGCTGCGCTGGTCGTAGAAGGGGTAGAGGGCGGGCGTGACGACGGCGGCCCCGGCGCGCACGGCGCGCAGAATGTCTTCGAAGGCTTCCATCGGCCGGATGTCGCCGGAGGCGGCGTACACCACGGCACGGGGCCCGGCGGCGAGGGCGGCGTCGATGTCGTCGGTGGCGGTGACACCCAATTCGGTGTCGAGTCCGGCGAGTTCGCCCGCGTCCTTACCGACTTTTTCGGGGTCGTGGACGAGGACACCGGAGAGCGTGAGGGCCGGGTGCGCGGCGACGGCGCGGATGGCTGCCCGGCCGACATTGCCGGTGCCCCAGACCAGGGTGGCGATCATGCGGGGAGGTTAGCAATGGGTGGGTCCCCGCCGGGGCGGTTTCGAGAACACGTTTCAGTTTTGCCGCCCCGGGGGCTCGTTCAGCCGCCCAGCGCCGACAGCTGCCCGTCGAGTTCGGCGACCCAATCGGCGTCGCCGACCTCCTGATGATCGACGAACAGCGACCCGTAGACAGCGCCCCTGCGCTCATCGATCTCGAGCACCACCTCCACCCCGTCCTCGCCCGCGACGAAGGTGAGCTCGAGTTCCTCGAGGGCCGGAAACTCCGGCGAGGGCGCGAATTCGATCCGCTGATGGAACGGCAGATCCATCTGAAGTCCGCGAACCCAGCCCTCCGCTACCTCGGCGCGGTGCAGATGGAAGCCGAGATTCTCCAGGCCGGACAGGATTTCGTACTGCGCGGGCAGCGGCTCGATGTGCAGCGGATCGCCCTCGTCCGCGTCCACCGCACCGGCGATGTCGAGGACGGCGCGCACTGCGACATGCATTCCGGGGAGCGGGCTTTCGTCGTACGTGGTGAGCGGCGTCTCGAACGGCGCGTACAGCTCGAAGGCGAACTCGTAGGCTTGGTGGGCGTCGAGGGCGAGCAGCCCGTGCAGGCGGGTGTGGCCGAAGCGGTGCGCCACCGTGAGCTCGTCGCCGGCCTCGACGCGGGTGACGAATTCGGCGGCAATCTCGGCGATGTCCTGGCGAATCTCACCGCCGCGCAACCGAATCACGCCCTGAACCGGCTCACCCGGCCGAACCGCCGCGGAATGCAGCTCGGTTTCGACCTCCACGCCACCGACACCGGCAGCAGACAGCAACCTCTGGAACATACGGCCATCCTGACAACCTCCTGAGAGTTGTGCCACCTCGGCCGCGACCGTGTTGCGCTTCGGCGGGCGGAACGGATGATCGAGATGACGGAACGGCAAACAGGCTGGGCCGCAAGGGATCAGCGTGAGAGTACGGGGGAGCGCCGTGGCGGCTCGGATGAGTTTCTGCTTTCCGGTGGAGGAGCAGTATCGCGGCGACGGCATGCCGAACCAGGTGGCGCGCCAGCTACGCAGGTGGGGGCACCGGGTCGAGGTGCTGCGGCCGGGTGGTGAACTGCTGGAGCTGAATTCGCTCGTGCGGTCCGGCCGCCACGACGCGTGGGTGCTCAAAACCGTCTCGGGCGGGCCGGGTCTGGGGCTGCTGGAAGCCGCGGCGGCGTGCGGGCTGACCACCATCAATGACGCGCGCGCCATTCGCGGGGTCCGGGACAAGGCGGCGGCGGCCGTGATCGCGGCGGGCAGCGGGCTGCCGGTGCCGCAGACCTGGGCGGCGGCGCGCCTGGCGGATCTGGCTCGAATATCCGGTGGCCGTTACCCCTTGGTGGTCAAGCCCGCCGATGGAAGTTCCGGTCGCGGCGTGCACCTGGTGCGGCGGCCGGAGGAACTGCTGGCGCTGGCGGGGGAATTCGCGGGCGCGGGGCTGCTCATCGCGCAGCCGTACGTACCGAATTCCGGTGTGGACCTGAAGGTTTACTGCGTGGGTGGCCGGTTGTACGGCACCGAGCGGACCTCGCCGCTGGAGCACGGGCGCGAGGTGCGCGACCGGCCGGTGCCGCTGACCTCCGAGGTGGCCGCCATCGCCGCGCGGATCGGCGAGATCTTCGGGCTCGACCTGTACGGGGTGGATATCGTGCACGGTCCGGACGGGCCGATCGTGGTGGATATCAATGACTTTCCCAGTTTTCGCAAGGTGCCGCGCGCGGTGGAGACGGTGGCGCACGCGGTGCTCGAGCTGGCGCGCCATGGCACGTCCCGGCCGGTGCTGCGGCCGGTCGAGTTCGACAGCCGTGTGCCGGTGGCCGCGCGCTGGTGAAGCGCATCCTCAGGAAATCCCTACGCACCGAGAGTCATCCGCTCATGAGAATCGGCCTGCTCACCGCGAATGCGGACCATCCCTTGCTCGCGGCCACCGCGGCGCTGCTCGTCGAAGGCGGGCATCGGGTCGAAACCCTCTCCCCCACGGCCGGTTTGCCCGCCCGGCTCGCTGATGTGTACCTGCTCAAGGCGCGCACACCCGCGGCGATTCGGCTGGCTCGCACCCTCGAGCGGCACGGGATTCCGGTCCTCAATTCGGCCGCCGCGACGGAGTTCTGCCAGGACCGCGTGGATATGGCGCGGCGGGCCGTGGCCGCCGGATTGCCTTTTCCCGCGACGGCGGCCTGGTCACGGCTGGGAAATCTCACGGGTCCGCTGGAGCGGCCACTGGTGGTGAAGAGCCGCCGCAGTCGCCGTGATGATCTGGTCCGCCGGGTCGCGGATGCCGCCGAACTGCGTGCGCTGGCGCGGCTGTGGCCGGACGAGCCGGTGGTGCTACAGGATTGGGTGCCCGGCACCGGCTGGGATCACAAGCTGTGGGTGGTGGCGGGGCAGGTGTTCGCCGCACTGCGGCAGTCCGAATTCACCTCCGGCACACGGGTTCCCGACCAGCCGCTGACCGGATCGCATCCGTGGGTGGAGCTGGCGCTGCGGGTCGGGGAGGTGTTCGGTCTCGAGGTGTACGGCGTGGATCTGCTGGAGTCGGAAGGCAAACCGGTGATCATCGATGTCAATGCCTTCCCCGGCATGCGAGGTCAGGACGGCGCAGCGCACGCGCTGGCCGCCCGGACCCTCGAGATCGCACAGCGCACCCTCGACGCTCAGTGCCCGCGCGAGGCCATGGCCGCCAGGCGCTGATCCAGCACGGCCGTCCAATCCACGTGGCTGAGCGCGTTGTAATCCACGAACAGCACGTCGTACACGTCGCTGCCCTCGCTGTACCAGCTGCCCTTCTTGTCGCCCTCGAGGATCACGTCCATCCCGTCGGGCCGGGCCACGAAGGTGACCTCGAGCTGGTTCAGCCGCGGATACCGGTAGGACGCACCGAATTCGATCTCCTGATAGAACGGCAGCTCCTGCCGGATGCCGCGCAGCCCGCCCCATTCGCAGTCGGCCGAGCGCAGCGGCAGTCCGAGTTGTTCGAGCGCGGACAGGATCACGTGCTGGGCCGGCAGGGCGCCGATGCCGATGGGGTCACTGTCGCCGGTGTCGACCGCGCCCGCGATCTCCACGATGGTGCGCACCGAGACGGCCATGCCGGGCAGATGCCGCCCGTTGTAGAAGGTGATGGGCGCTTCCAGCGGGGTGTAGAGCCCGAACGGAATGTCGTAGAGCGCGCCGGGCGGCAGCCGCAGCGGGCCGTGCACGTCGGTGCGGTGGAAGCCGCGGTGGCTGCTCTGCTCCTCCTCGGTGTGCTCGAGTTCGACGCGGGTCACGAATTCGACTGCGACGCGGGTGATGTCCTGTTCGGCACCGCCGCCCTTGAGCCGGATGACGCCGTGGACGGTGCCGCCGGGCTGGACTCCGGGTGTGTGCAACTCGGTTTCCACCTCGGCGCCGCCCACCCCGACGGACGCCAGCAACTTTTTGAACATGGGGACAGTCTTGTGCCCGGCGGCGTCCAGGTCCACCCGGGGCGGCGTCCGGGTGGCCGAAACCCGGCATTGATCTCCGCGAGAACCTGTTCTAACTTTCGCGCATGGACACCATCGCACTCGAACAGATCCGGGCGCTCAAGCACCGGTATCTGCGGACCCTGGACCTCAAGCAGTGGGACGACTTCGGCGACACGCTGTGCACGGATGTGGTCGGCTCGTACGGATCGCCCTCGGGCGGCGGGCCGCTGGAATTCACCGACCGCGAGGCGCTGGTCGGCTACATGCGCGGCGCGCTGAGCGGGAACATCATCACCGTGCACGTCGCCAACCATCCGGAGATCGAAGTGGACGGTGAAACCGCCCGTGGCACTTGGTGTCTGGAGGACACGGTGATCGTCCCCGACTTCGATATCCTGATTCGCGGCGCGGCCTACTACCACGACACCTACCGTCGCGAGGACGGCGTGTGGCGGATCGCGAGCACCGCCTATCAGCGCATCTTCGAAGCCAAGATGTCGACCGACGCGCTGCCGGGGTTCGCGCTCACCGCCAATCGCTGGGCGGAAATGACTGCGCCACAGTAATAGTCAGCGGGTGGCGGCCTCCACGAGCTTGCGGATGGCGGCCGCGTCAGCATTGGCGGCCGGGCTCTCCCAGAACGGTTCGCGGGCCGCGTACGGGGTGGCGTAGGCGGGCGTATCCGGCTGGATGCGCCAGCTCTCGGCGAGCGTTCCGACGTCGACGGTGTCGTAGCCGAGCGCGTCGATCAGTTGCGCCGCAGCGACTTTGGCCTCGGTATCCACACCCGCGATGGGCAGCGCGGTGCGGTCGTCCGCGCCGTGCGGCCGCCCCAGCACGGCCAGGTGCTCGAAGTAGATGGTGTTGAACGCCTTCACCACTCGCGAGCGCGGCAGATGCCGTTGCAGCAGTTCACTGCTGGTGATGGTGCCGGCCGCCAGATCCGGGAATTCGCCGTCGCGATCCGGATAGTAGTTGTTGGTGTCGATGACGACCTTGCCGATCAGTGGATCGGCCGGGATCTGCTGATATGCCCTGAGCGGCACCGTCACCACGACGATATCCCCGGCAGTGGCGGCCTCCTCGGGCGTGCCCGCCCTCGCCCGCTCCCCCAGCTCGGCCACCAGATCCTGGAGGGTCTCCGGGCCGCGCGAATTGCTCAGCACCACATCGATTCCCGCCGCGACCGCCAGCCGAGCCAGCGTGCCGCCGATTTTCCCACTGCCGATCAATCCCAGCGTTGTCATGCCGGGTGCCAACACGGCGGGCACGGCCAATGTTCCCGATCTTCCTGGCGCGCCCGGGTTCTCACTTGTCCGCGGCGGCTTCGAGTTCGGCGTACCCGGCGGCGAGCGCGGCATCGAGGACGCCGGGGAATCGCGCGTTGAGCTCCTCCCGGCGCAGCCGCACCAGCCGCAGCCGCCCTTCCTGCCGGGAGCTGATGATCCCGGATTCGCGCAGCACTCGATAGTGGTGCGAGGTGGTGGATTTGTGCACGTCGATACCCTCGGCGGCCGCGGTGCAGGTGTGGTCGGCGTCGTCGTCGAGGGCGACCAGCAGGCGCAGCCGCACCGGATCGGACAGCGCGTGCATGACGGCGACGAACTCGATGTCCTCGGCAGCGGGCTGGGGCAGGTTGCGCATGGCTTCGAGCGTACCCCCACGGTTTGATTGTTTGACACTCATCGAACCGTCTTCATAGTATGACATTCGTCCAACTATTGCGGGTGTCTCCCGCCCCACTCCTGTAGGAGCTTCGGGTGAACTTTCGTTTGATTCCCTTGGCGCTGGGCACCTTTGCCATCGGCGTCGATGCCTTCGTCACCGCCGGATTGGTCGGCCCGGTCGCGGACGATCTGCACGTCTCGACCTCCGCCGCCGGACAGCTGGTCACGGTCTTCGCGGTGTCCTATGCGCTCTGCTCGCCGGTGCTGGCCGCGCTCACCGCCCGGTTCTCGCGCAAGCAAGTCCTGGTCAGCGCCTTGACGCTGTTCATTCTCGGCAATGTGGTGACCGCCCTGGCCGGCTCGTTCGCGCTGGTGCTGGCCTCGCGCGTACTGGCCGCGGCGGGTGCGGCCCTGTACACGCCCAATGCCGCCGCGGTCGGGGGCGCGATCACGCCGCCGCAGCGGCGCGGCCGGGCCATCGCGGTGGTGACCGGCGGGCTGACCATGGCCAGCGCGATCGGGGTGCCGCTGGGCTCGTGGATCGGCGGCGCGCTGAGCTGGCGGGCCACGCTGTGGATGGTGGCCGCACTGGGTCTGGTCGCGCTGGCGACGGTGGCGCGCACGGTGCCCGATGTCCGGCTGCCCGCGCCGTCCAGCTTGCGCGAGCGCCTGATTCCCTTGCGCGACACCACGATTGCCGCCACGCTGGCGCAGGCGCTGATGCTGTTCGGCGGCATGTTCGTCGTCTACACCTATCTGGCGTCGATCATGGACGTGGCCACCGGCGGCGATACCGGGCGCTTCGCGATCCTGCTGTGGGTCTACGGCGTGGTCGCGGTCATCGGCAGCACGGTGGGCGGGCGGCTGGTGGACCGGGTGGGTTCGCGGCGACTACAGCCGTACATGCTGGCGGCTGTGATCGTGGTGCTCGCCGTGGTGGGCGCGGCGAGCCACTCGTTCGCCACCGCGCTGATCTGGGCCGTGGCCTTCGGCATTCCGGGCTGGATCTGGTCGGTGGCGCAACTGCATCGGCTCATGGAGCTGTCGCCGCAGAGCACGCCGCTGCTGCTGGGGCTCAATGCCTCGGCGCAGTACTTCGGGATCGCGCTCGGCGGCGCGGTGGGCGGAATCGGCTTGCAGCAGTGGGGATCCGGGTCGCTGGGACCGATCGCGGCCGGGCTGGCCGCGATGGCGCTGGGACTGCTGCTGGTCAGCCACCGGACCCGTCGGAGCGCCACCTCCGCCGTCGCGTCACCGGTCGCCGAGAAGGCCGCCGCCGAAGCATGATTCGCTCTCGCTGCCGCCGGATCGACCGGCGGCAGCGAGAACCCGCCGATTGGTCTATCCGAGGGTGATCGCGTCCAGGCGGGTACGTAGGAAGGCCGCCGACACAACGGGTTCCAGGCCGCCGATCCGCCCGATCGGCGGCCGCAGCGGGGTCACCACGGCGTCGTGGTCGAGTTCGTAAAAGTAGATCAGCGACACCAGGTCCTCATCGGGGGCGCTGGCCTGCGGCGGGAGCACGCGGTGGCGTCCGGCGGGCCAGCGCTGCCCGCTCCAATGCGCCAGCAGGTCACCGATATTCACGGTGAGCGCGGACGGATCGTAGGGCGCGTCCGCCCAGCCGCCCTCCTCGGTGTAGACCTGTAGCCCGCCCGCGCCGGGTTCACGGTCGAGGACGGTGACCGTGCCGAAATCGGTGTGCGGGCCGATGCGGAACTGGCCCGGCTCCGGCGGGCCGACGGCGGTCAGCGGCGGATACCAGTTGATATTGCAGGTCCAGGTCGGATTGCTGGTCAAGCCTTCGAAAGGGTTGTGCGGCAAGGCGAGTGCGGCGGCGAACAGGGCCAGCAGTTCGTCGGAGAGGCTGCGCATGTGGCCGGTGTAGGCGGTGAGCAGCTCGTGCAGTTCAGCCACCTCCACGGGCCACACATTCTCCAGGAACCAGACCTCGTCGACGGCCTTGTCCCCGGTCGGGGTGTCGGCTCCGACGGCGAAGGTCTCCTTCAGATCCGGTGGGGTTTCGGTGCCTTCGGCGTACCCGTTGGCCTCCATGCCGGGCCCGATCCAGCCGCGCCCGCCGACGCTGACGGCATAACGCCGCTTCACCGCTTCGGGCAGGGCGAAGAAGCGGCGGACCGCGGCGCGCACCGCGCCCGGAAGTCCTTCGGGCACACCGTGTCCGCGCACGAGCAGGAAACCGGCCCGCTGCATGCCCGCGTCGACCTCGAGCAGCATGCGGGTGGCGTCGGCCCCGCCCGCGCGCCAGCGGTCGAGGTCGACGGTCGCGATGGCGTTCAATCGATCACTCCTATGTCCTCGTGCCACAGGTCCGGCCGGTCGGCGATGAACTTCGTCATCAGGTCGATGCAGTCCTGATCCTCCAGGACGGTGACCGAAACCCCGTGCGCGGCAAGCCATTCGTGGCCGCCGGTGAAGGTGGTGGATTCGCCGACGATCACCGCGCCGATGCCGAACTGGCGGACCAGGCCGCTGCAGTACCAGCACGGCGAGAGCGTGGTGACCATGATGGTGTCGCGGTAGTCGCGGCGGCGTCCGGCATTGCGGAAGGCGTCGGTTTCGGCATGCACGCTGGGATCGTCGTCCTGGACGCGCCGATTGTGGCCGCGACCGAGCAGGGCGCCATGGCTGTCGAACAGGGCCGCGCCGATGGGGATGCCGCCCTCGGCGAGTCCGAGCCGCGCCTCGTCGTAGGCGGTGACCAGCAGTTCCTGTGCGATGCCCATGGTCATCATGCTGCCACCGGAGTCCGTGCGATCCGAGTACGCGCGAGCAGGAAGTAGGCCGTGGCGGACAGCGCGAAGCCCACGAAGAAGGTGATGTCGCCCAGCTCGGGAGCCTGTTTCGCGATATAGCCGACGAACTTGGCCTGGTTGGAGAACAGCAGCACCGACACGACCAGGCCGAGGACGAAGGCCGCGACGCCGCTCCAATTGGTGTACGCGCGGTCGTAGAGCAGATCGTCGACGCGGTGACCTCGGCGCAGGTATTCGTCGGTGAGGACGACCCCGAGCCACGGCCCGATCCAGTAGGCGACGATCAACAGGAAAGCCTCGTAGCTGGCGGCGGCATCGGCCAGCGCCCACCATGCGACCAGGAATCCGATCACGCCGAAGGCCAGCGACACCACCGCCCGCTGAATGCGAATCGGCAGCGTGAAGCCCATGGTCACGAAAGCCATCGCACCCGAATACACATTCAGCGCATTGGCGGCGACCGCACCCACCGCGATCGCCAGCAGCGTCAGATTCGCCAGGGCCGCAGGCAAATTCGCAGTGAACACATCGGTGGGGCTGCCCTGTGCACCGGATGCCACGGTCACCGACGCCGCGCCGAGGACCGAGAGCCACAGGCAGGACAGGAACAGTCCGGCCGAGGCGTACGAACCTGTCGCCCGGGTCGACACCGATGACGGCAGATAGCGGGAGTAGTCCGCCGCGTAGGGATTCCAGCCCGCGGCATAGCCGAACATGGTGCCGACCGTCAGCAGGAAGCCGCCGGTGCCGCCCACTCCCCCGGCGGGCGCGGCAGCACCCAGGTCGGCCTTGCTGAAGATCACCACCGTCACGAGGGCGAACACGATTGCCAGGAGCGGGAAGGCGATTCGCTCGAACGCCTGCACCAGGTTGTGCCCGAAGAACGCGAAGGCCGTCTGCGCCACCACGATCACCAGCAGGGCGGGCACCTTGGGCAGTCCGGTGAGCGTGTTCAAGGCGAACGCCCCGCTCACGCTATTGGTGGCGAACCAGCCGACCCCGCACATGAGGGACATGAATCCGGCCGGCAGCACATTGCCCCGATAGCCGAATCCCAAGCGCCCCAGCACCATTTGCGGCACCCCGTGCAGTGGTCCGCGCGCGGAGAGCACGAAGTGCCCGGCCGCGCCCAGTCCGGCGCCGACCGCGAGACCCAGGCTCGCCTGCCAGAAGTCCATCCCGTACACGGTCACGGCGAGGACGCCCACGAAGATGGTGGCGAACTCCATGTTCGGAGACATCCACGTCCAGAACAGTTTTCGCGGGGTGCCGTGCCGGGCGTCGGCGGGGATGCGGTCGTCGCCGCCGGGTTCGACGGCGATGACGCGGTCCCGGTAGGCGGCCTTGGTCTCGTCGGTCAGTGCCAATGTTTCACCTCTCCTCGGGTCTGACGGGTTGTGCCCGTTCAGCGTTCGTGGGTTTCCTCCAGCACCGTGCGGCCCAGCAGTGCGTAGCGTGCCGGGTCGGTGCGTTTGAGGTAGGTCGCGTACCCGAGGCCGGCCAGGGCGACCACTGCCACCAGGTACGGGGTCGCTTTCAACACCAGCGAATCCGCCTCGGCTCCCGCCGCGGTGTCCATATTGACCACCAGCAGCAGCACCACTCCCAGCATGGCGACGCCGCCGATGAGCGGGGCCAGGAAGGTCTTGAACCAGTGCCGGGTTTCGGGGTGATGCGTGCGGAAGTAGTTCATCACGGCGAACGAGGTGGTGGCCTGCACAAGGAGAATCGCCATGGTGCCCAGCACCGCGAGCAGCGTGTAGAGACCGGCGTAGGGGTCCTTGCCCGCCACAGCGAATGCGAGCACGAGCACGGCCGCGATGCCGGTCTGCACCAGCCCGGCGATATGCGGCGACCCGTTCTTGGGGTGCGTGCGTCCGATGGTCTGCTGCAATCCGGGTATCGCGCCTTCACGTCCGAGCGCATACAGGTAGCGGGAGGCACAGTTGTGGAAGGCCATGCCGCAGGCCAGTGATCCGGTGACCATGAGCCACTGCATGGTGCTGACCGCCCAGTGCCCGACGAAGCTCTCGGTGGGCGCGAAGAAGACGTCCATGGGATTGGCCGAGGCCGCGAGCTCCATTGCCTTGTCCTGGCCGCTGCCGGAAATGGCCATCCACGAGACGAAGACGTAGAACACGCCGACGCCGAGCACCGCGATCATGGTGGCGCGCGGAATGATTCGCTTGGGGTCGCGGGATTCCTCCCCGTACATGGCCGTCGATTCGAAGCCGACCCACGACCAGAACGCGAAGAACAAGCCCAGGCCCGCCGACACTCCGCCGAAGGCGTTCACCGGATTGATGGGATCGAACGAAATGCCTTCCGGCCCACCGCCTTGCAGAAGCACCGATACCGCCATGACGAACAGAACGGTCACCTCGGTCACCAGCAGCACGATGAGCAGCCGTTCGGCCACCGCCACCCCGAACCAGGTGCCGAGTGCGTTGACGGCGAGCATGCCGATGGCGAACACCCACCACGGAATGTCGACCCCGGCCTGATCGAGCACCGTATTGTGCGCGAAGCTGGAGAAGATCCCGATCAGCGACGGCTCGAAAACCATGTACGCGAAGGTGGCCAGCAGCCCCGCCGCCAATCCCGCGGTGCGCCCGAGCCCGAAGGAAATGAATCCGTAGAACGCCCCCGTCGCGGTGATGTGTTTGGACATGGTGGTGAATCCGACCGAGAACACCGCCAGCACCACCATGGCAATGAGAAACGCGGCGGGCGTGCCGATTCCGCTGCCCGAGGACATCATGAACGGCACATTGCCCGTCATCGCCGTGATGGGCGCGGCCGTGGCCACCGCCATGAACACCACGCCGAGCAGCCCGACGACATTGGGTTTGAGCCGCGACACCCCACCCGCCGATGCCTGTGACTCCCCCGAAAGTACGGTGCGCGCACTCGGTTCCATTGTGTAACTCCTCATCTTGGTCACCTGACCTGTGAGGGATTGTGGGGCCGGAAGTGTTGCCGGGATATGAAACGGAGTTACCAGCGGGAACCAGAATTGTGACTCGGGTCACAATTCTTACACATATTCAGAATAACCTGGATCGGCCTTACGCTTCGTCGGCTGTTGCCGATATCGCGAACGCACATGGCCCGCACCGGGATTCCGGTGCGGGCCACATCACCTACTCCGCTGCCGCGATCCGCGCAGACCGCTCCGTCAAAGCTTGCGGCAGTAGAGAGCATCCGGGTGGCCGCCGCGGTACCAGACCCGCGAGAAGCCGATGCCCGCGGCGTATTCGTCGGCATTGCACTGAGCCTTGTAGAAGCCCTCGGCGTAGTCGCCGCCCTCTCCGGAGGCCGGGCGGTTGTCCCATTTGTCGTCCCAGACCGTGCGGCCGGCGCCGGCCAGCGGGATTCGGCCCGGGGCGCACAGGACCGCGGACATGCCGTCGCCGCGCAGGCTGTAACCGATCATGAATTGGCCCTCGGCACACTGGTATTTGGTGAAACCGGAGGCCCAGTCGGTGGTCACGTTCTCGGTCTTCACCACCATCGCCGTGGTGCCGGCCTGCCAGAGGTCACCCTGGGTCGCGTCGGTGCACAGCCCGCGATGATCGCCGGAGCTGATCCCGATCAGTCGCTGATCATCCGGGCAGACGGCTTTGTGCGCGCCCGGATCCCAGTCGTTCGCCGCGCGCAGCGAGGCATTGTGATCGCGATGCTCGGCGTTCAGCGCCGACCAGGTGCGCACCGGCGCGACCTGCCCGGTGTAGCCCTTCGCGTCCACCAGTCGTCGCAGCTGCGCGCCGCGCCAATCATCGGGGTCCAGGACGCTGCGCAGGCTGCCGTCGGTGTCGTAGCGCAGTAGGGCCCACTGATTTCCCTTGTCGCCCTTCTGGAATCCGACCATCGGCCAGTAGGCGAAGTCGAGGTCACGCTCGATGAGCCAGTCGATCAGATTGACGAACCAGGTCTTGTCCGCCGCGCCCGCGTCCTTGCCGACACCGAATTCGCTGATCCACACCGGGGCGGTGAAGTGCCGGTCGGCGGTGCCGGCCACGAAACCGGCCAGCTCGTCCATGGACGTGAACAGATCGGCGCGCGACATATCGCGGAAGCGCGGATCGGTGGTCTCGCCCCACCCGTCTGCGCCGGTGTGATTCGGGCCGATGTAGCCGTAGAAGTGCGCGGCGTACACGATCTTGTGCGAGCGCACCAGGGTCGGCGTCAGCGTGCGCATCGGCTTCAACATGGGGCGTTCGTGATCGGTCAGGTCGGTGGGGATGCCCTGCCAGTTGAGGCCCTCGATCATGATGAGCAGATTCGGGTTGCCGTCCTTCAGGATTCGGTCGCCGGCCCACTGGACGGCGTCCTCGAAGTCGTTGCCGTCACCCCAGCCCCAGTTCGGGTTGTGCCAGGTGTCGCGGCGCACCTCGTTGCGCAGATCCGCACCGATGACACCCGAATTGCCCTGGTAGCGGGCGGTCATGAAGACCCAGTCGTCGATCCACTCCTCGGTGGTCTGACCGGAGTTCCAGCGTTCGTTGCCGTCGACGGCACAGCACCAGAGGGTGGAGGTGGTGTGGTTGTTGAGGATGACGGCCAGCCCGGCGTCGGTCAGGGCGGTGACCGCGCGGTCGTAGACCTCGAGCGGCTTCAGGCCGTTCAGCGTCGGATTGGCGGTCAGGCCCTGCACCGGACGAGTGTCGGTGATCATTTCGTTGGAGAAGGGCAGCCGCACGCTGTTGATGCCGAGTCCGCGAAAATCATTGATGATCTTGTCCATCGGCACCCGGTCGAGTCCGAGCGGCGCGCGATGTCCGGTCTCCTGCGCGAAATTGTTCGCCGGATCCTCGTCGTCGCCGCTGCCCTGCCAGGTGCCGCTGGAGCCGTGCCAGTTGGCCGATTGCAGTTTCACCCGATTGCCGTCGGCGTCGACGATATAGCGGCCGCGGGTGCTCAGCGGGCCGTGCAGGCCAGCGGGTTCGGCCTGGGCGGCCGGGGTGAGGTGGATGTTCGGGGCGATGATCGCACCGGCCACCGCCGTGAGAATCGCGAGGGCGTGCCAGGTTCGCCTGCCGCGGAATCGCGCACGGGTCAAGGTCATTCCGAATTCCTCATCTTGCGGAAATCCGGCACCGCCGGAGACTCGGGGGCTCAATCCGTTCACCGGCGGTGCCGAGGGACGCCTCACCTGCAGATGTGTGAGGCAGTACGGCGAGCGGGGCCGTCATTTGCTTCTGCGCGGAAGCATTTCGGGTTCGCGGCTGCTCACGGCATGAACAGTAGAGAGCGGGCGAGCCGAAGAGAAACACCGAATTCCGGGTGACTCATCAGGTTTCGTTGTCAATCGGCACGGCGGTCACAGATGCAGCGGCAGCGTGCAGTCGAGGAAGTCGGGTTCCTCGAGTTGGGCGACCAGCTCCGGGTGCTCGTCGCGGACGGTGCGGGCGATGTCGATGAACGAGCGCACCAGTGCGGTGCGGTGATCCACGCGCCAGCCCACCGCGACCTCATTGGGCTCGGCATCGATGACCGGGCTGAGCTTCACGCCCGGGAACGGGATCCAGCGCACACAGGCGACCGTGATCACGATGCCCTGGCCGGTGGCGACCTTGTGCAGTTCCTCGAGCAGCGTGCTGGATCTGGAGATGATCTGCGCCGGTCGGCCCTCGCGATGAATGTCGAACTCCCAGAAGGCATTCCACACCGGATCCGAACAGGACGCGCCGAGCATGGGCTCCTCGGCGATCTCGCGCGCCAGCACGCCGGCCCGGCCCGCGAGCCGATGGCCGACCGGCAGCATGACGACCAGCGGTTCCGCGAAGAGCCGCTCGAATTCCAGACCCTCGTAGACGAAGGGATGCCGGACGATGGCCACATCGACGGCTCCGGAACGCAGGCCCGCCGACGGATCGTCGTAGCCGAACTGCCGCAGTTCCAGACTCACGTCCGGGTGGCGTTCCCGGAACGCGGACAGAATCGGTTCGGTGAGGGTGAGCGCCGCGCCTTCCATACAGCCGAGCGTCAGCCGGTCCTGTTCATTGCGGTGGACCGATTGCGCGCGTTCCACCGCGGCGTCGAGCCTGGTGAGCCCGTAGCGGACCTCTTTGAAGAAGGACGCGCCCGCCGCGGTGAGCTCCACATTGCGCGTGGTGCGGGAGAACAGCACCACGCCCAGCGCCTGTTCGAGCTGTTTGATCTGCGCGCTCAGCCCCTGCTGGGTGACATACAGTCGCTGCGCGGCGCGGGTGAAACTCAGTTCTTCGGCCACCGTGACGAAGTACCTCAGCTGCCGCGTGTGCACATCCATGGCGGGCAGTGTAGGGAAATCCGATCACTGAAACAGCAATATTCCAGTAACCCGATGCGTACCGATCGTTCGGTATCTAGGCGGTGCGCACCTGTGGCGTGAAGGCTTCCCGAATCCGGTCGATGAGCCCGTTCACCGCCGCCAGCGACGACCAATGATCGTGATGGACGAGACCCGGATACTGATCCGACCGCGCAACGAAGGCATCGTCGGGATCGGACCAGTGCACATGGACGGCGGACAAACTGACCTCACGCTCGAAGGCGTCCATCGGGTGATCCTCCTCGGCAACATTGACTACTACGGAGTGTAATAGCCCAAACCCGCCGGGAATCAGTGACTTTCGTCAATAAACCGTAGAGATCACAGGAGACATGCCGCGCTTACATGCATAGGTGCGCATATCCCAATCCTTCTATCGCTCGTGAGCTACGTCCAGGTCGAGGCCCGAAAATGGGTGGACCCCACCGGGGAATCTTCGGATCATCGTCGGGTGACCATGAACGCCCAGGAACGCCTCATCCGGCTCATCGGCCGCGAGGAGTCCCCCGCCGCGACGGCCGGACCGGTGTCGTGGGTGATGAACCTCGACGACTCCGATTCGCCGCGCGATGTCATCGATGCGCTCGGCTTGGCTCCGTATGTCAATGGTGAACAGCCGCATGCGGTTTCGAAGCAACTCGAGCATGTGAAGCCGGATGCTCCGCTGTGCCCGGAGGGGGCGCGGGTGCTGCGGACCAGCGATGACAACGGGACTCGGGCGCTGCTGGCCGTCGGCGACGGGTGGACACTGCGAGTTGTGCGGCGCGACAACGGAACCGCGTCGGTCGATGTGTGCGCGGCCACCGAGGCGCTGGCGCGCGAAGTGTTCGAACTGTGCACCGCGGATGCGACCGTCGAGCCCGAGGACGACGAGACGCAGGTGTCGATGGGCTTCTGGCACAGCGGATGTAACGGTCCGCAGCGCAAGGAGCGCTCGATCACCGCCGGCACCTGGGCGGAGATCGAGGGCAACTACGGCACCGACGTGGCCGCGGCGCTGCGGCGGCTGATGACCATGCGCGCCGAGGATGTGAACGGTCGCCTGTTGCTGCTGCACGGGCCGCCGGGTACCGGAAAGACCTCCGCGCTAAGGGCTTTGGCGCGCGAATGGGCGAAGTGGTGCCAGGTCGACTGCGTGCTCGATCCCGAGGTGCTGTTCTCTCAGCCCGGCTATCTCATGGAGGTGGCCATCGGCGTGGACACCTACGACGAGAGCAAGCGCCGCTGGCGGCTGCTGGTGCTCGAGGACTGCGACGAGCTGATCCGCGGATCCGCGAAAGAGTCCACCGGACAAGGGCTTTCGCGGTTGCTCAACCTGACCGACGGCCTGCTGGGGCAGGGCCGCGATGTGCTGGTGGCCATCACCACCAATGAGGATCTGTCCCGGCTGCACCCGGCCGTGGTGCGGCCGGGCCGCTGCCTGGCGCAGCTCGAGGTCGGACGGCTCTCGCAGGCCGAGGCGACCGGCTGGCTGACGCGGGAGCTCGGCGATCGGGCGCTGCCCAGCGTGGACGTCGACGGCATGACCCTCGCCGAACTCGTCGAGGCCCGCGAGAATCGCAGCCGCATCCAGGCGACGCCGGCCGCGAGCATCGGCGACGCGGGATACCTGTAGCGGCGCAGGCCGATTCGAGCCGGGGCGATCAGTTCTGCGGCGGGAACTGACCGTTCGCCTGCACCTTGCCGCCCGAGAGTGTGAAGGTGACGGTGCTCGGCCCGCCGGACGGGCAGCACAGGGCATCGTCACCCTGCACCCACCTGTATTCGACCGAGACCGTGTTCGCGGTCTTGCCGGCCACGTGGGTGTAGGCGTACGGCTCCGAGGTCGCGGTGCCGAGGTACTTGCCGTCGGCGAAGAACAGCACGTGCGTGTACGGGTGAATGTTGCCCGACTCCACGGTCATCCACGACAGCACGCCATCGCAGCCCGCCGAGATCGGATCATTGCTGGCGGCCGGGTTGTTCCACGCCCCGGTGCTGCCCGGCACCGCGAGGCTCTTGATCGCGTCGTCGGCCAGCTTGGAATTGAGGTCGAAGCACAGGCCGTGGCCGCTGCCGTACGGGGCCGAGGTCACGGGTGCGATGGTGGTGTCCGGCGTCGTGGGCCGAGTCGGCGTGACGGTCGTGGTGGCCGGAGCGGACTCGTCGGTGGTCTGCCCTCCCCCGCCCGGCCGGGTCGGCTCGGCAGCCGTGCCGGTGACCTTGGTGGTCGGTACCGCCACCGGGTCCGAGGAGGTGCTCTCGCACCCGCTCACACCCATCACGACCCCGGCGGCGAGCACGGCGACCAGCGCGGATGTGAGTTTCATGCGTTCCCTCGATTCGAATCGGCCACCCCGGCGGGACGAATGGGAAATCGGAACCGGCCAACCCGTCGTTACCGAACGGGCGGCGGCGCGATGCCCCGAAAGTATGGGGCGCGAAGGCAATTCATGCCCGTTCCGGCGGACACCCGCATTCCGGCACCCCATAGGACCATCCGGTCGGTTCGTGGATATAGTTGCGCCATGCAACACCTGCCCGGGCGGGGATCTCCCGAGATCTCCGCCGTCCACGACGAGCTGACGCTGATCGTCCGCGAGATCATCGCGGGTCGCCCCGGCGTCGAGGGGCTGCCCTCCTTCACCCAGCAGTCCACGCTGTCGTTCATCGACCGCAATCCCGGATGCCGCGCCACGCAGATCGCCGAGGCATTCGGCGTGCATCGCTCGACCGTGTCGCGGCAATTGCGCGGGTGCGTGGACGCCGGCTGGGTGGAGACCGGCGCGGGCAGCCTGCACGCCGGCTACCCCCTGGCCCTGACCGCCGCGGGCCGCGACGCCCTCGCGGCGGCCGCCGGACGCGACCTCACCCAGCTCGGCGAGCGCATGGCCGACTGGACTCCCCGGGAAATCGCCGACTTCGCCCGTGCGCTGCGGCGATTCCGTCAGCCCGATCCGACGACTGGAGACGACCGTGCGTGAATTCCTCGCGGCACCCACCTTCACCATCGCCGAGGACGAGACCATCGTCGCCTCGGTGTACACCCAGGCCGAGCAGACACCGCAGCGGGTGCTGTTCTCCCGGCCGGCAGGCAGCGACTGGCTCGACGTCACCGCGGCGGAGTTCGCACGACTGGTCTCCGATGTGGCGAAAGGGTTGATCGCCAACGGAATTCAGCCCGGGGACCGCGTGGTGCTCATGTCGGCCACGCGCTTCGAGTGGACACTGCTCGACTTCGGGATCTGGGCGGCCGGCGCGGTCACCGTGCCCGTGTACGACTCGTCCTCCGCCGAGCAGGTGCGGTGGATTCTGGAGGATTCCGGGGCGGCGCTCGCCATCGTGGAGACGGTGCGGCAGAAGGACATGCTGGCGGGCGCGCCGGAGGGTCTGCGGCGGATGCTGGTCATCGACGACGGGGCCGAGGGCCTTCTGATCGCCGACGGCGCGAGCACACCGGACGCGGCACTGCGGGAGCGCCTGGACGGTCTGCGCGCTGATGGCCTCGCTTCGCTGGTCTACACCTCCGGCACCACCGGGCGGCCCAAGGGCTGCATGCTCACCCATCGCAATTTCCTCTCCGAGGTGCGCGGCATTCTGACCGCCAGCATCGGCGAGGTCGCCCATCCCGGGCAGCGGATGCTGACCTTCCTGCCGCTCGCGCACGTGCTGGCCCGCGCGGTGTCCCTCGCCGCCTTCGAAGGCGGTATGACACAGGCGCATTGGGCCGATTTCAAGACCATTACCGGGCAGTTCGCGCGCTTCGCCCCGCACACGATTCTCGGCGTGCCGCGCGTGTTCGAGAAGGTGCGCGACGGCGCGGACAAGAAGGCGCGGGCGGGCGGCAAGGTCAAGGGCGCGATCTTCCGGTTCGCCGAGCAGACCGCCATCCGCTGGAGTGAGAACCTTTCGCATACCGGTGAATTCGTGCACCGGCCGTCATTGCCGCTGCGTGCGCGGTACGCGCTCTGTGATCGCCTGGTGTACGCGCCGCTGCGCGCGGCCCTGGGCGGGCACTGCGAGTTCGCCATCTCCGGCGGCGGTGCGCTCGCGCCGCGACTCGGCCACTTCTTCCGAGGTGTCGGCGTCCCGATCTACGAGGGCTACGGCCTGACCGAATCCACCGCGGCGCACTGCGTCAACGTCCCCGGCGCGATCAAGATCGGCTCGGTGGGACAGCCGTTGGGCGGCAATGCCGTTCGCATTGCCGAGGACGGCGAGATCGAACTGTCCGGCGGCGTGGTGTTCGCCGGTTACTGGCACAACGACGAGGCGACCGCCGCCGCCCTGCACGACGGCTGGCTGCGCACCGGCGATATCGGCGAACTCGACGCCGACGGCTTCCTGTCCATCACCGGCCGCAAGAAGGATCTGCTCGTCACCGCCGGCGGCAAGAACGTCTCCCCCGGCCCGATGGAAGACCGCATCCGCTCGCACGCGCTCATCTCCCAGGCGATCGTGGTCGGCGACGGCCGCCCTTTCATCACCGCGCTGATCACCATCGACCCCGAAGCGTTCGAGACCTGGAAGACCGACCGCGGGCTCCCCGCCGAGGCGACCATCGCCGCTCTGCGCACCGACCCCGCCCTGCGCGCCGACGTGCAACTGGCCGTCGACGACGCCAACAGCACTGTCTCGCACGCCGAGTCGATCAAGAAGTTCGTCATCCTCGAGCGCGACCTCAGCGAGGAGACCGGCGAGCTCACCGCCACCCTGAAGGTCAAGCGCCACGTGATCACGGACCGATTCGCCCACGACATCGAGGCCATGTACCGCGGCTGACGCCCCGGCTGCCGTCACACTGAGGACATGGAGATCACGTCCGCCGTAGCGGCGGTGCTCGGAGCCTTCGGCCTCTCGGGCGCCGCCGGCCTCAACGCCTGGCTACCCCTGCTGGTCGTCGGCGCCGCCGACCGCTTCGGCTGGATAGACCTCGGCAGCTCCTACGGCTGGCTCTCCTCCACCCCCGCCCTGATCGGCCTCGCCGTGGTCTTCATCCTCGACCTGATCGGCGACAAGATCCCAGCCCTGGATTCGGTCCTGCACGGCGTCGGAGCGATCATCGCCCCGGCCTCGGGCGCGATCCTCTTCACCGCCGAGTCCAGCCTCTCCGCGAATCTCCCACCCGCAGTGACCGCCATTCTCGGAGCTGTCACCGCCGGCAGCGTGCACGCCGGCCGCACGGTAGCCCGCCCCTTCGTCACGGGAACCACCGGCGGCGTAGGCAATCCGGTCGTCTCCACCGCCGAGGACGGCACCTCTCTGATCCTGACGGTCCTCGCCCTCGCCGTACCGGTTCTGGCCTTCATAGCCGTCCTGATCCTGCTGATCCTGTTGGGCTGGCTGGCATTCCGCGCCGCCCGCTGGCTCCGCGCCCGAAAGTTACGTCAGAGGTAATCGACGACAGGACATGCCCCCGGAAAGCTATCGGGCATGACCGATCTCGCCACGACCACCACCCGCACCGTTGTCGAAGAGCTGCTGACCCGCATCGGCGCGGGCGATCCGGAGGCCATCGCCGAGCTCTACGCGCCGACCAGCGACTGGAAACTGAACTGGCCCGACCACGAGCACAACCGCCCCGCCACCCCCTGGATCCGCCACCGCACCACCCGCGCCGACGCCGCCGACCACTTCCGCGAACTCGCCCTCCACCACATCCCGCAAGCAGCTGGAACCGTGATCGAACGCATCCTGTTCGACGGCCCAGACGCCGTGGTACTGGGCGAAATTCGCCAAACCGCCCGCCCCACCGCCCGCCCCTACCGCTCCCGCTTCGCCCTCCACCTCACCGTCGAAAACGGCCTCATCACCCGCCACCACGTCTACGAAGACACCCTCGCCGTCGCCCAGGCTTTCGGGTAGGAGACCGACCTCCCTCACGCCTCGGTCAGGGCCGCCAGGTCGCGGATGAGGAGGGCGGTGTGGAGGGAGGTGCGGGTTTCGCCGTCGTCTAGGTCTACGTCGAGGATTCGTTCTATGCGGGATAGGCGGTCGTAGAGGGTGGGGCGGGAGATGTTGAGGCGTTTGGCGAGTTCGGTTTTGTTGCCTGCTAGGTCGAGGAATTCTCGGAGGGTGCGGGTGAGGTCGGAGGTTTGGCGGATGTCGTGGCGGAGGAGGGCGCTGAGTTCGGTTTCGGCGAAGCGCTGGACGCCGGGCTCGTCGCGGATGAGGGAGAGCAGGCCGCGGAGGCGGACGTCGCCGCTGCGGTAGAAGGGGCGGGGGCGGGACGGGGACAGAGAGAGGGCCACCTCGGCGGTGTGGGCGGCCTGGGAGAGTTCGCGGGCGGTGTCGAGGAGGGAATCCGATTCCGCGCCAACGCCTATGACGGCACGATCGACGCCTGGGACGCGGTGGACTTCGGCCAGGATGGCCGTGCAGAGGGTGGTGAGGAGGTCGTCTAGGTCGGGGGTGCGGGAGAGGGCGAGGATCAGCAGGACTCGGTTGCCGTGCTCGGGGGTGGCGAGGGCGGTGGCGCGGCCCAGGGCCACTCCGTGCAGGGCGGCGTCGAGGATGGCGGCGGTGCGGCGCTGATGGGCCACCGGGTCGGATTCCGTTGCGGCGCAGACGTCCACGGCCAGGGGGAGGTAGCGGGAACGGCGGGACAGGCCCAAGGAGGCGGCCAGGGCGAGGGCGTCGCGTTCGTCGGTGAGGCGGCCGTTGATCATGTCGTCGATGAGGCCGGTCTGGGCTTGGCGGTGCAGGCCGAAACGGTCGCGTTCGATCATGCGGTGCAGGGTGAGGGTCTGGGCGGCGCGCTCGAGCACCATGCGGGCGCGGGCGGTCGGGACGCGACTGGAACGCAGGATGAGCCGGCCCCAGCGCTGGGTGTGCGGGCCGACCGGGACCACGTTCGCATCGGTGTCGGGGAGCAGGCGGGAGGCGGTCTCCCAATTGTCGAGCAGCGCGGAGGTGGCGGTGTGGCGGGCGGTCAGGGCCAGCACGCGGTGGGTGAGATCCTCCAGGACCACCGAGGCGTCGAGCATGCCCGCGGCGGTCTTCACGATTTCGGCGAGGGAGGCGCGGCGCACGCTGAGGGCGGTGAAGGTTTCGTGGACGGTGCGGGCGAATTCCAGTTCCGCGTATTGATCCGCGACGATCACGCGGTGCACCGCCTCGGTGACCTCCACGAACCGCACCACCCGGTGCAAGGCCACCACCGGCAGGCCGAGCCGGTCCGCGGTGTCGGCGACGGACTCGGGCAGTTCCCGCACATACGTTCCCAATTCCACGACCAGGCCGGAAACACCTGCGGCCGAGAGGGATTCGAGGTAGGCGGAGGTGGCGTCGGCACCCGAGGACAGCGCCTGCCCGGTGGTCAGAATCAGTTCGCGACCGACCAGTAGTTTTGCGACATCCGGCAGTTCGCTGACGTGCACCCACCGCACCGGCCGATCCAGGGACCCGCCGCCGACGACTTCCGGCTGCCCGGCGCGCACCACCGGCATCGCCAGCACATCAGCGACAGAGAGGAGCACCGACGAATCGTAATACGACAACGCGAATCCCGTACAGAATGTCGGGCATCTACTCACGGGTTATGCGGCAGAGTGAATGCCGGGCCACTGCAGTCTCATCCCCGGCCCTCCTCCCGTGCCCGTCCCCCGTCGTGCCGGCGACCGGGGGCGGGCCGCGTGAATTCCATGACATCGAATCGAGGAGATATGCAGACCATCGCGCACTGGCTCGACGGCAAATCCTTCGCCGGGAGCAGCGAGGCCACCGCGCCCGTGACCAACCCCGCCACCGGGGTGGTGACCGGACGGGTCGCGCTCGCCAATGCGGCGGACGTGCGGACGGTGGTCGAGGCGGCCGCCGCGGCCTTCCCTGCCTGGCGCGACGCCTCGCTGGCCCGCCGGACCCAGGTGCTGTTCCGGTTCCGGGAACTGCTCAACGAGCGCAAGGAGGAGCTGGCGGCCATCATCACCGCCGAGCACGGCAAGGTGCTCTCCGATGCCCTCGGCGAGGTGACGCGCGGGCTCGAGGTGGTGGAATTCGCCTGCGGCATACCGCATCTGCTCAAGGGCGGTTACACCGAGAACGCGTCCACCAAGGTGGACATCTTCTCGATCCGGCAGCCGCTGGGACCGGTGGCGATCATCTCCCCGTTCAATTTCCCGGCCATGGTGCCCATGTGGTTCTTCCCGATCGCCATTGCCGCCGGGAACACGGTGGTGGTCAAGCCGAGCGAGAAGGATCCGTCGGCCTCGCTGTGGACGGCGGCGCTGTGGCAGGAGGCCGGGCTGCCCGACGGCGTGTTCAATGTGGTGCAGGGCGATAAGGCGGCGGTGGACGAGCTGCTGGAAAACCCTGCGATCAAAGCGGTTTCGTTCGTCGGGTCGACGCCCATCGCGAAATACGTGTACGAGAACGGCACCGCGAACGGGAAGCGGGTGCAGGCGCTGGGCGGAGCCAAGAACCACATGGTGGTGCTGCCCGACGCCGATCTGGATCTGGCGGCCGATGCGGCGGTCAATGCCGGGTTCGGGTCGGCGGGTGAGCGGTGCATGGCCATCAGCGCGCTGGTGGCGGTCGGGCCGGTCGCCGACGCCCTGGTCGCGCGAATCACCGAGCGAGCCAAGACCATTCGCACCGGCGACGGGACGCGCGGCACCGATATGGGCCCGCTGGTCACGCAGGCGCATCGCGACAGGGTGGCCTCCTACATCGCGGCGGGTGAATCCTCCGGCGCGACAGTCGTTCTCGACGGCCGCCAGGTGCAGGCCGACGGCGCGGCCGACGGATTCTGGCTCGGGCCGACCGTTCTCGACCATGTCACCCCCGACATGAGCGTCTACACCGACGAGATCTTCGGCCCCGTGCTGTCGGTGCTGCGCGTCGACACCTATGACGAGGCCCTGGCTCTCATCAACGCCAACCCGTACGGCAATGGCACCGCGATCTTCACCAATGACGGCGGCGCGGCCCGGCGCTTCCACAATGAGGTCGAGGTGGGCATGGTCGGCATCAATGTGCCGATTCCGGTGCCCATGGCCTACTACAGTTTCGGAGGCTGGAAGAACTCGCTGTTCGGCGATTCCCACGCGCACGGCATCGACGGCGTGCACTTCTTCACCCGCACCAAAGCGGTCACCACGCGCTGGCTCGATCCCAGCCACGGCGGCCTCAATCTCGGCTTCCCGCAGAACCACTGAACGGAGTTCCGCGATGACTCTCCCGAATGGGCTCACGCCCGAGGCGGCCCGCGAGCAGGCCGCGCGCGCCTATGAACTCGACCGCAAGCACGTCTTCCATTCCTGGTCGGCGCAGGCGCAGATCAACCCCATGGTCGTGTCCGCCACCCAGGGCTCGTATGTGTGGGACGGCGACGGGAACCGGCTGCTGGATTTCTCCTCGCAGCTGGTGAACACGAATATCGGGCATCAGCATCCGAAGGTCGTCGCCGCCATTCAGCAGCAGGCCGCCACACTGTGCACGGTCGCGCCACAGCATGTGAATGCCGCGCGCTCGGAGGCGGCGCGCTTGATTGCCGAACGCACACCCGGTGAGCTGAACCGCATCTTCTTCACCAATGGCGGCGCGGACGCGGTGGAGCACGCCGTGCGCATGGCCCGTCTGCACACCGGGCGCTACAAGGTGCTGTCGCGGTACCGCTCGTATCACGGGGGCACCGAGACGGCCATCAACCTCACCGGCGATCCGCGGCGCTGGCCGAATGATCACGGCAATGCCGGAATCGTGCACTTCTTCGGCCCGTTCCTGTATCGCACGCAATTCCATTCGAGCACCGAGGCCGAGGAGTCGCAGCGGGCGCTGGAGCATCTCGAGCAGACCATCATGTTCGAGGGGCCGAGCACCATTGCCGCCATCGTGCTGGAACCGGTGCCGGGGACGGCCGGAATCATGGTTCCCCCACCGGGATACCTCGCGGGCGTACGTGAACTGTGCGACAGGTACGGCATCGTGTTCATCGCCGACGAGGTGATGGCGGGGTTCGGGCGGACCGGAAAGTGGTTCAGCATCCAGAATTTCGATGTGGTGCCGGACCTGATCACCTTCGCCAAGGGCGTGAACTCCGGGTACGTGCCGCTGGGCGGGGTGGCCATCGCGCCGCACATCGCCGCGACCTTCGACGATCGCGCCTATCCGGGCGGGCTCACCTACTCCGGGCATCCCCTGGCCACGGCCGCCGCGGTGGCGACCATCAATGCCATGCGGGACGAGCGCATTGTCGAGAATGCCGCCGAGATCGGCGAGCGGGTCCTCGGGCCCGGCCTGCGGGAGCTGGCCGATCGGCATCCGAGTCTCGGGGAGGTGCGCGGGCTCGGCGTGTTCTGGGCGCTCGAACTGGTCCGCGACCGTGCGACACGAGAACCGTTGGCCCCCTATGGCGGAACCAGTCCGGCCATGACGGAAACCCTGGCCGCGGCCAAGGCGGCCGGGCTGCTGCTGTTCGTCAATTTCAACCGGATTCACGTGGTGCCGCCGTGTACTGTGTCCGAATCCGAGGCCAAGGAGGGTCTGGCCGTACTCGATCAGGCGCTCCTCCACGCCGACGCCCACACGAAGTAGGAGCGCAGTGAGTTCGCAGGAGCTGCAGTTCATCGGCGGTGCGCGCCGGGCCGGATCGGGTGCGCCGCTGGTGATCACCGAACCCGCGACGGGCGAGCGGATCGTCGCGGGCGCGGGAGCCGACGGCAGTGATGTCGACGCGGCGATATCGGCTGCGCGCGAAGCATTTCCGGGGTGGGCGGGAACCACTCCGGGAGAGCGCTCGGCCGTCATGCACCGCTGGGCGCTGCTGCTCGGCGAACGCGCGGAGGAATTGGCGGCGGTGGAAAGCCGTAATGCGGGCAAGCCGATTCGGCTCGCGCGCGAGTTCGATGTGCCGGGCACCATCGACAACACGGCCTTCTTCGCCGGGGCCGCACGGAATCTGGAGGGCAGGGCGGCGGCGGAGTACTCGGCCGACCACACCTCCGCCATCCGGCGGGAGCCGATCGGCGTGATCGGCTCCATCGCGCCGTGGAACTACCCCCTGCAGATGGCGGCGTGGAAGATTCTTCCCGCCGTCGCGGCGGGAAATACGGTGGTGCTCAAGCCTTCCGAGCTCACGCCGTTGAGTTCGCTGCTGTTCGCGGAGGCGGCGACCGAGGCCGGGGTGCCGGCGGGCGTGATCAATGTGCTCACCGGGACCGGGCCGGTCGCGGGCGCGGCGCTGGTCGAGCATCCGGAGGTGGCCATGGTGTCGTTCACCGGCTCGACCGCGGTGGGGCGGCAGATCGCCGCCACCGCAGCGGGTTCGGTGAAACGCGTGCACCTGGAGCTGGGCGGCAAGGCCCCGTTCGTCGTGTTCGACGATGCCGATCCGGAGGCGGCGGCCCGCGGCGCTGTCGCGGGTTCGCTCATCAATGTCGGGCAGGACTGCACGGCCGCCACCCGCGCCTACGTGCAACGCCCCTTGTTCGACGAATTCGTTTCCCGCGTAGCCGATCTCATGGATCAGGTGCGCATCGGCCCGGTGCAGGATCCGGAGACCGATCTGGGTGCGCTGATTACCCGCGCCCATCGCGACAAGGTGATCGGCATGGTCTCCCGCGCCCGTGATCGCGGCGCGAAAGTGGTTCGCGGCGGCCGTATTCCGTCGAATACGCCCGCCGGCGGCGCCTATTTCGAGCCGACGCTCATCACCGGCGCCGCGCAGAATTCGGAGATCGTGCAGCAGGAGGTCTTCGGGCCGGTGCTCGTGGTGCTCCCCTTCGACACCGATGACGAGGCGATCGCGCTGGCCAATGACACCGTCTACGGTCTGGCCGCCTCCGCCTGGTCCACGAGCGTCTTCCGCACCCAGCGCGCGGCCCGCGAGATCCGGGCCGGGTGCGTGTGGCTCAATGACCATATTCCGATCGTCAGCGAAATGCCGCACGGCGGTTTCAAATCCTCGGGTTTCGGAAAAGACATGTCCGCGTACTCGTTCGAGGAATACACGGCCGCCAAACATGTCATGTCCGATATCACCGCCGTCGCGCACAAACCCTGGCACGACACGGTGTTCCGGACCCGGTAACCGGTCAATTCCCCGCACCGCGAAGATTCTGGGCTATTCTTCATCGCACACCTCAGGTTCTGCCCGGGAGGCAGTGATGGACCCGTATGCGATGCCGTTGCCGGCGTTCCGGTCCACCCTGCTGCCGCGAAACACCGTCGCTCCCGCGACATTCCCGATCTCACGCGTCTACGCCATAGCCGGGCAGCTGCGCATGCGCCGCCGCTCCGACGATCGCGCCGCCACCAGCTGAGCTGCCCGCACGCCGCCGGTCCGGTCCCCTTCGGGGTCGACCCCCGGCGGCTTTCGCGTACCCACGGCCAATTCCCCCATGCACTGGGCTCGGCGGCCGGACCGCTGGGCAAGAGAGAAGGAGCTGATCGGCCATGCAGGCCAAAGGAAGCAAACTGTGGGCGTCGGCACTCACCGATGCGGTGCCGGCGCCGTACTGGACCGACCGCCCCGACCGCCCCGTGCCCACCGAACCCCTCACCACCGCCACCGCCGCGGACCTGGCCGTCATCGGCGGCGGCTACAGCGGACTGTGGACCGCGTTGCTGGCCAAGGAGAGAAATCCGGGCACCGATGTGGTGCTCGTCGAATCCGCCATGTGCGGGCACGCCGCCTCCGGCCGCAATGGCGGCTTCTGCGCCGCCAGCCTCACCCACGGCCTGGCCAACGGCCTGGAACGCTTCCCCGATGAGATCGACGACCTGGAACGGCTGGGCCGCGCGAATCTGGACGCCATCGAGAACGCCATCGCCCGCTACGGCATCGACTGCGATTTCGAGCGCACCGGCGAGATGGAAGTCGCCACCGCACCGCACGAGCTCGAGTGGCTGCGCGAAAGCCACGTCGCCGCAACCGCTCTCGGCTATCGCAGCGATCTGCTGGACGCCGCGGAGGTGCAGCGCCTGGTGCACTCCCCCACCTACCTCGGCGGCTGGTGGGACCGCGACGGCGTCGCCATGCTCGATCCCGCCCGCCTGGCGTGGGGCCTGCGCCGCGCCTGTTTGAAACTCGGCGTCCGCATCTTCGAAGGCACACCCGTGCAACGCATTTCGAAGTCCACCGGCGGCACGCTCACCCTGCACACGCCGCACGGCGAAGTCCGCGCTCCCCGGGTTGCCCTGTGCACCAGCGCCTTCGCGGGGCCGCTGCCGAAGGTGTCCCGGCATGTGGTCCCCGTCTACGACTACGCCCTGATGACCGAGCCCCTGACCGCTTCGCAGCTCGACACCATCGGCTGGCGCGGGCGCATGGGCATGGGCGATGCCTCCTACCGCTTCCACTACTACCGCCTCACCCGCGACAATCGAATCCTGTTCGGCGGCTACGACGCCATCTATCACTTCGGCGGACGCATCGCCCCCGCCCTCGAATCCAACGAGGCCACCTTCGAAACGCTCTCCCGGCATTTCTTCCAAACCTTCCCGCAGTTGGACGGTCTCCGATTCACGCATCGCTGGGGCGGCATCATCGACACCTGCGGGCGCTTCTGCGCGTTCTTCGGTTCCGCCTACCGGGGCCGGCTGGCTTACGCCGCCGGGTACACCGGACTGGGCGTGGGCGCGACCCGTTTCGGCGCGGAGGTCATGCTGGATCGCCTGTGGGGCTTGGACACCGAGCGCACCCGCCTGCGCCTGGTCCGCTCCCGGCCCCTGCCCCTGCCGCCAGAACCTTTGCGCTCGGCGGGAATTCAGCTCACCCGCTGGTCGCTCGCGCGAGCGGATGCCCATCAGGGCCGCCGCAATCTGTGGTTGAAGACCCTCGACTACACCGGTCTCGGCTTCGACAGCTGAGGCCGGCACAGTCGAGATCACCCTGACCGGCGACGGCCCCCGCACCTGGTGCAGGCGCCGCGCACCAAGAGGCGGGCCGATCAGCCGATCGGTGGTGAAAGATACTGCAGCGCATAACCATTGCCGGACGGGGTGACACGGGCGATACCGGGCGAGTCGAGGTGGGCCCCGGCCACGAAGTGGTCCGGCCGGGCCAGTCGTTCGAGGAGGGCGGCGCGGGCGGTGCGGGCCAGGGCCTGGTCGCCGTCGAACTCCCAGGACACGGCCGGCTGGTCGAATTGGAGGGTGGGGACGTGCACGGTGTCGCCCCAGACCAGCAGGCGGCCTGTGCCGCTGCTGATTTCGTAAACGGTGTGCCCGGGGGTGTGGCCCGGTGTCGGGATCGCGGTGGTCCAGTCGTTGATGGCGACCCGCTCGGACACCGGGACGACCCGGTCGCGGAGCGACGCGAGCCGCCCCGTGAACACCGAGGCGTCGCCCGCGCCGATCCACACGCGCTCCAGTGCGGGGAACGCCTCCGAACCGTCCGGTGCGATCAGCCCGCTCACATGGTCTTCGTGGTTGTGGGTGATGGCCGCATCGGTGATCTGCGCGCGGTCGATTCCCGCTTCGTCGAGTGCGTCGTAGATCAATCCCATGGTGGGGTCGTGCCAATTGTCGGACGCGCCGGTGTCGATGAGCACCGACCGCGTGCCGTCGGTGACGTAGAAGGCGTTGACCGCCAGCCGCAGGTTGTCGCCGACCAGCGGCACGACGGCCGGCAGCACCGGGAGCGTGCGCCCGGCCTCGTCGCGCAGCCGGGTCGGCGGCATGTCGATGTAGCCGTCTCGCAACGAGATCACGTGCAGCTCACCGAATTCGAAGGCGGCGTGGTGCCGGCCGGCCGAGATCAGACGCATGGAACCTCCATCGTGTTGGCGCGTAGTGCGCATCTCCAATGGAAGACCAAATTCTTCTTTAGGAGAAATCTAGACTGTGGCGACACGTTACCCATCGATCGAGGAGCACGGTGGCCGAGCAAGACGGAAACGAGGCCGAGCACGGCGACGACCTGGCCGGGGCGTTCGGCGCCAATGTGCGGCGGCGGCGCGAGGACGCGGGCCTGACGCTGGAGCAGCTGTCCACCCGGTCCTCGGTCAGCCGGGCGATGCTGTCGAAAGTCGAACGCGGAGAGAAGAGTCCGACGATCGGCGTCGCATCCAGGATCGCCCACGCACTCGACACATCGCTCTCGGATCTGATCGGCGGGCCGGACGCGCCCGCATCCGGCGCGGTCGTCGTCCTGCGCAAGAACGATCGCCCCGTGTTCCGCGACCCGGAAACCGGATTCGAACGCCACATGGTGTCGGCCGCCCCGGGTGCGGGCGGCGGCGAGCTGATCGTCCACCACCTCCCCGCACAGGTCTCCACCGGACTGCTGCCCGCCTACCCGCCGGGCACGGAGAAGCAGCTCGTGGTGCTCGACGGCACCCTCACGGTCCTGCTCGGCGGGATCAGCGAGACCCTGCACGCCGGCGACTCCGTGTTCTTCCAGGCCGACGCCGACCACGGCTTCGCCAACCGCACCGACGCCCCCTGCGAATACATCATGCTCATCTCACGCCGGAGCTGAACCCCCCGGAGACCGAACCGGCGGATCGGGGAGGACATCGGGATCCGGAATCAGCGATTAATTTCGCAGGGCCGGGCAGTCTGTACTGCCATGGGCAGACTGACATATGGCATGAACATTTCGGTGGACGGCTACACGGTCGATGCGAAGGGGGAGCTTCCCGACGTCGGGCCGGACGATGAGGTGCATCAGTTCTGGAACGACCGGGTCCGCGACACCGCGCTGTCGCTGTACGGGCGCAAGCTGTACGAGTTGATGGCGGGGTACTGGCCCACCGCCGCCCAGGACCCGGATATCCCCCCGGTGGAGGCCGAGTTCGCCCGGCTGTGGATGGCGATGCCGAAAGTGGTGTTCTCGCAGACACTTTCCTCGGTCGACTGGAACTCCCGGCTGGAAACGGGCGACGTGGTCGAGGTCGCGAAGAAGCTCAAGGCCGAGACCGACGGGATGCTGGAGGTCGCGGGGGCCACCCTGGCCGCACCGCTGGTCCAGGCCGGTCTGGTGGACGAGTTCATCGTGGTGGTCAATCCGGTCGCGATCGGCGGCGGCACGCCGTTCTTCCCCACGCTGCAACAGTGGGTCAAGCTCGAACTGGTGGAGAATCGCACCTTCTCGAAGACGGGCTCGATCCTGCTGCGCTTCGTTCCGGTGCGCGACTAGGCGGCATCCGACAGGATGACCTGCGTGAGCGACCACAGTGCGAGCAGGGGCGGGCCGGTGCTCGATGAGATTGCCAAGCAGATCATCGCCGAGTTGCAGGAGGACGGGCGGCGGGCGTACGCCACCATCGGGAAGGCGGTGGGGTTGTCGGAGGCCGCGGTGCGGCAGCGGGTGCAGAAGCTGGCCGATGCGGGGGTGATTCAGATTGTGGCGGTGACGGATCCGCTGCAGGTGGGATTGTTCCGGCAGGCCATGATCGCGATCACGGTGGAGGGGCCGGTGCAGCCGGTGGTGGACGCGCTGGCGGTGATCGACGAGATCAATTATGTGGTGGTGTGCGCGGGACGGTACGACGTGCTGTGTGAGGCGGTGTGCCCGAATGACGAGGCGCTGCTCGAACTGGTGTCGACGCGGATTCGGGCACTCGCGGGGGTGCGGCATGCGGAGATCATGGTGTATCTGAAGCTGCGCAAGCAGACCTACAAGTACGGGACGCGCTGAGCTAGTCGCTGGTCAGAGCGGCCAATTCCGCCGCGAGGTTGGCGCGGGCGGCGGTCTCGTAGCGGGAGCGGGCGATCGGGGTGCGGAACAACCACTCCTGGGCGGTCAGGCCCTGCAGGACCGCGGCGCGGCCCTTGCGGAACAGTTCGTCGGGGATCTGGGCGTACTCGGCCCGGACGGCGGAAGTGTATGCGGCATAGGTGGATTCGTCGGCGGCGAGGATGGCCAGATCCGCGTCGCAGAGAACGCCGCCATTGCGGTCGGACGGGTCGGGATGATGGCCGGAGGTGAGCCGGACCAGGCGCGCCACCTCGGCCACCCGCTCGGGCGGGACGCCGAGGCCGGGCAGGGTGGTTTCGGCGAGCACCGCGCTGCGCTCCTCGTTGTCGCCGCCGTCCAGGGCGTAGACGGCGTCATGGAAGAAGGCCGCATAGCGTACGGCCGCAACGTCTTCGGCGTCCTCGGCCAGATCGTCGATGACGGTCAGCATGGCGGCCAGGTGATCGACGGTGTGGTAGCGGCGGTGCGGTTCGCGGTAGCGGCGCACCAGGTCCTCCCCCACCGGTCGCGCGCCCGGGCCGGCCAGGGCCGTCCAGCGGTTCAGGAGCATCGCGTCGGTATCCATGACCGCAGTCTGCCGAATCGGGCCGGGCGGCAACAGACCCGGGCCCTGCCAATCCACCGGCACTCAGCGGGCGTACAGGCGCAGCGGGAGGTGTCGCAGGCCGGTGTGGCGGTTGCTGCGCGTCCATTCGACGGGGCCCGCGAGTTCGAAGCGATGGAAGCGGGCGAGCAGTTCCGCGAAGACGACGCGCATTTCGAGGCGGGCCAGGTGTGCGCCCAGGCAGAAGTGGATGCCGTGGCCGAAGGACAGGTGCGGGTTGGGGTCGCGGGTGAGATCGAAGGTGCTGGGGGCGGGGAATTTTCGTTCGTCACGATTGGCGGAACCCTCCCAGATGAGCACCTTCTGGCCGGGTTCGAGCCGGTGGCCCGCGAATTCGACAGGGCGGGTGACGGTTCGGCGTTTGGACGGGGAAGGGGCAGTCCAGCGCAGTATTTCTTCGATCCCGGAGGGCAGCAGGGCGGGATCGGACTGCAAGGCGCGCAATTGATCCGGGTGCTCGAGCAAGGCCAGGAGGCCGCCCGCGATGGCATTGCGGGTGGTTTCGGCGCCGGCGGCGAACAGCAGGGTGAAGAACGAACGCAGCTCCTCGGCGGTCAGGCGGTCCGGATCGACGTCGGGCAGTTCCGCGTGCGCGACGATCGACAGCATGTCCGCGCCGGGGGCACGCCGCCGCTGCGCGATCAATTCCGCGCCGTAGCCCCGCAATTCGTCGAGCGCCTGCGCCAAGGCCGCGCGGTCGAGTGCCTCGGGCATGTCGAATACGTGCTCGACGCGCTGAAACAGCCAGTGCCGGTCGCTTTCCGGGATACCGAGCAGGAAACAGATGGCCTGCATGGGCAATTCGGCCGCGACCTCGGTGAGGAAGTCGTGCTCGGACCCGCTGTCGATGCGATCCAGCAAACGCCGGGTGCGCGCTCGCAGGTCCGCTTCGAGATTGCGAACGGTCATGGGCGTCAAGCCCTTCGACACCAATCGCCGAATGCGGATGTGCCGCGGATCGTCCATCATGTTCAACACCACGCCCGCCTGCGGCAGATCCTGCAGCACCGTGCCGCCGTAGGGCCGATCCCCACCCGTCTCCGAGGAGAACGTGACGGGGTCGTTCAGCACCCGCAGCACCTCGTCATAGGTTGCGACGGACCAGAATCCCTCGCCGTCAGGGGTGTGGGCCGTCGGTTCGTGCCAGTACACGGGCGCTTGCGCCCGATGCACCGCGAACAACGCGTGCGGAAACCCGGAGGAGAAGTTGTCCAGATCGGTGAGGTCGAGGGACGAGAGCACTGCCATGACTGCTCACGGTATCCAGCGTCCGGTCAGCGCGTGACCGAACCCCGGATCCGGTGAGATGTCCTGCGGCTCAGGACTTCTGAGCTTCGTCCTGCGCGTGCTGCGCCTGCGCCAGCTGCGCGGGGGTGTACCGCAGTGTCAAGGCGATCAATCCCATGACGGCGGTGCCGATGGCGCACACCAGCAGCACCAGCGTGTATCCGCTGCCGAGCGCGTCGATCTGCGCGGTCGTCATATCGGTGACCTTGCCGCCGGTTTCGCCGCCCAGCGACAGCGTGCGCGAGGCCGCGACCGGGCTCAGCACGCCCACCGCGAACGGCGTGCCCATGTTCATGAACATCTGCCCGACCGCCGACAGCGGCCCGATGTGGGCCATGTCCACGCCGACCAGCACGCACAGCGGCAGGATCACGATCACCATGCCGACCATGGCGCCGACCACCGACAGCAGGATGAGCAGCGTCGGCAGGTATTCGACCGAACGGTCCAGGGTGGAGCCGAAATACAGCGCACCCGCCAGCACCAGCGCCGCCGCGAACAGCAACCACCGCGCCTGAATGTGCATGGCCGCCTTGGAGGCGATGGCGGTGCCGACACCCGCGCCGAGCGTGAACGGGATGCTCGCGCAACCCGCCATCAGCGGCGAATAGCCGACCACGTTCTGCAGGAACTGGGCGACGAAGAAGGTGGTCGCACCCAGCACGCCCGACGCCAGGAAGATGGCGATGAACGAGATGACCCGATCCCGGCTGTCGAACAGCGACCACGGCAGCAGCGGATTGGTCACATCGCGTTCGGCGAAGACGAAGGCGATCAAGAGCACCACGCCACCGATGAGCGACCCGAGAATGATCGGGCTGCCCCACCCCATGGCCGGTCCCTCGGTCGCCCCGAAGACGATGGCCGCGCAGGCCACCGTCCCGAGCACCGCGCCGCGCACATCGAGCGAGATGCGCTGATGTTCGGTGTCGCGCAGCTCGTACACGGCGCCGAGGATGATGAGCGCGCCGATCGGCACATTGATCCAGAAGATCAGCCGCCAGTCGAGTTCGGTCATCGCGCCGCCGAGCACCAGACCGCCGATCGACCCGACCGCCACCATCGACCCGAGGATGGCGATGGCCTGATTACGCGCCCGACCGGGCGCGAATGTGGTCGCCACCAAGGCGAAGGCGGTCGGTGCGGCGATCGCCGCACCCGTGCCCTGCAGGGCACGGGCCGCGATCAACCAGGCTTCGTTCAAGGCCATCCCGCACAGCGCCGACGCCACGGTGAACACCGCGACACCGACGATGAGCATGCGTTTGCGGCCGAAGGAGTCACCGAGCCGCCCGCCCAGCAGCATGAGGCCCGCGAACGGCAGACCGTAGGCGGTGACCGTCCACGCGCTGCCCGCGCTGGACAGACCCAGATCCTCCTGTAGTCGCGGCAGCGCCAGGATCATGACGGTGCCGTCGAGCACCACCATCAGCTGCAGCCCGCTCAAGACGAGGATCGCGAGCCCGAACGCCCGCTGGGTTACCGGATACTGCATCGTCGCAGCGGGTTTATCGAGCACAGCAAGCCACTGTAACGGATTGCCCGCTCACGGAACCGAACTCGTTGCACAGACGAACGGTCGCCCTGGTCAGAGCGCACCCGCCGGCGACTGCTCAGCCTCGGCCGCACCCGCGAGGAATCCCGCGGTCGGGCCGATGACGATGATGGCGGGCGGACGAATGCCCTCGGCGCGCACGCGTTCGGCCACGGTGCCCAGGTCGGCGCGCAGCACCCGCTGGGTGCGCAGGCTGCCCTCCTGGATGACGGTGGCCGGGGTGTCGGCCTTGCGACCGCCGTCGAGCAGGGCCTGCGCGAACTGTTCGATGCGCTCGACCGCCATGAGCAGCACGATGGTGCCGCGCAGCCGGGCCAGCGCCGGCCAGTCCACCAGCGAATCCGGGTGATCGGGGGCCACATGCCCGCTGACCACCACGAATTCGTGTGTGACCCCACGGTGTGTGACCGGGATACCGGCCAGGGCGGGCACCGAAATGGCACTGGTGACCCCGGGCACGACGGTCACCGGCACCCCGGCTTCCACGCACGCCTCGAGCTCCTCGAAGCCGCGGCCGAAGACATACGGGTCGCCGCCCTTGAGCCGGACCACGAACTTGCCCGCCTTCGCACCCTCCACGAGCGCGGTATTGATGGCCTCCTGCGCCATGGCGCGCCCGTACGGGATCTTGGCCGCGTCCACGACCTCGACGTCGGGGCCGAGTTCGGCCAGCAGCTCCGGCGGGGCGAGCCGGTCGGCGACAACGAGATTCGCGCGCGCCAGCAGGCGACGGCCGCGCACGGTGATCAGATCCGGGTCGCCGGGGCCACCGCCGATGAGCGCCACACCCGGGACCGGCGGGGCCGAATCATCGGTCACCACACCGGATTGCAGGGCTTCCAGGAACGCGGTGCGCAGGGCCGCCGACCGCCGATGCTGACCACCGGCCAGCACGCCGAGGGTCATGCCGTCGTAGCGGGCGGTCGCAGGCGTGACCGCGGTGCCCTCACGCGCGATATCGGCGCGCACACAGAACACCCGCCGACACGTGGCCTCGGCGACCACGGCCGCATTGGTGGCGGGCTCGTCGGTGCACGCCATGGCGTACCAGGCGCCGTCCAGATCGCCGTCGCGGTATTCGCGCAACTCCAGGGTGATCTGCCCCGAGGTGGCCATACCCTCCACGGCCGGGGTGGCCTCGCGGCTGATGACATGCACGTCCGCGCCGGAGGCGATGAGCAGCCCGAGGCGGCGCTGGGCGACCGTCCCGCCGCCCACCACGACCACGCGGCGTCCGTTCAGATCCAGCCCTACCAGGTAATTCGGGTCCCCACCGGGAGTGGTGCGGGGATTCGACTCCGGCTGGGCCGCGGCTGCGTCTGACGTGTGTTGCACAAGGATTGAGCCTACGGCGTGGCTCGCCCGCGCCTGCAATCGCCCGGCGTCCGTGCAGCAACCGATAGAGACCTCACCGCGCTCAGAACCGGCCGATCACCTTCGTGGGGGTGATGCGGACGACGACGCGCTCGGCGTCGTGCACCGAATTCGGATTGAACTCGCGATAGGGCTTGCCGGTGAACTTGAGCGAGGCCCGGTCCGGGAGGGCGCGCTCGGGATCCGGTTCGATGGTCACCTTGCCACGCACCTGGGCGTAGACGAACGGGCGATCCGGAGGATTGATCATGACCGTGGCGCGGGGGTCGCGGATGACGTTCTTGTACTGCTGACGGGAGACCGTCGTGGAGTAGATCAGGTCCTCGCCGTCGCGGAGGAGCCAGACCACGGTCAGGTGGGGCTGGCCGTCGGGGTTCACGGTGGCCACGGTCGCGTAGACCGGGACGTCGTCGATGTGCTGCTTCAGTTCTGCCGAGAGCTGGGTCACGCACAACGTGAACATGCTGCGGCGCAGGAGAATTCCCGCTCAGCGAGAGCGTCACCGGACAATTCATCTCGAATTTCCTATGCTCTCCGGCTATGACAGGTCGCGTCGTCGGTGTGCTGGCGGTGCTCGCCACGCTGTTACTGCCCTTCGCCGCATCCGCAGCCGCCTATGTACCGGCCCCCGGTGTGGAGGCGAAGTATGCCCAGCGCGGCCCGTGGGCGGTGACCAGCGAATACGCTTTCGGCTGCTGCGATTCCACGGGCGCGGCCTACGACATCTGGTATCCGAGCGAGCTGGGCGCGAGCGGGGTGCGGCATCCGATCGTCACCTGGGGTGACGGCACGGATGCGCGTCCGGATCAGTACGCGTATCTGCTCGAGCATCTGGCGTCGTGGGGGTTCGTGGTCATCGCCACCGAGAACTCCCAGGCCGGGTCGGGGGTGGATATCGCCGGGGCCGTGGACTACCTGCTGGACCGGGCCGCCGATCCGGCGAGCGTGTTCCACGGCAGGCTGGACCCGGATTCCATTGGAGCCATGGGGCATTCACAGGGCGCGACCGGCGCGCTCAATGCCATGACGAACTCCGGCGGGCGGATTCGGACGGTGGTGCCGATCGAGCTGCCCATTCAGCTGCTCTGCTCGACCGGCGATTGGTGCCCTGACACTCGGCGGCTGACAAGCGGTTCGGTGTTCCTGGTCAACGGCTCCGAAGATATCTTCATCTCCCCGTCGACCCAGCCTGTGCCGCCGCAGCTGGCCGGTCTGCAATCGGTGCAGGCGTACTACGACGCCATCCCGCCCGGCATCCCGAAGGTGTGGGGCACCCTCGTCGGGCCGAATCACAATGACGTGCAAGGCCAACCGGATTGCGCCGCAGCGAGCTGGCCCTGCACCACCGGCGTCTACGGTTACCTCGGCTATCCCACCGCCTGGCTCGCCGCTCGGCTGCTGGGCGACAGCGCCGCCCAGCGAGCCTTCACCGAGGGTGGCGAGTTCTTCACACCGAATCCCAACTGGTGCAATCAGATCGCCGCCGGGCTCGGCTGAGCGCGCGGCTCAGGAGGTGCCCGCCCCCAGGTTGGGGTAATCCTGCACGAGATGGAATCCATTGCGGCGCAGGGTGAACTGATTCTCATCCATTCGGGTGAGCGACATGGTCACCGGTTGCCCGTCCAGCGTGCCGGTCAGCAGCAGGCGGTCGAAGGCCGGACGTTCGAAGGTGAAGCTGGCCCAGGGCGGCGCCGCCGGATCCTGGTGCAGGACAACGGTGTGCGCGTCACCATCGACCGCGCCGGGCAGTCCCGTGAACGAATCGTTCATCCCCTGCACGTAGACCGCGCGCACGTCATCGAAGATCACTCGCCGCCATCGGGTTTCGTCCGTGACCAGCGGCGGGACCGGCTGCCCTGCACGGGTGAACTCGTCCACCGTCCAGATGCCGTACAGCTCGGATCTCGGCCGGTCCGGGCCCCACTCGCGGTAGCCCTCGAACCCGGTCTGCGCGAAGCCGGCCGACATCCAGATCGCCAGCACGATCTGCACCACCGCGGCGATGCGGGCCGCACGGCCATGGAAGGGCTGCGGGCTGGTGGACGGTCCCGCCGCGCCGCCCAGCAGCACCGATGTCAACCGGCGTGCGTCCGGGGCCAGCAGCACCAGGCACAGCACCAGGAGGTGGAACGACAGCAGTTTCACCGGCACGTCGTAGGTCATGTTCAGCACGAACACCTGCGCCATGCTGACCAGGCTGAGCAGTACGCCCGCGAGCGTGGTGCGCGGCAGGAGCAGTAGCACGCCGCCCAGTACCTCGGCGCAGCCGAGCAGAATCTGATAGACCGGCGAGGTGCCGACCTGACTCCACAGCACCGACATGAGCGTGAAATCGCCGTACGGTTGCAGCAGCGCGACCAAGGACGGCTCCGGCATCTGCGTCGGAATCGCCTTGGCGAAACCGTAGAGCAGCATCTGCGAGGCCAGGCACAACCGGATGAACAGCAGGAACCAACCTGCGAGGCGGCGGTATTCGCACCGTCGGCGATCCAGGACGGTCCAGATCAGCGTGCTCACCGCCGCGACGACCAGCAGGCAGAAGACCATGACGAAGAAGTAGGTCTGGTCGCCGCTGCCGGAGTCGTAGCGCACCACCGCCTCGACATCGAAGACGTGGCGGCCCACCCATTCCACGATCGGGCTGGGCAGTTCCGCGTATCGCATCACCAGGTCTTCGGGCAGCTTGGCGAAGAACGGCCCGAGGAAGGAGATGAGGATCTGCGGGAACAGCACGCAGAACAGGCCGAAGTAGACGAAGACGAATCGGAACAGAATTCGCGTGGCCGGGTTCCAGCCTTTCGGTTCCTCCGGCACCGGTTCGACGAGATCGACTGTGGCGTCGGCGGTTTGCACGCTCATCCTCATCCCCTCACTCAGCACTGCGACCATTCGAGGCTAGGGAGCGCGCGGGCCGTCCGCTTCCGGGAAGACCCCCTAGTCAACCCCGGGATATTGCGGGTCGAAATACCTCTCGAGGATTACGTGCCTGCCACACCTGACAAGCGCTCATCCCGCTCACCGGACTCGTCGAATTGCTTGGCCGATTCCCCTACCAGCGGTAATTAGAACGCGTTACATTTCTCCCAATTACAGTGTCAGGAGGACAGATGACGTCGGCCGATCCCAATCAGCGGCGGCAGTTGACCATTTCGGAAATGGATCTCGATCTGCTCGCCACCGAACTGGCCGAATGGCTCGGCGGCAAGGTCGAGGCCGATGACCGGCCCAAGGTCACGTCCATCACGCGGCCGCAAGCGGGCGGCATGTCCAGCACCACGCTGCTGTTCGACGCCGAGTGGACCGAGCGGGGCGAGGCGGCGGGCGGCTCGTTCGTGGCCCGCCTGGCGCCCACCGCCGATTCCTTCCCGGTGTTCGAAAAGTATGATCTGGCAACACAGTTCGCGGTGATCGCCGGAGTCGCCGAGCACAGCGGCGTGCCGGTGCCGCCGCTGTTCGGCCTCGAGACCGGGTCCGACAATGTGCTGGGCGCGCCGTTCTTCGTCATGCGACGGGTGGAAGGGCGTGTGCCCGAGGACAATCCGCCGTACGTGTTCCTGGGCTGGCTGTTCGACGCCACCCCGGACGAGCGATACACCTTGACGCGCAATACCGTCGAGATCATCGCCAAGCTGCACGCCATCGAGAATCCGGTCGAGAAGTTCCCGGCGCTCGCGGGCGAGGGCGATTCGCTGCGGCGGCATTTCGAGGCGCAGAAGGCGTGGTACGACTGGGCGCTGGCCCGCGACGGGTTCCGAATCCCGTTGCTGGAGCGCGCCTTCGACCACCTCGAGCAGAACTGGCCGACCGACCCCGGGCCGGATGTGCTCAGCTGGGGTGACGCGCGGCCGGGCAACATCATGTTCGACGGGTTCTCCCCCGTCGCCGTGCTGGACTGGGAGATGGCCGCGCTCGGCCCGCGCGAACTCGATGTGGCGTGGACGCTGCTCATCCACCGCTTCTTCCAGGACATCGCGACCCGCTTCGACCAGCCCGGACTGCCGGATTACATGCGCCGCAGTCACGTCGAGGCCATGTACGAGGAGTTCACCGGGCACAAGGTGCGCGATCTGGACTGGTATCTGCTCTACGCGGCGCTGCGGCACGGCATCGTGATGGGCCGGATCAAGCGCCGCATGATCCATTTCGGCGAGGACACCGACACCACCGACCGCGACGACTACGTGATGCACCGGCCGCTGCTGGAAGCACTGCTCGACGGCACCTACGAATGGGATTGAGAGACATCATGATCGGCCCCCTCGACGAATACCCGATCCACCAGACGCCGCTGCCCATGGCGCGCGTCGCCACCAGCGACAAGAACTTCTACGACCGCAGCTACTTCAACGCGCTCGACAAGACCCGCACCGACGACCTCTTCCTGGTCGCCGGCTTCGGCGTGTACCCGAACCTGGGTGTGCGCGACGCCTTCGCCACCGTGCGCCGCGGGAATCAGCAACGCGCCGTGCGCTTCTCGGACGCGCTCACCGAGCGCGGGCTGGGCCTGAGCGTCGGCGGCCTGCACCTCGAGGTGGTGGAGCCGCTGCAGAAGATCCGCTTGATCTGCGAACAGGACGACCTGGCCTTCGATCTCACCTGGGACGGCGCGTTCCCGGTGGTGCAGGAGCAGCCGCACACCATCATCACCGGCTTGAACCGGCCGATCATCGACGCCCAGCGCTTCGCCCAGGTGGGCTCCTGGTCCGGCACCCTCACCGTGGACGGCGACGACATCACCGTCGACCCGGCCACCTGGACCGGCACCCGCGACCGCTCCTGGGGCATCCGCCCCGTCGGCGACGGCGACCCCGCCGGCCGCGTGGCCGACGAACCGTCCGAAGGCTTCTGGTGGCTCTACGTCCCCCTGCGCTTCGACGACTTCTCCATCATCGTCATCGTGCAGGAGGAGCCCAACGGCTTCCGCACCCTCAACGACGCCACCCGCATCTGGAAGGACGGCCGCGTAGAGCAATTGGGCTGGCCCCGAGTGCATCTCACCTACAAGTCCGGCACCCGCATCCCCACCGCCCTGCGCCTGGAACTCACCACCCCCGACGGCAAACCCCTCGAGGTGGAAGTGGAGGCGGGCACCTTCGTCGCCTTGAACGTGGGCTGCGGCTACGGCGGCGACCCCGACTGGCTGCACGGCCAGTGGAAGGGCCGCAACTGGTCCGAATCCCGCCTCTACGACCTCACCGACCCCGCCCTGGCCGGCCGCATCCCCTTCGGCGTCATCGACCATGTGGGCAAGGCCCGCTGCGGCGACGCCGAAGGCTGGGGCCTGTTCGAACACGGCACCCTGGGCCGCCACGACCCCACCGGCTTCGCCGACTGGGGCTCTGTAGCCCCGTAACCGCCACCCCGACAGCGCATCCCGCCCCACACGCGGCTGCGCCCCACCGCCGCACCCCGCCGACCAACCACGGCGGGGCTGCGGCGGCCCACCCTCCCCAACCGAATTGTCACTCGTGCTGCGAATCCGCCGAGCTGGTGTCGCTCAGCGGTGGATGGCGGCGGCCGCGATGGTTACTCCTCCGACTGCGTGCTTTGCGACGGTCAGCTGGGCAGCGGATGCGGCCAGGAGGGCTGCGGCCTCGGCCACACTGGGGGTGCCCAGTGCCTCGGCTGTGCGGGCGGACGGATTCGGGACCGGAACCTGGGACAGTTCTCGCGGGCGGTAGGTCAGCAGCGGAACGCCCAGTGACTCGGCGGCTTTCACCAGGCCGGGCTCGTGCGCGCGGCGGTCGACAGTGGCCAGGCACTGGATCAGGGCCTGGCCCAGCACTTCTCGGATGGCGTGGAGGATCGCCTCGGCGGGTAGACCACTGCGCATGCCTACGCCTACCGCGTAGCCGGGCGGCACTTCGGGTAGTGGCGGATTTGCCGAGGTCATACCGTGCGCATTCAGCCGGCCGAACCGGTCGACGGCTGGGAGTTCGTTCGGTTCCGGACAGCTCTGGGCGGGAAACCGCGCGCTCGAACCCGGCCTGGTGGGCGCGGGATCAGGCGCGGACACGAGACTCCGCGTATTCGGCTGCGGCAGTGACGAATCGGCCGATCGCCGCAGGATTTCCGGCGGGATGAGTGTGGAGGTAGGAGGCATGGACGCGCCCGAGAACCGCACCCTCCCGGACGGTTTCGCCGCTGGGCGCGCGCCAGCCCCAAGCGAGCGTGTCGCTGCCGGTGGCCGTGAGGCGGGTGCGGTGGAATTCGTGGCCGCGTACTCGTTCGCCTGGTTGCCAGAGGGGGGAGGCGGTGAGGGACACGGCGTCTCGGTAGCCGAGGGTGAGGCGGGGGCCGAATTCGGCTTCGGCGGCGACTACTCCGGCCATGGTGTGGCCGTCGAGGGAGCGGGTGAGGTAGAGGAGGCCGGCGCATTCGGCGTGGATGGGGAGGCCGCGATTCGCTTCGGTGGCAACGGCTTTCAGCAGGGAGGTGTTGGCGGACAGTTGGGCCGCGTGTTCCTCCGGGAAGCCGCCGGGCAGCACCAAACCGGCTGTGCCGTCCGGCAATTCGTCGTGCATCGGGTCGAAGACGACCACCTGCGCGCCCGCGGCGGTGAGCAGTTCGCGGTGTTCGGCGTATCCGAAGGTGAAGGCCGCGCCGCCCGCTACCGCCACGATCGGTGCGGTCCCGGCGCGCGCGGGGCGTGGTTCCGGGCGGTCGGAGAGCACGGTTTCCGGCGCGGACGTGCCGACATGTGGCCCGGTATCGGCGAAGAGTTCGTCGCCTGCCGACCACACCGGACCGACGGCCTGTGCTGCGGCCAGCCCGGCGACGGCGGCGAGATCTATATGCGCCGCAACGAGAGCGGTCATGGCGTCGACCGCCGACACCGCTGCTGCACCGTGTTCCACGGCGGGGATGAGGCCGAGGTGGCGGGAGGGGACTTCCAGTTCGGCCAGGCGAGGCAGAGCGCCGAGGACGGGGAGGCCGACGCGGGCGCAGGCGGCGCGCAGGACCTGTTCGTGGCGTTCGCTGCCGACGCGGTTGAGGATGACTCCGCCGAGGCGGATTCCGGTGTCGAAGGTGGCGAAGCCGTGCAGCAGGGCGGCCAGGCTCTGGCTGTGGCCGCGGGCGTCGACCACGAGGATGACCGGGGCACCGAGCATGGCGGCGATCTGCGCAGTGGAGCCTTCCGCGACGGGAGCGGTGTTGTGTTCGTCGATGCGGCCGTCGAACAGGCCCATGACGCCTTCCACGACCGCGATGTCGCAGTCGCGGCTTCCGTTGCGGTACAGCGGGATCACTCGGTCCGCGCCGACCAGGACCGGGTCCAGGTTGCGTCCGGGACGTCCGGCGGCCACGCCGTGGTAGCCGGGATCGATATAGTCCGGTCCCACCTTGAACGGCGCGACCCGATGCCCGGCCCGCCGCAGCGCACCGATCAATCCCGTTGCGACAGTGGTCTTTCCGCTCCCGGACGCGGGAGCGGCGATCACCACCGCCGGGGTACTCACCATTCGATGCCCCGCTGGCCCTTGCGGCCCGCGTCCATCGGATGCTTCACCTTGGTCATCTCGGTGACCAGATCCGCGGCCTCGATCAGGGCCTGCGGCGCGTCCCGCCCGGTGATCACCACATGCTGGTTGCCGGGCCGATTCCGCAGCGTCTCCACGACCTCGTCGACATCCACCCACCCCCATTTGAGCGGATAGGTGAACTCGTCGAGCACGTAGAACCGATGCTGTTCCTCCCGCAGTCGCCGTGCGATCTCCTGCCATCCCGCCAGCGCGGCGGCCGCATGGTCCTCGTCGCTGCCCTGCTTGCGGGTCCACGACCAGCCTTCGCCCATCTTGTGCCACTCGACCGGCCCGCCGACCCCGCTCTCCGCGTGCAGCTTGCCGAGCGTGCGAAACGCGGCCTCCTCCCCCACCTTCCACTTCGCGCTCTTCACGAACTGGAACACCGCGACATCGAACCCCTGGTTCCACGCCCGCAACGCCATCCCGAACGCCGCGGTCGACTTTCCCTTGCCGGGCCCGGTATGCACCGCCAGCACCGGCTGATTGCGCCGCTGTCGCGTGGTGAGGCCGTCGTCGGGGATGGACTCCGGCAGCGGAACACCCTGGGGCATGGTGGCGTGACTCCTTTCGCGGCACGGTCCGGCAGGACCGCTACGCCATCACGGTGCCACATCCCCCGATCCGAACCCGCAGGTGCCCCTCACGCGGTGCGCCCTCAGGACAGGGCGTGCCCGATCGCCGAGAAGATCCGCCCGATTCCCGCGACCACACCCGGCCCGGCCAGCTCGGCCGCCGTCGCCGCGGCTTCCATCCCGGCCTCGGTGTTCGCGTCCTGCCGTGCCTCGCGGCGGTCCGGCTCATCGTTTCGCGATTCGTCCATGCAGTTCGAACGACCATCGGCCGCCGCCGGTTCCGCAGCGGCGATCCCATCATTCGCCCCCACCCGAAAGCCCGGGCCAGCCCACCGCCACGATTGCGAAAATGCTTGGCATGAACCAGTATTCGCTCCCGCGATACAAGGTCTTCCGCTACCGCGCCATCCCCGTCACCGCCGCGATATGGGTGCTGGCTTTCTGGGCATCCGCCTGGCTGCGCATCGACGCCCTCGAGGAGGGTGCCAGCCACGGCAACGGCCTGGACAGAAAGGCGATCCCCGGCGCCGAACGATTCTCGCTGATCTTCTTCCTCGTCATCGCTGCCTTCGCCCTCTACCTGTACCTCGACGGCAGAATGCGCCTGCGCGACATCTCGGCGGACAAACAGGTCTACGGCGAACCCGTCGAGGGATACGGCATCGAACAGGTCGCCAAACAACTAGGCCGCCGCCGAGTCGGATTCTGGCTGCTGATCTGGCTGGCCCCGCCGATCCTCTGGACCGTGTTGCGCATGCTCTTCTGAGCGCTCCGGATCCGCCCCGTGCGGTCAGGCGACGCGCGCGCCGCGCACCAGGCCGGCGACCGTTTCGCCGGTGAGTTCGGCCAAATGCAGGTAGCCGCCGCGCAATTCGCGGGCGAGGTCGCGGGCCAGGCCGAGGCGGATCATGCCGCGTTCGCAGTCGACGACCATCGCGGTGATGGCGTCGCGGGCCAGCAGGCGGGCGGCGGCGCGGGCGCGGGGCACCGGGTCGGTGCCGCCGGTGGCGCGGCCGTCGGTGAGCAACACCACCAGCGGGCGGCGCTGGGGGTCGCGGACCCGTTCCCGGGCGATCACCTCGCGGGCCTTCAGAAGCCCTTGGGCGAGCGGGGTTTTGCCGCCGGTGCGCATATCGGCGAGGCGGCGGACGGCGACGTCGATGGAGGAGGTCGGGGGCAGGACCAATTCGGCGTCCGCGCCGCGCATGCTGATCACCGCCACCTTGTCGCGGCTCTGGTAGGCGTCGCGCAGCAGGGCGACCACCGCGCCCGTGACGGCCGAAAGGCGGTCGCGGGCGGCCATGGAACCGGAGGCGTCGACCACGAAGACGACCAGATTGCCTTCGCGGCCTTCGCGGTACGCGCCGCGCAGGTCGGCGGGCTCGAAGTGGAGGGGGCCGGTCCGCCTGCCGCGGGCGTGCTGCTGTGGGGCGGCGGCGAAAATCGTTGCCAGCAGGTGCAATCCGGCCTTGGTGTCGTCGATGGCGCGGACCGTGCGGCCGTTGCGGGTGCGGGCGCGGGAGCGGCGGCCGGGCGCGCCCTCACCGACGCCGGGGACCTGCCAGCGCGGTGGTTTCATCGGCGACTGCGCGGGGGTTCCGGCGAGCCGCTCGCGCACGGGACGGCCGGGGCGATTCGCATCCTCGGACGCGTCACGGTCGGCATTGTCGGATGCCGAATTCCGGCTGTTTTCAAGGGGATCCGGACCATCCCACGGAGGGTCGGCAGCCGAGGCGTCCGAGCCGTCGCCGGGTGCGTCCGGTCCGTCCGCGCCGTCGGTCCCGTCGTTCGAAGGTGGCCGACCGGCAGGCGGATTCGAGTCGCCTGCCGGATCATGCTCCGGCGCGGCCGAATTGGGCCCGTCTACCGGTTCCTGCGGTCCCGCGTCGTCATCGTGCGGGACCGCTGAACCTTTTCCCAGGCTGTCACCGTCCTGGTCCGCGCGGGCGGCTTCCTCGGCGGCATTGCGCATGGCCTCGTCGAGTTGCTCCTGGCTGATGCCGGGTTCGTCGAAGGGGTCGCGCCTACGGCGGTGCGGGAGCGCGAGCTCGGCGGCCACCCGGACGTCCTCCTCGGCGACGGCGGGGCTGCCCCGCCAGGCGGCGTGTGCGGTGGCGGTGCGGGCCACGACCAGGTCGGCGCGCATGCCGTCGACGTCGAACGAGGCGCACAGGGCGGCGATTCGACGCAGTTCGGCATTGCTGAGCTCGATGTCGGCCACGTGATCGCGGGCGGTGAGGATGCGGTCGGCCACCTCGCGGTCGGCGGCGGCGTAGCGGGCGGCGAAGGCGGCGGGGTCGGCCTCGTAGTCGAGGCGGCGGCGCACCACGGCCATGCGGGTGTCGACTTCGCGGGAGGCGACCACGTCCACGGTGAGGCCGAAGCGATCGAGCAGCTGCGGGCGCAGCTCACCCTCTTCGGGATTCATGGTGCCGACGAGCACGAATCGAGCCGGATGCGAATGGGATACGCCATCGCGCTCGATGTGCACCCGCCCCATGGCTGCGGCGTCGAGCAGCACGTCGACAAGGTGATCGTGAAGCAGATTGACCTCGTCCACATACAGCACGCCGTGATGCGCCGCGGCCAGCAGTCCGGGCCGGAACGCCTGTTCCCCGTCCCGCAGCACGCGCTCCAGGTCCAGCGACCCCACCACACGGTCCTCAGTGGCCCCCACCGGCAGCTCTACCAGCCGAGCGGGCCGCGCCCCACTCTCATCCACCACCGGCGGCAACAATTGCGCCAGCGCCCGCACAACGGTCGATTTCGCGGTCCCCTTCTCCCCGCGCACCAGCACACCACCGATCCCGGGATGCACCGCGCACAGAATCAACGCCAACTGCAACCGCTCCTGCCCCACCACCGCGGAGAACGGGAACCCGGCCTCCTCGCCGGCGGTCACACGCTTGCTTTCGGAGTAAGCCACAGGGGAAACGGACACGGCCCCACTGTAAGCCCGCCCCACCCACCGGCCGCGACTGCCCTGCGCCAATCGCACTTGCGCCCCTGCCTGGCACCGGCCGATCGGACTTCCGCACCCGCGTACCGGCGCCTGGTTCGGCCGACATGCCCATCCCCGAACCCGCCGCCCGCTTCGACACCGACCATGCCTGCTACGGCCTCGTCCGCCGCGCGGCGGCACAGCGGGCTCCGGCCGGGGCGGGAAGAAAACGGTCCCGCAACCAACGTGGTTGCGGGACCGGAGTTTTCAGCCTCGGCGCATGGGGATGTGCGGGATGCCGTCTTCGATGTACTCCTCGCCGTCGACCTTGAAGCCGTGCTTGGTGTACATGTCGACCAGGTACGTCTGGGCATTCAAACGCACTGTGGCGGAACCGGCTTCGGCCAGGGCCGCCTGGAGGAGGCGGGTGGTGTAGCCGTGGCCGCGGGCGGGCGGGGTGGTGCACAGGCGGCCGATGCGGAAGGACTTCACGCCGTTGTCGTGTTCTTCGAGGAGGCGGAGTGTGCAGATCACTTCGCCTTCGTCGTCGAGCCAGAAGTGGCGGGTTTCAGGACCGAGGTCGAGACCATCCAGTTCCGGGTACGCGCACTTCTGCTCGACTACGAAAACCTCGACGCGAAGTTTCAACAGCTTGTACAGGGTCTCGGTGTCCAGATCCTGGGCCCATGACCTTTTGAGAGCAACCGTTGACATCATCGCGTCTTGCTATCACAACCTAGGCGTGTGAGGGAAGACCGGCGTGCTTCGGCGTGTTGGCGCCGTCCAGGTGGAGGGCCTTCTGCGACCAGTCCCAGACCTCCCGGTAGAGCGCCTGGTTCTCGGACAGCTTGACGCCCAGCGACGGCACCATTTCCCTGAGTTTCGGCTCCCAGGAACCGAATTCGCGCGGGAAGCACTTCTTCATGACGTCGAGCATGGCGCTCACGCAGGTGGACGCGCCCGGGGAGGCGCCGAGCAGACCGGCGATGGTGCCGTCCTCGGCGGCGACGACCGCGGTGCCCAGCTCGAGCACGCCGCCCATGCCCTTGCGGCGGATCATCTGCACGCGCTGGCCGGCGATGATCAGCTCCCAGTCGTGGCCGTCGGCGCGCGGAATGAACTCCTCCATGGCGTTCACGCGACCGGCCTGCGACTTGAGCAGCTCGGAGACCAGGTAGTTGACCAGACCCATCTCGGTCACGCCCACGCCGAGCATGGAGAACAGGTTGTTCGGCTTGACCGACTTGATGAGGTCGGTGAGCTTGCCGTCCTTGAGGAACTTCGGCGTCCAGCCCGCGTAGGGGCCGAACAGCAGGCCGCGGTCACCGTTGATGACGCGAGTGTCCAAGTGCGGCACCGACATCGGCGGCGCGCCGACGGCGGCCTTGCCGTACACCTTGGCCTCGTGCTGGGCGATGAGGTCCGGGTTGGTGCAGCGCAGGAACAGACCCGACACCGGGAAGCCGCCGAAGCCGGAGATCTCCTTGATGCCGGACTTCTGCAGCAGCGGCAGCGCGCCGCCGCCCGCGCCGACGAACACGAACTTGGCATTGAGCACGCGGGTCTTGCCGGTGCGCAGGTTGCGCACCTTCACCAGCCAGGAGCCGTCCGACTGCTTGGTCAGGTTCTTGACCTCGTGGCCGAAGGCGATATCGGCACCGGTGGAACCCAGGTAGGCCAGCAGTTCCTTGGTGAGCTCGCCGAAGTCGATGTCGGTGCCCGCCTCGGTCCAGTTCAGCGCGACCGGATCGGAGAAGTCGCGGCCCTTGGCCATCAAAGGCAGCCGACGCGAGAACTCGTCCTTGTCGGCGATGAACTCCATGCCCTCGAACAGCGGGTGCCGCGACAGCGCCTCATAGCGCTTGCGCAGGTACTCCACGTCCGCGGCGCCGTGCGTGAAGCTCACGTGCGGAATCGGGTTGATGAAGTTCGACGGGTTGCCCAGCACGCCGTGCTCGACGCCGTAGGACCAGAACTGGCGCGACACCTGGAAGCGCTCATTGATGTCGATGGCCTTGGTGATCTCCACCGAACCGTCGGCGTTCTGCGGCGTGTAGTTCAGCTCGCACAGCGCGGAGTGGCCGGTACCGGCGTTGTTCCACGGGTCGCTGCTCTCAGCGGAAGCGGCGTCGAGCCGCTCGAAAACGGTAATCGACCAATCCGGCTGCACCTGTCGGAGCAGGGCGCCGAGAGTGGCGCTCATGATGCCGGCACCGATGAGCACTACATCGGTCTTCTCAATCGTGGCAGCGTTCGGCACGGTATTGATCGACTTCCTTGTCTTATGTACGGCAACCCAGCGGCAGTTAGGTTACCCGTCGTTCACCTACGGCCAATTGTGCCCCTGCCCACGGAGAAATCCTGCAACGAGGCCCCCGAATGTGAGAGATACCTCCGCCACTGTGGAACGCGACGGCGGAGTTTAGATTGGGCATGTGACATCCGATACGTCCTCCAGCGCCCGATCGTCCGCCCCGACCCAGGCCGCCGGTACCTGGCAGCCGGATGTGCTGGGCACGGACTACCAGCAGATGACCTTGCCGCTCGGCCCGGATCCGGACGGTGAGGGCGACGCGTTCGCGACCCTGGTCCGATACTCCCCGGCCGAGCAGCCCGCGCCGACCAGTGCCGTGCTGTACGTGCACGGTTTCACCGACTACTTCTTCCAGGAACACCTGGCCCAGCACATGGCCGGGCAGGGGTACGCCTTCTATGCGCTGGACCTGCGCAAGTGCGGGCGTTCCACCCGGGCGGGCCAGACTCCGCACTACGTCAGCGATCTGGCGCTCTACGACGTGGAATTGAATCGCGCGCTGAAGATTCTGCGCGAGGAGACCGGGCTGCCGGTGCTCGTCATGGCGCACTCGACCGGCGGTCTGGTGACATCACTGTGGCTGAACCGGCTGCGGGCCACGGGCGGCGTTCGCGCGCAAGGGATTACGGGACTGATGCTGAACAGCCCGTGGTTCGACCTGCAGGGGCCGGGCTACTACCGCTCGGTCGGCACCGCGGTGCTGGAGGGTCTCGGGCGGCTCAAGGGTTTCGCCAAGATTCCGCTCGGCCTGTCCACCACGTACGGACACAGCCTGCACCACACCGGCGTCGGCGAATGGGATTACAACCTGGATTGGAAACCGTTGACCGGCTTCCCCGTTCACGCGGGCTGGCTGCGCGCCATCCGGCGCGGGCATCTGCGGCTGCATCAGGGTCTCGATATCGAGGTGCCGTCGCTGATCCTGCGGTCGAAGGTCACCAAGTTCATGCGGGAATACGGTCCGGCCGCCGACGTGTCGGATGTGGTGCTGGATGTGAAGCAGATTCAGCGCTGGTCGGGCTGTCTGGGCGGGCGCACCAATATCGTGCCGATCGAGGGCGCGCGCCACGATGTGTTCCTGTCGTCGGAGCAGCCGCGCAAGGAAGCCTTCGCCGAGCTCGACAACTGGCTGAAGTGGCTGGCCGCCTTCGAGTGAGCCGTGACATGAGAACGGCCGGAACCGATGGGTTCCGGCCGTTCTGCTTTTGTCAGGAGCAGGTCACCAGAAGCTGGTGCGCAGCACGATCTCCGTGGCGAGCTCATTGCCCGCCTCCGCCGCCACATCGGCGACATCGACCGAGACCAAACGGAATTCGCCGTAGACGTGGCGGCCCGAGGGTTCGGCCAGTTCGCGCGGGAAGCCCTTGGTGGCCAGCAGCGTGGCGGGGATCTCCACCGGCGGGCAGGCCGGATCGGCGATATCGCCGTTGACATCCGGGGTGGCCGGGTGGCCACGGCCCGCGACGATCACGCTCATGAACCGGCCGAAGCCGCGCGCGGCCAGCTGCCAGGCCAGTTCCGCGCCCGCGCCGCAGCCGACCAGATTGGCCCACGGCACCTTCAGCTGATCGAGAATGCCGAAGACCGCGGCGGTGTCCAGACCGTCCGCCGGTTCGATGACGATGGTGTGCAGGTCCGAGGTCTGCAAACGGGCGCAGACCTCGTCGTATACGTCGGCCGGATCGCCCGCATCGGGGAGCAGGAGCACGTGGTGCCGGGACTCAGGTCCGCCGACGCGCACGGTCCACGTGCGGTCACCGACCGTGATCCGCCGAGATTCCATAACGGCCAACGCTACACGGCCGTGGAGCGGCCCGGATCGGTGTCGGGTGGATTGGTGTGATCGCCATCACTTTCCGACGGTGAGGATGGGCAGACCGGCGGGTGCGCCGTGCGCGATGAGGTGGTCGAGGGCGGCCGGGTCGAGGTGCTTCTCCATGAGGTCGGCGAGCAGGTCGAGCTGGGCGGTGCGCACCTCGGCCACCGAGACATCCTCGGCGACAAGGAAATCCGCACGTCCGGCCTGGTTCGCGACCTCGCGCAGCCAGCTGCGGCGAAACTCGTCCGATTCCAACGCACCGTGCAGGTGGGTGCCCCAGATCGCTTGGCGCACACTGCCTTCGGATTCTCCGTCGAGTACGAGCCAGGGGTGATCGCCATTACGGCGCACGCGGCCATGATGAATCTCATAGCCGTGCACGGGGAGATCCATGTCATGTACGGCGTGACCGGAGGAGCGGCGCAGCACCTTGGGGTCGGCGAATTCGATGTCGAGGTCCAGCAGGCCCAAGCCGGGTACGGCGCCGGCGGTGGACTCGACCTCGTCGACGATGGTGCGGCCGAGCATCTGGTAGCCACCGCAGATGCCCAGGATCGGTCTTCCGGCGGCGGCGCGGGCCACAAGGGCGTCGGCGATTCCGGTGCGGCGCAACCACTCCAGGTCGCTGACGGTGGATTTGCTGCCCGGAAGCACCACCAGATCGGCGTCGGCCAGCCGTGACGGGTCACCCGCCCAGCGCACGGAAACGCCCGGCTCGCAGGCCAGGGCCTCCACATCGGTGGAGTTGGAGATGCGCGGCAGGCGGATGGCGGCCACGGTCAGCCAGTCCCGGCCCAGCGGCGGGCGCGAGCGGCCCACGGGGGCGTCGGCGACCGTGCCGAGCGAGTCCTCGGCATCGATCCAGAGATCTTCGGCGAAGGGCAGCACACCCAGCGTCGGACGGCCCGTGAGCTCGGCCAGCTGATCCAGCCCCGGCCGCAGCAGCTCCACATCACCGCGGAACTTGTTGATGATGTACCCCGAAATCAGTTGCTGGTCTTCGGGTTCCAGGATCGCGACGGTGCCGAACAAATGCGCCAGCACGCCCCCGCGATCAATGTCGCCGACGAGCAGCACCGGCAGATCCGCCGCCCGCGCCAGCCCCATATTCGCCAGATCCGTTGCCCGCAAATTGATCTCGGCAGGCGATCCCGCGCCCTCGCAGATCACCACATCGAATTCGGCCCGCAGCGAAGCCAATTCCGCGGCGACCACGGCCCGCAACTCCCGCCGATGCCGGAAGTAATCCTTCGCCCCGACGGTGTCCACCGCTTTCCCGCGCACGACAAGCTGTGAGCGCCGGTCACTTCCAGGCTTCAACAGCACCGGATTGAACCGCACGCTCGGCTCCAGACCACACGCCCGCGCCTGCAACGCCTGCGCCCGCCCGATCTCCCCACCGTCGAGCGTGACAACCGAGTTGTTGGACATGTTCTGCGCCTTGAACGGCGCAACCCGCACCCCGCGCCGCGCGAGCATCCGGCAAAGCCCCGCCACCACAACACTTTTGCCCGCGTCGGAGGTGGTGCCAGCCACCAGCAGGGCCCCCTTCACGGCTGCTCCCGCAAGGTTTCAGGGCCGAGTCGCCGACCTGCCGCCCCCGTGAGGGCTCGGAGACTGGGCCGCCAACCCGCCGCCCCAACAAGGGCTCGGAGACTGGGCCGCCAACCCGCCGCCCCAGCAAGGGCTCGAGAGCTGGGCCGCCGACCCGCTGCCCCTGTGGGGGTTTGGGGGCTTGGCCCCCAACTCTTTTCCTTCCGGGGGTGCGGGGGCGGAGCCACCGTGAGCCTGCTTGTCACGGCAGCGTGAGAATCTCCGCGCCCTCGTCGGTGACGACGAGAGTGTGCTCGAATTGCGCGGTCCACTTGCGGTCCTTGGTGACCACGGTCCAGCCGTCGTCCCAGATCTCGTAGTCGATGCCGCCCAGGTTGATCATGGGTTCGATGGTGAAGGTCATGCCCGGTTCGATGACGGATTCGACGGCGGGCTGGTCGTAGTGCAGGATCACCAGGCCGCTGTGGAAGGTGGGGCCCACGCCGTGGCCGGTGAAGTCGCGCACCACGCCGTAGCCGAAGCGGTTGGCGTAGGCCTCGATCACGCGGCCGATCACATTGAGCGCGCGGCCCGGCTTGACCGCCTTGATGGCGCGCATGGTGGCCTCTTCGGTGCGCTCGACCAGCAGCCGCACCTCTTCGTCCACGTCTCCGGCGAGGTAGGTCTTGTTGGTGTCGCCGTGTACGCCGTTGATGTAGGCGGTGACATCGATATTGACGATGTCACCGTCCTCGATGACGGTCGAGTCCGGGATGCCGTGGCAGATGACCTCGTTCAGCGAGGTGCAGCAGGATTTGGGAAATCCCTTGTAGCCCAGGGTCGACGGGTAGGCGCCGTGGTCGAGCATGTACTCGTGCGCGATGGCGTCGAGCTGATCGGTGGTGACGCCGGGCGCCACGGCCTTGCCGGCCTCTTCGAGGGCCTGCGCCGCGATCTTGCCCGCGATCCGCATCTTCTCGATGGTCTCGGCGGTCTGCACCCAGGGCTCGCGGCCCTCGTTGACCGTCTTCTTCCACACGTACTCGGGCCGCTCGATGTTTTTCGGCACCTCGCGAATGGGCGACTGCGTGCCGGGAACGAGGGGTTTGCGGGTGCGCACTGACATGCCCACCAGACTATCCGCCCGCGGCGGCGGTCTCTCGGGGGCTTCGCCGCGAACCTCCGGAACCCACACCGGGAATGTTTCCGGACTGCGGTCCGTTTATGCGACTGGTTGACTTGGAAACAAGCGTGAGAGCAGCACTGAGAGGGGCGCGAGCCGTGGAACTGGGTCTGACGACATTCGCCGAGGTACATCCGGTCGGAGGCGACGGGCCGGTGCCGACCGCCGGTGCGCGGCTGCGCCAGGTGGTCGAGGAAGCCGTGGCCACCGAACAGGCCGGGCTCGACGTCTACGGCGTGGGCGAACACCACCGCAAGGACTTCGCCGCCTCCTCCCCCGCCGTGGTGCTGGCGGCCATCGCCTCGCGCACCGAACGGATTCAGCTGACGAGCGCGGTGACCGTGCTCAGCTCCGCCGATCCGGTGCGCGCGTACCAGGATTTCGCCACACTCGACGGATTGTCCGGCGGGCGGGCCGAACTCATGGCCGGACGCGGCTCCTTCATCGAGTCGTTCCCGCTGTTCGGCTACGACCTGTCCGACTACGACGAGCTGTTCGAGGAGAAACTCGCACTCCTGCTGAAGATCCGGGAGAACGAGCCGGTCACCTGGTCCGGCAAGTTCCGCGCGCCACTGAACGACGTCGTGGTCTACCCGCGCACCGAGGACCGCCCGCTGCCGGTGTGGATCGCGGTCGGCGGCAGCCCCGAATCCGTCGTCCGCGCAGGGCTTCTGGGGCTCCCGCTGGCCATCGCCATCATCGGCGGCCAGCCCGCCCGCTTCAAGCCGCTGGTGGACCTCTACCACCGCGCCCTCGAACAGGGCGGCCACGAGAAGCAGCCGGTGGCGGTGCACGCGCACGGCTATGTGGCGGAAACGGATTCGCAAGCGGTCAACGACTTCTACAAGCCGTACGCGGCCGCCATGTCCGGCATCGGCCGCGAACGCGGGTGGGGCCCGATGACCCGCGAACAGTTCGACGCCCTTCGCTCGCAGAGCGGTTCGCTGTTCGTGGGCACTCCGGACTACGTGGCGGGCAAGATCGCCGACATCCGCGACACCCTCGGCCTGGACCGTTTCATGCTGCACACCAGCGTGGGCACCATCGAACACGAGAAGGTGCTGAACAACATTCGCCTGCTGGGTGAGAAGGTCGCGCCGCAGGTGCGGTGAGGCGAACACCGGCGAAGCCGTCCGGGCCGGTCGAGGACCGGCGCGGACGGTGCGCCTTCGGATCAGCTCTCGCCGCTCGGCTCTCCGGTCTTGCCGTCCCCGGCCGACGCGGCGCGTTCGGCGCGCTGTGCCTTGATATCGGCCTGCCACTTCTCGAAATCGGCTCGCATCGACTCGATCTGATGCTCGAGCGCATCCCGGGTGTCCGACCACCACTGCTGGGCGGCCTCACGCAGTTCCGCAGCAGTCTTCTCGAGTTCGCTTCCCTCATGCCCGAAAGCCGCTTGCACCTCCTCCCGCCGAGCCTGCAGGGCGGCGCGGTTCCTGTCCCGCGTCGCGGCGGAGGACTCCTCGAACTGCTTTACCCGGGCAGCCAGATCCAGCAGTGATTCCGACAACGGCTTCATGGTCGTGACCTCTCGAATTCTTCTATCCCCCAACGGGGTCCGTCATCCGACATCACCAAGACTGGCCTCCGCGCCCGCCCGGCCCCAGGGCAGAACGTCCTCTGATTCAGGTGCCTCCGTCCGCGAGAGTCCGGACGTTCGGCAGCACCGTGGGCCGCGCCGCGCCGCGCCGTCGACCGGGGTGAGCTACCCGCCGACCTGAATCTCGAACTGGCCCTGGACTTCCTGTTCGCGCCCATACATGTTGTGGCTGAGCGGGCACCCAACTGAGGATCGCCAGCACACGCATGCCCGCCGCGTGTGCGGAGCGGATGCCGGCCGACGATCAACCGATAGCCGGCCTTCGAGGCGGCACCGCCGTGCCGCCCCGATCACCAACGGGTTTTCGGCCTGCGGTTCTCATGCGAGCCGTGCGCCTCCGTCGACGTGCAGGGTGGTGCCGGTGAGGAAAGGATTGGTCAGGGCCAGCAGGGCTGCGGAGGAAATGTCGGACGGGGTGCCGACACGGCGGGCCGGATTGCTCGCTGCGATGGTCCGGAAGAACGAGTCCTTTCCCGGGCCGTCCCATACGCCCGAATCAATGATGCCGGGTGAGAGCGCGTTGACGCGGACCGGCGCGAGTTCGACCGCCAGTGCTTCGGCCAGTGCCGCGGCGGCGGCGTTGGTGGCTGCCATGACCGTCCGGCCCGGAGCCGGTCGCCAGGCGGCGACACCGGAGAACAGCAGGAATGCGCCGCCCGCACGGAATCTCGGGGCGAAATGCTTGGCGAGCAGGATCGGGCCGATCACCTTGGCGTCGAAGGCGCGGTGCACGGCCTCACGCTCCAGTTCGGTGACCGGGCCATTGGCGTGGTCGGCGGCCAGCGAGACCAGGTAGTCCAGCTCACCGACCCGGTCGGCCAGTGCGCGGATGGTCCCCTCGTCCGTCAGATCCACCTCCGGTCGGCCCACCGAAATCACGTGTGCGCCTTGCTGTGTCGCATCCTCGGCGATCCGGCGGGCAATGCCGGAGCCGGCGCCGATGATCACCATTGTCTTGTCTCGCAGTGTTGTCATGCCCGGTTCAGCGTCGCCTCCCGCCGGGATCATCCCTTCGTGAACCGAATCTTTTCGATAATTGCCATAGAATTTGCGAATGCCGACGCTGCGCGCCCTCGAATGCCTGATCGCTGTGCTGGATGCCGGGTCGATCACCGACGCGGCCGCGGCCCTGCACATGTCGCAGCCCGCGCTGTCCCATCAGCTCGCGGCACTCGAGCGGGAGATAGGCGCGCCCGTGGTGGAGCGGCTGCCGCGTGGCGTGCGCGCCACCGCGGTCGGGCGCGCCGTCGAAGCCGATGCCCGCGCGGCCCTGTCCGCCGCCGACCGCGTGATCGGCGGCGGACGCGCGGCCGCGCGCGGCGACAGCGGTCAGCTGCGCCTGGCCTGCGCGGAAAGCCTGACCGCGAGTCTGCTCGCTCCCGTGCTGCGGACGTGGCTGCGTCGGCATCCCGGCCTCGAGGTGCGGCTCACCGAGGCGGTGAGCGCCGACGACCTCGTGCGCCATATCGAATCCGGTTGCGCGGACCTGGCTTTCGGTCCACGCCCGTCCCGCTGGTCCGGCGCCGCCGAGCGCATCGGCCTCGAGGAAGTCGTCGCGGTCCTCTCGAACGGCCACCCCCTGGCCGACCGCGACCATCTCACCTTCGCCGATCTGCGGGACCACCCGCTGGTCCACTACCACCCCGACAACGGCCTGTCCGCGTGGCTCGACACCGAAGCCGCCCGCCACGGCACCACCCTCACACCTGTCATGCGAACCCGTCAGGCCGCCACCGCGGCCCAGCTCGCCGCCGCCGGGCTCGGCATCGCCCTGGTCCCCACCACGGCCCTCACCAGCGGACTCTCCGCCACCCTGAAACGCCTGCGCCCCACCCTGTCCCGCGACCTGGTCTGCCTCATCGGCACCCCGGCCGACCCCCTGGTCCGTCGCTTCACCGCGGACATCATCAAACGCGGAGTCCCCCAATCCCCCTCCGCCAAAACACAACTCGACGCCCGCCGCTAGATCAGCTCGACTTCGTCGAATCCGACGGTGAAGCTGTGCCGCCGCTCGCGCAGCACATTGCCCTCCCGATGCACGGTCCCCTCCCGGAAATCGATCCGCAAGGTCTCACGGCGCACATCGACCTCCCGCACCACCGCACAAATCCCGCTGAACGGCCCCTCCGGGAAATGTACGACGTCACCTGGTCCGAAATCCGTAACTTCCACGGCGCCAGGCTAATCCACCACAGCAGCCTGCACAGCCCAGCCGGTCCACACTGCACGGCCCCTCAGACCCAGGCGTCCAGCCACTCCCAGTCCCCGGGCTGCCCCCGCAGCCGGTCCAGCGCCTTCGTGAGGCCATCCCCGAGGGTGCGCGCATCCACGCGAATGGTGTTGGCGGGGTGCAGGAGCGGACCCGACAGGAACAGAGTCCACTGTGGCCGGCCCGCACGAAGGCGTTCCACATCGACTCGCACCAGCATGGCGACGCCGACCTCCGCGAGCCGATCCATCAACAGCTCCAGATCGGCCGTGTGGGTCCACATGGGGAAAGCGTATTGCTTCGCTACTTCCCAGAGGTGGTTGTCGGGGTCGGCGTGAGTTCGTCGAGCAGGGCGCGAACGTGGTGTTCGATGTCGTCGCGGATGCGGCGGACGGTGTCGAGGGTTTGGCCTGCGGGGTCGTCGAGCTTCCAGTCGCGGTAGGTGACGCCGGGGAAGTAGGGGCAGGTGTCGCCGCAGCCCATGGTGATGACGACGGTGGAGGTTTCGACGGTGTCGGGGGTGAGGAGCTTGGGAGTTTGCGTGGTGATGTCGATGCCGATTTCTCGCATGGCTTCGATGGCCATGGGGTTGAGGGTGCCGGCGGGGGCGGTACCGGCGGAGCGGACTTCCACCGCGTCCCCGGCGAGATGGGCGAGGAAGCCCTGGGCCATTTGGGAGCGGCCGGCGTTGTGCACGCAGACGAAGAGGACGCTCGGCTTCTGGGATGACATGGCGGGGGCGACCTTTCAGTCCTCGGCGGGGGCGTGCTGGACGACGATATCGTCCGCTGCGGCAGGGCTGGGGTAGAAGACGGTGATCAGAATGAAGCCGATGATCGCGCCCAGCAGTTGGGCGGCGATGAAGGCGGGGGCGGAGGCGGGGGCGATTCCGGCGAAGGTGTCGGTGAAGACGCGGCCGACGGTGACAGCCGGGTTGGCGAAGCTGGTGGAGCTGGTGAACCAGTAGGCGGCGCCGATCCAGGCCGCCACCGCGATCGGAGCGAGGGTGGTGCGGGCGGTGCGGGCCAGGGCGAAGATGATCGCGATCAAGCCCGCGGTGGCGACGACTTCGCCGATGAGGTGGCCTGTGGTGACGCGGTCGTGGGTGGAGACCTGTGCGGCGGGCAGGTCGAACATGAGGTTGGCCAGGATCGCGCCGCTGATCGCGCCCACGGATTGGGCCGAGATGTAGGCGGCCACTTCGATTCCGGGCAGGCCGGTGCGGGTGCTGCGGCCCGCCCACCAATCGGCCAGGGAGACAGCGGGATTGAAGTGTGCGCCGGAGATCGGGCCGAACATCAGGATGAGGACGGCGAGGCCGAAGACGGTCGCGGTGGAGTTCTCCAGCAGCTGCAAGCCGGTGTCGGTGGAGGAAAGCTGCTGGGCGGCAATGCCGGAGCCGACGACGATCGCGACCAGTGCACCGGTACCCAGGAATTCGGCGGCCATTCGCCGCGGCAGCGACGGCATCGGGACGCTCATGCGGGGGCGGTGGTCGCGGCGGCAGGGACCAGAACGTCGGAAAGACGTTGCAGCGCTTGCGGTATTACACGGTAGTACACCCAGGTGCCGCGGCGTTCCGAGGTGAGCAGCCCGGCCTCGCGGAGCACCTTCAGGTGGTGGGAGATGGTCGGCTGCGACAGGTCGAAGGCCGGGGTCAGCTCGCAGACGCATACTTCCTCGCCGCCCGCGGCGGCGATCATCGACAGCAGGCGCAGCCGGGCCGGATCGGCGAGTGCTTTGAACGCCGACGCCAACCCGGCCGCGGTATCCGGGTCCAGCGGGGAGGACAGCGTCGCGCAGCAGTCTGCGGTCGCGATCAGCGGTAGTTCCTGTTTCGACACATGTCTATATTGACAGAGGTCTAATCATCGCGCCACACTGTGCATCGATACTCATCAATACAACCCGGTGGGGCCGCCTGCCGCCGGGATCTCGAGAGGGAGCGCCTCCCATGTCCGAGCACAACGAACTGCGTGAGACCGTCCGCGCCCGCTACGCCGCCACCGCTGTCGCGGTCACCCAGGGTGAACCGGCCCGGGACCGTTGCGGCACCGACTGCTGCACCACCGGCGCGGTCGAGGTCGACGAGAATTTCGGGGCCGGCCTCTACGCCGCCGACGACCGTGATCAACTGCCCGTGCAGGCCGTGGCCGCCTCGCTCGGCTGCGGCAACCCGACCGCCGTCGCCGATCTGCATGAAGGCGAACGGGTGCTGGACCTCGGCTCGGGCGGGGGCATCGACGTCCTGCTGTCCGCTCGACGGGTCGGGGCGACCGGGAAGGCGTACGGGGTGGATATGACCGACGAGATGCTCGACCTCGCCCGCGCCAATGCCGCCAAGGCCGGTGTCGCCAATGTCGAGTTCGTGAAGGGCACGATCGAGTCGATCCCGCTACCGGACAACTCGATCGATGTGGTGATCTCCAACTGCGTGATCAACCTGTCCACCGACAAGCCCGCCGTCTTCACCGAAATGGCGCGAGTGCTGGTGCCCGGCGGACGGATCGGCATCGCCGATGTGGTCGCCGACGACGCGCTCTCCACCGAGCAGCGCGGCGAACGCGGCGACTACGTCGGCTGCATAGCCGGAGCCCTCTCCTTCACCGAATACCGAAACCACCTGGAGGCAGCCGGATTCCAGAACATCGAGATCACCGCGACCCATACCGTCGCCGACGGCATGCACTCGGCGATCGTCAAGGCGACCACCCCCGCCGCCTGCTGCGGCAGCGACTGCTGCGCGTAGCCGATCCGGCCTCAGCCAACACTATCGGGTCGATTCCCGCCGAAATGGCAGAGCACCGAGGATATGTGTGGCTTGAGGCCGGTCCTGGTGCAGCACAGGAGGTTTGGACCCGGGTGGGATAGGTTGTGGAGTCGGCGCAGCGCCATGGGTTCAGAGCTCGAGGAGATGACGGTGACGACGTTCGTACTGGTGCCCGGAGTGTTTCACGGTGGGTGGTGGTTCGAGCCGCTGGCTCGAGAGCTTCGGGCGCAGGGGCATGAGGCGTACGCCGTGAGTTTGACCGGGCTCGGGGATCGGGTGCATCTCGCGAGCGCGGGCGTCAACCTCGACACCCATGTCGCGGATGTGGTGTCCGTACTCGAGAGCAATGACCTGTCCGATGTGGTGCTGGTGGGCCACAGCTCCGGCGGAATGTCGATCACCGGGGCCGCCGACGCTGTGCCGCACCGGATTTCGGGACTGGTCTACCTGGACGCGTTCGTACCGCGTGACGGTGATTCGGTGTGGAGCATGAGCCCGCCGTTCTGGCGGGACCAGTACCTCTCCGACGTGGCCGAGGACGGCTTCTCCATGCAGCCGCCCAAGTTCCTCACCGAAACCCGCGTCACCGCACAACCTCTGGCGTCCATGCTGCAAGCGATCCGGCTGACCGGAACCCTGGATCAGATCCCCCGCAAGCACTACCTGTTCATGACCGGCTACCCCGAAACCCCGTTCACCCGGTTCTACGACCGCCTGCTCCGGGACCCCTCCTGGACCGTGCACACCCTGCCGCACGGCCACAACGTCATGGCCGAAGCCTTCGACGAGGTGCTGAAACTCGTACTGTCCGCCGCGAGCTAGCGCCGCCAGATCCCACTGCGGATGAAGGCATCCCACTCCCCCTGCGGAAACCACAGTTCAGGGCCGTGGCCACGATCCTTGGAGTCACGAACGCCCACCCGGTGCCCGAAATAGATTTCCACGCATTCGTTCGCGGCTGCTGACCTGCTGGACTTGAACCATATGCGGTCCGGCCGTGTCGCACTCACGTCGCCTTCTCCAGGCCGACTAGAGGGCTCGCCAGATCCCGCTGCGAATGAAGGCGTCCCACTCCCCCTCCGGGAACCACAGCTCCGGCCCCCGGCCAAGATCCTTGGAGTCGCGGACGCCGGTCCGGCCCTCGGCGTGGTAGACCTCTACGCACTGCTTGCCGACGTCTGATCTGCTGGACTTGTACCACTGGCCGCGGACCGGTTTCCTCATGTCGCGTACTCCTTGGCGATTCGAAGCACCATGTCCCTGGTGCCCGCTTCTGTCAACGCTACAGCCCGGAGCCCTTCGATCGCCCGTAGATAATGATCGACTTCGGCCTGGTCCTCATGGAAGGTGCTTCCGATCGCGCCTTCCGCGTAGATCACCGAAGGCAAGGTCATTCCGCTTGCGCCTGTGGGAAACTGGAGCAGCGTGAACGTCTGAATAGTCAGGCCGGGGTGGGGGCCGACGGAGAATGGTATGCCGTAGACGCTGACGTTCTCGTATTCGCTCACCTCCGCAATCCATTGCAGCTGAGCCCGCATCATCGACGGTGCGCCGGGCCGGTGGCGCAGTACCGCCTCGGACAAGAAGGCTTCGAACCGAAATCCGCTCTCGCCCAAGCGAGCCTGCCGGTGCGCGGCGAGTACGAGGCGGCGCTGCATATCGACGGCCGACAGGTCGGGATTGTCGATTCGGTCAACGGAACGGCGGTAATCGGCGGTTTGCAGGAGGCCCGGAATAACAACCGGTTGGTGCGCAATGATGTGATCGGCGGCTCCTTCGAGACGCAGGAATTTCGGAAAGTTCGGGGCCACCTGATCGGAGTAGGCTTTCCAGAACCCTTTCGAATTCCCTTGCGCCTTGGTGACCTTGTCCTGCTCCCGGATCTCGGACCAGAGCCTGAGCGCCTCCGCCCGCTCTTCGGGAGTGACCTCGTAGAAGTCCAGAAGGCTTACCAGCTGCGGCGTTGTCATCCGCGTCGGGCTGCCCTCTTCCATCCGCATGAGCACGAACCTGGTGACCTCGAGATGCGCCGCCGCCCGCGACAGAGCACTTCGCGGAGCGCGTTTGCGCAGATGCTGCATGAAATTGCCAAAGTCCATGCGGGACACTGTCAATCCGGCCATTCGTTAGCCTCCCTATTAGGAGAGCGTCGTCTACGCACATGTGCGTATCGCACTCCAATGTTATTCGGGGCGAATGTATTACCGGACTGCTGTGGCGGTGTCTACTTACTTCACCAGGCGGCGACCGGCGCGCAGCCGCCGCTCTGGCATCAAATGAAACCGACCGGGAGATGCCAAATGTCGTGGGAGATATGGGCGCTCGTAACGCTCGATGGGCTGTGCGCCGCTATAGCCGTGTGGGGCTTCAGTGGGGACCGCCGCAAGTGGCGGTATCAGGGGAAGCATCGGGCCAGGAGGGATGTCTGATGGTGTTCACAGTGTCGCGGGTCAAGCATGAGCGATTTCCGGAGGATTGCGATTCACTGCGGCATTCCCGCACCGTTCAGGCATTGATGTACCCGCATTTGAGATGTGTTGCGGGGGACGGGATAACGACCGAACGGTGTGGGGCGCGGAAGCAGTTGACGGCGGCCGCGCTGGCCCAAGGGTGGGCGTGGGTGCGGGAAGCGCCCTACGCCGCACCGGATTAGGGGGTCGGCTCGTCGCGCAGGCCGGCCTGGAAGGCGATGCGGTCGCCACGGTAGAGGGAGCGGACGCGTTCCACCGGGCGGTCGTCGATGTCGACGCTGCGGCGGTGGAGCAGCAGCATCGGGAGGGCGGTCGTGCATTCGAGCAGGGCCGCCTCCCGAGGGGAGGCGAGGACGGTTTCTATGCGTTCGGTGGCCGCGGCGTACACCACGCCGGTGGCGCGGACCGCCGCGTAGAGGGAGGTGGTGGGGTCGTAGGTTTCACGGAGGGTGGCGAAACGGTCCAGGGGCATGAAAGTGCTTTCCAGGCCGATGCGTTCGCCGTCCGCGAGCAGGATGCGTTCCAGATGCATGACCGGGGTGTCGGGGTCGACGCCGAGATCGCGGGCGGTATCCGGGTCGGCGGGGACGTCGGACCAGTCGACCAGGAGGCGGCCGGGCGTGCGGCCGAACTTCAGCGCACCCTCGGTGTAGGAGCGTAAGGACAAGGGCTGCACCATTTTCGGGCGCGAGACCACGGTGCCGCGACCCTGACGGCGAATCCGGCCCTCCACCAGCAGTTCTCGCAGCGCCTGCCGCACGGTTTCGCGGGCCACGCCGCAGCGCAACGCCAGTTCGCGCTCCGACGGCAGCGGGTCGCCCTCCCCCAGTTGGCCGAGCAGGGCTTCGAGTTCCGCGCGCACCCGATACGACTTGGGCATGCGGTTCGTGGAGGCGCCCACCCCTGCGACATCCGTTGTGTCCATGCCGCTCAGCCTACATGAGATTGGTCTATACCAATTATTAACCTGCTGTTTGCACACGAAACACTCGTAGGTCTAGACCATTGTTCACGATGGGTCCATGCGATTGGTCATCATCGGAGGCGGAATCCTCGGCACCGCCCACGCCCTCGCGGCGATCGGGCGCGGACACGACGTCGTACACCTGGAGCGCGAGGCCGAGGCCCGCGGCGCCACCGTCCGCAACTTCGGCCTGGTGTGGGTGTCGGGGCGCAGCGCCACCGAACTCGAGATCACGCTGCGGTCCCGGCAGCTGTGGGAGGAGATCGGCGGCAAGGTGCCGGGCGTCGGCTTCCGGCCCGCCGGATCCATGACGCTGGTGCGCACCGAGGCCGAACTCGCCGTCGCCGAGGCCGCCGTGCGCAGCGCGTCGGCCGCCGAGCGCGGGTTCGAACTGCTGGATCCCGAGCGGGTGCGCGCGATCAACCCCGCCCTGCGCGGCAAATTCCTTGCCGGACTGCACTGTTCGAAGGACGCGGCGGTGGAGTCGCGCCAGGCGCTGCCCGCGCTGCGCCGCTATATGGAGGCCACCGGACGCTACACCTTCTTCGCCGGCACCGAGGCCCGGACCATCACCGGCACAGCGGTTTTCGACGATCACGGCCGCCGCCACGACGGCGATCTGGTGCTCGTCTGCCCGGGTGCGGCACACGCCGGATTCACCCGCGAACTCGTCGGCGAACTCCCGGTCCGCCGGGTGCGGTTGCAGATGATGCAGACCGCCCCGCTGGGCGAACCGCTCACCACCGCCGTCGCCGACGGCGACAGCTTCCGCTACTACCCGGCCTTCCGGGGCGCGGAACTGGATCGGCTGAATCTCGAAGAGGCGCAACCCTTCACGGCCGCACAGCACAAGATGCAGCTGCTGTGCGTGCAGCGGCTGCACGGCGGGCTCACCATCGGCGACACCCACGAATACGACGAGCCGTTCAACTTCGATGTGGACGAGGCCCCCTACGAGCACCTCACCGCCGTCGCGGAGGAACTGCTCGGGCGCAAGCTGCCGACCGTCGTGCGGCGCTGGGCCGGCGTGTACAGCCAGAGCATCGATCCGGGCGCCATCGTGACCCGCGCGCAGGCCGCCGACAACGTCTGGGTGATCACCGGGCCGGGCGGACGCGGCATGACCCTGGGTCCCGCACTCGGCGAGGAAACCGCCGACCTGCTCTCGCTGTGAGCCCCAATCCCTAGTTCGAGGAGACGTATCACCTTGTCCGACAAGAAGATCGAACTGGCCGTCCTGGACATGGCGGGCACCACCGTGGCCGACGGCGGGCTGGTGCTGCGCGCCTTCGAGGAGGCCGCCACCGCCGCCGGGATTCCCCCCGAAGGCACCGAACGCGAGGGCGCGCGGCAGTACGTCATCGACACCATGGGGCAGTCCAAGATCGTCGTCTTCCGGGCGCTGCTCGGCGACGAGGACCGGGCGCAGCTGGCCAATCGCGCCTTCGAAGCCGCCTACGACGAATTCGCCGCCACCGCCGTCGCCCCGATTCCCGGTGCGGCCGAAGCGATCACGGCCCTGCGGGCGGCCGGCGTCAAGGTGGCGCTGACCACCGGATTCAGCCGCGCCACCCAGGACAAGCTGCTGAACGCACTGGGCTGGAACGATATCGCCGATCTCACCCTTTCGCCCGCGGACGCCGGGCGCGGCCGCCCCTACCCGGACATGGTGCTGACCGCGCTGCTGCGCCTCGGCATCGACGCCGTGGATCAGGTTGCGGTGCTGGGCGATACGGCCAGCGATATCGCCACCGGGCTGGCCGCCGGCGCGCGGATCGTCGCGGGCACGCTCACCGGCGCGCACGACGAACAGCAGCTGCGTGCGGCCGGGGCCACCCACGTCGTTCCCTCCATCACCGAATTCGCCCAGCTGCTGCTGGCCGAACGTGGCTGACCCACACCAGATTTCCGCCGCCCCGGCACCTCCGCGCCGGGGCGGCGGGATACCCGCACCGTCCCTTCGGCTTGCCTACCCAACGAACTGAAAGTTGCAGTCACCGTGCGTAATCAGAACAACCGCCTCGCACGCACCATCGCCCGGACCGCCCTGATCCTCACCTCCGCCACCGCCGTCGCGTTCAGCCTCACCGCCTGCGGCGGCACCGGCACCGAGTCCACCGATGGACAGACCGTCACCGTCTACTCCGCCGACGGTGTCGGCGACTGGTACAAGACCCAGTTCGCCAAGTTCAAGGAGCAGACCGGCATCGCGGTCAACCTGGTCGAAGCCGGCTCCGGCGAGGTCGTCAACCGGGTGGAGAAGGAACAGTCCAACCCGCAGGCCGACGTGATCGTCACGCTGCCGCCGTTCATGCAGAAGGCCGAGAAGAGCGGACTGCTGCAGAAGAGCGGCGTCGACTTCAGCGGCGTGCCCGCCACCGACAAGGACACCGACGGCGACTGGGTGTCGCTGGCGGGCAACTACCTGTGCTTCATCGCCAACCCGTCGGTCGACGCCGCCAAACTCACCTGGGACGACCTGCTGAAGCCGGAGTACCAGGGCAAGATCCAGTACTCCACCCCCGGCCAGGCCGGTGACGGCACCGCGGTGCTCATCCTGCTGCACCAGCTCTACGGCAAGCAGGGCGCGCTGGACTACCTGACCAAGCTGCAGGTCAACAATGTCGGGCCGTCCTCCTCGACCGGCAAGCTGCAGGCCAAGGTGGACAAGGGCGAGATCCTCATCGCCAATGGCGACATTCAGATGAACCTGGCCAATATCAAGGAGAAGGGGTCCAAGTTCAATCTCTTCTTCCCGGCCGAAACCGGCGGCAAGCAGTCCACCGTCGCGCTGCCGTACCTGATGGGGCTGGCCAAGGGCGCGCCGCATTCGGAGGCCGCCAAGAAGCTCATGGGCTTCCTGCTCTCGGCCGAGGCGCAGAAGACGCTGGTCGACGCCATGGCCGTGCCCGCGCGTGAGGACGTGCGCAACACCCCGGTCCCCGGCGGCACCAGCCCGGCCGCGCTGATCAAGAACGTCACCGTCGTGCATCCCGACTGGAACGCGGTCCTCACCGACCTCGACGCCGATGTGGCCGCCTACAACAAGGCCACCGGCAGCTAACCCCCGAAGACCAGGAGCAGCAACCATGTCCTCCGCGTTGACGACCACCACGGCGACGGAAACCACCGCCGCCGAACCGGCCATAGTGTTCGACCGGGTCGGGGTCAGCTACGGCCGCGGCCGCAAAACCACTGTCGCACTGGCCGATTTCAACCTGCGCGTCGCCGCGGGGGAAACGGTTGCCCTGCTCGGCCCCAGCGGCTCCGGCAAGTCCACCGCGCTCAAGGCCCTGGCCGGATTCGTCCGGCCCACCTCGGGCGCGGTGCGGCTGGCCGGGCGCGACGTCACCGACCTCTCCCCCGCCAAGCGCGGGATCGGAGTGGTCGTGCAGTCCTACGCGCTGTTCCCGCATATGCGGGTGCACGACAATGTGGCCTTCGGATTGAAGGCACATCGGGTGCCGCGCAACGAGATCGGCGACCGGGTCGCCGAGGCGCTCGAGATGGTGGGGATGGGTTCCTACGCCAAGCGACTGCCCCGCGAGCTGTCCGGCGGGCAGCAGCAGCGAGTGGCGATCGCGCGGGCGCTGGCCATCCGGCCGAAGGTGCTGCTGCTCGACGAGCCCCTCGCCGCGCTGGACGCCCAACTACGGCAATCCATGCTCGGCGAACTCCAGCAGCTGCGAAAAGCCTTGCCGGACACCGCGATGCTGTACGTCACCCACGACCAGGCCGAAGCGCTGGCGCTGGCCGACCGGATCGCCGTCATGCGCGATGCCCGCCTGGTCGACATCGACACCGCCCACAACCTGTGGCAGCGGCCCTCCACCGATTTCACCGCCGCCTTCCTCGGCGGCGCGAACCTGCTGCCCTGCACCGTGAATCACGTCTCCGGCACGGCAGCCCTGGTCACCGCCGGTGAGCACACCCTGCGCGCCGAAGCCCCCGCCCCCGGCGTCACCCGCCCCGACTGGACCCCCAATGCCGCCGCGCAACTGTGCGTCCGGCCGCACACCGTGCGCATCGTGCCCCTCACCGAACGAGATGCCCTGCGCGGCACCGTGATCACCAGCGTCTGGAAGGGCGCTTCCACCCGCCTGCACCTGGACATCACCGGCCTCCCCGTGGAGATCACCGCCGACGTCCCCGGCCACAGCGAACTCACCCCCGGCGACCACGTCGGCGTCCGCTTCCCCGACCCCGCCGGCGTCCTCATCCCCCCGGCCCCCGGAAGCGATTCCGCCGCAGCCGAACCCGAGGTGCGCGCATGACCGCGCTGCTCGAATCCGCCGCTCCCCCTGGCGAACCCGCACCCGTCGAGCCGCGGCGGTCGTGGCAGCCGGTGTTGTGGACACTGCCGCCGGTGCTGGTGGTCGTTCTCATTGCCGTGTATCCGATTTCGCGGGTGCTGTGGGAGTCGACCGAGACGAAGTCGGGTGGGCGGGGCACGGAGACGTGGACTCAGGTTCTCGGGTCGGAGTCGTTCCGGAATGCCTTGTGGCGCACCGTGATGATCGCGGCGTCGTCCACACTGGGATGCCTGGTGCTGGGGACGTTTCTGGCGATCGTGCTGGCGTTCGTGCCGTTTCCGGGGTCGGGGGTGGTGGGGCGGCTCATCGATACCGTGCTCACGCTGCCGTCTTTTCTTGTGACACTGGCCTTTACCTTCCTGTACGGGACGGCCGGGGCGGTGAACGCGCTCATCGGGGAGATCACCGGCAGCACGGAACCGGCGCTGAACTACCTGTCGACGCCGTGGGGCGTCATTCTCGCGGAGATCACCTTCTTCACGCCGTTCGTGGTGCGGCCGCTGCTGGCGGCGTTCGCGCAGCTGCCCCGCGAACAACTGGATGTGGCCTCGAGTCTCGGGGCCTCACCCTGGCGGGTGCTCGGCCAGGTTGTGCTGCCGGAAGCCTGGCCGGCGCTCGCCGCGGGCGGCAGCCTCGTACTGCTGTTGACGCTCAACGAGTTCGGGATCGTGCTGTTCACCGGCGCGAAGGGTGTGATCACCCTGCCCGCGCTCATCTACACGCGCGGCATCGTGACCTTCGACCTGCCCGGCGCTGCGGTGCTGGCCACCGTGCAGGTGCTGCTGTCGCTGACCCTCTATATCGGTTACCGCCTGGTCTTCGCTCGCCTGACCAGCGCCCGGAAGGAGAGCTGAACCGTGCTGGTCTGGACTCGCCGCGGCCGCGCCGCCGTGCTCGCCGTGTTCGCGCTGGTGGTCGGCGTGGTGTTCGTGGCCCCGATCGCCACCGTGGTGGCCGCCGCGCTGGCCGGACGCTGGAACGGGCCGCTCCCTTCGGAACTCGGCTTCGCCAACTTCGGCCGCGCCCTCTCCGGTGAGCAGGCCGCCAGCCTCTCGGTGAGCCTGCAAACCGCGCTGCTGGCCGGTGGGCTGGCCCTGGTCCTCGGCACCTGGGCGGCGCTGGCCTCCCGCGAGGCCCCGGAGTGGTTGCGCCGCAGCACCGATGCCGTCTTCCACATCCCGGTCGCCGTCCCCTCGGTGGCCATCGGCCTGGGCGTCCTCATCGCCTTCAACGAGCAGCCGCTCCTGCTCGGCGGCACCAAATGGATTGTCATCCTGGCCCACACGGTCCTGGTCCTGGCCTACGCCTTCTCCGGCGTCTCCGCCGCCCTCGACCGCCTCGACCCCGGCTACCAGCAGGCCGCCGAATCCCTCGGCGCGGGCCCGGTCCGAGTCCTGTTCCGCATCACCCTCCCCCTGCTCCTGCCCGCCCTCGGCGCGGCAGCGGGCCTGGCGGTCGCCCTCTCCATGGGCGAACTGGGCGCGACGATCATGGTCTACCCCGCCACCTGGAAAACCCTGCCCGTCACCATTTTCGCCGAAACCGACCGCGGCGAAGTCTTCGACGCCGCCGCCAGCACCACCCTCCTGGTCCTGGTAACCCTGCTGGCCCTGGTCATCCTCGGCCGCCTGAAGGGCCGCGCCGCCCTGCGCTGATCACTCGGTCTGCTTCGGATGCCCGACACCCGCATACGTTATCCACGCGGTCCTGCGGGCATCGTCGACGAGAAGCCAGATTCGGCCTCCGCCAGTCACTTCGAACTGCCAGCGCTCGAGCATCGCGCCCTTCCACGTCGCGGTGCCGAGCGCACCCTTGAGTCGATGGTGACGATCCGGATTGACCGGCGAACGCGGATCGGCGCGGATCGCCTCGAACGCCCGGCGTAGGGCAGCGGGCACCTGCCGAGCCAGCTCCTCCCAGCCTGTCACGGCTTCGGTCGTGGCGAAACGGATCTCGTACTCAGGTTCGACTGCGGGCGGTGCGGCTCGATCCCCTCGCTTCGGGCTCATGCATCGCCCTCCGGAGGTTCCGGTATCGGCACCTCGCCGAGATCACCCTCGGGTTCCCGGGTGAGCAAGGCCAGAAGTGCTGGGTCCGCGTGGATTTCAGCGGTATGACGCCATTGCGTGAGCAGGGTGGCGAGCGGTGCCAAGTTCTCGAGCGACGCCGCGCCCTGCGCGACATCCACGAGTTCGACGACGAATCGATCGACGTCGGTCTCGGGGAGGAACGTCACCCACGGCAGCGCGTCCGGCAGCACTTCCCGGACCGCACCGGCACCGAGCCGACGCACCAGACCACCCAGCAAGCGCGACGTGAAATCGACAACAGCTCCTTCGGCATCGAGCTGTTCGACTCGCATCAGCGCCAAGTCACCAGCATCACGCCGACGCAGACGCAACGCGCGTACCCGATCCAACCGGATTCACAGCAGGAAAGGCCACTCGGGCATATACGGTGATTGGGCCGGTACCGGGATCGGTACCGGCCCAATCGGTTTCCCCGAGGAGGGATCAGCTCGGGGAGTCGAGGCCCGCGCGGGCTGCGAGGAGGGCGCGGGAGTGGGTGGTGTCGGAGTGTTGGATGAGGCCGGCGGCCAGGAGGTAGGCGGCGGCCATGCGGGTGGCCGAGAGTTGGAGGGTGGACAGGGTGGTGGTGAGTTCTGTTGCCTTGGCGGCGAATCCGGTGCGCAATTGGGCCGAGGAGGGGAACGCGCCGAAGCCGGACGGGGTGGCCGCCGCGGTGACGTGCGCGATCTGCGGGTCCAGGGCGTCCGCGAATCGCAGGAAGTTCGCGGCGCACTCGCGTGCGCACGCGACATCCATACGGAAGGTCCCGCCCAGCGCCTGCTGGTACAGCCTTTCGGCTGATTCCTCCCCCGCTTCCACGATCGAACTCCATCCGCTCGTTGTGAAATACGTTTGGCACCCGCAATTTCGCGTACGGGACACCCTGCGTTCGAGAGAAATGCAAATGTTCGAGAAGAAGCGAGGTGCAGGGCGGGCGTGCCGCGCCAGTCGACCACGCGGCACGCCGGGCGGGGCGCCCCGTTGCGCCCGCCGTCTTGTGGCGGGCGACGTCTAACGGTTCGGGCGAGCTATTGGTCGGATAGCCCGGCCCGAGTTGACGTCACCGCTGACGATCAATGACTCGGTGGCAATGCATCAATTGTGTCAATGCATTTGGAATCATTGTTCTGGTAAACGGCGACGGCCTCCGGCCACGTCGAATACGAGATCAGTGTAGCCGTCGACGAGTTCGGCGAGATGGTACCAGTGTTTATGGGTATTATCGCTGGCCGCGCCCTCATGGTCTATCACCTGATTGGCTTCGACCCAGCTCCGGGCCATGCGATCCACAACGGCCCCCAGGCTTTCGGTGTGCAACGCAGCCCCGTTGCGATGCTGCGGCAGTTCCTGTCCCACCCAGTCGTTGATATCGTCGACGAGTTCACTCCGGCGGCAATCGATCTCGGAAACCAGCATGGGATCCCGTACCTGGGCGCGGCGTTCGTGCAACTCCGCGAGCGCGTGCGCCGAGCGCAGCAGGACTCGATCTTGAAATCGCCTGCCCTGGAAGGCACAGAGCAATTGGGGAGCCGTGGGGAGTCCACCCGCTATCGATGTGGTCATCTCGACTCCCCCGCCACGCCCCACAACATCACTAATCGCACCAACATGATTGGTCTCCGGATTCAGCTATACCGCTCATCGGATCGGTTGTTCACGAATAGGCTAGCTGGATCATGCTCTTACAAATGCAAGAACGCAATACTGCGTTCTAGGTAGTGCGCAAGGCGAAAGGGTTGTCATGGCTGGGAAGCGCACCGTGCTTACCGTCCGTTTGCGCAGACTCGCGGCAATGCTGCACGAGATGCGCGAGACCGCGGGTCTCAGCAAAGAGGTGGTCAGCAGCAAGACCGGTATCAACGTCACCACGCTGTACCGCATCGAAACCGCTCAGGCCAGGCCACAGCGCCGCACGCTGACCGCGATGCTGGACCTCTACAAGATCGGCGAACCACAGCGTTCAGATGCCTTGCAGTTGCTGGTGGACGCGCTCAAGCCCGGCATGGCGCGCTCGTTCGAGGACGCCGTCTCCGAGGTGTACGGCGCCTACATCAACTTCGAAGCCGAGGCGCTCTCGGCGCGGTTCTTCCAATCCACCTACATCCCGGGCCTGCTACAGACCTCCGCCTACGCCGACGCCGTCTACGACACCACCATGCCCAAGATCTCGGAACAGGTGCGGGAACAGCGAATTCGCGCCCGCATTGAGCGTTCGCGGGTACTCACCAAGGACGATCCGCTGGAACTGTGGGTGGTGCTCGACGAGGCCGTCATCCGGCGGCTGGTCGGCGGGCCGGCCGTCATGCGCGAACAGTTCGACCAGCTCGTCATGCACACCGAGAAGCGCAATGTGATCCTGCAGATCCTGCCCTTCGACGCCGGCGCACACCCCGGGATGCTGGGATCCTTCACCCTGCTGGACTTTCCCGACCCCGCCGACCCGGAGCTGGTGTACGTGGAGGGCATCGCCAGCGACGAACTCATCGAGGGCCACCCCGAGGTCCGCCGCTACGGGGTGATGTTCGATCAGTTGCGGGCCATGGCGCTGAGCCCGCGCGACTCGCTGAACATGATCCAGCAGACCATGATGACGCTCGGCTGAGCCCGGCCCCTGATCTTGGACAACTGATCTTCCACCCACCCTGGGTGGCACATCCATCACCCTCGGAGCGGTGATCGGCAGCACATAGGTTGCTGTCTGATCGAACCGGATGCGACGACAGTGGGATACATCCCGAACAGCACCACACAGTCGCACTTCCGAGAGGATGATATCGATGTGCAAGCAGCTCGAATCGCCGGTCGCCACCCTCGTTCCGCTGCGGGTGAGCGCGGAGTCTCCTGCACCGCACACCGATCCCGCCGCCGTCGCGGTCACCGCCGGCAATGTCACGCTGACCTACGCCGAACTCGATCGCTGGTCGAATCGCCTGGCGCGCATGCTGCTCCGCCTCGGCGCGCACCCGGGCGCCCGCGTCGCGATCGCGGAGACCCCGCAGCTGGAGTCGATCGTGGCCCGCCTGGCCATTGCCAAGACCGGCGCCACCCCCGTTCCGTTCGCCACCGAAACCTCCTCTGCCCGAGTGGATTTCGGTGTCACCACGAAGGCCGGCCGGGATCGGGTCACCGATTCGAGCCGCTGGCTGGTGCTGGACGAGCGCGACACCCTCGTGCAGTACCTGACCGGCTCCGACGCGCCGCTCACCGACGCGGAGCTCCATCGGACGCGGATCGCTTCCTGACCCGTCCGAAATACACCAGCACGCAGGATGTTTCATGGCTTTCAGCTCTGCCCTGTCCAGCTCTGCCCGGCCCGCATCCCCCGCGCTGCCACCCGAGGCCTTCGCGCTCTCCGCGGCGCAACGCGGCATCTGGTTCGCCCAGCACCTCGCCGGTGACACCCCGGTCTCCATAGCCCAGTACGTCGAACTCGCGGGGGCCGTCGATGTCGGCCTGCTCGCGGACGCGGCCCGCCGGGCCGGGCGCGAATTCGGCACCGGCTACCTCCGGTTGCTCGAGATCGACGAGCTGCCCTGGCAGGTGGTGGACACCAGCCTCGACGACACCATCGACACCATCGACCTGACCGGCGAGCCCGACCCCGAGGCCGCCGCACAGGCGTGGATGCGTGCGGAATACACTGCGCCCCTTGACATGACGCGCGACCGGCTGTGCCAGGTCGCCATGTTGAAGGTGGGGCCGGACCGATGGTACTGGTACTCGCGCTTCCATCACATTCTGCTCGACGGCGTCGGCGCGCTCACCATGCTGCAGCGCACCGGCGAGCTGTACAACGCCGCCATCGCCGGACGGGAAGCGCCCGCCGGGAAGGCCGAGGCGCTGCAGAAGATCGTGGAAGCCGATGTGGCGTACCGGGATTCGGACAAGCTGGCCGCCGATCGCGAGTACTGGAAAGAGCATCTGGCCGGGATGGCCGAGCCCGCCTGCCTGGGCAAGCGCACCGGAGCCGTGGACGCGCACCCCCGCCTGCTGAGCGGGGCGCTGCCCGATAGCACGGCGGCCCTGCTGGATTCGCTCACCGCCGACCTCTCGACCAGCGCCGCACCCGTGGTGGTGGCGGCCTTCGCCGCGTTCGTGGGCGCCATGACCGGCAGCGGGGAGATCGTGCTGAGCCTGCCGGTGTCCGGGCGGACCACCGCGGCGCTGCGGCGCTCGGGCGGCATGGTGGCCAATGTGGTGCCGCTGCGCCTGCGGCCGACGCCGACCGCCACCGTGGGGGATCTGATCAAGGCCACCCAGGGGGAACTGACCGCGGCGCTGCGGCGGCAGCGGTACCGGCAGGAGGACATCTTCCGCGACCTCGGCTGGGCCATGGACGAGGTGGCCGGATTCGGGCCGACGGTGAACCTCATGCTGGCCGACACCCGCATCCGGCTCGGCGGGGTGACCGGGCAGCTCAATGTGCTGACCTCGGGGTTGATCGACGATCTGTTCGTGAACGTGTACCCGGGAGTGGGCGGGGAGCGCACCCACATCGACTTCCAGGCGAACCCGAACCGGTACGGGGAGAGCGAGCTGGCGTCACTGCACGCGCGGTTCCTGGACTTCCTGCACCGGTTCCTCGCGGACGGGGCCGCCACGCGACTGTCCTCCGTCGTCGCGGTATCGGAACATGAACGCGTACAGCTGGTTCCGGCGCACGGACGGCAGCGGACGCGGGCGCGCACGCTGGCCGAGATCCTCAACGGCGGGGCCGAGCGGGAACCCTCGGCCATCGGCATGCGGGTCGACGGGACCGTCTTCACCTATCGCGAGATCACCGACTACTGCAATCGACTGGCGCGGGTACTGATCGACGCCGGAGCGGGACCCGAACGGGCCGTGGCGATCTCGATTCCGCGGTCGGCGGAGTCGGTGCTGGCCATGTGGGCGGTCGCACAGACCGGGGCGGCGTTCGTGCCCATCGACCCCGGGTATCCGGCGGATCGGATCGAGCACATGATCCGGGACAGCGGCGTGGTGGCCGGAGTGACGGTGGCCGGATCGCGCGCGGCGCTGCCCGACCGGGTGCGCTGGCTGACCCTCGACGAGGCCGCGACCGAAAAGGCCATGGCGGCAGCGTCTTCCGCGCCCGTGACCGATGCGGACCGGCCTGCGCCGACGCGGGTGGATCAACTCGCCTACCTCATCTACACCTCCGGGTCGACCGGGCTGCCCAAGGGCGTCGGCGTCACCCATCGCGGGCTCGCCAACCTGGTGACCGGATCCGGTGCGGCCTTCGGTGTCGGCTCCGATGCCGTTGTGGCGCACGCGGTTTCCCCGAGCTTCGATATCTCGGTGGAGGAACTGCTGGTCGCGTTCGCGGTCGGCGCGACGGTGGCCGTGGTGCCGCCCTCGGCCTACGCGGGCGAAGACCTGGCGCGGGTGCTGCGCACCCTCGAAGTCACGCACCTGAATGTGACTCCCGCCGTTGCCGGTTCGCTCGAACCCGCCACACTCCCCCGGCTGCGCACCGTCGTGGTCGGTGGCGACGCCTGCCCACCGGAACTGCCCGTCCGGTGGGCCGGGCGCTGCGTCCTCAATGGATACGGGCCGACCGAGACCACGGTCACCGCGACCCTCAGCTCACCCCTGTCGCCGAACGAACCCATCACCATCGGGCGGCCCTCGCGCGGGACCGGCGCGGTCGTGCTCGACCCGTGGTTGCGGCCGGTCCCGCCCGGTGTCACGGGCGAGCTGTACCTGTTCGGCGATGGCGTGGCGCGCGGCTACCACCAGCGCATCGGGCTCACCGCACAGCGATTCGTGGCCAATCCCTTCGAACCCGGCACCCGCATGTACCGCACCGGAGACCTGGTGCGCTGGCGGCAGCGCGGGGTGCGCATGGACCTCGAGTTCGCGGGCCGCGACGACACTCAGGTGAAGGTGCGCGGCTTCCGCATCGAACTCGGCGAGGTGGACGCGGCCGTGGCGCGGCATCCCGGCGTCGAGGTCGCCATCACCGTGGGCGCGACCACCCCGGCCGGGGCCACCGCGCTCGTGTCCTATGTACTCGCCTCCCCGGACCTGCCGGTCGATCCCGAGGCCGTGAAAATTACGGTCGGACAGTTGCTTCCGGCGCACATGGTGCCCGCCGCGGTCATGGTCCTGGACACCCTGCCCCTGACCCCCGCCGGCAAGGTGGACCGGCGCGCGCTGCCCGAACCCGAATTCGGCGCGCGCGCTCTCACCGGCCGCGCCGCCGCCACCGAACGCGAACGCATCCTGGCCCGCCTCTTCGAAGAGGTCCTCGGCCAGGAATCCGTCGGCGCGGACGACAACTTCTTCGCCCTCGGCGGCGACAGCATCGTCGCCATCCAGCTGGTCGCCCGCGCCAAAACCGCCGGCCTGTCCCTGCGCGCCCGAGACGTGTTCGAGCACAAGACCGTTGCCGCCCTGGCCGCCATCGCAGGCGACGCCTCCGCGCCCGTGGTCCACGAACTGCCCGGCGGCGCGATCGGCCCGACCACCCTCACCCCCATCGTGCACGCCATGCTCGAGCACGACGGCGACAGCTGGAAACGCTTCGCCCAGGCCGTCCTCATCCCCCTGCCCGCCGACATCGACCGCACCGGCCTGACCACCGCGGTGCAAACCGTCCTCGACCGCCACGATCTCCTGCGCAGCACGCTGACCCGCCCCGCCGGGCACACACCGGCACAGCACGAGAACCGCTCCGGTACACGGGCAACACGCACCACACCGCGCGACCAGCGCGCACCGCACGGCACGGCCACCACCTCTGGAAGCAATGGTGCGACACGAACAGTCGACCGCGCCGCCATGCCCGAATGGGAGTGGATGGTTGGCGTGCCGGGGTCGGTGCGCGCCACCGACCTCATCGAAATCGTGGACGTCGCGGCGAACGGCGATGCCGAAGTCGAATTGCAGCGGGCCGCGGACCGGCTCGATCCCACTGCGGGCGTCGTGGCGCGGTTCGTGCTCCTCGAGCGTGCGGGGACCGGGCCGCTGCTGTGGGTGGTGCTGCATCATCTCGTCACCGATGGGGTGAGCTGGCGGATTCTGCTGCCGGATCTGGCTGCCGCGTGGGCGGGGGCTCCGCTCGCACCGGTCGGGACCTCGTTCCGGCGGTGGGCGCATGGGCAGGCCGAGCAGGCTGCCGCGCGCGGGGGCGAATTGGCGCTGTGGCAGCGGATTCTCGAGACGCCGGATCCGCCGCTGGATACTCGGCGGCTCGATCCCAAGGTCGATACGGCGGCCACCATGGCACGGGTCGAGACCGTCATCGATCCCGAAACTACGTCGGCGGCTTTGGAACTCGTGCCGGAGCGGTTCCATTGCGGGGCCGATGACGCATTGCTCACCGCGCTCGCACTGGCTGCGAGCCGGTGGCGGGAGCAGCAGGGGAAACGCGCGGGGCAACGGACTCTCCTCACGCTCGAAGGGCATGGGCGCGAGGAAGCGATCCTGCCGGGGGCCGATATCTCACGGACCATCGGGTGGTTCACCAGTGTGTATCCGGTGGGACTGGATCTGACCGGGATCGATATCGCCGATGCCTTCCGGGGTGGACCGGCAGCGGGAGCCGCGCTCAAGGCTGTGAAGGAGCAGCTGCGGGCGATTCCGGACAAGGGTGTCGGGTACGGCATGCTGCGGTATCTGAACGCCGAAACCGCTCCGGCGCTGGCGAATACGCCTGCGCCGCAGTTGAGCTTCAACTATCTGGGGCGGACCGGGATGTCCGGAGCGCCCGCGGACGGCGGCGAAACCGTGTGGTTGCCGAGCCGGTTCACCGCCACCCAGGGCGATGACGCGCCGCTGGAAGCCGTCATCGATATCAATGCGCTGCACACCGATGCGGGGCTCGAGGTCACGTGGGCGTACGCGTCGCGGCTGCTCGGGGAGCGGCAGGTGCGGGAGTTCGCGGGGCTGTGGGCGCAGGCATTGGCCGGGATCACCGAGCATGCGCGGCGGGCGGGGGCCGGTGGCCATACGCCCTCGGACTTCCCGCTGGTGAGCGTCGCGCAGGCCCAGATCGACGGGTGGGAGCGGGACTACCCGGGGCTCAGCGAGGTGTGGCCGCTGTCGCCCTTGCAGTACGGGCTGCTGTTCCACGCGCGATACGACACCGACACCTCCGACGAGTACACGGTGCAGACGCGGCTGTCCCTCGCGGGGCGGGTGGACGCGGTCAAACTGCGCACAGCCGCGCGAGAGCTGCTGGCACGGCATGATGTGCTGCGCGTTGCGTTCACCGAAACACCGGACGGGCCGGTGCAATTGGTCGTCGACAGTAGCGAATTGCCTTGGCACGAGGTCGATCTCACCGGAATCGCGGAGCCCGGCGAGCGGCAGCGGGAACTGGAGCGGCTCGTCGCGGTCGACGCGGGGACGCGGTTCGATCTGGCGCGGCCGCCACTGCTGCGGTTCCTGCTGGTGCGCACCGAGGCCGAGGCGTACACGCTGCTCATGACCAATCACCATCTGGTGCTGGATGGTTGGTCGACGCCGCTCGTGGTGCGGGAACTGCTGGCCGGGTACCTCGGCGCGGTCACCGGGCAGGCGATTCCGGCCACGGCGGTGCCCTCGTACCGGGAATTCCTGGGCTGGCTGGCCGAACAGGACGATGCCGCCTCCATGGCGGCGTGGACCGAGGCGCTGGCCGGGGTCGATACGCCGACCCGCGCCGTGCCGAGTCTCGCGGGCATCGAATCCACCGAATCCGGCATGGTGACCGTCGATTTCAGCGCCGACTCGCTGGCCAAGCTGGAGAGCACCGTGCGCGCGGCCGGAGCCACCGTGAACACCGGCGTGCAGGCCGCCTGGGCGCTGCTGCTGGCCATGCTCACCGGGCGCACCGATGTGGTGTTCGGCGGCACCGTCTCCGGGCGGCCGCCACAGCTGGCCGGTGTGGAGGACATGGTCGGGCTGTTCATCAACACGCTGCCGGTGCGGGTGCGGCTCGACCCCGCGGAACGGGTGTCGGATCTGCTGGCGCGGGTGCAGAGCGAACAAGCCAGGCTGCTCGACCATCAGCATGTGGGGCTGGCGGCCATCCATCAGGCCGTCGGACTGCCCGAACTGTTCGACACCCTCACCGTTTTCGAGTCGTACCCGATCGACCGCGAGACCCTGTCACAGGCCCTCGACATCGCCGGGATGCGGATTCTCGACGTGTCCGGCACCGATGCCACGCCATATCCGTTGAACCTCATGGTGATTCCGCAGCGCGGCGCGGACGGCAGTGAGAGCCTGCAGATCTCGATCAAGTTCATGGCAGACCAGCTGCCCGAGACCGGGGCGCGGCGACTGCTCGAACGATTCGTGTTCCTGCTCAACCAGATTGCCGTCAATCCCGGGCGGCGCACGGCACAACTACAGCACTGTGAGCCCGCCGAACGCCGGGCCCTGCTGCCGGTGCGCGGCGGCGATCCGGTGCCCATGCGCACCCTGCCCGATATTCTCGCCGCCGGCGCCCGGGTGAATCCGGACGGGATCGCCATCGTGTCCGGCACGCTCACCATGACCTACCGTGACCTCGACGCCTGGTCCAACCGGTTCGCGCGGCTGCTGCTCGGCCGGGGCGTGGGCCGCGAGGTATTCGTGGTGCTGGCACTGACGCGCTCGGTGGAATCCGTGGTGGCCGTGTGGGCGCTGGCCAAGACCGGGGCGGCGTTCCTGCCGCTGGACCCGAACTATCCGGTGGAACGCATCGAGCACATTCTCACCGACTCCCGCGCGCCCATCGGCGTCACCGTGTGCGCGGTCGGCGAAACCCTGCCGGGCACCATCGACTGGCTGCTGCTCGACGACCTGTCCACCATCCGCCGCGTCATGACCGTGTCCGACGCGCCCATCACCGATGCCGAACGCGGCGGGCCCATCATGCTCGGGCAGACCGCGTACCTCATCTACACCTCGGGGTCCACCGGCAAGCCGAAGGCCGTGCTGGTCAGCCATCGCGGCCTGTCGAATATCGTTGCCTCGCAACAGCGTCTGCTGGATCTGGATCACACGGCCAGCGCATTGCAGGTGGCCTCGCCCAGCTTCGACGCCTCCGTGCACGAACTGCTCATGGCGCACGCCCTCGGCGGGCGGCTGGTGGTGTCGCCACCGGATGTGTACGGCGGCAGCGAACTGGAGGAACTGCTGCGCGAACAGCAGGTCACCCACGCCACCATCACACCGTCGGTGCTGGCCACCATGAACCCGAACGGACTGCCGGATCTGCGCAATCTCGCGGTCGCCGGTGAAGCCGCGGGCACCGAACTGGTGGCCGCCTGGTCGGCCGAGCGGCGCATGGTGAACCTGTACGGGCCAACGGAATTCAGCATCTGGGCGACCGGGCCGGGCGAACTGCGCGCCGGGGAACCCATCACCATCGGCGGGCCCATCGACGGGGCCGGGGCCATGGTGCTCGACACCTGGCTGCGGCCGGTGCCGCTCGGCGTCTCCGGCGAACTGTATCTGGCCGGACCGGCCTTGGCGCGCGGATACTTCAACCGGTACTCGCTCACCGCCGCCCGGTTCATCGCCAACCCCTACGGTGCGCCCGGCACCCGCATGTACCGCACCGGAGACATGGTGCGCTGGGTCGAGACGAAGAACGCCGAAGGCGTGCGGCTGGAACTGGAATACCTGGGGCGCAGCGACTTCCAGGTCAAGATCCGGGGTCTGCGCATCGAACTCGGCGAGATCGACGCGGTGCTGTCGGCCGACGAGCAGGTGGAGTACGCGGCCACCATCGGCGCACCCGGACCCGGCGGACAGACCGTGCTGGTGTCGTATGTGGTCGGGCTGCGCGGGCAGCGGCTCGACACCGAGGGACTGCGCAATCGGGTCGCCTCGGCACTGCCCGGCTACATGGTGCCCAGCTACATCATCGAACTCGACGACGTGCCGCTCACCCCGGTCGGCAAACTCGACCGGAACGCCCTGCCCGCACCGGATTTCGCGAGCCTGAACGAACGCTACCTGGCTCCGCGCACCCCCGTGGAGACGGCGGTGGCGCGCGTGTTCGCCGACGTGCTCGGGACCGACCGGGTCAGCATCGACCGGTCCTTCTTCGAACTGGGCGGCAACTCGCTCAGCGCCACACGCGTGGTGGCACGGGTGAATTCGGCGCTCGGGGCGACCGTGGCGCTGCGGGATCTGTTCGACGCGCCCACCGTGGCACAGCTGTCGGCGCGGGTCGTGCCCGCCGGAGACCTGCCCGGACGGCCGGCGCTGGCGGCCCGCATCCGGCCCGACCGGGTGCCCTTGTCGCCCGCGCAGCAACGCATGTGGGTGCTCAACCGGATGGACACCGGATCGGCGGCCTACAACATCATGGCGGCGCTGCGGCTCACCGGCGAACTCGACCGGGATGCCCTGCGCCAGGCCGTGATCGACGTGGTGACACGGCACGAGACGCTGCGCACCATCTACCCCGCCGATGCCGACGGGCCGCGACAGGTCGTGCTCAGCGCCGACGCCGGAGCACCCGAACTGCGCTATGCCGACACCGAAGACGGTGCGGCACTGCGGCATCGGATCGAAGAGCTGACCGCCACCGGATTCGATCTCACCCGGGAAGCGCCCCTGCGCGCCGGACTGTTCCGGATCGACGAGCGGACGCATGTGGTGGTGCTGGTGGTCCATCACATCAGCGCCGACGGCACCTCCATGGCGCCGCTGGCCACCGACCTCATGACCGCCTATGTGGCGCGCAGCACCGGCAGCGCGCCCGGGTGGGAACCGCTGCGGGTGCAGTACGCCGACTACGCACTGTGGCATCGGGAACTGCTGGGCGCGGAACAAGACGCCGAATCCGTTGCCGCCCAGCAGGTCCGGTACTGGAGCGAGAAACTCGCCCACACGCCCGACGCGCTGGAACTGCCCGCCGACCGGCCACGACCGGCGGTGCAGAGCATGCGCAGCGTCGACGTGCCGTTCACCGTGGACGCCGAAACACACAGTGCGCTGGTCGAATTGGCACAGCAGACCGACACCAGCCTGTTCATGGTGGTGCACGCCGCGCTCGCGGTGCTGCTGTCGCGGCTGGCGGGCACACCCGACGTGCTGGTCGGCACCGCCATCGCCGGACGCGGGGACGCCGCGCTCGATGATCTGGTCGGCATGTTCGTCAATACCCTGGCACTGCGCACACCGGTCGATCCCAGCAGCGATTTCCGCAGCTTCCTGGCGGGCGTGCGCACCACCGATCTGGATGCCTTCGGACATGCCGACGTGCCGTTCGAACGCCTGGTCCAGGTGCTCGATCCGGCGCGGTCGACCGCACACCATCCGCTGTTCCAGGTGTCGCTGTCGCTGCAGAACTTCACCCCGCCCGTGCTGGAACTGCCCGGACTGCGCGTGGAAGTCGAACCGGTGCAACGCGATACCTCACAGTTCGACCTCGGTCTCGAACTGCGCGAGCCGCTGCCGGGCGGGGAACCCACCGGGCTCGACGGCACACTCACCTACGCCACCGACCTGTTCGACGCGGGCACCGCGGCACTGCTGCTCACCCGCTGGCGGCGCATCCTCGCCGCCGTCACCGCGAATCCCGATGTGCGACTGTCGGATATCGACCTGCTCGACGAGAGCGAACGCGGCGCCCTGGTGCCGCTGCGCGGACCCCGGCACTCCGGGAACATGACGCTGCCCTACCTGCTGTCCACCACGGCACGGGTGCGGCCGGGACATCCGGCCATCGTCGCCGACGGGCGGGTCATCACCTACGCGGAACTCGAAGCCGCCTCCGACCGGCTGGCCGATCGCCTCACCGCACACGGCGCCCGCCCGGAAACAGTTGTCGCCCTCGCCCTCTCGCGCGGTGCAGACCTGCTCATCGCGATCTGGGCCACGGCCAAATCCGGTGCGGCCTTCCTGCCCATCGACCCGCGCCACCCGCTGGACCGCATCGACCACATGCTCACCGACTCCGGCGCGATCCTGGGCCTGACCAACGCCGAACACCGGCCCCTGCTGCCCGATACGATCCGCTGGCTGCCGCCCGGCCGCGACGACGGGCCGCACACCGGCGAGCACCGCCGCGTGTCCCGTCCGGGCCACCCGCAACCCCCGCAGCGGCCCGGCGAACACCGAGCCATGCCGCGACCGGGTGAACGGCAGCCCATGTCACGCCCGCACGAGCGACAGCCCGCGGCCTTCGGGGCCACCCGGAAGCTGCCACCGCCGGTGGTGCGGCGCGAACCGCGGCCGGAGCATCCGGCGTGGCTGATCTACACCTCCGGATCGACCGGGACGCCCAAGGGTGTCGCGGTGTCCCATCGCGGTCTCGCGGATCTGGTGACCGCGCAGCGGCAGGTGCTGCAACTCGACGGATACTCGCGCGTATTGCAGGTGGCCTCACCCAGTTTCGATGCCTCCGCCTTCGAGGCGCTCATGGCGTTCGGGGCCGGCGGGACCGCCGTCGTCGCGCCGCCGGACGTGTTCGGCGGTGACGCGCTGTCGGATCTCATCGCGGCGCATCGGGTCACGCACATGGTGATCACGCCGTCCGCGCTGGCGACCATGGATCCCGCCCGGGTGTCCAGCGTGCGCATGCTGGCGGTGGCCGGTGAGGCCATCGGACCCGAGCTGGTGCAGCGGTGGGCGCAGGGGCGCATGCTCATGAACCTCTACGGTCCGACCGAATTCACCATCTGGGCAACGGTTTCCGAGCCACTGCGGGCCGAACAGCCGGTCACCATCGGGCGGCCGATCCGAGGCGGGGCCACCCTGGTGCTGGACGACCGGCTGCGGCCGGTGCCCATGGGCGTGGCCGGTGAGCTGTACCTGGCCGGGCCCGCGCTGGCGCGCGGCTATCACAACCGGTCCGCGCTCACGGCGGGACGGTTCACCGCCAATCCGTACGGTGCGCCGGGTGAGCGCATGTACCGCACCGGCGACCTGGTGCGGTGGACCGGCGGGCTCGGCGCGCCGAAGCTGGAATACCTGGGGCGCACCGACTTCCAGGTGAAGGTACGCGGCCAGCGCATCGAACTCGGCGAGATCGACGCCGTGCTGGCCCGCGCCGAGAACGTGGAATTCGCGGTGACACTGGGCGTTGCGGGACCGGGCGGCGGGACCGCGCTGGCGGCCTACCTGCTGCCGGAACCCGGTGCGCACCTAGATGTCTCGGCCGTCCGCGCGCACGCCGCCGACCGGCTGCCCGGCTACATGGTGCCCTCGGCCTTCGTGGTCCTCGACGCCATCCCGCTCAATGCCGTCGGCAAGCTCGACCGCAAGGCCCTGCCCGCACCGGTGTTCGAGGCCGAAACCGAATACCGCGCGCCCAGCACACCCACCGAAACGGTGCTCGCCGGGATCGTGGCGGAACTGCTGGGCCGCAAGCGGATCGGCGTGCACGACTCGTTCTTCGCCCTCGGCGGCGACAGCATCCTCGCCATCCAGCTGGTGTCCCGGGCGCGGCTGCGCGGCCTCGAACTCACCCCGCTGCAGATCTTCGAGCATCGCACCGTCGCGGCCCTGGCCGCCCTGGCCGACGAGGCCGGGGAGGCGATCGTCCTGGAGGAACTCCCCGGCGGCGGCGTGGGCGATATTCCGCTCACCCCGATCGTGCAGTGGATGACCGAACGCGGCGGCGACCACGGCAGATTCGCGCAGACCGCCGTGCTCGAGATGCCCGCCGGCATCACCCGCGAACAGGTTGTCGCCACCGTCACCGCGGTCGTCGACAAACACGACATGCTGCGCGCCCGCCTGCACCGCGAAGGCGACACCTGGCGACTGCACACCCGCGAGCCCGGCTCCGTCGACGTGGACGCACTGCTGCACCGCATCGAGTTCAATGCCGCGGGCAGCGACGAGCTGCGCCAGTACGCGGCCACCGAACTCGACGCCGCCATGGATCGACTCGACCCGGCCGCGGGCACCGTCCTGCAACTGGTGTGGCTCGACCCGGTCGAACCGGCGCTGCGCACCGGAATGACCCAGCGCGTGAGCACAACCCAATTCCCCACCACGACACAGCGTCTCGGCGCAGCCCACACCGGCACACTGCGACGCGTCGGCGCGGGCGAGACCGGCACCATGCAGCGCGTCGCGCTGGACGAGCGCACCCTCACCGATCGGATGGGTGCGGCCGAACGGCTCGGTTCGGGGCCGCGTTCAGGGGTCGGAACACACTCGGGGACCGCACAGCGGACCGGGCGGCGCACCGGGCGATTGATCCTGGTGGCGCACCATCTCGTGATAGATGGTGTGTCCTGGCGGATTCTGGTGCCGGATCTGATCGCGGCCTGGGCGCAGCTGTCGGGCGGAGCCACCCCGACGCTGCCGGATACCGGCACGTCCATGCGGCGGTGGGCGCACGCCCTCCAGGAGGAGGCGCACAGCGACAAGCGGGTGGGCGAACTGGAGTACTGGCGGGCACTGGCGCAGACGCCGGATCCGCTGATCGGGCCGCGCGAACTGGATCCGGCCGTGGATCGGGTGGGCACGGTGCGGGCCGTGGACGTGGAGGTGTCCGAGACCGTCACGAACGCGCTGCTGACCACCCTGCCCGGATTGTTCGACGGGACAGTCGAAGACGCGCTGCTGGCCGCGCTCGCGCTGGCCGTGTCGCATTGGCGCGCACCGGATCGGGGCGAGGAACCCGACTCCGTGCTCATCCGGTTGGAAGGACACGGGCGGCAGCAGGAAATCGTTCCGGGAGCCGACCTTTCGCGCACGCTCGGCTGGTTCACCACGCTGTACCCGGTGCGACTGGATCTGCCCGCGCTCGATCTCGACGACGCGCTCACCGGCGGGCCCGCCATGGGTGAGGCCATTCGAGCCGTGAAGCACCAGCTGCTCGACATCCCGGACAAGGGCATCGGATTCGGGCTGCTGCGGTACCTCAACGCCGACACCGCGCGCCAATTCCCGCGAAAGTTGCCGGGGCGCATCGGATTCAACTATCTCGGCCGCTACGCCACCGCCGACATCCCCGCCGGGCTGGAGGGGCTCGGCTGGCTGCCCACCGAGGATCTCGGCGACCTGCACGCGGGCGAACACCCGGAGGTGCCGGTCAATGCCGAGATCGAGATCAATGCGGTGGTCGCGGGTGACCGGCTGCAGGCCACCTTCACCTATCCCGAAACGCTGCTGGCGCGACAGGATGTCGACGCGCTGGCGCAGCTGTGGATCGAAGCCCTCATGGCCGCAGCCGAATTCGCCGACACCCCGGACGCCCGGGAGGCCGCGGCCGCCGAAGCCGCGCACATGGCGGAACTGGAGCGGACCCGCGCCGAGGCGGAACTCGCCGCAGCACAACCGGATTCCACCCCCGGCCTGGGTCTGGACGTGGTGCTGCCGATCCGGCTCGACGGACAGGAACCCGCCCTGTTCTGCATCCACCCGTCCTCCGGCATCGCCTGGACCTATCTGGGCCTGGCCGAACAGCTGAACCCCGGCCGGCCCATCTACGGCCTGCAGGCCCCGGACCTGTCCGGCGAACCGCACGCCCGCAGCATCGACGACTTCGCCGAGCGCTACGTGCACGAAATCCGCAGGCTGCAACCGGAAGGCCCGTACCACCTGCTCGGCTGGTCCTTCGGCGGGCTCATCGCGCACGCCGTCGCCGCCAAGCTGCGGGAGCAGGGCGCGGAACTGGGCACCCTGGCACTGCTCGACCCGGACAGCACCGACCTCGACGGCTCCAGCGTCGAAAAGCTCACGGCCGGTTCGTTCATCGCCACCTTCGGCGCGGTGTTCGGCATCTCCGACGTGCCGCCCGACGCCACCGCCGAAGAGGCCGCCGCGCTGATTCGCGAACGCATGGGCGGAGTCTCGCTGGTCGACGCGGAAACGCTGGAACGGATGGCGGCCTCCTACAACGCCTCCGCCGACACCCGCACCGGCTACCAGCGACCCGTATTCCACGGGGACGCACTGTATTTCCACGCCACCATCCAGGGCGCGGAAGACCCGGCGATCTTCGGTGCGGGCCCGTGGCGGGCCTGGATCACCGGACAGATCACCAACTACGACATCGAGGCCACGCACGAGGGGCTCACGGCGCCGCACGCTCTGGCGGAGATAGCTCGCATCCTCGACGAACACCTGGGAGGAACGCAGTGACCACAGAACGGGGCGCGGACGGCGTGATCGTCGAGGGCGTCGAGAAATCATTCGGAACCGTGAAAGCCTTGCGCGGCATCGACTTCAAGGCCGCGCCGGGCGAAGTGCTCGGCATCCTCGGCCCCAACGGCGCAGGGAAGACGACCACCGTCAACATCCTGTCCACCCTCATCGCACCCGACGCCGGGCGCGCGCGGGTGGCCGGGCACGACGTGGTCTCCGACGCTGCGGCGGTGCGGCGCAGCATCATGCTGACCGGACAGTTCGCCGCCCTCGACGACGCGCTCAGCGGCTACGAGAACCTGGTCATGTTCGGCCGGCTCATGGGGCTGCGCAAACGCGCCGCCAAGGCCCGCGCCGACGAACTCATCGGCGAATTCGACCTCACCGCCGCCGCCGGCCGCCGCGTCGGCACCTACTCCGGCGGCATGCGGCGGCGCATCGACATCGCCTGCGGGCTGGTGGTGCGACCGGAGGTGGTGTTCCTCGACGAACCCACCACCGGACTGGATCCCCGCAGCCGCCAAGGGGTGTGGGATCTGGTCGGCGGATTCCGCAAGCACGGCATCACCACCCTGCTCACCACCCAGTACCTCGAAGAGGCCGACGCGCTCTGCGACCGCATCATCGTCATCGACCACGGCGTGGTCATCGCCGACGGCACCGCCGACGAACTCAAATCCCGCACCGGCGGCAGCTACTGCGAGGTGGTGCCGCTGCGCACCGCCGACCTGCCCGCCATCGCCCTCGCACTCGGGGATCTGCTGCCCGCCACGACACGCGAAGTGCTGACCCCCGATTCGGACCGCATCGCCATCCCGGCCCCCGAGGGCGCGAAAACCCTCGCCGAGGCCCTGCGCCGATTGGACAGCGCCGGAATGGAATTGGTGGACATCGCGCTGCGCCGCCCCTCCCTCGACGACGTATTCCTTTCCCTCACCGGACATATGACGGAGAAACCGGAACCCAACGGGCACCCCAGCGACGCCCAGCTGCGCAAGGCCCAGTCGTGACCGCCGCGACCGCCACCACCGACGCGTGGCTCACCAGCATCCGCGCCACACCCTCCACACTGCGGCAGTGGTGGGTGCTCACCGTGCGACTCATCGTGCCGTCGGTGACCACCGGCGAAATCCTGACCGCGATCCTGGCCCCGGCCACCTTCACGATCAGCTTCTACATTCCGCTCAATCGCGTGATGACCTTCTCCGGCACCGGATTCAGCAGCTACGCGCAGTTCATGGCGCCCATCGTCATCCTGCAGGCCGCCGCCTTCACCGCCATCTCCGCCGCCTTCCGCGCCGCCACCGACATGGTGTCCGGTCTGGACCGGCGCTTCGACGCCATGCCCATGCACCCGCTGGTGCCGACCGCGGCGCGCATGTCCGCCAATATCTTCCGCGCCGCCGTGGCCATGGTGTCGGCGCTCATCTCGGCGCACGTCATCGGCTTCCGGTTCTACGGCGGCTGGGCGCACACCCTCGGCTTCGTCGGACTGGGCATGCTCATCGCGTTCGCCTTCAACCTCGGCGCCGACGTGATCGGCACCGTCACCAAGAGCCCCGAAGCCACCACCCAGATGCTGGTGCTGCCGCCGCTCATCCTCGGCATGCTCTCCACCGGGCTCTCGCCGGTCAAGCAATTCCCGCAGTGGGTACAGCCTTTCGTGCGCAATCAGCCCGTCTCGCAATTCGCCGACGGCCTGCGCGCGCTCGGCGGCGACACCGTGCTGTTCAACGGCAAACCCAGCCAGGTCGCCGAAGTGACCTGGCCGCTCATGACACCGCCGCTGCTGTGGGCCGCCGCCATCATCGTCGTCTCGCTGTACTTCACCGTCCGGCTGAACATGAAGAGGACGTGACATGACCGCCATCGACCAGCGCGTCGACACCGCCGACACCATCGACGCCCCCGAGCACTCACCGCTGGCCCTGGTGCGCCACACCTGGATTCAAACCATGCGGCTGCTGCTGCGGTGGGTCCGCGACCCCATCACCCTGCTCGAAACCCTCATCGTGCCGTGCCTGCTGCTGCTCATGCTCGACATCGTGGTGGGCGGGGCCATCGAACGCTTCACCCACCGCAACGCGCTCTACGGGTCGGTGCCCATGGTGGCGCTGGTGGGCGCGTTGTCGGGGACCGTGGCCTCCGGCGTCATGCTCGGGCGCGAACGCGACGCCGGACTGCTGGCCCGATTCTGGGTGCTGCCCGTGCACCGGGCCTCCGGGCTGTCGGCGCGCATTCTCGCCGAGGGCGTGCGCATCTTCGGCGGCACCATCGTCATCGTGCTGTTCGCCTCGCTGCTCGGCTTCCGGTTCCAGCAGGGCGTGCTCGCGGCGGCCGGATTCCTGGTGGTGCCGGTGCTGTTCGGGCTCGCCTTCGCCACGCTCGTCACCGCCATCGCCGTGTTCACCGCCAAATCCACGCTGGTCGAGGCCATTGCCATCGTGACCTCGCTGCTCATGTTCTTCAGCACCGGATTCGTTCCGCTGGAGGCGTATCCGGAGTGGATTCAGCCCGTCGTGCGCTGGCAACCCATGTCGGTCACGGTCGACACCATGCGGGCGCTGTCGGAGGAAGGCGCGCTCGCCGGGCCGCTCACCTGGACCATCGTCTGGTGTGTGGGCCTGATCGCGCTGTTCGCGGTGCCCGCCGCCTACGGCTACAAACGGGCCAGCCGCCGCTGAATCCCCGCCCCGGCCGTTCCATTCCCCTTACGCATCCAACCAATCCCCGAATCCAGCCCCCTTTCCGTAAATAGTCGCCCGGCGGCGCGTCGACCGGCCGCCGGAACGCGTTGCGCGGATTAAGCTGGCCGCCGTGCTCGAACCCAACACCCCCGTCGCGCCCCACCCCGATATCGCTCATCTCGCCCCGCTGCTGGGCACCTGGCGCGGCTCCGGGAGTGGGGAGTATCCGACCATCGACTCCTTCGATTACCTGGAGGAAGTGCACTTCGGACACGTCGGCCGCCCGTTCCTCACCTATCGGCAGCGCACCCGCTCCGCCGACGGCAGCCGGCCCATGCACGCCGAGACCGGATACCTACGCGCCATCGGCGGCGACCGGGTCGAACTGATCCTGGCCCACCCGACCGGCATCACCGAGATCTGCGAGGGCAAGCTCGTCACCGAAAACGACGGGCTGCGAATCGAACTGGACTCCACCTCGATCGGCCGCAGCAGCACCGCCAAGTCGGTGACCGCGCTGGGCCGCACCTTCGAGCTCGCCGGGAACACACTCGGCTACACGCTGCGCATGGCCGCGGTGGAACAACCGCTGCAGCATCATCTGGCGGCCACCCTGCACCGGGAGAACTGACCCGGAAAATCGCATCGCATTTCCCTCCGGTGACCTGCATCACTTTCCTAACGGACGTGTGCTGAGTCACTCGAGAGGGTTGCCTGGGGCATGGGAGCCGGATTACCGTTCCTTGCGTTGGCAAACATTCAGCCAACCCTCATGAGCACCGGCCATCCGAAACCGACCGTTCGGATCTCCTGAACTCATCCCCACACAAGGGAGTGCGATATGAAGCGTTCGGCCCTTTTGCTAGTCACCACCGCCGGCATGATCCTCGCCGGCGCCGGCGCCACCGAAATGCTGGGAGACCACTCCTCCGGCGTTCCCACCGTGAAAACCCTGGCGCAGCAACGCTTCGTCGCCCAAGACATCCACGGGGAGATCACCCAGGCCGCCTGCCTCCGCAGCGACCGCTGAGCTGTGCTTTTCCCAGGGGCTCCGCCCCCGGACCCCCGGAATCGGGGGCGCTGCCCCCGGCCCCCGTTACGGGGCGGGGTTTATCGCGGGAATTGTGGTGATGGTGCTCAGTAGCCTGCGGGCAGTGCCGTGAGCATGTCCCGGGTCACCGCCACCGCATTGTCGGAACTGCCGCCGCGGACCACCAGTGTCGCGAAGGCCATATCGCCGCGGTAACCGACGAACCAGGCGTGCGAACCACCCTCCACCTCGGCCTCACCGGTCTTGCCGTACACCTCGCCCTGATCGCGAATCCGTTCGGCCGTACCGCCGAGCACCACCTTGCGCATCATCTCGCGCAAACCGTCCACCACCTTCGGGGACAGCTGCGGGCGCTCACCCTCGACTGTGGTCGGGTGCCCGGAGATGAGATACGGGGTGGGCGTCGAACCATTGGCCACCGTCGCCGCCACCAGCGCCGCCCCGAACGGGCTCACCAGCACCTTGCCCTGACCGATGCCGTCCTCGGCGCGCTGCACCAGCTCATCGTCGCGCGGCACCGAACCCGACACCGTCGGCAGGCCCGCCACCGTGTAGTCCGGGCCGATGCCCATGGCCGCCGCGGCCGTGCGCAGGTCCTCACCGCCCAGCTCCGAGGCGATCTTGGCGAAGGCCGTGTTGCAGGAGCGCTCGTAGGCCGTCGCCATGGGCACGTCACCGACGGTGAAGAGGTTGTAGTTGGGAATCGTGCGCTCCCCCACCACGATCCGGCTCGGGCACGGCACCACCGTGTCGGGGGTGGCGTGCCCGGCGGTCATGGCGGCGGCGGCCGTGACCGTCTTGAAGATCGAGCCCGGCGGATACATGCCGGAGGCGGCCACCGGGCCGTCGGCATCGGCCGCCTCGTTCTGGGCGATGGCCAGGATCGCGCCCGTGGACGGCTGCAGCACCACCATCATGGCCTGCTCCTGGCGCAGGTCCACGGCGCGCTGCGCGGCCGTCTGGACGTAGCGGTCGATGCTCAGCGAGAACGACGGGGAAGCCTGCGGTTCAACCTCTTTCAGCACGTCGGTGTCCGCGCCATTGGCATTGACGGTGACGACGCTCCAACCCGATTTGCCGTCCACCTCGTCGATGATGGTCTTGTGCACCTGGGTCATCAGGTCCGGGGCGAAATGGCGGTCGGTGGGGACCATGTCCCACTGCTTGGTGAAGCTGACGCCGGGCAGGCCCAGCAGGTCGGCACTCACCTGCTCGAACTCCCACTCCGACAGGATCGCCACCTGATACGCGCCGCCGTCGGCCTTGCGGGCGGCGTCCAGGATCGCGTCGGCGGTGAACTTCTTCTCGTCGAAACGCTGCAGGGCCGTGGCGAGGGCGGCGGCCACGGCGGCCGGATCCGAGGTGGCGGCACCGGATTTGAAGGCGACGCGGTAGACGGTGCCCGGCACCAGCACGTCACTGCCGGAGCGCTCGTTCACGCGGGCCTGCGGGGCGGCGGTGGAGCGCAACTGCATGGACTGCGTATTGCCCAGGCGCGGATGGATGTTCGCCGAGGTCCAGCGCACCGACCAGCGGCCGTCGGCGCGGCCCATCTGAAGCTGACCGGAGTAGGTCCAGACGCGGTCCTTGGGCAGCCGCCACTCGTAGGTGTAGTCCACGGTGGCGGTGTCGCCGGTGACGCGGGCATCGCCGGTGTGCGCGGTGAGCTGCTCGGCCTGCAGGTTGTCCCAGGCGGAACCGAGTGCGGCAGCGGCCTTTTCGGGCTGGTTGGTGAGGCCCGCCGCCGCCTCCACATCGTGGTCGGCGAAGGCGGAGAGGAAGGCGTCGGCGGCCTGCGCCGGACCCTGCGGGCGCGACGCGCAACCGGCAGCGGCTACCGAGACGACCGCGGCGAGCAGCAAGGTGAGGACCCGTGTTGACATCGGCACAGATGCTAGAGCCAACTGTCAGCAAACAGGCGCGACACACTGTAGGAGAACAGATTTCGCGCTTACATCACATATCGGACAGCAGTCGCGAATCAGTCCAGCAGCACGGTCGCGAAGGTCGCGATCTGCCGGAAACCGACATTCGCGTAGGCGCGGCGGGCGATCTCGTTGTAGCAGTTCACGTAGAGACTGGCGGTGCGGCCGGAGGCGACCACCACATTCGCCACGGCGGCGGTGCCCCCGGTGCCGTAGCCCTGACCTCGGTACTCGGGGTGCACCCAGACGCCCTGGATCTGGCCGGTGCGGCGGGACAGCGCACCCACCTCGGCCTTGAACACCACTTCGCCGTCCTCGAATCTGGCCCAGGCGCGACCGGATTCGATGAGGCTCTGCACGCGACGACGGTAGGCCCGGCCGCCGTCACCGGCGCGCGGATCGACGCCGATCTCCTCGGTGAACATGGCGACCGCGGCGACCAGATAGCGGTCCAGCTCCTCCGGGCGCACCCGGCGCACCTTCAGATCCGGGGTCACCGTGGCCGTGCCCTCGAGGGCCAAGAGCGGTTGATCGTCGCGCAGTTCGCGCGCGGGGCCCCAGTGCTCGGCGAGCAGGTCCCACAGCGGCAGCGCGAGTTCGCGGCGGCCGACCACCGAGGAGCAGACGCGCGGGCCGCGCACCGCGCGCTCGGCGAAGGCCCGCATATCGTCCGGGCCGCCGCGCAGCGGAACGAGATTCGCACCGGAGAAACACAGGGATTCACCCGGACCGCCGCGGCTCCACAGCTCGCCGTAGACGCCGCGGGCATCCAAACCGAACTCCTGCAAACGCGCAGCGACCATGCAGGTCGCCACCGGATCGCCATCGAGAACGCGCAATACCTGGGTCAGATCGCGGTTCACCAGCTGACGAGCACCGGACGCCTTGGTCCGCCGAGTCGGCTCCAGCACACTCCGCACGTTCACAGCCTGCCAGAAGTTCGGAGAACGTGCCGGATTATCGCGGGTGCGCGCACCCCGACCAGGGCTTCGGTGAACGGTCCCCGGCCGGAGTACACGGTGTTTGCTCAGCCGGCGGTGACGACCGGCGCGCCGCTGCCCGCGTCCTCACCCATCTCCTCGGCGAGGCGCATGGCCTCCTCGATGAGGGTTTCGACGATGAGGTGTTCGGGCACGGTCTTGATGACCTCGCCCTTGACGAAGATCTGGCCGCGGCCGTTGCCCGAGGCGACACCGAGGTCGGCCTCGCGGGCTTCACCGGGACCGTTGACGACACAGCCCATGACGGCCACCCGCAGCGGGACCTCCATGCCTTCCAGGCCGGCGGTGACCTCGTTGGCCAGGGTGTACACATCGACCTGCGCGCGACCGCACGACGGACAGGACACGATCTCGAGCTTGCGGGGGCGCAGGTTCAGCGACTGCAGGATCTGACCGCCGACCTTCACCTCTTCGGCCGGAGGCGCCGACAGCGACACCCGAATGGTGTCGCCGATGCCCTGGGACAGCAGCGCACCGAACGCGGTCGCGGACTTGATGGTGCCCTGGAAGGCGGGACCGGCCTCGGTCACGCCCAGATGCAGCGGGTAGTCGCACTGGGCGGCGAGCTGACGGTAGGCCTCGACCATGACCACCGGGTCGTTGTGCTTGACCGAGATCTTGATGTCGCCGAAGCCGTGCTCCTCGAACAGCGAGGCTTCCCACAGCGCCGATTCCACCAGCGCCTCGGGGGTGGCCTTGCCGTACTTGGCCATCATGCGCTTGTCGAGCGAGCCCGCGTTGACGCCGATGCGGATCGGGATGCCCGCCGCGCCGGCCGCCTTGGCGACCTCCTTGACGCGGCCGTCGAATTCCTTGATATTGCCCGGGTTCACGCGCACCGCGGCACAGCCGGCGTCGATCGCGGCGAAAATGTATTTGGGCTGGAAGTGGATGTCGGCGATCACCGGGATGCCCGATTTCTTGGCGATGATCGGCAGCGCGTCCGCGTCCTCCTGGCGCGGGCACGCGACTCTGACGATGTCGCAGCCCGACGCGGTCAACTCCGCGATCTGCTGCAGGGTGGCGTTCACGTCATGGGTCTTGGTGGTGGTCATCGACTGGACCGACACGGGGAAATCACTGCCCACCCCGACATTGCCCACCATCAACTGGCGCGTCTTACGCCGCGGCGCGAGGACGGCCGCCGGCGCGGACGGCATCCCCAATGCGATGGCACTGCTCACGATCGGTTGCCTACTTTCGTCATGTCCTCACCCTTCCGGTCCCGAGTCTAGTAATGCCCGGATACCGGTCGCCCTGTGACAGCGGCGACAACGGTACCGGTTGCGATCACTCGACCCGGAATCGACCGGGGTCCTGCACTAGGTATTCGTCGCAAACAGCGCAAAGGTGTACAAACACGAAATGTGAAGGTAGCAAACACCGAACCGTGGCCGCGCACACCCGAGGAGGCCATCGCGCTGCAGGACCATTTGCGCTCCCGCGTCGTGGCCGAGAACCCTCGCCCGCCCGCATTCCGCACGCTCGCGGGGCTCGACTCGGCCTACGACGACCACGGCAATGTGGTCGCGGCCATCGTAGTCCTGGATGCGGCAAACCTGGAGCCGATCGAGAGCGTCACGGCACGCGGTGTCACCGATTTCCCGTATGTGCCGGGGCTGCTCGCCTTCCGGGAACTGCCGACCACCGTGCAGGCGCTCGAAAAGCTCACCGTCACACCGGATCTGCTGATCTGCGACAGTCAGGGGCTGGCGCATCCGCGACGCTTCGGGTTCGCCTGTCATCTCGGGCTGCTGACCGGAGTGCCGACACTCGGGGTCGCCAAGAACGTGTGGGGCGAGTACGACGAGCCCGGCAGCGAACGCGGAGCATTCAGCACCGTCAGCCTCGACGGCGAACCGGTCGGGCGGGCGCTGCGCACGCGGGCGGGTGTGAAGCCGGTGTATGTGTCCGTCGGGCACAACATCGATCTGGATACGGCGTGCGCGCAGGTGCTGGCCGCCACCACCGAGTACCGGCTGCCCGAAACCACCCGGCAGGCCGACCGGTTGTGCAGGCGATTGCAACGGGAGTTCGCGACCGAGTCATAGACCCGACCGGTCGGTTGTGAGCGATCGAGCTACTAGCGCAGCGTGATCGGATTCAGGATGTCGGCCGACAGCGTCAGCAGCATGTACGCGCCACCGATCACGATCACCACATAGGTGACCGGGAGCAGCTTCAGGTAGTTCACCGGCAAGCCCGGAGCCTCGCCGCGACGGGCCCGCAGGCTGTTGCGGATCTTCTCGTAGAGGACCACCGCGATATGACCGCCGTCCAGCGGCAGCAGCGGCAGCAGGTTGAACATGCCGAGGAAGATGTTCAGGCTCGCCAGCAGCATGACGAAGATCTGCCACTGGCCGATCTCCACGCTCTCGCCGCCGATGCGGCTCGCACCGTAGACGCTGACCGGAGTCTCGGGGTCGCGCTCGCCGCCGGTGACGGCGTTCCAGAGCGCGGGGATCTTCTCCGGCATCTTCATCAGCGACTGCACGGTGTGACCGAAGACCTCGCCGGTGAAGGAGACCGAGGCCGGAATGGCCGCGAGGACACCGTATTTCACCGGTTCGTAGTAGTCGTGGCCGACACCGACCGCGCCGACCTGCTTGGCGGGCGCGTCCTTCGGATAGCGCATGACCAGCTGCGGCTCGACCGTGCGGGTGAGGGTCTCACCGTCACGAATGAACGTGTACTGGAAAGGCAGCGTCTGCTTCTGGGTCTCCGCGACGAACTCCTGCCAGGTGGTGACCTTGACGTCGTTCACCTTGGTGATGATGTCGCCGCGCTGCAGACCCGCCTTCTGCGCGGGGCCTTCGCCGGTGCACGGAGCCTGCAGGGTGCCGTCCGGGTTCTGCAACTGCACGCAGCTCGGCGCACCGATGGCCGTCGCCGGGGCCTGGTCCAAGCTCGGCAGCCCCCAGCCCACGGCCAGCACGACGATGAGAAGGAACCCCAGCACGAAGTTCATGAAGATGCCGCCGAACATGACCACCAGGCGCTTCCAGGTGGCCTGCCGGTACATGGCGCGATCCAGATCCTCCGGCGGCACCTCGTCCAGGGCGGTCATGCCCGCGATATCGCAGAAACCGCCCAGCGGCAACGCTTTCAGGCCGTACTCGGTCTCACCGCGCCGGAACGAGAAGATGGTGGGGCCGAAACCGATGAAGTAGCGGCGCACCTTCATGCCCGTGGCCTGCGCCGCCCACATGTGACCGCATTCGTGCAGCGCCACCGACAGGGTGATGCACACGGCAAACAGAACGAACCCGACCACGAATGCCATGCGGTTCGACCCCTCCTACTTCACTGACGCACGAGTGTGCGGGCACGGTCACGCGCCCACGCATCGGCCGCGAGCACCTCGTCCAAGCTACCGGGTTCGGCGCTCCAGCGGTCGGCGGACTCCACGACGCGGGCGACGGTGCGCACGATATCGGGGAATCGGATGAGGCCGTCGAGGAATGCCTGGACCGCGATCTCATTGGCGGCGTTGTAGACCGCGGTGACCGACCCGCCCGCCTCACCGGCCTGGCGGGCCAGTCGCACGGCCGGGAACACCTCGTCGTCGACGGGCTCGAAAGTCCAGGTGGAGGCGGTGGAGAAGTCACAGGCCGCGGCCGCGCCGGGCACCCGGTCGGGCCAGCCCAGGGCCAGGGCGATGGGCAGTTTCATATCCGGCGGGCTGGCCTGCGCGAGGGTGGAGCCGTCGGTGAAGGTCACCATGGAGTGCACGATCGACTGCGGGTGCACGGTCACATCGATGCGGTCGTAGGGCACACCGAAGAGCAGATGCGTTTCGATGAGTTCCAGGCCCTTGTTCACCAGGCTTGCCGAGTTCAGCGTGTTCATCAGGCCCATGGACCAGGTCGGATGCGCCTTGGCCTCTTCGGGATTCACCGACTCCAGCATCTCGGCGGTCCAGCCGCGGAACGGACCGCCCGAGGCGGTCAGCACCAGCCGGTCCACCTCGTCGGCGCGTCCACCGCGCAGGCACTGCGCCAGCGCCGAATGCTCCGAATCCACCGGCACGATCTGCCCCGGCGCGGCCGCCCGCGTCACCAGCGAGCCGCCCGCCACCAGAGATTCCTTATTGGCCAGCGCAAGTCGCCGCCCCGATTCGAGGGTGGCCAGTGTCGGCTCCAACCCCAGCGACCCGACCAGCGCATTGAGCACCACATCCGCCTCGGTCCGCCGCACCAGCTCGGTCGCCGCATCCGGACCCGCCAGCGCCACACCGAGTTTCGCCGCCGCGGCTTCATCCGCGACCGCCACGTTCTTCGTCCCGGTAGCCGCGATCTGCTGCGCCAGCAACTCGGTGTTCCCACCCCGCGCCGCCAGCCCGACCACCTCGAACCGATCCGGATTGGCCGCGATCACCTCCAGCGCCTGAGTGCCAATGGAACCGGTGCTGCCCAGCAGCAGAACTCTCACGATGTCGGACACGGCCCTATTCTCTCCTCACCGAAGCACCGAAGACGACCGGGGCTGCCGGGGTTGCGGATTCGAGCAACTCTCCCCTCCGGGGTTTCAGGGGCTTGCCCCTGAGAGTTCCGAGAGTTGGTGACTCACCCCGCCCCTGCTGGCTACGACGCGCGGTCGTATGCCACCATTGTGCGCAGAATTCGATTCGAGTCCATAAGGAGCGAAAGTGGCCGGCACGGAAGTGGAACACGCCCACAGCGCTGACGTCGTCACCAAGGTCGACACCGCCGAGGTTCCGTCCGCCGCATGGGGTTGGAGCGGTGAGTCGCGCCGGACCTTCCGCACCGCCGGCTGGGTGGTCGTGGTGATCCTGCTGGCCATGCTGTTCGAGAACCAGCAGGGCAGCTCCTCGGGTTCGGGCAATACCGGCTACATCTTCCTGATCGTGTTCGCCGCGGGCCTGGCCGCCGTGCTGATCCGCGACTCGATCATCTCGCGCAAGCCGCGCTGACACACGAAGTCATTCGACGGCACAAAGGCCGGGTCGCTGTGAGCGACCCGGCCTTTTGCTGTAAACGCTGACGCCCTACTGGTTTTCGGGGGCGTTGATGCGGTTCGCGAAGCCGATGCCGACGATGATCGCGGCCGGCACACCGGTCAGCACGAGACCCGCGGCGGCGCCCAGCGGGATGCCGATGCCCGCGCCCACCAGGCAGCCCGCGACGCCGCCCGGCGCCGACAGGATGACCAGGCCGCCGATGACGCCGCCGGCCGCGCCGATCGCGCAGCCCAGGCCGCCGCCGACGATGGTGCCGATCAGGGTGCCGATCGAGGTGATGATGCCGAACTGGGTGGCCGCGGCCGAGACCGCGTCGTCGAAGGCCTCCTGGCTGGCGACATTGTGCAGCGGCAGCGCGACCGGGCGCGCGGCCGAGCGGTCGGTGCTCGGGGTCAGCACGGCGCGCAGGCCGTTGACGCTCGCGGTCACCGGGTACTCCAGGTCGCCCAGCGAGTAGGCCAGCGGGAACTGGGTCACCAGATTGCCCTGGTCGTCGCGGACCTGGAACTGGCCGTTGTCGGTGGTCAGCGAGCCGGCGGTGGTCTCCAGCACGACCGAGTCACCCTCGATCTTGGTGTTCCAGCCGATGGACGGCAGCACCTGGCCGACACCCTGGTCGACCCCGTCGAGCACGGAGGGGATCACGGGGGCGGCGTGCGCGGTGCCGGTGGCAACACCGAGGGCCGCGATGACCAGAGCCGAGGTGGCGGCGAACTTCTTGAAACGCATGACTTCTCGTCGCTTTCGTCAGTGGGTGCGTGCCCTTGCGGGATGCGCAGGTCCTCATCGAGCACCCGCCGACAAGAGTCGTTGCGTTATGTTTCCGTGATGTTGCCAGATCGTAGCCAAAATGAGTCGCAAAGCATGTTCTCGTTACGTTCTCTGTCGTGAGGGTCCACAATCGTGTCCGAAAGCAAACCTTTGGTTCATAGCAATACTTAATACAAAACAAGGCTCGCCGCATCCCGAGGGATGCGGCGAGCCTGCTGTGAGCGGCCGGACTACTGGTTTTCGGGCGCGTTGATGCGGTTGTAGAAGCCGATGCCGACGATGATCGCGGCGGGCACACCCGTCAGCACCAGACCGGCGGCAGCGCCGAGCGGGATGCCGAGCGCCGCGCCCGCGAGGCAGCCGGCGATACCGGTCGCGCCACCCAGATCGAGGATGGGCAGACCCAGCACCGCGCCGCCGATGAAGCCGAGCGTGCAGCCCATCGCGCCGCCGACAATGGTGCCCACCAGCGTGCCGATCGCGGTGATGATGCCGAACTGGGTGGCCGCGGCGGACACCGCGTCATCGAAGGCGTCCTGCTTGACCACGTTGTGCAGCAACCCCGACGGGCGGGCGTCGGCGACGTTCTTGCTGGGGGTCAGCACCGCGCGCAGGCCCTCGACGCTGGCGTTGATCGGGTATTCCAGATCGTCCAGGGTGTAGCTGAGCGGGAAGCCGACGACCACATTGCCGAGGTTGTCGCGCACCTGGAACTGGCCGTTGTCGGCGGCGAGCGCGCCGGCGTCGGTCTGGACGATCACGGAGTCGCCGTCGAGCTCGACGTTCCAGTGGATGGACGGCACGAGCTGGGCCGCGCCCTGCTGCACCTGCTGAATACCCTGATTGATGCCGTCGATCAGGGAGGGAAGAACCGGAGCCGGCGCGGGGGCCGGGTCGGCGTGAGCGGTGCCGGCGGCAATGCCGAGGGCCGCGATGACCAGAGCCGAGGTGGCGGCAGCTTTCCTGAACTTCATCCTGCTTCACAGCTTTCTTGCGAAGGCGCTTCCGGTTTACGGGAGCGGTATCGGGGTGGGAGCCGAGTGCTTCTCAAGCGCTCTAGAGCAAGTGTCCAGGAAATCGTTACTGAATAGTAGCTGAGAATGGCTATTCATAGCTGAAGTCACTAGTACGGACGTTATGTGAGCCAGGTTACAGACCTGGGACACAAAACCGCTGGTCGACCCGGATTTCACCCGGGCCGACCAGCGGATGAGCCACTCAGCGCACGCTCAGGAATCGTGACCGGACTTGCGCCGCATATCCCGCACCGCGTCCCGCACCCGATCGAAGACCGCGAGCGGCGGGCCGGCCAGCAGATTCGCCACCGCCGACTCCCCCGCACTCGGATGCGGACGCGTCGGCGCGACGGCCTCGGCCGCCCGCACCGAAGTGGCCATGCGCTCCAATTGCGTTGTGGTGAGCTGCTTTCGCAGCAGCGTGAATTCCTCGGCTTCCTCGCGCTCCGCGTGATCGGCGACCGCGGCCGCGAATTCCGCGAACTTGACGTCGAATTCGGGGCTCTCGACCCCGAGTTTGTAGAGTTCGGCCAGCGCGTGCTTGGCCTCGCTCTCCTCCTCCAGGCGGGCCTCGACCATGCCCTCCCCATCGCCGTTCTCGGCGCGTTTGGCAATGGGGTGCACCACCTCCTCCTCCGCGGCCTCGTGAATCGCCAACAGCCGCACCAGATCCGTGAACAGTTCATCCTTGCGGCCCTGGCCGGTCCGGATCTGCTCCAGCAGGGTTTCGATCTGGTGATGCTGGTCGAGCAAAAGGTCGACGACGTCCTGGCCGGGTTGCTGGTCCATGATGTTCTCCTCCGAGTTGCGGTTCGGGATCAGTTCCTGCGCTTTGGTTTTCACGCCCTGGGTCACCAGGTGCCAGGCATTGGGGTCACCGCGCAGCACCGCCGCGGCGGTGTTCTCGAGCTGCTCCCAGGTGGCATGCGGCGGAATGGGCGGGACTTCCGGATCGCAGCGCACGTCGAGCAGGACCGGATGCTCGGCGCGCAGGGCTTCCTCCCAAGCCCCCGCGAGCTGATCGGGGTGGTCGACGGCAACGGCGGCCATGCCGAGCGCGCGGGCGACATCGGCATAGGGAGGTATCCGGAAGTATCTGGGACTCTTCGAATTTCGGGGCGCCACCCATGGCGCGCAGCTCCCAGGTGACCTGGTTCAGGTCATTGTTGTGGAAGACGCAGACCACCAGGCGCGGGTCCAGCCATTCGGAGCGGTAGCGGGTGATGGTGATGAGTTCGGTGAGGCCGTTCATCTGCATGGCGCCGTCACCGACCAGCGCGATGACCGGGCGGTCAGGGTGCGCGAATTTCGCGCCGATGGCATACGGGACGCCACATCCCATGGTGGCCAGGGTGCCCGAGAGCGAACCGCGCATGGCGCCGCGGAAACGCAGGCAGCGCGCGTACCAGTTGGTGGAGGAACCGGAGTCGGCGGTGACGATGGCATCGCCCGGAATGCGTTCGGACAGTTCCCACACCACCCGCATGGGATTGACCGGCCTTGCGTCGAGCAGGGATTGGCGCTCCACCGTGCTCCACCAGCGCGTCACATTCGCCTCGACGGTTTCCCGCCAGGCGCGGTCCTTCTTGTACTTCAGCAGCGGAATCAGCTGGCGCAGCGTTGTTTTGGCTTCGCCCACCAGGTTCACCTCGGTGGGGTAGCGCATGCCGATCATGGTGGGATCCATGTCGATCTGCACTGCGCGCACCTTGCCGAACTCCGGAAGGAATTGGCTGTAGGGGAAATTCGAGCCGACGATGAGCAGGGTGTCGCAGTCGCGCATCAGCTCGTAGCTGGGGCGGGTGCCCAGCAGGCCGATCGAACCGGTCACGAACGGCAGCGAATCGGTGAGAACGTCCTTGCCCAGCAGGGCTTTCGCCACGCCGGCGCCGGTGATCTCGGCGATCTCGGCGACTTCGACCGCGGCGGCGCGAGCGCCCTGACCGATGAGGATGGCCACCCTGGTTCCGGCATCGAGGATCTCGGCGGCGCGTTCGATGTCCACACGCGCGGGCACGATGGTGGCGCTCAGCGATGCGGGCGCGCTGGAGGGCACCTGACGGAATTCGTGTTCCGGCGGATGGTACTTCTCCTCCTGCAGATCCGACGGGATGATCACCGCCGTGGGTGCGCGCCGGGCCTGCGCGGTGCGGATGGCGCGGTCGATGGCATTGGGCAGTTGGGCGGCGACATTCACTTCGACCAGGTAGTCGGAGGCCACATCCTTGAACAGGGCTTGCAGGTCGATCTCCTGCTGGTAGCTGCCGCCCATGGCACTGCGTGACGTTTGCCCGACAATTGCCACTACGGGAACGTGATCCAGCTTGGCGTCATAGAGACCGTTCAGCAAATGGATGGCGCCCGGACCGGAGGTGGCCATGCACACGCCCACCCCGCCATCGAATTTCGCATAGCCCACCGCTTCGAAGGCCGCCATCTCCTCGTGCCGGGCCTGCACGAACGCCGGGCGGTTCTCCGCCTTCCCGAACGCGGCCACCAGCCCGTTGATGCCATCACCCGGATAGCCGAAAACCCTGGTGACGCCCCATTCCCGCAGTCGTTGCAGCACATAGTCGCCCACCGTCGTGGTCATGGTCGTCTCCTCCGCCTCGAATCGCCGCACTGTCCCGCCGGTCTCGTGGCGGCGATACCCGGCCTCCCCCGGCTCAATCACGACCGGATAGGTCGATCGACCGATGTGGGCGCAGGCGGACCGGACAGACCATGTGGACGTGTTCCGGCGCAATGCCATTCACCATCAAGGAAAGAAGAGATCGTGTTCCGATCACCTCAGCGCGGCGTTCGCAGCCGTGCCGCCGGGGCCCTCGCGGCCGTCGGCGTACTCGTTCTGGGCGGTACGGTGGGCGGTCTCGTCCTGCCGGCCGCCCACGCCTCCAGCCATCGCGAGGCCCCGTTGATCGCCGGTGATCCGGCGGTGGACAACACCGATGTGTACGCGTTCGTCAGCCCGGACAATCCGGAGACGGTGACCATCGTCAGCAACTGGTACGGCGTGCAGGCCGCCTACGGCGGGCCCAACTTCTACCCGTGGGCCACTTCGGCCAACTACGACATCAATATCGACAACGACGGCAATGGGAAGCCGGATATCAGCTATCGGGTCAACTTCACCAACGACGATCGGCGCGCGGGAAACACCTTCCTGTACAACAACGGGCCGGTCACCAGCCTCACCGACGAGAACCTGCTGTTCCGGCAGAACTACACGGTGTCGGTGAGCCACGGAGTCGGGGATTGGCAGCCGATCGGGCAGGGCCAGGCCGCGCCGTCGTACGTCGGCGCCGCATCCATGCCCGACTACGGCACGCTGCGCACCCAGGCCACCGAGAAACTCAATGGCGGCGGAACCGTGTACGTCGGCGGGTCCGAGGATCCGTTCTTCCTCGATCTGCGGGTGTTCGACCTGCTGTACGGCGGGGACCTGTCCGAGACCGGAACCGATACGCTCGCGGGGTTCAATGTGAATACCGTTGTGCTGCAGGTGCCCAAGAAGGATCTGGCGCTCAAGGGCGATGCGACACGCAATCCGGTCATCGGGGTGTGGAGCGACACCGAGCGGCAGACACTGCAGTTGAGCCCGGGTGCGGCCAAGCCGGTCGGGGAGGCTGTGCAGGTGTCCCGGCTGGGGAACCCCCTCGTGAACGAGGTGGTGCTGCCGGGCGGGCTGAAGGACGCCTTCAACGGGCTGTCCCCCAGCGCCGATGCCGGGATTCCGGAAGTCGTTGCGCGCGTGACGGATCCGGAGCTGGCGAAGCTGCTCGAAGCGATCTACAAGATCCCCGCCCCGGCCGGGCCGCGCAATGATCTGGTGGAGATCTTCCTGACCGGAATCGCCAAGAACGCACCGACATTGGATGGCAGCCGAGCGCCGATCCAGGCGGATCTGAACTCGCAGGTGCTCAATGCCGATGTGCAGGCCGAGACCTTCCGGCCCTCGGAAATGTTGCGGCTCAATATGTCCGTGCCGGTGACCGCCGATCCCGAACGGCTCGGCGTACTCGCCGGAGACCTGCAGGGATTCCCCAACGGGCGGCGGCTGACCGACGACGTGGTCGATATCGCCCTGCAGGCCATAGTCGGTGCGGCCCAGAGCGGCAAGCTCGTCGACGCACTGGCGACCGGCGACAAGGTCGACGCCAATGACGCGAAGTTCTCCGACACCTTCCCGTATGTCGCGCTGCCCTCACGCGGCATGACCGAGGGCGGATATTCGGCCGACGGCGTCGCACCCGCCGCCTCCTCCCGCCCGACCGGCGACGACGGAATGTCGTCGTGGATGCCGGCCGCGGCGGGTGGCACAGCCGCGGCGGCGCTGGTCACCGGTGGCGGCTGGCTGCTCATGCGGCGACGCCGCAGCTGAGCGGATTCCATTCCGCGACAGCGGTTTCCGATCCGGGTCGGCGGGCCGGGCGCAGGCCCGGTCCGCCCGCCCGTCCGACCCCATCCCCGCCCGTCCGCACGCACGCGGGCGGCCCAGCCTCCATCCGATCCCGTTCCCGCACACAAGGTGTCGTCATGTCCCACTGCCCCACCCGGCTCCGCGCCCGCACCCACCGCACACCCGCGCTCGTGGTGCTCACACTGATCGCCGTCGCGGCCGCGATCATCGGGGTGGCTGCTGTCCCCGACCGTCACTCGACCGCAGCGCCGGCGGTGAGCGGTCCGGGTGCAGCCCTTGCCGCGCAGATCGAGACGATGCGCGGGCAACTCGATCGAATGCCCGGAAATGCGGTGCGCTGGGCCGATCTGGGGGCCGCCTATGTCGAATTGGCGCGTATGACAGGCGATCCCAGCCATTACGGTGCAGCGCAGCGTGCGCTGGACCGTTCACTGGAGGTGCAGCCCGACGGCAATGCCGACGCGTTCATCGGGCTCGGGGCGCTGAAGAATGCGCTGCACGACTTCGGGCCCGCGAAAACTTATGCGGAGAATGCGATTACGCTGCGTCCCACGAGTGCCGACGCCTACGGGGTGCTGGTGGACGCGCTGACCCAGCTCGGTGCGGCCGACGATGCCACCGTGGCCGTGCAGCGCATGCTCGACCTCCGTCCCGGCGTGACCTCGTTCACCCGCGCCGCCTACGACCTGGAACTGCACGGACGCACCGATGAGGCGCGCACGGCGCTCGGCATGGCCCTCGACGCCGCGAACACTGCCGACCAGATCGCCTTCTGCCGGTATCACCTCGGCGAGCTCGCCTTCGACTCCGGACAGCTCGATGAGGCCGAAAACCAGTATCGTGCAGGGCTTCTGACCGTCCCGACGAGCGCCGCGCTGCGGCAGGGACAGGCCAAGGTGTTCGCCGCGCGCGGCGACACCGATCGGGCGCTCGCGCTCTACGCGGAGCTGACCTCCGATTCCGCGCTGCCGCAGTACCTCATCGAGTACGGCGAGCTGCTGGAATCCGCCGGGCGAGCCGCCGAGGCCGCCGCGCGGTACCAGGACGTCGTCGCACAGTTCCGCGCCCTCGAAGCGCAGGGCGCCACCGACGCCGTGGATGCCGCGCTGCTGGCCGCCGAACACGGCGACCCGACCGAGGCCGTCCGCCTCGCGCAACTGGAGTACGGCCGCAGGCAGAGCGTCCTCACCGCCGACGTGCTGGCCTGGGCACTACACCGGGCCGGCCGCGATGCCGAGGCCATCGGCTACGCCGACCAGGCGAACTCCCTTGGCTGGCAGAACGCTTCACTGGCCTACCATCGCGGCATGATCCTCGCCGCGCTCGGTCGAACCGATCAGGCGGCGACCGCACTGACCGACGCGCTGCGGATCAACCCGCACTTCTCGCCGCTGCACGCGCCTCGTGCGGCGCAGGCGCTGGACGCCTTGACCGCGCGCTGACCGGGAACGGCGAGCCGGTGGACCCGTGTCCGCCGGCTCGCTGCCGTCAGCGCTGCCCGTCGCGGCCGGGTTCCAGTTCGGCGGCGAAGGATTCCTCGATACCGGCGAGGAAATCGATGATGAGTTCGAGGTCGCGCTGGTCGTAGCCGTCGAGGCGGGCGCGCCAGGACTTCACCAGCGGGGCGAAGAGGGGCGCGATATCGGCGCGGGCGCGCCCGGTCACCAGTTCGACCACCACTCGCCTGCGATCCTGCGGATCCCTTGTGCGGGAGACGAATCCGGCCTTTTCCAGGCGGTCGATCATGGTGGTCATCGAGGCGGTGGTGACGCCGATGTGGCGGGCCAGTTCGCCGGCCGTGCGCGGGCCCTGCTGCAAGGTTTGCAGGCAGACCATATCGGTGGCGTTGATACCCAAGGTGCTCGCGGCGGTGTGGTTCATGCGAATGCCCCACTCGACCGTGCGCCCGACGCGTGCGGCGATTTCGGTGATCAAACGTGTTCGGGCGCTTGACATCTCCTGATACCTCGCTAATCTAGTCTCTAGATTATCTAGATATTAGACAATCTGATATCAGCATTATCAGGCATCCAGGAGCGCATCATGGCTCGCCTTGCTTCCCCTTGGTTGATTCCACTCACCGCCGCCACGCTGGCCGCCGCCGCGTGTTCCTCGACCGGCACCGAACCCTCCCAGACCGCCGCCGAGGCGTACCTCGGCAAATGGAACTACGACCAGCCGGACGCCGCCAGCATGACCAATATGGCTGTGCTGCAACTACCTTCGGGTCCGGTGCAAGCACCACAGATCGGCGATATCACCTACACGCTGGACGCGTCCGACGCCTCGCGCACCCACCTCATCGGGCGGACCGATGTGGGCTGCACCTGGCGGTTCCGGGTCGATCCGGACGCACTGCGGCTGGACCCGGCCACCCAGCTGTGCAACAACCCCACCTCACACGTCTCCTACACCATCACCGCCTGGACCACCACCGTGTCCGGCAACCACATGACCGAGGTCTTCACCGCCAAAAGCCATCGCGCGGACCGAGATCTGGACTTCGCGCTGGAGACGGGCGCACGCACCAGGACCAGCGAGAACGATACGGACGGTGCGGCCGCGTTCGTCGGCACCTGGCACTACGAACCGCCCGGGCAGGGGGAGCTCACCATTACCGCCGACTACGGCAACCGGCTCACCGCACGCACCGGCAACGGCTGTTCGTGGACGCTGCTCGTGCGCGGCAATACCGCGAAACTCGATCCGCCCGTACAGACCTGCCCGCGCCCCGGCGACACCACCGAGACGCGCACCGCGTGGACGATCGCCGCCACCGGCACTCGCGGCAGCACCATTGTGGTGGGTGTCGACGAGGCCGGTGGTGCGCTCACGCCGGGAGCGGGATCGCTGGCCAAGGGCTAGGCGGTGGACAGTTCGCGGGTGATGTCGGCGAAATCCTTGCCCTTGGTCTCGATCACCCTGCGCCGCACGAAGATCAGGCCGAGGACGCAGACCGCGGCGAACAACCAGAAGGTCGGACCCTGGCCCAGGCCCGCGACCAGACTCAGGAAGAGTTGGCTGACAACGATGTTCGCGATCCAGTTGGAGGTGGCGGACACCGCCGCGCCGGTGCCGCGTTCGGCGGGCGGGAAGATCTCGGCCAGCAGCAGCCAGAACACGGGGCCCATCCCGATGGCGAAGAAGGCGATGAACGCCAGCAGGCAGATCAGCGCGATCACGCTGGCGGCGGGCACTTGCCAGACGAAGGTCGCGCCCAGAATCACCAGTGCCACCGCCATTCCCGAGAGGGAGGTGAGCAGCAGCGGTCGGCGTCCCCAGCGGTCGATGAGCCGGATGGACACCAGGGTCATGACGACATTCAGGACGCCGATGGCCAGCGAGTAGAGAATGGCATTCGAGGTGTCCAGGCCGGTGTGCTGCATGATCGTGGGCGCGTAGTAGATGACGGCATTGATGCCGACGAACTGCTGCAGCACCGCCAGCACCACGCCGATCAGCAACGCGGGACGCACCGCGCGAGAGGTCAAGCCGCGCAAGCCCGTCGACGCCGGAGCCGCCCGGCGGGCATGCTGCAACCGGGACAGGTGGATGTCGGCGGTGTGCTCGCCGTACACCTGCGCCAGCACCCGCCGGGCACTCGCCAGCCGGCCGCGGCCCTCCAGCCACACCGGCGATTCCGGCAGGCGGGCGATACCGACGAGCAGCAGCACGCTCGGTATCAGTCCGACGCCGAACATCCAGCGCCAATCACCCTGTGCGGCAAAGGCCAGATTCACCACGTAGGCGGCCATGATGCCGACCGTGAGCATCAGCTGATTGATCGTCACCAGCCTGCCGCGCAGCTCGGCGGGCGCGATCTCGGACAGATACAGCGGCACGATCACCGAGCTGAGACCGATGCCCAAACCCTGAACGATGCGCCCCGCCAACAGGATTCCGAAACCCGGTGTCGCGACGGCCAGGACACCGCCCGCGATGAACAGTACGGCCGCCAGCAGCAGCGCACTCCGCCTGCCGAACCGGTCGCCCAAGCGGCCCGCGCACAGGCCGCCGACCGCCGCGCCGGCCAGCAGCACCGACACCACCGCACCCTGCTGGACGGTTCCCAGATGCAGGTCGTCCTTGATGAACAGCTGCGCGCCCGCCACCACCGCGCTGTAGTAGCCGAACAGGAAGCTGGCCAGGGTCGCGATCCCCGCCCAGAACCAGATGCGGCGGGAGGGCGGTGAATCCGAGACGACCCCATTGGTGACCACCCGGCTGGGCACGACGATTCGTGGCCGTGCGTGCGTGCGGTGCTGCGGAATCAGATGGAAGGTGGAAGTCACAGCGACACCGCCACTTTGATGTCGTCGCGGCCGGGGGTGAAGGCCGCCTCCGCGCGGTCGAGCGGAAGGCGGCGCGTGATGAGCCCGCTCAGCCACTCCTGATCCGCGTCGGCCAGCGCTTCGGCGGCCTGACGGTAGTGCCGCATATTGGCGTTCACGGATCCGAAGATGAGGTCGTTCTCCAGCACGATGCGCCGATTGGCGGCTCCGGCGTCGAAGCCGACCTCCCGTCCGATGGGCGAAACACCGGTGAGGCAGACGATTCCGGCCGACGCGCTGTGCGTCATGGCCGCCACGGCCACCGAGGCCGCACCCGTGGCCTCCACGATCACATCGGGTTCGATCTTGTCGGCTACCTCGGGGAGCGGATCACTGTGATAGGTGGCACCCAGCTTGCGCGCCATCTCCGGCTGAATCCCGGTGTCGTTCAACGCGAGTACGTGCACGTCCAGCCCGCGCTGCGTGCCCAGCAGCGCCGCCAGCAGTCCGATCGGCCCCGCGCCGGTCACCAGCACCCGCTTGTGCTCGTACCAGGCCCGCGCGCTCACCCGATCGATCTGCTCCCACGCCTTGGCCACCACCGTGGTCGGCTCCATGAGCACCCCGGTCTGCTCCAGGGCGGCGTCCAGCCGCACCGCGTAATCGGTTTCCACGGTCCATAATTCGGACGCGTACCCGTGCAGTTGCTTGATCCCCCGCTCCGTGTACCGATCATTGCGGCACATGTCGAACTCACCCCGGGCGCACGCCCCGCACGGCACCGGATCCGGCCGTCGCACCACGCCGACCACCAGATCCCCTGCCGCGAAACCACTTCCGTCCGGCGCCCGCAGCACCCGCCCCAGCGACTCGTGCCCGATGATCAACCGTTCCTCCCCCGGCGGCGCCCACCCGTAATCACCGCCCGCGATCTCCCGATCGGTGCCGCACACACCGAAAGCCACTCCCCGAACAAGTAATTCGTCCTCCCCCGCCACCGGATCGGGCACCTCACGAACTTCGAGTGAATCGGCCTTCTCGGGAATAACAGTCAGCGCACGCATGGGATCTCCATCCACGCCGGGACGAGTGTTCGGTTGGAATCGCTCTGCTCGGCTTTCAAAGTTTGTGACCAGCGGATTTACGCCTTCTACGATCCCGCGCGCCCCTGAGCCTGAGCTGAAGATTCACCCAGCCCGCGCCTTACAACTCCCGCGCAACTTCCCAGTCGGCGCAGCCTGACCACAGTCACTTCCCCGCGTCCCAGACACGGATTATGGTGGATCCCGCATCAACCTCGAAGAACGGTGACACCATGGCGACACTCGACCGCGGCCCCCACATCTTCCCCGCAGGCCTGAGCCGCCTCCAGGAGCGCTACCTCAACCCCTACGTCCGCCCCCTCGCCCCCTACCTCCCCGGCTTCGCCCTCCTGGAACACCGAGGCCGCAAATCCGGCAAGCCCTACACCACCCCCGTCAACGTCATCCCCACCCGAGGCAAACTCGTCATCGCCCTCGGCCACGGCGTCACGGACTGGTGCCGCAATATCCTCGCCGCCGGAGAAGCCCACGCCCACACCATCTTCCGCCACCTCCACCTGATCAACCCCCGCATAGTCACCCCGGACAACCCGGACCCGGCCCTGCCTCTGGTGGTCCGCATCGCGGCCCGCCGCCTGCAACTCTTCGTCGCCGACATCGCCAGGGACTGAACACGATCCACCCAGCCACTGTCCAGCGGCACGAGCCACCGCGACGGCGCGGCTTGCCAAACCACCACACATCGCCCGCCATCTCGACCAGCTACCCGGCCGCTGTGACGTCACCGTGCAGTCCCGCGCGACCAGGACGGCCTCGTCGAGACCGTACGAGCGTTTCTCGCCCAGCGGTCGAGTCCGCAGCCATTCCAACAGGTCTCGGCAATGCGGTCCCGGTGCGGCGGTGAGGGCTTCCAGCACGGCGATCCGAATGTCGGGCGGCTCCTCCTCGGATCGAACGAGCTCCGCGAGTTCCCTACGTACGATCAGCGGGCTCCCGCCCGAACAGCGCACGGGCACAACGCCGCCGATGATGCCGGGGATTGGCGCCGTCGAGCACGAACTCGATCGACTGCCCGTCCGGCACCGCAGCCAAGCGCCGACGGATCTCGAACTCGGGCACCCGGTTCGCGGGCCGGTCGTCGGTCGATCCGAACAGTTCGGGGCCGAGCCGATACATCAGCCTTCGGCGGCGAGCTGGCCGCAGGCTGCGGCGATTTCCTGGCCTCGGGTGTCGCGAACGGTGCAGGGGACGCCCTGCTCGTTGACGCGGCGGACGAATTCGCGCTCGACGGGTTTCGGGGAGGCGTCCCACTTGCTGCCCGGGGTCGGGTTCAGCGGGATGAGGTTGACGTGGACTCGGGAGCCGAGGGCCTTGTGGAGTTTCTTGCCGAGCATGTCGGCTCGCCAGGGGTGGTCGTTGATGTCTCGGATCAAGGCGTATTCGATGGAGACTCGGCGGCCGGACTTGTCGGCGTAATACCTTGCGGCGTCGAGGACTTCGGAGACGGGCCAGCGGTTGTTGACCGGGACCAAGGTGTCTCGGAGTTCGTCGTCCGGAGTGTGCAGGGAGACGGCCAGAGTCACCGAGAGGTTCTCGTCGGCCAGTTTGCGGATGGCGGGGGCCAGGCCGACGGTGGACACCACGACATTGCGCTGGGAGATACCCAGACCGTCGGGAGCCGGGGAGGCAATGCGGCGGACGGCGTTCACCACTCGCTTGTAGTTGGCGAGGGGTTCGCCCATGCCCATGAAGACGATGTTGGAGAGGCGGCCGGGGCCACCCGCCACCTCGCCGTCGCGCAGGGCCGCCGCTGCGGCGCGGACCTGGTCGACGATTTCGGCGGTGGAGAGGTTGCGGTTCAGGCCGCCCTGGCCGGTGGCGCAGAAGGGGCAGGCCATGCCGCAGCCGGCCTGGCTGGAGATGCAGAGGGTGTTGCGGTCCGGGTAGCGCATGAGGACGGACTCGAGGAGGGTGCCGTCGTTGGCTTTCCAGAGCGTCTTGCGGGTGCTGCCGTCGTCGCAGGCGATGTGGCGGACCGGGGTGAGCAGTTGCGGGAAGAGGGTTTCGGCCACCTTCTCGCGCACGGACTCGGGGAGGTCGGTCATCTGCGCCGGGTCGGCTTGCAGGCGGCCGTAGTACTGGCGGGCGATCTGGTCGGCCCGGAACTTCGGCAGGCCGAGGGCCTCGACCGCTTCCTTGCGCTCGGTGGCATCGAGGTCGGCCAGATGCCGCGGGGGCATGCCACGGCGGGGGGCGTCGAAAACGAGGGGAAGCGGGGCGGCAGTCATAACCCTTCCAGTGTTCCATCCGGAATCGAATCGCGGGCCTTCGGGGCACAGATGCGCTGATCACATCTGCGGCAAACTCCGGCGGAGGCGACATAACGCAGTTCGGAGGCGATATGCGTGCACCGCTCATAGCCATCAGCAATGATCGAGCTATGACCGCAGATGCCGTATCGAACTCCGGGGCGGAGCCGACCCCGGGCAAAACTCCGGCCAAGCACAAGGGCGAGGGCGTGCTCAAGACCCGGGCGGGTTATGCCTGGGTAGGGCTCGTGTTCGCGGCACTACTGGGCATCGTGGTGCTGATCTTCATTCTGCAGAATCTCGAACAGTCCAAGGTCGACGTCTTCGCCTGGCAGTGGAATCTGCCGATCGGGATTCTCGTCCTGCTGTCGGTCATCATCGGCGCACTCGTGACCGCGCTGATCGGCGGCTACCGGATTCTGCAGCTGCGCCGCGCGGCCAAGAAGGCCGCGCACTAGAGCAGCGCGGTCAGCACCAGCCAGGAGACGAAGGCCGACGGCAGCATCGAGTCCAGCCGGTCCATGATGCCGCCGTGGCCGGGCAGCAGGGTGCCCATGTCCTTGATGCCGAGCTCGCGCTTGACCTGCGACTCGATCAGGTCGCCGCTGGTGGCCACCAGCACCAGGCCGACACCCAGCAGCACGCCGATCATCGAATTGGCTTGCAGCAGCAGGGTTACCGTCAGCAGACCGCCTATGACGGAGAACACCAGCGAACCGCCGAAACCCTCCCACGACTTCTTCGGGCTGATGGCCGGAACCATCGGATGCTTGCCGAACAGCACCCCGGCCACATAGCCGCCCACATCCGAGCAGACCACCAGGATCATGAAGGTCAGCACCCGCAGATTGCCGTCCGGCTGATCCAGCATGAGCACCGCGAACGCCGCCAGCAGCGGCACCCACGCCAGCACGAACACGCTGATCGCGGTGTCGCGCAAGTAGTTTCGCGGCGTCGCCTGCAAACCGTGGTCGAACAGACGCCACACCATGACCGTCAGCACGGTCGCGCCGAACGCGCCCACCACCCCCTGCGGCCCGGTCGGCCAGGCCAGCCAGATGATGGCCTGCCCGCCGACCAGCAGCGGAATCCGCGGCACCAGCACATCGGCTTCGCGCAGCCGCTTGGCCACCTCCCAGGTCGCCACCGCCATGGCCACCGCGATCACGCCGACGAGCACCTTGGGCGCCCACAGCAGGATGGCGATGAGCGACAGGCCCAACCCCAGCCCCACCGCCAGTGCCGCGGGCAGATTCCGTCCGGCCTTGGAGGCAGGCGGTTTCGCCGCACTGTCCTCGGTCGGCGTCGCCTCTCCGGTGGCGGCAGTCTCTTCGGCCACGATTGTCCCGTCGCTCACTTGTCGTCCGTTCGTCCCTACCCCCGGCCGGCCGCGTCCGAAATGCCCGCGGGCATCGCTGCCGACCGTCCTAGACCTCGAGGAGTTCGCCCTCTTTGTGCTTCACCAGCTCGTCGATCTGGTGGACGTACTTCTGGGTGGTCTTGTCGAGTTCCTTCTCGGCCCGACCGACCTCGTCCTCGCCGGCCTCGCCGTCCTTCTGGATGCGGCCCAGCTCGTCCATGGTCTTGCGGCGGACGTTGCGAATGGCGATCTTGGCGTCCTCGCCCTTCGCCTTGGCCTGCTTCACCATCTCGCGACGGCGTTCCTCGGTGAGCTGCGGAACGATCACACGAATGATGTGACCGTCATTGGTCGGGTTCACACCCAGATCCGAATTGCGGATCGCGGTCTCGATGACCTGCAGCTGCGACTGCTCGTACGGCTTGACGACGAGCATGCGCGGCTCCGGCACGGTGACCGACGAGATCTGGGTGATGGGCGTGGGCGACCCGTAGTAGTCCACGATGACCCGGGAGAACATGCCCGGATTCGCGCGACCGGTCCGAATGGAACCCAGGTCGTCCTTCGCCACCGAGACGGCCTTCTCCATCTTTTCCTCGGCGTCGAAGAGCGCTTCTTCAATCACGGCGTTTCCTCCACAGCTAGTTCTCGTTGGTCACGAACGGACCAGCGTGCCGATCTTTTCACCGGCGACCGCACGGGCGATATTTCCCTTGGTAAGCAGATTGAACACCAGCATCGGCATCTGGTTGTCCATACACAGACTGAACGCGGTGGCGTCGGCCACCTTCAGCCCCTGCTCCAGGACTTCCTTGTGCGTGACCTCGGTGTACATGGTGGCGTTCGGGTCCTCGCGGGGGTCCGCGGTGAAGACGCCGTCGACCGCCTTGGCCATCAGCACCACCTCGGCCTGGATCTCCAGGGCGCGCTGCGCGGCGGTGGTGTCGGTGGAGAAGTACGGCATGCCCATACCCGCGCCGAAGATGACCACGCGGCCCTTCTCCAGATGCCGCTTGGCACGCAGCGGCAGATACGGTTCGGCGACCTGGCCCATGGTGATGGCGGTCTGCACGCGGGTGTCGATGCCCTGCTTCTGCAGGAAGTCTTGCAGCGCAAGGCTGTTCATGACAGTGCCGAGCATGCCCATGTAATCCGAGCGGGCGCGCTCCATGCCGCGCTCCTCGAGCTCCGCGCCGCGGAAGAAATTGCCGCCGCCGATGACCACGGCGACCTGGACACCGTCCTCGACGACCTCGGCGATCTGCTCGGCGACGGTCTGCACCACATCGGGATCGAGACCGACCCGGCCGCCACCGAACATCTCGCCACCCAGCTTCAGGAGCACTCGGCGATAGCCCTTGCGGTCGGGCGCCGTATCCGGGTCCGTCATCGGTCTCCTTCTCCTCGGCAGTGGAACCTGCGCACGCACATGAAAAGACCATCCCGGTACATCGGACTACACGGGACGGTGACAAGCTCCATCTATCCTGCCTCACGCGCCGTCGCGAAGATGACCCGACCCTCGCACATCGTGAGAATTTCAGGGCATCCTATCGAGTTTGCGCCGTGCGCAGCAGAGTCGAAAGTCGAGCGGCGGCAAGCTCGGTGGCGGGGACCTGCACCACCAGCAGCAGCGCCGGGTCGTCGACGGGGCGGGATTGGAACAGCTCGAGTTCGATCGCGCCCGCGCTCGGATGCTCCACGGTGATCGTTGCCGGGCGGAAGCGGCGCACCGGATACTCCTCCCACCAGAGCCGGAATTCCGGGCTCTCGGCCCGCAATCCGGCCACCAGGGCGGTGAGGCGGGGATCGTCGGGGCGACGGCCCATGGCGTCGCGCAACTGGCTCAGGACCGCACGGGCAGCAAACTCCCAGCGTGGCATGCGAGCGCGATTGTCGTTGTCGGTGAACATCATCCACAGCAGATTGCGGCGGGCGGGCGGGGTGTCCAGCGGGTCGTGGCGCAGCTGCACGTAGGCGCTGTTCCAGGCCAGATAGTCGAAGGCCGCGTCGTAGACCGAGGCGGGATTGGGCAGGACGGCGTCCACCAGGCGCTGCATACGGGCGCGATCGGTCTCGGGGCCCTGGTTGTCGGGTTCGACGAAACCGGCCAGAAAGCGCAGGTGGCGGTGCTGATCCGCATCCAGGCGCAGGGTGCGGGCCAGGGCGTCGATCACCTGGCGGCTGGCGGCCACATCGCGGCCCTGTTCGAGCCAGGTGTACCAGGTGAGGCCCACGCCGGACAGTTCGGCAACTTCCTCGCGACGCAGTCCGGGGGTGCGGCGGCGGGACGGTTCACCGTAGGGCAGCAGGCCCACATCGGCCGGTTGCAGCTTGGCGCGCTGTGCGCGCAGGAATTCACCCAGCTGTAGCTGCCGGCTCTTTCCGGAGCCGTGATTGCTTCGGCCGCTTGTCATTTCGTACCTCCCACAGCGTGCCGCCCGCCTCGGCACCTGGGTAGCAGTATCACTACCAGGACAGCATTGTGCCCGGCTTCGTAGCGTGATTCTCAGCAGCGGAACGAAATCCGCAGGGAATCAAGGGAGTACGACATGACTACACACAACGCACCGATTCTGGTCATCGGCGCCACCGGCCGGCAGGGCACCGCCACCGCTCGGGCACTGCTCGAACTCGGCCGGCCGGTACGGGCTTTCGTCCGCGATCCGGAAGCGCCCAAGGCCGTCGCACTGCGTGACGCTGGCGCGGAACTGGCGGTGGGCGACCTCGACGACGAGGACTCACTGCGCAAGGCCATGGACGGCGTCCACGGCGTCTTCCTCATGATGACCATGATGGAGGGCGTCAATATCAGCCTGGCGGCCGTGGCGGCCGAGGAGAAGCGCGGACGCCGCATCGCGGAACTGGTTCAGGAACTGGGGATCTCGCACCTGGTGTACAGCTCGCTGAGCGGGGTCGGCCAGAACTCGGGGATCGAATACTACGACGCCAAGGAACACATCGAGGACCGCATCCGCGAACTCGAGTTGCCCGCCACGATCCTGCGGCCGGTGCTGTTCATGGACAATTTCGCCACCTACAACAAGCCCAGCCGCGATGGCGACAACCTGGTGCTGGCGCTGGCGGTCGCCCCCGAGGTGCCGATGCCGCTCATCGCCATCGACGATATCGGGCGGTTCGCGGCGCTGGCCTTCGACCGGCCCGAGGAATTCCTCGGCCGCACGGTGACCATCGCCGGCGATATCCTCACCCCGCCGCAGATCGCCGAAATCCTCGGTAGAGCAGCAGGTTTGACGCCGCGCACCGTCCAGATCCCGCTCGAACAGCTGCGCGCCTTCGACGAGCAGGTGGCCAAGATGTTCGCGCACTTCAACACCCACCCGCACGAGCCCGTCGACCTCGCCGCGCTGCGTTCCGCCCACCCGGACCTGCTCGACCTGAACGGCTTCCTGCACGCCACCGACTGGAAACTGTGAGGCGATCACCATGACCGACGGCCTGCTGCTCCCACCCGGAGCCGGAACCCGCTTACAGACAATGACTTTGAAGGTCGGCGCGGAACGCTCCGACATCTGGTCGGCCTTCGAGGCCGAAGTCCCGCCCGGCTTCGATGTCGGCGCGCACTGGCACGGCCACGCCGAGGAGATCTTCTACATCGTGGAGGGCGAGCTCGACCTGCTCGCCTTCCACCCCGCCACCACCGCCATCGGCGACTGGCGCACCTGGGAGGCCGACGACGGCACCAAGGTCTTCCGCGGCGGGCCGGGCAGCTTCATGCACGTCCCGGCGGGCTGCCCGCACGCCTTCTACAACCCCGGAACCGACACGGCCAAAATGCTTTTCATGGTCACCCCGGCCGGCCACGAGCTCTACCTCGCCGAGCTCACCGACCTGCTCACCTCGGGTGGTGCGACCCCGGAGGCCGTGGCCGAACTGCGGGTCAAGCACGATATCCACCAGCTGACCCCGCTGCAGAATCGGCCCGCACACCCGCACTGACAGAGCCTGCCCCAGAAATCATGGGCGCGAATCTCATTTGAAATCCCAGTATTTCAAATACGATCCGCGCCATGAACACTCCGAAGTACCCGATCCGGAGCGCCCTCGTCGGCACACTGGCCATCATGGGCGTCGCCCTCGGCGGCACCGCCGTGGCCGACATCATCCTCACCCCCGCCGAGGACCCCGCCGCGGTCGCCGACGACCCGATGGACGACACCCCACTCGGCTCCGCCACCCAGTCCGCCCTGCAACCCCTCGTCTCCTTCAGCGCCTGGGCCGAAGCCAACAACCTCCCCGACGTGAGCCCCCTCAGCGCGGCCGCCGGTCAAACCGGCTCCGCGACCCTGATCTGGCTCCCCATCGTGCAGGGCCTGATCAAAGTCTGGTGCGGCGCGGAGTCGTTCAGCGGCGGCAACGCCTGCGAAACCGCCAGCTCCCACAACAACCCCGGCCCTTCCTGACCCGGGCGACGAAGACCAATGAACAACTCTCGCACCACGGTTCGCGCCGTTGTCGCCGCCACGGCGATCACCGCCGCACTCGTCGGCGCCGCCGGTCCGGCCGCAGCCAACCCCGCGACCACTGGTTCAGGGGACACCGGTTCGTCGATCCCGCTGATCCCCGTATTGACGACTTTGATCCAGATGGTCTGTCCCGCCTTGGCGACAGGGAGCGGCGGGGAGAACCCCTGCCTGAGCGGAAGCGCGAAATAGTATGAGCAGCAACATAATCCGTGCTGGCATGGCTGCCCTCGCGATCAGCGCCACGGTTGTCGTCGGCGCGACCCCCGCTGCCGCGGACTCCGGCTCATCCGCCTCGGGCAGCAGCTCACTGAGCGCCGATATCCAGCAGTTCGATGCGATGGACTGGCTCGTGATCATCGGAGCCGGCATTCCCCTCATGATCCTGTGCGCCACCGGCTCCCAGCCGCCCTGCGAATTCCCAGGCAGCGACCCCGGCCGCTGATGATCTCCGTGCGCGGCCGGTTCCACGGACCACCCCCGGGCAGGGGCCGCGCAGGAGAAAGGCCCCGCTCCCAGCGAACTACGCTGCGGGCGGGGCCTTTTCGATTGTCAGGCGATTACGCCTGGCCGACCTCGAAGCGGGCGAAGCGGGTGATGGTGACACCGGCCTCGTCCAGCTGCTGCTTGACGGTCTTCTTGGAGTCGGTGACCGAAGCCTGCTCCAGGAGCACGACGTCCTTGTAGAAGCCGTTGACGCGGCCTTCGACGATCTTCGGCAGCGCGGCCTCCGGCTTGCCCTCTTCCTTGGCGGTGGCCTCGGCGATCTCGCGCTCCTTGGCGACGAGATCGGCCGGGACGTCCTCGCGGGTGAGGTACTTGGCCTTGAGCGCGGCGACCTGCATGCCGGCGGCGCGGGCGGCGTCGGCGTCAGAGCCGGTGTACTCGACCAGGACACCCACGGCGGGCGGCAGGTCGGTGGCACGCTTGTGCAGGTAGACGGTGGTCTGGCCGTCGAACGCGGCGACGCGGCGCAGCTCGAGCTTCTCGCCGATCTTGGCGGCCAGCTCCTGCAGGGCCTGGTCGGCGGTCTTGCCACCCTCGATCTCGACGGCCTTCAGGGCGTCCAGGTCGGCCGGGCGGGCCTTGGCGGCCGCCGCGACGATCGCGTTCGCGACGTCCTGGAACTCCTGGTTCTTGGCCACGAAGTCGGTCTCGGAGTTGATCTCGATCAGGACGCCGTCCTGAGCCGCAACCAGGCCCTCGGCGGTGGCGCGCTCGGCGCGCTTGCCGACATCCTTGGCGCCCTTGATGCGCAGGAACTCGACAGCCTTGTCGAAGTCGCCCGCGTTCTCCTCGAGGGCCTTCTTGCAGTCCATCATGCCGGAGCCGGTGAGCTCGCGGAGCCGCTTCACATCGGCGGCGGTGTAGTTCGCCATCTCGGGCGAGCCTCCCTTTGTGAGTGAAAGTCTGTGGGGGTCACACCTTGCCGACCGCTATCGAACGGCAGTGCACATTCAAGTGAACGGTCGGCAAGGTGAACAGTGCCTCGCGGCTGGATCAGAAGTCGGCCGGGGTCTTGGTGGCCGGGTCCTCGGTCAGCGCGGCTTCGGCGGCAGTCTCGACAGCCGGGGCCTCGGCGGCCGGGGCGGCCTGGGCCAGCTGCTCGAGCTCCCACTCGGCGAGGGGCTCGCCGGCGCCGATCTCCGGCTTGGCATCGCCGGTGGCACGCGCGGCACGAGCCTGCACGCCCTCGGCGACCGCGGAGGCGACGACCTTGGTCAGCAGCGCGGCCGAGCGGATCGCGTCGTCGTTGCCCGGGATCGGGTAGTCGACCAGGTCGGGGTCGCAGTTGGTGTCCAGGATCGCGATGACCGGGATGTTCAGCTTGCGAGCCTCACCGACGGCGATGTGCTCCTTGTTGGTGTCGACGACCCAGATGGCCGAGGGCACCTTGGCCATGTCCCGGATGCCGCCGAGGGTGCGCTCCAGCTTGTTCTTCTCACGCGTCAGCATGAGGATTTCCTTCTTGGTGCGACCCTCGAAGCCACCGGTCTGCTCCATGGCCTCGAGCTCCTTCAGGCGCTGCAGGCGCTTGTGGACGGTCGAGAAGTTGGTGAGCATGCCGCCCAGCCAGCGCTGGTTCACGTAGGGCATGCCGACGCGGGTGGCCTCGGAAGCGATCGACTCCTGCGCCTGCTTCTTGGTGCCGACGAAGAGAACGGTGCCACCGTGGGCGACGGTCTCCTTGACGAACTCGTAGGCCTTGTCGATGTAGGTCAGCGTCTGCTGCAGATCGATGATGTAGATGCCGTTGCGGTCGGTGAAGATGAACCGCTTCATCTTCGGGTTCCACCGGCGGGTCTGGTGACCGAAGTGCGCGCCGCTGTCGAGCAGCTGCTTCATAGTTACGACAGCCATAGCTCCCGTATCTCCTCTTGTTGCTGGTTGACACAGAGATCGGCGACCTCTGCCCTGGCGCCCACAGCCACCGACACCCAAACCTCTGCTGTGAAAGCTCAGCTCTGGGACCAGCCGGCGACCCTCGACGTGGGCGCGCGAAGTCGGTTCGCGTTCACGCAAACCGCTTGGCCAGTCTACGGGGCTGTCACCCGAGACTGAAATCGCCCCCGCCAGCAGCAGCGGGACCAGGGGTTACGCATGCGTGAACGCGTAGGTGAGGGCGAGCGCCAAGGCGAGCGTCACGACCATCGAGACCGCTACGGCAATAGTGGTGATCGCGCGATGGCCGTCGGCCCAATCACCGCGGCGATGCGAATGCAGAATGTGACTGCGGCGCACACCGATCACCGACACCACGATCAACAGCGCGACCGCGGTGAGCGACAACGCCGTCACCGGCAGCCAGGCGGTGGTGAAGGCCAGATGCATGAGCAGCACGGCATTCGCGATCGCGCCGATCGCGGTGCGCCGCCACGCCAGCGCGGTGCGTTCGGCGGCCAGCCCCGCCTCGGGGCCGGTCATGACATCAACAGGCCGGCACTGGCCAGCAACGCGATCACCGCGATACCCACCGACAGGATCGGCACCATGAGCGCGCGCGGCAGCGGGGCGCCACGCTCCATCGCCGACTGCACATGCCGCCAGCGGCCGTACGCCCCGAGCGCGATCACCGCGGCCAGGACTATGCAGCTCATGGCGACCGCCGACCGCAGCCCGTGATGCCGGAACGGGCGCACCAGCTCGTGCACCGCCACACCACCGGCCAGCAGGCCGAGGGAGGTGCGGATCCACGCCAGAAACGTGCGCTCGTTGGCGAGAGTGAATCGGTAATCAATTGGCGCCGTAGCGGTTTCGACACTCGCCGCGGTGTCGTCACCATTGGTCGATGCGGCGGAGCCCATGAACGGCATCCTCCTGTGGGCCGGGGTACTGGCGGTCACTGATCCGAGGCGGGCTTTGTCCACAACCGCCCGGTCTATCCACACTCGCCGATCACGGTATCCCGACACACCCGCACATCGGCGACGCTGGGTCCATGCGCCAGATCATGTCGCCGATTCTCCGATCGCTTCCGCTGATTCCGCTGGCCGCACTGCTGATCTCGGCACCGGTCACAGCCGCGCCGAACGGGGAATTCGGCTGGCCGCTGTCGCCGCGCCCGGCGGTCGTGCGCGCGTTCGACAAGCCGGACCGCGATTGGCTGCCCGGACATCGCGGGGTCGACCTGGCCGGCCGTCCCGGGCAGACGGTCCACGCCGCCGGTGACGGCACGGTGGTGTTCGCCGGGAAGGTCGCGGGCAAACCAGTGGTGTCGATCGACCACGCGGGCGGATTACGCACCACATACGAGCCGGTTACCGCCTCGGTTGCCCTGGGACACAGAGTCATTCGCGGAAGTCCGATCGGAATGCTGGAACCGGGACATGCCGAATGCGCCGCGGCGGCCTGCCTGCATTGGGGTGCGCGGCGCGGCCACGACTATCTCGACCCGCTCGGATTGCTGCACCGCGCGCCGATCCGGCTCAAACCCCTCGCCCCGGCCGGAGCATCCCAGCCATAGAACCCTGCGCCGGACTACTCGGCGGCCGAGACCGCGCGGTCACCGGAGAGCCCGCACAGCAGACGATGATTGGTGTCCGAGACGCCCCTCACAGTGACCGGCCCTGTCCGCCCACCGGCGGCGGGACGAGGATGGAGGCATGCCCCAGGAGCCCACCGGTGCCCCGTTCACCTACCCCGATGTCGGCGCGACCAAGGGCGAATTCCCGCCCGGCTACCACCATTTCCGCCGCCGACGCCGGATCGGCTCCGGCCGCGAAGTCTTCGACAAGGCAGCCGACGACATCCTCGGCTACCGAATGCAGAAGGGCACCGGCATCTTTCACCAGGCCGACACCCCCACCGCAACCCCCGGCACCGAAGTACGCATGTTCTTCGGGCTCGGCCGCCTGGGCATCACCGCCCCGGCGCGAGTCGTATACGTCCTCGACGAACCGAACCGGCGCGGCTTCGCTTACGGCACGCTCCCCGGTCACCCGCTGCGCGGCGAAGAAGTGTTCGCGGTGGAGTACGACCCCGCCGATGAGTCGGTTCATGTTGTCGTAGCAGCATTCTCACTCCCCGGCACCTGGTATTCGCGTCTCGGCAACCCAGTGGTGCGGCAGATCCAGCGCATCTTCTCCGCCCGCTACCTCGAAGCAGTCCGTCCACCGAGCTGAGCCGACACCACCCTCCGCCCGACCGCCGCAATCGTGCGCGCCGCGCGGGCCGCCTCCGGATCGTGTCCGCTAGAACCAGACCCATCGGTCAGTGGGACCTGGTGGTGGCCCGACACGGCGTGTCGCCGCCACCAGGTCCCGTTGATCATGAAGCGACGTATTTGGCGAGGGCTGCGGCTTCGGCGCGCAGCTCGGCGGCGCGGGCGGCGCCACCGGGAAAATCGTCGTATTGCTTTGCGGCGGAGATTCGTTCGTTGTGCTCGGATTCGATGATGGTGTCGATGTGCTCGGCGGTCAGTTCTCGGCGCGGGACGTCGGCGGTGCCGAGGCCCGCCGCGCTGGTTTCGATCGCACCGGCGCTGACATGCGAGGCGTCCACGGCTTCGGCATTGTCGATGGCAGCCAGCAGAGAGCGCAAGGCAGCGACTGCCGGGCGATTCTTGTCCTTCATGGCCTGCTTCAGATCGGCGCGCAGGGTGGTGCGGTAGCGATCCGCAACCGTCTCGATCGTCATGATCATCGACGCTACGGGTGAATCCCTGGACCGTCGAATACGTTTCCGGCGCGGGTCGCGGCGCGCCCATGGCTACGCTCGTGCCGTGGCAATCAAGTGGTGGGGTGCCCACGATCGAGACAAGTACGCACAAGCCGATATCGAGCGCTATGACAAGCTCGCCGATGCTGCTCGCGGCGGGCAGTGGGAGCGGCTCACGACACTGATCAGGCAACCGCACCCGGTCGGGGCGAAGGGGCCGGACGACTACGTGAACGCGACTCGGCTGGGCGGTCTGTCGGGCTACGCACCACTGCATCAGGTCGCCCGGCAGGGTGCGCCGGCCGAGGTCGCGCAGCGACTCATCGATCAGGGAGCGTGGCGGACGCTGCGGTGCAGCCGCGGGCAGACGCCGGTGGAGATCGCCGAAGCGCGCGGACACGCGCATCTGGTGCCGGTGCTGACTCCGCAGCGCACCCACCCGGTGCCGGAGACGGTGCTGCTCCAGCTCGAGCATGTGCTGCACGCCGTGATACTCGGGCGGATCCACGACTACGGGCTGGACAGGTTCCTTCGTTTGCCGCAGCTCGGGCCGCTCACCGAAGCCCGCGAACCGCAGATGTCGTTCACGGTCCCCGGCATGTACGGCGGATTCGCCATCTCGCTGGTGCACGACGGTGAGCGGGCCGAGTTGGACGTGGAGAGCTGGTGGCGGGTGGTGGGCGGATCCGGGCAGCGGCACCGGGTCCGGGCCGACGGATTCGAACTGACCGAGAGCGGGTTCGTCTGACTCTCGGCGCGGCCGGGAGGCGGGCCGGGGTGGGGGGTCGGCTATACCGTTGCGGGGGTGGCTTTTTCGCGTTCGGAGAGTTCGGACTTCCACTGGCGGAAGCCTTCTTCGGTGCGGCCGCGGCGCCAGTAGCCGGAGATGGAGGAGGCCCATTCGGCGGGGACGGCGCGTTCCTTGCGGATGTAGGGGCGGAGGTTGTGCATGACGGCGTGGGCTTCGCCGTGGATGAAGACGTGGACATTGCCTTCGCGCCAGGGGGCGGAACGGACTGCGGCGGCGAGCTTTTCGCCGGGTGGGGCGTCGCCGCGGTGGATCCAGGTGAGTTCCACCGATTCCGGGTGGACCAGGGCCAGTTCGTCGGCGGGGGTGGCCACCTCCAGGAAGACCTGGCCTGTCGCGTCGGCGGGGAGGGCAGCGCAGGCGGCGGCGATGGCCGGGAGGGCAGAGTCGTCGCCGGCCAGGAGATGCCAGTCGGCGTCGGGGCGGGGGGCGTAGGCGCCGCCGGGGCCCATCAGCTCGATGGTGTCGCCGGGTTGGGCGGAGGCGGCCCAGGGGCCGGCGATGCCCTCGTCGCCGTGGTGGACGAAATCGATGGCGATTTCCTGGGCGGCGGGGTCGATTTCGCGGACGGTGTAGGTGCGGACCACCTCGCCGTCCTGTCGGGGGAAGACGAGTTTCACGTAGGCGTCGGTGAAAGCGTTGGGCTGGAAGGCCGCGAAGCCGGGGCCGCCGAGGCGGACGCGGACCATGTGGTCGGAGAGCCGGATCGTGCTTTGCACGGTGAAAGTCGTACGGGGTCGAGCCAAAGGAACCACCTCCATATTAGGATTACCTAAGTCAGGGTAGTGGCAACTCCGATAGCTCGTCGATGTATTTCTGATATGACGGAAGTCACGTCAGGGCGTCGATGAGAGTGGCCAGCGCCGCGGCCAGTCGCGGGAGGCCGGGGCCGGAGGGGCCGCCGGGTTCGCTCATGTAGATGTCGCGGCGGATCTCCAGCATCAGGGCGGTGACTCGCGAATCGATGCCGTAATGCGCCAGCGGCACATAGGTTCCCGCGAACGGGGTGTTCACCTCGGTACCGCCGAAGTCGCCGAAGGCCGCGGCAGCCCGGCCGATCAGTTCGGCGGGGGTGTGAAAGCTGTCCACTCCCAAACAGATCGGCGGGCGGGGGCCGCCGCCGTGGAGTTCGTAGGGCAGGGCGGCCGTGGGATAGGAGTGCACATCGAGGATCACCGCGCGGCCGGTGGCGGACAGCCGCTCCTCGACCAGGCCGGTGAAGGATCGGGCATAGGGGTGGAAATAACGATCGAGCAGTTCCTCGGGGTCGAAATCGCAGGCGCGCAAGGGGTTACGGTGCGTGGTGCGGGTATAGACCGCGCCCATGCCGACCGCCAGCATTTCCTCACGCTCGTCGGGGAACCGCTCCGGATCGATGACCAGGCGTGACAACCGGTTCACGAATTGCCATGGCGGACAGGCGGCCAGCCGCGACGCGGCGGCGGCGAGTTCCGCAGTGTGCGCATCGGTGATGAGGTCCAGCTCCCGCGCCAGATCGGGATCGGTGAGCAGGATGTCCGCTCGCACCACGGCCGGAATGTGCCGGGCAGAATGCGGAACATGGAGGATGACAGGTGAATCGGCCGCACCCCGAATGAGCGCCACCGAGCCGGGGACCGGACCCGCACGACCCGAATCCGAGGATTCGGCGGCGCTGCGGCCGGAACCGGCGGGGGCATGGTCGGGGCGATCGGAATCGACGGTGTTCGTCACGAGCGTCAGGCCCTCGGGTGCGCCTGGTCGTGCACCTTTTTGAGGCGCTCGATCGACACGTGCGTGTAGAGCTGCGTGGTGGCCAGGCTGGCGTGGCCGAGTATCTCCTGCACGACTCGCAGGTCCGCGCCACCCTCCAGCAGGTGCGTGGCGGCGGAATGCCGCAGACCGTGCGGACCCATGTCCGATGCGCCCGGAACTGCGGAAACCACCTCGTGCACAACGGTTCTCACCTGCCGCTGATCCACCCGCCGCCCACGCCGCCCGAGTAGCAGCGCCCGCCCCGACTTTTCGGTCGCGAACGCCGGCCGCCCATGCCGCAGCCACGCGTCCAGCGCCTGATCCGCAGGGCCGCCGAACGGCACCGACCGCTCCTTGTTGCCCTTGCCGAGCACCCGCACCACCCGCCGCTCCCGATCCACATCCTCGATATCCAGCCCGCACAGCTCGCTCACGCGAATCCCCGTGGCGTACAGCAACTCCACCATCAACCGGTCCCGCAAGGCCATCGGATCATGCTCTGCCGCACCCGATTCCGCCGCATCCATGACCGCCTTCGCCTGCTCCTTCCCCAGCACCGACGGCAGCACCCGATGTGCCCGCGGCGAACCCAGCCGCGGCCCCGGATCCACCGTCAACCGCCCCGTATGCGTCAACCACGCCGTGAACGTCCGGGCCGACGACGCCCGCCGCGCCATGGTGGTCCGGGCCGCCCCACCCGCCGCCTGCTCCCCCAGCCACGCCCGCAACAACGCCAAATCCACCTCCCCCACACCGGAATCCGCCGACCGCCCCACCAACCCCTCCAGCAACGACCGCGCATCCCCCACATACGCCCGCACCGTGTTCTCCGACCGATTCCGCCCGAGCCGCAGATGCCGCCCGTACTCGGTCAGCAGCGCTTCCAGATCCTCGGGCAATCCACTCATCCCTCCACCCTCACCACGCCCGCCCCGGGAGGCAAGCCACCGCGCCGCGAATCGGCCGGTTACAGCCGCACAGCAGAATCGGTCGAACGCTTGCCCACAGCGGTCCGGAACCATCCCGTCGCATCGCAGGCGACGAGGCCGGCGATCTCCAACCCGGTCAGCGCGGCCCGGACCGCGGGCATCGACAGCCCCGCCGCCTCAGCGAGACTGCGCGGCAGCCGAGCCCCCACCTCGGGCAGTGCCGCATACACGGCCGCGTCGTCGCCGCTCAGGTTCTCCTCCGGATTCGGCGGCACCATGCCCGGGAGCGACAACCGCAGCGGCCCCGCCTCATCGAGCACCTCATCGGCGCTGGTGACAATGAACGCCTCCCCTTCCCGAATCATGCGGTGGCACCCCATCGACATCGCCGAAGTGACCGGCCCCGGCACCGCCATGGCCGGACGGCCCAGCCGCCGAGACCATTTCACGGTATTGCGCGCCCCACTGCGCACCCCTGCCTCCACCACCACGACCCCATCCGCCAAGGCCGCGATGAGCCGATTCCGTGCCAGGAACTGATGCTTGCGAGCCCCCGTCCCCGGCGGATACTCACTGACCACCACCCCGTTGTCGACGATCTCCGCCAGCAGCCGGTCGTGCTGCACCGGATACGGCCGATCCACCCCACAGGCCAGCACCGCCACGGTCACCCCGCCCGCTCCCAGCGCCGCCCGATGCGCCATCCCGTCGATCCCGAATGCCGCCCCCGACACCACAGTCCACCCCCGAGCGGCCAACTCCCCCGCGATCTCCCCCGTCGCGTGATTCCCATACCCGGTACTGCACCGCGTCCCCACCACGGCAACAGCCCGCTCCACACACTCCGCCAGCGACCGCCGCCCCCGCACCCACAACACCAGCGGCACTGCCGCCCCCTCATCCTGCTCCGGATCGAGGTGACTCAACCCCAGCATCCGCCACGCCGGCCACTCCGCATCTTCCGGCGTCACCACCCGCCCGCCGAGCCGCTCCATTGTCTCCAAATCCCGTGCCGCAGCCTCCTTCCCGACCTGCTTCGCCCGCTCCCCCGGCCCCCGCAACGCCTCCGGCAACTCGCATTCGCGCACCGCCCGCGCCGCCTCCACCACCCCCACGGATTCGATGAGCGCCGACAGCGCCGCACACGGCCCCGCCACCACCCGCGACAAATAAACCCACGCCAGCCGCCGCACATCCGAGTCACTCATGCCGCACCTGCCCGAACCTTCTCGCCCCCACCACATCCCGTGCGATCGAGCATGCTCTCCGCCAGCGCGATTGCTGCGCGAAGCAGCCGGAATCGGTGGCGCAGAGCATGTTCCACGCCACCGGAGATCGCATGCCAGCTCCGGTAGCTGCGGCGTTCACCCGTGTCCGCGACGGACTTTGTGGCATCCGACCGCGACCGGTCCCGCATCGACTTCCCGCTGTCCGAGGTGGCACTCCTTCGAAGTGCACCTATGTTCCGGGTGTACCTCATGCCGCACCTCGCTGCCGGAAGCTCAGGGCCTGCAGCACATCCTGTGCGATGGGCACGTCACCACCGCGAAGGTCGCAGATCGTCCATGCGACCCGGATGGCACGGTCTGCGCCGCGTGCGGACATTCGCCCGTGTTTGAGCGCATTCTCGACGGGGGCGAGGGCCTCGTGTGGGAGGCGGAAGCGCTGCCTGAGCACGTGGCCGGGAACCTCGGCGTTGGTGGACATGCCTACCGCGCTCCAGCGTTTCGCTGCTGCCTCACGGGCGATCGCTACACGAGCACGCACGTCCTCGCTGCTCTCTGCCTGATCACTGGCCAGGGTGCCGGCGGCCTGGGAGTGCATCTGCACGGTGAGGTCGATCCGATCCATCAGCGGGCCGGAGAGTTTCCCGAGATAGCGGCGCCGGGCCAGGGGCGCGCAGATGCAGTCGATGTCGCGGGCCGGGGCGCACGGACACGGATTCGCCGCCATGATCAATTGGAAGCGGGCGGGATAGCGGGCAACGCCGTCACGCCGGGCGATACGAATCTCCCCCTCCTCCAGCGGAGTTCGAAGGGCTTCGAGTACGGACTTCGAGATCTCGGCACATTCGTCGAGGAACAGCACGCCACGGTGGGCACGACTCACTGCCCCCGGACGCGCGGATCCTGAGCCGCCACCGACCATGGCACTGACCGATGACGAGTGGTGCGGCGCCACGAAAGGCGGGATGGTGATGAGCGGATGATCGTCGGACAGTGTTCCCGCCACCGAGTGGATTGCGGTGACTTCCAATGACTCCCGCTCCCGCAAGGGCGGCAGCAGGCTCGGGAGGCGCTGTGCCAGCATGGTTTTGCCGATGCCCGGCGGACCGGTGAGCAGCAGGTGATGACCGCCCGCCGCGGCGACTTCGAGCGCCCAACGCGCCTCGTCCTGACCGACGACCTCGCTCAAGTCGCCTCGGCACGAAACCGGCACTGTCACGGTCGGTTCCGGAATCTCGAGCTCGCCCCCGCCGCGCAACCACTCCAGCAGGCCGATCAGCGTGGATGCGCCGAGCACACGAATACCGCTGACCAGACCGGCTTCCGCCAGTGCGGCCGACGGCACAACAACCGTGCGGCGACCAGCGTTGCGAGCCGCGAGTACGGCGGGCAGAATGCCTCGCACTCGGCGCACCCGACCATCCAGGGCCAACTCGCCCAGCAGGACCGCATCGGCCAGGCGGTGAGACGGGATCGCACCGGCCGCGTCCATGACCGCGGCCGCCAGGGCGAGGTCGTAGACGCTCCCTATCTTCGGCAGCGTCGCCGGCGACAGGGCCAGGATTACCCGCCCATCCGGCCATTTCTCACCGGAGTTCGTGACCGCGGCCCGCACTCTGTCCCGCGATTCCTGCAAGGTCGCGTCCGGCCGGCCGACCAGGTGCACTGAGGGCAGGCCCTGGCCGATGTCGGCCTCGATTTCCACCAGTTGGCCGTCGACGCCGGTGACGGCCACCGTGTATGCCCTTCCCAGCGGCATGTCAGAAGACCCCCTTCAGATGCTGGATCTCCGGGGCGCGGCCCGCGCGGAGGAGGACCGAGACGACGTCGAAGCGGACTCGGAGCCAGGGGCCGTCCTGTTCGCGGAGCCAGAGCAGGGCCAGGCGGCGGATGCGCTGTTGTTTGAGGACGGTGACGGCTTCGGCGGGTTGGCCGAAGGACAGGCCGGTGCGGGTTTTGACCTCGATGAAGGCGGTGAGGTCGGCGTCTCGGGCTATGAGGTCCAGTTCGCCGTAGCGGCAGCGCCAGTTGCGGGCGACGATCTGCAGGCCGGCGTCCGTGAGGTGACGGGCGGCCAGGTCCTCGCCGTGGGCTCCGAGCGCGAGATTGTGTGCCATGAACACAGGATGGCCGGGCCCATGTCGGGACCGGCCACGCCGACCTGGGGAAACAGGTCGGCCTGTGGATAGCGGGGAGCCTGTGGACTACTCGGGAAGCCGCAGGTCAGGCTTCTCCAGCTCCTCGATATTGACGTCTTTGAAGGTGATGACGCGAACGTGCTTCACGAAGCGGGCAGGCCGGTACATGTCCCAAACCCATGCATCGGACATCCGCACCTCGAAATACACCTCTCCATCGGCGTTCTGCGGCCGCAGCTCGACGGAATTGGCGAGGTAGAAGCGGCGCTCGGTCTCCACCACGTACGAGAATTGACCGACGATGTCCTTGTACTCGCGGTACAGGGATAGCTCCATCTCGGTTTCGTACTTCTCGAGGTCCTCGGCGCTCATCGGGTGGAACGTCCTCCTTATCGCCACACTGGGTGTAGAGACATCATCCCGCATACGCGGTATCGGTAGCCACTCGGCCGGTCTCACGGACGTTTCGCCAGGACCGCCGGTGCTCGGTGGTGACGCCCAGTCGCTGCAGCGCCTCATTGTGTTCCGGTGTGTTGTAACCCTTGTGGGTCGCGAACCCGTAGCCCGGGAACTGTTCGTCGAGTTCGACCATCATGCGATCACGGGTCACCTTGGCCAGCACACTGGCCGCCGCGATACTGGCCGAGGTGGCATCGCCGCCGATCACCGGCAGTGCCGGCACCGGGATGCCCGGCACCCGGAAGCCGTCGGTGAGCACATAGCCGGGCACCGGATCCAGCCCGGCCACGGCGCGGCGCATGCCCTCGATATTGGCGACGTGGATGCCGATGGAGTCGATCTCCCAGGCCGGGATGACGACCACCTGATAGGCCAGGGCGAGCCGCTGGATCACCGGGAACAGCTCTTCGCGCACCGCCTCGGTGAGCTTCTTGGAGTCATCGAGAGCCGACAGCGCGGCCACCGGTTTGGGCGGCAGCACACAGGCAGCGACCACCAGCGGCCCGGCGGACGGACCGCGCCCGGCCTCGTCCACGCCCGCGACGGGCCCGAGCCCGCTGCGAATCAGCGCCGATTCCAGTGTGCGTAGCCCGCCGGAGCGGCGCATGACCACCCGCGGCGGCCAATCCGCCCGTTCGACGCCCTGTGTGCTCTTGCCGCCCCGCGGCTGAATCACCTTGCCGCCCCGCGGCTGAATCACTTTGCCGCCCCGCGGCTCTCGGCTCGTGGCGCGCGCAACCCGGACCGCGCCGTTCGCTGTCTTCCCCACCGGTCGATTATCCCGCAGCGCTCAGTTCGTCTGGGGGTCTACCGAGCGGATCGGCCCGATCCGGCTCGGTGGCCAGATCTTGAAGACCGCCTTACCGCGCACATCGGACACCGGCACGGCACCGTCGTACTGGTCGTCCATGTGATAGCGCGAGTCGGCCGACTGGGAGCGGTTGTCGCCCATCACCCACAGGAACCCGTCCGGAATCTTCACCGGCCCGAAGGTTTTCGGGTTCATGTTATTGGCGGCCACCACGTACGGCTCGTCGAGCGGTTTGCCGTCGACCATGACCCGGCCCTGCGCGTCACAGCACTGCACGGTCTGCCCGCCCACCGCGATGACCCGCTTCACCAGGTCGTTCTCATCCGGCGGCACCAAGCCGAAGAACGAGAAGAAGTTCTGCACGCCGCGGACGACCGTATTGTCCGAGCGTGTCGACCGATAGGTCTTGTTCCACGAGTCGGTGGGGCCGACGAACACCACCACATCGCCCGGCTTCGGATCACCGAAGTAGTAGCTCAGCTTCTCCACGTAGATGCGGTCGCCGGTGCAGCCGGCACAACCGTGCAGCGTGGGTTCCATCGACTGCGAGGGAATCACATACGGCCGTCCGATGAAGTTCACGACCAGCGCGGTGATGACCGCGGCGATACCGATCAGAATCGGCAATTCCTGCCAGAACGGACGCTGCTTCTTCTTCGGCTTCTCGGCCTTGCGGCTCTCGTCCCGGCCGTCGTCGTCCGATCCGGGCACCGCTATCGACTCGCTCTCGTCTGCCACCGGAACAGAGTAGCCCGGCACCGCGAACATGCATGCGGTGCCGGGCTACTCGGCGTTCGAAGAGAAAAGCTACTTCAGCGCTTTTCCTTGATCTTGGCGGCCTTGCCGCGCAGATCGCGCAGGTAGTACAGCTTGGCGCGGCGCACGTCACCACGGGTGACGACCTCGATCTTGTCGAGGTTGGGGCTGTGCACCGGGAAGGTGCGCTCCACGCCGACACCGAAGGACACCTTGCGCACGGTGAAGGTCTCGCGGATGCCACCGTTCTGACGGCGGATCACGACGCCCTTGAAGACCTGGACACGTTCCTTGTTGCCTTCGATAACCTTCACGTGCACGTTGACCGTGTCACCCGGGCGGAAGTCCGGGACGTCGCTGCGCAGCGACGATGCGTCGACGAAGTCGAGGGTGTTCATTTCCGTCCTTATTGGAGTTCGCGCGAACAGAGGAACCTGGCGGCAACCCGAAGGGCTCGACCGGTTCATGCTCCGGATAATTTGGGCGGTGCCCGAGCAGCGCTCAAGGCAACCTGTGCATTGTGCCAGACGACGCGAGCAGGCGGTTAATCGGGGTTGCCCAGCTCACGCGGCCCGCTGCCGAGCCCGGCTCAGGACGCGCTGTTGGCCCGGGTGAGCGCCGACGCGATATCCGACACGAGCGGCGGATAGTCCGTCGCTCCGGTCACCACCCGCAAGAATGCGAGCCGATCCTTGGCCTCGGTGGCCGTGTGCACACAATCACGCAGTTCGCCGATCGTGGTGGCGCACAGCGTCAGCACGGAGTCCTCGTCGCCGCCGAAGGCCCGCGGCAGGTCGTCCCAGCGCCAGGGCGCGATGTCGTTGTAGGCGGCGTCGGGGCCGTGGATGGCGCGTTCGATGGCGTAGCCGTTGTTGTCCACCAGGATGATGACGCCGTGCACGCGCTCGCGGATCCAGGTGCCGAGTTCTTGAATCGACAGCTGCGCGGCGCCGTCGCCGATGACGAGCACGGCCCGGCGGTCCGGGCAGGCCAGTCCGGCGCCGAGCGCGGCGGGCAGGGCGTAGCCGATGGAACCCCACAGCGGCTGGCCGAGAAAGGTAATGCCCTGCGGCATGCGCAGGGTGGCGAGGCCGAAGAACGCGGTGCCCTGATCGGCGACGACGATATTGCTGTCGCCCAGCGCCTCGGCGACGATCGGCCAGAGGGTGGCCTGGGTGAGTGGCGCATCACCGTTCGATTCGACGGTGGGGGTGGCGTCAGCGACCACCGGAGTCGTTGCGGGATGGGCGAATTCGCCCGCGATCCGGCTCAGGATCTCCAGTGCGACGGGCAGTGACAGCGGCGCGTAGGTGTCGATGCCGCCGATGACCGTGCGCTCGGGACCGATATCGATGGTCCGGTGCGCGTCGATGCGCTGACTGAATCCGGCGGTGGTGCTGTCGGTGTATTGCACGCCCACGATGACGAGCCGTTCCGCGTCTTCGACCCCGGCGCGCACCACCTCCGGCGATGCCGCGCCCGTGTACACGCCGAGGAAGTTCGGCGCGGATTCGTCGACCAGCGTCTTGCCCCAGGCGAGGGTGGCATGCGGCAGCCTGTGCGTCGAAAGCAGTTCGCGCAGTTCATCGGTCGCGCCGACGCGGTCGGCGAAGACATCGGCCAGGACGGTGACCTGCCGCCCGGACAGGAACTCCCGCGCGGCCTGCTCGAAGGCGGCGCGCGCCCCGGCACTGCTGAAATCCGCGGGTGGGGCCAGCGGCGCGGACGGTCGTGGAACGTCGACCCGTGCGGTATCGGTGGCGAGCATCAGGTAGCCGGGCCGCCGGTGCACGCGCACCGAATTCAGCACCCGGTCGATCTCCTGGCGGGCGTCGGCCGCGCCGAGATCGGCTTGCGCGCAGGTGACTTCGGCGGCGATGCGGCGGAAGTGATGGAAGTCGCCGTCGCCGAGCGTGTGGTGGATGACGCGATGGTTGGCCTGAATATCCTTGGCCGGCACTCCGACGATGTGCACGACCGGGACATGTTCGGCGTAGCTGCCCGCGATGGCGTTCACCGCGCTCAGTTCGCCGACGCCGTAGGTGGTGACGACGGCCCCGATTCCCCGCAGTCGCGCGTACCCGTCCGCCGCGTAGCCGGCATTGAGCTCATTGGCGCTGCCGACCCAGCGGATTCCGGGGTGGTCGATCACGCGATCCAGGAATTGCAGATTGAAATCCCCTGGTACGCCGAATATCTCGGTGACTCCGAGTTCATGCAGCCGATCGAGCAGATAGTCCCCGACGTCGTAGCCCATGGAGCAACCCTGGCACGACACCCATCATCTGGCAATCTTTCAGCAATTGGATAGGTTCGCGCCCTTCCCCGGCGAGCGCCCGGTTCACTCGTCCTGCCGGTCGGCGCGACTGTGCGTGAGCAGCCGATCGGCTACCGATCCCGGCGGAGGCAGTGGAGCCGGCGGGGCCGGAACGACTGTGCGGGCGAGCTCCTCTTCGGCCGCGCGGCGGACGTGAATGACATCGGGCTTCCCCGCGAGCAGGTCCTGCACGAAGATCTTGGCCCGGATGACGGGGCGGCGGTAACGACGTTCCCGGCGAATCGCCCGCTGCATGCGGCCGCGCCGGTTGCCGTAGCGCCAGCGCGCCCAGGGCGCACCCGGGCGACTCAGGCGCAGGGCGCCGACCACCAGCAGCGGCGGGAAGAACATTCCGAACAGACCCGTCCAAATCTTGCCCTTGGCAATGACAATGGCCGCCAGGCCGAGGTTCACGAAGGCGAACACGGCGATGACGATCCGCTCGGCAGGATTGGGGTCGCTGCGGAAATCATTGATGTCCAGCAGCCACAGCGGATGGAAACCCAGCAGCAGCAATCCGGTGACGGCGATGGCCACGAACACCGCATCCACCGAGGTGCGCCCCTGTTCCTCCCAGTACACGTCGCGCAGGTAATAGATGAGCGCGAACTCGTCCAGCACCAGCGCCGCCCCGAGCCCGAAGAACACGGCCAGCCCGCAGATCACCGGCAGACTGCTCTCGTACATGGTGACCAGCCCCGCACCGGAGGACAGCACCAGAATCACGCCGAACACCATGTGATGGATGTGCACATCACCCGCGCACACATTGCCCGGCCACCAGCGCACCTGTTTGCGGATGAGCCGCACGCTGATTCGAATCAGCAGGAATCCGACGATGAACCCGATCAGCAGGCACGCCAGCGGCAAACGGCCATTCGCGATGACGTCCTCGTCCAACCACCGTCGAAATCCCGTCATACCCCTGCCGTCTCCGCCATAGGTCTCCGTGTGCGCGGCTCGGCGCGCACACCATCGGCTACCCAGAGTAGGCGCGCCCACACCGAAGCAGCCTCCGCGCCATTGTGCGCGCACCGAGCGACAGGGTGGTGACCGGAAAGCGACCGCGCGTCGGCGCACAGCCCACCCGCCGTTCGATCGGCCCGGCTACAGCCTGATCCCAGCCGACCGAAGCCGGGTGGCGGCTTATTGCCACCCGGCCGGGGGTCGTTACTTGCCGAATCCCGCGCGACGCAGGGCATCTGCCATGGAGCCGCTGGGCGCGGACTGGCTGCGACGGTCGTTTCCGCCGCGACCACCTTGGCCGCCCTGGCGCTGGCCGCCCTGACCGCCTTGGCGACCGCCCTGGCCGCCCTGGCGGGGGCGGCCGTCGCCGCGGGGGCCGCCGCCCTGGTTCTGGCCGCCGCGCGGACGGCCTTCGCCGCGTTCGGGTTTGGCCGCGCCGGGCTCGTCGTCCAGGCGCAGGGACAGGCCGATGCGCTGGCGCTGGACGTCGACCTCGAGGACCTTGACCTTCACCACGTCGCCGGATTTCACGACCTCGCGCGGATCCTTGACGAAGTTGTGGGACATGGCGGAGACGTGGACGAGGCCGTCCTGGTGGACGCCGACGTCGACGAAGGCGCCGAAGGCGGCGACATTGGTGACGACGCCCTCGAGGACCATGCCGGGCTTCAGGTCGGCGACCTTCTCGATGCCGGCGGCGAATTCGGCGGTCTTGAATTCGGGGCGCGGGTCGCGGCCGGGCTTCTCGAGTTCGCTGATGATGTCGGTGACGGTGGGGACACCGAACTTCTCATCGGTGAAATCGGCGGGCTTCAGCGAGCGCAGGACGGTGGTGTTGCCGATGAGTTCCTGCATGCCGCGGCCGCTGGCGTCGAGGATGCGACGGACGACCGGGTACGCCTCGGGGTGCACCGAGGAGGTGTCCAGCGGATCGTCGCCGCCGCGGATGCGCAGGAAGCCCGCGCACTGTTCGAAAGCCTTGGGGCCCAGGCGCGGAACGTCCTTGAGGGCGGCGCGGCTGCGGAAGGGGCCGTTGGCGTCGCGGTGTGCCACAATGCTTTCCGCCAGCGAGGTGGCGATGCCGGAGACGCGGGACAGCAGCGGCACCGAGGCGGTGTTGACGTCCACGCCGACCGCGTTCACCGCGTCCTCGACGACCGCGCCCAGCGAGCGGGCGAGCAGGGTTTCGGACACGTCGTGCTGGTACTGGCCGACGCCGATGGACTTCGGGTCGATCTTCACCAGTTCGGCCAGCGGGTCCTGCAGGCGGCGGGCGATGGAGACCGCGCCGCGCAGCGACACGTCCATATCGGGCAGTTCCTGCGAGGCGTAGGCCGAGGCGGAGTACACCGAGGCGCCCGCTTCGGAGACCACGATCTTGGTGGGCTTGTTCTCGGGGATGCGCGAGATGAGTTCGGCGGCAAGGGCGTCGGTCTCGCGGGAGGCGGTGCCGTTGCCGATGGCGATCAGCTCGACATTGAAGCGGGCGACCAGTGCGCCCAGCACTGCCAGGGACTTCTCGGTCTGCCCCTGCGGCTTGTGCGGGTAGATGACCTCGGTGGCGACGCACTTGCCCGTCGAATCCACCACGGCCACCTTCACACCCGTGCGATAGCCCGGGTCCAGGCCCATGGTGGTGCGGGTGCCGGCCGGGGCGGCCAGCAGCAGGTCGCGCAGGTTGGCCGCGAACACGTCGACGGCGTCGCGTTCGGCGCTCTGCCGCAACCGCATTCGAGTGTCGATGCCCAGGCTCACCTGGAGCTTGGTGCGCCATGCCCAGCGCACGGTGTCGAGCAGCCACTTGTCGGCGGCGCGGCCCTGCTCGGCGATGCCGAACTTGTAGGCGATGCGGCCCTCGTAGATGGTGCGCTCGCCGTCCTCGGGTTCCTCGGTGTCGGCTTCGAGGTGCAGGGTGAGCACCTCTTCCTTCTCGCCGCGCAGCAGCGCCAGGATCCGGTGCGAGGGCAGCTTGCTGAACGGTTCGCTGAACTCGAAGTAGTCGGCGAACTTCGCGCCCGCCTCTTCCTTGCCCGCGCGCACCGTGGAGGTGATCTGGCCGCGCTCCCACATGAGTTCGCGCAGTTCGCCCACCAGGTCGGCGTCTTCGGCGAAGCGTTCCACCAGGATGGCGCGGGCGCCGTCGAGCTGTTCGGCGTCGTACTGTGCGGGATCGGTGGTCGGGTCGTTCAGCAGTGCGTCGGCCACCGGCTCGTGCCCGGCCTCGCGCGCGATCTGCGCCTTGGTGCGCCGCTTCGGCTTGAACGGCAGGTAGATGTCTTCCAGGCGGGCCTTGGTGTCGGCCAGCATGATCTGCGCGTGCAGCTCGGGGGTCAGCTTCCCCTGCCCGCGAACCGATTCGATGATCGACCCGCGCCGCTCGTCCATTTCCCGCAGGTAGTGCAGCCGCTCGTCGAGCGTGCGTAGCTGCGCGTCGTCGAGCCCGCCGGTGACCTCCTTGCGGTACCGGGCGATGAACGGCACGGTCGATCCGGCGTCCAATAGCTCGACGGCCGCGCGCACCTGTCCCTCGCCCACGCTCAGCTCATCGGCGATGCGCCGGCTCACGCTGGCCAGGCGGACAGTGCTCTCGGCACCAGTGGTCTCTGCGTTGACGGTTTCGGAGGCTGTCGTCACGCCCGCAGACACTACCGGCGCGCGATGACGGGGTGGTGACGGACTCGGCGCAGTATTTCGCCACACCCTCGAGCAGGGGCGTGTCACTGAGCTGACAAGATCGGCATGTGCGTTCTCCGACCTCGACAGATCAGCCCTGGCGGCGCGCGGCAGCTCTCTCGCTGCGGGCTTTGGCGGCAATCGGTTTGGTGGCCGGTGTGGCCGCGTGCGATTCCGGCACGGCAGTGCAGAATGCCGCCGAGCCGGCCGTGCCGAATCTCGATCTGCCGGCCGTCGAGTCGCTGCGGATCGGCGCGCATGATGCGATCGGCACCACCGCGGACGGGCTCTACCTGGTCGCCGATGGTGCGCTCTCCGGCGCGGACCCACTCACGGGGAAGACGAAATAGGCTGTGCGGCGGCCGGATACCGCGCCGGAGAAGAACGGGGTCTGGATCGCGGACGCCGGACATGTGCTGACGGTGAAGTGGCAGAACCAGCAGGGCCGGGTGGCGTACGCGGCCGATTCCGGTCGTGAACTGTGGTCGACGCCGTCCGATGAATGGTTCGAAACCGACGATTCGAACAATCATTTCGTCCGTTTCGACGCATACACCGGCGCGCAACGCTGGTCCGTCGACCCCGCTACGCTCGGGTGCGCGATGCCGCTGCCGGACATGGCCGCACTGTGGGCCTACGCGGAAGGGCGGTTTCATCAATTGGCTTGTCACCCTGGATCTTCGGTCCGGCGAGCGCACCGTGGTGCTGGGTCCGGGCGTCACGGCGCAGGGCGAGGAACCCACCCGGCGCATGGGCGTCGAGCGGCTCTCGGGGCTGTTCACCGTCGAATCATGGGGTGCGCTGATTCCCGGCAAGAACGGTGAATTCGCCGTCATCCCAGCCGAATAGCGCGCCGTCGGGTGAGGTCGCCACCTCGAACCCGAGGCGGTCAACCGCCGACAACGAAGCTCGCGGCAGCCCCGTGGGCGCGATCGTCAAGGGCCGCAAGGGCGAGTTCGTTGTCCTACCGAGGCGATAGCGGTCAGGGCTCGAGCATGCGGCCCGGGCAGTAGGCCAGGATGTCGATTTCGGTGGCGGTCATGCCGTTGAGGCCGACATTGGTGGCGGGGTGCTGGCGGTCGAAGGCGATGAGGGCCGTTTTGCGGCCGGGGGCGCGTTCGATCTCGGTGCAGGTTTTGTGGCCGAGGCTTATCGAAAGCTGTTTGTAGGCATCGGATTCGCGTTGTTCGTCCAAGAGGGCGAAGCGGAGTTCGTCCTGTGGGGTGAACGCGTGGGCGACCGCATTGCCGAATCCCAGCATGGCAGTGGCGACGATGCCGACTGCGAGGGCCTGACGAAGCACTTCCAACCACCTTTCAACCCGGAGTGATGTCTGATCGCTATGAGCAGCGTCCGGAATCTATCGGGTTGGGGGCGGAAAGGGGAGAGCTGACCGCGAATGCGTCCGGGATGTCCGGTTACTGCTCGTCGGGGAGCAGGTCGGGGCGGCGCTCGCGGGTGCGCTGGAGGGACTGCTCACGGCGCCAGGCGTCGATCTTGGCGTGGTTGCCGGAGAGCAGGATTTCGGGAACGTCGAGGCCACGCCAGGAGACCGGGCGGGTGTAGGACGGGCCTTCCAGGAGACCGTCGGAGAACGAATCCTGTTCGTGAGATTGCTGATTGCCGAGCACGCCCGGAATCAGACGGACGAACGCCTCGGTCATGACGAGCACCGCCGCCTCACCACCGATGAGGACGTAGTCGCCGATGCTGACCTCTTCGACGCGCACCCGGCGGGCTGCGTCGTCGAAGACGCGCTGGTCGATGCCTTCATAGCGGCCACACGCGAAGACGATGTGCTTCTCGGTGGACCAGCGTTCGGCGGTGCGCTGGGTGAAGGGGACACCGGCGGGCGTGGGTACGACGAGCAGCGCTTCGTCGGGGCACACCGCATCCAGGGCATCGCCCCACACGACAGGCTTCATGACCATGCCCGGCCCGCCGCCGTACGGCGAATCGTCCACGGCCTTGTGCACGTCGTGCGTCCAATCGCGCAGGTCGTGCACGCCGACCTCGAGGATGCCCTTGTCGATCGCCTTGCCCAGCAAGGCCGTTCGCATCGGCTCGAGGTATTCGGGGAAGATGGTGACGACGTCGATACGCATCGCGCTCACTCCGCGTCCAGCAGGCCCTCGGGCGGATCGATGACGATGAGCCCGTCGGCGATCGAGACCGTGGGCACCATCGCAGTCACGAAGGGCACCAGGATCTCTCGGCCCGCGGGCGGGAACGCCTCGGACGCCTTGATCGAAAGCAGTTCTCCCGCAGCGGAATGCAGGACTTCACGCACGGTGCCGACCACGGTTCCGTCACCGAGTTCGACGCGCAGCCCTTCGAGCTCGTGGTCGTAGTACTCGTCCGGATCCTCCGACGGCGGCAGGTCCGCGGTGTCGACGACGAAGAGCATGCCCCGCAACGCATCCGCGGCCGTGCGGTCGTTCACGCCATCCAGACGCAGCAGAAGCCGGCCCGAGTGCTCCCGGGCCGACTCCACTTCGAACTTCTGCGTCTGCTTGGCGCGCGGCAGCTTGCCCGTGAGGGTGTTGCCTGCCGCGAACCGCAGTTCCGGCTCGTCGGTGCGGACTTCTACGACGAGTTCGCCACGCACACCGTGCGATTTGGCGACCCGACCGACGACCAGTTCCATCTACTGGTCCGTGTCGACCACGTCGACGCGAATACCCTTGCCGCCGATACCGGCGACGAGGGTGCGCAGCGCGGTCGCGGTGCGACCACCGCGACCGATCACCTTGCCCAGATCATCCGGGTGCACGTGCACCTCGACCGTCCGGCCACGACGGCTGGTGATCAGCTCGACGTGGACGTCCTCCGGATTGGCGACGATGCCGCGAACGAGGTGCTCGACGGCATCGGCGACTACGGCGCTCATGCTTACTCGGCGGCTTCGGTGGTGGCCTCAGCGGCGTCGGCCTCGGCGGCCTCTTCCTTCTTGGCGGCCTTCTTCTTCGGGGTGACGGCCTCGGCGACCGGCTCGTTGTCGGCGGCGGCCAGCGCGGCGTTGAACAGGTCCAGCTTGGACGGCTTGGCGGCCTTCACCTTCAGGGTGCCCTCGGCGCCCGGCAGGCCCTTGAACTTCTGCCAGTCGCCGGTGATCTCCAGCAGACGCTGCACGGGCTCGGTCGGCTGGGCGCCGACGGACAGCCAGTACTGGGCGCGCTCGGAATCGATCTCGATCAGCGAGGGCTCTTCCTTCGGGTGGTACTTGCCGATGGACTCGATGGCGCGGCCGTCACGACGAGTACGGGCATCGGCGATGACGATGCGGTACTGCGGGTTGCGGATCTTGCCCATGCGGGTCAGCTTGATGCGAACAGCCATGTGCTGTGCCTCTTTCAATTGGTTGGTCACGGCCGCAATTCAGCAGCCCACGCGGGGTGGGCCCGGTTTTGCGTTGAGTGTTGTGACCGCCGCGCGGTACGTAACCGGAGACGGGCTGACACTGTCCTCGGAGGAGGACGGTCGTCCATTCTGCCAGACCGGTCGCGGGCGAAAAAATCGCCCCTTGCCCGGACACGCGGACAGCCCACCGGATTTCCGATGGGCTGTCGGGTACGCGCGGACGCGGATCAGTGGCGCGAGCTGCCGCCCGAACTCCCGGACGTGAGCAGCTTCACGATCAGTCCGGCCAATATCCCGGTCAGCAGCCCCTCGACGGAACCCATGGTCTTCACCTCATCAGGTCGATACGACAAACATGTGAAGCATGACCGATTCACTTGCTTCGCGGGGCGGAATCGCAAACGTCACCGGCGGGCCAGACAGATCGTGAGACCCGGCGTCACCCCCGGGGCATACGAGAGCTTCGCGGGAGTCTCGCACTCGGCATTCTCGGAATCGATCCGTTCGGACACCACATACTTGGCCGCCGGATCCGAGCAGTCGACCCGGCGGGTGCTCGACGCCGACCGCGACGCGGTGTTGTCACTGCCGAGGCACTCACCGACCACCGCGTACAGCGAATTCTTCTGATCGGCCGGCCCCATGCACACCAGCAGCACGAAATCGGTCTTGTCGCTCGAGGTCGTGAACGCCGCGTTCGCCCCGCGCACACCCGAACACTCCGGTTTGGCCGGTTGCTCAGTGCGGGTCTGCACCGACAGCACCCTGGCCGACGCGCCCGCGTCGGTGCACGCGACCAAGGCCATGGCATCACGCGACGCGCAATCCCCGACCTGTGCGTTGTCCATATCCTTCGGATCGGTGGGCACCGCGCAGACGACCACCGCCCGGAACACCAGCGACGCCTGCGCGAACGCCAGCCGCGCCGCGGCAACGTCCTTGCACGCCTGCGAATTCACCGGCATCGGATACGGATGCACCTCGACGGCAACCACTTTGGCGGGCAACGATGTCGAATCACACGGCACCGAGGTGATCGAGTCACCCGCACCCTTGACATCCACACAGTCGCCGGGCAGCAAAGCGCCGGGATCGGTCTTGTGGAACCGCGTCGGCGCGAGACACAGCACCGTGTCCGCCTGCGCGGGCGCGGCGACGGCCTTGGTGGCATCGTTGTAATCCCGGCACACCGACTCGATCGGGAGCACGAGATCCTCGCGGCCCACGATGCGGTACAGCGATTTACTGTCCGCACAACCGTATTCGACCGGGGTCGCGGCCTCCAGCGACACACAGTTGCCCACCGGAAAAGCGACCGGCTCGTCCCGCGTGAGCACCCGCACCCCGATCACCGCCGACACCCCGAGCACGATCACCGCCACCAGCGCGGCCCACACCCACCCCCGCAGCAGCGGCCGCTTCCCGTCCGCCGGCACCGTTCCCGGCGGAATCTGCCCCTGCGGGAACAGATTTCCCTGCCCCGGCGGCGGATACGTCACCGGCGCGAACAACCCCGCGCCCGGGTTCGGGCCACCGGACGGCATCCCGGGCGCACCCTGCCACGCGTGCCCACCGGCCGGAATCTGTTGCGACGGTTCACCGGAGGGCATTCCGGTCACGCCGTGCGAAGGGCCGGGCGGGCGCTGCCAGTAGGCATCGGCGGGCGGCTCTCCCGGCCGCTGGGTACGGTCGTTCGACTGGTCGTGCAAGGTTGTCCCACCCCGGTTCTCGGTATCGCACACGTGGCCTCCGCTGGCGCGAAGATCTTGATCGTAGAGGCCGTGGGCGACACCGTCAGCACAGGTGAGAGCGGCCTAGCGGTAACCGGTCACCGGGTCGCGCCGGTCGTAGACGCGGCCGCGCAGCACCACCCAGGAGGGGGTGGCCAGAACCTCCGGGGCGAGGCGTGGATCTTGTTGATAGACAACGAAATCCGCTTGGGCACCGGGTTCGATACCCGGGCGTCCGAGCCAGGTGCGAGCGTTCCAGGAGGAGGCTCCGAGGGCATCGTGGCCGGAGAAACCCGCACCGTACAGGGCGGCGATCTCGTCGGCGATGCGGCCGTGTTTGATCGAACCGCCGGCATCGGTGCCGGTGTAGACGGGGATGCCCGCGTCGTGCGCCTTGGCGACGGTCTCGCGGGAGCGGCGGTGCAGGTCGCGCATGTGGGCGGCGTAGACGGGGAATTTGCCTGCGCTGTCGGCGATTTCGGGGAAGGTGTCGATATTGATGAGGGTGGGGACCAGGGCGGTGCCGTGGGCCGCCATCATTTCCAGGGTCTCGTCGGTGAGACCGGTGCCGTGCTCGATGCAGTCGATGCCCGCGCCGAGCAGGCCGTAGAGGGCGTCCTCACCGAAGACGTGCGCGGTGACGCGGGCACCCTCGCGGTGAGCGGCATCGATGGCCTCCTTGAGAACGGCATCGGACCACAGCGGAGCCAAGTCGCCGACAGTGCGGTCGATCCAATCGCCGACGATCTTGACCCAGCCGTCACCGCGCCGGGCCTGCTCGGCGACGATCTCCGGCAGATCGCGTTCATCGTCGAGCTCGATGCCGAGTTCCCGGATATAGCGTTTGGGCCGCGCGATATGCCGCCCGGCGCGAATGATCTCCGGCAGATCCGCACGCTCGTCGATGAACCGGGTATCGATGGGCGACCCGGCATCGCGCAGCAGCAGCGCGCCCGCATCCCGCTCCACCTCGGCCTGGGCGATCGCCCCGTCCCGATCCTCGTCTCCCCCACCGTATTTGATGCCGACATGGCAGTGCGCGTCCACCAACCCGGGCACGATCCACCCGGACGCGTGCACGGTCTCGGCCCGCGCGACCGGCTCGAACGAGATCACGCCGTCATGCACCCACAGATCGCGCACCTCCTCACCCGGCAGCACCACTCCACGGAAATGCAGACGCATATCGGCCTCCTCGCCACACGCATCGTGTCTCGATACAAACCATGGTCCACTACAGTCCAGAGTCCCCCACGGCCGCAAGGGGCGTGTCGCCGGGGCACACCCCTCAGCTGTCGAGCAGGGTGACGCCCGGATGCTCTCGGCAGACCGCGCGGATCACACGCAGCGCCTCGGCGATCACGGGATGCTCGTAGCCGCCCCGGCGGACCACGGTCAGGTGCCGGCGCATGGGAATCGGCTCGCCGTGTAGCGGCACCCGCACCACTGCCAACTCCGGCGGGATCATTCCCAGGCGCGAGATCAGGCTCACGCCGAAACCGTGCGCGACCATGGCGGCGACTCCGGTGAAATCGACTGCCTGCCCGGCGATTCGCGGGGTGAATCCGGCGGCGGCGCAGGCGGCCGACACCACCAGCCGGTGGGTGATGCGTTCGCGGCCGGTGATCCAGGGTTCGCCCGCCGCCTCACTCAAGGTGACGCCCGTGCGCCCGGCCAGCGGATGCCCCACGGGGACGACCAGATCCATGGGTTCGGCCAGCAGATTGCGCTGTTCGAAGCGCAGGTCGCCCGGGGCCGGGCTGCTGGGCGAGGGCAGGACGACGGCGATATCGCTGTCACCCGCCAGCAGCAGCTCGAAGCAGTGACTGGACTCGTCCTCGATGAGCTCGACAGTCAGCCCAGGATGCTGGTCGCGCAACCGGGCTGCGGCGGGCGCGATGAGGGCCGCCAGCGCGGTGGGCATGGAGCTGATGCGCAGCACCCCGGCCATCCCCGCACGGTGGGCAGCCAATTCGGCACGCGCACTCTCGGATTGGGCGAACAGCAGATCCGCGTGCCGCAACAGCGCGTGCGCGGCATCGGTCAGCTTCACCCGCCTCCCCACCTGTTCCAACAGCTCCACATCGAGTTCCCGTGCCAGCGTGCGCAATTGCTGCGACACCGTGGACGGCGTGAGATGCAGCGCACCCGCGGTGGCCGTAACCGTCCCCTGCTCGCGCAGCATCCGCAGAGTATGCAACCGAGGATCGATCATGCGACGTTCCCATACGATTCGCTGCGAAAATATTCGATGGACCCACCCTAATCCCGCTACCGACACTGGACCCATGGCAGCGGACGAACAATGCGAACACTGCGGCTGGCCCACCGCCCGCCCATTCCAAACGATTTCCCGCCACCCCACCTCGGAAGGCACGGTCACCTACACCCGCTGCGCCTGCGGCGCTCTGCGAGTAACCCTGTCCCCCACCGCCTTCGGCATCACCCGCACCATCCGCCGGAATCCCTCCTGAGCACAACCCAGACATCGGCCCCGCAGGCTCCGGGGCTGAACGTCGGCGCGTAGGCGATGCATGAGCAGACCCCCGGTGCGATCACGACTGTTCCAACCTGCGGGCTGGATGAACGTCGTAGCCGAGCCGGTCGGCGGGCCGCCGGATCTCGGCCTGGTCCCAGAGCTGAGCCATCCTGCATGACTCCACATAGACGCCTCCGGCGTTGCCGTCGCCGTAGTCGTTGGTCTCCAAGACCCCGCCGGGAAAGCTGTAAATCCTTCTGCGCCTGGTCATGTCAGCCCCTTGTCGGTGGTGAAGCAGTTCGGGGCCGGGTCGGCCGCACCGGCTCCGAGCACCTGAGTCGAAGCTAGAGAGGAGGTGCGTCTACGGGCACGTAGTGTGCTCGACTTTGCTGAAAATCTTTCAGCTGCGCATAGTTCTGGGCAGACCGAGAGATCATGGGTTGTGCGCGGGAAAACTCGCGCACACCGTTGAAGAGGGGGCAGTACGATGCGCCTTACATTCCTCGGCAGAGGCGGGTCGGACGTAGGACAGTGCCCGTCGCTGTACCTCACCGATCGCGACACCTACCTGGTGCAGGGGTAGTGGACCGGAAAGCCTGAAATCGTCGAAATACCGCACTTGCTAACGGGGTTCGCTGAAGAAGACACGTTCATCGGTGCCACGATGTCCGATACCGGACGGGGCACCTTCACGCTGGCCGGGCACCTGGTGACCGACGCGGGGAAACCGGCCGGGCTGGCGGTAACCACGGATCCGGGCGTCGTAGCCTACTGCCACGGCGTACGCGAGCGGCTCTGGGCCGTTGCCATCCCATACGTCGAGTACGTCCACCGGTGACGAACAACGTCTACGACGCACAGGAAGCTCTCGGGGCACGGCTGCGAGAGCTTCGCCGCAGGTCAGGGCTCACCGGCCGCGCGCTGGCAGGTGCGGCCGGCTGGCACGAATCGAAGGTCTCGAAAATCGAATACGGGCGCATCACGCCCACCGACGCCGATATCCGGGCCTACTGCGAACACACCGGGGCGGCCGATCAGCTCGCCGACCTGCTGGCCACCCTGCACACCATCGACGCCGCCTACGTCGAATGGCGGCGCATCCTCGGCACCGGCCTCCAACGTCGGCAGCAGAAGGCGCTGAGGCTGGAAGCCGAAGCGACAGTGATCCGCGACTATCAGCCGCAGATAATCCCCGGCCTCCTGCAAACCGCGGAATACGCCGAGGCGAAACTACGGCGGGGCATGGAGTTTCACCAGGCCCCCGATGATCTGGACGCAGCGGTGAGCAAACGCATGGAACGGCAACGGATCCTCTACCAGCGTGACCACCGATTCCACTTCCTCATTGCCGAGCAGGCGCTCTACACCACCGTTGGCAGTGACGTGGTGATGCGCGGCCAACTCGACAGGCTGGCCGCCATCATCGGGATGCCTCGGGTGGCCCTCGGAATCGTTCCGGCCACCGCCGAGGCGCTCGTGGTCTCCACCAACTTCGCCATGTTCGACAACCGTCTCGTCATGGTCGAAGGGACAGCCGCAGAGCTGACCATCACCCAGCCGCGCGAGATCGCAACCTACGGCCGTGCGTTCAAAACCCTGGCGGGACAATCCGTTTCAGGTGAGATCGCCCGGAACCTGATCCGGGCGGCGTTGGAACGTCGCCGCTAGAACAGAGATCGGCCCCGTCGCGAGTGCGACGGGGCCGCTTCCGTACCCCTCGGGGGTCCTAATTCTTCGGGAAGTTCAGCTTGGAGAGGTCGAAACCTTCCAGGCCGGGGGGCAGTTCGTTGAGGCCGGCGGGGAGGTTGGAGAGGTCGGGCATGCCGCCCATACCGGGCATACCCGGCATGCCGGGGAAGCCGCCGCGCACCTTCGGCGGGGTGGGGCCGCGGCCGCCCTTCTTGCCCTTTTTGCCTTTGCCCTTGCCCTTGTTGCGGCCACCGGCGCCGGGGAGGCCGAACTGGCGGCTCATGGCGCCCATCATCTTCTTCGCCTCGAAGAAACGATCGACGAGCTGGTTGACGTCGGTGACCGTGACGCCGGAGCCGTTGGCGATGCGCAGGCGGCGGGAGGCGTTGATGATCTTGGGGTTGGCGCGTTCGGCGGGGGTCATGCCGCGGATGATGGCCTGGACCCGGTCGAGTTGTTTGTCGTCGACCTGGGCGAGGACGTCCTTCATCTGGCCGGCGCCCGGCAGCATGCCGAGCAGGTTGCCGATGGGGCCCATCTTGCGGATGGCGAGCATCTGCTCGAGGAAGTCCTCCAACGTCAGTTCGCCGGAGCCGATCTTGCGGGCGGCTTCCTCGGCCTGCTTGGCGTCGTAGACCTGTTCGGCCTGCTCGATGAGCGAGAGCAGGTCGCCCATGCCAAGGATGCGGGAGGCCATGCGGTCGGGGTGGAAGACGTCGAAGTCCTCGAGCTTTTCGCCGGTGGAGGCAAAAAGGATGGGCTGGCCGGTGATTTCACGCACCGACAGCGCCGCGCCACCGCGGGCGTCGCCGTCGAGCTTGGTGAGCACGACACCGGTGAAGCCGACGCCGTCGCGGAAGGCCTGCGCGGTGGCGACCGCGTCCTGGCCGATCATGGCGTCGAGGACGAACAGGATCTCGTCGGGCTGCACGGCGTCGCGGATGCCCGCGGCCTGGCCCATGAGTTCGGCGTCGATGCCGAGGCGGCCGGCGGTGTCGACGATGACCACGTCGTACTGCTTCTGCTTGGCCTCGGCGATACCGGCCTGCGCCACGTTCACCGGATCAGCCGCGGAGATGCCGAGCGGGTTGTCGCCGCCGCCGATGGAGGTGCCCGGGTGCGGGGCGAACACCGGCACGTCGGCGCGCTCGCCGACCACCTGAAGCTGGGTTACCGCGCCCGGGCGCTGGAGGTCGCAGGCGACCAGCAGCGGCTGATGTCCTTGGCCCTTCAGCCATTTGGCGAGCTTGCCCGCGAGGGTGGTCTTACCGGCACCCTGCAGACCGGCCAGCATGATGACGGTGGGCGGGTTCTTGGCGTACTGGAGGCGGCGGGTCTCGCCGCCGAGGATGCCGATCAGCTCCTCGTTGACGATCTTCACGACCTGCTGGGCCGGGTTCAGCGCCGCGGAGACCTCGGCGCCCTTGGCGCGCTCCTTGATCTTGGCGATGAAGCTGCGCACCACCGGCAGCGCCACGTCGGCCTCGAGCAGGGCCAGCCGGATCTCGCGCGCGGTCGCGTCGATATCGGCCGGTGACAGGCGCCCCTTGCCGCGCAGATCCTTGAGGGCACCGGTCAACCGGTCGGAAAGGGATTCGAACACCGATCGCGCTCCTGATCTCGAGGGACGTCACACTCGAATACCAGGGTAGTGGGCGTGCCGAAGTGATGAGACACAGGCCAAGGGAGGGGATGGTTTTCAGTCGAGACCGGGGCGGCGGGGCCTGCGCAGGTCGTGCTTCTCGGTGCGGACCATGCCGACGGCTTCGCGAGCGGTGAGGCCCAGGCCCAGCGCCAGGCCGTCGAGCATGACCCATTCGGCGTCGCTGGGGGTGTGATCGGCGACGGTCGAGGCGATCGTCATGGCGGTGACCGCCTGCTGACCGGATAGGGTGCGGCCGGGCAACCAGGAGACGACCCAGCGGTCGCCGCCCACGCAGCGGGCGATGTGCTGGGTCGAATCGCTCGTCATCATTGACGCGGAGACCACTTCAATTGCCACCGAACCACTCCCCTCGTGCTCGCGACAGCATGGGCTGAAGCGAATCGTAGAGTGTGGCGCCGGTCACCTGATCGGTATTTCAGCAAATTGCTCGCAACAATCGGATTAACTGGCAAACGTACGGTTTGCCAGTTAATCCCGCTTCCTGGCGATCGGTCAGAAAACCCTGGTTGATCCGTTTTCTGTGTCCGATTCGGGAGTTTTCTTCGGTAGTTGCGGTGGTACCACAGCCAGCAGGGCCGCCTCGATTTCGGCGCGTCGCTGCGGTGTGTCGGAAGCGCCGAGATCGAGGGAAAAGGTGTCATCGACCGCGGAACCGCGGGTCGTGACTTTCGCCCAGCACACATTCACCCCGGAATCGGACAGCGCTTTGGCCAATCGGCTGAGCAATCCGATCCGATCCTCGGCCCGCAATTCCAGCAGCACCCGGCCCGGTTCGGCCGTTTCGTGCCAGAGAATCCGCGGCTGCGCCTGCGCGAACGGACTCGGCTGCGTACCGCCCGCCTCGCGTTCCTTGCGCGCCAGCACCGCCACCAGATCCAGATCGCCATTGATGGCCCGGATCAATTCCTGGCGCAGCAGACCCGGATCCGGCGGATTACCGAAACGCGGCACGACCGTGAACGTATCGATGGCCGATTTCCCGACACTCGCGAGATCGGCCGAGAGCACCCGCAGCGAATGCAGCGCCAGCACGCCCGCCGCATCCGACAGCAGCCCCGGATGGTCGGGCGCGACCACGGTCACGATATGGGTGTAGCGGCCCTCACCGTGCCGCAATTCCACATGCACCCCACCGGCCTCGGCCCGCTGCCGCAATTCGTCCGGAATCGGTTCGGGCTGCGGCGCTTCCCCGCCCGCCATGGCAATCCGGCAGCGACGCACCAGATCCCCGATGAGCGAGGCCTTCCAGTCGTTCCACACACCCGGACCCGTTGCGAGGGAATCGGCTTCGGCCAGCGCGTGCAGCAGTTCGAGGAGTTCGGCATTGCCGTCGAGCGCGTCGACCACCATCTTCACGGTGTCCGGATCGGCGAGATCGCGGCGCGTCGCGGTGTCGGGCAACAGCAGATGATGCCGCACCATGGCCGACAGCGTCTGCACATCCGAGGGCCACAGCCCCAGCCGCCGCCCGATGGACGTGGCCAGTTCCGCACCGACCACGCTGTGATCCTCCGTGCGCCCCTTGCCGATATCGTGCAGCAGCGACCCGATGAGCAGCAGGTCCGGCCGTGCGACCCGGGTGGACAGCGCACTGGCCTGCGCGACCGCCTCCATGAGATGGCGGTCCACGGTCCAGGTGTGCATGGCATCGCGCGGCGGCAGGTCGCGCACCACGCCCCACTCCGGAAACAGCCTGCCCCACAGACCCGTTCGATCCAGCGCCTCGATGGCGTCGATGGTGCCGCGGCCCGCGCCCAGCAGCACCAGCAGATCGTTGAGCGCCTCCTTGGGCCACGGCTCGCGCAGCTCGGGCGCGTCCTCGGAGAGCCGGTTCAACGTCGTCGCCGACATGGGCAATCCGGTCTGCGCCGAGGCCGCGGCCACGCGCAGGATCAGCCCGGGATCGCGCTGCGGGCGGGCATCGCGCGCCAGCACCACCTCACCGGAGTGCTCGACCACCCCCTCATCGAGTGGTCGTCGCACCGGGACGCGGCGCAGTCGTGCGAGCCCGCGCCGCGGCAGCGCGTTGGCAGCGGTACGCAGCCCGACATCCACCGAATAGCTGACCGTGCGCGCCGCATCGCTCAGAGTGCGGGCCAGATCGAACCGGTCGCCTATGCGCAGCGCGGCCCCGATCTCGTCGGCGTCCTGGGCGCGCAGCTGATCCCGCGCGCGTCCGGCCACCCGATGCAGTTCGGTGCGCACGTCCAGCAGCCGGCGATGCGCCTGCTTCAGCCCGCCGCCGGGCACATCCGGACCGAGCCCCGGCATGGCGTCGGTCAGCTGTGCGATGGCGAGGGCGTCGAGCAGTTGGATGTCGCGCAGCCCGCCGCGCCCGGCCTTCAGATCGGGTTCGGCGCGGTGCGCGATCTCTCCGCTTCGCCGCCAGCGGGTTTCGGCCTGCGCGATGAGTTCGTCGAAGCGGGACCGGATTCCGGACCGCCAGTCCCGGCGCACGCCGCTGATCAGCAGATTGCTCAGGCCCTCATCGCCGACGATGCGCCGGGCCTCGAGCATGCCGAGGGCGGCGGTCAGATCGTCGGAGGCGACGCGCAGGGCCTGCGGCACCGTGCGCACGCTGTGATCGAGTTTGATGTGCGCGTCCCACAGCGGATACCAGAGCTGATCGGCGACCTCGGCGACCTTGGCGGGGTCGACGTCGTCGTAGAGCAGCACCAGATCCAGGTCGGAGTAGGGCAGCATCTCGCGGCGGCCCAGACCGCCCACCGCGACAATGGCCAGACCGCTGTCGGCGGTGATGCCGACCTCGTGGCCCTTGGTGGTCAGCCACAGCTCGTAGAGGTCCACCAGCGCCTGCCGCAGCGCCTCCGGCTCGAGCCGGGAGGACTTGCCGTTGGCATTGTGGTCGGCGATCAGCTGGTTGCGGGCCCGGACCAGATCCGAAGCGCCATTGGAGACCTTCTCCCCGGCTTTCTCGTCGCGCTGCTGCTGGAATCCCACACCAACCCACCACCAATCTTGATTCAGTTCGTCGGTCCCCGCTGCGGCGGAACCTGTCGGCGCCGAATTCGGATCGGCGCCTGGTCTTTCCGAGCGGGTCCCCACACGGGGGCGGCCCCCTCCCGCCGGTCGTTGTCTCCGGAGGGAGCGGGGCCGCCGCTCGTCAGTACCTCTTTACAGAGCGTCCGACCCGCGCTCACCGGTGCGGACCCGGATGACGGCCTCGACCGGGGTGACCCAGACCTTGCCGTCGCCGATCTTGCCGGTGCGGGCGGCCTCGACGATCACCTCGACGACCTTCTCCACGGAGGCGTCGTCCACGACCACCTCGACCCGAACCTTCGGGACGAAGTCGACGGAGTACTCCGCACCTCGGTAAACCTCGGTGTGGCCCTTCTGCCGGCCGTAGCCCTGGACCTCGCTCACGGTCATGCCGAGCACGCCCGCCTGCTCCAGCCCGGACTTCACGTCCTCGAGCGTGAACGGTTTGACGATTGCGGTAACCAGTTTCATGCGTCATGCCTCCTTGACGAGGGCGGTCCGTGCCGATCCACCCACAGCAGCGAAATCGTATGCCGTTTCCGCGTGCTCGGACTCGTCCAAGCCCACGAACTCGGCTTCTTCGTCCGCCCGGAGACCGATGGTGAACTTGATGGCGAGGGCGATGATGAGAGTGGCGACACCCGAGAAGGCAAGTACCGCACCGGCTCCCACGGCCTGCTTGATCAGCTGATCCGCGCCGCCGCCGTAGAACAGGCCCTTGATTCCCATGAGGGCCGGGGTCGGCGCCTCGGGCGCGGCAACCAGGCCGACCATCAGGGTGCCGACGATACCGCCGACCAGGTGGACGCCGACCACGTCGAGCGAGTCGTCGAAGCCGAACTTGAACTTCAGGCCCACGGCCAGGGCGCACAGCGCACCCGAGACGATGCCGATGGCCAGCGCGCCGATCACGTTCACCGAGGAACAGGCCGGGGTGATGGCGACCAGACCGGCCACGATGCCCGAGGCCGCGCCGAGGGAGGTGGCGTGCCCGTCACGGAGCTTCTCGACGAAGAGCCAGGCCAGCATGGCGGCGGCGGTGGCGATGGCGGTCGTCAGGAAGGTAGCGCCGGCAATGCCGTTGGAGCCCACGGCCGAACCGGCGTTGAAGCCGAACCAGCCGAACCACAGCAGGCCCGCGCCGAGCATGACGAAGGGCAGGTTGTGCGGGCGCATCGGGGTCTGCGGCCAGCCCTTGCGCTTGCCGAGCACGATGGCCAGAACCAGGCCGGCGATACCGGCGTTGATGTGCACGGCGGTGCCACCGGCGAAGTCGATGGCGTCGAGCTTGTTGGCGATCCAGCCGCCGGTCTCGGCGGTGATGCCGTCGAAGGCGAAGACCCAGTGCGAGACCGGGAAGTAGACGACGGTGACCCACACGGCGGTGAACAGCAGCCAGGCGCCGAACTTCAGGCGGTCGGCCACCGCGCCCGAGATCAGCGCGACCGTGATGATCGCGAACATGAGTTGGAAGGCGACGAACACCGTCAGCGGGATCGTGCCCGCCAGCGGGATTCCGGCCGGGGTGGTCACCCCGGCGTCGTCGGTGCTGGCCAGGTACGTGCCGCCGAAGACGTCCTTCAGGCCGAAGTACTGGGCGGGGTCACCGAACAGGTTGCCCTTGTCCTCGCCGAACGCGATCGAGAAGCCGTACAGCGCCCAGAGGACGCCGACGACGCCCATCGCGCTGATGCTCATCATGATCATGTTCAGCACGTTCTTCGAGCGGACCATGCCGCCGTAGAAGAACGCCAGACCGGGTGTCATCAAAAGCACGAGTGCTGAACTGGTCAGCATCCATGCGGTGTCGCCGGCGTCAGGTGCGCCGATTACGGGAAAGGCCACCGCAATTTCCTCCTCATCATCGGGCTCCGCCAGCAAGCGGCGAACGAGCCTGCAATGAGGTTCGCCAGTCGGTGTTTCATCCGTGAGCCTGCGGCGTTTCACCTAGGTGAACGGATGAACCAGCTCTGTTTCGGTCGCGTTGCCGGGATCGCACCTCTGTTACGAGCAGATTGTGAGGATGATATTGGTTTGTCCGGTCTGCGCAGGTTAGGCGCGATTATCCGAGCAGCGCGTCGACGAAGGCTCCGGGCTCGAACGGGGCAAGATCATCCGCACCCTCGCCCAAACCGACCAGTTTCACGGGTACGCCGAGCTCGTGCTGCACCTGGAAAACGATGCCGCCCTTGGCCGTTCCGTCCAGCTTCGTCAGGGCAACACCGGTGATGTCGACGACCTCCGCGAACACCCGCGCCTGCATCAGACCGTTCTGGCCGACCGTGGCATCGAGCACCAGCAGGACCTCGTCCACCTCCGCCTTCTTCTCCACCACGCGCTTGACCTTGCCGAGCTCGTCCATCAGACCGGTCTTGGTGTGCAGGCGGCCCGCGGTGTCCACGAGCACGGCGTCCACGCCACGGTCGATGCCGGCGGCCACCGCGTCGAAGGCGACGGCGGCCGGGTCGGCGCCCTCCTTGCCGCGCACGGTCTCCGCGCCGACGCGCTCACCCCAGGTCTGCAGCTGATCGGCGGCGGCGGCGCGGAAGGTGTCGGCCGCGCCGAGCAGCACGCGACGGCCGTCGGCGACCAGCACGCGCGCGAGTTTGCCTGTGGTGGTGGTCTTTCCGGTGCCGTTCACGCCGACGACCAGCAGCACGGCCGGATGATCGGCGTGCGGCAGGGCCCGGATCGAACGATCCAGTTCGGGGCGCAGCGCCTCGATGAGCACCTCGCGCAGCACCGCGCGAGCCTCTTCCGCATTGCGGACGCTGCGGGAGGCCATCGCCTCGCGCAGGCGCTCGACCACGGCCGCGGTGGAGGCGGTGCCGAGATCGGCCATGACGAGGGTGTCCTCGATCTCCTCCCACGAATCCTCGTCGAGATCGCCGCCGCCGAGCAGGCCCAGCAGGGACTTGCCGACGGCGTTCTGGGAGCGGGACAGGCGACCGCGCAGGCGATTCAGGCGACCGGCGGTGGGCTCGATCTCGGGGACTACGGGTGCGGAAACCTCGGCGGGAGCCTCGGTTTCGACGGGTGCGGCCACCTCGACGGGAGCCGGAGCGGCAACCTCGCCCGGGGCGGCGGGGACTTCGGCGGGGGCCACGGCCTCAGCGGGCGCGGCCGGGGCGGAAACCTCAGCGGGCGCGGCCGTTTCCGCCGGAACGGTCTCGGCGGGCGCGGCGGCGGTGTCGGCCTCCGGCGCGGCGGTGCCGGCCTCGGCTACCGGTGCGGGCTCAGGGCCCTGGACAGGCGGGGGCAGCTGGACGTCGTGAATGCTGCGGCGGCCGGAGTCGCGCGGAATGGCCGCGTCGTCGCCGATGTGCGGCTGGCCCTCGTCGTCGGTGCGCTCGAGCACCGGCTCCGGGGCGGGCTCGGTGGCCGCTTCCGCCGCGGGCTTCGGTTCCGGCTTGGGGGCCGGTTCCGGTGTGGGCTTGGGCAGCGTGGCGGTGCCGCCGCCTTCGCTGAAGTTGAACCCGCTGGATGCGGTGTAGCCGCCCGACCGGTCCTTGGTCTCCGGGAGTTCCTTCGTCGCCGGAGGCGGGGTCAGCGAGATGCGGCGGCGTTTGTAGAGGACGAATCCGGAAACGAACGCGACCAGCAGCACCGCTGCGATCGCGGCAATGAGGATCCAAGCTTGTCCATTCACACCCTCATCCTGTCAGAGGGTGCCCTGTTGCCCGATTCACGTACCTACCCACGGGTTGCGGAGGAGTGTCGCTTAGCACATATCGGTGTATATCGGCTATGGACACGCCGATCCGTGTCCGCCGAATCGAAGCAACGACCGACCGGTCTGCCCAACAACGCACCACAGTGCGGAAGGAGCGGCGAATGCGACACCGAGACAATAGGATCGGCGACGTGACCGATCGAAATGTGCTTGGGGGACCGCTGGAGGAGTGTGGCACCGATCCTCTCACCGGCTTCTACCGGGACGGCTGCTGCAGCACCGGACCCGAAGATCTGGGCAGCCACACGGTGTGCACAGTCGTGACCGCGGAGTTCCTGGAGCACCAGAAGTCGATCGGCAACGACCTCATCACCCCGCGTCCGGAGAACAACTTCCCCGGCCTGCAACCCGGCGACCGCTGGTGCGTGGTGGCCGTGCGCTGGCTGCACGCCCACGAAGACGGCGTGGCCGCCCCCGTGGTGCTGGCCGCCACCCACGAGAACGCCCTCGAGGTGGTCCCGATGGACACCTTGCGCAAATACGCCGTCGACGTCCCCGACGACGTGAGCGACCTGCTGTAGCCGAACGCGGCAATGCCGCCCGGCGGGAACCGGACGGCATTGCGCGCGAGGGATCAGCGTGCGGCACGCAGCAGAACGAACTGGGCGGCCGACATGACAGCGGTGAAGCCGGCGATCAGGATGATGCCGACGGCGCCGAGCGTGGTGGGTTCCAGCCACCCCGCCGCCAGTGTGACGAGGCTGTCCACGGTCCAGAAGGCGTTCAGCCCGGCAATGACAGCGGCTGCGCGGCGCGGGATTTCGCGTCGCGTGGCCACCACGAGGACTCCGGCCGCGTAGACCATGAAGAAGATGCCGGTGGCGAGCAGCACCCAGGTGTCGAGGCCGAGCGGTGAGTCCAGCACGCCGGCCAGAGCCGTGATCGCCACACCGGAGACCATGGTGGCGATGCCGTCGAATTCATAGGCCAGGCGCAGCGGGGTCATGCCCAGGATGCGGCGGGCGGCGGGGGTGCTGGTCATGGCGGTCATGGGAATCGGGTCCTTCCGATCGGATTCGGCTTGCTGGTTCGACAGTGGCCGCCATCGCACTGCCGGAACCATCCCAAGAGCTGCCGAATACTGCCAGCCGCAGGTCAGGGTGCTGCTACCGAATCAAGATGGCAGGGAATCGATTCCGGATCGCAGCTGTGCGGCGATCATGCGCGCTGCCGCGTTCTGCCAGTTGTGCAGGGTGCGTTCGGGCACCTGGTCGACGAACCAGGCCAGGGCGCGGCGCGAGACCGGATCCAGGTCGGTGCGTTTGGTGCGCACGCTGTAGGGGCGGATGCCGGCGACGTAATAGAAGTAGACGGAGTTGTAGTGCCGCCACTCCTCGCTGGTGCCGAAGTCCTCGCCGGTGCGCGGTTTCAGATGGGTGATGCTCTCGCTCAGTAGCGCTTTCAGTTCGGCGGCGCGGTCCAGCGGGCCGGTGGCGTCGCGGCCGGCCAGGCGGGCGTCGATGGCGGGCAGGTCGATGAGCGGGCTGGACACCAGCTTGCCCAGATCGGCGTAGTGGCTCAGGGCGCGGCGGGTCAGGCGCGCGAACTCGTCCTCGCCCAGGGCCGCCAGACCGGTCTCGGCCTCCTTGCGCGGCAAAGCCTCGGCGGCGGTGCGCAATTCACTGCGTTCCTGCCGCAACTGCGGCGAGGTGAAGGCCAGCCGGTCCACGCTCGCCTGCAACGGCGCATTGAGCACCTGCATGGCGATGGCGGCCGCGACGGCACCGAACAGCAGCGCCAGCAGCGGCGTCCGCTCCCCCGCCAGCACGATGGCGACCGCCGCCTGCCCGCCGAACACCGCCGCGGTGAGCGCCGAAACCAGCAGGGAGCGCACCATATCCGCGCGCAGCGCCTCCCCTTCGTCGAAGGCGTCGAGCACCGCGATGCCGATGCCGAGCAGCACCAGGTCCACGGCCACCGCCGACAGCATGGCGGTGCGCGGCAGCGCATGGAATCCGACCAGAATCAGCGAGGCACTCAAACCGAACATGAGCGCGCCCACCGTGAGCAGCCCGGCCACCGACCGGTGCGGGCCGACCGCGAAGTCGTAGCGCAGCATGACCGCCAGCATGGTCACCAGCAGCGCGGCCACCGCCAGCGCGCCGAGAAAGTAACCGGCGGGCAGGAATCCGGCCGCCGCGGGCATGGCCAGCAGCGCGCACGCCGGCACCAGCGCGAGCCGCCACAGCCGGTCGGCGCGTTCGACGAAGCGGTCCGGCAGCAGCCGGATGAACACCCCGGTCCAGGCGAGGGCGGGCAGGCACACCAGCACCAGGCGAATACCGTCGAACCAGGTGCCGTTCACCGCCACCGCATCGCCGACCACCGCCGCCGCGTACGCGAGCAGTCCGATTCCGGCCCGGCGCAGCACGGGCTTTCGCGAATCCCGCGCCATCAGATACAACCCCAGCCACCACGCCACCCCGAAAGCGACCGCAGACACCCACAACACGCTGTGAGCCTACTTCGCGACCGGGCTCCGTTGACGGGCTACCGAAAACCGTTGTCAGCGGCCACTACCCGGAATCACCGGCTGCACGCGCAGAATCCCGATCTTGGAGCACACGGTGCGAGATTGTTCGAGGAACACCGATTCGGTGTTGTCCGGCGGATAGATGCGCAGTCCCGCAGCGGATGTCGGGCCGCAGATCTCGGGCGGGTAGACATCCACGCTGGTCACGACGCTCACCGAGGCGGACGCCTGCGCGCCGGGATCCAGTCGCACGGTGGCGGATTCACCCGGATCGCGAGTGGCGGCCGCGCCGATGGGATCCCCGGCTGGACCGTTGGTGAACGACACCCCGGGATAGCCGGTGATCGTGCAGACCCCGGACCCATTGTTGGTGAACACGATCGGGAAGACGGTGTGCCCCGCGGCTCCACCGCCCGGCCCCAGCGCGACCGTCAATTGCGATGTCCGGCAGGCGGAAACACCCGCGGGCGTGGTGGACGTGGTGGTCGGCACGGGCGGCGTGGTCGGCTCGGTCGTCGCCGGGTCGGCCGAGGGCGCGGTCGTCGCCCCCGTCGTACCGCTCGGCTGCGCGGAGGCACTCGTCCCCGGAGTGGACCCATCACCCCCACACCCGGCGGCGCTTACGACGCACCCCGCACTCACAACCAGCAATCCGACTCGCAGCCACATAGATTGGCGAACCATCCGGGATACCTCCCTGCCAGCACAGCCGATTCAGCGCCCTCCCACAAACGTAGCCCTCTCGCAAGGCAGAATGGCCGACCCGGCGACAACATGTTTCCCCCCGATCCGCTTTGCCGCACTCCATGATCAACGGGACCGACGGGTGTTCCGTCTCGGCCGTCATCCCGGCGCGGGTGACATCGCGACTCCGAATTCAGTATTGCTGCGGGATCCGAGTGGAGTCCGGGCGCGGGGTGGCGTGGCGTTGGCGGTGGGCCTTCTGGCGGCAGGCCGGGGAGCAGTAGCGGGGTGGGCGGCCGGTGCCGGTGGGGTGTACCGGGGAGGCGCAGATCGGGCAGGCGGTGGCTGACGTTTCGTTACGGGGCCGGGTTTCGTTATGGGAGTGTGTGGGGGTTTCGGGTTTCGTTACGGGGCGGGGGGATGCGGGGCGCATGGCGTCCAGGACCATGGCGGCGGGGCGGGAGATGCCGGGGGTGGTTCCGGGCAGGCGTTGGATGGCAACGCAGCCCGTGAAAATCGCGAGGACGTCGGGGAGGGTGAGATCGGGGCGGACAGCTCGCTGACGGTGGGCCGCGTCGAGGAGGTCGGCCAGGGCGCGGTGGAAGCGGGTTCCGGCTTCGCGCATCAGTTCCCGGGGCCAGCCGTCGTTTCCGATCAGGTCGCAGAGGGCCTGGTTGCCGGGGGTGGAGGCCACCACCTCGGTGCAGAAGGCGAAGAAGGCCGCCCCCGGGTCGGCGGCATCACGGTGGCTGACCGCGATCGCTGTCAGACGGTCCAGGCGCTGCTGCACAACCGCTTCGACGAGTTCGGTTTTGGTGGGGAAATGGCGATGCACGGTCCCCGCGCCCACGCCGGCGCGCCGGGCGATCTCCGCCAGTGACACACCCGTTCCGTGCTCGGCGAACGCCCGCTGCGCCGCGGCCAGCACGAGCGCGCGATTGCGCCGTGCGTCCGCGCGCGTACTGGCCCCCGACGGCGCGACCACCCGGACCGGGGGCACAGCCGCAGCGCGCGAGCTTGGGACGGTGGGTTCAGCGGACACTTCGGGCCAGGCGACGCCGCGTGTTCGTCCAACGGGTGCGGCGGACACCTCGGTTCGCGCGTCCAGGCTGGTGCGGGCAGCGGGGCCGGGGGGTGGTGCGGCGGTCATTTCGTTACGGGCTTTCCTTGGGGCGGTGGCCTTTTCGTATCGGCTGCTCGTAGCTTCGGGATACGGGTCGACCGGCCCGAATACTACCTAGGAGATTGAATACATGTCTGCTCACAGCGATCTCGTGCTGGTGACCGGGGCGACGGGGAAGCAGGGTGGTGCGACTGCGCGGCGGTTGCTGGCGGCGGGGCGGCCGGTGCGGGCGCTCGTGCGGGATCCGGAGACACCGGCGGCGCGCGAATTGGCCGGGGCGGGAGCCGAACTCGTTGTCGGCGATTTCGATGACAGGGACAGTGTGGCGGCGGCGGTTGCCGGAGTTCGAGGCGTGTTCGCGGTGCCGCCGGTGTCGTACGGCCCGGCGGGCTGGGATGTGGATCGGGAGGCGCGACGGGGTGCGGATCTGGTGACGGCGGCGGAACGCGCGGGGGTGGATCACTTCGTGTTCACCGGTGTCGCGCAGTTCCACAATCAGACGCGGTTCACCGGTTTCGGCGGGAAGCAGCGGATCGAAGAGGCGGTGGCCGCGAGTTCCATGCGGTGGACGGTATTGCGGCCGGTGCGGTTCATGGAAAACTATCTGCTGCGTGATTCCCTGCTGGACGGGATCAACGGCGGGGTGCACAGGCATGCCTTTCCGGCGGATCGGCCGATCCAGGTGATCGCGGTCGACGATATCGCCGATATCGCGTTGACGGTCTTCCAGAATCCGGGCGAATTCCATGGCCGTGCCATCGAATTGGCGGGTGACGCACTGACCATGCCGGAGGCGGCGGCCGCCATCACCCGAGCGACCGGAATTCCGCTGCGCTACGAATCGGTCACCGAAGCGGAGGCGGACGCGCTGGGCACCGAGGTCGGCAATGTGTGGCGGCAGTCCCGCGACGGGGCGGGCTGGAATGCGGATATCGAACTGGTCCGCCATATCCATCCTTGCCTGCGCTCCTTCGAGACGTGGCTCGCCGAATCCGGTGCGGCGCGGGTGAAGTCGCGCCTGGCGGAGTAGGAACGTGCACCACCGCAGGGAGTGCGGGTGCGGCGTCACCGGTCACGTCGGCGTATCGCACAGCGCACGCCCCGCGCAGACGCGAACGGACGCCGCAAGCCCGAAGCCGCGGCGTCCGTCGTACGCCCGCACCGGAGTTCCGGTCGCGGGCAAGGGAATTCAGTTCAGCGCGCCGTCGTAGTCGGGCAGCTTGAAGGTGCGTTCGGCGTGCCCGCCGGACAGGTCGGAGGCGCTGTTGCCGATATTCGCGACGATGGTGTAGCCCTTGCTCTCGATATCGGTGCGCGAGCCGATCTTGCAGGATTCCAGCGCCGCCGAACCGGAGGATCCGGTGGTGAGCCCGCAGCCGTAGAGCCCGTCGACGGAGTATCCGACGGCGGTGAGGTTGATATTGGTGTAGATGCCCATGGCCGAGGGCCGCCCGGTCACGAAAATGATTGCGGCGCCCTGCTGTTTGGCCCACTGGGTGAGCTGCAGCACCGGCGCGATGGCGGGCACGATGGGGCTGGCGTTGTAGGTGGTTTCCAGCGAGGTGTTGTCGATGTCGAGCACGATGGCCGGCTTCCCGCCGCTGGGCAGGCGGGTGCTCAGGTAGGTCTTCGCCTCGTTGACCACGGTGGTGACGTCGGCGATCCACTGGCTGTAGCTGGGCAGGTTGCCGCCCCCGCCGGACAGCGACGACGACCCGGAGCCGCCCGACCCGGTCCCGCCGGACAGCGACGACGATCCGGTGCCTCCCGACAGCGAGGAGGACCCGGTGTCGGCGAGGGCGGCGGAGGCCGGAAGGGCAAGAGCGACAGCGGCACCGAGGGCAATACCTGCAAAAGAACGTCTCATGACTCCCGGACGCTATCTGCATCAAGGGTCCGACGTGATCATGTTTCAAATTTCGGCGACCGCAGTCCCACTGATCGGGAACCGCGTGCGCTAACTCGCCGCGCCGACCAGGTTCTCGCCGCGCAGGCGCTGCGAGATCACCTGGGTGATGCCGTCGCCGCGCATGCTGACGCCGTAGAGGGCGTCGGCGATCTCCATGGTGGGCTTCTGGTGGGTGATGACGATCAGCTGGGACTTTTCCCGCAGCTGTTCGAACAGGCCGATGAGGCGGCGCAGGTTGGTGTCGTCCAGGGCGGCCTCGACCTCGTCCATCACGTAGAAGGGTGAGGGGCGGGCACGGAAGATGGCTACCAGGAAGGCCACTGCGGCCAAGGACTTCTCGCCGCCGGAGAGCAGGGAGAGCCGCTTGACCTTCTTGCCCGGCGGGCGCGCTTCGACCTCGACGCCGGTGGTGAGCATGTCGGAGGGGTCGGTGAGCAGGATGCGTCCTTCACCGCCGGGGAACAGCTTGCTGAACACGTGGGTGAATTCGCGTTCCACATCGTCGTAGGCTTCGGTGAAGACCTGCAGGATGCGGGCGTCGACCTCGGCGACCACGTCGAGGAGGTCCTGACGCGCCTTCTTGACGTCCTCGAGCTGGGTGTTGAGGAAGGTGTAGCGCTCTTCGAGGGCGGCGAACTCTTCCAGCGCAAGGGGATTCACCTTGCCGAGGGTGGTGAGGTCCTTCTCGGCTCGTTTGGCGCGCCGCTCCTGGGTGGCGCGGTCGTACGGCATGGGCTGCGGTTCGCTGACATTCTCGCCGCGTTCCTTGGCCTGCTCGTACTCCATCATCTCCAGCGCGGTCGGCGGCATGGGGGTGTCGGGGCCGTATTCGGCGATGAGGTCTTCCAGTGCGACACCGAAGGTTTCGGCGATGGTGGTCTCGAGCTGTTCGATGCGCAGCGCGGCCTGCGCGCGGGCGACCTCGTCGCGGTGCACGGCGTCGACGATCTGACTCAGCTGGGTGGTGAGCGCGCGCGAGCGTTCCTTGGTCTGCTCCACCTGCGCGGCGATCTCGGAGCGGCGGCGCACCAGCTCATCGCGGCGTGCGGACGCCTCGGCGACGACGGTTTCCAGTTGCGCGGCAACGCGTTCGGCGGAGTCGGCGACCACGGCGGCGACGGCGGACGCCTGCCGGCGGGCGGCCTGGGCGCGTTCGGCGCGGGCGCGGGTCTCGCGTTCGGCGCGGGCCATGCGGCGCAGCGAATCCGCTTTGCCGCGAACCGATTCCGCGCGTTCCTCGGCGGTGCGCACGGCCAGGCGGGCCTCGACCTCCATGGTGCGGGCTTCGGCGAGCGCGGCGGCGGCTTCCTCGCGCGCGTAACCGGCGGTCTCGGTTCCCGCTGCGTCCGAACCCATTTCGGACTGTTCGTCCTCGGCGTGCCGCAGCCGGTCCTCGAGTTCGGCGAGCTTGGCGAGGGTCTCCTCGCGCCCGGCCTCGGTGTCGGCGCGCTGGGCGAGGATGCGCTCGCATTCCTGCTGTGCGCGCCGCGCGGTCTGCCCGAGCCGGCCGAGCCGGTCGTAGATGGCGACCAGCGCCTGATCGGATTCGTGCAGCGCGAGCAGCGCGTGATCGACGGCTTCCTTGCGATCGGTCTGCTCGGCGAGCGCACCGGCGAGGGCGGCCTCGAGTTCCTCGGCCTGCCGCTGCCAGGACACGAGTTCGGCCTTGGCGGCATCGATTTCGGCCTGCACCTCGAGCTGGCTGGGGGCGCGGTCGGAGCCGCCGAGCAGCCAGCCGCTGCCGGTGATATCGCCTTCGCGGGTGACGACACGCAGTTCGGGCCGGGCCGCGATGACCTGTGCGGCGACGGCCAGATCGTCGGCGACGGCGATGCCGGCGGTGAGCGCCCCGATCGCGCCGCGCAGGTGGTCCGGGCAGTCGACGATGTCGGCGAGCCAGCGCGCCGACCCGGGTAGCTGCCCGTTGGGCCGCGAATCCGGTTGCGTCGCATGGCCGTACACGAGCGCCGCCCGACCCCCGTCGGACTCCTTGAGCGCCCGCACGGCGGCGTGCGCGGACGGTCCGGTGTCGGCGGCCACGGCGTCGGCGAGCGGCCCGAGCGCGGCGGCGACGGCGGCCTCGTAGCCGCCGTGCACGCGAATCAGCCCGGACAGCGGCCCCAGCAGCCCGTCGGTGCGATGCTCCAGGAGCCAGGCCGCGCCGTCCTTGCGCGCCAAACCCATGGTGAGCGCCTCGATCCGCGCGGACAGCGAGGCGACGCGCTTGCTGGCTTCGCGGTCCTTCTCCCGCAGTTCGGTGACCCGCTGGTCGGCCAGTTCGAGGGCCTGCGCGGCGTGCTCGTACTGCGTGTCGAGGCCCTCCTCCCCCGCGTCGAGCTCACTCAATTCGCCCTGCACGGACTCGAATTCGGCGTCGGCGTCCTCGCCGCGCCGCCGGGCTTCGGCCAGTGCGGTGGACAGCCGCGAGATCTCCCCGTCCACGGACTGCGCCCGGGTGCGCAGCGTGTCGACCTGACCGGAGAGCCGCGCCAGCCCTTCGCGACGGTCGGCGATGGCCCGCACGGCCGCCAGATGCGCCTGCTCGGCGGCTTTGGCGGCCTGCTCCCGCTCGTGCAGCGCGTCGCGCGCCGCCTCGAGGGTCTCGGTGGCGATCTCCACCGCCGCCAGCAGTTCGGCCTCCTCGGCCTCCACCCGCTCGGCTTCACGCTCGAGCTGGTCGGGATCGCGCCCCGCGCCGCTCGGCTGCTCGATGGTCAGATTGCGCGCCCGATCCCGCGCGATGCGAATAGTGGCATTGACGCGTTCGGTCAAAGCGGACAGCTGGAACCAGGTCTGCGCCGCCGCCTCCGCACTCGGCGTCAACCGCGACAGCTCGAACTCCTGCTGTGCCAGCGCCGCATTCGCCGCATCCAGCTCGGCCTGCATATTGACCTGCTGCTCGCGCGCGTACGCCTCTTTGCTCTGCTGGCTCTCCAGCTCGGTGCGCCGCGACACCAGATCGTCGGCCGCGAGCCGCAAGCGCGCGTCGCGCAGCTCCGATTGCACGGTCGCCGCCCGCCGCGCCACCTCGGCCTGCCGCCCCAATGGCTTGAGCTGCCTGCGCAATTCGGTGGTGAGGTCGGTCAGTCGCGCCAGATTGGCCTGCATGGCATCCAGCTTGCGGACGGCCTTCTCCTTGCGCCGCCGATGCTTGAGCACGCCCGCGGCCTCTTCGATGAAGGACCGCCGATCCTCGGGCCGGGACTCCAGAATCGCCGATAGCTGACCCTGCCCGACAATGACATGCATCTCACGTCCGATACCGGAGTCGCTCAGTAGCTCCTGCACGTCCATGAGCCGGCAGGTGCTGCCATTGATCTCGTACTCGCCGGCGCCGTCGCGGAACATGCGCCGCGTGATGGACACCTCGTTGTACTCGATGGGCAGCACGCCGTCGGAGTTGTCGATGGTGAGCGTGACCTCGGCGCGGCCCAGCGGCGCGCGCCCGGTGGTGCCGGCGAAGATGACGTCCTGCATCTTGCCGCCACGCAGTGCTTTCGCGCCCTGTTCACCCATGACCCAGGTGAGCGCGTCCACGACATTGGACTTGCCCGACCCGTTCGGACCGACCACACAGGTGATCCCGGGTTCGAACCGCAACGTCGTCGCGGACGCAAAGGACTTGAACCCCTTGAGCGTCAGACTCTTCAGGTGCACGCGCGCAAGGCTACCCTCTCCCCCTCGGTTGCCCCGAGTATGCCGGGGAACGCGTCACCCGGGTTCGCGACCCGCCGTATGTACCAGGGGGGTGCGTGCACCCCGCAACTCATCGGGTACGGTGTACGCGTTGCAAGCTTTGGTTCTCACAGACTTCTCCACGCGCCTGCCGAGTACAACGCGGGCGCGCATTTGTGTTTCCAGTGATTCCATGCGGGATCATTCCAGCGACATCTGGTCCGCCGCCGGCGGATCTTTCCACCACCAGAAAGGGTCGATCATGGCCACCGGAACCGTGAAGTGGTTCAACGCGGAAAAGGGCTTCGGCTTCATCGAGCAGGACGGCGGGGGCCCCGACGTCTTCGCGCACTACTCGAACATTGCCGGCTCGGGCTTCCGTGAGCTGCAGGAAGGCCAGAAGGTCTCCTTCGATATCGCGCAGGGCCAGAAGGGCCCGCAGGCGGAGAACATCACCCCCGCCTGAGCGTTATCCGCATAACGCGAAGTCCCGGTGCACCTCGGTGCGCCGGGACTTCGCGTATTCGGGGAAGCTTCAGACCACTGCTGAGGCGGCGGCGCGGTACTGCTTCGCCACCTGCTCGACCACCTCGGCGACGGTGCTGATCTCGTGCACGCCGCTGGTGGAGTGCCCGGCGCTGTAGAAGTTCAGCCAGGGGCTGGGTGAATCGGCTTGCGCCAGCAGGGCGCTGATATCGACGCCGCCCGCGTGCAGGGCGGTCAGGTCGATGCCCGCCCGCTCGATCGAGGCCCGCAGCATGCTGGTGGGCAGGCCGGTGAACGCGGAGGTGAGCACGATGTCGTCGAACTCGGAGTCGACGATCATCTGCTTGTGCGCCGGGGCCGCCAGGCTTTCGACGGTCGCGAGGAACCGCGTCCCCAGGTAGGCGAGATCCGCGCCGAGGGTGCGGGCGGCACGCAGGGCGACCCCGTCGCTGATGCCGCCCGCGAGCACGACCGGGCCGTCGTAGAACTCCCGCACCGCGCGCACGAACGCGAACGGATTGGCCCAGCCGGTCTGCCCGCCCGATCCGGCCGTGAGCAGGATGAGCCCATCCACCCCGGCGTCGATGGCGCGACGCGCGTGCCGGACGCTCGCGATATCGGAGAACACCAGGCTGCCCGCCGCGTGCAGGGCGTCGATGACCGGTGCGGGCGACCCGACCGAGGTGATGACCAGCTCGGTCGGCTGCTCGCACAGCACCGCGAGATCCTCGGCGAGGCGGCTGTTGCTGCGATGCACGATCACATTGGCCGCGACCGCACCCCGCGCCGGATCACGCTGTGCGGCAATACGAGTGAGCCATGCGGACAATTCCGCGCCGCTGCGGGCATTGGCGGTGGGAAACGCGCCGACGATGCCGGAACACGCGGCGGCGATCACCAGTTCCGGCGCCGACACCATGAACATGGGCGCGGCGATCACCGGCAGGGTGAGCCTGTTCAGCAGGTCGTCGACGGTCATGGGCGGTCCTCCCCGGATAGCGGTTCGCCGGTCATGCACCGACCTCTCCGACGGTAGGCGTCGCGATGCCGTCGAGAATCGTGCGTGCCACCAATTCCGGGTCGTCCCACATGGGCATATGTCCACAGCCGGGCAGCGTCACCACCCTGGTCTGTGCGGGCAGCTGGTCGAGGAAGCGGCTGTCGCCGGGGCGCACCATGTGGTCGTGGGAGCCGAAGGCCACCGTCATCGGGGTCGAGATGTGCTGTCCGCCTTCGAACCTGGTGTGGAAGGCCACATGCAGGGCGCGCCGCAGCGTGGGTGTCGACCGGTACAGGTCATCCACTATGCCGATCGCTTCGGCCGTGGTCAGCCGTCGCGGATATTTGACCGGCACCGACAGCACCGCCGCCCGCGCGGCGGGAAAGCGCAGCAGCGTGCGGGCCGGGGTGCGCACCAGCCATGCCGAGGCGAGTGCCAGCCGGAATTGCAGGCGGGTCGGGCGCGGCATCCCCGGCGACCACAGTCCCGCGGGGCCGATGGCCACCACCGACGCCGCCATCCCGCGTTTGGCGGCCTCGAAGGCCATCCAGCCGCCCATGGAGTTGCCCGCCATGTCGACGGGTGTGCCGATGCCGAGGCGGGCGAGTTCGGCGGCCAGCTCCCGCATGGCGAGATCCATGCTGAACGGCTCGTCTCCCGCGAGCGGCGGGGTGCGCCCGAAGCCGGGAAAGTCGAGTGCGATGACGCGGCGGTGTGCGGCGAGCAGGTCGAGGACGGGCAGCCAGGCGCGGGCCGACGACCCGCCGCCGTGCAGGAGCAGCAGCGGCCTTCCGGTTCCGCGTTCGATCCGATTCCATTCGCTCATGTGCCGGCTCCTTTGCTGGCGGACAAGGACTTTCGGGTTTTCGCGCTGCTCACGCGCCGAACACGCGCCGGTCGTGTCCGGCCCAGTGCGGTTCGCGCAGCCGCTTGCGCAGCAGCTTGCCCACGACGCTCTTGGGCAGCGGCTCGGTGGTGATCTGCACCCGGCCCGGCTTCTTGTAGGACCCGAGCCGTTCCCGGCACAGGTCGATGATCTCTTCGGCGGTGACGGCGGCCGGATCGCCGACGTGGACGACGGCCATCGGCGTCTCACCCCAGCGCTCGTCCGGAATGCCGAAGACGGCGGCCTCGTACACCGCCGGATGGTCCTCGATGACGGTCTCCAGTTCGGCGGGCCAGATATTGAAGCCGCCGGACACGATCATGTCCTCGACCCGGTCCAGCACGTAGAGGAAGCCGTTGTGGTCGAGCCGCCCGATGTCCTTGGTGCGCACCCAGCCGTCGACGAGCCGGGTGCGGGTCAGTTCCTCGTCACCCCAGTACCCGCGCATCTGACCTTCGACCTTGGCGACGATCTCGCCGGTTTCGCCGATGGGCAGCGGCTTCCCGTCCTCGTCCCAGATCTGGACCTGCGCGAACGGCAGCACCCGCCCGGCGGCCCGCATGGGCGTGGAGCCCTCGACCTCACCGAACCATTCCTCGGGTCCCATACCGGTCAGCGGCACCGCTTCGGTCTGGCCGAAGCCCTGGAACAGGGTGTCGCCGAACACTTTCCGCCCGCGCAGCGCGGTGGCGTCGGTGATGGGCGCGCCGCCGACCATGACCGCGCGCAGGTGCGGCCACTCGCGCCCGGACCCGTCGGCGACGTAGGACAGTGCGGCCAGCAGGCTCGGCGAGGCGAACATGTGGCTGACGCGATGCTCACCCATCATGTCCAGCACCTTGTTCGGTTCGAAGGCCCCGAACACCAGATTGGCCGCGCCCGCAAGCCATCCCGGCAGGAACAGGTAGCCGGACGCGTGCGAGATCGGCCCGGCGTGCCCGATGACGCTGGAGTGGCTGATGCGTTCGAGGGCGTAGGCCCAGTTGCGGCAGTTGAGCACCCAGTCGTGATGGGTGTAGGCGACGCCCTTGGGCGCGCCGGTGGTGCCGCCGGAATGCCGGATGATGTACCAGGATTCGGGGTCGATCGGGATCATCGGATCGGTGTCGTCCTGCCCGGCCAGCCACTTCTCGTAGCCGCCGTCACGGATCACCACGTGTTCGAGGCTGTCGATGGCGTCCTCGAGCCCCCGCACCGAGTCGGCGTACGCCTCGTCGACCAGCAGCACCTGGGAATCGGTGTGCGAAACCATGTGCGCGTGGGCTTCCGTGGAATTGCGTGCGTACAGCGGCACCCGCACCGCGCCCGCGATGGCGCAGCCGAGCACGGCATCGACGCAGCCGAGATTATTGTCCTCGAGGCTGGCGACGCGATCACCGGGCCGGATTCCCCTGTCGCGCAAGGCGTTCGCCAGCCGCACTCCGCGCGCCCACGCCTGGGCGAAGGTGAGCGTCACCTCCTCGGTGATGATCGCGGTGTGTTCGGCATTGAGGTGCGCGGCCTGCCGCATCAGCCCGGTCACGTCCATGGGACCCGGTGTCCTTCCAATCGATCGGTGATGAGACGAGCATCACCCGCCCGCACGCCCGGCACCATGTAGCGGATTCCCGACTTCAGGGACGCGGGTTTATTGAAAATTCCAAACGGAGCGTCTTACTCTCGGGAGGACATGACTGCCGAAGCCACGACCTCCCGGGAACGCCTGATCGCCGGATTGCTCGCGCGGCGCGCCCGCCTGACCGATCGCATCGTGCTGCGCGCGCGGACCGAGATCCCCGGCTACCACCACCTCAGCTCGGCCGAGCTACGCCCGCGAACCGGCCTGATGATCGAGGTGGTGCTGCAGGCGTTCGGTGCGCAGCGCACGCCTTCCGAGACCGAATTGCGGAGTTTTCACGAGTGGGGTGTGGCCCGCGCCCGGCAGGGCATCTCGCTGGCGGACATGCTCACCGCCTGGCGCATCGCCGTCCGGGAGATTCTGGACGAGATCACCTCCATTGGAAGATCTCACAACATCGCCGATCGGCTGCAGCTCGAACTCGTCCGGGAGATGCTCGATCTGGTCGATATCGCGATCCTGGAGTTCACGAGCGGGCACCGGGAGATCGAGCTGGAGAACGCCCGCCTCGACCATCAGGCGCGTGCCGAATTCGTCCGCTCGGTCCTGACCGGCACGGTCGGCCGGGCCGAACTCGCGGTGCGGGCGCAGCGCTACGGGCTCGGCATCGACCATCCCTACATCCCGTTCCGCGTGCGCCCCACCGCCGCGCATTCGCTGGAGGCGCTGGAACGGCTGCTGCCTCGGCCGAGCTTCACCACCACGGTCGACGGCGACCTGGCCGGTTTCACCGATCGCCTGCCCGAATCCCTGCCCGTCCCCCTGGGATTCGCCGACCCCGCACCGATCGACGCACTCTCCCCCGGATTCACCCAGGCGACCCGCGCGCTGAATGCCGCGACGGCCTTCCAGCGCACCGGGGCCCACAGCCTGGCCGAATTGGGCCTGCTCCCAGCGGTTCTCGCCGACAGCGAGGTGGGCGATCTGCTGATCGGCCGCTACCTGGACCCGCTGCGCCACACCGGTACGCCCGAGGTGTATCTGGACACGCTGCGCTGCTATCTCGAGTCTGGCCAGCACATCGACTCGACCGCGAAGACGCTGGTGGTCCATCCCAATACGGTCCGCTACCGCATCGATCGCTTCCAGGCCCTCACCGGCCACGATCTGCGCAAACCCAGTGTCGCCCTGGAGCTTTGGTGGGCGCTCCAGCGTCAGCGACTGCGCACGGACCGCCCTGGACCATGATCAGACGATGGTGACGGTGAGCTGGTAGCGCGCGGCGGCGCTGGCGTACACGGTCACCTCGTAGATGCCCGGCGTCACCGCCATGTCGAACGGCGACGACACGTACTGCGCCTGTTTGATGCCCTGCTTGTAGATCGACATCCCGACCCCGCTGCCGCTCCAGGCGACCTCCATGCGCTGGTTCTTCGCCACTTCGACCAGATAGGTGTCGGGCGAACCCGCATCGATCTCCCCGGAGACGGTGGCATGGTTGGCCCCGGCCGCGAACTCGAGGTTGCGGCGCTCGGGAGCGGCGGACGCGGTGCCGGTGGTGAACGCGAACAGCGCGATCAGGGCGATGACTACGGCGACGAGAGGTCCCACGGGACGCAAGCGGTTGATCATGTCCCGAACTCTGTCGGCCGCGCCTTATCGATCGCTTACCGAATCATTGCGGCCCACGACGATTGGTGCGTCGGGGCCCAGTGCCATGCCGAAGCGGGGGCGGTTGTCGGGCCCGAATGCCATGGGCTGCACGCGAATACTGCGTCCGGCCCAGCCGGTGCCGGGTTCCAGGCGGGCGTGGTAGGTGATCCAGGGGCGGCCGTCCACGGTGAGGAATCCGTTGTGCCCCGGTGCGATCGCGCCCGGACCGCCGGGCAGGACCGGACCGCCGGACTTGGTCCAGGCGGTGGGGTCCATGGGGTCGCCGCCCGGCGTGAGGGCGAGCAGCCCGAGCCGATAGGTGTCGTCGAAACTGGCGTTGGCGGAATAGGTTACGTAGAGACGGCCGTCGGGGGCGAACAACGGCTGCGGCGCTTCGTTGATCAGCAGACCGACAGTGTTGGGCACGGTCTCCCACGCGGCGGTGGGGGTGGCGATCGTGACGCGGTCACCGGCGGGCGTCATCGGATCGGTCATGCGCACCGCGCAGATCTCCTGCACCAGTTGGTCTTCGGGGTTCAGGCAGGACCAGAGATAGTAGCCCTGCCCCTGGTACGGCAGATACACCCCGTCGATGGCCAACCCGCCCGGCAGGTTCAGCTGTCCCGCGAATTCGTATGGCCCGGTGGGGTCGTCGCCCGCGGACCGCAGCGCGTACATCCGGTGCGTCTCGTGGCTGTCGTTCTCCTGCCCCGCGAAGTAGATCCACCACCGATCCCCGATGTGCTGGATCTCGGGGGCCCAGATCTTGGTACAAGCCTGTTCGGGGCACTCCGGATGCCGCCAGACCACAACCGGATCCGCGGCCCCGAGCCCGCCCAGGGTCTCCGAGCTTCGGATGACGATGTTGTCGTCGTTGTAGAAGTCGCCCTGCACCAGATGGAATCGCCCCTGGTGGTAGGCGATGCTGGGGTCGGCACCCGCACCCAGTACCGGATTGGCGAACTCCTCGACGTGGGATTCCAGCGCGACGGCCTGGGGCACCGACAAGGGTGTGTTCAGGAGAAACACCGCGCCCAGAGATCCCAGCAGGGTCCGCCAGCCCACCATGACCGCCTCCAGCAAATGTTGAGAAACCAGTCTCGACGGTGCCGGAGGCAATCTCGGTCATTACCGGAAAACCCGGCGTTTCGCGGCGTGCCGACGCCAGAGTTCCAGCAGGGGCGCGCCGAGGACAGTGGGACCCAGCCAGGCAATGAGCTGGGCGGGACCGTGCAACGGACCGTCGATGGCGAAGCTCACCACGACCGTGGCGGTGATCAGGGCGATGTAGGAGCCGCCCAGGCCGTGCACGTAGGCGTGGTCCCATGCGCCGGGGCGATCGAGGGCGGAGCGCCCGAGTGCGGCCAGGGCGACGGTGAGGGTGGAGACCGGGATCAGCCACCACAGGTCGGTGCGATGCCAGAGCACCAGTCCGACCGCGGTGAGGCAGACGGCCCCGACGGCTCCCAGGTAGGCCGTCCAGAGCGGCGAGGATCGGCGGGACGCTCGGGCGTCGGCCCATGCGACCGCCGGGCCGAGGAGCAGCCCGGCGGTGCCGGCGACGATGTGGAGGGCGAGCAGGCTCTGGTAACCGGACATGGTCACCACCTCGATCAAGGTGTCGGAGCGCCGGTTATCCGGCGCGGTAGCGGTTGTAGGCGTGGGATTCCCAGCCGGTGAGCACGCGGAACACCAGCACCGCACCCCACGGGCCGATCACCCACACCGGCCACGGGTAGGTGAATTCGCCTGCGGCGACGGAGATCGCGGCCCAGATGAACAGGCACAGGATGCTCACGCCGAGCCAGGCGCTGCCCTCGATGCGCTGCCACAGCGGGAAGCGGACCGGCGATTTCGGCTGGGACACAGCGGATTTGGACAGCTTCGGCAGATCCTTCAGGACCAGCTGGAGATCCTCACGGGTGGCGGTGCCGTAGACCTGCGCGACCCGGTCGTTGTACTCGGCCAGATCGAGCCGGCCGTCGGCCAGGTGGCGGCCGAGCAGGTCGGCGATCTGTGTGCGTTCGATATCGGAGGCGCGGGTGCCGGTGGTGATGTCCATGTCGGGTTCCTCTCCCAAGTTCCTTCCACTGTGGAACGTATATATAACATGGTTATTCCTCCACTGTGGAATGTCAAGACCTCACCCCGGGATGGCCGGAAGAATCAAGTGAAGGCGGGTGCCTGCACATTTGCCACCGGGTGTGAGAAGGTGAGAATGTTAAGGCCGGTTCTTCGCACAAGGAGTTTTCGTGGATCTCGACTGGTCGCCCGATGATCTGGCGTTTCGCGATGAAGTGCGCCGCTTCCTCGATGAGAATCTGACCCCCGATTTGCGGCGCTCCGGGCGACTCGCCACCAGCGTGTACCCGGATCACGAGGCCAGCATGCAGTGGCAGCACATCCTGCACCGGCAGGGCTGGGCCGCGCCCGCCTGGCCGGTGAAATACGGCGGCTGCAAGTGGAGCCTGACCCAGCACTACATCTTCGGCCGCGAGTGCACGCTCGCCGGTGCGCCCAACCTGTCGCCCATGGGGATCCGGATGGTGTCGCACGCCATCATGGCCTTCGGCACCGAGGAGCAGAAGGACTACTTCCTGCCACGCATCCTCACCGGCGAAGTGTTCTTCTGCCAGGGCTATTCGGAGCCGGAGTCGGGTTCGGACCTCGCCTCGCTGAACATGGCGGCCGTCGACGACGGCGACGATCTGGTCGTCACCGGATCCAAGATCTGGACCACCCACGCCACCGAGGCGAACTGGATCTTCGCGCTGGTGCGCACCTCCAGGCAGGCCAAGAAGCAGCAGGGCATCACCTTCGTGCTCATCGACATGCGCACGCCCGGCATCGAAATCCGGCCGCTGGTCATGACTTCCGGCGAACAGGTGCAGAACCAGGTCTTCTTCGACCAGGTCCGGGTGCCCAAGACCAATGTGCTCGGGCAGATCGACGACGGCTGGACCGTGGCCAAATACCTGCTCAACTTCGAGCGCGGCGGCGGCGCGGCGGCGCCGGCGCTGCAGGTCATGGCCGAGGAGCTGGCCGCGGCCGCCCGGACCGCACCGGGGCCGAACGGCGGTGTGCTGCTGGATGATCCGGCCTTCGCCGCCAAACTGGCCGACGCCCGGATTCGCGCGGACGTGCTGGAGATCCTGGAGTATCGGACGCTGTCGCTGGTCTCCAGCGGCAAGGATCCCGGTCCGGCGGCCTCCACCATCAAGATCCTCGGCACCGAATTGAGCCAGGTGCTCACCGAACTCGCCCTGGAAGCCGCGGGGCCGCGCGGGCGCGCCTACCAGCCGCACGCCACCATGCCCGGCGGGCCGGTCGTCGACTTCACCGCTCCCGCCGACGGTTTCGTCAGCGGCGAGGAGTGGCAGGCCGTGTCGGCGCTGCGGTACTTCAACGACCGCGCCGGCTCGATCTACGCCGGCAGCAACGAGATTCAGCGCAATATCATCGCCAAAGCCACCCTGGGACTGTAGACATGGACTTCTCATTCACCCCCGAGCAGGAGATGCTCCGCGACACGGTCACGGAATTCCTCGCCGCCCGCTATCAGCTCGAATCCAGCCGTGCCGCAGCGCGCGTGAAGGGCGGGTGGCAGCCGGATATCTGGCAGGCGCTGGCCGCCGAGCTCGGGATTCTGGGCGCGAGCCTGCCGGAAGAGGTCGGCGGGATCGGCGGCGGGCCGGTCGAAACCATGATCATCGCCGAGGCCCTGGGCGGGGCGCTCGTGGTGGAGCCGTTCGTGGACACCGTGGTGGTGGGCGGCGGGCTGCTGCGGCGAGCCGGTGGCGCGCGCGCCGAGGAACTGCTGACCGGGATCACCGGCGGCGAGGTGATCACGGCGTTCGCGGCGCTGGAACCGCAGTCGGGCTACGACTACACCAATGTCGATACGACCGCGCGCAGGGAGGGTTCCGACTGGGTGCTCGACGGCGTGAAGACCGTCGTCACCTCGGCTCCCCTCGCCACCCACCTGCTGGTGACGGCGCGGCTCGAAGCCGGTGAGATCGCGCTGTTCCTGGTCGATTTCGAAGCGGGCAATCCGCCCGCCGGGCTGACCGTGCAGGCGTACCGCACCATCGACGAGCGCCGCGCGGCCGACCTCACCTTCGACGGCGTGCGGCTGCCCGCCGAGGCACTGCTGCTGGCGGACGCGCACGAGGCCGTGGCCGCCACGCTCGACGAAGCCATCGCCGCCATCTGCGCCGAGGCCGTCGGCGGGATGCGCAAGGTGCTCGCCGACACCGTCGAATACACCAAGCAGCGGCAGCAATTCGGGGTGCCGATCGCCAGTTTCCAAGCGCTGCAGCATCGCATGGTCGACATGCTGCTGGAGCTCGAACAGGCGGTCGCCGCAACCTATCTGGTGACCTTGAAGCTGGAGGCCGCGCCCGCGGACCGCGCCAAGGCGGCATCGGCGGCCAAGGCCACCATCGCCCGCGCGGCGCGGCGCATCGGCCAGGAGGGTGTGCAGCTGCACGGCGCCATGGGCATGACCGAGGAACTGGCCATCGGTCATTTCTTCAAGCGGCTCACCGCGATCCAGTACGAGTTCGGCACCGCCGACCAGCACATCGCGCGCTACGCGGCCCTCACCCGGCCCTGATCCGAGCTCGCACCCGGCTCTGATCCGAGGCAGCCCGGCCGCTCGCACGCAGGGGTGCATCGCGGCGGCCGGGTCCGATGGCTGTGCGCAGGCGAGTACGCCTGTGCACAGCCATTTTTCGTGCCGTCGAGACTGCGGCTAGTACCGCCGGTGACGCCCGCCCGCCAGTTCTGGAATCTGCGCCTGCGCGGCGGAAATCCGTCCGGCCGGTATCCGTCCGGCATCTTCGTGTGCCCGCTGCCGCGCGTTCCCCGTATCTCGGGCCGACTTCCGCACACCGAGTACGATGACCAGCGCCAACGCCGGTCCCGTGATGAAGAACAGCACACCGAGCGACATCAGAACAACAGTTCCCACGACCGGATTATGGTCTGTCACGGCGTCTTTCGCACAATTTCGGCAACCATCCGGAAGCGCTGTGACGAGCCGCACAGTCGCCACCCGTCACGTGCTCGCCCGCCATCTCGTCCAGGGTGTGTATCCAACAGAACGGTCAGTCACGAAAGGACTCCCGATGTCCCGCTTGAACATGCCCGAACTGGCGCCCGAGGTCTACAAGGCGTGGGCCACCGCCGAAATGCACATTCGCCGCGGCCCCTTGGACGCCGTGGTCCGCGAACTGGTGAAGATCCGCGTCTCCCAGATCAACGGCTGCCTGTTCTGCATCGACATGCACACCACCGAGGCCCGCAAGGAAGGCGAATCCGAGCAGCGCATCTACCACCTCAACGCCTGGCGCGAATCCGCCCTCTTCACCGATCAGGAGAAAGCCGCCCTCGAATACGCCGAAGCCGCAACCGAACTCGGCCCCCACGGCGTGAGCGACGAGGTGTGGGCGGGTGTCGAGAAGCACTTCCCCGAAGGCGAACGCGCCGGCCTGGTGGCCATCACCGCCCAGATCAACCTGTGGAACCGCCTGGGCGTCCCGCTGCGCATGGAGCCTCTCCCGCACTGACGGGCCCGCGGGGCCGGGCTCGCCTAATCCGAGCTGCTGGAACTACTGGACCCACTGTCACTCGAGCTGCTCGAACCGCTGTCGCTCGAACTGCTGGACCCACTGTCATACGACGTGCTCGGACTCCCGTACCCGGCCCCATGGCTCTCCCCCGACGGCCCCCATCCGCTGTACTGCCCGGAGTGGTTCCCGAATTCCTGCCCGCCGTACTGATACCCGGAATCTCCGGGTCCATGGGGCCCATACCCATGTCCCGGCGGCGGCCCCCACTGCCCGCCCCCGCCGAATTCATCCGGATACGAACCGAACCCGCGACTCCCCTGTGGCATCCCCGGCCCACCCGGCCAGCCCTGCCCGAACGGCAGCCCCGGCCCGCCGAGCCGTCGCTGTGCCTCCTCGCGCGTCTTCCGCACCACCGTGAACACTATGAACGCGATGAGGGTCGGCACCCCGACCAGGCACACCGCACCCACCAGAAACAGTAAAAATGCCGACGCCATGGTCGGATTATCCGCACTCCGGCGCGGCAGGTACAGCCGTAGAGCTCACCACCAGCCCAGGATGGGCTGCAACTGACGGCCCAGTTCCGGGGCCAGGGAGCGCGCATAGCTCGCGGTCAGATGGTGTTCGTCGTGGTAGACCAGGATATTGCCCTCGACCACGGCGCACACGTCCGGTTCGCACACCGCGTCATTCAGGTCGATGGTGTGGACCTGGGAGAACGCGGCGGCGGGGCGGGCGGCGGGATTGACCGCGGACAGCGCGTCGGGGCGCTGCATGCCGCAGCTGATCCGATCGCCGCCCGAGGCCAGGCAGTCGATGGCGCGGTAGCGAATGCCATTGCGGCGCAACCACGGCGTATCGCGGATGGCGATCACGTTCAGATGGTTGCGGGTCAGCGCCGACCAGACGTCGAGATAGTCCTGCGGGGTTTCGTCGCCGCCGCCGTCGGCGGGGCGGGTGCCGGTGGTGAACACCCAGTCGGGGCGCTGGTCGGCCAGCCGCTCGATCACATCGTGGGACCAGTCGCGGCAGTCGGGATTGCGCTGGCCCTTGTACATGGGTTCCTCGGCCACGGTGAGCGGGCAGCCCATCTTGAGGAAGACGGTGATCCGGAAGCGATGCTGCTCGGCGAGGATCTGCAGCGCCGGAAGCCAGTGCTCGGCATGGGAATTGCCGACCACGGCGAGGGTGCGCTCGGCATCGGCGTCACCGTAGACGCAGGTGGTGACCGAGCGGGTGTCGAAATCGGAGATGCAGCCGTCGCGGGTGGGGTACGCGATATCGGCGGGGGCTTCCTCGGTGGTGGGCCGCATGACCGCGCGCGGCACCAGCGCCCGATCGGTGAGCGCCGCCGCGCCGGGGTATTTCGCCGGATCCAGTTCGCCCACGGCGTGCGCCTTGGCGCTGTTGGACCACTGCCAGGCGATGGTGGAGCCGATCAGCAGCACGCCGACCGTGCCGACCGCGACCCCGGTCAGCAGGCGTGCGCGCCCGGCCTCGGAGACCGCGGGGGCGGGCCGGGAACGCAGGCGCAGCGGCTCTTCCACGTATCGGTTGGTCGCGTACGCCAGCACCAGCGAGGCGGCGATGATGCCCAGGCCGCCCACGAGATCGACCTCGCGTTCGTGGCGTTCACCGAGGTAGAAAATGAGAATCGGCCAGTGCCACAGGTACAGCGCGTAGGCGATGGAGCCCAGGCGCACCACCGGCGGGGTGGCCATGAGGCGGTTCAGCAGCGGCTGGCTCGCGGTGGTCAGACCGGTGCCGGACAGGATGAGCGCGATCGTCGCGAGCACCGGCAATAATGCTGCGGGCCCGGGGAATTGCGCGGACCCGTGTACAAGCCAGCCGCAGGCCACGATGGCGGCGATGCCGCTCCACGCCAGGATTTCGCGAATCACCTTGGGCAGCTTCACCAGTGGCGCGGCAATGGCCAGCAGCGCACCGGCGAGCGGTTCCCACGCCCGCGCGAAGGTGTCGTAGTAGTTCCAGCCCTGCTGGGTCGAAACCCCTTCCGTCGCATGCCAGAACGAGAACACGGCGACGACGGCGAACAGGATCGCCAGTGCCGCGCGGGGCAGGCCCGCGGTGCCGGTGATGCGCCAGATCCGGTACACGGGCGGGAGCCGCCACGCCCCGGCCCGCGCGGCCTGCTGGCACAGGCCGACCACGGCGGCCACGACCAGCAGCAGCGCCAGATACATCTGCCCCTGCACCGACATCGACCACAGATGCTGCAGCGGACTCACCGAGGGATCGGCGGCGAGATAGTCCGACCAGGATGTCGCCAGATACCAATTCTGGTAGTAGAACAGCGAAGCCAGCGTCTGCCCGGCAATATCGGACCAGCGCGTGTGCGGCAGCAGCAGCACGGTCGCGACCACCACGGCGGCCAGCACCACCACCATGGCGGGCAGCAGCCGGCGCAGGGTTCGCCGCAGCGTCGTGGTCACGCCGACGGGTCCCGAGTCGCCGCGGCGCAGGAGCATTCCGGTGAAGAAGAACCCGGACAGCACCAGGAACACGTCGACGCCGCCGGACACCCGGCCCATCCAGATGTGGAAGATCACCACGAGCGCGATGGCGATGCCGCGCAGCCCGTCCAGATCGTGGCGGTACCGGCTCTCGGCCCGGGGTGCCGCGACCATGACGGCGCCGGGGTCGTGGTCCGGCGTACTGGGGGTCGGTTGGTCGGGACTGGAAATCGCCATGGCGGCGACCATTCTGGTATCCGGCTGGCAAATATCCCAATCGCCACTCTGATCTTCACCGGAATGTGGCCTTCGTCGCGGTTATCCCGCGAAGACGAAATAGCGCAGCCACAAATACGGGGCCGCCACCACGATCGTGACCGCAGTCACCACAATGCCTTTGCGGGTGAACTCCCAGAACGAGATCGGATGATCCGAACGCCGCGCGATACCGAGCATCACCACATTCGCGCTCGCGCCCACGGCGGTCAGGTTGCCGCCGAAATCCGCGCCCAGCGCCAGCGCCCACCACAGCGCGCCCGCCTGCTGCTGATCGTCCATGGATGTCACCAGATCCGCCACCAGCGGGCTCATTGTCGCGACATACGGGACATTGTCGATGATGCCCGACAGCACCGCCGAGGCCACCAGGATGAGCATGGTGGCCAGCAGCGCGTCACCCCCGGTGACATCGGTCGCCCAGTGCGCGAGCCGTTCGATCACCCCGGTTTCGACGAGTGCGCCCACCATCACGAACAGCCCGGCGAAGAACAGCAGCGTCTCCCACTCCACCGACACCAGGTAGTCGCGTTGCGGCAGCCCGGAAATGAGCACCAGCACGCCCGCGCCCAGCAGGGCCACCACGGACGGCTCGAGCTGGAACAGCGAATGGCCCAGGAATCCCGCGAACACCCCGGCCAGCACGACTCCGCATTTGATCAGCAAACCCGGATCGCGAATGGCCTCGCGCTCGTTCAGCAGCATGATGTCGGCGGCCCGCGCCGGATCCACGGTGAACGAACCCCGGAACAGGCGCGGCAGCAGCAGCGTGAACACGGCCAGTTCGATCAGCACGATCGGGGTCATGTTCACCAGGAAGGCATTGAACGACAGGTCGGCCCGGCTGCCGATGATGATGTTGGGCGGATCGCCGATGAGGGTGGCCGCGCCGCCGATATTGGAGGCGAGCACCTCCGCGATGAGGAACGGCGCGGGTGGCACGTCCAGGCGCTCGCACACCAGCAGGGTCACCGGGGCGATCAGCAGCACGGTGGTGACATTGTCGAGGAAACCCGAGGCCGCGGCCGTGATGAGCGTCAGCAGAATCATCACCCGCAGCGCGGAGCCCCTGGCGCGCTTGGCCGCCCACACCGCCAGGTATTCGAAGACGCCGGTCTGCCGCAGGACGCCGACGATGATCATCATCCCGAACAGCAGGAAGATGACATCCCAGTCGATGCCGGTCTCGTGCGAGTAGAAGATATCGTCGGAGCTCGAAATGCCCAGCGCCACAATGACAGCCGCGCCGCAGAGGGCGGCGGTGGTCTTGTTGATCCGCTCCGAGGCGATGAACGCGTAGGCGATCGCGAACACCGCCACCGCGACGGCGGTCATGCGGAGCGCCCCGGCGGGCTCAGTTGTTCACTGCCACTTCCAGCAAGCGCGAGGCGGTGATCACGCCGAGCAGCTTCTGCCCGTCCTGCACGGCGACCAGCGGAGTCTGATATTTGGCCATGAGCGCGGCCACCTCGATCATATTGTCGTCGGCCTGCGCTGCCGGGATGCGGCTCAGCCGCTCGGGAATCACATCGCGAACCTTCTTGCCCCGCAACCGATTCGACACCTGACTGCACATGCTCTCGTTGAGCACGCCCGCCAGCGACGGGTCGTCCTGCACATACTTCGGCACGATGAACAGCACCACCGTCGACGCCGGCAGCACCGCTCGCGGCGCCCCGTCCCCGTCCGTGACCAGGATTCCCGGCAGCCGATGCTCGGCCAGCAGCCTGGCCGCGTCCATCGCATCGGAGTCCAAATCGATCACCGGATATTCCTCGGCCATCTGAGCGGCATGCATATCTGCAGGATACGACGGCTAACCGAGCTGTCACGCGAAGAGAATACGTCAAGATCGAATACCGCTGCGCCACCGAAACTCCCAGGTCGAAGGGTTACGGGCCACTTCCGGCCCGTGCCGACCAGACTTCCCGGCGCGCCATGATGAAAATTTCGTCAAGGATATCGCGAACCGCCACGCCGCCACGGGCGTGTCGCTATGTCGTTCCCTGACCACCGGTCACGCCGTACCCTCGCGACCATGGCAATGGCCGACCTCGGAGCGAAACTCCTGCGAAACCGCTGGTTCGTCCGCGCCCCCATCGGATTGTTCCGCGCCCGTCTCGGTTTCCTCTTCGGCGGTCGCCTCCTGCTGCTCGAACACCGCGGCCGCACCTCCGGCAGACCGCGCTATGTCACCCTCGAAACCGTCGCCCGCCCCACCCCCGCCACCATCGTCATCGCCTCCGGTTTCGGCGCCACCGCCCAGTGGTACCGCAACCTCCAGGCCGACCCCCACTGCTTCGTGAGCATCGGCTTCCGCCACCGCGTACCGGCCCGCGCCCGCGACCTCACCCCCGACGAAGCGAAAACCATTCTCGCCGAATACAAACGCGCCCACCCCGCCGCCTACCGGGAACTGAGCCGCGTCATCGAACAGGCCACCGGCACCAGCATCGAGGACGTACCCCTGGTGGAACTGACCCTCGATCCCGGCAAACCCTGAATCCGCGGACTCAGCCAGTGACCACTCCGCGCGACAAGGTCGCGGCGAGCTGGTCCGCCAGCTCACCCGGGGCGGGTTCGGCGGTCGGTCCGGCCTCGTAGTAGCGCAGGAACGCCTGATGGAAGCATGCGCCGTCGAGTAGTGCGGCGATGGCGTCGACGTCGGCGTCCGCGGTCACCCGGCCCAGATCCTGTTCCGCCCGAAGGTATCCCGCGATGCCGGCTATGGCGCGGCCCGGTCCGGCTTCGTGCCTGCGCATCGAATCACGGTGTGCGGCCATGCGTTCCGGATGCGCCAGCAGGCCGCCGAGCAGCGGCAGCGAGCCCTGGTAGAAGGCGAGCGCGGCGCGGGCGATGGTCGCCAAATTGCCCGCGACGGCGCCCTCGCCGGGTTTGGGCAGACCGGCGGCCGGGCTGGGCATGCGGTAGCGGAGGACATTCAGGATGAGGTCCTCCTTGTCGCTGAAGTGTTTGTACAGGGCGGCTTCGGAATAGCCTGCGGCCTTGGCGATCTCCTTGGTGGTCGCGTGGACGACGCCGCGGGTGCGCAGGATGTCGGCCGCGGCATCGAGGATGCGGTCACGGGTGCTCACGAAGTCTCCTGTTGACAGGTTAGTGGTTACTCACCCACCATAGGTTAGTAAATACTCACCAACCTGATTGGGGCATCTCATGCGACTCACGATCTTCGGCGCCAGCGGCTCGACCGGAACCCATCTCGTCGAGCAAGCACTGGTCAGAGGCCATCTCGTCACCGCTGTGGTGCGCGGTGAGCACAGCTTCGGAGAGCACGACCGACTGACCGTGGTCACTGCGGACGTGATGGACCCGGCGGATATCGCCGACGCTCTCGACGGCGCGGACGCCGTGCTGAGTGCGGTCGGCGCACGACAGAAGGGGCCGACCTCGGTGTGTGCGGACGCGGCGGAGTCGATCGCGGCGGCCATGGACAAGACCGGGGCGCGACGGCTGCTGCTCGTCAGCAACAGCGCGCGGATCGCCGGGCCCGGCGACGAGCCCTTCACCCGCTATGTGGTCAAGCCGCTCATCCTGCGCCCGCTGCTGCGGCACAGCCTCGACGACATGTCGCGGGCCGAATCCATCGTGGAGGCAACCGATCTCGACTGGACAATCGTGCGCGCCCCGCAGCTCACCGACAATCCGGCCAAGGGGCGTTCGCGGATGGCGGTGGAACGCAATGTCACCTTCGGCATTCGCATCACCCGCGCGGATCTCGCGACCCGCATGCTCGATCTGGTGTCCGATCGGGATGCGGTGCACCGGCACGTCAACGTCGCCAACTGATCCGCGAGGACCCGGATTCCCGGCCGAGTCCGCCTTCGAAAGTTCTGCCCCGGTGTGGCGAGAAGTCGTCGGCCACCGGCGCTTTCGTGAGCGAAGCGCCGGTGGCCGACGATGGTTGCGGGAACAGTCACCGATCCCCGACGGAATCGGTCTGCCCGTAGATGGTTTCCCAGACCGCGAAACTGGCGAGCAGTTCGACAGTGCGCCAGCCGCGATCGGTCAGGGCCATGGGATTTCCGATCTCCAGCGGTTCGTCCCAGCTCCCCGCGCCGCCGGCCGACACCAGTCCGCGTGCCGCGATGACCCGCAGCGCCCGGGATACTCCCGGCCGCCGCATGGTCATCGATCCGCACAGCTCGCGGACCGTGCGGGGGCCGCCGGCGAGCGCGTCGAGCACCTCCACGACACCGCGGTGATTCACCAGCTCGCACAATGCGTCCAGCTCGTTCGCCGAATTGCCCATCGCACTGCCCCATCTCCGCCGCGCTGTTCCCGACCCCTTCGACGGTAGACGCGTAACCCGTTGCCGCAGAAGGCTCTTGACGCCCTTCATGCGGCGGCGACCGGTATCTTTGCCGAATTCGTACGCGACGGGAAAACACAAGGGCCGCAGTGGTTCCCGGGGGAGAACCGCTGCGGCCCCGGCGCTTCGAGCTCAGCCCTGGAAGGGGTACTTCGCGTCCAGGTCCAGGTTCAGCTGGACCACGTTCACTCGCGGCTCACCCAGGAAGCCCAGGGTGCGGCCGTCGGTGTGCGCGTCGACCAGAGCGTGGACCTGATCCTCGGAAATGTTGCGAGCCTTGGCGACTCGTGCGAGCTGGATGGCCGCGTAGTCGGGCGTGATGTTCGGGTCCAGGCCGCTGCCGCTGGCCGTCACCGCGTCGGCGGGCACGGCCGGATGCTCCGGCGCGGCACCGCGAATCGGCACGATGCGCGCCTGCGAGACATCCTCATCGGCGCCCCGGCAGTCGACCTGCACGCCCTTGTACTCCGCCAGGAACGGGGTCCGGGTCACCGAGCAGAACTCGTTGACGCTGACCACCCGCACCGGCTGATCGACCTCACCGGCGGCGGTGCGCGGCCCGAAGACCGCAAGCACCGCGCCGACCCCGCCCGGGGTGCAGAACGGGCGGCTGCCGTCCACGCCCTCGAGCTCGCCGACGGCCTTGCTGCGGGCGCACACGGTGCTCAGCAGCGCCGTCTCATCGGGGGCGCTGTCCACGATGCTCTCCGGCCCCAGATTGCTCGCGGCGGTGGACATGGGGTCGTATCCGTCACCGGCCGCAGAGGGCCGGCTCTGGAAGTACTGCCGCAGCGGGTTGCCGTCGGAGTCGGTGAACGCCTGCCCGATCAGGCTGGAGCCCACCGTTGTTCCGTCCCGCTCGAGCAGCGACCCGTTCGACCTGTCCTTCAGTCCGGGCAGTTGAGCGACCGCGAAAACCGCCAGGGGATAGACGATTCCGGTGATCACCGTGAGCACCAGCAGCGCGCGCAGCGCCGCCACATGTTGGCGAATCCAAGTTGACATGCGCATATCAGGACATCCCGGGGAGGAATTGGACGACGAGGTCGATCAGCTTGATGCCGATGAACGGGGCAATAATGCCGCCCACGCCGTAGACGGCCAGATTGCGGCTCAGCAGCTTGGACGCCGCGGCCGGACGATAGTTGACGCCCTTGAGCGCCAACGGGATCAGCACCACGATGATGATCGCGTTGAAGATGACCGCGGACAGGATGGCCGATTGCGGGCTGGCCAGCCGCATGATGTTCAGCTTGTCCATCGCCGGGAACAGGGCCACGAACAGCGCGGGAATGATCGCGAAGTATTTGGCGATGTCGTTGGCGATGGAGAACGTGGTGAGCGCGCCACGGGTGATCAGCAACTGCTTGCCGATCTCCACGATCTCGATGAGCTTGGTCGGATCGGAATCCAGATCCACCATATTGCCCGCCTCTTTGGCGGCGGAGGTGCCGGTGTTCATGGCGACACCCACATCGGCCTGTGCGAGCGCGGGCGCGTCATTGGTGCCGTCACCGGTCATGGCGACCAGGCGGCCACCGTCCTGCTCCTGCTTGATCAGCGCGAGCTTGTCCTCGGGGGTGGCCTCGGCGAGGAAGTCGTCGACACCGGCCTCATCGGCGATCGCCTTGGCGGTCAACGGATTGTCGCCGGTGATCATGACGGTGCGGATGCCCATGCGCCGCATCTCGTCGAAGCGTTCCCGCATGCCTTCCTTGACGACGTCCTTCAGATGAATGACGCCGAGCAGGCGGGCCTGCCCCTTCTTGATCTCCGCGACCACCAGCGGCGTGCCGCCGGAAGCCGAGATGCCGTCGACGGTTGCGCCGACCTCGGCCGGAATCTCGCCGCCGTGCCCGCGCACCCATTCGGTGACCGCGCTGGCCGCACCCTTGCGCAGCTGATGCCCGTCGGCCAGGTCCACACCCGACATGCGGGTCTGGGCGGTGAATTCCACCCAGTTCGCGCCGACCAGCTCACCCGGGACGCGCTCGCGCTTGTTGTACGCGGTCTTGGCGTACACCACGATGGAGCGGCCCTCGGGGGTCTCGTCCGCGAGGCTGGAAAGCTGTGCGGCATCGGCGATCTCATCGGAGGTGATGCCCGGCATCGGCACGAAGTCCGAAGCCTGACGGTTGCCGAGGGTGATCGTCCCGGTCTTGTCCAGCAGCAGCGTGTTCACATCACCGGCGGCCTCGACCGCCCGGCCCGACATGGCCAGCACATTGCGCTGTACGAGCCGGTCCATGCCGGCGATGCCGATGGCCGACAGCAGCGCGCCGATGGTGGTCGGGATGAGGCACACCAGCAGCGAGACCATGACGATGCCGCTGATGCCGTCCGCGGTCAGCGAAATGCTGTCCGGCACACCGGGATTGTTCGCCTTGGCGAAGATCGCCAGGGGCTGCAGGGTGGCCACCGCGCCCACGAAGATGATGGTGAGCGAGGCCAGCAGGATATTGAGCGCGACCTCGTTGGGCGTCTTCTGCCGTGACGCGCCCTCGACGAGCGCGATCATCTTGTCGATGAACGAGCCGCCCGGCTCCTGCGTGATCTTGACGATGATGCGGTCCGACAGCACCGTGGTGCCGCCGGTGACCGCGGAACGGTCGCCGCCGGACTCACGGATCACCGGCGCGGATTCACCGGTGATGGCCGACTCGTCCACCGACGCAATGCCTTCCACGACATCACCGTCACCCGGAATGACCTGACCGGCTTCGACGACCACATAGTCGCCGCGCTGCAGATCCGGCGCGGCCACCTTCTCCTCGACCAGCCGCGCACCCGGCGACCAGTCCGCCAGCCGCCGAGCGACGGTGTCGGTCTTGGCCTTTCGCAAGGTATCGGCCTGCGCCTTGCCGCGCCCTTCGGCGACGGCCTCGGCCAGATTGGCGAAAAGGACGGTGGCCCAGAGCCATACGACGATCGCCCAGCCGAAGAAGGACGGATCGGCGATCGCGAGGACGGTCGACCACACCGCGCCGATCTCGACGATCAGCATGACGGGGTTGCGCCACATGGTGCGCGGGTCCAGCTTGCGGAAGGCGTCCGGCAACGACTTCAGCAGCATCTGCGGATCGAACAGTCCGCTCGTTACCCGCCCCTTGTGCGCGGAAGCCGATTCGGGCTTCTCGATATCAACAGTGGGAGCAGACATCAGTGGATTCCTTCGGCGAGCGGCCCGAGCGCGAGCGCGGGCAGGAAGGTCAGGGCCACCAGGATGACGGTCACGCCGACGACCATGCCGACGAACTGCGGCCGGTGGGTCGGGAGCGTGCCGATCGATTCGGGGGTGTGGCCCTGCTGGGCCAGTGAACCGGCCAGGGCGAGAACGAAGATCATGGGCAGGAAGCGGCCGAACAGCATGGCCAGGCCCAGGGCGGTGTTGTACCACTCGGTATTGCCGCTCAGGCCCGCGAAGGCCGAACCATTGTTGTTGGCCGCGGAGGTGAAGGCGTACAGCACTTCCGACAGTCCGTGCGGTCCCGAATTCAGCATGCCCGCACGCTCACCCGGCAGGGCCATGGCGATGGCGGTGCCGATCAGCACGAGCAGCGGACTCACCAGGAAATACGCTGCGGCGAACTTGATTTCGCGCGGCGTGATCTTCTTGCCCAGGTATTCCGGCGTGCGCCCGACCATGAGGCCCGCGATGAAGACCGTGATCACGGCCAGGATCAGCATGCCGTACAGGCCCGAGCCGACACCGCCGGGCGCGACCTCGCCCAGCTGCATATTGAACATGGTCATCATGCCGCCGAGGCTGGTGTACGAGTCGTGGAAGGAGTCCACCGCACCGGTCGAGGTCAGCGTGGTCGACGCGGCGAAGGTCGCCGAATTCGAGACGCCGAAGCGGGTTTCCACGCCCTCCATGGACGCGCCGATGGCGGTCGGCACGGTGCCGTGGTGCTGCAGCTGGAACAGGTTGGTCAGCCCGATCGACAGCAGCGCGATCACGCCCATGACGGCGGTGATGGCGTAGCCCTGCTTGGTGCTGCCCACCATGCGGCCGAAGGCGCGCGGCAGCGAGAACGGGATGCACAGGATCAGGAAGATCTCGATCCAGTTGGTCCAGGTCGTCGGGTTCTCGAACGGATGCGACGAGTTGGCGTTGTAGAAGCCGCCGCCATTGGTGCCCAGCTCCTTGATGACCTCCTGGCTGGCCACCGGCCCGCCCGGAATGGTCTGCTGCGCACCGGCAACCGTCTGCACGACCTGATCGTGCAGGTGGAAGTTCTGGATCATGCCGCCGGCCACGAACACGATCGCGAACACGAAGGCGATGGGCAGCAGAATGCGGATGGTTCCCCTCACCAGATCCACCCAGAAGTTGCCCAGATCGGCGCTGTGCCTGCGGGCGAAGCCGCGCACCAGCGCCACCGCCACCGCCATGCCGACGGCCGCGGACACGAAGTTCTGCACCGCGAGCCCGGCCATCTGCACCAGGTGACCCATGGTGGATTCGCCGGAGTAGTTCTGCCAGTTGGTATTCGTGACGAAGCTGACCGCGGTGTTCCACGCCAGCTGCGGCGTCATCTCGGTGCCCGGATCATTCAGGTGCAGCGGCAGTTTGCCCTGCAGCAGCTGAAAGAAGAACAGGAACAGAATGCTGACGGCCGAGAAGGCCAGCACGCTGCGCGCGTACACCGCCCAGGTCATCTCCACGCCCGGCTGCACGCCGATCAGGCGGTAGATGACCTTCTCCGCCTTCGAATGCCGCTGACTGCTGTAGACCTTGGCCATGTAATCGCCGAGCGGCAGATGGATCACGGCCAGCGCGATGATCAGGGATACGACGAAGACGATCCCCGCTGTAGTCGTGCTCACTCAGAACCTCTCCGGGAACAGCAGGGCCGCAACCAGGTAGACGGCGATGCCAATGGCCAGAATCAGACCCACAATGTTCTGAATCACAGCCGTTCCACCCCGCGTTGGATCAGGCCGAGCAGGGCGAAAAGCGCCACCGTCAGCACCGTGAACACCACGACGGACATGAGTCGGTTACCTCTCTCTTCGAGGCGCACCCTGAGGTGCGCCGGAGCGAGTCAAGCGCCCAGTCGGCCAGGTTTCGGCGTCCTTTACGGGTTCTTAGCGCGCAGGGCCTCCGCCTTGACGGGTCACTAACAGCAAACCCTGCGGTATGGACGGACCCGGGGGTGACACGCCGCCACTGGCGAATAGCCCGCTATCGCAGCTCCGGGCCGCCACGCCGCCAATGTTCCGTAAAACCAGGTTCGCGAATCTTGCTGGAGCACTGGATATTTCGATGCAATGGCAGAATCAACCACAGCGCTGGACGCAGAGAAAGAGGACCGGACATGACCCACCACACCCTGGCTGAGCTGCGCGAGTTCACCCGGCACTGGCTGGATCGGTATCGGATGACACCGCAGGAACGCGCCAATCGGGCCGTCGGATACACCCCGCCCGCCGTGGTGAGCGCGTCGCTGGGATATCACGCGCCGCGCCGCTGACGATCCCGGCAGTCGGCTCGCCGAACTTCCCTGCGGTCGGGTCACCGAACTCCCGGTGATCGGCGCGCGGAAATGTGTTCGAGCGGGCCGGGCCCGCTGGGTTAGCGTGGCCGCTGTGACTGGACTGGGGAACCGACTGCTGTCGGAGGTTGCGGAACTGTCGGTGCCCGAGCGGATGCGGCGCATCGCACAGGAGGCCCGGCGGCTCGCGGGGACGGCCGAACTGGACGCACTGCTGGACGAACTCTTCGCCGCGGGACGGTACGAGCGGCAGATCGCCCTGACCATGGCCACCATCGCGGGGGCGCGGAGCCGGGTGCTGGCGCAACTGGATTCGCCGGATCCGGAATTCGCCGGGCGCGCGCTCACGGCGGCGATCAAGCTCGGCGTCGAACCCGAGGTGATCGGGCCGCGGGTGCCCGCGCTGCCGGAACGGGCGCGCCGGCGGGTGTACCGGGGTCTGGCCGCCGGTGATCGGGAGCGGCTCGCCGATGCGCTGCTGCCACCCATGCGCGCCGCGTTCGGCGATGCGGCGGCCGCCCGCGTATTGCCGCACTGCTCGTCCGCGGTGGTCGCGGCGCAGCTGCCCGAACTGGCGTATGCGGTGCCGAACTGGGCTGCCCTGGGCCGCAGGCACATCGGCGTGCTCTTCGATTTCGTCGAGGCGCGCGCGGCCGACGCCGGACGGGACGAGTGGATCGAGCTCTGGTGGTGGCTGACCTCGAACGTGACCGCCGCCGCCGAACACGATCCGGACCGGCTACTGGCTTTCGCCGCCCGCGCCGTCGCGCATCGGCCCGTCGACGCGCTGAATCGCGTGGTGGGCACACTGACCCGGCACGACGCGGCAGCCGTGTACATGCTGATCCGGCATCCCAGCGGCCACGGCCGCGGACTCAGCGGCACGGCCCTGTGGAAATCGATGCTCACGCTGTCGGATGAACAACTGCGCGCGTTCTTCGAACTGTGCCCGCCGCACGATCGACACCGATTCCTGCGCCTGGTGCCACCGCATCGGCGCACGCACATCGCCGGGCCCCTCCTCACCCGGCCCGGGACCGCGCCCGGCCAGGCGGATGTCTTGCTGCTGGATATGCTGCCGTGGCGCGAACGGGCTACTGTCGCTAGGGAATTGCTCGCCAGGCCCGGTGGCGCGGATAACCCCGAGGTCGCCGAGGTGCTGACCGCGCGACTGCCCTGGGACGAGGCGAAAACCGTGCTGTCCGAGGCGATCCGGCGTCCCACCGCCGACGAGCGCGCCCGCGCCTACCCGCTGCTCGTGCGCGCCGCGGCCGGGACCCGCGATCCGGCAATCGTCGCGGACATGCTGGGTCTGCTGCGCCGGCTGCGCAATGAGCAGGATCCGGTGCGCCGCGAAGCCCTGCACACCGTCTCGCGAATCCCGATGTCGCTGTTGACCGTCGCCCACCTGCCCGCCCTCGAACAGCTGGGTGTCGACGCCTTGCAGGCCCGCGACTGCTCGTATCAAACCGCCGGCACGGTCGGTGAGCTCACCCGTACGCTGCTGATGCGCGGCGCGCAGCTCGACGGCGCTGTGGGCGGCCCGTGGGCCGATGGCACTCCGGACCGCACGCAGACCGGCGGCACCGCCTTCGCCGACACGGCGCTGCGCCTCACCGCCCAGCTGGCCGAGCACAAGCGCGGCCTGAATCTGTATGGCCTGCACCGCAATCTGCCGCGCGGCGCCGAACAGCGCCTGTTCGCCGCACTGCGCCCGCGCCTCGAGGACGATGCCGCCCGCGACGAGTGGGAGCTCGCGCTGAGTCTGGCCATCGGCCTGGACCACCGTGCCTACGACCTTCCCGAATTGCAGCGGATGCTGGTGCGCGCCTGTGCCGCGCACCAGGATTCGACGGTCCGGCGCGCAGTGGGGCAGGCACTGGCCAATCCCGCGACCCGGGACCGCCACCTCGACGAGATCCTGCGCCGTGACCGTTCGCTGGTCGCGCTGTACGAGGTGCAGGCGCTCATCGCCCGCCGGCGCACCGACCTGCTCGGCCTGCTGTGGAGCAGATCCACCCCGGGGCGGTTCCTGTCGAAGAAGGTGCGCTTCGTACCCATGTTCCACGGCGGATTCACCGGCTGGCCGCCGCAGCACGTCGATCGCTATGCCCGCCTGCTGCAGAGCTACGCGCAGTCCTCGCACGCTTCGATCAGCGAGCGCGCCCGGGCCGTGCGCCAATTGGGCTCGCTCCCAGGAAGTTTCGATCAGCTGCTGCCGTACCTGAATTCCGGCGAGATCACCGTCACCGAGGCGGCGCTCACCGCGCTGGGCCGCAGCGACGAACCGGCACGGGCCATTGCCGTCCTGTCCGGCCATGTCGACGACGACCACGCCCGCGTGGCGGTGAGCGCCATCGCCTGCTGCGCCCGCTCCATCTCGCCGAGTCGAATCAGCGAAACCATTGCGCCCCTGCTGAATTCGCGCAAGATCACGTCCGCGAAAGAGGGCGTGCGCCTGCTCGCCGCCCTGCACGCGCCCGACGCCGTCCCCGTCATCCACGCCCTGTGGAACCGGCCCGACCTGCACCGCGACATCCGCCGCGCCGCCGTCTTCGCCACCCGATTCCTGCTCGACCACGACGAAGCCTGGGATCTGCTCGCCAAGGCGGCCACCGACCCGGATGTCGCGGGGGCCATCCTCGACATCCATCCGCAGCTGCTGCCCGAGCCGCAGCGCTATCGCTTCGCCGCCTTCGTGCGTGAACTGGCCGCGGGCGCCGATCATCGGCTGGCCGCGCAGTCACTGGCGCTGCTGCCGAGGTGGCGGCGCTGGTCGAGCGCGGACACCGCCGATTTCCTGATCGACCGGCTGACCGAGCTCACCACCACCGGGCTGTGGCAACCCGCGCTCCGAACCCTGCTCGACACCGTTGGCGCGGACGGCAATCCGGCCCCGCTGGTCAGCGCCGTCACCCGGCTGCGCGTGGCCGACGCCACCCTCCCCGACCGCGATCTTCCTGCCCGGCAACGTCTTTCCACGCTGCTGGCCTGGCTCGGGCCGATCGTGCGCAATCGCGATGCGGCCCGGCCCGTCGTGGCTCCGGTCATCGAACTGCTCGCCGGTGACCCGCTGTGGCACGAGCAGATCATCGAACTCACCCTGGCCGGCGTGCGCTGGACGGAGCCCGAGAACACCGTCGCCGCAATCGAATCCCTCGCCCCCTACACCGGTGGCGCTCTCCTCGATCACCCCGCGCGGCGACTGGTCGGCCGGATCGGCTCCGAGATCGGCAAGACGCCCGCGGAGACGCTCTCCCCCATCGCCGAGGGTCTCGCCGCGAGCCGGGACCCGCACACCGCGCTCACCGCGGTATCGCTGATCGCCCTGTGCGGCAAGCAATTCGGGTGGGCGGAACCGTGGCCGGGCCTGCTGGGAACCTTGCGCGCCCACTCCGACCTCGATGTCCGCCGAGCCGCCCACAGTATCTACACGGCCCCCGAGTGAGCCTCAGCTGGTGCGGATCTGGAGGCCCTGGTTCTCGGCGATCACCGTGGCGATGGGCTGGGCGGTCAGACCGGCCTGCGGGTCGCAGACGTCGGCATTGCCGCTGCCGCTGACGATGCCGAGAGCCTTGGTGCCGGTGGTGACCGAGCCGCCGCTGTCGCCGTGGATGCCGCAGGTGGAGAAGCCGAAGAAGCCCTCCAGACGCTCGAGGTCGCCGGGGTCGTCGCTCTTGCGGGAGTAGTAGGTCTGATCGATCTCGGTGATGGTGCCGCAGGTGAATCCGGTCATGGCACCGGACTTGCAGACGGGTGCGCCGACCACCGGGGTGGCAACGCCGTCGATCAGCAGTGGTTCGGAATCCGCTGCGGCGGTGAGGGTTCCAGGCTGCGCCTGCTGTACCGGGGCGCTGCCGGAGACCTGTTCGTCGGTGGTGGCCTCCTGGCTGCCGGTGGCCGGGAGACCGGCGCCGGCGGGCTCGGAGGTGGATTGGGCGTCCGGCTGCACCGTGGAGACGCGATTGTTCTGGAAGCGGGCGGCATGGTCGGCATGGATGCGGATGATGGCGAAATCACGCAGATCGTTGTTCACGACGGTGAATTCGCCGAAGGCCGGTCCCGAACTGCCATTGCGGACGTCGTGCACCCGCACGGGCGTGGCATCCGTGCGTGCCGGGTCGTGGGCGTCGGGCGCGCAGTGACCAGCGGTGAGCGCCACCGTGTTTCCGGTCCCATCGGTGCCGTTGAACGCCAATGAGCAACGGCCCTCCAGGTTTTCGTCGAAGGGAATGGCGATCGGGTTCCCGCCGATCATGTCGCCGTCCGGGTCGCCGGCCGAAATCACCTCTTGCGCAGCGGTTCCCACGCCCCGTTGCAGCACAGGCGGGATGACCTCGACCCGGACGGGTCCCAGTTCGGCGGGCAGTTTCACCTCGCCGGTGCTGCGCAGCACGACCGTATTGGCCGCGATGTCGATGCTGTCGCCGATGATCGTCGCGGCGACCTGCGCCGGCTGCGCGGCGACCCAGCGCTCCACCGCGCGCCGCCGTTCGATCAGCGCGGCCGCACTGTAGGACACGTCCTCGGCCGTGAACCCCTGCGCCGCCACCGCATTGCCCGCGTGGCTGCGGTTCACCCCTTCGGCCAGCGCGACGACGGCCCGCCCTTCTTCCATGCGCACCCCGGCGAACACATCCGGATAGGCGAAGCGCGCGGTGGATTCGAATTCGGCCAGCCGCTGCGCCAATTCGGCGCGCGCCAGATATCCGCCCGCATCCAGCCGCAGATCCCGGGCCACGGCTTCGACCAGCAGATCCGGCAGCCCGATGTCCTGCGGTCCGGGCGCGCCCGTCGCGATCCCGCCGCCGGCCGCCAGCGCCAGCATCGAGGCCCCGACCGTCACCCTGAGTCCCGCCGCCGAAATACGCATTCCGTCTGCCCCTCACGTCGAATGACGGCGGCACACCGCTACCCGGATCGCAGACAGCCGGACACCGCACCGAGACCGATTGGTTTGTGGCGCATCGACTCTATGCGCCACCCGGTCCAACACCCCTGACCTGCACTTACGGGCGTGTCGCCGGGAAAAATGCATTGCCGTCGGCGCGCGACCGGGTGAGCATGCACGGGTGCGACTATGGACCCTGCAAGCCCCCGAAGTGGTGCACACCCTGCGATCGACCGGGGTGTACCGCGCCGATTGGGCACTGGTGACCGGCAATTGGAAGCGCGCCTTCCAGGACATGGTCGACGAGATGGCGCGGCGCGGCATCGATTGCCATGGCGCTCCGCCGGTTTGGTGCTGGACGGTGCACAGCCCCTTCCATCGGACCGCCACCTCCCTGCTCGGCTACCCCGACTGGCTCCACGGCCGCTGGCTGCTCACCCTCGACGTCCCCGACGCCCTGACCCTGCCCACCTCCTACGCGGTCTGGAACGACTATCTCGGCCACACCATGGGTTTCGCGGACGAACCCACCGCGATGGACTGGTCCGGCCGCCGCACCTGGAAATACGACGAACTCCAGGTCACCATCCCGGAACTGCGCCTGGACTGGGTGCTGCGGGCAGGCGAATACCCACCCGACCCCGAAACCGCCGCCGCAGCGGCGAAATGGGCCCGGGAGGCGTAAAACAGCACCGATCGCACCCAGGCCATCGGGACACGCGCCACAGATCGTGCACTGGTCCCGAAAAGCCCTGTGCTGTAAAGGAAATAGGCCCACTCCGTCAATAGACCGCTAAGCCGGGACGGCGATTCTTGCCCCGCGGACGCGACATGGGGTCCCATCACAGATGTGATCGCATTCGTCGGCCTTGCTCGCGCCCTGCGCACCGCGGCCGACCTCGCCCGCCACCGGGTCGAGCGCATGCCGTCCGCCTTGGAGCGCTTCGGTTTCCAGAGCGAGGACGAGCCGCCGAGTCCGGCGTAGCCGGTCCGTCACACCCATTGCCGCGCATTCTTTTCCGCGCGTCCGCGTCGCCATTGTTCGTGCGACGTTCCGCATTTCCACATCCGCGATCGAACTCGCGGATTCACTCCTGCGCTCCCCGCCGTGGCGCGCAGCCATGCCCGAAGATCGGAGAGCTATGTCCGCAACCCCGTCCAGCACCCGCACCGTCCTGGTGACCGGAGCCGATACGCGCCTCGGTTTCGCCACGGCGCAGCGGGCGATCGGCGACGGCGCCACCGTCATCGCGCACATCCTGGACAAGAATCACGCCGACGAGACGATGCAGCGGCTACAGGCCACCGCCGCGCTCGGCCAGGTTCGCATGGTGCACGCCGACTTCGCCCGGCTGACCGAGGTCGACGAGCTCGGCCGCGCACTGGCCGCGGAGTTTCCCCGGCTCGACGCCCTGATCAATGTCGCCTCGGTGGCCGCGCCCGATGCGCGCACCCATACCGAGGACGGCCACGAATTCACCTTCCAGGTCAACTATCTCGCGCCGCACCGGCTGACCACGGCGCTGCTCCCCGCACTCGCGGCGGCCCGGGGCCGGGTGATCTCGGTGACCTCGCGGCTGCACGCCGCCGGCAGCATCGACTACTCCGACCTGGATCGCCGCCGCGGCATCTACACCCCGCTCGCGATCTACGCCCAATCCAAACTGGCCCTGACCATGTTCAGCCGTTCGCTGGCCGAGACCGGACCGGGCGAACTCACCTCGGTCAGCGTGGATCCGGCCGACTTCGAGATCGACCTGCCACGCCTGCGCAGCCACCGCACCGCGCCTCTGGACGATGCCGCGGCCCTGCTGCTCCTGCTGGCCGCACCCGGCACCCCGATCCGCAACGGCGGCTACTACGAGGGCGCCGAGCCCGCGAATGCCGCGGCGCTGGTTCGCAATTCGCGTGCTCGCGCCCGGCTGGCCGCGTGGAGCGGCGAACTCGCGCGCCTCGCCTGAACCAGGCGATCAGGCGAGGGGTTCGACGCGGGCGAGAGTCCTCGCGGTGCCGTCCACTTCGAGTTGCACCCGCAGGCCGTCGTCGCCGGGCCAGGTGCGCATGGTGACCTTGTCGCCGGTCATGATCGGGCCCGCGTGCTCGAGGATGACGCGGTACGGCGCGGTCGCCGGGTGCGCGTGCAGGGCCATGCCCTCGGCGACGGCGGCCCAGTGGACGGCATTGTTGACGTGGCCGTGGCGGTCGATGTCGGTGACGCGCAAGGGATACGGCGTCTGCTGCGCCGTCGGCTCGGCGGACTCGCGCAGCGCGGCCTTCCAGCGCAGGCGATGTTCGGTGGTGAAGGGCCGCATGGAATCCATGAACGGCTCGGTCATGCGAGCCATGCGGCCCGCCTCGAGATCGATATTGATGAGGAACTGTTCGGTCTCGATCAATCCGCCGTCCTCGCTGCGGAATTGGCAGCGGATATTGCACCAGCGATTGGACAGCGCCGACGGCCAGCGGCGCATGTGCACGCGCTCGCTGAAATGGATCGGATGCAGCACGTCGATGACCGTGCGCCGCACGATCCAGGCCGGATGCAGATCCCCCTCCGGCACCGCGCCCAGATTGTCATAGCCCAGATCCATGGCATAGCGGGCGATGGCGTCCAGCCGCAGATTCTCCTCGATATCGGTGTCGCCCAGCCGCACCGTGCGACTCGCCTCGAACGGCCGCGGCCCCTCCGGGCAGGGCGGCAGCGGGTTGGCGATCCGCTCCAGTTCTCCGACCTCGCGACCAGCCACCGACACGCGACTCCCCTTTCCTACGACCCTGCGAACGGACGCCGAACGCGGTCCATGGTCGCCTACCCGCCGCCCTCTCGCGCGGAACCCGTCCGGCGTGCCCGTCGGGCATGGTCCGCCGATTCGCTTCCCGCACATGATCGAATGTCGTCAAAGCGCGGCGCGGGAGCGTCAAGAAACCGTAAGGATCGCGATCGGTGCAGGTGGCGACGGTAAAACGGAGCAAGCCCGGCCGCATTCCTTCCACTACCCGCGGCCGGGCCCACAGCAGTCACGACCTAGGAGACAACGTGCCGGATAGCGCCGTCACCCTGCTGGTGATCGTCGGTTTCATCGCCCTCGCCCTGGGCCTGCGGGTCCTGGCCGCGGCCGAAGCACGGGAGCCCGCCCGCGCGGCCCAGCCGGGGATCGACGCCCAGCGCGCGATGATGAGCGAGTGAAACGCGGGCAACTACGGATCTATCTGGGCGCGGCCCCCGGCGTGGGGAAGACCTTCTCGATGCTGTCGGAGGCACACCGGCGCATCGAGCGGGGACGCGATGTGGTGGCCGCGGTCGTGGAAACGCACGGGCGGTCCAAGACCGCGCAGATGCTGTCCGGCATCGAGCGGATTCCGCCGAAGATGATCGAGTATCGCGGAACCACCATGCCCGAACTGGATGTGGAAGCCGTGCTGCGGCGCGCCCCGGCGGTGGTGCTGGTGGATGAGCTCGCGCACACCAATGTGCCCGGCAGCAAGCACCAGAAGCGCTGGCAGGATGTCGAGGAACTCCTGGCCGCGGGCATCGACGTGGTGTCGACGGTGAACGTGCAGCATCTGGAGAGCCTCAACGACGTGGTCGAGCAGATCACCGGCGTGGTGCAGCGAGAAACCGTGCCGGACTGGGTGGTTCGCGGCGCGGATCAGGTGGAGCTGGTCGACATCACCCCGGAAGCCCTGCGGCGCAGGCTCTCCCACGGCAACGTGTACGCCGCCGAACGAGTGGATGCCGCGCTGCGCAACTACTTCCGGCCCGGAAACCTCACGGCGCTACGGGAACTCGCGCTGCTGTGGCTGGCCGATCAGGTCGATGCCGCGCTGGCCAAGTACCGCGCCGATCACAAGATCACCGCCACCTGGGAGGCCCGCGAACGGGTCGTGGTGGCGGTCACCGGCGGCCCGGAATCGGAGACCATCGTGCGGCGCGCCAGCCGCATCGCCGCCAAATCCAGCGCCGAACTGATCGTGGTGCACGTGGTGCGCGGTGACGGACTGGCCGGGGTGTCGACGCAGCGGCTGGGCCGATTGCGGGATCTGGCAACGAGTCTCGATGCCAGCCTGCACACCGTCACCGGGGAGGATGTCCCCACCGCCCTGCTGGATTTCGCCCGGCAGGTGAACGCCACCCAGCTCGTGCTCGGCACCTCACGACGCTCCCGCTGGGCGCGGATTCTCGACGAGGGCATCGGCGCGACCGTGGTGCAGGAGTCGGGAAAGATCGACGTGCACATGGTGACCCACGAGGCCGCCAAGCAATCCTTCCGCTGGTCGTCACTGTCGCGACGGGAACGGATGCTCGGGTCGTGGACGGCGGCGATCGTGGTGCCGTCGCTGATCTGCGTCATCAACTATTTCTGGCTGGACAACTGGCTGGACCTCGGCGGCGAGAGCGCGCTGTTCTTCATCGGCGTCATCGCGGTGTCGCTGTTCGGCGGCGTCGCCCCGGCCGCGCTCTCGGCGCTGCTGTCGGGGGTGCTGCTGAACTGGTTCTTCACCGAACCGCGCTACAGCCTCACCATCGATCAGCTGGACAACTTCCTCACCATCGTGGTGCTGCTCATGGTCGCGGTCGCGGTGGCGGCGCTGGTGGATGTGGCGGCCAAGCGAACCCGGGAGGCGCGCAAGGCTTCCCGGCAAGCCGAACTGCTGACGCTGTTCGCGGGCGCGGTGCTGCACGGCGCGGATCTGCCGGATCTGCTGGAGCGGGCGCGCGAGACCTACGGGCAAGACGCTGTCAGCCTGGTGACCGAGGAGGGCGTGGTCGCCTCGGTCGGGGAACACGCGCCCGCCAAGGTGTCCGAGGCCGAGACCGCCCTCGAAGCCGGGGACGACATGCACTGGCTGCTGCTCACCGGGCGCTCGCTGTCGCCCGCGGATCGGGTGGTGCTGGGCGCGGTGGCCAATCAGGCCGCCGGGCTCGTGCATCAGGAGCGCTTGCAGGCCGAAGCCAGTGCGGCACAGGCGCTGCTGGAGGCCGACAAGCTGCGGCGCGCACTGCTGTCTGCGGTCAGCCACGACCTGCGCACGCCACTCGCGGCGGCCAAGGCGTCGGTGTCGAGCCTGCGCAGCGACGACGTGGAATTCTCCGCCGAGGACACCGCCGAACTGCTGGAGACCATCGAGGAATCGGTGGATCAGCTCACCGCGCTGGTCGGCAACCTGCTCGACTCCTCCCGCCTCATGGTGGGTGTGGTGACGCCGCAGACGCGCCGCGTCTACCTGGACGAGGTCGTGCATCACGCGCTCATGAGCATGGGCACCCGCGGCCTGCAACGCGCCGCCCGGGACCGGGTCACGGTGGATGTCGACGCCATCACCGTGCGCGCGGATCCCGGTCTGCTGGAACGGGTCCTGGCCAACCTCATCGACAATGCGGTGCGGTACTCGCCCGGCGACACCCCGATCCGGGTATCCGCCGAACGCACCGGCGCCCGGGTCGCCGTCACCGTGGTCGACTCCGGTCGCGGCGTACCGACCGGCATGGAGGATCACCTCTTCGAACCCTTCCAGCGCCTCGGCGACCGCGACAACTCCACCGGCGTCGGTCTCGGCCTGTCGGTGGTGAAGGGTTTCGTGGAGGCCATGGACGGCACCGTGCACGCCGAACCCACCCCGGGTGGAGGATTGACAATGGTGATCGACCTACCGGCCGACGGAGAACAGGAGAACGGGTGACGAACGCGGCGCCGGCGCCGACCAAAGTCCTTGTGGTCGACGACGAACCACAGATCCTGCGCGCACTGCGCATCAATCTGTCGGTGCGCGGATACGAGGTGACGACCGCCGCCAACGGCGCGGCGGCGTTGCGCGCGGCGGCGGAGAAGCATCCGGATGTGGTGGTCCTGGACCTCGGACTGCCCGATATGGACGGCATCGAGGTGCTGGCCGGGCTGCGCGGCTGGTCCACCGCGCCGGTCATCGTGCTGTCGGCGCGCACCGACTCCGCCGACAAGGTGGAGGCCCTGGACGCGGGCGCGGACGACTACGTGACCAAGCCCTTCGGCATGGATGAGCTGCTGGCGCGACTGCGCGCGGCGGTGCGCCGCTCGGCCACGGTCGCCGACGCCGGCGAGCCGATCATCGAAACCGCTTCCTTCACAGTGGATCTGGCCGCCAAGAAGGTCACCAAGCACGGCCAGGACGTGCATCTCACGCCCACCGAATGGGGCATGCTCGAAATGCTGGTCCGCAATCGCGGCAAGCTGGTGGGCCGCCGCGAGATCCTGCGCGAGGTGTGGGGCCCGTCGTATGCCACCGAAACCCATTACCTGCGCGTGTATCTCGCGCAGTTGCGGCGCAAACTCGAGGACGACCCCTCACACCCCAAGCACCTGCTGACCGAGGCCGGAATGGGGTACCGCTTCCAAGCGTAATGGTCAGCGCGACAAGCGAATCGGAAGTGACTTGAGCCCGTTGTTGAGATTGGATCGAATACGGCGGGCGTCGCCGATCTGCTCGATATCCGGGAACCGCCGCAACAGCTCCTCGAAGAACACCCGCCCCTCCAACCGTGCCAGGTGCACACCCAGGCAGTAGTGCTGCGCCAGCCCGAAGGACAAGTGCGGGTTGGGATTGCGCCGGATATCGAAGCGCTGCGGATCGGCGAACACCTCCTCGTCCCGATTGGCGGAGGTGTACCACATGGCCACCTTGTCCCCCGCCTTGATCGTCGTCCCGCGGATCTCGGTGTCGGCGGTCGCGGTGCGCCGGAAGTAGTGCAGCGGATTGGCGAACCGCAGAATCTCTTCCACCGCACCGGGAATCAACCCCGGATCATCGCGCAGCGCCTGCAGCTGCTCCGGATGCTCCAGCAGCAGCTGCAAGCCCGACGACAGCATCGTCTTGGTGGTGTCGTTCCCCGCCGTCACCAGCTGCGTGAAGAAACTCCCGAACTCGATGTCCGACATGACTTTCCCGCCGAAATCTCCGCCCAGAATGAGCGAGGTCAAATCGGCCTGCGGCTCCGTGGCCCGCCGCGCCATGGCGAACTGAATCGCATAGATCGCCATCTTGGTGATCTCCGCCGTGGCATCGAAATCCCCCACCAGCTCCGGATCCTGCTGACTGGTGGCCTGTTCCGCCCACCGCCGAATACTCGGCCAATCCTCGGCGGGAATCCCGAACAGCCCGCCCACCACCTGACTCGGCAGCACCCCCGCCACGTCGTGCACGAACTCCACCTCGCCATCGACGGTGTCGAGCAACAGACCGGTGAGCTCCCGAACCCGCCCCTCCAACTCCCCCATCACCCGCGCTTTGAAGTGCTCCGCCAACGGTTTCCGATACTCGGTATGCCGAGGCGGATCCATCATGAGCAACATATTCCGCTGCATCTCCAGCCGCTCCGCCGACTGATCCTCCAGCACCACACCCCCGCGCTCCGCCGAGAACAGCACCGGATTCCGCGCCACATGCGCCACATCCGCATGCTTCAGCACAGCCCAGTACCCCGGCTCCCCCGGCATCTCCTGCCAGTACACCGGCCGACTGCCCCGCAGCTCGGCAAAGATCTCATGAATCGGCCCGCCGACATAGAGATCGGGATCGTAGATGCCCATGACCGTACCCACGGCCCACCTCGGAATTCACTTGCGATTATTCAGCCTTCGCCTCGCAAGCTAGCCGCCGCGCGTGCGCCCCAGGGCCGTTCGCGCACACAGTCCCGATGACCGGACAGGGCGACACTCCGTAACGCCGGATGAACTACAAGCGACACGCCTCGAGCTCGTGTTTTACACTCGTAGTATGCCCGCGTGGGATACGAGATTCCCGAGTGGGCCATGGAGATCGCGGAACGACTGGGAGTCGAACCGCACGAGTTGATGCAGGTCCTGACCGGACCTGGGCGGCGCTGGCCGCGTCCGGTGCGAGGCACGGGAGACCTACCCGCCTTGATGGTCATCGGGCGTACCGGTACCGGTACCCCGTTGGCGGTGGTCATGCGACCGCTGTCCCAATGGGACCAGCAGGTCATTGGCGTGCTGGCGGTGACCGGTGACCTCTTGGCCGAGTTCGAGAGATGGGAGAAGGGCAATGAATGACCGCCCCGGCGAGGACTATCCCCGTAATGCCGCTGAGGCAGAGGAGTTCTTGAAGGACCTGACCTTCGACGACGATGCGCCGGTGGGTGAATTGCCCGGGCCGGACGCACCCGTCACCGTGCTGCGGTCGGTCCGGCTTCCATTCGAGATGGATCAGCGCATCCGCGAGGAGGCCGAGCATCGGGGTATCAGCATGTCCGACCTGATCCGCGACTTCCTGGCGATCGAACTGGCCGCGCTCGACGACGACGCACCGATCAGCAGGGCCGATGCCCGCCGTGCACTGACCGCGGCCCTCGCCAACCTGCACCCGCTACACCAGCGTCCCGCCTGACCGGGAGCTCACGCGTATGGGTCGGTGATCTCTCGCAGCCGTTCCAGCGCCTCACGCAACTGGGTCATGCGGCGCGGTCCGAGGTGCTCGGTCCACTCCTTCTCTATTTGCGCGGCAATGGTGTTCGCGTGGTCGGCCATCTCCTGTCCGCGGGCGGACAGGCGGATCAGGCGGGCGCGGCCGTCGCCGGGGTCGGGGACTCGTTCGACGCAGCCGGCCTTCTCGAGTTGATCCACGAGGAAGCTCGCCGTTTGTTTGGTGATCTGGGCGCGGTCGGCCAGTTCGGTCAGGCGGGTGCCTTCCGGGCCGATCTGGCCGGCCAGCCGGCCTTGCGCGATGGTGATGTCGAAGCCTCCGGCCCGGGCTACCGCTTCGTGGATGCGGGTTTCCATGGATCGGTGGGCGATGTACATCAGCAGCGCCACATTCACCTGGTCGTCGGCCATCACGCTCCTTGATTTGGTTCGTCTCTCTGACTATATTAATCAGCGAGGCTGACTAATTCTATCCGGGCGCGCACTGCTCGGCACAGGAAAGAGCACTGCCATGGACGCCGAAGACTGCTGGAAAGTCATCGAACAACAGCGGCTGGCCATTGCCGACATGCTGGCGGACATCTCCGCGGAGGAGTGGCAGCTGCCGTCGCTGTGCACGGGGTGGCGGGTTCGGGATGTGGCCACGCATGTGGCGCTGGTGCCGGGGGATCTGCCGATGTCGATCATGGTGGGGACTGCGGTGCGGGCGCGGGGTAATTACAACCGGATGATCGATATTCTGGTGCGGCGCTTCGCTGATGCGCCGGGGTTCGATCCGGTGGCCACGCTGCGACGGGACGCGGCGTCGCGCAAGCTGCCCAAGCTGACGAACTATCGGAATATTCATTTCGACACCATGGTGCATGCGCAGGATATGGCAATTCCGTTGGGGCGCAGCATTACCGTGTCGCCGGAGGCCGCCTCCGTCGCGGCGACCCGGGCGGCCGAGGTGGGGTGGCCGGTGTGGGACAAGCATCGGCTCGACGGGGTGCATCTGGTGGCCACCGATTCCACGTGGGAGCACGGTAGCGGCGCGGAGATTCGCGGGCCGATTCTCGCGCTGTTGCTGCTCATTACCGGGCGGCCGGTTGCGCTCGAGCGGGTCGACGGGCCGGGAGTCGACATCATGGCGGCGCGGATGCGGGCGCCGGAACCGTCGGCCGGGACGCACTGACACGCCACCCGCTGCGGGGCATCGGCAAGGCGATCGACCACCATGGACGAATGGCACTCGAGGCGATCGTGTTCGACATGGACGGCGTACTGATCGATACCGAACCCGTGTGGGAGGAGGTGCGGCGCGGGTACGTCGACGAGATGGGCGGGCGGTGGCAACCCGACACCCAGGATCGGCTGATGGGGATGAGCACCCGGGAATGGGCCGTCTACCTCAGCGAAGACCTCATCGACGGCAAGCGCACGCCGGAAGAAGTCGCCTCCGATGTCATCGACCGGATGAGCGCCCGGTACGCCGAGCATCTGCCGCTCATGCCCGAGGCCGTCGAGACCGTGCGGGCCTTCGCCGAGAGCTATCCGCTCGGACTGGCCAGTTCGTCCCCGCGCCGGCTCATCGATGTGGTGCTCGACCACATGGGCGTCACCGCGCTGTTCCACTCGACCGTCTCCACCGAAGAGGTCGAACGGGGCAAGCCCGCCCCCGACGGTTACGCCGCCGTCGCCGCTCTGCTCGGCATCGCGCCCGAAAACTGCGCTGCCATAGAGGATTCCAGCAATGGCCTGCGCTCGGCCGCGGCCGCGGGCATGACGGTCATCGCCGTCCCGCACCCGCGCTATCCACCGGCTCCCGACGCGCTGGCCCTGGCCACCCTCGTCTCCCCCACCCTCGCCGAGCTCACCGCCAAGGCCATTGCCGACGTGGTCCGCTGAGCCGTCGGCGCACGTGCCGGACAGGGAATGCCGTCACCGGCTGTGCGGTTGTTATCGCAGCTCATGAAGTCCGGCACCTACGCGGGGCCGCCCGAGAGGAAATGGCAGGATCTTGGTTATGTCCGAACAGATCGCCGCACCGCAGACCACCGCTCCCGCCGCCACCGCCGAACCGGTGGAACTGTGGGCCGAACGCACCGGCACCCGCGCCTACACCGGCCGGAACAATCGCGGTGGCGAGGTGTTCATCGCGTCGGCGGGCGTGCCGGGCGCGTTCACCCCGGGTGAGCTGCTGAAGATCGCACTGGCCGGATGCACCGGGCTCAGCGCCGATTTCACCCTCGCGCGCAAGCTCGGCGAGACCTTCGACGCCACCGTGCGGGTGTCCGGCGACGCGGACCGGGAGAACGAGACCTACCCGGAGCTCAGCGAATCCTTCGAACTCGATCTCAGCGAACTCGATCCAGAGACCCGGGAGCGGGTGCTGGTGGCGGCGCAGCGCGCCATCGACAAGGTGTGCACGGTGGGCCGCACGCTCAAGGCGGGCACCAAGGTCAATCTGAGCTTCAAGATCGACGAGTGATGGCGGCGCGGCTCAGCGCCTGGGTGCACGGACAGGTGCAGGGCGTCGGATTCCGCTGGTGGACACGGTCGCGGGCGCTGGAACTCGGCCTGACGGGGTACGCCCGCAACCACCGGGACGGGCGCGTGCACGTGGTGGCCGAAGGTACACGAGATCACTGCGAAACCTTGCTCACGCTGCTGCGCTCGGGTGATACTCCAGGTCGCGTGGATCTGGTTGTGGAAGACTGGGGCGCCGCGCAGGGCGGCATGACAGGATTCGAGGAGCGTTAGTGGGCGGAGAGTTCGAGGAGTCGATCGTTGGCTGATGAACGACCCGGCGGCACGTCCGACGACCCGAACCGTCGCCCCGAAGAAGACGAATCCCGTTTGACGGCAATGCCTTCCGGCCCCACCGAACCGCTACCGGGGCCGACCGGCCCGCCGGGAATGCCGACCGTGCCCGGCACTCCGGCCATGCCTCCGGTGCCCGCGCCCATCGAACCGCCCGCGCCCGCACGCGGTTCGATGCAGCGGCAGGAGGCCGGGGTCACCACCCCGCGCCCGCCCACCGTCGCCGAGGCCCGCGCCCGCGACAAGGCCCGCAAGCGCGCCGAGGAACAGGCGCGCGCGGACGCCGAAGCCGAAGAGGCCAAGAAGAAGAAACGCAAGAAGCTGCTCATCGGCGGTGTCGCCGTGGTCGGCGTGGCGGGGCTGGTCGGCGGCGGTTACCTCGCCTACAGCGCCCTCACCACCCCGAACGTGACCGCCTACTGCACCGTCATCGCCAACAAGGGCCAGGTCGTGCAGACCGCGCCCGGCCAGACCGTGACCGCCACCTTCGACGGCCAGGAGATCGTCGTCGACGACGACTACTGCCAGAAGGCCACCACCACCGGCACCGCCTACCACGGTGGCGGCGGCATCTACATCTTCAACGGCGGCCAGTACCGCTACTACTACGGCGGCAACAACACCGTCGGCACCTCCCCCAAGGGCGGCACCACGGTCAAACCCAAGGGCGCGGAGATCAAAACCAAGAGCGGCACCACGATTCAGCGCGGCGGCCTCGGATCCAAGATCGGCGGCGGATCGTAATGCGGCGCGTGCGCAGCACCCCGCGCACCGGCTGGGAGCACATCGTCGAAAGCCAGGGCCTGGTGTACGGCAAGCCCGGCCGCGACGCCAGCGGCCAGCCGCGCCCGTACTGGGACGAATCCGTGCACTACGAATTCGACATGGACGAGATCCTGGCGCTGGAAGCCCAGGTCGAGGTGCTGCACTCGATGTGCCTGCACGCCGTCGAACAGATCGTGGTCACCGAGCGTTTCGCCGATTTCGGTCTGCCGCAATGGAGTTGGGAGCACATCGCCAACTCGTGGAAGCGCTCCGACCCGCACATCTACGGCCGCTTCGACCTGCGCTACGACGGCCGCGGACCGGCGAAACTATTGGAGTACAACGCCGATACGCCCACCTCCCTGCTCGAGGCGGCAATCGTGCAGTGGCACTGGCTCACCGACAACTACCCGGACGACGACCAGTGGAATTCGTTGCACGAGAAGCTGGTCGAACGCTGGGGCGAACTGCGCGACACCCTGCCCAAGACGGACCTGCACTTCACCTGGTCGGGGGCGGACGCCACCGGTGAGGACAATGTCACCACCGCCTACATGCAGGAGACCGCCGCCGAAGCCGGTTTCGACACCGTCGCCCTGCCGATCGAGGAGATCGGATTCGACACGGAGCTGGAGCGTTTCGTCGATCTGGCCGAAGCCCCCATCGAAACCATCTTCAAGCTCTACCCGTGGGAATGGGTGCTCGACGACGACTTCGGCAAACGCGTCGTGCAGTCCCTGCCGCAGACCATGTGGCTCGAGCCGCTGTGGAAAACCCTGCTCTCCAACAAGGCCATGCTCGCGGTCATGTGGGAGATGTACCCGGGCCACCCCAACCTGCTGCCCGCCTACCTCGACGACCCGCACGAGCTCACCGAATACATTCGCAAGCCGAAACTCGGCCGCGAGGGCGCGAACATGACGATCGTCGGCGCGGGCCTGGAAACCGCCACCGGCGGCGTCTACGGCGCGGAAGGCTACGTCTACCAGCTGCTCGACCCGCTGCCCGAATTCGACGGCATGCGACCGGTACTGGGCGCCTGGATCGTCGGCGACACCTCCGCCGGCCTCGGCATCCGCGAAACCGCGGGCCTGATCACCGACGATGGGGCAGCCTTCGTCCCACACCGCATCCCGCAATCCTGACACCCACCGGAGGACAACTCGATGACCACCACCCTCGCCCTCGAAGCCGGGTACTGGAGCTCGCTCGGCCGCGGCGTCGGCGCCATCCTGCTGTACTGCCTGGTCGGCCTGGTGCTCATGCTCGTCGGCTTCTACGCCGTCGACCTGACCACCCCCGGCAGCCTGCGCGGCATGGTCGCGCGCGGCCTGCCCAATGCCGTGATCGTCAGCGCCGCGGGCATGCTCTCGATGGCCTTCATCGTCGTGCTGGCCATCTACTCCTCGGCCGGCAAGCTCGGTGAGGGCCTGATCGCGGCGGGCATCTACGGCCTGGTCGGCATCATCGCCCAGGTCATCTCGGTGCGCGTGCTGGAACGGGCCTTCGGCATCGATATCGGCGCGGTGCTGAAGAACCCCGAATTCACCACCGAGGCCCTGGTCGTGGCCGCCGCGCACTTCGCGCTGGGCCTGGTGGTCGCCGTCGCGATCCTCTGATCAGCGGATCCGGCTGTATTTGAGGAAGGCGACGCCGTCCTCGAAGACGCGGCTGGTCAGCACCCGGAAGCGGGCCGCCTCGGGCAGTCGCGAGGACTCGCCGAACAGCGGGCGGCCCTTGCCGAGGACGATCGGATACAGCTTCAGGAACACCTGATCGATCTCCGGCAGCAGCGTCTGCGCCAGCTCGCCGCCACCGCACAGCCAGATCCCCAGCCCCTTCTCGCGCTTGAGCTCGCGCACCCTTTCGAGGGGATTCTCCGAGATCAGCTGCACATCCTGCGCGGGACGGTCCGGCAGCGTGGTCGACACCACGTACTGCCGCAGATGCGAGTACGGGCTGGACGTGCCCGTCCGCACCCCGAAATCGTGGGTTTTGCGACCCATGACGACTGTGTCGAAGGTGTGGCTGGGCTTGTCCACCCCGAGCGCCTCCCGCACCTTCGTCGGCAGCGTCTCCGGATACTGCGCGATGATCGCAGGCCCGTGATCACCGCCGACAGGGAAGAAGTCCACCGAGCCGTCCTCGGTGGCGATGAACCCGTCGATAGTGGCCGCGACGTAGTAGGTCAGTTTGCGCATCAGTTTCCTCCGGCCGGCACCACACGTGCCGCTGTGAAAACGGTAGCGCGTCAACGCCTTCGGTGGGGAGGATGCCCACACCCCCACCGATGGACATTCCCCGCCACCCTCATGCCCCGGACCGGCGGGGCCGGTCATCTGTCAGACAGATGATCGTCGACAGGGGGAAGACCACCAGGATGGTGCTGAAAACCAGGTTGGCGGGCGGGGAGTAGTAGAAGGCGTCGATCGGGATCTCGGCCAGCACCGCGGCGAAAAGCTGACCCACGGTCACCAGGCCCGCGCCTGCCAGAAGCAGGTAGCGGCCGAGGGGGTCGGCTCGCAGGAGAAGGACCGCGCCGGTGCCGAGCAGGACCGCGATCAACAGGAATGCGCAGGCGAGGAAGGTGAGCAGGGTGTCGGCATGGATTGCCGCCGACCCGATGGACAGGTATTCGTTGTCCTGCCACTTGCCTTCCTGCGACTGAATCCACGCGCCCAGAGCCTGGACGGTCCACACGAGCGCGCCGGGGATCGCCAGCCACAGCGCGATCCGAGAGCGCGTATCCCTGGATCGCGCCCAGAATTCGCGCGCCCGTGAAGCTGCCGATTCGTTCATGGCCGTCCCCCCACTCCGATGATCCCTTCGGCGACAACGTTATCGGGCCGGGCCGCGAACAGGTCAGAGCGTGTGGCTGGTTTCGGTGAGGATGCGGGCCAGCTGGTCGTAATCGGTGTCCTGGCCTTCGACGATGTCGGCGGTCTTGCGTTCGCCATTGCCCATCGACCTGAGCACGCCCGGCACAGCAGCGATGTCGCCGGCGTTGAACACCATGAACGACACCTTGTTCTTGGCCACATGGATCAGCGCGGCATGCTGACCGTTCTTCAGGAAATGCGGCTTGCCGTAAAGCATCTGCTCTTCGACCTCGGGAATCGTGTCGGCGACCATGGTGCGCAATCGCTCGCAGACTTCGATCTGCCACGGCTGCGTCCTATTGATGTACTGGGTGACTTCACTGTTCACAATGACCTCCTGGTTCGGACACGAAAGACGCTATTCCGGGCACACTTTCGGCCGCATCGGTCGACTTACTGGTGCCCGGCGATGCTGACCGAGACCGGATGAGTCATCGCCGTCGCCGGGGAACGGAACTACGCTGGACCTCGTGCGTGGCACGATCCCACCCATTCCCGCCCTGGCACTCATGACGACGGCACATGCCGCCGCGTTCGCCGCCGTGCCGATCCTGGTGTCGACCGGCGGTGCGCGCCACGGCTGGTCCGAGGGCCGACCGGGTTCGGTGAACCTCGCGGTCGGCGTGCCGATCCTGGGCGCCGGCGTCGGAATCTACATCTGGACGGTGGCCAACCATATGCGGGCGGCCGCGCCGGGGTGGCGGGTCGCGCTGACGCCCGACTATCTCACGCAGACCGGCCCCTATCGGCTCTCACGCAACCCCATGTACGTCGGACAGCTCACGCTGTGGGCCGGGTGGGCGGCACTGTTCGGCAGCCTGCCCGTGACCGCCGGGCTGGCCGGGTGGACTGCCGTCGTGAACGGCCTCGTGCGCTGGGAGGAACGGAGCCTGCACCAGAGATGGGGTGCACCCTACGACGGCTACCGGCAGCAGGTTCCGCGCTGGGGCAGACTCCACCGGCTCGGATCACGCTGGTCTTCACACCCGGCGAACAGCCTGGCAAACGAATCACCAATTGCGGTGTCGCGGTGAGAATGTGGGCATGGATACGGTGAGGCCACGGCTGATCGCGCTCGATGTGGACGGGACCATTCTCAGCGGCGGGCGGATCAGTGCGCGGGTTCGCGCTGCGATACGGACGGCGGCCGCACAGGCACATGTGGTGATCACTACAGGGCGGACGGTGCTGGCTACCCGGGCGGTGCTCGGGGAGCTCGGCCTGCACCACGGTCAAGCGTTGTGCTCGAACGGAGCTGTGTGCCTGAATGTTTCGAACAGTGGGGTGGTGGATCTACACACCTTTGATCCGAAACCGGTTGTGCGACTTCTACGTGCCGTATTTCCGGATATGGTGCTCTCGGTCGAGAGGGCAGGTGTCGGCACCTGGTCCACCGCACCGGCGTCGGAGAGCGCGCAGTTGGGAGAGTTCCGGGTTGTCGACATCGACGAGCTCGGTAACGAAATGACACCGCGGCTCAACGGGTTCTGGCCCAGCGGCACCCTCGACGCGATGATCGAATTGCTGGGCGCACACGCACTTCCTGGAGCCGATTGGGTGCACGGCGAGCAAGACCCCTGGATCGTCGCCTCACCTCAGGGTGTCTCCAAAGGATGGGCATTGGAGCGACTGCGACAGCGACTCGATATCCCGATCGAAGCCACCCTGGCGATCGGTGACGGCTTCAATGATCTCGGAATGTTGTCCTGGGCAGGACATTCGGTCGCCATGGGCAACGCTGTCGCCCCTGTCCGCGCCCTCGCGGATGAGATCACCGCCGATGTCACCGACGATGGTGCCGCTCTCGTCCTGGAGCGCTGGTTCGGCCATTGATCGTCTGCGAGCCGGAGTGGACCATCTAGAGCTGCGCTGCATGTAGTCGACCAGCTACTGGCTTTGGCCACGCCCAGCAAGGTCGAGGTCGACATCCGAGTCACCTCAGCCTTAGTAGCCCTACAAGGCCACTTGCTTGGTGATGCTGGAGCAACCTGCCGGCTGGCGTCCCCGCTTGCTCGGCGAGCGCTATTTGGTCGTCTTCGGATCTTTGGCGGTTAATTCATCGGTCGGTGTGTCGCCGGCCTCCTCGACGGTGTCACCCGGGTCCACGATGGCCAGCGCAATCTCCAAATCCTCATTGGAACCAACGATGTACTCCGCCATGACGGCACCTCCACGAATCGCCGAACCAGTGCACCCAGTATGGATCCAACGCCACCCGACCGCGCGAGAACACCGTCACTCGAGGCCGCGAGCCACAGCGATGCGACTTCTCTGGCGCTCCTGCCGCCCCGCATCGCGCAACGCGGCCAACCCGCCCACCTCAGTCTTCGCCGATACGGCATCGAGCTCGCTGCGGCAGATCGGTGTCGGCCGACCCGAAAGACCGTTATTCCGGTGGCAGTTTCGACCGCGTCGGTCGACCGACTGGCGTCCAGGGCGGCACGAGGAGTCGGATCGGTCATCTGCGGTCAGGCGGCTGCGGACTTCACCGCGTGCCCCACCTCCCGGCGCAGGGCCGCGAATTCCGGGGAGGCGCGCAGCTCGTCCGGGTCGACTCCGGTGCGGGGTAGGTCGACCGGGAGGTCGAGGGCTGTCTGCCCCGGGCGTTTGGTGAGGACCACGATTCGGGAGCCGAGGAAGACGGCCTCGTCGGCGCTGTGCGTGACGAAGACGGCCGTCCGGCCCTGCTCGGTGCCGACGCGGCGCAGATCGTCCTGGAGGCGCTCCCGGGTGAGGGCATCGAGTGCGGCGAACGGCTCGTCGAGGAGCAGCAGGGAGTGCTCGGCGGCCAGGGCGCGGGCGATCGCCACGCGCTGCTGCTGGCCGCCGGACAGCTCCCAGATGCGGCGGTGGGCGGTGTCCTCGAGGCCGACGCGGCGCAGCAGCGCGTCACGCTGCGCGGCCCGCTGATCACGTCGCACACCGGCATACCTCAGGGCCAGATCGATATTGCCGCCCACCGTCTTCCAGGGGAACAATCGCGGCTGTTGGAAGACCATGCCCGCCGTGCGACCGGGAGCTGGCTTCGTGCCGGAGACTTCGATACGGCCCTGGGTGGGGGTCTCGAAGCCGGCGATCAGGCGCAGCAGGGTGCTCTTGCCGCAGCCGGAAGCGCCTACCAGGACCAGGAATTCGCCCGGTGGGACGCCGAGGTCGATCGGGCCGAGCGCGGTGACGGTGGCGCCACCACCGCCGTAGCGATGCGAGACCTGCCGAATCCTGATGCTGCCCTGGGCCGTAGCCGCGCTCGGTGTCGAAACAACATCGGCGAGTGCGCTAGTCGAGGACACCGGGCAATCCCTTCACATAAATGCCGTCCTTGATCGTCTGCAACGACGGTGCGGCGGGAATCTGCTTCTGGGCGGCCAGGAATTCGGCGGCGCTCTGCAGGCTGGTCGCGATCTGGCCGACATTGCCTTCGGTGCCGAGCCATTCGGCGGAGGTGAGCTGCTGTGCGGTCAGGAAGACGCCCTGGCCCAACTGCTGGGCCGCATCCGCCGGGGTGACACCGATCTCGGCCGAAATCGCCTGCGCCGCTTCGTAGGGCTGGTTCTTGATGGTGTCGATGGCGCGGGCCTGCACCTTGCGCCAGATGTCGACGATGTCGGGATGGGTCTGGGCGAATTGCTTCGACACGACACCGAGATCGAGGGTCGGTTTGCCTGCCGTGGCGAGTTCGCGGCTGGTGATCAGCGTCTTGCCGCTCTTACGCAGCTGATCCAGCGTCGGCAGCCAGGTGTACACGGCGTCGATATCGCCGCGCTCCCACGCCGCCAGCGAGGCCGCTGGTTGGAGGTCGACCAGCCTGACATCATTGGCACTCAGTCCATTTCGATCCAGGGCGGCCAGCAGGCTGTAGTGCGCGGTGGAGGCGAAGGCCGTGCCGATGCGCTTGCCGCGCAGATCGCCGATCGACTCGATGCCGGCGCCATTGCGCGCCACCAGCGCCTCATTGTCGCCCGCCACATCCAGCACGTAGGCGACCTGATACGGGATGCTCAGTGGCGCGGACAATCCGCGCGCCACCGGGCTCGACCCGAGCGCACCGAAGTCGACCTGCTTCGCGACGAAGGCGGTATTCACGTCCGCGCCGGAGTCGAACTTCGTCCACTTGATGTTGTAGCCGGGCAGCTCGCTCTCCAGCCATCTCTTGTTCTTGACGATCAGGTCGCCGCTCGGAAACGTCTGGTAGGCAATGCGAATCGTCGGCTTGCTGGCATCGGCCCCGGAGCGGTCCACCGCGCAGCCCGCGACCGTGAACGCGACCGCACCGGCCACCACCGCCGCCACCGCACGGCCGATCCGTGCACGAAACCTCTTGGAACTCATAGCTTCCCTCTCCACGGCACCGCGCGCCGCTCGACCGCACGCAGCAGTCCGTCGATGACCAGACCCGAAATGCCGATGGCGAAAATCCCGACCAGCACCACCGGTGTGTTGTTGTAATTGCTCGCGTCCTTCACGACGCCGCCGATCCCGGGCAGACCGTTGAACAGCTCCGCCGCCACGACGGAGGAATAGGCCATGCCGACCGCAAGCCGCACACCGGTGAAGGTCTCCGGCAGAGCGGCCGGGAACACCACGTCGCGAATCACCTGAAGGCGGGTCGCACCCAAAGCCCGTGCGGCCTCCACCAATCCGACAGGTGCGGCCGCCACCGCCGTCGTGGTGGCAATGGCGGCAGCGGGCAGCGCCGCCAGTGCCAGCAGGGTTACCTTGGGCGCTTCATCGATCCCCAGCCAGATCACCAGCAGGAAGAAATACGCCAGCGGCGGCAACGTCCGCAGAAAGGTGAGCCAGGGCTCCAGAATGCTCCGCAGCCACCCGACGGTCCCCATGGCCACCCCCAGCGCCACCCCGGCCGTGACGCCGACCACGACACCCGCCAGCACCCGGCGCAACGTCATATACAGGTGCTCCCACAGCAGATAGCCCTGATACCCCACCACCCCCTCATGAGTGGTGGACATGTCGACAGCGGCCCGCCACACCGTAATCGGCCGCGGCACAAAGGTTTCGTTCCACACTCCCGCCAGCGCCACCCCCTGCCACACCACAAGAAACACAGCAACAGACAACAGCGGCAACAGGATTCGCACCCCCGGCCACCGCCGTCGCGCCGAAGTCCCCGCCCCACTCCGCTCGCCCTCACTCAGAGACCCACCCACAGCCTCAGGGTTCTCAGCCGACGGCACACCCGCATCCACCCGAGCGTGTTCTACTGTCGGCGCGCTGTTCGCCACCGTCGCGCTTGCACTTGTCCGCGTTCCGGTTTCGGCCGGTGCGCGATTGGTTGTCGGTGTCATGGGTCTAGGAGGACGCGACGTCGAGGCCGCGATGCGGCGCAGGCTCATCGGGGTGCTGCCAGACGCCGCGTTCGGCCAGCACAGGCAGGACGCCTTCGCCGAACCAGTACGCCTCCTCCAGATGCGGGTAGCCGGAGAGCACGAATTCGTCGATGCCGAGGTCGTGGTATTCGAGGATGCGGTCGGCAACCTCGTCGTGGCTACCGACCAGGGCGGTGCCCGCGCCGCCGCGTACCAGGCCGATGCCCGCCCACAGGTTCGGATAGATCTCGAGGGAATCGGTGGAACCCTGGTGCAGGGCGAGCATGCGGCGCTGGCCCTCGGATTCGCTGCGCGCCAAGGATTTCTGGATGTCGGCGACGGCCGCCGGGTCGAACCCGGCGAGGAGGCGCTCGGCTTCGGCCCAGGCTTGCGCCGAGGTGTCGCGGGTGATCACGTGCAGCCGGATGCCGAAACGCACCGTACGGCCTTCGCGCTGCGCGAGCCTGCGAATCCAAGCGATCTTCTCCGCGACCTGCGCGGGCGGTTCGCCCCAGGTCAGATAGACGTCGGAGTGTTGTGCCGCAATGGTTCCCGCGATAGGTGACGAGCCGCCGAAGTAGATCTCCGGCACCGGCGTGGGCACCTGCGCCAGCTTGGCCCGATGGACGTGGACATGTTCACCCTCCAGGCTGACGGTCTCGCCGGCCCACAGCCTGCGCACCACATCCAGAAACTCGCCCGTACGAACGTAACGCCCGTCCTTGTCCAGGAAATCGCCGTAAGCCTGCTGCTCACTGGACTCGCCACCGGTGACCACATTGATCAGCAACCGCCCACCGGTCTGCCGCTGAAAGGTGCTCGCCATCTGCGCGGCCAGCGTCGGCGACAGGAAACCGGGCCGCAGCGCGACAAGGAACTTCAACCGCTTGGTCGCCTGCGACACCATGGCGGTCGTCAGCCACGCGTCCTCGCACCAAGCGCCCGTCGGCGTGAGCACCGCCTCGAACCCGAGATTCTCCGCAGCAACAGCGATCTGACTCAAGTACTCCACGCTCGGCGGCCGATCACCCGCCGAACGGGTCGCGTTCGCTCCGTGACCACCGCCGACGACATTGCGGCTGTCACCGTTGGTAGGCAGAAACCAGTGGAAAGTTGGGGACATTCGCCCGATCAAACCCGGCAACGACCGCGCCGCACAGGGATTGGATCGCCCGGATTCGAACTGCCGCCGCTGGTGTCGGCGCGGTCATTCCTTGCAGCGCGGGTAGGAGAACGAAGAGCGGCTCGCTCATGACGGCGCGGTTGTCACCGTTCAGCCCGCGCGCCACCGGGCGCGCAAGCTTCAGGGTCGGACAGGTCATCAACTGTGATCGGTGGCCCCACCCGGCCGTCCGCACCGACCGGAGCCCACGACCCGTCGCGGTACTGCAACCAACCGGCAGGCTGATCGCGCTCGCACAACGCCCGGAGGCATTCAGCACACATCGCATCGCCCTCTCGCTAGCACGTGCTGCGATGGGTTCGGCCCCAGACCTGCTCCGGCGACGCGGTGATGACGGCTGCCACCTCCAGCAGCTCCGCGGGAATCGCACCACCGTCGAAATGCTCAGCGCTCGGCACGATCACCGCCTCCACGCCCAGGCGGTCGATCGCCACGCGCAGGCGGCGCACCCGATCCTCGGTACGCTCACCAAAAACGATCGTCTTCCGCAACTCGTAGCCAGTCCGCTTGGCAGCCCGGCGAATTCCCATCTCGTCCTGCGATTGCCGCAGCCCCGACACATCACTGCGCAGGAATCCCACGGCAGACGGCAGCAAACCCATCGTCACCACCCCCGACTTGTCCGGACATACGTGCGTGGCGACTCCGCCGCGAGCCTGGCCTGAATATCGACGACGGTCGGCCTGCGTCGCGCATGCCGTTCGACGTGACCGATCCGGCCAATCATGTTGGCCGCCAACAGCAGAAGCGAAGCCAGTGTGACTATGAGCATGACTTCCATCTCGGGTGCCTCCCGCTCCCTTGGACGGTTCGTGGAGTGCGCCCGGCCCGCAGTTCCGCTGTCAGGCGCACAACCAGCACACACCCAGGTCGCAGCGTGCGGCAACATTTCAGTTGAAATATTTCAGTATTTCCGGCGGGGTTTCAGCTGAACCCTCATCATGGTTTCAACGGAACCCCTGCCCCTGGGAAGGTCGGCGAAATGGCAGCCCCTTCAACACTTCCCCGCATACTCCTCGGCCTGGAACTGAAGAACCTTCGCGAAGGCACAACTGTCAAGCGAGAGGACGCGGCTGAACTGAGCGGCATCAGCAAACCGACCCTGTGGCGTATCGAGAGCGGGCTCGATGTTCGGCTCAACCCCGTGCTCATCCAGAAGCTCTGCGAGGTCTACGACGCGACACCTGAACAAACGAATGCGATCCTGGCGTTGGTTCAGGAAGCCGCAGAGGACAAGGACGGCTGGTGGCACGCGTTCAGCGACGCCATACCCAAGGAGTTCAACCTGTTCGTCAGCCTGGAGAACAGGGCGAACCACCTCGTTTCCTACCAGACAACGTTCCTGCCGGGGCAGCTGCAAACCCTCGAATACCGACGCGCCCTGAGCTGGATTGAATTCCCGGACAAGTCATCTCGTGACACCGAACGCATGCTGCAGGTTGCGATGAAACGACAGGAACGCCTGACCAGCTCCGACAACCCGCTTCAGCTCGCCGTCCTCATTGACGAGTCGGTCCTCCGACGAGACACCGGCGGACCCGAAGTGATGGCAACGCAGCTGAAGCACCTCTCCGCCATGGGAGAGCTGCCCAACGTGTCGGTTCGTGTAGTGCCCGCCTCCGCCGGCACCTACCAAGGACTGTTCGCGGGAACATTCGTGCTGTTCGAGTTTCCGGACCATCCGAACAACGAATTGACCAGGCCGCCAATCGTCTACGTCCAGGGCTACGCAGGCGGTCGGTACGACAAGCAGCCCGACGTCATCACTAAGTATCGTGGGGTCCTCGCCGACACTGAGCGGTTGGCCCTGGATGAGGGCAATAGCCGCCAACTCATTCTCAGTATCGCAAAGGAGTATTCCACGTGAACATCAATCTTACAGGCGCGCAGTGGTTCAAGAGCACCAGAAGCACACCGTCCCAGGACTGCGTGGAGGTCGCATTCCTCGCTGGAGGCCACGTCGGCGTGCGCGACTCCAAGAATCCGACCGGCCCAGCCCTGATCTTCACCCCCGGCGAATGGGATGCGTTCGTCACGGGAGCACGGACCGGCGAATTCGGCTGGCCCTCATAGGCATACGTGGCGAAGCCCCAGCACAAGGCTGCTGCGGGCTTCGGTGTGATGTCTGGCCGCGCCCCAGTGAGCACCACTGTCGCCGCGTATGCGACGGACGGCGGTTTCCAGGGTGTCGGAGTCGGTGAAGTATCGACCATTGGCGGCGATGACTGACGGCGGCCGATCAACTCGCCTGCACCGCCTGGCGTCCGGTACGGTCGAATCCGACAGGCTGTTGCAAGGCGGGGGCTTGTCTTGAACCGTCCGAGATAATAGGGAGGGTCGGGGCGATGGCGATTGAATCGGTTGGCGCAGGCCAATTCGAAGTGATTCCCGATGACGTGCAGGGCTTCGGGAGGGTCGCGTATCGGATGGCCGAGGAGTTACGTTCGGGCTGTGCAACTCTCGATGGAGAAGTGCAAGGATTGATGAGCACATGGAAAGGTGCTGCGGCCGACTCCTATGAATCGCCCCGGTGAGTCCAGGGACTTCGTCATCTGTGAAGGATGGAAGTCGTGTCGTCGAGGAAGAAGTACCCGGTCGAGCTGCGTGAGCGAGCGATCCGGATGTTCGTGGAGATCCAGGATCAACACGAGTCGGAGTGGGCCGCGATGAAAGCGGTCGCCGATCTGCTCGGCGTGGGGACCCCGGAAACGGTCCGCAAGTGGGTGCGTCAGGGCCAGATCGACGGTGGAACCCGTCCCGGGGTGAGCACCGATGAGTCCGCGGAGTTGAAGCGGTTGCGGCGTGAGAACGCAGAACTCAAGCGCGCCAACGGAATTCTGAAAGCCGCGTCGGTTTTCTTCGCGGCCGAACTGGACCGGCCCCAACGCTGACCGTCAGGTTCATCAGCGAACATCAAGGCCGTCGCGAACACGGCGGCCTGCGATGGGGTGTCGAGTCGATCTGCGCCGCGCTCACCGAGCTCGGCGTCAAGATCGCCCCATCGACCTACTACGAACATCGCAACCGGACCCCGACCCAGCGCGAACAGCGTGACCAGGAATTGAATGTGCAGATCACGCGCGTGCACAACGAGAACTACCGGGTCTACGGGGCCCGGAAAGTGTGGCTGCAGCTCAACCGCGAGGGCATCGGCGTCGCCCGTTGCCGGGTGGAACGGCTGATGCGTGGTCTCGGATTACGAGGTGCGGTGCGCGGCAAGGTCAAACGGACCACGATCGCGGACCCGGCCGCGCCGCGGTCGGCGGATCTGGTGCGACGCAAGTTCTCTCCTGCGGCACCGAATCGGTTGTGGGTAGCCGATTTCACCTACGTCTCGACGTGGTCGGGATGGGTATATGTCGCGTTCGTCGTGGACGCCTACGCCCGTCGGATCATCGGCTGGCGCACCTCCACGTCGATGACGACCGGGTTGGTGCTCGACGCGATCGAGCATGCCATCTGGACTCGGAACCGCGATGGATGGGATGTGAAAGATGTTGTCCACCACAATGATAGGGGATCTCAATATACCTCGATCGCGTTCACCGAACGCCTCGCCGAGGCCGGGATCCAACCCTCTGTAGGGGCGGTCGGCTCCTCTTATGACAACGCACTCGCCGAGACGATCAACGGTCTCTACAAGACCGAACTGATCAAACCTCGAGGCCCGTGGCGCACGGTCGATCACGTCGAGTTGGCCACCGCCGAATGGGTCGACTGGTTCAATCACCGTCGCCTCTACCGCAATTGCGGTGACATGCCACCTGCCGAACTGGAAGCCGCCTACTACGCTCAACAACCAGCCCAGCAACTCGCTGAGCTGTCACACCAATAAGTCTCCGGACTCACCGGGACGATTCACTACTTGGCGGGGTGGAACGAGATGCGCACTGGCGCGGTCGAGGTGTGGGACGCGTTGTTCGACCTGGCAGCCAAGCTAGGGATCACCGCTGAGAACCTCCACGACAGCGACACTGCCTTCGGTTCTGGCTTCTCTTCGCTAGTGCTGCCATGACCGTTGCGGGCGAAGGATATTCGGTCGACCTGAACCATCTGGACGAGGTGACAGCGCGGTTGCAAGCGTTCAAAGCGTTCCTCACCGCCCATCTCGACACCCTTGATGCGAAGGCTCGGGAAGTCGTGGCGTCTTGGACGGGGGAGGTCGCAACAGCATACGCGGTGGCACACAACGAATGGGTAGCTGGCGCAACGGATGTGCGGGAGGGCCTGCAGGTGCTGGAGACGGCGGCGGGAACAGCGCATGGGAACTACAGCAGTGCCTTGGCCACCAATATGAGCAGACTCGGTCTGTGAGCGGTTGCTGAGGTGAGTCCGGGGGGAGCGGCGTGTATCTAGACTTCGGTGCGTATTACGCTGCCGGAAAAGCTTGTTCCGATTTGGCCGACGCGTTGCAGGTCGCCTTCCTCGCTGAGACGTACGCCATGGGCTCCTGTGGCGGCATGGCAGGAGTCGATGAAGAAGGCGTCGAGTGGGGAAAGGACTACGATCAACGGGTCACCGAGCTTTTGACTCTGGCCGCGGACCTGGGCGAGGGCTTGCAACGGTTCGGCAAGGTGATTATTGAGAACGGGTACACCCATTACCTGGCCGACTACAACAGTGTCCTCAACCCGACCGCACCGCCCACCGCCATGCCGGCCACTCCGACGCCGGAAATCAAGTACTACGGTTCTCCGCCTTCGGCGGGAGGTCCCAGCGGTGGACTGCGCGACGATTTTGCGTCACTTATCAAATTTGCCGACGAGGTTGGCATCCCGGTTCCCGACGGCGACACCGACAAGCTGCAGACCGCCGCCGATGCGTGGAAGCGACTGCAGACCAACTACACCGCGAACCTGGCTTCGGTACTGACCAACGCCGCTACGGTGATGGATGGTTGCGACCCCGCCGACGCCATCGCTATCGCCGCAAAACTGCGTACGTTGCAGACCGCGGTTGACGACATCCTTGGTGAATGCGGAGAGCTTTCGCAGCTTTGTAGCGACTACAAGGCTGATCTGCACAGGCTGCGCAAGGAGACGATCGAGACGGCGCTCAACGAACTCGGCGCGATCATCGCGACGGAGTGGGCTGTCGGCGTACTAACATCTTGGGTCACCTTCGGCGTCAGCGCCCTGGCCGCCGGAGTGGCGACAGCCACGACGGTCTCTGCCTATGGCGCGCGCATCGCCAGATTCATCCGCGAATGGCGCGAATTCCGGCAGCTTCAGAAGGCGAACCGAGTCCGCAAAGACCTCACAGATACCAAGGCGGCCGTCAAGGAGGCCAAACAACTGGGCGACGATGCTCCTGGAGGAGTACCGAAATCCACTGGAAATCCTCATCTTGACCAGGTACTGAAGGATGCCGAGCAGATCGGGAAAGACGTTAAGGGTCTTCCCAAGGGATCAGGCAAGCCGGATATCCTCGCTGGTAAGCTGACTGATCTCAAGCTGCCTCACGATGACGCTGTGCAGGCTGCCATACGAGCATCCGAATCAGCTTTCGGCGAGGTTGGCGGTACTGCGAATGCAGTTGGGGGCGGCACGGTGATCCTGCCGAAGATTGCCACGCAGAATATCGTTCTTATTGTCAAGGAGAACGGTTCAGTAATCGCAGCACGCGGCAATGTCGTTGACTTCATCGCGAAGTGATATGGAAGTGGTTTGATGAGCTTTGGAGAAAATTTTGCCATGGAGTTCGAAATCTATCTCCTCATGACCATGACATGTGATGACGCGTTGAAGGAGGCCAAACTGTCAGGCATAGACGTGTCTGTAGACCGCGCTACAGCGATCTCCGCAGCAGTTAGCACGCAAACCGGCATCGGACCAAGCCAATTTGAGAACATGCGGAATATAATGCGCTCCGGATCTTTCACAGAAGATGAACGCACACTGTCTTATCGACTGAATTTTTGGCCTGGATTCAGTTTCTTGATTGCAGCAGCCGAGGGGGGCTTAATCGCGGACGCGAAATTCGTCCGCACACCCGGTGGGCATCGTCCTCACATCACCTCACCGGAGGAACTCGCACCCTGGAGTGTCACAATCAATGAATTAGCCGAAATGTTTGGCCCGCTTCGCGATGGTGACCATTGGCCTCCGTACGAGGAGTACCTGTTCGAAGACCATCACGGGACACTCTATGGCGCAGGTTTCAGTTGGGGCCTTATGCAGGATATTGAGAAAATTGGTCACACCTCCCCGTAGCCGCGTACTTCTGGCCAGAGAACGGCCTAGAAACCTGACGATGTCACGTTGTATCCAGGCCACCGGCTCAGAGGCGCGGACGCTTCTGGCAGCGCGGGCAGGAGAAGGAGGAGCGGTTCATGAACTTCTCGCGGACCATGGGGGCGCCGCAGCGACGGCACGGTTCGTGTTCGCGGCCATAGGCATTCAGGGAACGCTCGAAGTAGCCGGACTGGCCGTTGACGTTCACGTAGAGGGCGTCGAAGGAGGTGCCGCCGGCTTGCAGGGCCTCGGTCATGACGGCGCGGACGTCACTGATCAGGCCGCGCACCACCGGGCGGGTGAGCTTCGCGGCCATGCGCTCGCCGTGAATTCCGGCCCGCCACAAGGCTTCATCGGCGTAGATGTTGCCGACGCCGGAAATCACGGTCTGGTCCAACAGGACTCGTTTGATCTCGGAGTTCTTGGCGCGGATGGCGGCCACGAAGCGTTCGTCATCGGCCAAGGGGTCCAGGGGATCTCGTGCGATGTGGGCGACGGGTTCGGGAACGAAGGTCCCGTCCACTTCGAGCAGGTCCGATACCTGCCAGCCGCCGAAGGTGCGCTGATCCACGAATCGCAGTTCGGCCCCGGAGTCGAGGGTGGCGATGATGTGCGCGTGCTTCTCCAGGGGCGCGGCGGCGGGCTGCACCAGCATCTGCCCGCTCATGCCCAGGTGCACGACGAGGGAGGTATCCGGCTCATCGAAGGTGAGCCACAAGAACTTTCCGCGCCGTTGCGCGGCATCGACCCGCAGTCCCGCGAGCCGGGCGGCGAGATCATCCGCTCCCAGCAGATGTCGCCGCACCGACCGCGGATGCTTCACGGTCACCGATTCGACGACCCGGCCCACCACATGTTCGGTGAGCCCACGCCGCACGACCTCGACCTCGGGCAGTTCGGGCATCGGCCCTACTTCGCCGAATCAGCTTCGGCGGCTTCGGCGTTCAGCGCCTGATAGGCGGCGCCGGCGGCCTTCTGCTCCGCTTCCTTCTTGGAGCGGCCCACCCCCTGGCCGTAACCCTTCCCGCCGATCACCGCGGTGGCGGTGAACTCCTTGTCGTGATCGGGTCCGGTGGAGGTGATCTCGTAACTGGGCACGCCGATGCCGCGGAGCGCGGTCAGCTCCTGCAGGCTGGTCTTCCAATCGAGCCCGGCGCCCATGCGGGGGCCACGCTCGAGCAGATCGGCGAACAGACGCAGGACGACGCTGCGTGCGACATCGATGCCGTGCTGCAGGTGCACCGCACCCAGCAGCGACTCCATGCCATCGGCGAGAATGCTCGGCTTGTCACGGCCGCCGGTGAGCTCTTCGCCCTTGCCGAGCAGCAGATGACGGCCGAGACCGCCCTCACCCAGCATCCGCGCCACCTCGGCGAGAGCGTGCATATTGACCACGCTCGCACGCAATTTCGCCAGTTCACCCTCGGACTTGTCCGGGTGTTCCAGGTAGAGGCGTTCGGTGATGCTCAGGCCGAGGACGGAGTCGCCCAGGAATTCCAGACGCTCATTGGTCGGCAGCCCACCGTTCTCGTAGGCGTACGACCGGTGTGTCAGCGCCAGGCGCAACAAATCCGGTCGTACGTCGACACCGAGTGCTTCGAGCAGAGGCGTGTGGTCGGCTGCGTCACCCACGGCGGGGGTGTCCGCCGCGTCCTTGCTGGCGGTCACGGTCGGCTGGTTCTGCGGATCAGACCGCAGCGGTGACCTGACGGCCCTTGTACGTGCCACACGAGGGGCACGCGATGTGCGGCAGGGTCTGCTGGCCGCAGGCACGGTTCGGGCAGGTGATCAGGGTCGGCGCGGTGGCCTTCCACTGGCTACGCCGTGCGTGGGTGTTGGCACGAGACATCCGGCGCTTCGGAACGGCCACGACTACTTCTCCTCTGAATCTGATTCGGCTGACTGGTCGGTGCCGGAGGCACCGTTGGGCACGGCGCTGTGTTCACCGTTTTGCACAGCAAAGCCCGCGAGCTTGGCCCAGCGGGGGTCAAGTATCTCATGGGTGTGGTCGGAACCAGCAATCGCCATGCGTACGCCACATTCCGGGCACAGTCCCGCGCAGTCCGGTTCGCACAGCGGCTGCAACGGCAGTTCCAACCCGACGGCGTCGATGATCACCGGTTCCAGGTCGATCATGTCGTCGACCAGACGGTGGATCTCGTCTTCCTCGGTGGTCTGCTCGGTTGCGCTGTCCGGGTAGGCGAACAGCTCGGTGATCTGCAGATCGATCTCATCGGAGAACGATTCCAGACAGCGCGAGCATTCGCCCTCGATCGGCGCGGACACCGTGCCGGTGACGAGCACGCCCTCGGACACCGACTGCAGCACGAGATCCATCTCGACCTGCGCACCGGCAGGGATTCCGACCATTTCCAGGCCGAGCTTCCCATCGGTGGTGTGGGTGCGATGCAGTTCGCGCATCGATCCGGGGGCGCGTCCGAGACTGCGCGTGTCCAGCACGAAGCCCGCGTCCGTCTGCTTCAAGCGACGACGCGAACCATGACCGGAATCGGCGGGCATCACGAACTCTCATTCACGCGTGGTGTGGAATGGGCAACCACTCAACGATACGTGAACGCACGCTTACGGCCCAAACCGGCTCATTCCCCGTCATCCCGGCGCGCTTTTGGCCGGGATCCACACATCCGGCAGTGGATCCCGGCCAAAAACACGCCGGGATGACGAAGGGCGTTCAGCGACGGAACTCCGCGGCGTAGTCGGGGACGCCCGCGCCGGAGCGCAGCTGGGTGCGGCCGCGGCCGACCACGCGCAGGGCGGCGTGCAGGGAGTCCTCGAAGTCGGCGAGCTTGCCGTCGACGTACTGATCGCACTCCTCGCGCAGGCGATCGGATTCGGCGGTGGCGGCGTCGATGAGGCGGGCCGATTCGGCGTGCGCGGCGCGCACCACCTCGGTGGCGGAGACCAGGCGTTCCTGTTCGGCCTTGCCGTCGGCCACCGAACGGTCGTAGGACGCCTGGCCCGAGGCCACCATGCGATCGGCCTCGCTGCGGGCACGACCGGTGACCTCCTCGTATTCCCGCTTGCCCTCTTCCACCGTGCGCTCGGCATCGGCTTCGGCGGTGCTGACGAGATGCTCGGCGTGCGCGCGGGCCTCGGCGACCATGCGGTCGGCGTGCGCCTTCGCGTCGGCGAGAATGCGGTCGGCTTCGTCGCGCGCCGACGTAACAGTGTGGTGCGCCTGCTCATTGGCGCTGGTGACCGTGGTGTCCGCGGCATTGCGGGCATCGGTGACGATCTTGTCGCGGTGATCGAGCACGTCCTGGGCGTCGTCGAGTTCACCGGGCAGCGCCTCGCGCACGTCGTCGAGCAGCTCGAGCACCTCGCCGCGGGGCACGATGCAGTTGCGAGTCGGCGGGATGCCCCGCGCCTCTTCGATGATGGCGACGAGTTCGTCGAGGGCTTCGAATACCCGGTACATACTGCTACCCCACTTCCTGCCAGGCTCGCGGCGAGCCGCTCTCCGCTTGTTCGTCAGTCTGCCCCGAAGGGCGCTGTCAAGCCCGTTCGCGCCCGGCGTGTCGCACCCCTGTTTCACACACCACAAAAACAAGTGGAGGAAACGCCTCCAGTTGGTGTTACATTCTTTGAACAAGTGTGAGGGCAACGACGCCGGAGATGTTGACAAGTTTTGTTTGTTCAGTCGATACTGAACACGCAGTACGAGATGAGCACTCCGCCGGGCCGAGCCCGACGTGTTCGATGGGAAAGACAATGGCTGTCCTGGATATCCCGCAGCGGGCCGCGATCCTGCCCGTGCCGACGCTGGCGCACACCTACGCGTACGGCTTCGAGGCTGCCCGCACCGGCTGGACCCGCCACAGCGGACGCGTCGGGACCTGGCTGCGCAGCGAACACGCCCTCGCCCAGCTCATTCGCTTCGCACTGGTCGGCGGGCTCAGCAATATCGGCTACCTGATGCTGTTCCTGGCCTTCTACGGCGGCGGCGTGCAGCTGGCCAATCTGGCCGGGTCGGTCGTGAGCACCGCGCTCGCCAATGAACTGCACCGGCGGCTGACCTTCCACGCGGCCGGCCGGGTCAACTGGTTCACCGCGCAGATCGAGGGCGGCGGGCTGGCGCTGGCCGGGCTGGCGATCACCTCGGGCGGACTGGCCGTGCTGGGAAATGTGGCTCCCGGACTGACCGATATCGCGCAGGCGGCGGCCGTGCTGGCCATCACCGCGGCGGTGGGTGCGCTGCGGTTCCTGACGCTGCGGCTGTGGGTGTTCTGAGCCCAACCTTCGAACACGACCTTTCGCCGAAACCTCGCACTTGGTGCGAGGTTTCGGCATTTTCGGGGAAAGGGGAACCGGGCTCGGAGTGTCGGCGTCCAAGACTGCATCAACCGATCTGAGAGGGGTTCGGAAATGCGGGGACGGGCATGCCTGGGCGGACGGCAAGCGGTCATGGCCGCGGCGGGCGATGCGGTACGCGCGCAGGACATTTCGGCGGGGACGGTCGCACGACGGCACTGTGCGACGCCATCGCGGCGCATCCGGCCGGTGATCGACGGCCAGGACAGTCCCTTCGACAGACACCGGCTGCTGATCGAGGCGATCCTGCCCGAGATGGCAGGGCAGGCGGTGGTGAGCCATCAGTCGGCGGCCGTGCTGTACGGGACCACGCTGTGGCGGGCTCCGCTGGATCGGGTGTGCGTGACGCGGAATCGGCGGGGCGGCGGGCGAATTCGGCCGCATACGTGGGTGCAGGGGTCGCCGGTGGACTCGGTGAGCGAGATCGGCGGGTTCCTGGTGACGACGCCCGCGCGCACGGTGGTGGATCTGGCATTGACGCTGCCGTTCGACGCGGCGGTGGTGGCCGGGGACTCGCTGGCCGGGACATTCGGGCTGACGCGTGCGGACCTGGAGCACGAGCTGGGGCTGGCACGGCGCAAGCACGGAATCGCCCAGGCCAAAAGGGTTGTCGCGTTTCTGGACGGGCGCAGTCAGAGCGCCGGGGAGTCATTGAGCCGGGTGCTGATCCGGCGGCTGGGGCTGCCCGCGCCGCGCTCACAGGGCAATGTCCTCACACCCGATGGCCGTTTCGTGGGGCGCGTCGACTTCTACTACGAAAACGCCGGTGTGCTTTGCGAATTCGACGGGCGCACGCGATACGGACGGCTGCTGCGCCCCGGGCAGAGCGCGGCCGAGGCCGTCGCGAAGGAGCAGACGCGGGAGAACTATCTGCGCGCCTTGGGTTTTCAGGTGGTGCGCTGGACCTGGGACGACCTCATCGGCAGCGGGATCGCACATCGGCTCAGCACGGCGCTGGCGCACGGCCGCCGGCACGCGCCGGACGGCCGCGTCGAACCCGCTCCCGCCGTGGAACCCCGTCGGGTCGTGGCACATTCGCTGTGAAGCGCGCCTTCGGTGGGTGGTCGGCTCGCGCCCGCGGGTGTGCGGGCGCGAGAAGCGAGCTCGCCTGGGGGTGAATTCAGCTGCGCCGCTCGGCAATCCGCTCCAGCAGCCGCTTGTGCACGCCCGGCGAGAGCAGGTCGGCGATGTCGCCCCCGTAGGAGGCTACTTCTTTCACCAGCGAGCTGGACACATAGCTGTAGCGCGGATTGGTCGCGATGAAGAAGGTGTCGATGCCGGTGAGCTTGCGGTTCATCTGCGCCATCTGCAGCTCGTAACCGAAGTCGGTGGCATCCCGCAGCCCCTTCACAATGGCCGTGATGCCCTGCTGCTTGGCGTAATCCACCAGCAGGCCCTGCCACGAGTCCACCCGCACATTGGGGAATTCCGAGGTGGCCTCGCGCAGCATTTCGAGGCGCTCCTCGATGCTGAACATCCCCTGCTTCTTGGGGTTGATCGACACGAGCACGACCACATCGTCGAACTGCTGCGCCGTCCGCCCGATCACATCGACATGTCCAAGGGTCACCGGGTCATACGAGCCCGGGCACACTGCTCCAGCCATGGCCGCACGCTACCGCACGTCCGGTTCGCTGCCGATGCTCCGGTCACCCCGCTGCTCCCGCCAACTCCGATAGCCGCGATGCGCCACGATCGCGCCGAGCACCGCGGTCACACACCACACCGCGATCGCCGCATACGCCAGCCCCGCATTCAGCTCCCCGATCGAGGCCCCCAGCGCCGTGTACACGAACGCCCGCGGCGCGGACCCGATGAACGCCCCCACCGCCATCTGCCACACCGGAATCCCGAAGGCCCCGAACGCGTATGCCGCCATCGCATCCGAAATCCCCGGCACGAACCGCTGCCCCACGACCGCCCACAGTCCGTACTTCTGCACCTGCGCGTCGATCCGCTCGGCCCGCTCCTCCCCCAGCACCCCGCGCACACTCCCCCGCCCGGCCCTGGATCCGAGAAACGCGGCCGTGGCGGCGGTGCCCACCGTGGCCCCCAGCGTCACGAACGTTCCCACGAACGCCCCGAACAGAATCCCGCTCCCCGCGGCGAGAATCGGCCCCGGCACGAAGACAGCCCCCAGCCCCGCTGCCACCACGCCGTACACGACAGGCGCGATCGGCCCTGTCTCCCCGACCATCTCGCGAATCCGCCCGACATCGATCACCCGGGCAATGGCCACCAGATAGAACATCCCGAGCAGGAAGACAGCGAACACGCCCAGCCGCACCCAGTGCCGCCACGCCCCGCCCGCCACCGATCCATCGCTGTCAGTCATGCGGTCATGGTCGCGCATCCATCCTGGCGATGACGCGGTGGCCGAGGTTGTGAAAGGGTTTCTCGATCCAGCGATAGCTCAGGGCGGCCAGGCCGATCGAGGTGAGCATCCACGTGGACCAGGTGAGCCAGGAGGCGGGGATGCCGGCGACCGAGACCTTCCACTGGGGGACGGCCTGCAGGACGAGGGTGTGCATCAGGTACAGCGAGTAGCTGATGCGGCCCAGGAACAGCAGCGGGCTCGGGAAAGCGTAGCGGCGCAACAGGTAGAACACGGCGAAGAACAGGTAGGCGCCGACGATGGTGAAGGCTTCCTTCTTCCAGGTGACCCAGGCGCCGGTGTGCGTAAGAAGAAGACGCCCCAGCCGAGTTTGGGGCTGATCTCGCCCGCGGTCATGCGGTAGAGCACTGTACCGACGAACATGGTGGCGAAGATCGCGGTGGTGTAGCCCGAGGGTCCGGGCTGGTTGAGCACCAGCGGAACGGTCAGCGCGGCGAGCAGGATCGCGGCGACCGCCGAGCGGCGGGTGGTGACCTGGGTGGCGAAGAACACCGCGATCGCCACCGTCGCGACCATCACGAGCAGGCGGGTGTCCCTGCTCGTTCGCCGGGGTATCCCAGTGTCTGCCAATAGGATCCGCCGTTCCAGCCGGTGTCGTAGGCGCGGAGGCCGGCGAAACCGGTGATATCGCCTATGGTGCTGCCGACATTGCTCCGGAACTCGCCGGTCAACCAACGAAATGCGACATTAACGGCTGATTCGGGTGGCAAGGCACGGCGAGGGTATAGTCATTCCTATACTTCGCCGTCATGGCGGACCAGGAGTGGGATATCTACATCGTCGACGAGGTAAGGCAATGGATCGAGCGTCTCGACGAGCCGACCTTCCGCCGCGTAGTGGAAGCCATCGACGCCCTCGCCGATGGCGGACCGGGGTTGGGTCGTCCGCTGGTCGACTCAATTGCCGGTTCCAAGGTCTCGAATATGAAAGAGCTCCGTCCCGGAACCGTACGGATCCTTTTCGCGTTCGATCCGTGGCGGTCGAGCGTACTGCTCGCGGCGGGCGACAAAGTCCACCAATGGAACTCGTGGTATCAGACCGCGATTCCACTGGCGGAGCGACGATATGAGTCCTACCTGCGCGAGCGCGGCGAGGAAGAGGAGGGATTGCGATGAGCGGACATGTGCGTTGGCAAGACATTCGAGCCGAAATGGTGGATCGGGCAGGTGGCGAAGCTGCGGTTGCCAAGGGGAAGGACGAACTGCTCGCTCAGGTTCGCGGACAGCGGCTCGCCGATATCCGGCGCAGACGTGGGTTGACTCAACTGCAGGTCGCCGACCGGATGGGTGTCACGAAGGGGCGAGTTTCGCAGATCGAGCAAGGCACTGTCACCGGCCAGGAAGTTCTCGCACGGTATGCGCTGGCATTGGGCGGCCGACTCCATCAGTCGATCTACTTCGATGACGGGGATATCGTCGCTATCGCCTGATTGCGTCGGCACTCCGCAGCAACACACAAGGGTGTGTTGCTGCGGAGTCGCTGTGGGGTGGGCGTGGATGATGTGGGCGTGTGGGATACGCGCGTTGCCGATACCGACTGTGATCGGCTGGTCCGGGTTTTCGCTGCGCTGCGTGGTCGGCAGGTCGCGGCGCTACACAGTGCGGGGCAGGAGATGAGTCAGGGGCTCGCCGAGGTGGACGAGTTGCTGGCGGGGGCGCCGGAGTTCATCGGGTACTGCTTCTATCACCGGGACGATGTGGAGCGGGCCATCGCCGGGGGTGGGCTGTATATCGCGTTCGGGCCGCGGGATCCGGAGGTGGAGGAGACCGAGGGGCCGGCGATCGGGCGGATCGTGGTGGAGGAGCTCACCAAGGCCGGGCTCACCACGAGCTGGGACGGCACCTTCGAGCAGCGGATCCTCATCGAATCATTCCACTGGAACCAGACGTTCTGAATCGTTGGAGTCGGACGTTCCGAACCCCGTGCGGTGTCGGTCGAGGCCGCACGGGCCAGGTGATTACTTCTCGTATTCGGCCAGATCGATGCGGGTTTCGCCGTAGGTGCGCGACTTCTGCGGGAGATAGCCTGCGGGCCACGGGATTTCGGGGGAACGGGTGGAGCGTTCGACGACGATGAGCGAATCCTCGTGCAGCCAGCCGTTTTCCGAGAGGGCCGTGAGGTCGGCGACCACATCGGACACCTCGAGGGCATACGGCGGGTCGGAGAAGATCAGGTCATACGGCGCGCTGGGCGGGGTCGCGAGGACGCTGGAGACCGTGCCCTGGCGCAGGTCCGCGCCGGGCAGGCCGAGGTCGCCGATATTGCCGCGAATGACCGCCGCCGCCTTGCGGTCGGATTCGACCAGCAGGGCGTGAGATGCGCCGCGGGACAATGCTTCCAGGCCCAGGGCGCCCGATCCGGCGTAGATGTCGAGGACGCGCGCGCCGTCGAAATCCATGCGCGCGTGCAGCAGGCTGAACAGCGCCTCGCGGACGCGGTCGGAGGTGGGCCGGGTGCCGGCGGGCGGGACGCGCAGGCGGCGGCCGCCCGCGGTCCCCGCGACAATGCGCGTCATGGCCGGGCCGCCGATCCACGGCCCGGCCGCCGCTGGGCAGCGGCGGCCGGTAGCGGTGCGGGAGCGCTCATTCCGCGGCGGCCTCGGTGAGGTTGACGTCGACCAGCAGGTCTCCGCCCTCCACCTGCTGCACCTTGCCGATGGCGACCCGGCGCACCAGGCCCGAGCGCGGCGCGGTGATGGCGGCCTCCATCTTCATGGCCTCGATGGTGCCGATGGTGTCTCCGGCGGAGACCGAATCGCCTTCGGACACAGCCAGAGTCACGACGCCCGCGAACGGCGCGGCAATGTGGCCCGGGTTGGTCCTGTCGGCCTTCTCGGCGGCGGGCACCTCGCTGGCGATGGAGCGGTCGCGGACCGTGATCGGCCGCAGCTGGCCGTTGAGGATGCACATGACCGTGCGCATGCCGCGCTCGTCCGGCTCGGAGATGGCCTCCAGGCCGATGAGCAGGGTGACGCCCTTCTCCAGCTGCACGCGGTGTTCTTCGTCGTGGCGCAGGCCGTAGAAGAACTGGTTGGCCGACAGGCCGGTGGTGTCGCCGAACTTCTCCCGGTGCGCGAGGAATTCGGCGGTCGGGCCGGGGAACAGCAGCCGGTTGAGGGTGGCGCGGCGTTCGGCGGAGGTGCCGCCCAGACCCTTCTCGTCCTCGGCGGTGAGCTGGGTTTCCGGCTTGGCCGGGCCACGGCCCGCCAGCGCGCGGCTGCGGAACGGTTCGGGCCAGCCACCGGCCGGGGTGCCGAGTTCGCCACGGAGGAAACCGATTACGGAGTCCGGGATGTCGTAGCGGGCCGGGTCGGCGGCGAAGTCCTCGACGTCGACGCCGGTGCCGACGAGCGCCAGCGCGAGATCACCGACGACCTTGGAGGACGGGGTGACCTTGACCAGGCGGCCCAGCAGCCGGTCCGCCGCAGCGTATTTGGCCTCGACCTCTTCGAACTGGTCGCCGAGACCCAGGGCGATGGCCTGCTGGCGCAGGTTCGACAGCTGACCGCCCGGGATCTCGTGGTGGTAGACGCGCCCCGTCGGCCCCGGCAGCCCGGATTCGAACGGCGCGTAGACGCGGCGCAGCGACTCCCAGTACGGCTCGAGGTCGCACACGTTCTGGAGGTTCAGCCCCGTGTCGTGGGGCGAATTCGCCGCCGCCGCAACGATTGCCGAGAGCGCGGGCTGCGAGGTGGTGCCCGCCATGGGCGCGGACGCGCCGTCCACCGCGTCGGCTCCGGCCTGCCAGGCCGCCAGGTAGGTGGCCAGCTGACCGCCCGGGGTGTCGTGGGTGTGCACGTGCACCGGCAGGTCGAACTCCCGCCGCAGGGCGGTGACCAGCGTGTGCGCGGCGGGAGCGCGCAGCAGACCGGCCATATCCTTGATGCCGATGATGTGCGCGCCCGCGTCGACGATCTCCTCGGCGAGCTTGAGGTAGTAGTCGAGCGTGTAGAGGTTCTCGTTCGGGTTGGACAGGTCGCCGGTGTAGCTCAGCGCGACTTCCGCTACGGCGGTGCCGGTTTCGCGCACGGCGTCGATGGCGGGCCGCATCTGGTCGACATTGTTCAGAGCGTCGAAGATGCGGAAGATGTCGATGCCGGTCGCGGTGGCCTCGGAAACGAATGCGCGCGTGACCTTTTCGGGGTACGGCGTGTAGCCGACGGTATTGCGTCCGCGCAGCAGCATCTGCAGGTTGATGTTCGGGATCGCCTCGCGCAGGGCGGCCAGGCGCTCCCACGGGTCCTCGTAGAGGAAGCGCAGCGCCACGTCATAGGTTGCGCCGCCCCAGCATTCGATGGACAGCAGCTCGGGCGTCATGCGCGCCACATGCCCGGCCACATCGAGCAGGCCGTTGGTGCGCACGCGGGTGGCCAGCAGCGACTGGTGCGCGTCACGGAAGGTGGTGTCGGTGACGGCCACGCCCTCGCGCGTGCGCAGCCAGTTCGCGAAACCCTCCGGGCCGAGCTCGAGCAGCTTCTGCCGGGTTCCGGGCGGCGGCGGCACCGTCATATCGAGGGCCGGCAGCTTGTCGTGCGGGTACAGCTTGGTGGGCCGCGAGCCGTGCGGCTTGTTGACGGTAACGTCGGCCAGATAGTTGAGGATCTTGGTGCCGCGGTCGGCCGAGGACTTGAGCGTCAGCAGCTGCGGCCGCTCATCGATGAACGACGTGGTGACCTTGCCCGCGCGGAAGTCCGGGTCGTCCAGCACCGCGTTCAGGAACGGAATGTTGGTCGTCACGCCACGAATACGGAACTCCGCCACGGCACGACGCGCCCGCGCGATCGCGGTCTGAAAGTCACGCCCCCGGCAGGTCAGCTTGACCAGCATGGAGTCGAAGTAGGCGCCCACCTCGGCGCCGACATTCGCGCCGCCGTCCAGGCGCACGCCCGCGCCGCCCGGCGAGCGGTAACCGGTGATGCGGCCGGTGTCGGGGCGGAAGCCGTTGGCCGGATCCTCGGTGGTGATGCGGCATTGCAGCGCCGCGCCGCGGATGGTGATCGAATCCTGGCTCAGACCAAGGTCTTCCAGGGATTCGCCGCCGGCGATGCGCATCTGCGACTGCACCAGGTCGACATCGGTGATCTCCTCGGTCACCGTGTGCTCCACCTGGATTCGCGGGTTCATCTCGATGAACACGTGATTGCCGCGCTCGTCGAGCAGGAATTCCACGGTGCCCGCGCAGCTGTAGCCGATCTGGCGGGCGAAGGCCACGGCGTCGGCGCAAATGCGGTCGCGCAGTTCGGGATCCAGGTTCGGCGCGGGCGCGAGCTCGATCACCTTCTGATGCCGGCGCTGCAGCGAACAGTCGCGCTCGTAGAGGTGGATGACATTGCCGTGCTGGTCGGCGAGGATCTGCACCTCGATGTGGCGGGGGTTGACCACCGCCTGCTCCAGGAACACGGTCGGATCGCCGAACGCGGATTCGGCCTCCCGCGAGGCGGCCTCGATGGCCTCACGCAGTTGCGCGGGATCGGTGACCCGGCGCATACCGCGCCCGCCGCCGCCCGCGACCGCCTTGACGAAGATCGGGAACTGCATGGACTCCGAGGCGGCGAGCAGCGCGTCCACATCCGAGGACGGTTCGCTGGAGTTCAGCACGGGCAGGCCGGCGGCCTTGGCGGCGGCGATGGCGCGCGCCTTGTTGCCGGTCAGCTCCAGCACCTGGGACGACGGCCCGATGAAGGTGATGCCCTCCCGCGCACAGGCGGCAGCCAGGTCCGGGTTCTCGGAAAGAAAACCGTAACCGGGGTAGACGGCGTCCGCCCCCGCGCTCTTGGCCGCCTTGATGATCTCCTCGATCGACAGGTACGCCCGGACGGGATGTCCGGGCGTACCGATCTGATAGGCCTCGTCGGCCTTCAGGCGGTGCACGGAGTTCCGGTCCTCGTAGGGGAACACCGCCACCGTGCCGATGCCGAGTTCGTAGGCTGCGCGGAACGCTCGGATAGCGATCTCGCCGCGGTTGGCGACCAGGACTTTGGAGAACATTCGCCTAAGGTACCTGCCCCCGGATCTCGAACGGGCATCGAACTCCGCTTCGCAGCAATCTTCACAGTCACACCGGCGCCGATTGCGAATTTGTGTTCATCACGAGGCAACATCCCAGCGTGTGAGCCCTGCGCGGCGAACGTGACAGTATTCGCCGATTTGTTAAGCACCGCAGTCTCGTCCTACTGAGCGGTACGCGCCGAGTCGGGCGCGAGGCGGGCGGGCACGCTCGGTAGGCTCATGCACCGTTGCGCCTCGGAATGGGCTGCCGTGGCCGCGCAAGGTTTTGGAGGTACGCGTGCCGCTGGCGCACAAGGATGAATCGACCCCCCGCGCCTGGCTCATCTCGTGGAAGACGGGAGCGGGCGCACTGGTGCTCGCGGCCACCCTGGTCGTGCTGGCGCTCGAAATGTCGCCCGGCAGAGACCATTCGCATGCCGAGACGCCGAATCGAGCCGGAACGACCACGGCCGCACCGGTTTCGACCACCCCCGGGTCGACGGCGGCCCCCGCGACGCCGCCTGCACTGCCGGCGGACGCTCCCCCGCCCGCCACCATCGACGCCCTGCCGACCGACCTCCCGGCGACATCGCTTCCCGCCCTCGCCGACCGGGCCCAGCCCAGCGAACCGATCACCTCCGCCGCACCCTCGACAGCGGTTGTGCCCGATGATGTTTCGGCCCAGGCCCGCGAACGCTGCTGGGACTACTCCGCGCTCGTGCGCGACCTCGGTGTGGACGGCGCCCTGAACAGCACCCTGCCGGAGGAGCAGCCGATCCTGCTGGAGGCCATGCGACTGGCCGCCGCCGGAGAATGCGGCTGACGGCACACTCGCGGGTGGGCCGATATCGATTGTGCCGCCGCGTGATCCCACTGTCCGAGGTCGGTTTCCGGCGGGAACCGGCGCTCCCGGTTGTCAGGCGGCGGTGAGCGTCTGCGCCTGCTCCACCGTGGATTCCGGCTCCCGGAACCCCGGCAGGTGGCCATCCACGAACGGGATCATCAGCTGGATGAGCGGCCCGATGCCGAAGGCGTAGACGAGCGTGCCGATTCCGACGCTGCCGCCGAGGATGAACCCCGTCGTCAGCACCGTCGCCTCGATCCCGGTGCGCACCGCCCACACCGGCCACCCGGTCCGCCGGACCAGTCCAGTCATCAGGCCATCGCGCGGGCCTGGCCCCATCCCCGCACCGATGTAGAGGACCGTGGCCACCGCGTTGATCACCACGGCCACCGCCATCGCCCCGATCCGCAGCGGCAATCCGTGCAGGTCGGGCAGCAGCCACAGGCCGGCATCGACGGTCACCGCAATGACCACGACATTGCTCACCGTCCCCAGACCGGGCATCTGCCGCAAGGGAATCCAGGCCAGTAGCACCGCTACCCCGGTGATCGCGACGACCAGTCCGAAGCTGATCGGCACCTGCAGGGTCACCCCTTGATGGAACACATCCCACGGGTCCAAGCCGAGACCGGCCCTGATCATGACGGCCATCGACAAGCCGTACAACGCGAGGCCAACATAGAGGGCGGTCAATCGACGAAGCAGCATCGACCCAGCATGGCGGCCACTGGTCTGGGAATACAGAGCCAATCATGAACAAGTGGACTGCGATCTACGCTGGCGGTATGACCGAGACGCCGCGCCTGCGCTACCGCCTGATCACCGGCCCCGATGACGCGACCTTCTGTGAACGCATCAGCGGATTGCTCGCCGAGGGGTACCGCCTGCACGGGTCGCCGTCGGTGACCTTCAATGGCACGAATGTGATTGCCGCGCAGGCGGTCGTGCTCGACGAGGAGTGAGTCAGCCGCCGAAAGCCTGTGCGATGGGGGCCATGTCGAAGTAGTCGCGCCAGGCTTTGATCTTGCCGTCGGCGATTTCGAAGACCCCCATGACCGGCAGTTCGGTGTCGCGGCCGTTGCCGCGCAAGGTATCCGTGCGCTCGTTCATGACCAGGTCGCCGGACACGGTCTGACGGTGGATGTCGAAGTCGATGCCGTCCAGGGCGGCGGCGAATCCGGTGATGAAGTCGCGGATGGCCGCGCGGCCGATCACCGGATCCATCGGAATATTGTGATAGACAGCGTCTTCGGTGAAGTAGGACGCGATTTCCTCGGCGTCGAGGCGGGACCAGGCGGCGCACATGGCGCGGACGAGGGCGTCGGGGTCGGTCGGCGGGGTGTCGGCCATGGCGCTTCTTTCAGTGTCGGACTTGGTGTTTCGGGTCCAGGCTGCCGCCGATGCGACGCGCGGAGGCTTCCAGTTCGGTGAGGTAGCGGCGGCGTTCGGCGCGAGTGGTGGCCACGCGCAAGGGGCCGATCTTCAATTCCATGACGGTGTGGCCGTTTCCGTCGAACACCGGGGCGCTCATGTAGCTGAGCGGCAGGGCGGCGTCGCTGTCGAAGGTCGCCCGATCGTAGGCACTGCCGATAATGGTCGCCAGCTGAGCGAGCACCCGGCCGTGCAGTTCCTTGCTGGAGGGATGTTCGGCGAGATGATCGGCGACGTCGGAGAGCACCCGCGCGGTGGGCAGGCTGTCGGGCTCCAGCCGCCAGGCGCAGAAGCCCGCCGTGCGCAGCGTCTCCAGGACCGCCTGCTGTTCGGCCCGGCTCCCGGGTTCCCCGGTGGCGAGCCAATCCTGTTGGCGCGCAAGGCTGGAATGCGCGATGATCGCCGCCCCGGCGGGTGCGAGCAGGGGCAGGCGCGCTCCGGTCTCGATGCCCGCGGTGAGCCGATCCCGGGTCACCGCGAGGAATTCGACCTGGTCGCCGGTGACGGTGGTGAGCGCCGCGCCGCAGTCGACCCGTTCGCCCAGCCGCTCCAGTTCGGCTTCCAGTCGCGCCCGGTCGCTGTTCGAGTCGGCGGCGCGCAACCCGACCGCCACGAGCGCGGGACCGAGTTCATAGCTCAGATCCGGCAGCCGGCGCACCCAGCCGCGCTCGGCGAGCGCGGTGAGGATGGACCCGGCGGTGGAGCGATTCAGTTCGAGGGCATCGGCGATCTCGGCGGAACTGAGCGGGCCGTGCTGCGCGGCAAGCAGTTCCACGATGGAGAGCACCCGCTGGGTGGGCGGTGAGGTCTCCGTCATACGGGTCTTGCCAGCGGGCACGCGTTCTCCTAGCCTGAGCGGCGATACAAATAGTCGTACCGAGTAGTGCGGATAATCGTACCTAGGGGGCAGGGTCTTGCGCACCGATACCGCGGAGCCGATCGCGTGATCGCCGATTTCACCGAGAACTGGCTGCTGTACCTGTCCATCCCCGCGGTCGCGGCGCTCATCGGCTGGACCACCAAGCTGGTGGCCGTCGAAATGCTCATGCGCCCACTGAACTTCATCGGCATCCCACCGTATCTGGGCTGGCAGGGCGTGGTTCCGCGGGCCTCGGCCCGCATGGCGACGATCGCCGTGGACCTCATGTTCACCAAGCTGATCGATCCGCAGGAGATCATCGACCGGCTCGATGTGAACGAGCTGACCACCCGCCTGCGACAGCCCCTCGACGCCGCCGTGGACCACATGGTTCGCGAGATGATGATGCGGCATCAGCCCCGCCTGTGGGTGAACATGCCGCCGGTGGCGCAGCGCGCGCTCATCGAACGCGTGCAGGACGGGATGCCGCAGCTCATCGAGGAGATCGTCCTCGACCTGCGCACCAATATCGATCAGGTGATGGACCTGCGCGGCATGGCCATCGACACGCTCGTCAACGACAAGGCGCTACTGGTCGAGATGGTGCGCCGGGTCGGGCGCAATGAACTGCGCTTCATCGTGCGCTCTGGCCTGATCTTCGGCACCGTGCTCGGCCTGGTGCAGATGCTGGTGTGGGCGTTCACCCACAATCCGCTGCTCATGCCCGCGTTCGGCGGGTTCACCGGCCTGGTCACCGACTGGCTGGCGCTGCAGATGATCTTCCGGCCGGTGCGGTCGGTCGGCATCGGACCGCTGCGCTGGCAGGGCATGTTCCATCGCCGCCGGGAGAACGTCTGCGCCGACTACGCCGAACTCATCGCCCACGAGATCTTCACGCCGGCAAAGATTCTGGAAGCGGTGCTGGAGGGCGAGCGGGCCGACCGGCTGGCCTCCATGCTGGGCACCCGCATGCGGATGTTCGTCGACGATCAGACCGGACCGGCCAAACCGCTGGTCATGCTGGTGGCGGGCGAGGCGGTCTCCGCGCTCGAAACCGAGGCTGTCACCTACGTTCTCGACTATGTGCGCACCGCGGCCGCGCTGTTCGACGAAGCGGCCATCGAATCGCTCGATATGAAGAACCTGGTCATCGAGAAGACGCGGCTGCTCACCGACGACGAGTACGAGGGCCTGCTGCGGCCGGCGTTCAAACAGGACGAATGGAAGCTGGTGGCCATCGGCGCGGTGCTCGGTTTCCTGGTCGGCGAACTCCAGGTACAGCTGATCCTGGGCTGATCCGGCGGAATCGAGCAAACTTTCCGAGCACCGTTCCGCCTCGGGAACGACAGTGGACCCGTACGATGGGAACCCGCGCGCGAACCCGCGAATACTCTCGAATTCGCATGCTACGCAGCCACACCGCTATGCCGTAATCCCTCGCAGTGGGCGAGTTGGCGCGGCGAGTCCCATCAAATAGCGATGTTTGCGAAGCCGGATCGGTACCATCACGCACTGTGCGCAAGATGTATGCGGGTGCCCGACTACGGCGGTTGCGCGAGGAACGGCGGATGACCCAGGCGGCCTTGGCCAAATCCCTGGACCTCTCGCCCAGCTACCTCAACCAGCTCGAGCGTGACCAGCGGCCCCTCACCATTCCCGTGCTGCTGAAACTGAACTCGACGTTCGATCTGGACGTGCAGTTCTTCGCGGCCGACTCCGATGCCCGGCTGGTCTCGGATCTGCACGAGATCCTGGTGGAGGCCGCGGGCGGCAATGCGGCGCCGGTGGCCGAGGTGGAGGATCTGGCCACGCGCATGCCGGAGGTCGCGAAAATCGTTGTGGCCATGCATCGGCGACTACGCGCGGCTACCGACCAGTTGGATCTCTTGTCCTCGAAGGTCGCCACGCCGACCGGCGCACCCGGCGTGCCCATGCCGTACGAGGACGTGCGCGACTTCTTCTACGACCACCACAATCACATCGCGCAATTGGATCTGGCCGCCGAGCGCCTGTTCGAGGATTGCGGGCTCACCATCGGATCGCTGGATCGGCAGCTGGCCCGGGTCGCCGAGGAGCGCGCGGGCGTCACCGTCCTGGTGCGCGGCGACGGCGCCGACCCGAATGTGCCCAAGCGCCACTACGAACCGGAAACCCGCACCCTGACCCTGGCGCGACGATTGCGACCGGGACAGCGCGCCTTCCAGATCGCCACCACCCTCGCGTTCCTGCTGCACGGCAGCCTCCTCGACGAGGTGCTCGACGAAACCCCCTCGCTCACAGACGAATCCCGGGTTCTCGCGCGAATCGGCCTGGCCAACTATTTCGCCGGAGCGCTGGTCCTGCCGTACGGCAAATTCCTGCGCTCCGCCGAGGAGCTGCACTACGACATCGATCTGCTGAGCCTGCGCTTCGAGGTCGGCTTCGAAACCGTCTGCCATCGCCTGAGCACCCTGCAACGGCAAGGCCAGCGCGGCGTCCCGTTCTTCCTCATACGCACGGATCGTGCGGGCAATATCTCGAAACGCCAGTCCGCCACCGCATTCCACTTCTCCCGCGTCGGCGGCAGCTGCCCGTTATGGGTGGTGCACGAAGCCTTCGCCCACCCCGGCCGCATGCTCACCCAGATCGCCTCCATGCCCGACGGCCGCCGCTACTTATGGATCGCGCGGACGGCGCATCCCGCACCGACCGGATACGGCACGGCCGGAAAGGAATTCGCGATCGGCCTGGGCTGCGATATCGAATACGCGGACAGGCTCGTCTATTCCAAGGGCCTGCAACTGGACGACCCCTCGGCGGCCGTCCCCATCGGCGCCGGCTGCAAGGTCTGTGAACGCCCCAACTGCACCCAGCGCGCCTTCCCGCAGATCGGCCGCCCGCTGGCCATCGCCGAGAACACCAGCACCGACCTGCCCTACCCGCGCATCCCGCGCTGACGCGAACCTGCCGTCACACACCCGATCTCGTCACCGAGAAGGTCGTGCACCCGGCTGTCGCGACCACCTTGCCGCTGATCGACCCTTCCGCCACCGCGTCGGCGGCGAGATCGATCATGAGGTAGTTGCCGGGGCGTTCGATCCAGGAGCGCTGGGTGAAATGCAGTTGGCGGTCGACGTAGCGGGTGTCCATGTCGAAGCTGCCATTCGGCACCGTGGGGTTGCCGGTGGTGGGTCCGAAGGCGAAAACCGTTCGGGCCGTGCTGTTCACGGCACGCTCGATGGTCAGGGTGAGGGCGGTTTCGCCCTGGGCGCAGATGTAGGTGCCGATCCAGGTGCCCTCGAGTTGGGCCAGGGGCACGGGGCCCTCGACGGTGGAGCCGGTGGTCGGCGAGCCGGAGCGGGCGTTGATCGCCGCAGGGTCGGGCTGGGCGAGGCCGTCGACCGTCTTGCCGCACCCGGCGACTGCCAGCGATATCAGCACCAATGCCACTGCCGACCCCCGAGTCCGGCTCCGCACGCGCATAGCTCGATGACCTCCCCACGGAAAACGATTGCCGCCGAGTCTAACCGGCGAGCTCAGCCCGCGTTCGAGGTGCAGATGGTGTCCAGAATGAACACCGGCTTCACGACGCGGGCGATGCCGAGCGCGAACATCGCGGTGTTGGTGGGCGCCGACATCAGCCAGTTGCCCTTGTCGATCGCGGACTGCTCCGCAGCGGCGGCCGTGCTGCCCTTCTCCGTCACGTAGACCGGTTCGACACCGTTCGACCATGCCGTCCAGGTGTCGAACTCGGCCACCGACGCGCATCCGTTGTGCACCTGCGCCACGACATAGCAGCGCTCGCCCCGGCAGGTACTGCGGGCGGCCTCGTCCGCGGCCGCCTGCGTCGGATAGTCGACCGCCACCCCGACTCCGGTGTGCCGCGAGGGGAAATCGCCCAGGGTGCCGTTCGGCGACCGCTCGGCCGAAATGGCGATGGCGCCATACAGATCACCGGCGGCGTGCGCACTCCCGGCTCCGGCGGCGAGCATCGCCCCCGTGGCCGGAACCACCATGGCCAGCGCACACTTTCCCAGCAACGACATGAACTCGACCCCCGAGATCGGACGGCAACAACCGGGAGATCATTACCGCAATCCCCGCACAGCTGTCCAGTCTCTTTCGCGCCTGCCCGAAGCCGATCAGGCCGAGCCGCCGGCGTGCAGGGCTTTCGCGGTGGGCGAGTTGGGGGTTCGCGCCGGGTCGGGGTAGGTGCGCAGGACACGATCGGCCGTGCCCGAACTGGTGACCGTGAACCAGTAGTGCTCGTTTTTGAAGTGGTGCAGGCGGTGGTTCTTGCGGACGGCGCGGTAGATGCGGCCGGACGGCTGGTAGTCGGTGTGGATGAGGTAGTGGGTCCACTCGTAGTTGAGGCCGAGCAGGCCCACCAGGACGAGGAAGGTCAGGCCGAGGGCCGGGCGCGGGAAGGCCAGCAGGGCGATGGCGACCAGGGCGGGCAGGAGCCAGAGGAAGGTCTGCCAGGGGATGAAGATGAGCGGGAGTTCGCGCGGATTCGAGTGGTGCTCACGGTGTTTGCGCGCCAGCAGGGAATCCAGGGTGACCCGGCCGATGGTGCGGGGACGCCAGTGCAGGATGAACACGTGGATGAGCCATTCCACCACCGGGAACAGGGCCAGCATGACGACGGGGACGAGGGCGTCGGTGAGCTGCCAGTCGCCCACCACTATTCGAGCGATGAGGGCTGCGGCGAGCATGCCGGCGATGATCCACGGCGAGGGGTGGCGGAGGAATTCGCGGAAGGCGTCGTGCAGGGAAAGCTTTGTGCGGCGGGATGATTCGGCGTCGTCGGCAGCCAGGCGGGCTTGCGCGCGACGGTCGATCTCGGCCTTGCCGACGGCGCGATCAGGGTTGTTCGGGGTCATGGGGCGCCTCCTGTAGACGGCGGATGAGGGTGGCGAATTCCGTTGTCGCCAAGGACAAGAGCTCGGTGGCGGCGGTGCGGGCCGCCAGGGCGTCGCCCGCGGTCACGGCGGTGGCGAGGGCGCGGTAGCGCTCGACATGGCTCACCTCGGCGACCATAACGGTGGCCAGGGCCGCCATGGCGGGTTCGTAGACGGCGCGCAGGTTGTTGAACATGAGCCGGTAGACGATGGAGTCGGCGGCATCGACCAGGTGATCCCAGAAGATGAGGGCCGCGTGCTGCTGGGCGATCGGATCCTGGTGTGCGACAAGGTCGTCCAGCGCGGAGCGCAGAGCGGGGGCGATGGTGTCGCCCGCACGCTCGGCAGCCAGCCCGGCGATCTCGCGGCCCATGGCCTCGCGGGTCTCCAGAATGCTGCGGATGACCGCGTGGTCGAGTTCGCCACGGCGGAAGATCAGGCGCGGCAGCATGTCCAGGCCGCCGAAACGGCGGAAATCGCGGACCGTGGTGCCGCCGCCCTGGCGCACCTCCACCAGACCGGTGTGAGCGAGCCGCTGTAGCGCTTCGCGCACGGTCGGGCGGGATACGCCCAGGGCTTCGGCCAGCTGACGCTCGGCGGGCAGGGTCGCACCGGGTTCCAGCTCCCCGTCCAGGACGGTGTCCACGAGCTGATCGAAGACTTCGTCGGGAACGGTCCTGCGGTCGATCCGCTTCAGCGCCATGCCACGACGGTACGGGCCGAATTGGTCAGAGGTCAAGTGGTCAGACCAATTTCCCTGCCTCGTCATCCCGGCGCGTTTTTGGCCGGGATGACGGGGGCTGATTCAGTCCGGGGTGCCGGTGCGGGTGGCTCCCGCCGAGGCCGCGACGACGCAGACGACGCCTGCCCACTGGCCGACGCCGAGGACCTGACCCAGGACGAGCAGGCCCGCCATGGCGGCCACGGCGGGTTCCAGGCTCATGAGGATGCCGAAGACGCGCGGCGGAATGCGGCGCAGCGCTTCGAGTTCCAGGGAGTACGGCACCACCGAGGAGAGCAGGGCGACCGCGAAACCGACTGCGAGAACAGCGGGATCGAGCAGGGCGGTGCCCGCTTCGAAGATGCCGGCGGGGGCCATGAGCAGACCGCCGAAGGCCATGGCGAGCGCCAAACCGCCTCCGCCACTGGTGCGTTCACCGAGCCGGGCGGTGAGCAGGATGTAGCCCGCCCAGAATCCACCGGCCGCGAGGGCCAGCAGGACACCGGCCATGGAGACCGGGCCGTCGGCCTGGGTGAGTAATAGGACACCGCCTCCGGCCAGCAATGCCCACACGGGGTCGATCCATTTGCGCGAACCGGCAAGGGCGACGGCCAGGGGGCCGAGGAATTCGATGGTCACCGCCATGCCGAGGGGAATGCGGTCGATCGCCTCGTAGAAACAGAGGTTCATCGACCCCAGCACCGCGCCGTAGGCGAGCACGACCGGAATCGCGCGGCGGTCGATGCGCAGCGCGGACCGCCAGATGATCAGCAGGATGATGCCCGCGAAACCCAGCCGCAGACTCACCGCCCCGGCCGGACCGGTCGCGCCGAACAGCTGTTTGGCGAAGGCCGCGCCCAGCTGGACGCTGACGATGCCGCCCAAAACCAATGCGGTGGGCGGCATTCCCCCCAGACCCTGCCAAACCGCCAGACGACGCAGTGCCGGTCGTCCCGTGGGTCTCCCGGAACCTTCGATACCGATCGCGACCACGCACTCCTCCTGACCACTCACCTCGCTCGCCCCACGCCGCTGCCTGATCCGCCCGGCAACGCCCGAACCAACCGCTACGACTTGGCGAGATATTCCAAGCGCTCGCCGTCCACCGCCGCGCGCATCATGCTCGCCAGGCCCGGATGCTTCTTCAGCCCCGGATCCGATTCCACCACCTCACGCGCCAATTGCTGTGCGGCGGTGATGACTTCGAGATCGTCGAGCAGCGACAGCAGGCGCAGGCTGCGCGCGGTGCCGGACTGCGCGGAGCCGAGCACATCGCCTTCGCGGCGCTGACGCAGATCGAGCACGGCCAGTTCGAAACCGTCGTTGGTCCCGGCCACGGCCTCCAGCCGCGCCATGGCGGTGCCGACCGGATTGGTCTCGGTAATAAGGAGACACAGCCCCGGGTGCTTGCCTCGGCCGACGCGACCGCGCAGCTGATGCAGCTGGCTGACGCCGAACCGATCGGCGTCGACAATGGCCATGATGGTGGCGTTCGGCACGTCGACACCGACCTCGACGACCGTAGTGGACACCAGCACGTCGATCTCGTGGTCGTTGAGCGCCCGCATGACGCGGTCCTTCTCGTCACCGGGGAGGCGACCGTGCAGCAGGCCCACACGCAGATCCTTCAGCGGTCCGGTGCGCAGCATCTCGTAGACGTCGAGCACCGAATGCGTGGTGGGCCCCTCCTTCTCCTCCTCGGACTTCTTCTTGCCCTTGCCTTTTCCGCCCTTGGCGTCCTTGTCCTCGTCGTCACCGATGCGGGAGCAGACCACATAGGCTTGGCGGCCCGCCTCCACCTCCTCGTGAATGCGCTCCCACGCGCGATCCACCCACGACGGTTTCACCTTGGCCGGAACGACTTTCGAGACAATGGGCGAGCGGCCGCGCGGAAGCTGGGTCAGCACGGAGGTTTCCAGGTCGCCGAGCGTGGTCATGGCGATGGTGCGCGGGATCGGGGTGGCGGTCATGACCAGCAGATGCGGGCTGACGCCGTTCTTGGCCTTGGCGCGCAAGGCGTCTCGCTGCTCGACACCGAAGCGGTGCTGTTCGTCGACCACGACCATGCCGAGATCGAAGAAGTCGACATTGTCCTGGATGAGGGCGTGCGTGCCGATCACCAGCCCGGCCTCGCCGGTGACGGCGTCGAGCAGGCCCGCCTTCTTCTGGCCCGCCGACATGGAGCCGGTCACCAGCACCACCTTGGTGGCATTGTCGGCCGCACCCAGCTCACCGGCGCTGCCGAGATCGCCGAGCATATTCTTCAGCGAGCGATAGTGCTGGGCGGCAAGGACTTCCGTGGGTGCGAGCAGGGCGCACTGACGGCCGCTGTCGATCACCTGCAGCATGGCGTGCAGGGCGACGATGGTCTTGCCCGAACCCACCTCACCCTGCAGCAGGCGGTGCATGGGGTGCGGGCGGGACAGGTCGGCGGAGATCTCGTCGATGACGGTGCGCTGGCCTTCGGTCAATTCGAAGGGCAGGCGCTTGTCGAAGGCGGCGGCAATGCCGTCGGTGCGCGGCGGGCAGGGTTCGGCGCGACGGCCCTCCACCTGGTGGCGGCGTTCGGCCAGCACCAGCTGCAGCGCTAGGGCCTCGTCGAAACGCAGGCGGTTGCGGGCCTCTTCGATATCGGATTTGCGCTCGGGTAGGTGGATCAGGCGCAGGGCATCGGAGATGGGCGTGAGCGCGTGTTCGGCGCGCAGGCTCTCCGGCAGCGGATCGTCGATGGGGTCGAGCTGGTCGAGCACCTGGCGGATGCAGCGCAGCAGATCCCAGCTCTGCACCTTCGCGGTCGCGGGGTACACCGGGATGAACTCGCGTTCGAAGAACGACATGTCCACTCCCCCGGCGCCTTTCGCGCTCTGGGCGAGTCCGCGCAGCGCGCCGCCGCCGTGGATGGAGGTGACCTTCTCGACCTCACCGTCGACGGTGGTCGGCAGGATCAGGTAGTCGGGGTGCGAGAGATTCCACTGATCGGGCCGCCAGTAGTGCACGGTGCCCGACATCATCGCGCGCACTCCCTCTTTCACCAGATGGCGCACCTTGTCGCCATTGAAGAAGGTGATGTCCACCGGGCGCGGGCCGCCACTGTCCAGGGAGACGCGCAGCAGGCTGCCGCGCCGGTTCTTCATCGGGCGCAGATCGGTTTTGGTGACCCGGCCGATCACCGTGATGTGCTGACCCTCCTCGGGCTGCTCCTCGCTGAGCGGCTGCCCCTGGGTGGCGTAGCGCAGCGGATAGTGTCGCAGCAGGTCCTCGACCGTGGTCATGTCGAAGGATTCGGCCAGCTGGTCGGCGGCCTTCACGCCCAACACATGGTCGAGCCGGTCACTCAGTGTCGCCATTAACCTTTCACCCCGATCCGCACCGCTATTCCACCCCGATCTGCAGCAGGTCGCCGGCCTGCCCGCCGGGGTAGACCACCACCTCCACACCCGGGAAACCGGAGGCCACATGTGCGGCCAACTCGTCCGAAAGTCCTTGCGGCGCTTGCTCACCCACGAGCATGGTGACCAGTTCCCCACCGAGACCGAGCATCCGGTCCAGCAGAGTGCGCCCGGCCGCGCGCACATCGGCGTCGATGACCACCACATCGTGGCCGACCAAGCCGAGGCCATCGCCCGCCGCGCAGGTGCCGACAATCGTGAGGGCCCGCTCCGGCGCGATACGCAAAGCGCCCCACCGGGTTCCGGCCGCCGCCTCGGACATGGCGAAGGCGTCGTCGGCCGCGGCGCGCCCGCCATTGTGCATGGACAATGCCGCCAGCCCCTGCACCATGGACCCGCTCGGCAGCATGAGCACCTCACGCTGCCCGTCCCGCGCCGCCACACTCACGGCCACCAGCTCGTGCGCGGGCAGCGCGCCATTGGGCAGCACCAGCACCTCGCGCTGCGGCATCCGCCGAATGGCGGCCAGCAGCGACTCGGCCGTCACCTCGCCCTCGAGTACCGCCGCCCCCGAGTCCTCGAACAGCCGCACCGCCCCCGCCCCGGACGCCACCGCCAGAATCCCGCGCTCGACCGGCCCATCCGGCGCGTGCCCCGACACCGCCAGATTCTCGATCCGGATCCCGCTCAACACCCCCGCCGCGATCCCGGCCTCCACCGCCGCCCCCGCATCCGCGCAATGCACATGCGCCGACCAGGTATCGACCCCATCCCCCACCACGACCACCGAATCCCCCAGCGCACCGAGCCGATCCCGCAGCACGCCCACCCGCTGCTCATCGGTGCCGCACACCAGGAACATCACTTCGTACTGCGACGCATCGCCCACGACACCAGCATCCCCCACCGCGTCATGCCTATGCGCTTCCGCCGCAAAGGAATTCGCACGACCATGCGATGTGGACGGCTGCGCGGCAACATCATTCGCCATCCCGGCGCGCTCGCGGCCGGGTTGCGCGCCACCCGTTCCGGACTGCCGTGCCCCGCCGCGTCGCACATACTCCGGCCGCGCCGGCACCCGCCCGCCCGTCACCGCGACGAACTGATCCAGCATCACCAGCAACCCGCGCGCACCGGCGTCCACCACACCCGCCTCGCGCAGCACACCCAGTTGCGCCGGAGTTTCGCCGAGCGCCTTGGCCGCACCGTCCGCGGCGGCGAGCGCGACGGCCACCAAACTCCGATCCTGACAATCCGCCGCCCGATCGGCCGCCCGATCCAGCACCGTGAGCATCGTCCCCTCCACCGGAGAACTCAGCGCCTCACGGACCAGCACGGCCGCCCGCCGCAGCGCCGCCCGCAGCGCCGTCTCATCGAGTGGCCCATCGCACACCGCGTCGGCCAGCCCGCGCAGCACCTGCGAGAGAATGATCCCCGAGTTCCCCCGTGCCCCCACCGTCGCCGCCCGCGCCATGGCAACCGCGACCCCGGCGGCCGGCACACCCACGATCGCGCTACCGGAAACAGGTGCGTCGGTGTTGGCTGTCGCAGGGGGCGTCGCGGCCACTTCTTCCGCCGCTCGCACCGCCGCGCGGAGAGTACTGAGCATGTTGGTGCCGGTGTCGGCATCGGCGACGGGGAACACGTTCAGTGCGTTGATCTCGTCGCGGTGGTGTTCGAGGCCGGCCAGGCAGAGCTGCCCCCAGCGCAGTAGCGCAGTACCGTCGAGCACGTCCCCTACCCCGGGCACCGTCACCGTCCTTCCGCCTCGCACACCTGTCCGCAAACCCGGCCGCCAGAGTAGTCGTCATTACCGACACCCGGCCGTCACCTGCCGTTCCGGTGACACCCGTGTGGCAGTACCCGGGGGCCAATTGGACACGCCCGATGGCGGTTGGTTACTCTTGCAGGGTTGCCACGCGCAGCGCCGATCCTCCCTCTCAGGTATTGGCCAGCGTTAGCCGGTGATTCACCGGTAGGCACGTCCAAGACATTAAGTTTCCGGACACACTGTTTTCGATGCGGCGTGTCCCTACACATGACATGAAGGAGCTCGCGACTATGGCTGCCGTCTGCGACGTCTGCGCCAAGGGCCCCGGCTTCGGTAAGTCGGTTTCGCATTCGCACCGGCGCACCAACCGTCGCTGGAACCCGAATATTCAGACCGTGCGTGCGCAGGTTGCCCCGGGCAACACCCGCCGCATGAACGTGTGCACCTCCTGCCTGAAGGCCGGCAAGGTCGCCCGCGGCTGATAACCGAACCTACGCAGCGCCCCGGCACCCATCATGGGTGGACGGGGCGTTTCGTTGTTTCCAGGGAGGACGCGGGTGAACGACGCGGGCTGGCAGGTTGTCCCGCTGGCGGCCGGGCACACCAGGAGTCTGGCCGAATGCCATATCGCCTGCTGGCGTGAGGCGTATCAGGGACTCGTGCCACAGCACGTGCTGGACGCCTTCGATCTCGATCAGCGCGCGGCCGCCTGGGAGAAGAATCGTCTCGCCCATCCGGACGAGACGGTCGTGGCCGTAATCGACGGCGCCGTCGCCGGATTCGCGAACGCCGGGCCGGATCTGGACGAATCCGCCGATGTCCAGAGGCAAATCAGAGCCATGTATGTCCGATCTGCCTGGTACGGCACCGGACTCGCGCATGCGCTCATGCGCGCGGTACTGACCCGGGACGCGGACACCTCGCTGTGGGTCTTCGAGGAGAATCCGCGCGCCCGGGCCTTCTACCGCAAATTCGGCTTCGAACTCGACGGGCAGCGCCGAGTCGAAGCCTTCACTCCCGCAATGGAAGTGCGAATGGTGCGCCGCGTCAGCGGTCGCCGGTGAAGCAGTCCAGGTTCTGGCTGATGGTCATCGGCAGGCACGCGATGCGCGAGGTGATGCTCGACGACATGGTGGTGGCGCTATTGGTGTCGAACAAGCTCGCGACGGGTGCGGCAGGCTCCGTCGTGGCGGCGGCCGGCTCCAGGGTGAGCGGCTCCGCGGTAGCGGCGGGGGCGGCGGCGACCGCCGCGCCCATGGCGAGCGCGACGAAAACACCACGGGCAGTCTTGTTCTGCATGCACATGCTCCTGAATCGGATCAACGGATTGCGGGCCCTACGGTAGACGCCAGTCCACCGGGGCGGCACCCAATGTACCGAGCAATTCGTTCGTACGTGAGAACGGACGAGAACCGAAGAAGCCGCGCGACGCCGACAACGGTGAGGGATGGGCGGATTCGATGTACGGCGTGGACCCGAGCATGGGCTTGAGCGTCGAGGCGTCGCGGCCCCACAGGATGGCGACGAGCGGCTGGTCACGGGCCACGAGCGCCCGAATCGCCTGCTCTGTCACGGCTTCCCAGCCCTTGCCGCGATGCGAGGCCGGCTGTCCGGGCTGCACCGTCAGCACTCGGTTCAGCATGAGCACGCCCTGATCCGACCACGGCGACAGATCACCGTTGGACGGCGTCGGGAATCCGAGATCCTTGGTGTACTCGGAGAAGATATTGCCCAGGCTGCGCGGCACCGGCGAAACATCCGGGGCCACCGAGAAACTCAGGCCCATCGGATGCCCCGGCGTCGGGTACGGATCCTGCCCGACGATGAGCACCCGCACCTTGTCGAAGGGACGCTGGAAGGCGCGCAGGACGTTCTCACCCTTCGGGAGATAGCCGCGCCCGGCGGCATTCTCCTCGCGCAGGAACTCACCCATTGCTTGAATGCGGTCGGCCACCGGTTCCAGGGCCTCGGCCCAGCCCGTATCGATGACTTCCGACAGTGGTTTTCCACCCATGTCGGGAAAAGATATCGTTCCCACTTTCACGGCGGAACCGCACCCACCTAAGCGAAGGATTCCCAACCGGTAGGTCCGGTTCGGGGGGCGCCGTCGACCGTCACGCCCGTGCCGGTCAGCACCCGCCCTATGGGTACCCAACCTGCGGGCACATCCCCGGCATCGGCGAAAGTGGCTGCGAAGGCATGATCTTCGCCGCCGGTGAGAACCCAGTCGAGGGGGCTTGCGCCGAGCACGGCCGCCACACCGTCGAGGGTGGGGTCGTGCAGCGCGGCCGAATCGAGATCGACGGCGACACCGGACGATTCGGCAATATGCCCCAGATCGGCGAGCAGGCCGTCGGACACATCGGTCAGCGCGGTGATCGCCGTCGACTCCGGCAGCTCCAGCACCGCGGCATAGTCCGGGCGCGGAACCCGATGCGCCGCAACCACATCGGCCAATCGATCGATCACGGGGCCGGACACCGGATCGGCGTCGGCCAGCAGCACCGCCAGCCCCGCCGCCGACCAGCCCAGCTTCCCCGCCACCGCGACCACATCACCGGGCCGCGCGCCCGAACGCGTAATCGGTTCCCGCCCACGCGGATCACCGAACGCCGTCACCGAGATCACCAGGAACGGGCTGCGCACCATATCGCCCCCGGCGATGGACCCGCCCGCGCGCTCCGCCTCGGCCCACATGCCGTCGGCCAGCCGCTCCACGAACTCGACCGCGGTGTCCGACGGGCAACCCAGCGACACCACGAACGCACTCGGCGCGGCGCCCATCGCCACCACATCCGCGGCGTTCTGCGCGATCGCCTTGCGCCCGATGTCCTCCGGATCCGACCAGTCCAGCCGGAAATGCCGGTCCTGCACCAGCATGTCGGTCGTCACCACGAACCGCCCATCCGGCGCGGCCACCACCGCGGCGTCGTCGCCCGGCCCTAGCAGCACGCCCGGCGCCTGCTTGCGATCGGCGGTGATGCGCGCGATGAGCGCGAACTCCCCGAGCTCGCGAACGGTACGCGGATGGCTGCTGGCGGTGATGACGGTCTCCTCGGCGGTGAGCGGAATGCGGACGGCAAACACTGCGACGGTACCCTCGGACAGGCAATCGACGACCACCCGCCGGGCGTGCCGACCCGGCCCGGCCACGATCGGGGACCGACCACCGCGATGAGCAACGACAGCACCGACGCGAGCAACGACGCCACCGCCAGCCAGGCGGCAGGCAGCGAGACGACAGCCGTCGACGCCCCCGCAGGTCCCGATCTCACCAAACGCGAAGGCTCCGGAAGCGGCGAGCCCACCGTCGAGCAGTCACCGGATTCCGGCACGCAGCCCGCGGAGGAAGACGACTTCTCGACGCAGCGGTCGCCCGCGCTCATCGCCACGGCCGTCGCGCTGCCCATCGCACTCGTGGTCGGTGTGCTGGTGGCCGGGGTGATGGCGAGCAAGAATCCCGCCCGCGAGCCGCTGGCGCTGGGGTCGGTGCCCGCGCCCACCGCCGAAGGCCCGGCGTGCTCGGCGCTGCTGCCCGCACTGCCCGGCAGCCTCGGCGATTACACGACCGCCGAACTGCGGGAACCCGCGCCGGTCGCGACCAAGGCGTGGCAGAAGCCGGAGGGCGGCGAACCGATCGTGCTGCGCTGCGGGCTGGATCGGCCGCTCGAGTTCAATCGCGCCTCGCCGTTGCAGATCGTGAACGGCGTCAACTGGTTCGAGGTGCGCGACGAGACCAGCGGGGTCACCTCGGGCACCTGGTTCGCGGTGGATCGCGGCACCTATATCGCCGTCACCATGGCCAATGACGCGGGTCCGACTCCGCTGCAGGATATTTCGGAGTCCATCAAGAAGGCGATCCCGGAGCAGCCGCTGGACCCGGGGCCGCTGCCCAACTGAGTCAGCTCTTGCGCAGGGTCGCCGTGCCGCCGGTGAGGTCGACCTCGAAGCCGTCCTGGCCGTCGCCGGGATTCTCCCGGTGCATGAGCACCGACTGCCGCTGCTCGAATTCGACCCGCTTGCCGGAACCGAAGAGCGCGTCGAACTCCTCGAAGCCGATGGCGGCGGCCTTGCGCTGCTGCTCGCCGCCGCGCATCCACGGCAGCGCCGAGCGGCCGGTGAGTTTGCGGTAGGCCACGTCGGCGAAGGCCACGGCGATGATGAGCATCGCCAGCCCGGGGATCGTCATCGCCATGATCACCCCATCGAGGCTACGCGGGCGGGGCGGGCCCGCCATCGCCCCGAGGTCCGACCCCGGCCTCCCCCGAGTGGGGGGTGCTGCCTGCCGCGGCATGCGATGCTCGGTCCATGACCTCGGCCTCGGATCGCTGCCCGGAATGCGGCGGCGTGCTCCCGCCCTCCGGTGTCTGCGCCGACCGGATTCCGGAACTGCTGGAGATCGAAGCGCAGGTGCTGGACGGCAGTGAGGATTCGCTGCGAGCGCACTTCTACGCCATCGCCACCTATCAGGTGCAGCATCCGTCCCGCATGACCCCGCAGGCCACCGCCGGAATGCGCGCCGCGCTGACGCGCATGGCCCGAAACCCGTTCCCCATCAGCGATTTACGCCGCGAGATACGACGTGACTTCCGCGCGGTGAAGGTGACCAATCCGAACCCGGAGGATCGTTCCGGCGTGGATTCGCGCTGGCCCTGCGACTGGCCGATCACGGCGGCCGACATCGTCGCGCGACCGCCGAGCGAGTACGTGGCGGCCGTCACCGAATGGGCCCGGGCGGCAACGGATCTGCTCGACCGGGCCGTTGGCGGAGCAGTGAGCTAGCGCAGGCCGGTGCCGCGCGCCAGCGCCGTTTCGATGAGGGTCGACACCAGCGTGCCGTTGTCGATGCCGGCGGCCTCCCACATGCGCGGGTACATGGAGATGGAGGTGAAGCCGGGCATGGTGTTGATCTCGTTGATGACCGGACCGTCGGCGGTCACGAAGAAGTCGACGCGGGCCAGGCCCTGGCAGTCGAGCGCCCGGAAGGCGCGCACGGCGAGCTCCCGGATCTCCTGTGCCACATCGTCGTCCAGCTTGGCGGGGACGTCGAACTCGCACACGTCGTCGATGTATTTGGTGTCGAAGTCGTAGAACTCCGGGCTCTCGGCGGATTCGTCGGGCATCCGGATCTCGGCCACCACACTGGCTTCCACGCGTCCGTCCGGGAATTCCAGTACGCCGCACTCGACTTCGCGGCCGACGATGCCGGCCTCCACGATCACCTTCGGATCGTGCTGGCGCGCAACGGCAATGGCATCGTCCAGTTTGTCCCAACTGTCCACCCGAGTGATGCCGATGGAGGAACCGCCGCGGGCGGGCTTGACGAACACCGGCAAGCCCAGGCGCTCGCGATCGGCCTCGGCCAGGGTGGCCGTGCCGGGACGCAGCACCACCTGGACGCCGATCGGAAGTCCTTCGGCGGCAAGGAGTTTCTTGGTGAACTCCTTGTCCATGCCGGCCGCACTGGCGAGCACGCCCGGACCGACGTAGGGCAGCCCGGCCAGCTCCAGCATGCCCTGCACGGTGCCGTCCTCACCGAATGCGCCGTGCAGCACCGGGAATACGACATCCACCGAACCCAGCACCTGGTCGGCCCCGTCGAGCGGCACCAGATCGCCGGAGCGGCTGGGATCGGCCACCAGCGCCAGCGCGGCGCCGGTGGACTCGGTGACCGTCAGCTCCTTGGCATTTCCGGCGAGCGCCGCGGGATCCTTGCTACCCAGCACCCAGGTGCCGTCGGTGGTGATGCCGATCGGCACCGGCTCGTAGCGCTCGGGATCTAGGCTGCCCAGCACGGTACGCGCCGACACACACGAGACGCCGTGTTCGTTGCTGCGCCCGCCGAAAACCACCGCCACCCGGATCCTGTTGGTCATGCCCGGAACCGTACCCGGTCCCAGATGACGGATCGGTTACACGGTCACCCCGGGTTCCGGCGCACTCACTCCGACTTGAGCCGGCGGCCCAGCAGATATCCGACCGCCTCCGAGGCCGGCAGGCCCTCATGGCACACCTGGTGCACCATTTCGGTCAGCGGCATCTCGACCCCGTGCCGCTGCGCCAGCGCCCGCACCGATGTGCAGGACTTCACACCCTCGGCGACCTGCCCATGAGTGGCCTGCTGCGCGGTCTCCATGGACCCGCCCTCGCCCAGCACGTGGCCGAAGGAGCGGTTGCGCGACAGCGGCGAGGTGCAGGTGGCGACCAGATCGCCGACCCCGGCCAGGCCCGCGAAGGTCACCGGCTCCGCGCCGACGGCCACACCCAGCCGGATGATCTCGGCCAGCCCGCGCGTGATGAGGCTGGCGATCGAGTTGTCGCCCAGGCCCATTCCGGAGGCGATGCCGCAGGCCAGCGCGATCACGTTCTTGCAGGCGCCGCCGATCTCGCAACCGATCACATCGTGATTGGTGTACGGGCGGAAGTAGCCGGTGGCACTGGCGTGCTGCACGGCCTCCGCGCGCACCACATCCGTGCAGGCCACCACGGTGGCCGCGGGCTGGCCGGCCGCGATCTCGCGCGCCAGGTTCGGGCCCGACAGCACCGCCACCCGGCTCGGGTCCGCGCCGCTGACCTCCGCGATCACCTCGCTCATGCGCAGCAGGGTGCCGGTCTCGATGCCCTTGGCCAGGCTCAGCAGCGTGGCATCGGCGGGAATGGTGTCGCGCCAGGCCGCCAGATTCCCGCGCAGCGACTGCGACGGCACCGCCAGCACCACGATGTCCGCGCCCTTCAGGGCGACGGTGTGATCATCGGTGGCCGCGATCGGGGGCAGATCCACCTCCGGGAGATACCAGGGATTGCGATGCTCGGTGGCCAGCGTCTGCGCCACCTCCGGACGCCGAGCCCACATGGTGACCTCGGTTCCGGCCTCCGCCAACACCTTCGCGAACGCGGTCCCCCAGGACCCGCTTCCCAGTACTGCTGCCCTAGCCATCAGCCCAATATAGGTGCGTGTCACACCCGGCATGCCGCGCACCGCATTCAGACGCCGCATACACGCCCGACATCGCGGAGTGGGAGGATTCGGGCAGTGCACGACGACCGGAATTCGCCCGTGCACGGCGACACCGGTCGAGCGAGGCGGAAGGCAGAATCGGCACCATGCACGCTGTGATCGCGGTGAAGAGCCTGGCTCAGGCCAAGAGCCGGCTCGCTGAGGGGCTGCAACCACGGGATCGTCCGCGGTTGGTGCTCGCCATGCTCACCGATACCGTGACGGCTGCTGTCGCCACGCCCGGGATCGCCTCGGTCACGGTGGTGACACCGGATTCGGAGGTGTCCCGGGTGGTGCGCGGGCTGGGGGCGCAGGTCGAGCCGGAGCCGTCGCCGAACGGGCACGGCAGCGGCCTCAATGCCGCGCTGGCGGCCGGGGCCGCGGCGGTGCGGCGGCGGCACGGGGCCGTCGAACTGCTTGCGCTGCAAGCGGATCTGCCGGCGCTGCGGCCGCGGGAACTGGCCGATGCGCTGGGCGCCTCCACGCATCGGCGGTCCGTGGTGGCCGACCACGAGGGCAGTGGGACCGTGGCCCTGCTGGTGCGCGACGGGGCCGCGCCATTGAGCCCGCTGTTCGGCCCGGATTCGGCCCGCCGCCATATCGCGGCGGGCGCGGTGGAACTGCTGGGCGAGTGGCCCGGCCTGCGTCAGGACGTCGACACCACCGCCGATCTGGAACGTGCGGCGGCGCTCGGCGTCGGGGTGGCGACCGGCGCGCTACTCCGTGAACTCGGTGTGTCTCGAGCGTGTCACGCTTCGAAACAGGTTCGCCGAGCCGGGTCTTCCCTGTGCTGACCCGGCGTGATCTGCGTTGCAATGGAAGGTGTCACAGCGACACCCCGTAAGCGACATAAGGAATGATCGTGAGAGTGAGCGATACGGACACCGTCAAGCAACCGCCGCTACTGCCCGCGGCGCCGCCCGCGGCGACCCCTCCGCCCACCACCACGGTGCTGCCGCCCGACCGGTATGTGAACCGGGAACTGAGCTGGCTCGACTTCAACGCCCGCGTGCTCGCCCTCGCCGAGGACACCTCGCAGCCGCTGCTGGAGCGCGCGAAGTTCCTCGCCATCTTCTCCTCGAACCTCGACGAGTTCTACATGGTGCGGGTGGCGGGGCTGAAGCGGCGCGCGGAGACCGGACTGTCGGTGCGCTCGGCCGACGGGCTCTCGCCCACCGAGCAATTGGAGATGATCGCCGCCCGCACCCAGGAGATCGCCCATCGGCATGCCCGGGTGTTCCTGGATCAGGTGCTGCCCGCGCTCACCGCCGAGGGCATCGCCATCATCCGGTGGGCCGAACTCGACGACGCCGAACGCCAGCGGCTTTCGGGCTACTTCCAGGACCAGGTCTTCCCGGTGCTGACCCCGCTGGCCGTGGATCCGGCGCACCCGTTCCCCTACATCAGCGGCCTGAGCCTGAATCTGGCCGTGACCGTGAAGGATTCGGCCACCGGCGGCGAGCACTTCGCCCGTGTGAAGGTGCCCGACAATGTCGACCGGTTCGTGCGGGTACGCCGAACACCCCCGGCGAGTAGGGATTCCGCGACCCGCGACAGCGCCACCCCGACCCGGGAAGGCAGCCCGACCCCGGCCACCGCCGCCTTCCTGCCCATGGAGGAGTTGATCGCGGCGCATCTCGATCAGCTGTTCCCGGGAATGGAAGTGGTGGAACAGCATTCGTTCCGGATCACCCGCAACGCCGACCTCGAGGTCGAGGAGGACCGCGACGAGGATCTGCTGCAGGCCCTCGAACGCGAACTCGCCCGCCGCCGCTTCGGATCGCCGGTGCGCCTGGAAGTCTCGGACGATATGACCGAGCACATGCTCGATCTGCTGCTGCGCGAACTCGACGTGGACCCGGGCGATGTGATCCAGGTGCCCGGCCTGCTGGACCTGTCGTGCCTGTGGCAGGTGTACGGCGTCGACCGGCCGAACCTCAAGGACGCGCCGTATGTGCCCGCCACGCCCCCGGCCTTCGGCGAACGCGAAACGCCCCGAAACGTTTTCGCCGCCCTGCGCGAGGGCGACGTGCTGGTGCACCACCCGTACGACTCCTTCTCCACCAGCGTGCAGCGCTTCATCGAACAGGCCGCCGCCGACCCGCAGGTGCTGGCCATCAAGCAGACCCTGTACCGCACCTCCGGCGACTCCCCCATCGTCAATGCCCTCATCGACGCCGCCGAGGCCGGTAAACAGGTCGTCGCACTGGTCGAGGTGAAGGCGCGCTTCGACGAGCAGGCCAACATCAAATGGGCTCGGGCGCTGGAACAAGCGGGCGTGCACGTGGTCTACGGCCTGGTCGGTCTCAAGACGCACTGCAAGACCTGCCTGGTGGTGCGCCGCGAAGGAGCCACCATCCGTCGCTACTGCCACATCGGCACCGGTAATTACAATCCGAAAACCGCACGCCTGTACGAAGACGTCGGATTGCTCACGGCCGCACCGGAGATCGGCGCCGACCTCACCGACCTGTTCAACTCGCTGACCGGGTATTCGCGAAAAGCCAACTACCGCAACCTGCTCGTCGCCCCCAGCGGCGTCCGCCAGGGGATCATCGAGCGCATCCAGCGCGAGGTCGAACTCGCCGAGCAGGGTGTGCCGGCGCGAATCCGGCTGAAGGCCAACGCCATCGTCGACGAGCAGATCATCGACGCGCTGTATCGCGCCTCCCAGGCCGGCGTGCCGGTGCAGATCGTGGTGCGCGGCATCTGCGGGCTGCGACCGGGCGTTCCGGGGCTCAGCGAGAACATCGAGGTGCGCTCGATTCTCGGCCGCTTCCTGGAACATTCGCGCGTCCTGCACTTCCAGGCGCAGAACGAATACTGGATCGGCAGCGCCGACATGATGCACCGGAATCTGGACCGGCGCGTGGAAGTGCTGGCACAGGTGAAGGATCCGCGTCTGGCCGAACAGCTGGCACAGGTGTTCGACTCCGCGCTCTACCCCACCACCCGCTGCTGGGTGCTGCAGCCCGACGGCAGCTGGCAGGCCCAGCCCGATCCGGATGTGCCCGGCGAACAGATTCGCGACCATCAGGAGTTCCTCATGCGGCTGCGACGACCGGATCGCCAGTGAGCCCAGAACGATCCGGCAACGGCAGTGCGTACTCCGACCCGCGCGTGACCCCGAACATCCTTGCGGCCGGGGCTGTTCTGTGGCGATACGCCGCCGACGGCGGCATCGAGATCGCCATGGTGCACCGGCCCAAGTACGACGACTGGTCGCTGCCCAAGGGCAAACTGGATCCCGGTGAGACGCCGGTGATCACGACCGTGCGCGAGGTGGCCGAGGAAACCGGCCTGAATTGCACGCTGGGGCGCTATCTCGGCCATGTGACCTATCCGGTCACCGGGCACCGCAAACTCAAGCGTGTGGACTACTGGGCCGCCCGCGTGGTCGACGGGGCCTTCGAGTCCAACACCGAGGTCGACGAACTGGTCTGGTCGCCCGTGGACCGGGTCATGGACGAGATCTCGTATCCTATGGACCGCAGCATCATCCGCAATTTCCTGCGCCTACCGGCCGATACCTCGACCATGCTGCTGGTGCGGCACGGCAAGGCCGGCCGCCGCGACCGCTTCACCGGCCCGGACGAGGCGCGCCCGCTCGAAAAGGCCGGTCGCGCACAGGCTCGCGAGCTGGTGGACAATCTGCTCGCCTTCGGCGCGACCGAAATCCACTCCGCCCCACCGCTGCGCTGTGTCCAAACCGTTACCCCGCTGGCGGAGAAACTCGGTGCGCAAATCGAATCCGAGCCATTGTTCGCCGAAAGCGGTTACGCCGCAGCGCCCGACGCGGCACACGAACGCGCCGTCACGCTGGCCTCCGGGACCGGGGTCCCGGTGATCTGCAGTCAGGGCAAGGTGATTCCGGATCTGCTGGCCTGGTGGGCCGCCCGGGACGGAATCACGCTGCCACCGGCCCGCAATCGCAAGGGCAGCGTGTGGGTGCTGTCGCTGCACCAGGGCCGCCTGGTGGCGGCCGACCACCTCGATCGGGCCTTGACCCCCACCGACATTCCGGCCCGCTGAGCCGACTTCCCCCCGCTCGGAGCAACATTCATCCGGAAATGCGAAACGGCCCGGCAATGCCGGGCCGTCTCACATATTTTCGAGGCTGTAACCGTCAGCTTCGGAACGGGACCGTCAGCGACGGGCAGTGCGCTTCGCGGCGGTCTTCTTGGCCGGAGCCTTCTTCGCCGTGGTCTTCTTGGCGGTGGCCTTGGTGGCCGTCTTCTTGGCCGTGGCCTTGGCCGGAGCCTTCTTGGCGGTGGTCTTCTTGACCGCGGCCTTGGTGGCGGTGGTCTTCTTGGCGGTGGCCTTCTTGGCCGGCGCCTTCGAAGCCGCCTTCTTGGCGGTGGTCTTGGCCGGGGCCTTGGTGGCGGCCTTCTTGGCCGTCTTCTTGGCGGTGGTCTTCTTGGCGCCCGCCTTGCCCGACACCGGAGCCGCCACACCGCGTTTCACGGCCGGGCCGCTCGACGCGATCTTCTGCTTGCCGGCGATGATCGCCTTGAACTGCGCACCCGGACGGAAGGCCGGGACGGAAGTCGGCTTCACCTTGACGGTTTCGCCGGTGCGCGGGTTGCGAGCAACACGTGCCGCGCGCTTGCGCTGTTCGAACACACCGAATCCGGTGATGGTGACGCTCTGACCTTTGTTCACCGCACGCACGATGGTGTCGACCATCTGCTCGACCGCTTGAGTCGCCGTGCGCCTGTCAGTACCCAACTTCTCGGTCAGAACATCGATCAGTTCCGCCTTGTTCATTGAATCCTCCGCAGACTAATGGCCCGTCGTCGGACCGACTAGGTACCACGGTAAACCTTTATGCGGCAAGAGTCTATGTGCCACGCCTATTTTCATGAGACATGGCACACGCCCAGCTACCGGCTCCGGAGCCGTCCAGCTATCGTTCGCCTTGATTACGATTCGGAAATGCGCGCCGGAATGGTCGTGGGTTTCCATGTCGGCCTTGCGTTTTCGAACTCGGTGATCTCGTCGCAGCGCCGGAGGGTGAGGCCGATGTCGTCCAGCCCCTCCAGCAGACGCCAGCGCGTGTAATCGTCAATATCGAACGGCAACACGACGGTTCCCGCCGACACAGTCCGTGCCTCGAGGTCGGTCGTCAATTCCAAACCGGGCTGTTCCTCGAGCAACTTCCAGAGCAATTCCACATCGCTCTGGGCCATCCGGGCCGTCAGAAGCCCATCCTTACCGGCGTTTCCGCGGAAGATGTCGGCGAACCGCGACGAGATCACCACGCGGAAGCCGAAGTCCTTGAGCGCCCAAACCGCGTGCTCGCGTGAGGATCCGGTACCGAAATCCGGACCGGCGACCAGGACACTGCCCCGGTTGTAGGGCTCGGTGTTCAGAATAAAGTGGGGATCCGTCCTCCAAGCCGCGAAGAGTCCATCCTCGAAACCCGTTCGGGTAACGCGCTTCAGATAGACGGCCGGGATGATCTGGTCGGTGTCGACATTGGATCGACGCAACGGAACGCCGATCCCCTTGTGAACCTTGAAGGCTTCCATCGTTGATTCTCCTGAGTCTGTGCGAGCAGCGGGATCTGGGGCCGGGATCAGTTGAGATCCGCAGGTGAGGACAGGGTTCCGCGCACCGCGGTGGCCGCCGCGACCAGCGGCGAAACCAGATGCGTGCGACCGCCCTTGCCCTGTCGCCCTTCGAAGTTGCGGTTCGAGGTGGAGGCGCAACGCTGACCCGGGGAAAGCTGATCCGGGTTCATTCCCAGGCACATGGAGCAGCCGGCCTGCCGCCATTCCGCGCCCGCGGCGGTGAAAATCTCGCCCAGGCCCTCTTTTTCCGCCTGCAGGCGCACCCGCATGGAACCGGGAACAATCAGCATGCGTACGCCGTCCGCAACCTTGCGATCCTTCAGAACGCCTGCCACGGCCCGCAAATCCTCGATGCGGCCATTGGTGCACGAACCCACGAAAACCGTGTCCACGGCGACATCTCGCAGCGGAGTGCCCGGCTTCAGGTCCATGTACTGCAGCGCCTTCTCGGCCGCGGCGCGCTCGTTCTCGTCGAAGATCTGCTCCGGATCGGGCACCGTATCGCCCAGCGGCGCACCCTGTCCCGGGTTGGTGCCCCAGGTCACGAAGGGGGTCAGCGACGCGGCGTCGATGTGCACCTCGGCGTCGAACACCGCGCCCTCGTCGGTCTTGAGGGCATCCCAGGCCGCCACGGCGGCATCCCAATCCGCGCCTTCCGGGGCGTGCGGGCGGCCCTTCAGGAACTCGTAGGTGATCTCGTCGGGCGCGACCATGCCCGCGCGGGCGCCGGCCTCGATCGACATGTTGCACATGGTCATCCGGGCTTCCATGGACATCTTCCGCACGGCGTCACCGCGGTATTCGAGCACGTAGCCCTGGCCGCCGCCGGTGCCGATCTGCGCGATGACGGCGAGGATGACGTCCTTGGAGGTGACGCCGTCGGGCAGCTCGCCGTCGATATTGATGGCCATGGTCTTGAACGGGCGCAGCGACAAAGTCTGCGTTGCCAGAACGTGTTCCACTTCCGAGGTGCCGATACCCATTGCGAGCGCGCCGAATGCGCCGTGGGTGGAGGTGTGCGAGTCACCGCAGACCACCGTGGTGCCCGGCTGCGTCAGGCCCAGCTGCGGGCCGACCACGTGCACGATGCCCTGATCCAGATCGCCCATGGGGTGCAGGCGGATACCGAATTCCTCGCAGTTGCGGCGCAGGGTCTCGACCTGCGTGCGCGAGACGGGATCGGCGATCGGCTTGTCGATGTCGATGGTCGGGACGTTGTGGTCCTCGGTGGCGATGGTGAGATCCGGGCGGCGCACCGGGCGACCGGCCTGCCGCAGGCCGTCGAACGCCTGCGGGCTGGTGACCTCGTGCACCAGGTGCAGGTCGATGTAGATGAGGTCGGGTTCGCGGTTCGCGCCTTCACCTTCGCCGCGGACGACGACGTGCTGATCCCAGACCTTCTCCGCCAGAGTGCGTGGCCGATCGGCCATAGCTCCATCACCTCTCGATAGACATACCCGCGCCCGGGCTGGGGACGCGGGGGCTGTTGCGACTCGCGCGGCCCGGGATCGGACCTGACGTCGGTGGCGCGGTTTGCGTTTCCCAACATGCGAGACGCTATGATCAATCTATGAGACAGCATAGCGGTATCGGCGTTCTGGACAAAGCCATGGCGGTCCTGCACGCCGTCGCCGAGCAACCCTGCGGCCTCAACGAGCTCTGCGCCCGCACCGGCCTGCCCCGCGCCACCGCCCACCGCCTGGCCGTGGGCCTCGAGACGCATCGCATGCTGGCCCGCGACAACCAGGGCCTGTGGCGGCCCGGCCCGGCCCTGTCGGAGCTGGCGACAACCGCCAGCGACCCGCTGCTGGACGCCGCCGCCACCATCCTTCCGCGCCTGCGCGAGATCACCGGCGAGAGCGTCCAGCTCTACCGGCGCGACGGCAACGCCCGCGTCTGCGCGGCCGCCATGGAACCCGCCGCCGGCCTGCGCGACACCGTCCCGATCGGCGCCCGCCTGCCGCTGACTGCGGGTTCCGCCGCGAAAGTCCTCCTGGCGTGGGCGGATCCGGACCTGCAGCGCACGGTCCTCCCGGAAGCGGTATTCGGCGAGCGCGCCCTCGCGGAGGTGCGCCGGCGCGGCTGGGCCCAGAGCGCCGCCGAACGCGCCGCGGGCGTGGCCAGCGTGTCGGCCCCGGTGCGCGACGCGGCGGGCGCGGTGGTCGCGGCCGTCTCGGTATCCGGCCCCATCGACCGCATGGGCCGCCGCCCGGGCGCCCGCTGGGCCGCCGACCTGGTCGCCGCCGCGGACGCGCTCCACAAGCGCCTCTGAGGGCCGTACTCCGCTCCGGCAGACCCGGATGACCGTTCGCGCCCGCCACAGCCGTCACGGCAGCCTCAGCGGCCATCAATCACAACCCCCGACGCCCCCGCCTGGTCCAGACGGGGACGTCGCCGTGTTCCCGGCCACCGGGCGAGCACGCGACCGGCCCCTGTGACCGCCGTCATACGGCGTAAATTACAGTCGCCACATGGGAGTCAATCAACGCGCGCAGATCGTGATGTCCGAACAGGAGATCAGCGATTTTCTCGAGCGCAGTCGCGTCGCCACGCTGGCCACACTCGGCCCGTCGGGCACACCGCATCTCATCGCCATGTGGTACGGCCTGATCGACGGTGAGATCTGGTTCGAAACCAAGGCCAAAGCCCAGAAAGTGGTGAATCTGCGCCGGGATCCGCGGGTAACCGTGCTGGTCGAAGCCGGTGACACCTACGACCAGCTGCGCGGGCTGTCCATCGAGGGCCGCGCGGAAATCGTGACGGACCCCGAAGCCCTGTTCAAGGTCGGAATCAGCGTGTGGGAACGCTACACCGGGCCCTACAGCGACGACATGAAGCCGTTCGTGGAGCAGATGCTGAACAAGCGCGTCGCCATTCGCGTGGTGCCCGAACGCGTGCGCAGCTGGGATCACCGCAAACTCGGTCTGCCCGCAATGCCTTTGGGCGGCACGACCGCGGAGCCGTTGAGCGGTTCAACTGTAGAAACCTCGGAAGCGTAGAGAAAAGCGAAGGCCCCCAACCGAATCGGTTGGGGGCCTTCGCTTTTGTAGTCCCGACGGGATTTGAACCCGCGCTACCGCCTTGAGAGGGCGGCGTCCTAGGCCGCTAGACGACGGGACCAGGAGTTGAGATTCGGCGGCGATGCCGCCGATTTCTCGAATCGAGAACCGGAGTTCTCGCAGCTGGGGTACCAGGACTCGAACCTAGAATGGCTGAACCAGAATCAGCTGTGTTGCCAATTACACCATACCCCATTGGCCCGGACTCTCGGCCTGCCCCTTGTGGGAGCTTCTCGGCCGCTTTCCGAACGAGAAGAAGATTAGCAGGCCGAGCCCGGTGAACCACAAATCGGCTGGTCAGAGGCCGGTTTTCAGCTCATTTCGCGATCACGGCAGAGCCGCGCGCAGCCGGTCCATGGACACTTCGCGGCCCAGCAGCTCCAGCGACTCGTAGAGCGGCGGGCTGATGTGCGACCCGGTGACCGCCACGCGCACGGGTGCGAAGGCCTTGCGCGGCTTGAGGCCCAGCTCGTCGATGAGCGCCGTTTTCAGCGCCTCCTCGAGTGCGGGCGCGGTCCACTCCGGCGCGGCGTCGAGCGCGGAAATGGCGGCCTGCAAAACGGGGACCGCATCCGGACCGAGATTCTTTTCCTTCGCGGCCGGGTCGATCGTGAACTCTTCGGGCTTGATGAACAGGAACTTCAGCAGATCCCAGGCATCACCCAGAACGACGATGCGGGTCTGCACCAAGTCGGCCGCGGTCTCGAAGAGCTTCTCGTCGATCTCGGCGCCGATATGCCCGTGCGCGGTGAGATACTCCCGCAGCCGGTGAGCAAAATCACCGGGAGTCAGCAACCGAATATGTTCGGCGTTCAGAGCGTCGGCCTTCTTCTGATCGAAACGGGCCGGATTGGAATTAACCTTCGAAATATCGAAGGCCGCCACCATCTCCGCCATCGAGAAGAGGTCATGATCATCCGCGATGCTCCAGCCGAGCAACGCCAGATAATTCAGCAAACCCTCCGGAATGAAGCCCCGATCCCGGTGATTGAACAGATTCGACTCGGGATCACGCTTGGAAAGCTTCTTGTTCCCCTGGCCCATCACGAAGGGCAGATGACCGAACTGCGGGGTGAACTCGGCGATACCGATCCGCTGCATGGCGGCATAGAGCGCGAGCTGACGCGGGGTGGACGAGAGCAGGTCCTCGCCACGCAATACGTGGGTGATCTTCATGAGCGCGTCGTCGACCGGATTCACCAGCGTGTAGAGCGGATCGCCATTGCCGCGGGTGAGCGCGAAGTCGGGCACCACGCCGGCCTTGAAGGTGGTCTCACCGCGCACCAGGTCGTTCCAGGTGAGGTCCTGGTCGGGCATGCGCAGCCGGATGACCGCGGGGCGGCCCTCGGCCTTGTAGGCGGCGATCTGCTCGTCGGTCAGGTCGCGGTCGAAATTGTCGTAGCCCAGCTTGGGGTCCCGGCCGGCGGCCTTGTGGCGGGCCTCGACTTCTTCTGGGGTGGAGAAGGATTCGTAGGCCTCCCCCGCCGCCAATAGCTTGGCCACCACGTCGAGATGAATGTCACGACGCTGCGACTGCCGGTACGGGCCGTAGGGACCGCCGACCTCGGGGCCCTCGTCCCAGGTGAGGCCGAGCCAGCGCAGCGCGTCCAGGATGGCCTGGTAGCTCTCCTCGGAATCGCGTGCGGCATCGGTGTCTTCGATGCGGAAGACGAAGGTGCCGCCGTGGTGGCGCGCGTAGGCCCAGTTGAACAGGGCGGTGCGGACCAGGCCGACATGCGGTGTGCCCGTGGGGGACGGGCAGAATCGGACCCGTACGTCTGTCATGTCTCTCTCTCGATCAGCGTTTGGCGGCAACGGGATTGGTAAGGGTGCCGATGCCTTCGACGGTCACCGACACGGTCTGGCCGTCCTGCATCGGGCCCACACCGGCGGGGGTGCCGGTGAGGATGACATCGCCGGGGAGCAGCGTCATCACGGTGGTCACCCATTCGATGAGCTTCGGAATGTCGTGCAGCAGAAGTGAAGTGCGGCTGCGCTGGCGGACCTCACCGGCGAGTTCGGTGGTGATCTCCAGATCCGAAGGGTCCAGGGCGGTCTCGATCCACGGCCCGAGCGGGCAGAAGGTGTCGTAGCCCTTGGCGCGGGTCCACTGCCCGTCGTACTTCTGCTGATCGCGCGCGGTCACATCGTTGGCGACGGTGTACCCCAGGATCACCTCCTTGGCGCGAGCGGCCGGAACGTCCTTGCACGGGCGTCCGATGACGATCGCCAGCTCACCCTCGTAGTCGACCTGAGACGAACTGGGCGGCAACACAATCGGCGCGTTCGGGCCGACGATGGAGGTGTTCGGCTTCATGAAGATAACCGGGTCGGCCGGGGCCGGACCACCCATTTCCTCGGCGTGCGCGGCGTAGTTCTTGCCGATGCAGATCACCTTGCTGGCCAGAATCGGCGCCAGCAGGCGCACATCCGCGAGCGGCCAGCTGCGGCCGGTGAACGTCGGGGTGCCGAACGGATGTTCGGCGATTTCCCGGGCGACGGCCTCGCCGCCCTCTCCTTCGATGCTGACGAAAGCGACCCCATCTGGGCTGGCAACTCGACCTAGGCGCATGGTTGGCATCCTATCGAGCGGTCTCCCACCAGCACGAACGCGCCCGACCGCGGGGCGGGAACCGGTGGGGCGGATGGTGCGGGCGCATCGTCCGCCACCGGCCCCGCAGGGGGCGGCATACCGGTGCGCGGGGCGGTCCGGGAAATGTGGAAAGCCCTTGTACGCAAGACAACTCACCGCGCAGAAGGCAGACCTCCGGCACGTTTTCCGGCTGTGAGCAAACAAACAGCGCGCACCGGAAATAGCCAGATGCCACAGGTGTATCGTAGCCCTCGATGTTCATACAGTAGGACATTGATTCCACATAGTGAGATTCGAGGTGCTGGCCATGGCCACCGTGACACAGATCGGGACGCGTCGACGGTGGAGCATGCTGGCCCTCGGCGTCTTCGCGCAGGCCTCCAGCGCGGTGTTCGTACACGGCACGCCGTTCCTGCTGCCCGCCCTGACGGATCGTGGAATGTCGCTGGCCACAGCGGGTCTGCTGGTCTCCATGCCGACGGTCGGACTGGTCTGCACGCTGATCGCGTGGGGCTGGATCGTGGACCGGATCGGCGAGCACAAGGTGCTGGTGGCCGGCCCCGCGCTGATGCTGGCGGCGGGTGTCGCGGCCGCGACCGTTTCCAGCTATGTCGCATTGGCGGTGTTCCTGTTCCTGGGCGGCATGGGCGCCGCGAGCACCAATGGCGCGAGCGGGCGGGTCATCGTCGGCTGGTTTCCGCCGGATCAGCGCGGGCTGGCCATGGGCATCCGGCAGACCGCGCAGCCGCTGGGCGTGGGCATCGGGGCGCTGAGCATTCCGGCTGTCGCTGCGGCACACGGGTTCTCGACGGCGGTGCTGGTACCGGCCCTGATGGCGGGCGCCGCCGCGATCGCCTGCCTGATCGGCATCGTCGATCCGCCGCGGCCCGAAATCAGCGGTGACACAGGACGTCCCGCCAATCCGTACCGCGGGGACTCCACGCTGTGGCGGATCCACATCGTGTCGGTGCTGCTGGCGATTCCGCAGGGCACGCTGTGGACCTTCGCGCTGCTGTGGCTGCACCGGGATGTGGGCTGGTCGCTGGCGGCGGCGGGGATCCTGGTGACGATCACCCAAATCCTGGGCGCGGGAGGGCGAATCGGCGCGGGCATCTGGTCGGATCGGGTGGCGAGCCGGCTGGGCCCGCTGCGCACGATCGCCATCGCGGCCGCAATCTCCATGGCGGCCTTGGCCTTCGCGGCGTGGACGCACTGGTGGTGGGCGGCGATTCCGATTCTGGTGGCGGCCTCGGTGATCACGGTCACCGACAATGGCCTGGCGTTCACGGCGGTGGCGGAGATCGCCGGACCGTACTGGTCGGGTCGTGGACTGGGGATTCAGAACACCGGCCAGAATCTGGTCATGGCGGTGCTGGCGCCGGTGTTCGGCGCGCTGATCACGGTCGCCGGCTTCCCGGTCACCTACCTGCTGACGGCCGTCATCGCCCTGGCCGCAGTTCCCTTGGTCCCCAGAGCATCCCGCTGAGCAAATCCGGAAGACGTGTGCCCGTTACGTTTTCGCATCCGAATGCACGAATGCGATATGTCTCACTGTCGCAGCGGGTTTGAACAAAAGGCAAGCCCCGCAGCCGATATCACGGCTGCGGGGCTTGTTCCGAGGGTGCGTCAGAGCGCGGCGGCGATGCGGTCGCCGACCGCCACGGTGGAGGCGGGCGCGGTGCGCGAGGCGAGGTCCTTGGCGACGGCGGCCTCGATGCGCGCGGCCTCCTCGGTCTTGCCCAAGTGGTTGAGCAGCAGGGAAACCGAGAGAATCGCGGCGGTCGGATCGGCCTTGGACTGACCCGCGATATCGGGGGCCGAACCGTGCACAGGCTCGAACATGGACGGGTTGGTGCCCGAGGCGTCGATATTGCCGGAGGCGGCCAGGCCGATGCCACCGGAGACGGCGGCGGCGAGGTCGGTGATGATGTCGCCGAACAGGTTGTCGGTGACGATCACGTCGAAGCGGCCCGGGTCGGTCACCATGTGGATGGTGGCGGCATCGATGTGCTGGTAGGCGGTTTCGACATCCGGGTACTCGGTGGCGATCTCGTTGACGGTGCGCGACCACAGCGAGCCCGCGTAGGCGAGCACATTGTTCTTGTGCACCAGGGTCAGGTGCTTGCGGCGCTGGCGCGCGGTCTCGAAGGCGTAGCGCACCACACGCTCGATGCCGAAGCGGGTGTTGGTGGACACCTCGGTGGCGACCTCGTGCGGGGTGTTCACGCGGATCGCACCGCCGGTGCCGGTGTACGGGCCCTCGGTGCCCTCGCGCACGACCACGAAGTCGATGTCGGGATTGCCGGCCAGCGGGCTGCTCACGCCCGGGTACAGCTTGGACGGGCGCAGGTTGACGTGGTGGTCGAGCTCGAACCGGGTGCGCAGCAGCAGCCCGCGCTCCAGCAGTCCGGACTGCACCGACGGATCGCCGATCGCGCCGAGCAGGATCGCGTCGTGCTGCTTCAGCTCGGGCAGCACATTGTCGGGCAGGATCTCCCCGGTGGCATGGAACCGCTTGGCTCCCAGGTCGTATTCGGTCTTCTCCACACCGGGCACCACCACGTCGAGCACCTTGAGGGCCTCGGCGATGACCTCGGGACCGATACCGTCGCCCGGGATGACAGCGAGTTTCATGAAAACAATGCTCCGTTCGGATGAACGCCGGTGAGGCGCTGCGCAGCGAGTTCGCTGGCCACGATAGCGGAGGGTTACCTCAGTCCCGTCACCAGGGCGAACGACTCCCAACCAGTGGGATCACGAGGCCATCAGTATGTTCGGGGCATGTTCGACAACTCACGACTCGAGCGCAAGATCGATCGCCTCGAACGCAAACTCGACCTCATCCTCGAGCATCTGGGCATTCCGGATCCGACCGTGCCCTATGACTATGCCGAGATCGACGAACTTCTCCGGCAGGGCAAGGCCATTCACGCGATCAAGATGTATCGCGAGCTGGTGCCGGGGGCGAGCCTGTTGGAGGCCAAGGACGCGGTGGAGGCGCGGCGGGGCCGAATCAGCTGATACCGCAGGCGAATACGCACTGAGCCCCTTCCATCCGGGGATGGAAGGGGCTCAGTGGCAATTACTTTCGGACCGCGTGGGCCCGTCGAGCTCAGCTCAGGTCGACCTGGGCGACCTTGGCGGCGCCGACGGCCTCGGTGATGGCGGCCTGGACCTCGGCGGGGACGTCCTTGTTGACGCGCAGGACGACGGTGGCGCCTTCGGCGTCGAGGTCCTGGGTCAGCTGGGCGGCGAGGATGTCGATGCCGGCGTCGCCGAGCTTGGTGGCGAGGCGGCCGAGCTGGCCGGGCTTGTCCTCGTAGTTGAGGACGGCCAGGTTGAGGCCCTCGGCGCGCATGTCGTAGTTGCGGCCGTTGATGTTGACGATCTTCTCGACCTGGTGCGGCTCGGTCAGGGTGCCCGCGACGTTCAGGGTGCGGCCGTCGCCGAAGACGGCGCGCAGGTCGACCAGGCTGCGGTGGGTGGGGCTCTCGGTCACGGTGGTGACGGTGGCCTCCAGGCCGCGGTCCTTGGCCAGCGCCGGGGCGTTGACGAAGGTGACCGAGTCCTCGACGAGGGCGGAGAAGACGCCGCGCAGGGCCGAAAGCTCCAGCACCGCAACATCTTCCGAGGAGAGCTCGCCGCGCACCTGAACCTCCAGGCTGACCGGCAGCTCGTCGGCGAGGGCACCGAGCAGCGCGCCCTGCTTGCGGACGATCTCCAGCCACGGGGCGACGGTGTCGTTGACCGAGCCGCCGGTGACATTGACCGCGCCCGGCACGAACTCACCGGCGAGGGCGAGCTTCACGGACTTGGCGACATCGGTGCCCGCGCGGTCCTGCGCCTCGGCGGTGGAGGCGCCCAGGTGCGGGGTCACGACGACCTGCGGCAGGTCGAACAGCGGGCTGTCGGTGGACGGTTCGGTCTCGAACACGTCGATGCCGGCGGCGCGCACGTGGCCGGAGGTGATGGCGTCGGCCAGGGCCTGCTCGTCGATCAGACCGCCGCGGGCGGCGTTGACGATGATGACGCCCTTCTTGGTCTTGGCCAGGGTCTCCTTGTTCAGCATGCCCTTGGTCTCAGGAGTCTTGGGCAGGTGAATGGAGATGAAGTCGGCGCGCTCGAGCACCTCGTCCAGGGTGACCAGCTCGATGCCCAGCTGGGCGGCGCGGGCCGGGGAGGTGTAGGGGTCGTACGCGATGATCTTGGTCTCGAAGGCGGCGAGGCGCTGCGCGAACAGCTGGCCGATGCGGCCCAGGCCGATGACGCCGACGGTCTTGCCGAGGATCTCGACACCGTTGAACTTGCTGCGCTGCCAGGTCTTCTCGCGCAGGGTGGCGTCGGCGGCCGGGATCTGACGCGCGGCCGAAAGCAGCAGGGTGACGGCGTGCTCGGCGGCGGTGTGGATATTGGAGGTCGGCGCGTTGACGACCATGACGCCGCGCTCGGTGGCCGCGGGCACGTCGACATTGTCGAGGCCGACGCCGGCGCGGGCGACGATCTTGAGGTTCTTACCGGCCTCGAGCACCTCGGCGTCGACGGTGGTCGCGGAGCGGACCAGCAGCGCGTCGGCTTCCGGCACGGCCGCCAGCAGCTCGGGGCGGTTGGGTCCGTCGACCCAGCGCACCTCGACATCGGAGCCCAGCGCGTCGACGGTCGACTGGGCGAGCTTGTCGGCGATCAGAACAACAGGACGGCCTGCTTGGCTCACGGTGGGGTACTCCTGAGGAAGGGATCCGGGATTTACGGGCGTCAGCTTAGTGGGCGCGAATTCGGCTTGCCTTACCGCCCGGTAGACGGGTGCCCTCACATGGGCGACATGCGGGTTTTCCCACTCAGCGGGACTTTCATGGTCATTCGTCCAAATTTGCCGCGCGGGAGCTCGCGGGCGACTAGGTTGCCGCGCATGCCTCGCACTTCACGGATTCTGGCCGCCGCCGCACTGGCGGCGCTCCCCCTGGCCGCCGCCGCGCCCGCGCCCGCCGCACCCACGGTGAACAAGGTCGTGGTGATCGGGATCGACGGCACGCTGTGGAGCGAGGTGCAGGCGGCGAACGCGCCGAATCTGGGTCTGCTGGCCGCGCAGGGCACCCTGGCCCGGACCTCCATCGCGCCGCACACCACCATGTCGTGCGTGTCCTGGGCGACCGCGCTGACCGGCGTGTGGGATACCAAGCACGGCATCAAGGACAACGACTCCACCTGCAACGCAGCGGCTTTCGCGCCGTATCCGACGGTGTTCACACAGGTGGAGCAGGCGCAACCGGGCCTGTCGACCATGTCCATCGGAACCTGGGACAAGATCGGCATGATCGCGCGGACCGGTAGCCCGAAGGCGGATCGGGTGTCGGTCACCCAGATCGATCCGACCGGCGCGGGCGTGTGTGAGACCACGGCCGACTCCAATGCTGCGGCGCAAGTGGTTTCGGCCATTGCCGACGACGCCCCGGACCTGCTGTTCACCCATCTGGATCAGGTCGACATCACCGGGCACACACTGCGCGGCATCTGGCCGCAGGCGTACCGGGACGCCATCCAGCGCGCGGATGCGCTGGTGGGCAAGATCACTCAGGCGGTCGATGCGCGGGCGCGCGCGCATGCCAACGAGCGCTGGACGATTCTGGTGACCACCGACCACGGCCACAACCCCGAGGGCGGGCACGGCGGCCAGAGCGCCTACGAGACAGCCAGTTTCGTGATCGCACGCGGCGCGGGCTTCGCGGCGGGCGCACAGCACAACGGCTACACCCTCGCCGACGTCACCCCGACCGTCCTGGATCTGCTGGGCGTCGCCGCCCCGGCGAACCTGGACGGGCGGTCGATGCTCGACGGCGGTTCCGGCAACCCTGCCGCTACTCCCCCGAACACCCCGGCCGTCGACTCCGGCGTGACCGGCTCCTCGGCCGGTTCCGCGGAGGCGGCCATGGTCAACAATCCGCTGTGCATCCTGGGCAGCGGCTCCGCGAGCGGGTCGGCGAGCGGCTCATCCGACCGGTAGCGCAGCCGCGTACCACCGGAGCCTGCCAATGAACGGCAGGTCATGACCCGGTGGACACAGCAGTGGGCCTGTCCCGTTTTGCACCCGGGACAGGCCCACTGTCGTTTTCGGCTCCGTCAGACGGTGGCCGGCTCGGCCGCGCCCAGCATGATGTCGGCGACCGCACCGTAGGCCGCGGCCCAGGTACCGGCGAGCTCCTCGGTCCACGCGTCCCCGTGGAAGTGCTCCAGCGTGGCCAGCAGCGAAGCTCCGGCAACCGGGTACTGCTCGGCCACCACGCCATTGGCGGCGTGGTCGCGGCCCAGCCGCTGCACGAACGACGGGTCCGCGGCGAGGGTTTCGACATTGGTGACGATCCGGGCCAGCCCGGTCAGGAAGCGCTTGCGCTGATCGGCCATGTCCTCGGGGAACATGGGCCGCACCGCCGGCGCCGCCTCGAACAGGTGGTTGTAGAAGTACTCGACCGCCTCGGGCCCGACGGCCTCGACGTTCTTCCAGCTGGCCTGCAACAGTTCGATATTCATGTGGTTGACCCCCACTTTCCTTGTGTATCCGTCGACTTCGGGCTGTCAGTTTCGGGATGCGTTGTCGCCCAGGTCGAGCGGTAGCTCGTGCCGGGACGTCGCGCGGGCCGGCTCGGGAAGGGCGGGCACGGTGGTGCCCGTCGCCTCGGGGAGCGCCCAGAGCGCCAGCTTGTCGGCCTCGACCGACAGGGTCTGGCTCATCGCCTGTAGTTGCCCGCGCAGCAGTTCGGAGTAGGCCCGCAGGTGTTCGAGCCGCTGATCGCCGGCATCGTAGGGAGTCGCGTTGACGCCCACCGATTCCCGCGCCATCTGCAGCAGTTCCCGATGCTGGGCGCGGGCGACCGCCATGAGGTCGCGGGCGTGCGCCTCGGCCTGCTCGATAATGGAGTCGGCCGCGAGCTGGGCGCGGTTGAGCACGTCCACCGACTGCGCGCTGATGCCCTGCGCGTCCTTCTCCAATTCGCCCTGCAGCCTTGCGATCTCCCAGTTGGCGGTGGCCAGCTGCTGCTGCAGTTCGGCCATGTCGCCGGCGGAGATCATCGTGTGCATCTGCATCTGCAGGGCCTCGGACTTGGCCAGCAGCTGCATGTTCTCCCGTTGCAGCCGAGCCAGTTCCGGTGCGTTGCTGGTGAGGGTGAGCTGCCGGTTCTCCCGGGTCAGCTTGGTCATGGCGGCGCGGACCTGTTCGAGGAAGCGGTCCACGTCCTCGGCGTCGTAGCCCTTGCGGCCGAGCCGTGCGCCCTTGAACCGCACGGATCGCAGGTCTTCGGGTTTCACATCCATTGGGCCACCTTGTCCCCACTGCGCTGCTCGGCGGTCCCCGCTGGGTGGTGCGACTGGCCGAATGTCTCGAATCTGATGGCGTGCCTGGGCAATCCGGCATTGGACAGCGCGGACACGCCGGCGGACACCATGGCCGGGGAGCCGCACACCAGGGCGGTGCAGCCGGCCAGGTCCCGACCGCGGGCGGCGACCGCGCCCACCGCGCCGTGCACGCCCTGGAAGCTCGGATCCTCCGACACGACGGGCGTGTAGCTGAACCACGGGCGTTCGGTCAGCGCCGAAAGCGCTTCGTGGTCATAGAGATTCCATGCGGTGCGGACACCGTGGAAGAGCTGGACGCGCGGCGCGTGCCCGGTGTCGCGATAGTTCTGGTCGATGCGATCGACGACCGCGCGCAGCGGCGCGAGCCCGGATCCGCCCGCGACCAGCAGCAGGTTCTCGACCGCGTCCGGCGGGATATTGAACGCCGTGCCGACCGGGGAGCCGAGGCGGATCTGATCGCCGGGCCGCACCTGGCGGGCGAAGGTCGCGCTGACCTCGCCGCCGTCCACGACCTGCACGTGCAGTTCGAAGGTGCCGTCGGGCCGGGGCGCATTGGCGGGCGAGTAGTACCGCCACAGCCGCGGCCGCTGCGGGATCTCCACCGCCAGCGACTGCCCGGCTTGGTACTCGTAGGACTGCTGCGGCCGGACGGTGTGCACGGTGACGTCGACGCTGCGGCGTTCGGTGGCGACGATCTCCGCGTCCCACCAGGCCGGGGTGTGTTCGGCCGCGCTCGCGGCGGCGGTCATGATGTCGGCGACCGCGAAGTACGCGGCGGTCCAGGTCTGCGCGAGCTCGTCGGTCCAGCGCGGGCCGAGAAAGTGCGCGAGGGTGGCCAGCAGGGAGCCGCCGGCGGCCGGGTAGTGGTCGGCGATGACGCCGAAGCGGCGATGATCGCGGCCGAGCTGGGCGACGAACTCCGGATCGTCGGCCAGCGTGGTCACATTGCTGACGATGCGGCCGAGCGCGGAGAAGAACTTGGCGCGTTGCGCGGTCATCCGGATGGGGAACATGTCCCGCACTTCCGGGTGCGCGAGGAACAGGTGCGCGTAGAAGTACTGCGTGGCCTCGTCACCGGCCCGTTCCACGTAGCGCCAGCTGCTCTGCAGCGCGTCGATGTTCACATCACAACTCCACATCCTCCGGACTTGGACAACCGTCCGAGCAGTGGCCAACCTAGATCATGTTGTGAGGTCTGTCTAAACGAAGAAGCACACCGCGAATGGGGCTAACTTTCAGTTATCTGACGCGATTGAGAGCCAGGCCACATTTGTGCATGGAGTCGGCAAAATCCGCCCTTGACGGGCGTATTTGCACAACGAAAAAGCCGCCCTCGGAGCTACGGAGTCCGAAGGCGGCTTTCGAGTCGATTACCTCGACGTCAGTCAGCTCACTTGCCGAAGGAGCCGGTCGACAGGGTGTCGAGCAGACCGGTCAGCGCGGCCGAGCCGGTGTTGACGACGCCGTCGAAAGCGGCGGAACCGGTGGCGAGGGCGACATTGATGGCGTCGATGATGACGTTGATCATGGGGTTTTAACCTCTTCTTCGAATTCCCAATTGAACTTTCAGACGCCGAGCATATCGGGGCGCATTTCGAGCTCGTTACGAGGGATTACACGATTGTGAGGTGGGCAACATTGTGTAACACGCCGTGATCCGGTTCCTATGGGTGGCGAATTCCCGCCTATAACGTGCAGATCTCGCCCCTATTTTCAGGGGCACGGCCATAGCGGCAAGTCGCTGTCATCGCAGGTGAGCGGCTATTCCCCTAAAGCACAGTGGAATTCAGCCGATTACGCGGACGGAAACCGCTTCGGGACCCGGCTTCGTCCGGCGCACTTCGAATTCCACGCGCTGCCCCTCGGCGAGCGTGCGGAATCCATCGCAGTCGACAGCGGTGTACTCCACGAACACATCCGGTCCCCCGCCATCGGGCCGGATGAAGCCGAAGCCTTTCTCGGTGTCGAACCACTTCACAATGCCGTGAACCATTACCTGTGCCTTCTCGAATGCGCGGATGCGGCTGCGCCCCCGCGCGCCGCGGACCCATGGTGGCACAGGCGCTGCGGTGTGGTCACCCGGCCTGGGCGGCGCTCGGCGGCTCGTCTTCCGCGCCGCGCATGGCGTAGACGCGTTCGAGGAAGTCGCGGTGTGCGCGCAGGGTGGCGTCGAGCAGTTCCCGCCAGGTGCGGCGGTCCACGCGGCCGTCACTGCTCAGCGAGGACAGCGAGGCCGGCCCCAGCCGGTCGATGTGGTCGACGATGAATGTGAGCCGCCGGCGCGGGAATTGGGCGCCGATGCGCGGGTTCTCCTCCAGGAAGCGGTCGAGCTCGTAGAGGTAGTTGACGGCGCGGTTGTACTCCTCGTCGGTGAGGTGATAGTCCATGCGCTTGATCTCGACGATCCACAGTTCCCCGGAGTCGTGCAGCAGCACGAAGTCGGGTTCGCGCTTGGGGCTTCCGATGGCGGAGGTCTGAATGGGTGTGCCGAATCGCTGTGCGTACCAACGCTCGAAGCTGGCGCGGACGCGTTTGAGGGACTCGTTCATGCCCAGCGGCGTCCACTCCGGGGCGAGCAGCCAGGGCGCGCTTTCGATGAGCTCCTGGAAGGGGCGTTCCAGGGAGCGCCGGTCGTCGATGAGGGCGCGCAGGCGGTCCACGACGGCGACGCGTTCGCTGGCGATCTGTCCGAGGGAGTAGATCTCGGCGATGCGGGCGCGCTCGAACAGGCCCACCACCACATCGAGCTGCGGATCGGCGTCCTCAGCGATCTCCTTGAGGGTCTCCAGCAGGCTGCGCTGCGGGCCGAGCGAAAGCGCCAGCCGCAGCATGTTTTCCACGTGTGCCGGGTCGTCCATGGCGGCTCGGTCCTTGTTGGCCACCAGGATTCGCGCCGCATCGAGCACGGAGTCGCGGAACATCCTGTCCCCCGGTGCGATCGATTCGAGGGTCTCGTGGATGCGGGAGCGTTCCACGAACTCCTCCCAGACGCGGCGGCGAATGGACTTCTCGCCGAGCCTGCCGATTTCACGAATCAGCGCCTGCCCCCACTGGGCGAGGGCCTCGCCGCGCGGCGAGTTCCAGATGATGTCCTGCCGATCGGAGCGGACCAGATCCTCCTCGTCGTCGAGCCAGTCCACATGGATGGCTCCGACCAGATAGGAACGCAGCTTGAACTCTCCGGTGAATCCGGAGGAGATGCCGAAATCCCGGGTCTGCGCGATGATTTTGCCGCGCGCGTAGATCCGCACCCCCGCCATCGCTTCGTCACGGTACGGCTGCTTGGAGTAGGCGATCCACCCGCTCAGCGGCAGGTACTGCCGTCCGAAGCGGACCGGCACGCGGGACACGTCGATCCGGGTCTCCTCCATGACATCGATCGGCAGGTCGCTCAGCGTGAAGGCGTCGTTGCCGATCGAATTGCGCACCTCCACCCGCCAATCCGAGCGTTCGATGCCGAATCTGGCCGCCAGCTGCCGATTCAACTCGTGCCCGGTGTTGACCCGCTTGCGGAAGAAGTTCCGCATGATGACGGTGGTGCCGCGCCGGGCGGTGAAGGTCCCGTCCAGCGCACCGGTTCTCGGGTAGTAGTCGCGTTCGGTGTCGGAGAGCATATCGTCGAGATCCAGCACCAGATGCGCGACCGGCCACCCCAGCGGGGTGCGATCCTCGGGTCCGCTGCCCGCGCTGATCACCTCGATGGTGCGGCAGATGCCGAAGGCGGCCAGTTTCCCGATTCCCTTGCGCCCCATGACCGGTCGCCGTCGCTCGCGCGACAGATCCGACCCGGTGCGCACCCGCCGATCCGATCCGACCATCAGATAGTGCCGGTTGATCTCCTCGGCCGTCATGCCGTGACCATTGTCGGAGACGACGATCTCGTGTGGCGTCTCGTCGGCGGACCGCACCGTCCCCGCGAGCGTGACATTCCACGGCAGCGACACCTGCACCTCGGTGGCGTCGGCATCGTAGGAGTTGGCAATGAGTTCGGCCAGCACCGCCGAAACCCGGTCGTAGAGCCGGATACCCAGCTTATCGATGGCAAGCCGGCTGATCCGCATCGTGTACTTGTGGTCTTCGCATTCCTGCGCGGCCGCATGCACGCCTTTGTACATGGTGGGCCCCCAATCGTCCGCCCGGCAGCCTTCGTTCGGCTACCCCTTGCTTCGATGCAACGCCGCTCAGCTAACAGGACGCTGACTATTTGCCCACCGGTTCATCACAATTCCACCGATGAATATCGGACGGGTCCGCCGTCATGTTTGCGAGACTGCGATACAGCGACGAGCCGGAAGGTCCACCCCATGCCGAAATTGCGCGCCCACAACCTGTCCATCTCCCTGGACGGTTACCTCGCCGGACCCAATCAGGGACCGGAGCATCCGCTCGGAATCGGCGCAATGCCATTGCACGAGTGGATCTTCGAGACCGACTTCGGGCGCGACATGATGGGCGAGCCGGTGACCGGCGCGGGCGGCCTCGACCAGCGGTATGCCGCCGCCGGTGAGGTGAACATCGGCGCAACCATCATGGGGCGCAATATGTTCGGGCCGATCCGCGGCGAGTGGCCGGACTACTCGTGGACCGGCTGGTGGGGTCCGAATCCGCCGTACCACCACGAGGTTTTCGTCCTGACGCACTATCCGCGGCCGTCGCTCGACATGGAGGGCGGCACCGTTTTCCATTTCGTGGACGACACTCCGGAGACGGTATTGAAGAGCGCGTTCGAAGCGGCGGGCGGAAAGGATGTGCGCCTCGGCGGCGGCGCGGCCACCGTGCGGCAGTTCCTGCGCGCGGGATTGGTGGATGAACTGCATCTGGCGCAGGTGCCGATCCTGCTGGGCGCGGGCGAGCGGCTGTTCGAGAATCTCGGCGCATTGCCCGGCCTCGAGTGTACTCGGATGGAATCCTCCGACCGGGTCACGCACCTGACGTTCACTCGCGTCACGGCCTGACCGCCGGGCGTTCTCGGACTGCCGTGGCGGTACCCGCGCAGCGCCGGGCCGTGCGGGCATTGTGCGCCGGCCCGATGACAGGCTCCCGGTGCGCGGGCAGAATGCGGAACTGCGGGCAAGGGTGCCCGCCTCGCGAAGGTAAGGGGACCACACCGTGGTGAACAGCCGGATTTCCTGGAGTGGTGTGCGCGACCGGTTCGCCACGCGGCCCCTCCCGGCGCCCACGCTCGACGACACCATCGCCGCCCGGCAGCGCTTCTTCGGTGCGGAGGCGGTGGATCCCCGCTCCGGCGCGGTGCGCGCGGATCGGGTGCTGATCGCCTGGTTCGGTTGTGCGAGTTTCGCTGTCGCCGTGGGCGGCACGGTAATCCTGCTCGACGCGTGGGTGCCGCGCGGCCTGCACTCCGGCTACGTCCCCACCACGCCCGCCGAGGTCGCCGCGCTGCGCCCCGCCGCCATCTTCATCGGCCACGGGCATTTCGACCACGCCGGCGACGCCGGGCCGATCGCCCAGGCGAGCGGCGCGGTGCTGTACGGCACCGCCGAGCACTGTGCCACCGCACGCGAACAGGTCGGCGGCACAGCATCATTCGAGTGTCATGAACTGGGTTCGGCCGCCTCGAAGCCCGGTGACCGCTACGACTTCGAGCTCACGCCCGGCCTGTCCGTCACCGCGATCCGGCACATCCATTCCGCGCCCACCGCGAAGGACGCCGGCCCCGATGCCTCCGACCCGGTCAGGCCAACCCCGTGCCCCTGCGACATCCGTACGCACCCACCGACTCTCACCGATGCCGGTCATCTCGCGCGCCGTCTGCGCGATCCGGAGGGCGGTGTGCTGCTCTACCAATTCCGCCTCGGTGACTTCGTGCTCACCTGGCACGATTCCTCCGGCCCTTTGATCGACAAGGCGCCGGATGTGCTGAATATCCTTCGCGCCCTGCCTCGTTCGGATGTGCACATCGGAGCGATCCAGGGCTTCAACCAGTTTCGCAATGGTCTGCGCGACCCGCGTCACTACATCGAGGCGCTACGCCCGAAGGTGTTCGTGCCCAACCATCACGACAATTGGTTCCCGGTGTTCACCGCGCGCGGCACGGCGCTGCGCACACCGTTGCACGACGAACTGCGGCGCATCCCGGAGGCGGAGCGCCCCGAAATCCGCATGCTGCTCGACCCTTCCGACTACATCGGCGCGGGCTGCCTCAGTTTCGATCCGGCTTGATCACTGCTCGACAGCGCCATCACCGGTGTGCGCGATCAGGCCCGGTCCCGGCTCGGGTGCGACATCCCGCGCGGTGAGTTCCTTTCCGCAGTGGTCGCATTCGAGCCGGGTGTGCGCCTCCCCCGCGCAGTCGCGGTGCGCATACCGCAGCGGCGGCCCATCCGGCGCCATGTAGGCGTCCCCCCAATCCCGGAATGCCATGAGGATCGGATAGACGGCAATCCCCTTCTCCGTCAGCCGATATTCCTCGTGCGCCCCCGTCGCGGCCGGTCGTTTGACGAGAATCTCGTGCTCGACCAGTCGATCGAGCCGATCCTGCAGCCGCCCCTTGGAGATTCCCAGATACGCCTGGAACCCGTTGAACCGCCGCACCCCCGCGAATGCGGCCTTGAGGATCAGCAGCGTCCACCGATCCCCGAACACCACCAGCGACCGCGTGATCGAACACGGCTCGTCGGCCAATTCCCCGTAGCGCATCTTCCAATCCTACCGATTCGGTCCTAATATGAGACCGAACACGCACGGTCTCAAAACGAGACCACTTCCCGAGGGGGCCTCATGACCAGCCACTACACCGCACTCGAGGCGCTACTGGCCGACCGCTACACCTGCCGAACATTCCGCCCCGACGCGGTCCCGCAGGAAACGATCGAATCGATGCTCCGGCTGGCCCAGCGCACCCCGTCCTGGTGCAACACCCAACCCTGGCACCTGACGGTCACCGCCGACCCCGCCGCCACCGCCCGCTTCCGCAAAGCCCTGCTGTCCCACATCGAAGGCACGGCCGCCGACCCCGACATCCCCTTCCCCGCCGCCTACACCGGCATCTACCGCGACCGCCGAAAGGAATGCGGCGCAGCCCTTTACACCGCGGTCGGCGTCCCGAAGGGCGACCACGCCGGCTCCCTCCGCCAAATGCTCCGCAACTTCGAACTCTTCGACGCCCCGCACGTGGCCATCCTCACCACCGAGGCCGACCTGGGCACCTACGGCGCGGTCGACTGCGGCCTCTACCTGCAGTCCTTCCTCCTGTCAGCCCAAAGCCTGGGCGTAGCAACAGCTCCCCAAGCAGCGCTGGCCACCTACTCCCCCTTCCTCCACGACCACTTCGCCATCCCCGCGAATCGCCAAGTGGTAGCGGGCATCTCCTTCGGCTACCCCGACAGCGCCCACCCCTCCAACAGCTTCCGCACCACCCGCGCCCCACTCGACGAGGCCATCACCTGGGCAAGCTGAACCCGGCCTGGGTGCACACTTTCGACCTCGAATCTGCCAAATGGCAGAACTGTCGTCGATTGTGTGCAGTCAGGCCGGATCACCCCCGCCGCCCCAACTCCCCCAGATATCCCCGCACAGCAGCCGTCAACTCCCGCAGCACCCCCGGATCCCCCTCCGAATCCCCCCGAAACGCCTCCTGCATCAGCGCGTCAGCCATGACGTGCGCACTCCAACAGGCGTCCGCCAACCAATCCCGTTCCGGCAGCAGCCCTTGCGCCAGAATGAGCCGCCGCAGCCCCTCCGCCATCCGCTGCTTGTGCGCCCGATCCGCAGCCTGCGTGGCCTCCGTCCACTGCCGCCCGAACCACAGCGCCCGAAACCCGGGTTCCCGCCGATAGATCTCCGCGAAGGTCTCGACGAGCGTCCCCGCCGGATCCTCCCAATGCTGTTGCCCCGCACTCTCGATCAACTCCTCCAGCACCCCCTCGATCCGCTCGAGGTAGGCCACCGCCAGCGCCTCCAACACCGCTTCCTTATCCGGCAGGTACTGATACAGCGACCCCACCGACACCCCCGCCGCCATGGCAAGCCGAATCATGCTGAGCTCCCCCACCCCGTGCTCCGCGATCATCCGATCCGCCACGCGAAGCACATGCGCCAGCCGCTCCCGACTCCGAGCCTGCCGCGGCACCCGCCGCAACATCCCCTCCGGGACACCCAACTCCGCCATCCCACTCCCGTTTCCGAATGTGAATCCGATTCAGATTTAGTACATTACCCACCATGCCGACCACTCAGGAAGCGCGAGCAGCCGTCGCCACCGCGTCCCGCCGCCTCGCCGACGCCGGCCTACTGATCGGCACCGCGGGCAATGTGAGTGTTCAGGTGGGCGACCTGATAGCGGTAACGGCCACCGGAACCACCCTGGCCACAACCACTCCCGCCGAGGTCACCGTGGTCGACCTGTCCGGGTCAGTGGTGTCCGGCGACCTCGCCCCCACCTCCGAACTCCAGTTGCACCTGGGCATCTACCGCGAGTTCTCCACCGGCGCGGTGGTCCACACCCATGCCCCCAAATCCACTGCCATCGGCCTGGTGCTGGACGAACTCCCGGTCCTCCACTACCAGCAGCTGCTCCTGGGCGGTTCCACTCCCGTCGTTCCCTTCCACCCCTTCGGCACCCAACAGTTGGCCGACGCGGTCCGCACCGCCCTCCCCGGCAAGCAGGCCGCCCTCCTCGCCAACCACGGCGCGATAACCCACGGCGCAACCCTCGACCAAGCCGTCGAGAACGCCCTCCTCCTGGAATGGGCCTGCACCCTGTACCTCGACGCCGCGATTGTCGGCGCCCCGCGCCCCCTCACCCCCGTCCAACAACAAGCAGTCCTGGAAGTAGCCCTCCGAACCGGCTACGGCACCCCCAAACCCCTTGGCAAGGAACCGAAATGAACATCATCTGCCTAGGCGTCCACGTCCTCGACATCCTCGTCCACCCGGTCTCCGAAATCCCCGAAGGCCAGCAAACCGCCTTCGTGGAAAACATCCGCATCACCCCCGCCGGCACCGCGGCAGGCACAGCCGTGGTCCTGGCCAAACTGGGCGCAACCGTCCGCACCGCAGGCGCGGTAGGCACCGACTCGAACGGCGATTTCCTTCTCTCCCTGCTGAACCGAGCCGGCATCGACACCTCCCTGGTGGTCCGCAAACCCGACCACCCCACCTCCACCACAGTCCTCCCCATCCGCCCCAACGGCGACCGCCCCACCCTCCACCTGTTGGGCGCCAACCCCTTCTACTCCCTCGACGACGTCGACTGGGATGCGATAGCGACGGCCGACTACCTCCACCTGGGCGGCCCCGAGCTCCTCGGCGCCGACAACGCGGCCCGAATCCTCCGCCACGCCAAGGAATCCGGCGCCATCACCTCCGCCGACCTCCTGGCCCCAGGCTCCCTCGGTTCCCTGGATGCAATAGCCCCCGCCCTCCCCTACATCGACTACTTCCTCCCCAACGAGGAACAAGCCCTGGGCTTCACCAAAACCACCGACCTCTTGGCCGCCTGCCACATCCTCCACTCCGCGGGCGCTGGCACCCTGGCCGTAACCCGAGGCGCCGAGGGTTCACTCCTTTTCTCCGCCAACGAAATCCAAGAATTCCCCGCCCTGGAAACCAAGGTGGTGGACACCACCGGCTGCGGCGACGCCTTCACCGCCGGATTCCTCCGAGCCATAAGCCTGAACCGCTCACTCCCCGAAGCAATCCAACTAGCCACCGCCACAGCATCATTGGTAGCCCAGGGCCTAGGCACCGACCACGGCAACTACACCCTCGCCACCGCCGACCAACTCACCAACTAACCATTACCCGGCGAATCCCGAGGAAAGAGGTGGTCGAACCCGACCGCGAACGTCCGCTCCTCGGGATCAACCATCACGTCGAACCGCTCCCCCACCACCTGCAACGGATCCCGTGCCCCCACTTCACATTCCGCCTCGAACGCATCGAACCCACCCCCACTGATCCGCACGATCAACTCAACCTTCCGCTCCTCTTCCCCACCCCCGCGAACCCTCTTCACCGCCACGATCTCAGCAGTGCCCCGCACCCCCACCGCATCGAACCGTCGAGCGGAAGCCCGCCATTCAAAGGCAGAGAATGCCAGCGCGATTCCCAACGGGAACGTGAAAACCCCAGCACACAGCGCATCACCCAAAGACTCCCCGAAGGCACCGGACACCGGCCCGACAAGCATCATCGCCGCCGCAAGAAGGTACGTGAAACCCCCACCAACCGGCCCGATCAGCTGAACCTGCCGCGGCCCGGATTCTCTCGCCATCCTCGCACCCTAAACGCCTGACGGCTTCGATGCTCAGCTCAGCCCCGCGGGCGTAACCACGATCATCGGTCCTTGCCGACAACCGCCCAGTCGGGTTTAGTGGATATGTCCGGCTTGGTACGTACGGGATCGGGGAACGCCGTGGAGCAGCTGAGCCTTTCGCTTGACTCTGCACGACAGGGACTGCCAACCAGCCCTGATATCGAACTTGAGCACGTTGCCGCAGCGATCCGAGCGCTCGATCCTGATGGAAGCAGATTCGCAACCGTTCTCCGCAACACCATCGATCAGCTGCTTGATGGCGAGAACACGGGGCGCTACGACTGGAAAGACCTCATGAAGACGGAGAAGACTCACGCGGGCACTCTCGTTGAGATAAATCTCCAGCGAGCGTTCAAGTTTGGTGATGGCATCGACATGGACTACTCCATCGCGGGAATCGATGTCGACGCCAAGTACTCACAGAAGTTCGGCGGGTGGATGATTCCACCGGAAGCCAAGAACCATTTGTGTTTGCTCGTATGGGCAGATGACTACAAGAGCATCTGGAGCGCGGGCCTGATCCGTATCGGCGAGAGCATTCTCAACACGGGAGGTAACAGAGATAGCAAAGCGACCATCAGGGCTGATGCACGTAAACGCATCACCTGGCTCTGGCACAATTGCGAACTGCCCGAAAACGTACTGCTTCATATCGACCCCCTCACCCGGAGCAGGATCTTCCTCCCCGCAGATGGCCAGCAGCGAGTCAATGAGCTGTTCCGCTCGGTCCACGGTCGCAGGGTCGGCCGCGGTGTTGTTCGCACTGTGGCTCGGCAGTCCGACTACATGGCACGAGTGCGAGAAGGCAAAGGGCGGGCACGGACTGTCCTCAGAGACGAGGGGATCATTATTCTCGGCGGGTTTAGGGCCCACCAAAAACTTGCCCTCGACCTCGGAGGACCAGTTCCGAGACCCGGTGAATTTGTGGCACACCCGGTGATGCGAGCACGCCCCGAGCACAAGAACCGGCCTCGCGCCGAGATCGCGGGCGAGCTATGGGTTGTTGCCGAACCTGGCGAGACCCGGGACAAACCAGCCCCAGTAGTGCAGAATCCGCAGCGCACACACAAGACCTGAGTTGGCTCCGCACCCGCTGTTAAGCAAGCTCGGAGAGATGACTACACAGCCGCAGAAGGCTCAAGATGCCGCAGTAACGCCCGGACATCCGCCACGTCCATTCCGGCGCCCGCCGCGGGTTCCTCTTGCAGATCGGCGAGTTGCTGGACATCGGGATCATCAAGGATCCGGCCCATGAACTCGAGCTTTTCCTCCAGCCGCACCCGAACCACTTCGTCGATCGTTTTACGGGTGGCGAGGATCGTTACCCGCGTTTCGGTGCCGGGAGCCAGACCGAGGCGATGAATGCGGTCCAAGCTCTGCAAGAACCGCCCAGCCATGAAGTCACGATCCACATAGACAGCGTCGTGGCATACCTGGTGGAGGCTGATGCCCTCCCCAAGGGTGGCCGGGTTAGAGATAAGAACATGACAGTCCGGGTCTTCACGGAACCGGCGTAACTGCTCCTCCCGATCGGCTGTACCGCCAAAGACAACGGCTGGGCCGTAACCTTCGAGCAGCTTCTCGATAGTCCTGAGACTACGAACGAAGGTCGTCCACACGAGCGTCTTCCGGCCCTGGGACGCGTTGTCGGCCACGATCTTCAGGGTCTCTTGGTACTTCGGCGAGAGCTCGTAGCTTGGAAGGCTCCGTAACAGGTCGTACAGAGAGTCGCCGGGCGATGGATCGAGCGGAGGCAGCTGGTATTCGAGCGGCTCGTACGGGCTTGAGCCTTCCAACAGCAGCGCGGGGCTCGTTGCAGCCATCAGCAGGCGCAGCATGGCTCGTCCGAGGGCTTCAATGCTGGACCGGGAACCTTCTGCCCGAGTTGAGAAATTGCCCTTCAGCGCCTCGTAGATCTCTGCATGGATCGGCGGCATATCAAGATAGCGGACCTTGGGTTCGAACGGGGGGAGACCTAGTTCACGCTTCGTCGTCCGTGTAAAGAGCGGTCGGAGCACCGAACTGGCATAGGCAAGGTCGCCACCACCCACAGCCTCAGTGACAACCCGCTTGCCATGCCCAGGCCAAACGAACGACAAGAGGCTCTCGAGGTCCTTTGCACCATTCGGTGCAGGCGTACCAGTAAGGATGAGGCGGCGATTCGCCAGAGGTCCGAGCGCCAGACAGGCGGCACCGTATGTGCCGCTTGCCCCTAGCTTCATCCGGTGTGCCTCATCCAAGATGATCATCGACGGTGCCGACCGCAGCCAGGTTGCCAGGCTGTTCAGCGATCGATCCAGCCTCTCGTAGTTCACAATGCGCAAGTCCGCGAGCGGATCCTCCAACCGGCCGCTCACCGCAACACGCAGCGGTTCTTTGAAGCAGAATGCGCTTTCGAATTCCCAGGATTCGTAAGCGGATTTTGGCCCAACAACCAAGAGTCGCTGCGCCTCACCGCGTTCGCGCATCGCAGCGTAGACAGCAAGTGCGACACGAGTTTTGCCGGCACCTGGAACACTGAAGTTGGCACCGTGACGCAGCGAGAGCAACCGAGCGACATCACGACGCTGAAACGACGTCAGATCGGCGGCCCAATCCGGTCCGAGCAAGTCAATCACGTCATCAGGCTGAACCGCATCGGCAGCGCCACCCACGGGCGCCTCTTGCAAGTTCCGCTCAACGGTCTCGGAGTCATCGAGCACGCCGTTGACGAGTGCCATGAGGTCGTCGTCCCAATCGACCCCCTCATGCGGCCAGGTAGCGAGCTCACTGAGGTTCATGAGGAAATCGTCGAGGTCGACCTCGGCTGATACGGGGCCCCGCTGCCCGCGAGTGGCTATGCGCGCCGTCAGCTGCGCGAATTCCCTCTGATAAGCCGACTGAGTACGGAGTTCCACACGGGTTCGTGTGACATCAAATCCCAGCCGAAGCGAAGACTCGGTCTCTGAGGTTGTCATGTCTGCGGGATCTCCAGCTCTGCCGCAGCGATCAACCAGTTCAGGCCACCGCCAGGAAGGTCGATGCTTCGCTGCGCCTCGATCGACAGTTTGGACAGCACCGCGTGCAGCTGCTCGAGGGCATCGTCGAAGGCTCCTTCATCGAGACTCGAGTTTCCACGGGACATCACCAGATCCGTGATGGACTGCTCGAGATCCTTGCAGGCGTCCATGATTCGATCCGGGGCAGCCAAGCGCTTTTTCCGAAGCCGGGCTTCACGACCTGCGGTGTCGATAGCTTCGTTGAACGCTTCTCGAATGGAGAGCACAACGGCTGCCGCATCAGCTTGTTCGGCCGGCGTGGCCCTGTCCCCAACAGCCTCCACCGCCTTGGCTTTGAGCAGTGTATCCGTAACACGTTGCGCTGCAGCAACATTCGCACCGGCAGCTTTGACCGACCGATTCAGTCCAGGAATGGCTACCGTCGACGGAGCGACATCGTCTACCACTTTGTGCTCGTCAGGCAGAACCTTCGCGAGGTAGCGGCTGTGGAAATCGGGCTCGATCCAGCGGACATCCGTCTTGGCGAAATCGAGCACGATCGCTGCGAGTCGTGCCTCCTTCAGCAGCTCAGCCCTTTCCTTGCTCTTCCCCTTCTCCTTGTCGTAGGCGCGGTAGAGCTCAGCCAGCTTCTCCTGGGAGCGCTCGAGATCCATGAGGCGCAACGCCTTCCCATCAGGGGACTCACTGCGGCGAATCAGATCCCGCAGCTGAGCGAGCACCCAGAGATCACGTTCAACGGACATCGTCGTGGTATGGAATGCCTTGGCAATGACAGTCAAGTCACGCTTGAGCTCATTACGCTGTTCTTCGATAGCGAGCAGCCGGTTGATATAGGAGTAGTCGCGGCGCTTGTCCGGCCGAAGCTGCAGAGACAGCTCGACGTCGTTGATGTCCTCCCACGTGCAGGAAGCCGGCAGAACTCCTACACGAATACTGTTGGTTGTGTTGAGCTCTCGCAGTGCCGCACACCGGGTATTCCCATTGACCAGAATACCGTCGCGGGTGATCAAACCCGGCTCGTTCTGTTTGTGCTCCGCGAGGCTCTTTTTCAGGTCCTCGAACGCAGGATCGCGATGATCGGGTTCGGATGGGCGAATCGTCAGCAGATGACGCAGATAGTCCTGACTCTCCGCACTCCACGGATTCTGCTTCGCAAGCTCGTCACGCTGCGGGTCGAGACTCCGCTGCGCACGGATACGGTGGGTCCCGGGATTGAAGTACAACGAGTTCAAGGGCATGTCGATGACCTGGATGTGGAGTGGCGCTCCACGCCATTCCACCGTCAGAGTCTCAGCTACGCCACCCTTTTCTCGCTGCTCTTGGAGGCGCTCCTCTACGACAGCTCGAGTAGAAGCGGCATTCGGCGGCGTCCCGTAATCCGTGAACATGTATGGATTCTCCTCAAAAACAGGGAAGTAGTCGACCGGCGCAGTATCGGCACGGTTGCGTGCAGGATCCACGGCTATTCAAGCTCGAGCGCTTCGCGAACTTTGTCTCTGGAGTCCACCGGCAATGACCGATAGGCCGCCCAGAGATCTTCGGTCTCACTGAAGCTACGGGCATCGCGCTCGACCCAACTCGCAAGCATCTTCCGTTCATACACGGGCAGGCTGCTGATACGGCCAAGAACGTCACCGAGATCGGCAGTCAAATCACGGCCTCCGACACGGCACCGATTGCACTCGATCATCAACTGAACGCTGGTCGTCCCATCAGGCATTCGCACTGCACGACGGGCAACATCAAGTTGCGAGGAGATGTACGTGCCGGCGTACTGCTCCCCAGGCCCGATTCCGCATGAGCGGCACTTGTGCCCATCCCGCATCATCAGCGCGTGCCGCTCAGCGGCGGTAACTGTGACGCCGGTCCTCCTCGTCGCCTTGCCCGGCACCCACACGTCCACGCCCTGGCTGACGAAACGGTGCTCATGCGAGTCCAGCGACGGATCCTCGCGGTTGGTGTCGATCCGCCACTCAAAGTCACGAAGGTCCCGCATCCGGCGGTCAATCTGCTGAACTTCCGGAAATGCATCACGAAGCTGAGTCTTCGTGAACAGATTCCCAATGCCTACCTCTTGTACCAGCCAGAGCGCCACACGCTTCATCGCGCCGAGGTCTGGGTTATCCCAAGCCGGCATAGACATTCAGGATCCCGCCTTTCAAATAAGAGCCTCAACCACGATCGCCCCGTCCAGCGGGATCGAGGGAATCGTTTCCAACCACTAAATATCAATTACTCCAGATCTGCAAGGCGCAGGATGTCCCAGATTGAAGTTCAAAGATGGGACATGAGCCTGCACACTGAACTCAGGACAGCGAGTCTTTCAGATCGGGTAAATCAACCCGAAATATTTGTCCCGAGTTCACATGGGACATGAAATGCGTGCTACCCCTGGACGCGAAGCGGCAACAATGATCTAGTGGTAGCGCCGAGATAGAACAGGATGATTGAATGACTTCAATTCGAATGGGGGGAGCGAGTCTTGTCGAAGCAGGCAGAGTTCAGCGATCTCGATCCCGACTTGCCTTCCGCGCAGCGTGAGCTGGCGGAAGCGGTGCGTACCCTGATTCGCCTATGCAGGATGTCCGGCAGACGAATCGCAGAAGAGCTGGAACATGGTTCGCAGGCCGATGGGCGCGCGCGGGCCGATAGGTACTTGAGTAAGTCCGTCCTGTCGGACCTGGCCAATGGCAAGCGCAAGCGCCCACCGAAGAAGGAACCCCTCGAAGCCCTCTACCAGCTCGCGCTGCAGCGCAAACGACCCGACGAAACCATAGTCTCCTGGGAGACCATCGACCGGGCCCGTCTCGCGATGTCACCTCTGGACACAACGTGCCCGTCGTGCGGGGCTCCCTGCCCTTCGTGTGACACTGAGGCCAAGCCGGCTCATGTACCAATCATCGTGGCAGCCGAACTTGGGCCGGTCCCCCACCAGCAGGGGGACCGGCCCCAAAAGAGGGACAAGGATCTGACATGGCCTGCGGCAAGAAATCTCGCCGACTACCTCGACGCGGGTGACCTTGCACGAATCAACAGCATCATCCGCCACGTCGGCACAGAGGGTCCCCCTCACGAGATAGCGGACGCCGTAAGTTCCTGCCGAATCCTGGACTTGGACGACATCGCCACAGCGATCCTCAGCCACGCCGGCAGCCGAGTCGAGAGAGAAATTCTGGAGATCCTCTTCGCCCTGAACGAACGAGACAGGCGAGCCGACTCCGACACCCTGCTGACCAACGCGATCAAATCGAGGTCGACATCGCCGCGCTGAGTATCCCGACACGTACCTGCACTGATTTGGAAGCTTCCACCACGAATCACAGCATCGGCAGCGTGACGACTCGGGCGCCCCCGGTCGAGACGAGCTTCAAGCGAACCCCGCCTGTGTCACCAGGCGGGGCCGCAGTACACCCCGGAAACGCCGTCCAAGACGAAACAGAGGCACCTATGAATGTACAAAACCCTCCTAATCATGCCTGCGAGCCGTCCCCCGATGGGCAGCCCGACCCGCTGCCGGCGGTAGTCGCAGTGCTCAACCTTGCGGCCGCGGTACTGGAGATCACCCATGATGATTCTCAGCTCGGCGTTCTGCTGCTGGCAGCCGTCTTGCAGTTGCTGACTGCATATCGGAACCACCATCGCGGTTCCGGCGGGTAGCCAAGGTGGCAGGTGATGGCTGGGGCCTTTGGCTTCAGCTATCGCCTGCAAGGCTCCATCACTTGCTGCCGGCCCCACCAGCGACCGGAGCTGTCGACCACATCCAAGCGGCCCCTGCCATGATCCCGGGCCCACACCCGGCGCCTCACCGATCCCAGATACGCTCGCGTTCAGTCGAACTCAGCGCAAGGCAGGAGCCGCCGGGCCGACCGAAGTTCGCGACGAAACGCCACATCCAGAGCTGCAATGCTCGCAGCAGTCTACGAACTGATGTGCCGTGTCCGCGAGCTTCTATCGATCAAGGGCCGACCTGTCCCATATGATCGCTCACATGTTCGGACTCGGTAGCCAAGACTCTGGCGACGGCGCTCACAGCGCTTTCCAGGCTCTCGTGTTCCCGCAGACGGACAACGTGCCAACCAGCTGCACTCAGCGCAGCGTCCGCCGCCCGGTCCCGTTCAATGTTCCGGCGAAGCTTTGGCGCCCAATACCATTCGTTCGTCGTCGGCTGGCGGCCGTGCTCGGGGCAGACGTGCCAGAAGCAACCATCTACGAACACCGCTACCTTGCGAGCCGTGAAGACAATGTCCGGCCGGACCTTCACCGAGCCGAGGTCGAGCCTGAGGTCCTTGCGGAATCGGTAGCCCAGACGATGCAACGCGCTCCGCAGCGCGATCTCGGGCTTGGTACCGGATCGGCGGTTAGCTTGCATGTTCCGGGAGCGACCCTCGTTGAGGGGTGCAGGATAGAGGCCCCGTTCGTGGGCCTTTCTCCGAGCTTCTCGCGATCTGCTCTCGGTCACGTCTGTCCCAGTTCGAGCTACCAGCATGTCGTGCGGAAAGATACTCCCGCACAGACCTCTCCTCCATCCTGGCTCCCGCATCGAAAGGCAGCAGCGTGACCCACCTTCGCGCCACCCCTAGCCACACCGACGCAGGCGATCAGGGCATGACCTGCGACGGCGCAGGGAAAGGCGCACATTCGGCGACGTCGAAACGTGTGTTTACATCGATCGAGATCTGCGCCGGCGCCGGTGGTCAAGCTGTAGGCCTCCACCAAGCAGGCTTTCGCCACCTCGCACTGGTCGAGATAGACAAGCATGCTGTCGCCACCCTCAAACTAAACATCGAAGGGCACCGGCTCGAAGACTGGCATGGCGACCAGTGTGACATCCTCGATTTCGATGTGAATAAGTTCAAGCCTTCGCGTCACCTCATAAAGAGTGGTCACCTTCTGAAGAAGCACGGGTTGGACCTCTTGGCCGGCGGCGTCCCTTGCCCCCCGTTCTCACATGCCGGCAAGCAGCTAGGCAAGGACGATGAGCGGGATCTGTTTCCTCGCATGCTGGAATTGGTCAAGGAGCTTCGACCAAGAGCGGTCTTGATTGAAAACGTACGCGGAATTATGGATCCGAAATTCGCAACATATCGCTCTTGGATCAAGGCCAGACTGCAGGGCGGCGAATATATCGATGACGACGGAACAAAAAAGTTCGAAAAGGGTCTGGGGTACCGCGTCGCTGACTGGAGCGTTTTGGAGGCAAGCGATTTTGGAGTCCCACAGCTTCGCCCTCGAGCAATTCTTGTCGCCTTTCGCAAGGATGTCGCGGGAATATCGTTCTACAAACCGCCCGCAGCTACACATACAACACCAGTCAGCGTCGCATACGCGCTTGAAGAGTCAATGAAAACTCGATTTGAGCGCTATTACTCTGGAGAAAAATCGGCACAGGCACACGCCGCCTACAAGCGATGGCACGAAACTGCAATTGCCCGCGCCAATGAACTCGAAGGAAAAGGCGGAGGCGTCGCTCCGACACTGGTGGGGGGGTCAAAGAAGCACGGTGGTGCCGACCTCGGCCCCAGCCGGGCGAAAGCCGCCTGGAGACAACTCGGCGTTTCCGGTATGGGTGTAGCAAATGATATTGAAACCTGCTGGTCAAAGCATACAGAAGACCGGGATCTGTTCGGCCCAGATGGGCCGATGCTCACCGTACAACAGGCTGCAATAATTCAAGGTTTCCCACCTAATTGGGAATTCTCTGGCGGTAAGACCGCGCAATATCGCCAAGTTGGAAATGCCTTCCCCCCACCTGTTGCACAAGCTGTCGGCAAGGCTATCTTGAACATTCTCTCCAGCAGCAACAGAAATAATACCGAGAAGGCCCGGAAGGGATCCAAGAAGGCAGCGGTAACGGAGGCACCCCAAGCTTCACTGTTCGGAGACGAAGAAATGCAGGAAGCCTCGTAGCCTCACCGCTAGAATAGAAATGGTTTTGCAGGATCCCTTGCAGAACCATTTCTATCGCCCCAGGCAACCGAGTCGTATTAAGTGACGTGCAATCCGGAACCAGCGGTTCGGATGCAGCGCACCACAAGATCGGAGGGGGAGCCCTTACCAGTGGCGGGGGCGTCCGTGGATGCCCACTGTTCCACGGCAATTCGGATGGAGCCGGCGATTGCGGCTGCTATCAAGCGGATTTGGAGATCATCGGTGTTGCCGGAGGCCAAATCGGTTAGGGCCAGGCGTAGTTCGCGTTCGCCTTCGAGGTTGATGCGGTGCCAGACGGCGCGGAGGGCGTTGTCGGTGTCCATGGCTCGGAGGAGGCCTCGGGTTACTTCGAGGTCTTCGTCTGCGCCTTCGAAGGTGAGGGCGCGTACTGCTGCGGCTTCGAGTTCGGCGAGGGTCGGCAGGTGTTGCGGGCCCTCGGCGATGATTCGGAGCCAGCGTTGGGCGCCGGCGGCGAGCATGGGCTCGACTGCGTCTTCCTTCGTGCGGCAGTAGCGGTAGAAGGTGCGCAGGGCTACGCCGGACTCGGCGGCGATCTCCTCGGCGGTGACCGCTGCGGTGCCTCGTTCGGCGAAGAGGCGGGCTGCGGTGCGGGCTATGTCCATGCGGGTTTCGGCCTTGCGGCGCTCGGCCAGGGTGAGGCGGCGCGGCTCGGCGGGGGCTGCGGGCACGGGGCCTCCTGCTGGTCGGGAGCGGTTTTTCTATCGGAATCCTAGTCTTCGGAGCACAGTATGGCACGTTGTGCCATGTAGGCGTAGCGTGTCAGGCAATGGGGGATGTTGGAGTACAGGAGGAAGTTCGCAATGGAGCGTTTTGCTGATCGCCGGGTACTGATCACCGGTGCGGGGTCGGGTATCGGGCGGGCTACCGTGCACCGGATTCTGGCCGAGGGCGGGCAGGTTGTGGCCGCGGACGTCAATACCGATGGGCTCGCGGAGACCGCCAAGCAGGCCGGGGAGAACGGGAATGCCGAGCGGCTCACCACCGTGCGGATCGATATTGCCGATGAGGAGTCGGTGCAGGCCGGGGTCGCTTCGGCGGTCGAGACGCTCGGTGGGCTGGATGCGCTCATCAATGCGGCGGGGATTCTGCGCTCGGCGCATACGCATGAGATGCCGTTGGCGGACTTCAATCGGATCATCACGGTGAATCTCACGGGGACGTTCCTGATGATCCGGGAGTCGCTGCCGGCGCTGCTCGCCTCCGAGAAGGGGGTGATTGTGAACTTCACGTCCACCTCGGCGTTCTTCGCGCACCCGTACATGTCGGCCTATGCCGCGTCCAAGGGCGGGATCATGTCCATGACGCATGCGCTGGCTGCCGAATACAGCAAGCAGGGGTTGCGGGTGGTTGCCGTTGCGCCGGGGTCGATTTCGAGCGATATGACCGACGGGCGCGGGCCGGGGCTGCCGGAGGACGCCGATTACACGCTGTTCATGAAGCTGATTCCGGGGATCGGGCAGGGGTTCGCCTCGCCGGATACCGTGGCGGGCGTCGTCGCCATGCTGGCCTCGGATGATGGCGCGTTCATCACCGGCACCGAGATTCGGATCGACGGCGGCACGCACTACTGACACAGGTGATCCGGCCCTGGGTCGCCTCCGGGTCGGGTCATCCCTGAGTTGTACCAAGCCCTGATTTATCCCGAATTCGTGCTAGCACCATACTTTTTCGCGGCCGGAGTGGGCAGACTCGGGAACCATGATGTCGACGAAAAGCACTTCTGCTCGAAGAATATTCGCTCGCGTTGCTCTGGCCGGGGCGTTGGTCGCAGCGCCTGTGGCCGCGGTGGCGGCCACCGCCTCGGCTGCGCCTGGTGCGGGGCCGGCGATCACCGAAGCACGGCACCCACACGGGAACGACTGGAACTGCCGCAATGACAACTGGAATCAGTGGAACCAGTGGGATCGCCGCAATGATGGCTGGTGGGACAACGACTGTGGACGCTGGCACGACAACAACAATGACGGCTGGTGGCGGAATGCCTTGCCGCGCGGGTCGTTCGGGAGCAGCTAGTCCGAACCGCTGAAGGTTCGCGATAACGTCACCGGGCATTCACCCTTCCCCTCCTGGTCCTTCTTAGGATCGCGACCAAGAGGGGAAGGTGGCGTCATTGCTGAACCGGCGCACGAAAGTGCTTGTCGCGGCGATACTCACGCTGTGCGGCGTCATGGTGGCGGGGTGCGGGACCGAGCGTAAGAGCGGGCCCATCGTCGACTACGACAGTAACGCGAACGTGCTGAACATTGTCGCCGGGTCCGAGCACGATGCGGTGTTCCAGGAGATTGTGCAGCCCTGGTGCGCTTCGGAGAAACTCACCTGCTCCATGACCAAGATGGGGTCGGTGGATCAGGCTCGGCTGTTGCAGTCGGGTGAGACGCCGCCGTATGACGCATTCTGGTTCGCCAGCAGCGTTTTTCAACAGCTCGGGGATGCCGGGCATCAGTTGCAGGCGGTGCAGCCGATGTTCAGCACGCCGCTGGTGTACGCGGGGCGGAAGGCGGAATTCGACGCGCTCGGGTTCACGGGGCGGGAAGTCGGGATCGAGGAGATTCTGGCGGCCGTGGAGTCGAAGAAGACCACGGCGTGGATGACCAATCCGACGCAATCCAATTCGGGGGCAACGGTTCTGCTCGGATTCCTGAACTATTTCGCGGGGAACGGGCCGGGTGTCGCGCTGACGCGGGAGCAGTTGGATTCGGAGCCGGTGAAGGCCGGAATCACCCGGTTCGCACGAGCCTTCGCGCGGACGCCGCCCTCGACCGGGCTGCTCATGGAGGAATGCCTGGCCGCGCCGAACGAGTGCAAGACCTTGTTCACCTACGAAGACCTGGTGATCGAGCGCAACAAGGAACTCGTGCGGCAGGGACAGGAACCGCTGCAGGTGGTGTACCCCAAAGGCGTGCTGGCCATTTCGGACGCACCCCTGGGATTTCTGCCGCACGGGGACAATCCGGGGAAGCGGCAGAACTTCGAGAAGTTGCAGAGCTTCCTGCTGTCGGCCCAGACACAGCAGAAGCTGACGGAGCTGGGACGGCGGCCGATCACCTCCATCGGACTCTCCCTGCCGGACGCACCGAAAGATGTGTTCAACTCCACCTGGGGAATTCAGGCGAATCTGGCCGGGCAGCCGATCACCCATCCGGCGGCCGCGGTGATCGAGGCGACGCTGGACAACTACCAGACCGTGTACCGCACGCCCACCGATCTCGTGTACTGCATCGACGCCTCCGGGAGCATGGACGGCAACGGCGGGTGGAAAGGTGTGCAGCGGGCGGCGGATCTGCTGTTCGATCCGGTCGAATCGAAGAAGTATCTGCTGCAGACCGGGCCCAAGGATCGCACCGCGGTGCTGGTGTTCGACACCACCACGCAGTCCAAGCCGTGGACCGAGGGCAATAGCGCAGGCAGTTTGAACGCGCTGCACAATACGATTCGGGACGCCGGGCCCAGCGGGAATACCGGGATCTACCGGTGTCTGTCGAAGGCGGCCCAGCAGTTCAGCGGGGCGGCGGATCCGGCGCGCAAGCGGCTGGTCATCCTCATGACCGACGGCGCGGATACCGAGGGCGGCGACGGGCTCGACGAGATCGCACGCACCGGGGTGCCGGTGGTGGCCATCGGATTCGGTGAGGGCGTGAAAGACGCTGCGCTCCAGGAGATCGCGCGCCGGACCGGCGGATCGTTCCTGCACTCCGACGATATGGTCGCGGCGCTGCGCCAGGCCACCGGATACCGGTGAGAGGTGCGCTTGCCGAGTAATGCCGCCGTCATCACGGCACTGGTCGCGCTGGTCGTCTCGTTTCTCGGGCTGTACGCGGTGCTCGGGTCGCTCACCGGGGCGGCGTTGGTGGCGGTCGGGATGGCAGTGCTCACCGGCGTTGTGGGACAGTCACTTTCGGCAGGCGGCGACCGCCGGAAGCTGAACCGTGAGGTCGGCGACCGCAATCGGAAGGTGGCGCAGTTGGCGTCCCGCGTCGGCGACGCGGAGACCCGCGCTTCTCTGCTGCGCGCGTGCGAGCGCATTCCGGTGCTGCTCGAGCGCACCGAAAAGGCCGACCCGGCAACCCTTTCCGCGACATCGCAGAAGTTGATCGACTATCTCGCCAGTGTCGAATCCGTGCTGGACCGCTATCTGGAGATCCAGGCGCACCCCGCCGCCTTCCATAATGCCGAGGCACTGCTCGTGCACAGCAGCCGCGTGCTGGCCGGGTTCGAAACCTTCGCCGTGCACAGCGCCGACCAGGTCGGCGAACAGGATATGGAGCGGTTCTTCACCGCCCTGGCGCACCTGGAACTCATGAATCCCCCTGGCCTTCCCCGCAGCGAGGACCGATGAACAAATCCCGTCTACCCCTGCTGATCGCCGTCGTGGTGGCCGTCATCGCCATCGCGGTCGGCATCGTGGTGATCCGCAAGGGCAACGAGCCCGCAGCGGCCGTCACCCAGTTGAACTGCCTGGGCGGCTCCGAAAAGTCCGCCCTCATGGCCGATTCCGAGATTCAGGGCATTCTGCGCGACAAGTACTCCCTCGACGTGAAGTTCGAGAAACGCGGCTCCTACGACCTCGTGCAGATCCCCGCCGACACCCTGCGCTCCCAGCGCATCGACTGCCTGTGGCCATCCTCGGCGAGCGCCCTGAGCGTCTTCGAAAGCGCCCACAACACCGGCGATTTCCCTGGCTACCGCGCCGAATCCGTCCTGGAATCCCCCGAGGTGATCTACGCGGGCACCGCCGCGACCGAAGCTCTCGTCCGCACCGGCATCGTCATCCAGCGCGACAACGCCTACTACATAGTCGATTTCAAGCGCCTGCTTCTGGATTACGTGCTCCCCAAACAAAAATGGGACGCTCTGGGCGCACAGAACCCGGCGGGTCCGATCCGCATCTCCAGCACCGACCCGAAGTCCTCCAACTCCGGATTCGCCCTGTCCCAGCTGGAACTCACCGTCGTCGCTTCCTCCGACCTCTACCAGCCGCCCACCGTCGCCGAAGCCAAGGCCGGCCTGCGCACCGTCCGCGGCCTCTACGACGCCCAGGGCCTGCAATCGGCCAGCTCCGACGGCGGCTTCCGCGAATGGCTCATCCAGGGCGCCTCCACCCTCTTCGCCGGCTACGAGAACCAGATCCTCCAGCAGCTCACCGCATACCAAGACAACCCCTCCGCCACAACGGATCTCACGACCCGAGTCCGCATGCTCTACCCCGAACCCACCCTGTTCAACAGCAACCCCGTCCTGACCCTCACCCAGGCGTCCCAGCCCTTGATCGCCGCGCTCCAAGACCCCCAAATCCAGCAAATCGCCTGGAAGCGCTACGGTTTTCGCTCCGCCACCCAACTGGGCTCAGCCAACGCCGCCGACTTCCCTCAAATCCCCCTCGCCACTCAACCACGCACCACCACTCCACCGAAGGCCGACGTCACGCTCCTGCTACTCGCCTGCCTGCAAGACGAGAAGACCTGCGGCTGAGCAGATTACGGAGTCTGCAACGTCTCGAAGGTGACTGCCAACGTGACCGGAGTATCGAGCACCAGAGCCGTCCGATGCGTGTGGTGCGGCTCGTACCGCAGCCCGGACCAATCGAGCCGATACTCCTCGATCCGGTCGATCGACTCCCAGGTTTTGTCGAAGTAAACGATCAGGTATGCGGGAATTCCAGCACGTGCGTAGAGAACTCGTTTGAGTCCGGTGTCGGTATCGCCGGTGTCCTTCGAAATGACTTCAACCACGAGGTGAATATGGTCGCGAACGGTGTTCACGTCATATGGCTCGCAGTCGCGAACGAAAATGTCGGGGTACCGTACGTTTAGGCGGCGATCCGCACGCGTCTCCTCGGTATCCGGAAACCGCACCGCGACATCGGAACTCACCCGCAGACAAGGACCTTTCGAATCCCGCGCTCCTTCGATTGCGGCGGCAAGTCTCCGGACGACGCGGCTGTGCGCGTCGCTCTGTGCCATCAGCCGGACCAGGCGGCCATCCACGATCTCGAGATCGCCGGACGTCTCGCTCCACGCGTCCGGCTCAGCGGAGAGGAACTCCTCCGCTGTCACATACCGCTCGTCATCCGCAGGAGATACGGTCACACGGCCATCGTAGTCGGCGGTTGTCCGCCACATCCGGAATGCAAACGACCCGCCGAGTGCGAGGCACCCGACGGGTCGTAGAGCTACGAAACCTTAGGCGGTTTCGGTGATCGGGCGGTCGACCCAGCTCATCAGGCCGCGCAGCTTGGCGCCGGTGACCTCGATGGGGTGCTCGGCGTTGGCCTTGCGCAGACCCTCGAGCTCCTTGTTGCCGCCCTCGACGTTGGCGACGAGGCGCTTGACGAAGGTGCCGTCCTGGATGTCGGTCAGGATCGCCTTCATGCGCTCCTTGGTGCCGGCGTCGATGACGCGCGGGCCCGACAGGTAGCCACCGAATTCGGCGGTGTCGGAGACCGAGTAGTTCATGCGGGCGATGCCGCCCTCGTACATGAGGTCGACGATCAGCTTGAGCTCGTGCAGGACCTCGAAGTAGGCCATTTCGGGGGCGTAGCCGGCCTCGACCATGACCTCGAAACCGGTCTTGACCAGTTCTTCGGTGCCGCCGCAGAGCACGGCCTGCTCACCGAAGAGGTCGGTCTCGGTCTCTTCCTTGAAGGTGGTCTTGATGACGCCGGCGCGGGTGCCGCCGATGGCCTTCGCGTAGGACAGGGCCAGGGCCTGGCCGTTGCCGGTCGGGTCCTGGTCGACGGCGATCAGGGCCGGAACGCCCTTGCCGTCGACGAACTGACGGCGCACCAGGTGGCCGGGGCCCTTCGGGGCGACCATGGCGACGGTGACGTTGGCCGGAGCCTTGATCAGACCGAAGTGGATGTTCAGGCCGTGGCCGAAGAACAGCGCGTCGCCGTCCTTGAGGGAGGGCTCGATGTCGTTGGTGAAGATCGAGGCCTGCGCGGTGTCGGGCGCGAGGACCATGATCACGTCGGCCCACTCGGCGACCTCGGCGGGGGTGCCGACGGTCAGACCGGCCTCTTCGGCCTTCGGGCGGGACTTCGAACCCTCGGCGAGACCGACCCGGACGTCGACGCCGGAGTCGCGCAGGCTCAGCGAGTGGGCGTGGCCCTGGCTGCCGTAGCCGATGACCGCGACCTTCTTGCCCTGGATGATCGACAGGTCGGCATCGTCGTCGTAGAACATCTCGACTGCCACTTTGGGTTCTCCTTCTTGGATTCTTTGATTCAAACGTTGTGGATCCCGGCCAAAAGCATGCCGGGATGACGGGGCTGGGGCCGCCGCGAGAACCGGTTACCGGTCGGTTGCGGCGGCCTCATGACTAGCGAGTCGCGGTGATGGACTTGGGGCCGCGGCCCACGGCGACCACACCGGACTGCACGATCTCTCGGATACCGTACGGCTCGAGCATGCGCAGCAGTGCGTCCAGCTTCGACCGCGTGCCGGTGGCCTCGACGGTCAGCGCGTCGGGCGACACGTCGATCACCTTGGCGCGGAACAGGTTCACGGCCTCGATCACCTGCGTGCGCACCGACGCGTCGGCGCGCACCTTGACCAGGATCAGTTCGCGGGCCACCGAGGTCTCGGCATCCTGCTCGACGATCTTGATCACGTTCACCAGCTTGTTGAGCTGCTTGGTGACCTGCTCGAGCGGCAGGTCCTCCACGGTCACCACGATGGTCATGCGGGAGATCTCGGGGATCTCGGTGCCGCCGACCGCGAGGGACTCGATATTGAAGCCGCGGCGGGAGAACAGCGACGCCACGCGTGCCAGCACGCCCGGCTTGTCCTCCACCAGCACGGAGAGGGTGTGGGTGGTGCTCATGCCTCGGTCCCCTTGTCGTGCGACATGGCCTCGTGGATGATGGCCGGTTCGCTGATCGCCTCGTCGTCGTCGAACAGCGGGCGGATGCCGCGCGCGGCCATGATCTCGTCGTTGGAGGTGCCGGCGGCGACCATCGGCCACACCTGCGCGTCCTTGCCGACGATGAAGTCGATCACCACGGGACGGTCGTTGATGGACTGCGCCTCGCGGATGGCGGCTTCGACGTCCTCTTCCTTCTCCACGCGAATGCCGTGGCAGCCCAGGGCTTCCGCGAGCTTCACGAAGTCCGGGATGCGCAGGGTGTGCGTGCCCAGATCGGTGTTGGAGTAGCGCTCCTCGTAGAACAGGGTCTGCCACTGGCGGACCATGCCCAGGTTGCCGTTGTTGATCAGCGCGACCTTGATCGGCACGCCCTCGACGGCACAGGTGGCCAGCTCCTGGTTGGTCATCTGGAAGCAGCCGTCACCGTCGACCGCCCAGACCTCCTTGTCCGGTGCGCCCATCTTGGCGCCCATGGCGGCCGGAACGGCGTAGCCCATGGTGCCCAGACCACCGGAGTTCAGCCAGGTGCGCGGCTTCTCGTACTTGATGAACTGCGCGGCCCACATCTGGTGCTGGCCCACGCCGGCACAGTAGATGGCGTCCGGGCCGGCGAGCTGACCCAGCTTCTCGATCACGAACTCCGGCGAGAGCGAGCCGTCCTTGGGCGGGTTGTAGCCCAGCGGGTACGACTTGCGCACGCCGTCCAGGTAGCCCCACCACTCGGTGAGCTCCAGCAGCGGCGCGTCGCCCGCGGCCGGGTCGGCCTTCAGCGTCTCGATGAGCTCGGCGATGACCTCGCGGCAGTCGCCCACGATCGGGACGTCCGCGTGCCGGTTCTTGCCGATCTCGGCCGGGTCGATGTCGGCGTGGATGACCTTGGCGTTGGGCGCGAAGGAATCCAGCTGGCCGGTGACGCGGTCGTCGAACCGCGCGCCCAGGGTGATCAGCAGATCCGAACGCTGCAGGGCCGCAACGGCTCCCACGGTGCCGTGCATACCCGGCATACCCATGTTGAGGGTGTGCGAGTCGGGGAACGCGCCGCGCGCCATCAGGGTGGTGACCACCGGGATGCCGGTCAGCTCGGCCAGCTCCAGCAGCTCCTTGGAAGCGTCGGCCTTGATGACACCGCCACCGACGTAGAGCACGGGGGCCTTGGCGTCGAGGATCATGCGGGCGGCCTCGCGCACCTGCTTGCCGTGCGGCTTGGTGACCGGACGGTAGCCGGGCAGCCGCATTTCCGGCGGCCAGGAGAAGGTGGTCTGCGCCTGCAGCACATCCTTCGGGATGTCGACGAGCACCGCGCCCGGGCGGCCGGTGGCGGCCAGGTGGAACGCCTCGGCGATCATGCGCGGGATGTCGATGCCGTCGGTGATCAGGAAGTTGTGCTTGGTGATCGGCATGGTGATGCCGGAGATGTCGGCTTCCTGGAAGGCGTCGGTGCCGATCAGCGAGCGGCCGACCTGGCCGGTGATGGCCACCAGCGGCACCGAGTCCATCTGCGCGTCCGCGATCGGGGTGACCAGGTTGGTCGCGCCGGGACCCGAGGTCGCCATGCAGACGCCGACCTTGCCGGTGGCCTGCGCGTAACCGGTCGCGGCATGACCCGCGCCCTGCTCGTGGCGCACCAGCACGTGGCGGACCTTGGTGGAGTCGAACAGCGGGTCGTAGACGGGAAGGATCGCACCGCCCGGAATACCGAATACCGTGTCGACGCCGAGCTCCTCGAGGGAGCGGACAACAGACTGCGCGCCGGTGACCCGCTCGGGCGGGACCTGGCGACGATTCGGGGTTGCGGCCGGAGCCGCGGCCGGCTGGGCCGAGGGCGCCGGCTTACGGGCGGAGGGCCCGGGCCGTGCGGTAGGTGCGCTCACCGTCTTGGTTCCTTACTGCTTGGTCGTTCGAGTCCACGGGACTTGCCTGAACACAAAAAAGCCCCCGACAGCCTGGGCTGTTCGAGGGTGGCGCGTCGCAGTTGCGAGCTGACGTAATGACTACTGTCGTCGGCTCAGCGCTGGACGCGCCGACCGATTACGAGCAACTCGTTTCGATTCACGCGCTTGACGGTATGTGCGCGTAAGTCGTCTGGTCAAATATCTGACCACGGGTGTCCCATTATGTGAGACAGAGCGGTTGTTCGGGTCCGTTCAACACAATGCGAGGATGGGGGTGTGTCGTCATCGCATCAGTCCGTGCCACCAGCACGATCGTCCCATACGCCCGACACCGGATCGGACACGGGTCATGTGATCCGCATTCCCCGGCTGGCCCACCTCGGCGTCTTCCTCCTGCTGTTTTCCGTGGCGTTCCCGTTCTTCGGGGCGCCCAAGGTGCTGTGGGTGCTGTTCGCCATACCGGCCGCGCTGGTCTGGTGGATCGAGACCACGCAGACCACGGTGTCGGACAAGGGGATCGACGTCCAGACCATGTTCAAGACCCGCCATATCGACTGGGCGGAGGTGAAGGGGCTGCGGATTCCCAAGCGTGGGTTCCTGCAGCTGCACCTGGCCGACGACACCGATGTGAGATTGCCCGCTGTCGGTTTCGACCGGCTGGGTGAACTCGTCGAAGCCTCGAACGGCCGCATCCCCGACCCCTTCGCGGAACCGGAAGAAGCGGACGAGGACGACACGGCCGAGGACGAGCCGCAGAACTGACCGACCGGTCCGCAGGGGTGCGAGAACTCGGGCGGCGCGGGGCAGGGGTCTCGGCGGGAGTAACGTTGGAGCCCCGCCGAGAACCCGTTGGCGCAGTCGCCGAACAGCCCCCTGCGACGAGAAATCCGAGGATCCGAACCCATGCCACCGCTTCGCTCACGAACCACGACAGCCGGACGCAATGCCGCGGGCGCACGCGCCCTCTGGCGCGCCACCGGCCTCACCGACTCCGACTTCGGTAAGCCGATCGTCGCCATCGCGAACTCCTACACCCAGTTCGTACCGGGCCATGTGCATCTGAAGGACGTCGGCGAGATCGTGGCCGAGGCGGTCCGCGCGGCCGGCGGCGTGCCGCGCGAATTCCACACCATCGCGGTCGATGACGGCATCGCGATGGGACACGGCGGCATGCTGTACTCGCTGCCCTCGCGCGAGATCATCGCCGACTCGGTGGAATACATGGCGAACGCGCACACCGCCGACGCGCTGGTGTGTATCTCCAACTGCGACAAGATCACTCCCGGCATGCTGAACGCCGCCATGCGGTTGAACATCCCGGCCGTGTTCGTCTCCGGCGGGCCGATGGAGGCCGGTAAGGCCGTGGTCGTGGGTGGGGTGGCGCAGGCGCCGACCGACCTGATCACCGCGATCTCCGCGAGCGCCTCCAGCACCGTCACCGACGAGGGCCTCACCGAGGTCGAGCGCTCCGCCTGCCCGACCTGCGGTTCCTGCTCGGGCATGTTCACCGCCAACTCGATGAACTGCCTCACCGAGGCGCTGGGCCTGTCGCTGCCGGGCAATGGCTCCACGCTGGCCACCCATGCCGCGCGCCGGGCGCTGTTCGAGAAGGCCGGACGGGTCATCGTCGATATCGCCAACCGCTGGTACCGCGACGACGACGCCTCGGTGCTGCCGCGAAATGTGGCCAATGTCAAGGCATTCCACAATGCGATGGCCCTCGATGTGGCCATGGGCGGTTCCACCAACACCGTGCTGCACACGCTCGCCGCCGCACAGGAGGGTGAGATCGACTTCGATCTGCAGAGCATCGACGAGATCTCGCGCCGGGTGCCGTGCCTGTCCAAGGTGTCGCCGAACTCGGACTACCACATGGAGGATGTGCACCGCGCCGGTGGCATTCCGGCCATCCTCGGCGAACTGCGCCGCGCCGGGCTGCTGGAAACCGACGTCACCACCGTGCACACCAAGTCCTTCGACGAGTGGCTCGACAACTGGGACATCCGCGGCGGCAAGGCCACCGAGGAAGCCCTCGAGCTGTTCCATGCCGCGCCGGGCGGCGTGCGCACCACCGAGCCGTTCTCGACCGAGAACCGGTGGAGCTCCCTCGACACCGATCAGGAGGGCGGCTGCATTCGCGATGTGCCGCACGCCTACACCGTCGAAGGCGGGCTGTGCGTGCTGCGCGGCAATATCGCCCCCGACGGCGCGATCCTGAAGACCGCGGGCATCGACGAGGATCTGTTCACCTTCGAGGGCCCGGCCGTGGTGGTCGAATCCCAGGAGGCGGCGGTCTCGGCCATCCTCGGCAAGCAGATCAAGCCGGGCGATGTGGTCGTGGTCCGCTACGAGGGCCCCTCGGGCGGTCCGGGCATGCAGGAGATGCTGCATCCCACCGCCTTCCTCAAGGGCGCGGGTCTCGGCAAACAGTGCGCACTCATCACCGACGGCCGTTTCTCCGGCGGCACCTCGGGCCTGTCCATCGGGCACATCTCCCCCGAGGCGGCGTCCGGCGGCACCATCGGTCTCATCGAGAACGGTGACCGCATTCGCATCGACGTGCACACCCGGGCCCTCGAATTGCTGGTACCCGAAGAGGTTCTCGCCGAGCGACGCGCGAAAATGGAAGCGTCCGAACGGCCTTGGCAGCCCGTCGACCGCGTGCGCCCCGTCACCACGGCGCTGCGCGCATACGCGGCGCTGGCCACCTCGGCCGACAAGGGTGCAGTGCGGCGCGTGCCGTAGATCGAGAAAGTTGGGTTGTGACAATCGAATACATCGGCAAGGCCGACACCATGCTGGCCGAGTACTCGGCGATGCTGGAACGTAGCGACGCGCGCAACGCGCACGCCAAGATCCTGCTCGCCGAAGCCGAAGAACTCGCCGCCGAATCCCGGGAACTGGAATCGGCCGAGTTCATGGCGGCTCCCGAGGACGCGGCGGAGATCAGCGCGCACCGTGCGGCATTGGCGGTGCAGATCGACGCGAAGTCCGGCGAGGTGCTGCGGCTGCACCAGGAGACCTACGACGAGTGGCAGCGGTTCACCACCGCCTCCTGGTAATCGGTGAAAACGTAAGCGGCCCGGGTGATCTGGAGATCACCCGGGCCGCTTGCCGTTCAGGTTCAGTCGAACGGGCCGATGCCCGTGAGCGGGTTGCCGCCGTGCAGGTAGATGTAGGCCAGGATGGCGGCGGCGATGGCGGCTACGAAGGCGGCCAGGGAGCCGAGGAACGGCCTGGTGGCCCAGCCGCGGTTGCGGTCGAGGGAGAGGCGGCCGGGGCCGGTGAGCATGAGGACCGAGACGATGCCCACGAGGACGGATTCGAGTTCGAGGTTGTTGTCCTTGGCCTTGTATTGGAAGCCGGGGACCATGCTCTGCTTCCACATCCAGGCGTCGAGGATGATCGCGAGGAGGGCGCCGGCGGCGAGCGGGGTGGCCAGGCCCAGGACGACCAGGATGCCGCCGCCGAGTTCGCCGACCGCGAGCAGGATGGCGGTGATGTCGGGCTGCTTCCAGCCGCCGTTCTCCATCATGGCCTTGGTGCCGTCCAGGCCGGGGCCGTGGAACCAGCCGGTCATCTTCTGCAGGCCGTGGTAGATGAAGGTGCCGCCGATGACCAGGCGCAGCAACAGGAGTCCGAGGTCCAGGGTGCCGCGGCGGTCGTCGCCGCGACGGCGCAGGCGGGTGGTGGGCTCGGTGGCGCCGGGCGGGGCGGCCGGGATGCTGGCGAAGGCGTAGGTGGCGGCCGAAGCGGATTCGGCGGCCGGGGCGGCGGACTGCTGGGCGGCGCCGGGGATGGAGTTCTTCAGCTCCGAGTAGAGCGGGACGTCCGGGTCCAGGCCCAGTTCCTCGTCGGTGCGGGGTGGCTCCTTGGTGAGTTCCGGCTTGGTGTCGGCGGTGCGGCCCGATTTCGCCTCGACGATGAGGTCCGGGTGCACGTCGGCGACGCGGAACTGTTCGGTGGGCGAGTCGAAGGGACTGCGCACCGGTTCGCCCACCGAATCCGGCAGGGAGCTGGAGCCGCCGGTCATCGCGGCGGACAGGGCAGTTGCCGACTCGGGCGATGCGGGCACATCGCTGCCCGTCGCGTCGGCGGACGGTTCGTTCGGCTTCTGTGTCACGCGGGCAACCATATTCGTCTCGAGCGTCCGGCAGGGGCAGTTCGCGGGCGTGTCCACTGTCCGATTCGTGAAGGTGTGCCGTAGTGCGCCCCGGCCCGGCGCCATGGCGAATCCGGAAGGGCCGCCGTGGCGATTCGCCGCGACATGGCGAAGTCGACGACCCCGTCCGAGCGTGCGCGGCGGGTTTTCCGTAACGTCTGAGCCATGAGTTCGTTCCGAGGCCGAACCGGGGTGCGCGCGGGGAAGGTCAGCCTCAGCATTCTGATCGCCGCCGTGCTGGCGACCGGCTGCGCCCGCTTCGACGATTCGGCGTCCGGTCCCTTCACGACCGAACCCACCTGGAAGGACGCCGATTTCGGCCCGGAGAAGCCGTCGCCGACCACCAGCACCAAGCCCGAGGGGCCGTGCATCGACCAGGCCGACGGGGTGGTGGGCACCTGCTTCGACGTCACCTCGGGCGTGGTCGGGCTGCCCGACGGCACCACAGGGCTGGTGGGCGAGCTCAAGACCGGCGGCATCTACAAGATCGACTCCGCTGATCCGACGCCCATGCCGCCCGCGCACGTGGCCCCGAAGATCGCGCAGCTGGACGTGGACGGCTCCGGCGACGGCGGCCTGTCCGACATCACCATCTCGCCGACCTATTACGAGGACGGCCTGATGTACGCCTACATCACCACGCCGAGCGACAACCGGGTGGTACGCATCGGCGAGGACGGCACACCCAAGCCGATCCTCACCGGAATCCCCAAGAGCGCCACCGGCAATCACGGCGCCATCGAATTCATCAGCGAGACCGACATGCTGGTGCTCACCGGCGACGCCGGGGACCCCGCGGCGGCCGCGAACCCGAACTCCCTGGCGGGCAAGCTGTTGCGGATCAAACTGACCCCGGGCGCGACCTCGCAGCCCGAGGTCGTCACCTCCGGCATCGCGACCGCGGGCGATGTGTGCGTCGGGCCCGGCGGCACCATCTGGGTCACCGATCGCACCGCGGTCGAGGACCGGCTGCGTCGCGTCACCCCCGACGGCGCGCTGGTCACCGGCTGGACCTGGACCGACCATCCAGGCGTGGCCGGTTGCGTGGCCGCCGCCGACTCGGTGTCGGTCGCCATGACCGAGGCCAAGGGCCTGGCGATCGCCGCCGCGGACAAGGACACCCACGCCATCACCGCGGTGCCGAGCCTGCAGTACCAGAACACGTGGGGCCGCCTCAACGGTGCGGCCCCGGGCCCCAACGGCTCGCTGTGGCTGGCCACGGTCAACAAGGCCCCCGGCGGTGAGCCCGGACCCAACGACGACCGCGTCATCCTGATCTCGCCGCTCGCGGCGCAGGGCAGCGGACCGGACTAGCCAGCACCAGAAAGACCTGTGGCGCACAGCGGAAGCTGTGCGCCACAGGTGCTTTCAGAGCAAGGTGCGAATACGGCGGTGGCGCACGGTTTTCACCGTGCGCCACCGGCGGATTCGGAGGCTGGTCAGCCTTCGACGCCGCAGGCGGCCAATACCAGTTCGCGCACGCGGGCGGCGTCGGCCTGGCCGCGGGTGGCCTTCATGACGTCGCCGACGACCTTGCCGGCGGCCTGGACCTTGCCGGAGCGGATCTTCTCGGCGATGTCGGGGTTGGCGGCGAGGGCCTTCTCGACCTCGGCCTGCAGGGCGGAGTCGTCGGAGACCATGCCGAGGCCCTTGGCTTCGACGATCTGGGCGGGTTCGCCCTCACCGGCGAGGACGAAGTCCACGACCTGCTTGGCGACCTTGTTGTTGATGGTCTTGGCCTCGACCAGCCCGGCCACCTCGGCGACCTGCTTCGGGGTGATGGGCAGGTCCTCGAGGGCGACCTCGCGCTCCTTGGCCTTCTCGGTGAGGTAGGCGACCCACCAGGAGCGGGCCGCGTCCACCGAGGCGCCGGCGTCCACGGTCGCGATGATCAGGTCGAGGGCACCGGCATTGACCAGGTCGCGGAACACCTCGTCGGACAGACCCCAGTCGGCCTGGATGCGGGCGCGCCGCAGCCACGGGTATTCCGGGATGGTGCCGCGCAGCGATTCCACCCACGCCGCGTCCGGTGCGACCGGCTCGAGGTCGGGTTCCGGGAAGTAGCGGTAGTCCTCGGCGGTCTCCTTGGGCCGCCCGGCGGAGGTGGTGCCGTCGGTCTCGTGGAAGTGGCGGGTCTCCATGGTGATGGTGCCGCCCGCGGCCAGCACCGCGGCCTGGCGGCGCATCTCGTAGCGCACCGCGACCTCGACGCTGCGCAGCGAGTTCACGTTCTTGGTCTCGGTGCGGGTGCCGAATTCCTTTGCGCCGATGGGCATCAGGGACACGTTGGCGTCACACCGCAGCGACCCCTGCTCCATCTTCACGTCGGACACGTCGAGGGACTTGAGCACCTCGCGCAGCGCGGTCACATACGCGCGCGCCACCTCCGGAGCCCGCTCCCCCGCCCCGGTGATGGGCTTGGTGACGATCTCGATCAGCGGCACACCGGCCCGGTTGTAGTCGAGCAGCGAGTGCGAAGCGCCGTGGATCCGCCCGGTGGCCCCACCCATGTGGGTGGACTTGCCGGTGTCCTCCTCCATGTGCGCCCGCTCGATGTCGACCCGGAAGGTCGACCCGTCATCGAGCACCACATCCAGGTACCCGTCGGTCGCGATGGGCTCGTCGTACTGGCTGATCTGGTAGTTCTTCGGCTGATCCGGGTAGAAGTAGTTCTTCCGCGCGAACCGCCCCCACGGCGTGATCGAGCAGTTCAGCGCCAATCCGATCCGAATGGCCGACTCCACGGCCTTCTCGTTCACCACCGGCAGCGACCCGGGCAGCCCCAGACACACCGGGCACACCTGCGTATTCGGCTCGGCCCCGAACTCGGTGGGGCAACCGCAGAACATCTTGGTGGCGGTGCCCAGCTCGACATGGACCTCCATACCGAGCACCGGCTCGTACCGGCTGATGACGTCGGAGTAGTCCATCAAGTCGACCGTGGGTGCGCTCATGCGTCCCATCCTATGTAAGTCGCGTTCAGTCGACGGCCAGGGCCTCCACGATGGGGAGGCGGGCGGCTCGGATGGCGGGTGGGATGGAGCCGAGGAGGGCTATGAGCAGGGCGACCGTGGCGTAGACGAGGAGCAGGGGGCCGGGGTCGTAGGTGACGTCGATGGAGACGGCGTTGGTGAGGGCGAGGGTGGCGAGGTAGTGGACGCCTGCGCCTACCGCGAGGCCGAGGGCTGCGCCTATGACGCCGATGCCGGCCGCCTCGGCGAGGACGGTGCGGAGCAGGAAGCGGCGGCTGGTGCCCATGGCTCGCAGGACGCCGAGTTCGCGGCGGCGTTCGAGGACGGAGAGCATGAGGGTGTTGAGGAGGGCGACCGTGGCGACTATGACGACTATCCAGAGGATGGCGTTGCTGATGGAGGTGCCCTGTTTGACGCTGCCGGAGATGAGTTCGACTGTGCGGGCGCCGGTTTCGACTTCGATCTCGGGTGGGACGACGGCGCGGATGGCGGTGCGGACCTCGTCTGCATCGGCTCCGGGGAGGAAGTCGACGCCGAGGATGGTTTCGCCGGGGCGCTGGTACCACTGCTGCATGATGCCCAGGTCGAGCACCACCACGCCGGCGATGGCGGCGAAATAGGGGATCACGTCGAGGATTTCGACCTGGTGGATGCCGGTGGGAGTCGGGAGGTCCAGGGTGTCACCGGTTTTCACGCCGAGGGTGCGGGAGACGTCGCGGGAGATGACGACGCCGTCACCGGCGGCCATGCGGCGCAGGGTTTCCTGGGTCAGGGTGGCGGTGGCGGCCTGGCGGCCCACCCCGTTCTCGAAAGCCTGCAGCATGACTCGGCCGCCGCCGACGGTCGCGAACGCCATCTGGGCGGACCCGGCTCCCTCGACCCCGGGGATGGCCTCGATCTTGGCTTTCAGATCCGCGGGCAGCATGGGGCCGGTGGGGAACTGCTCCATGGTGGTGGGGCTGACGAACGCGCCGGTGACGGCCATGTCGTCGAAGCTCGCCTGAGCGGAGTCGACCATATTGCGGGTGGCATTGCCCATGGCGACGACCGCGGTGACGCCGATCATGACGGTCATGGTGGTGGCCCACACACGCCGGGGCGCACGTTCCACGGTGGTCGCGCCGAGTGCGCCGGGGGCGCCGAAAATCCTTGCCACGGAGGCGATCACGCGCACTATCGGGCCGGTGGCGGCGAAGCACAGCACCACGGCGCCGACAATGGACATGGAGATCGCGGCCAGCGAGTAGATGCCCCAGTCGGCCCGGGCGATGAAGACGGCCGACACCACGAGCACCGCGCCGAGCACGGCCGAGGTCCAGCGCAGCGCCGGTTTCATGGCATCGGCGGCCGATGCTCCGATGGGTGCCAGCGCCTCGATCGGCGCGACCTTGTACACCTGCCGGGCCGCGAGCGCCGAGGCGGCGACGCTGGCCAGCACGCAGGCGGCCACCGCGACCGGGATCGCGTAGCCGGGCACGATGTATTCGGTGCGCGCCTCCACCGATTGCACGATGGCGGCGGGTAGTCGTTCGATGGAGCCGCGGCCCATGATCATGCCGATCCCCGCGCCGACGAATCCGCCGATCAAGCCCAGCAGGGCGGCTTCGGCAATGAGGTCGCGCACCATGGGGGTGCGCCGCCCGCCGATGGCGCGCAGCAGCGACAGCGTCGGACGGCGTTGTGCCACAGCCATACTCATGGCGTTGTAGATGAGGAATGCGGACACGATGAGCGCGGCCGCCGAGGACGCCAGCGTCGAGTACCGCACCAGCGATACCCCGCCGCCGCCCGCCTGAGCGCCGCGCAGGCTCGGATCGGCCACCACGGCGCGTCCGGCGACCTGGTCTGTGAGCGCGGAACGTAGTTGCGCCACATCGGTATTCGGTGCGGCGATGATCTGGATGGAGTCGAGCTTGCCGGCGCGGCCGGTGAGCTTCTGTGCGGTCGGCAGCGCCCCGATGACGATGTGGCCGCCGTTGATGCGCTCGATGGTCTCCCCGTCGAGCACGCCCGCGACGGTGGCGGTGATCCCGCTCAGCGTCAGCGTGTCGCCCTCGCGGTAGCCCATGCTCGCGCCGACCAGAACCCCGTTGGGCACCAGCAGTTTCGCGGCCTGATCGCGCAGCGAGCCGTCCAGATCGCTGCCCAGCGCGGAGACGCTCGAGTCGGCGCCGATGAGCAGCGCCCGCTCGGCGTCGGCGCCGATGCCCTGCCGCAGCATGGGTACCGCCGCCTCGACCCCGGCGACGGTCTTGATCTCGTTCAGCAGCGAGGCGTCGAAGCCCGCGTCGGTGATGCCGCTGATCTCGAGTTCGGCCTTCCCGCCCAGCGAGGCAGTGAGCCGGTCCACCGATCCGGTGATCGACCCGGAGATGCTGAAAACCGACACCAGCAGTGCGGCGGACACGGCCATGACGGCCATGGACATGATCGTGCGGCCCCGGTGCGCGAAGAGCTCACCGATATTGAACAGCCGCAGCCGATCCCACCCGGCGCGGATCATGCGGGCACCTCGTCGGTCACCGTTCCGGCCTGCTCGGCGTCTTTACGGAGTGACGCCGGAACGGTGCGAACCTCCCCGTCGTCGGTGCGTTCCACGCGTTCGTTGGAGCCGATCTGCCCGTCCCGCAGGGTGATCACGCGGTCGCAGTACCGCACCGCACCCATGTCGTGGGTGACCATGACGACCGAATTGCCTTGCCGGGTAATGTCTCCCAGCAGTTGCAGAATGGCCGCGCCGGTCTTGGAGTCGAGGTTGCCGGTGGGTTCGTCGGCCAGGATGAGTGGCGGGTCCATGATGAGCGCCCGCGCCACCGCCACGCGCTGCATCTGCCCGCCGGACAGTTCGGCGGGCCGGTGCTCGGCGCGATCGGAGAGCCCGACCAGATCCAGCAGTTCCAGGGCGCGCGGCTTGGCCTTGCGAAGTCCGGTGCCGTCCAACAGCTTCGGAATGGCCACGTTCTCCCACGCCGACAGGGTCGGCAGCAGGTTGAAGAACTGGAAGACGAAACCGACCTGATGTCGCCGGAATTCGGATTGGCGGTCATCGTCGAGACCGCCGATCTCCTTGTCCTGGAATCGAATCGACCCCGAGTCCGGGGAATCCAGTGCGCCGAGCAGATGCAGCAGCGTGCTCTTGCCCGATCCGGACGGCCCGATGATCGCGGTGAACTCCCCCGGTTCGATGCGCAGGCTGATCCGGTCCAGGGCGCGCACGCTCTGCTCGCCGATCCGGTATTCCTTGGTGACGTCGGTCAATTCCAGCATGGTCGTTCCCCTCGTAGATCGGCTGGATCAGCTCGCCAGCGCGCGTGGTCGCGAACGGCGGGTATAGATGCGATCGGTGTCGTAGCGGTCGAGCACGGCACGCAGCGCCGGCTGTTCGGCGGCCAGCTCCTCGTGCACCTGCAGTGCCGATTTGCCTTGGGCCAGTGCTTCTTCCAATTTCACGGTGAGATGGTTCTCCCACCGGTTGCGCAGCGCCGCCAGCACGCCGTCGGGTCCGCCGAAGAGGCGTTCGAGGTCCGGCAGGCCGTCGAACAGCGTGGTGTCAGCGGGATTTCGGGCCGCCCGGTCCAGGACGGCGTGCAGGATGTCGGTGCGTGCGTGCAGGTCTTTCCACGACATGGCCCCCAACCTTTCGTAGCGCGCCCGGTCGGTTCGGTACCGGGCATTGTGCCGATAATCCTCACGCTACGGTCGGGATTCCCCGCTGTCGTCGTGCCGCGGACGCGACTGTGGCTCCTACCGTGGTAGGAGCGCGCACCCTGCTCGCGCACGATGTACGCCGTCGAACGCTGCGACTACTCTGGCAGAGTGAACGTGACCAATGCCACCCCTCGGGCCACCGGGCAGACGTTACGTGACGGAGCCCGGAACAGCGGCGAGCGTCTGAGACGTTTTCTGCGACATCCGATCGACGAGTGCCGCCGGAACATGGCCGAATTGCCGTACGACTACCCGGTCGCGGCCATGTGGCTGTTCGACATCATGCTGCTCGGTGTGGCCGTGATCGGCGTGCTGCAGCGATACAGCTATTTCCCCAGCCCACTGCCTATCCTGGCGCTGCTGACCGCCTATGCGATCGGCCCGGTGTACATGGTGTCCGGCTGGCTGATGCCGCCGGTGACGATGGGCATCGTGACTGCGGTGTCCGGTGCGCTGTTCATGGTGCAGCCGGTGAACATCGATGTCGCTCCATTCGTCTTGATCGCCGGCGCCGGTCAGCTCGGAGCCATCGCCTCCTCCCGCGTCAGCCTGCCGTTCGCCGGGCTCTATCTGCTGGAACTGCTGTTCTTCGAACGAATCGGATACCTCGACGAGGGCATCCTCATGTACGGCCCGGCCGTACTGTTCGGCTGGATGGTCGGGCGCATGATGCAGTACCAGCGCAAGGACCTGTATCAGGAGCGCGAATATCAGGAGATCCGCGCCGGGCAGGCCGCCGACGAAGAGCGCCGCCGCATCGCGCGCGAGGTGCATGACGTGATCGCGCATTCGCTGTCCATCACGCTGCTGCACGTGACCGCCGCCCGACACGCCCTGCAAACCGATCGCGATGTGGACGAGGCGGTGGACGCGCTCACCGATGCCGAGCGGCTGGGCCGCCAGGCTATGGCCGATATCCGGCGCACGGTCGGGCTGCTGGGTGAACGGACCTCACCACAGACCCCCGAGCCCGGCCTGGACGACATCCCGGATCTGGTGGCGGATTTCGTGCGCGCGGGCATGGAGGTCGACTGTCACGTCGAAGGCGATCCGGGTGGTGTCACGGCGGCGCTCGGGCTGGCGGTGTACCGGGTCAGCCAGGAATCGCTGGCCAATATCGCCAAGCACGCACCCGGTGCGCAGGCGTGGGTGCGAATCAAGTTGGGCGTCAAGGACATCACCGTCCAGGTGACGAACACGCTGCCCGCCGGGGCCATCACCCGTCCGGGCCGCGGTATGGGCATTTCCGGTATGCGGCAGCGGATTACGCTGCTGGGCGGCATCCTGCTGGCCGGGCGCGGCGGTGACGGCTGGCGGGTGGAGGCGCGCATTCCCATGCACGGCCCCGACCCGCACCTGCCGTGTGTGGCCCTGGCCCGCAGCGCCGACGCCTCGGTGCGCTCGATCGTGCAGTCGATGACCGCGAAGTGGCAGGACGATCGTCCCGGCCCCCGCGGAGGAATCCAGGAGGGCATGTGACCGCGCAGACCGACGAGGAATTCGTCGAGGTGCTCGTCGTCGACGATCAGGAGCTGGTGCGCGGCGGACTGCGCCGAATCCTGCGCCGCAGAGACGGTTTCGTCGTCAGCGAGTGCGCCGACGGGGATGAGGTGCCCGCCGCGCTCGCCGCGCACCGCCCGCATGTGGTGCTCATGGATCTGCGCATGAAGCGCATCGGCGGCATCGAGGCCACGCGCGCCCTGCGCACGCGCGCGGATTCCCCGCCGGTGCTGGTGCTCACCACCTTCGATGATGATCAATTGCTATCCGGGGCATTACGTGCGGGGGCGGCCGGTTTCATCCTCAAGGACTCCCCCGCCGAGGATCTGATCCGCGCGGTGCGCACGGTCGCCGCGGGCGGTTCCTGGTTGGATCCGTCGGTGACGCCCCGGGTGCTGTCGGCGTACCGCTCCGCGCGCCCGCCCGCCCCGTCCGATTCCCGGCTGCCCGAACTCACTTCGCGTGAACTCGAGGTGCTCGAACTCATCGGCAAGGGCAGGCTCAACGGGGAGATCGCGCGCGCCCTGGGGATCTCCGAGGTGACCGTGAAAAGCCATGTCGGCCACATCTTCGGGAAGCTGGGGTTACGGGATCGAGCTGCGGCGATCGTCTTCGCGTTTGACCACGGCGTCGTCGCACCGGGAGAATCCAATGCTTAGGGGGCGGGTCGCGAATACCTAGTGCGCTGCCCGCCCATGGAGTTGGAGGTTGGACGGGGTGGATGCACCGCCATCGCGGGCCGGGAGCAGGTTCGGCCCGTACGAGTTGCGCTCGCTGCTGGGCAGGGGCGGCATGGGGGAGGTCTACGAGGCGTACGACGCTTCGAAGGACCGGGTCGTAGCGCTCAAACTGCTACCCGCCGAGCTCGCCAAGGACCCCTCCTATCAGGAACGTTTCCGCCGGGAGTCGCAGGCGGCGGCGCGGTTGGCCGAACCGCACATCATTCCGATCCACGACTGGGGCGAGATCGACGGTGTGCTGTACATCGATATGCGGCTGGTGCGCGGGCAGGATCTGCGCACGCTGCTCGATACGCAGGGGCCGATGGATCCGCTGCGCGCCATCGCCATCGTCGAGCAGATCGCGGCGGCGCTGGATGCCGCGCACTACTCGGGTCTCGTGCACCGGGATGTGAAACCCGCCAATATTCTTGTCACTGATGCGGATTTCGCATATCTGGCGGATTTCGGCATTGCGCGCACCGAGGGCGATTCCACCATCACCATGACCGGCACCGCGGTCGGGTCCTACGCGTATATGGCACCGGAGCGGTTCGACGCCGGACCGGTCACCGGCCGCGCGGACCTGTACGCGCTGGGCTGTGTGCTGCACGAATGCGTCACGGGCAATAAGCCGTTCGAGGCGCAGAACATGAGCGGGCTTATCCGCGCGCATCTTTCGGAGCCGCCGCCGCGAGCGAGCATGCAGCGCCCGGGTATTCCGGTCGCGCTGGACGCCATCGTGGGCCGGGCGCTGGCCAAGGATCCCAATGCGCGGTTCTACACCGCGGGTGAGTTCGCCCGCGCCGCGCGCACGGCGCTGACCGGTGGGCCGGTGACCGCGCCGCCCACCGAGGTGATCCGGCCGGGCCGCACCGTGCCGCCCGCCGCCGCGGTGCCGCCCGGGGTGCTGCCGCCCGCGGGAGCCGTGCCACCCGCCGGATCGGTGCCGTCCGCGCCGACCATGCGCAACTCCTCCCCCGGCTATCCGCAGCCGCCGGTCGGCAATGCGGATCCGACTCTGCTGCAACCGAATACCGGTTCCTACCCGCCGTACACCACCGGTAGTTTCCGGGTGGTCGCGCCGGAGACGGAACCGTCGGAACCGGAGCTGCCGAAGATCCTGCCGACGGATCCGACCACGGTGCGGGTGAGCGATTTCCACTACACGCCGCTGCCGCAGTCGGCGCAGCAGCAGGCGGTGTGGGGGCATGCGGACAGCCGGCAGCAGGATTTCCCGTACGCGCCCGCGCCCGATCCCTCGCTGTATCCGACCTCGGAGCATCCGCGGGTGGACCCGGCTCCCCCGCCGGCGTACCGGCCCTCGCGGCGCAAGTCTCTCGCGGGCCCGCTGGCGATCGGCGTGCTGGTGATCGCGCTGGCCGCCATCGCGGGTGCGGTGGGCTGGCAAGTCCGCGACGGCTCCGGCAACGAATCACCGAATACGACGGTGGCGCAGGACAATCCGGAGGTCAAGCTGCCGCTGTCACAACCGAAGACCACGACGACGTCCCCGGCGCAGACCACGGTCCAGCTGCCGGCGGGCGCCACGCCGTGTCCGGCGGTGTATCCGTCCACCAACGGATTAACCGTGTCCGCGATCGGAAGTACTGTCACCAGTTGTCCTTTCGCGGAAGAAGTACGACGTGCCTATGCTGCCGCGGGTGGGGGCCAGCAGGGCGCGGCGGCTAGTGTTGTGGCGGTCAGCCCGGTCACCGGCCGGGCTTACACGATGAACTGCACTGCTGCAGGCAAATTGGTCACCTGCATCGGTGGTGAGAACGCGGTGGTGTATGTCTACTGACCCTATTCCGGCCTGTCGTAAGGCCATTGCCCGCTGTGTCGCGGTGGCGACGCTGTTCGCGGTCTCCGCGTGCGGCCTCGACTCCGGCACGCCGGGCACGCCCGCGCCGGATCCGAATGGGATCGTTCCGGTCGCGGAGGGGAACGGCATCGCGATGCTGGCGCCCAATCTGCCGGATCTGCTCGATTTGCCGAAAACCGTGAATTTCGCAACGGATTTCGCGGATCTGCAGGCCAGCATCGACGGCCGCATCGGGCTGGCCGTCATGCCGGTCGGCGGCGGGGACATCACCCAGTTCGGCGACTGGACCACCGGTATCGCCTGGTCCACCATCAAGGTGCCGATCGCGCTGGCCGCGCTGCGCAACGACCCGACCGGGATGCGCTCGCTGGCCGAGGCCGCCATCACCTACTCGGACAACGGTGCGGCGCAGACCCTCTGGAATTCGCTGGGCAGCGACGGCGAGGCCGCCGACATCGTGCAGCAGGTGCTGCACGAGGCGGGTGACGACAATACCGATATCGGTGGCCGGCACACCCAGCTCGCCCAGCTCGGTTCCGATGAGCTGATCGCCTTCGGCGCGACGAATTGGACGCTGTCCGACCAGGTTCGGTTCGCGGCCAAGCTGCCGTGCATGCCGCGCGCGAACTCGGTGGTCTCGCTCATGAGTGAGATCACCCATGATCAGAGCTGGGGCCTGGGCCGATTGATCGGCGCGGAGTTCAAGGGCGGCTGGGGTCCCGACGACGACACCGGCTTCTACACCGTGCGCCAGTTCGGCCTGGTTCCGACGCTGTCCGGGCCGGTCGCGGTCGCGATGGCGGCCGAACCCGCGTCCGGTTCGTTCGAGGACGCCACCGACATCATGGATCGCATGGCCCTGCTGCTGGCCGATCATCTGCAGGACCTACGCGGCGGCGACTGCTCCTGACCACACGGTACGGAGGTGCGCGGCGGTGAAAGCCGGGCGCGCACATCCGAATCGGCGGCGCATGTGCGAATCGAACAGAGACACAGCCCGAATCGGACATCGGCCCGCGAAAAACCGCCATACGCACCGCGTTTGACCCCGACGCCGGAACCCACAACAATCCCTTCGGATTGACGGGTTTAGGTGTGTCCGCTAGGAACAGGGACTTACCGGCACCCGGTGACGATGGAGGTAACGGGGTGGAGACACCGCACACGCGAAGCGCCGCCACGCGGCGATTCGCTCGCGCGGCGGCCTGTGGCGCGGTCGCGCTGCTGGTGGGCGTGCTGACCGGATGCGGAAGCAAACCTCCGCTGGAGCCGGACGCCCCCAGCACGATCGGACGCGGCACCTCCGGGGCTCCCGGCACCGTCATGGCCCTGCCGGGCACGCTCGCCTGGTCGTTCACCAACGAGCTACTACCCACGCTGAACGGCGAGGCCGGGCTGGCCATCGTGTCGGTCGGCGGGGATCGCATCACGCCGCTGGGCAATTGGACCTCCGGGCCGGCCTGGTCGACCATGAAGGTGCCGCTCACCCTCGCCGCGCTGCGGGAGAACTCGGGGTACTCCGGGTCGGCCACCTCCGCGATCACCTACTCGGACAATTCGGCCGCCGATGCGCTGTGGCAGTCGCTGGGCACGCCGGATGTGGCGGCGTCGGCCGTCGAGGCGGTGCTGCGCGAGGGCGGGGACGCCGTCACCAAGGTGCCCTCGACGCGTTCGCGCTCGGAGTATTCGGCGTTCGGACAAGCCGACTGGTCGCTCTCCGACCAGCTGCGCTTCGCGGCCAAACTGCCCTGCCTGCCGCAGGCGGATTCGGTCACCGGGCTCATGGGCAAGATCAGCTACGGGCAGCGCTGGGGACTGGGCACCCTCGAGGGCGCCGAATTCAAGGGCGGCTGGGGACCCGACGCCAACGGCAAATACCTGGTCCGGCAATTCGGACTGATTCCGGTGAGCGGCGGCCAGGTCGCCATCGCCATTGCCGCCCAGCCCACCTCGGGCTCCTTCGACGAGGGCACCACCATGCTCACCAAGGTGGCGACCCTGATCAACCAGCATCTCGACGAGCTCCGCGGCGGCACCTGCGCCGGCGCCCACTGAATTCGTAACGAGCGGTTCACGGGGGTGCGGCCCACCGATGTCCGGACAGAGGGCAAGATGGGTCGCATGCGCATCGGAGTCTTGACCGGAGGCGGAGACTGCCCAGGCTTGAACGCGGTGATTCGTGCTGTCGTTCGTACCGCGAACGGCCGCTGGGGGGATGCGATCGTCGGGTTCCAGGACGGGTGGCGCGGCCTACTCGAGGATCGCAAGATCCAGATTCTCAACAATGACCGCACCGACCGGCTGCTCACCAAGGGCGGCACCATGCTCGGCACCGCCCGCACCAATCCCGATGTGCTGCGGGCCGGATTGCCGCGCATCAAACAGACCCTCGACGACAACGGCATCGACGCGCTCATCCCGATCGGCGGCGAAGGCACGCTGACCGCGGCCAGCTGGCTGGCCGACGAGGGCGTGCCGGTGGTGGGCGTGCCCAAGACCATCGACAACGACATCGACTGCACCGACACCACTTTCGGCCACGACACCGCCGTCTCCATTGCCACCGAGGCCATCGACCGCCTGCACACCACCGCGGAATCGCATCAGCGCGTCATGCTGGTGGAGGTCATGGGGCGGCATGCCGGGTGGATCGCCATCAACTCCGGGATCGCCTCCGGCGCGCACCTGACCCTGGTCCCCGAGGTGCCCTTCGATGTGGACGAAGTGTGCGCCATGGTGAAACGCCGCTTCCAGCGCGGGGATTCGCACTTCATCTGCGTGGTCGCCGAAGGCGCGCACCCCGATCCCAAATCCATGACCCTGCGCGACGGCGGCATCGACGAGTTCGGACACGTGCGCTTCACCGGTGTGGCGCAGCAGCTCGCGCCGGAGATCGAGCGGCGCATCGGCAAGGAGGTGCGGGTGACCGTGCTCGGCCACGTGCAGCGCGGCGGCACCCCCACCCCGTACGACCGGGTACTTGCCACCCGCTTCGGCGTACACGCCGCCGAGGCCGTGCACGCCGGGAACTTCGGCCAGATGGTGGCGCTGCGCGGCAGCGAAATCGAGCTCGTGCCGTTGTCCGAGGCCACCAAGCAGCTGAAACTCGTTCCGCAGGACCGGTATCGGGAAGCGGCCGCGTTCTTCGGCTGAGCCACAGCGCGATTCGGGCCCCGCACCGGTTGGTGCGGGGCCCGAATGCTGTCAGGCCAGCTGCACCAGCGCGCAGCCCAGGATGAGCGCGGCCAGGCCGCCGAGCCGCTCGACCGTGATCGGTGTGGCGGGCAGCTGGAACCAGCCGCGATGGTCGATGACGGCCGAGGCCAGCTGCTGCCCGGTGACCGTGAGCGCAATGGTGGTGGCCGCGCCGATATGCGGGATCACCGAGAAGGTCACCGTCACATAGGTTGCCGCCGCCACGCCGCCCAGCCAGCCCCACCATGGCACCGTGCGCAGCGGCGCGACCCGCGGGGCCGGGCTGCGGCCGGTGGCGAGCAGGACCAGCAGCACGATGGCGATGGTCGCCGTCGCCACCAGGAACGACCACAGGCCGGTGGCGAACGGATCACCGAAATCCGTGCGCAGGGCGGCATTCACCGCGCCCTGGATCGGCAGCACCGCACCGGCGAACAGGCCCAGCAGGATCCAGCCGACCCGCGACAGCGGCGAGCCCTGGTTTCGACCGCCGCTCAGCTGGCTGCGGATCACCACCACGATGCCGACCAGCACCGCCACCGCACCGAGCAGCATTCCCCCACCGGGAGAACGCTTCTCGACACCGAGCAGGCCGCCCAGATCGATCGCGATGGAGGCGAACATCTGCCCGGTCACGAACAAGCCGACCGAGGCCAGCGCGCCCAGCCGGGGAAACAGCAGGATGGCGCTGGTGATGTAGATCGGCGAGGCGATGCCGCCCAGCAGTTTCCACGGCGAGTCCGCCGCCACCGCACCGAGCGCACCGAAAGCGCCCCAGCCACCGGCTATTCCGGCGACCACCGCGAGCAGCAGCGCCGAAATACCCAATTGCACCGTGGAAGCGCCATAGGGCGTGCCCGCCGCCTTGTTGAGTTGCAGATTCACCGAGGCTTGCACGGCGAGCAGACCGCCGACGGCCAGCGCCGCGGCCAGATACAGGAGAGTCACGACACCCTTTCCGAAAGTGAGAAGGATCAACCCCATTCACTGTCGTCCGCGGAAATAGCCTGATCAACGCCGAAATCCGCAATGCCGCATGACTTCACGCGCATGGTTGAATCGATTCATGACCGGAAGGGCATGTGCCCATGAGCTCGGGGGCATGGATGGAACACAGGGATATCGAAATCTTTCTGACGCTCGCCGAGGAGTTGCATTTCGGCCGCACCGCCGATCGTCTGCACATCACGCAATCCCGGGTCAGCCATGCCATCCGGAAACAGGAAAGGCTGATCGGCGCAGCGCTTTTCGAGCGCACCAGCCGCACCGTGATTCTCACGCCGATCGGCGAGAAACTGCGCGCTGACCTGGAACGCGGCTACGGCCAGATCAAGTCGGCCATCACCGATGCGCGCGCGGCCGCCAATGGCAGGCCGACCACGCTGAACGTCGGCATCATGGGCGCGATGGGTCACGTCATCGCGCCGGTGTTCGAGACCTTCGAAAGTGCCCATCCGGACGTGGAAATCGCATTGCGCGAAGCCCATTTCTCCGACCCGTTCGGACCGCTGCGCACGGGCGAGGTGGATATCCAGCTGCTGTGGCTTCCGGTCGAGGAAACCGATCTCAGCGTCGGCCCGGTGGTGTACACCGAACCGTGGCGGCTGGCCGTTTCCGACCGCAATCCACTCGCCGCCCGCGCCGCCGTCTCGATGGAGGACCTCGCCGGTCAGACTTTCTTCGATATCGGAGACGTACCGCCGCAGTACTGGGTGGCGGACAAAGTTCCGACGCATACGCCGTCCGGGCAGCCGCTGCGGCGTGGGCCGAGGGTGCGGACCTTTCAGGAGATGCTCGCCGCCATTGCCGCCGATCGCGCGGTCGCATTCTGCTGCGAGCACACCGTCGAGTATTACGGCCGGCCCGGCGTCACCTATGTTCCGCTGAGCGATGCCGCGCCGTGTCAATGGGTCTTCGTGTGGCGCACCGGATTCGATACCGCACTCGTTCGCGAGCTCAGCGGGATCGTCATGGAAACCGCGTGACACGAGTCCCGGCGGGACACGCTGGACAATCCACGCATCGCGAGTATGGTAGCCGCGAGCTATCGAGGGGATGCGATGAAATGTGCCGCCGCCGTGGCGATTACCGCACTTGTGTGCCTGGCTGCCGGGTGTTCGGGGAATGAATCGGCGGAAACCGGCACGACGCCGGCGTCCACCATTGCCGGGACAGAGACCAAAGCCACGAGCCCCGATGAGGCCACGCAGCGCTGCCACACGCTGCGGCGTATGCGAGACAGTGGGCTGATCAGCACCGATCCACATTTCGCGGGCAATGCCGAAGCGCTGCGGAACATGGAGGAGCAAATGACATCGGTCTCCGGAACCACCGCACGGCAGACCCGCGATTCGTTCCGCGCCGCCGCGGCATCGCAATGCGACGAATTTTCCGCGATGCTGAGCGCATACGACGAGTCGAACTGATCGGGGCGGCTCGAGCACCATGCCAATTCGGGCGGCGTGGTCTTGTGCAGTAGGCCAGAATTACCCACTTGTCTCAGACAGTCCTTGTCGGGTGTTCGGTCCGCTGGCTACCGTTGGTGGATGAGAACCTCCAGATTCGCCGCCGACGTCGATCTGCCGAGCGGGGTGAGCGGTGTCGCCGATCCCCGATTCGCCACTGCGGTAAGAACTTTCGCTCGCGTATTCGCCGGGCGCACCGGGAACGGGGCCGGGCTGTCGGTCTATCTGCACGGGGAACCGGTGGTGGATGTGTGGGCGGGGTCCGCCGATGCGGCGGGCACACCGTGGACCGCGGATACCGGGAGCATGATCTACTCGGCCTCCAAAGGTGTCTCGGCCACCGTGCTGGCGCGGCTGGCGGATCGCGGGCTGCTCGACTACAGCGCGCCGGTCGCCGAATACTGGCCGGAGTTCGCCGCCAATGGAAAACAGGCGATCACGGTCGAACAGGTGCTCAGCCACCGCGCCGGACTCTCGGCGCTGCCCGCCGCGAATTCTGCCGAGGTGCTCGATCACCGGTTGATGGAGGAGCGCCTCGCCGCCGCGAAACCCGGTCACCTGCTGGGCAAACCGATCTACCACGCCCTCACCATCGGCTGGCTCATGGCCGGCATCGCGCGCGCGATCACGGGCCGCGATATGGCCGAGCTGTACCGCACCGAGGTCGCCGAACCCCTCGGCGTCGACGGCATCCACCTGGGCGCCCCGCCCGCCGGTTCCCGCACCATCGGCGCGGATCTGGTCGGCTCGGTGAAAACCCTTGCCAATCGCAGCATTCCGACGCCGGTGGCGGCCGCGGTGCCGCGCCTGCCGAAGCTGGTGCGCTCCCCGCTGGAATCGATCTACGTCCCCGGCCTGGAAGGCATCTTCCGTGGCGAACGCCCCTCGATCCTGGACACCGCCCTCCCCGCCGGCAACGCGGTCTGCACCGCCCCCGCGCTGGCCAAGATGTACAGCGCCCTGGCCTGCGACGGCTATGTGGACGGCCGAACCTACCTGTCCGCCAAGACAGTTCGAGCCCTGGAGCGCGTGCGCACCTACCAGCTCGACCGCAGCCTGATCGTGCCCTTCTGGCACCTCGGCTACCACAGCTTCCCCTCCCCCCGAGCGCCGCGCGGCTACGGCCACATGGGCGCGTTCGGCTCCATGGGCTGGGCGGACCCCCGCTCCGGCGTCTCCGTCGGCTTCGTCCACAACCGCATGTCCCTGGGCTGGAGCACGGTCGACATGACCTTCATGGTCCCCCTCCTCCACCTGGTCCTCCAGGCAGCGCGCCGCCCCGCCGCCGAACTGGAGCGCACCACCGCCGGCGCGGCCTGAGCCGCACTCGTTCCCGAGGCCGGTTTCGCGGGAAGGGCCACTTCACCGTTCGTCGAGCAGTTGCTGCGCCCACGAAAACCGTTGCCGCAAATGGCCGGAGCTCCGGCAGCGACTGCCGGAGCTCCACTCCTCATTTGTCGTATTTGCCGTCCATGAGGGCTGTGGTGAATCGATCCCATTCTGCCGGAGCGAAAATCAATGCCGGACCGGTCGGGTTCTTACTGTCGCGGACACCGACTCCGCTGTCCAGAAAAGCGATTTCCACGCATTCCTTGGCGCCCGTGCTGCGGGCGCTCTTGAACCACCGTGCGCCGGACGGTTCGACTTTCACGTCGCGTACTCCTTCGCTGCCTTCCGCAAGAGGTCCCTACTGGTTGCCTCGTCCAGCGCCGATTGCTGGAGGGCCTGGTACGCCTGGTGATACCGGTCGACCGAGGCCTGCTTTTCCAGGTAGAGGTCGCCCAGGAAGTTCTCCAGGTACACCACGGTGGGTTCGACCGGCCTGTTACCGCTGTCCCGGCCGAATTCCAGAATCACGAACGGCCCGACCGTGTGCCCTGTCGGGACGCCCGCGGAGAAGGGTAGTACACGAACAGCGATCGTCGGCAGTGTCGACATGTCCGCCGCGCGTCGAAGTTGCGCCGCCATCACGCGCGGATTGCCGACAACGCGGCGTAGTGCGGTTTCATGGATCACCACGTCCAGGGTGGCCGGGCTGCGCTTGCGCGTGACCAGGCTCTGGCGGCGCATCTTCAATTGGACTCTTCGGTCGATCTGGTCATGGGCAGCATCCGGCCAGTAATCGCTGATGAGAACCCGTGCGTAGTCGGTGGTTTGCAGCAGTCCGGGAATCAAGTCCGGTTGGTACGAAATCAGGGCGCGGGCCGAAGCCTCCAGGCCCACATACACATTGAAACCCTCCGGAATCAGATCGTCGTATTCGTGCCACCAGGACTTGACGCTGGCCTGTTGCGCCAGACCCACCAGGGCGGTGGCGAACTCGTCGTCGAAGTCGTAGATGCGGCACAGTTCCCGGACGTCGAGCACCCGGATCTTCTCCGCGTTACCGGTTTCCAGGCGCTGGAGTTTCGACTCGCTCCATTCCATGAGCGCCGCGGCCTCGGCGATCGTCATATTGCATTGCATGCGCCCCTCGCGCAGGTACCGGCCGAGCTGGCGGCGTGGCAATGTCGAACCATGATCGGACATCGAATCCTCCCCCGCGAAGGCAAATTTCGGTCACTGTGAACGATGCTCTCACGCAATATGAATGACGACCTGGAGGTTTCGGAAAGTTTCCCCCGACGCGCGTAGTTCGATTGTCGGCTCGCAGTGTCGGTGCTGGACTTGAACATGCGCCCGGCGAGAGCCGGAGACCCTGAACCCTCTGGACCCACTCGTCCCCGAGCCGGGCGCACCCACTCACGATCGGGAGCCGCGACCAACGCTTCGAGGAACCATGGGATCCGCACTGCTGATCTTCGACTGCACAACAGATCCCGGTGATCTGCCCTTGGATCTCGCGCACGAGGTGCTGCAGATCCACCGTCACTGCCGAGACGACGAATGCCGCGCTCTGCGGCGCGCACGGGCGATACGCTTGCCTGAGTGCCCGGCGCACGAGTAGCGCCGCCCAGCAGCACCACCCACCGCCGGGACAACCAGCCCTCCCGCGCTGACCCACCGGCGGACACCATGATGTACCTCTTCGACTGCACCATAGACCCCGGCGACCTGGCCCTCCCCCAGGCTCACCAGGCCATGCAGATCCACAAATGCTGCACGGTCGACAACTGCCTGATCCGCCGCCGCGCCCGCCAAATCCTCGTGGACACCGGACAAATGGTGCTCGACGAGCGCGCCGCGCTGTGACGGGCTACCCCGCCACCGCCAGCACCACCACCGCCAGCAACACCAACGCCACCACCGCCAGCGCCAACACCACCAGCGCCGTCACCTGCGACTGCTCCATCTCCCGCCGCTCCGGCTGCGGCGGCTGCACCCCCGCCGCGCCGAACGCCCCCGGCGCATTCCCGTACGGCCCACCGGGATACGCGCCCGGAGCCTGCCCCGGATACGGCGCGAACTCCCCGGTCGGATAGCCGGGCATCTCACCTGTCGTATAGGCAGGCAGCTCGCCCGTCGCGAACCCCGGCGCACCGGCATCCACCGGCCCCGCCTGGCCCCGTCCCCAATAAGCCTCCCCCGCACCGTGATCGGCTCCCGGCGCAGCGCTCCCAGGCGGGGCCGGCATGAACGCCCCCGACTCCGGATGCCGCGCGCGGGGATCGGAAGGAGCCGATTGCGAGCCCTGGGCCGGAGCACCCGCCTCCGACTCGACGGCTTTCGCATCCGGTGTTCCGGCGACCCCGAGCTCCCGCGCGGACGAACTCATTCCCTGCGGCACAGCCGAACTCGCCTCCGGCGACACGACCGACTCCGCTCCCCCAGCGATATCCGGATCCATCCCGGCGCGCGCCCCCGCGCTCTGAGCACCCGATGGGCCATCCGCTCCGGAATCGCCGACGACAACAGCCGAACCCCGGTCCGCCGCAGGGGGTGCGGCGGCTGAGCGCGCGACATCCGGCGTGCCCGGACTCTTCCGCGGTGACGCACCATCACCGGGCCCGGTCCCGAGATCGAGTTCATCACTCCGTGCCGCGTCCGGCCCCACAGCAGCAGGTCCCGCCGTGTCCGAATCCTGGCTTGCGGCAAGGGATGGGGCACTCGGCGCGGCGGTCGATTCACGCCGCGCCGATCCCTTGCGGTACGGCGCGGTCATATCAGGTCGCCGTCGCGTCTCGGCGTTCTCCGCCGTATCCGTGCGCGGACTGGATTCGTCCCGCGCGGTTGCGCCCGAATCCGCTTCCGACGCTGTAGAAAAGGGCACCGAAGGGTCACTCGCGCCGTAGGCATCAGGCGTGGCGTCAACCGAATCGCCTTGCGCTGCAACCGATGCAGGTGCAGAGGCACCCGAATCTCCTTCCGCCGCAACCGACACGGGCATGGAGTCACCCGAGCCGCCTCGGTCAGCACCGGGCTCCGGCGTAGGGCCGATGCGCCGCTCCTGGCGCGCCGCATACTCGTCGCCAGTTCGGTCAGCAGAAGCCGGCGCTTCTTGCACCCCAGCCGAATCCCGTTCCACCGGTTGTGAATCCGACTCTTCTCCGGGTACCGCCGCACTGTTTTCTCGCCGAGCGACCGAACCTGCTGGATCCGGAGCAGGACCGGACCGACCCGCCTCGGCGTTCGGCGCGGGCGGCGGAACAGGCGCACTCACCTCGCGCATGGGCGGCGCGCCTGCCATCGACGCGGTCTCGCCGACGATCGGCCCGCCCGGGGACGCAGGCGAACTCTGTTGCGGCTCAATCGGGTACGCGGTGGTATCCGCGTCGTCATCGGCCGGGGTGGCCTGCGCGGCGTCTATCGGATAGACGTCGGTCGAGCCTTCGGACTCGACCGGTTGCACCGGCGGAAAACCCTGCGGTGGAATCGAAGCCGCAGGTTGCACGGGCGACTGCTGCGGGGGATGCGCGGCTGGTGGCGGGGACGGAGGTTGTTGCGGCGCAAGGTAACCCGGCGGGATCTGCTGGCCGGGCGGGACCGGCGGGCGCGCCGGGGGCTGTTGGGGCGCGGCGTATCCGGGGTCCGGGTAGGGCTGGGGCGGGTAGGCGGGCGGGGCGGCCTGTGGTTGCGGGACAGCGGGCGGATAGGCGGGTGGAGCCGCCGCGTAGCCAGGCGGGGCGTAGTTCGGGGGCGAGCCGGGAGCCGGGGCGGGGCGGTAGGTGGGGCCGGAGGGGCGGAGTTGCGGTGTGGCGGTAGGGATTTGGGGGGTGGGAGCGGGGGCGGTCAGGGCGCGGCGGGCGGCCTTGGCGAAGTCGGTGCAGGACGGGAAGCGGTCCATGGCGCGTTTGGCCATGCCCTTGGTGATGACCGCGTCCATGGCGGGAGTCAGGCCGGGGCGGCGCAGGGAGACCGGGGGTGGGAGGAGTTGCAGGTGGCCGCGGATGAGTTCGGCGGGGTGCGGGGAATCGAAGGGGCCCGCGCCGATGAGAAGCCAGTAGAGGGCGCAGGCGAGGGAGTACTGGTCGGAGGTGTGGTCGAGGTGACCGCCGGTCATCTGCTCGGGGCTGGCGTAGGCCAGGGTGGCGGTGAACATGCCGGCCTGGGTGAGGTGGGTGGAGTCCTCGCGCAGGCGGGCGATGCCGAAGTCGGTGAGGAAGACGCGTTCTCCATGCCCGGCGACCGCGCGGGCCAGGATGATGTTGGCGGGCTTCACATCTCGATGCAGCACACCCATGGCGTGCGCGTAATCCAGTGCGGCGGCGACGCCTTCGATGATCTGCACGGCGCGGTCGGGCGGCAGCTGGGTGACGTCCACGCTGGCGGCGTCCACGCCGTCGATGTACTGCATGGAGATCCACATCATGCCGTCTTCGACACCGCGGTCGTAGATCTCGACAATGCTCGGATGATCGAGCTGCGCGACCAGATCGGCCTCCCGGTCGAATCGCGCGCGAATCTCCCGGTCCGCCACCAACTCCCGGTTCAGCAGCTTCAACGCGGTCAGCTTGCCCAGTCGAGGGTGGCGGGCGAGATACACCGATCCCATCCCGCCCTGTCCGAGTAGCCGCTCGATGGTGAATCCGGCGAACACGTCACCGCTGTTCAGCACCACGACCCCCTTCCGGTGACGTACAAGTCCGCAAGCCTACCGCGCCGAATGCCCATGTGAACCGCCGTATCAGCCGGGAGTCACCAGGCCGGATTCGTACGCCAGCACCACCGCCTGCGCCCGGTCGCGCAGGTTCAATTTCGTGAACACCTTCGACACATGGGTCTTCACGGTTTGCTCGGCCACGAACAGGGTTTCGGCGATCTCCGCATTGGACATCCCCCGCGCGACCAACTCCAGCACTTCCCGCTCCCGCGGCGTCAGCACTTCGAGCGCCGGCGCGGGCGCGCGCCGGGCCCGCCGCTTCGTCACATCGGCAATGAGCCTGCGCGTCACGGTCGGTGCCAGCAGTGCATCCCCGGCGGCGACGACGCGCACAGCGCGTACGAGTTCTTCGGCCGGCGCGTCCTTCAACAGGAACCCGCTGGCCCCGATGGTCAACGCCTCATACACATAGTCATCGATATCAAAAGTGGTCAGCATGAGCACCCGAACCGGCGGATCGAACCCCGCAGACAGAATGGCCTTGGCAGCATCCAGCCCATTCATCTCCGGCATGCGCACATCCATCAGCACCACATCCGGCCGCAACCGCTTGGCCTCCGCCACAGCCGCTTTCCCGTCCGGCGCATCCCCGACCACACTGATGTCGCTCTGCGCACCGAGCAGCGCCCCGAAGCCCGCCCGCACCATCGCCTGGTCATCGGCGATCAACACCGTTATCGCCACAGTCGCACCTCACGCACCCAACCGATATTGCCATGCCCGGCCCCGCACCGGGCATGCGGTAGATTCGCGGCGTTCAGATTTTCAGGGGGGTTGTATGGCACAGGGTGATGGCACGTTCGATGTCGTCCCGTCCGAAGTCTCCGATGCCGGGCGCTACGTGCAGATGACCGCCGAGGAGCTGGTCGACGCCGTTCGCACCCTCGACACCGAGATCACCAGGCTGCTGGAGGGCTGGACCGGCATTTCGGCCACCGCGTACCGCGCCGGCTGGGAGGAGACCCGCCAAGGCGCGCAAACCGTCTTGGACTCACTGAAGACCCTCGCGGAACTGCTGGGCGTCACAGCCGACGCCCACACTCAGCTCGACACCACCTGGACCACGAACATCAGCTCGCTCGATCTGCCGTAATTCTATAGGGGAGGAAAAGGCTTATGGCCGAACCGTTTCGAGTAGACCTGACCGAACTCGACAACATCACCGCCCGCGTGGCCGGATTCGTGGGCTTCCTCAACGATAGCCTCACAGGTATCCAGCAACGCACGACTGCGGTGCAGTCGGGCTGGTCCGGTCCGTCGGCAGTCGCCGCCGACGACGCGTTCAAGCAGTGGATGACGGGCGCACAGGACGTATCCGAAGGCATCGACGCAATGCGAGTTGCAGCGGCCGCCGCCCACCAGCGCTACACCGAGGCCGTGGCCACCAACCTGGAGATGCTGGGACGCGGTGGGGCTCGATCGTGACCGTTCTGGACGTTGCCCCACAGGTCTATTACGACGCTGCTGACATCTGCGCCAAAGTCTCCGGGGACCTCTTCACCGCCTTCAAAACCGGCATGGCGTCCTTCGGCGACACCACCAATATGGCCGGCAGTATCGGCGACGGCAAAATCTGGGCCGAGTCCTACGACCAGCAGGCCAAAGATGTCTACACCATGTCGATAGACCTGGTGATAGCCATCGACGGCTACACCCAGGTACTTCGCCAAGCAGGCTACAACCATGCCCTCGCCGACTACGACGCCGCCAGCGGCCAGCCCGAACCTGCGGCCCCCAGCACGGTCCCTTCCTTCACTCTGTCCGCGCAGGAACTGGTCTCCCTGCTGGTACCACCGTCCGCAGGAGGGCCTGGCCGCGGCCTGATCGACGACGGTCTGGACCTCGCCACCAAGGTCGGCATCCCGATCCCGGACGGCGATACCGTCAAGCTCTCCCACTCGGGTGACGTCTGGAATTCCTTGGCTACCAACGCCTCGGTCACCTCCGCAGCGGGCGAACTTGAACGCGCGGCCGCCATGTTCGAGCAGATCACCTCACCCGACGCGAACTTCATCGACGAGGATCTCCGCGAACTGAAAGGTGCGTGTGACGACCTGGCCGGTGCCTATGGCGAAATGGCGCAGGCCTGCCGGGACCAGAAACAAGCCCACGACGACCTCCGAACCGAGCTGAAAAATCTGCTCGACCAGCTCGCGAAAGAGATCGCCACCGAAGTAGCCGTCAGTCTTGCCCTCTCGGTGGCAGCCTCCGTCGTAAGCTTCGGCGTCGGCGCTGCCGCGGTCGCCGCGAAAACCGCCGTAGCCGTAGCCAAAATCATCGACAAGTTCGTCGACCTGATCCGGATTGCGGTCAAGGCCGCCAAGCTGAAGACAGCGGTGACTGTCACACGACTCAACGCTGCGCGAAAAGCTGCCGTCCAACGCATCAAGGACCTGACGACCAAACTTGTCGAAAAGCTCAAGACTCTTGTGAAACGCAAGAAGAGCCCGCAGGAACTGGAAAGCCTCGGCCAGCAGATCGGCGAAGAGGTCGCCCAGATCCCTCGCGGTTCAGGACAGCTGGATACCATCATTTCCAGGGTCAATGAACTGCACCTTTCCCAGGACGAAGCGGCCGCGGTAACCAACAAGGCGTCCGAGATCGGCCTGACCGGTAGCGGCGGCATTGCCACCTTGCCGAATGGCACGAAGATGGTACTGCCCACGTATACCTCCGTCAGAAAGGCCTTTTTGATCAACGCCGACGGAACGGTTGTCAAATACGAGGGTGACCTGGAACAATTCCTGCAGTATATTCGATAGAGGAGCGCCTTATGAGCACGGAAATGCAATCTAACTCGATAGAATTCGAAGTTCATCAGCTTATGCTGATGCGCAACATTGAGGATGGAAAGCAGACCAAGCTGGCCGAGTTCGGAATATCTCTCGAGGACGCTGACCGCATATCTCAGCAAGTTCATCAGAAACTGAAGTTGGGCACAGAGCAATTTTCCGCCCTAAAGCTCCTCCTCGGTGCGCAAGACGTCTCTGCTACTACCATCACATATTCCAGTAGATTTTGGCCACAGTTTGAATTCGCGGCAGAATCTACGAACTTCGGAACCATCGGGCCGGCGCGATACCAGCGGGTCGCAGGCAATCCGCCGACTGTTTCCAGCCCCACAGAATTGCCGCTGTGGAGCGTAACTGTCGATGAGTTCAGCCAACTGTTCGGCCCGCTGCAGTCCGTGGACAGCTGGTATCCGAACGAGGAGTACACATTCGAATTCGCAGGTGATAAGTACGGAGTCGGTTTCGGCTGGGGGCTGTACCTCGGCGTCGACCGACTCTGACCGCGTGTGGTCAGGTGGTTGCGCAGCCCCGTCAGGCGGGAACTGTCATGGTGAGGGGGAGTTGCGCGCGGACTTCGAAACCGCCGTCAGGAAGGGGGAGGGCGACGAGGGTGCCACCTACGGCCTGGGCGCGGGATTGCATGCCGGAGATGCCGCTGCCGCCGGTGGTGGAGTGGTCGGGGCGGGTGGTGAGGGGGTGACCGTTGGTGACTACCAGGGTGAGATCTGTTGGAGCGCAGGTTAGTTGGACCTTGACGGGGGCGCCCTGGGCGTGGCGGGAGGCGTTGGCGAGGGATTCTTGGAGGATGCGGTAGAGGGCCAGGCCGGTGGTTTCGGGGATGGAGTCGAGGGTGCCTTCTATGGTCCAGGCGATGGGGACGCCTGCTCGCAACGCGCCTTCCAGGAGGGTTAGGACGTCGGCGGCGGTGGGTTGGGGGGCGTGTTCGGGGAGTTGGCCGTCGCTGCGGAGGACGCCGAGGAGGCCGCGGATTTCGTTGAGGGCGGCTCGGGCTCCTACGCCGATCGACTCGAATTCGGCCTTGGCTTCCGGGGAGAGGTCGGTGATGCGGTAGGGGGCGGTTTGGGCTTGGACCACGACCATGGACATGTGGTGGGCGACGACGTCGTGGAGGTCGCGGGCTATGCGGGCCTTTTCTTCGAGGATGGTGCGGCGGGCGCGTTCGAGTTCGGTTTCCTCGGATTGTTTGGCCAGTTCGCGGCGCTGGACCACCAGCCAGCGGATGAGCAGGCCGAGCAGGACCAGGGCGGTGATGGCCAGGGGCCAGCCCATGCCGGCGGTGGCGAAGGAGTCGCCCTCCGAGGACATGGTGGTGCCGAACAGCAGGGCCGAGGAGAGCCAGGCCACCAGGACTATCTGCATGGGGGCGGTGATCGCCACCGAGACCAGCAGGGCGAACAGGCAGAGGATGTGGACCACCTGGAAGGGGATCGCATTGGTCGGCGTGTTCGGGATGGCGAGGGCGATCAGCAGGGCCGAGCCGGCCGAAACCGCCCATCCCAGTGCGGGATTGACGCGGATGAGCAGGATCGGGAAGGCTGCCAGGCCCGCGATCAAGGGTTGGGCGGGGGCCGCCACCTCGTGGGTGAGGTGCAGGGTGGGCCACGCCACCGAGATGAACACGATCGCCACCAGCACCGTGAAGACGTCGAACCACACCTGGGGTGTGAACCGACGCGCACGCTTCGCCAACGTACCTTCCATGACCTCGACGGTAGAGAACGAACAGCGCGGGCACCTCATACCGCCGAGTGATCTGCGACCCCCTACCCGGGTATCGCGTTCGCACTCCGGTACCCCGGACTGACCAGGCGGGAACGGCCCCGCAGCGTGACGCCCCGGTCGGAGGCCGATTTCTAGCGTCATCGATCATGAGAGCGTTCCCGTTCGCCGCCGTCGCCGCCCTGGTCGTGTCGACCGCGGTGGTCTTCGCACCTTCCGCCGACGCCGCCGCCATCGTCCCTGACATTCAGGAGAACGCGGCGGCGCGCACGGCAGTCCTGGAGTTCAGCGGCGGGCAGTCCGATATCGCGTTCATTCCCGCCGATTTCGCGCAGGTCGAGGGGTACGAGCCGGCGGTGGTGGACGGGCTGCTGGTGAATCCGGGCGGCGACTGCTCCTCCCCCGTCGCGCTGCCCGCCGAGTTCGATTTGGCGTGCAAGGCCCACGATCTCGGCTACGACCTGCTGCGATACGCGGCCGAGCAGGGGCAGCCGCTGGGGCCGTGGGCCCGGCAGTCCATCGATGCCGCGCTGGAGCAGCGCATGCACGAGGCGTGCTCGGCTCGGACAGATGTGCTGTCCCGCACCCGCTGCCAGGTCATGGCGAGCATCGCGACCGCCGCCGTGGACCTGAATTCCATTCGCCAGGACTACGGGGTCCCGGTGCACGAGGCCGCCTTCGACGACTCCGAGTCGGGGGACGGCAATCAGCCGCTGCGGATCGCGCTGCTGGCCGCGGCGGCCACTCTCACGCTCGCTCTGCTCCGCGCGGTGGTCGCCCGCCGCCGGTCCGACACCCGCAAGGAGCGGTGATGACCCTCGTCGAGACGAAACCGATTGTCGTCCAGAACAAGCAGGAAGCGGAGGCCGATCGGGGCGGTGCCGGTCGCCGATTCGCGTGGACCGGGTTCGCGCCCCGTGCGGGCACGAGTATCGGCATCGCGCTCGGGTGCCTGGTGTCACTGGCACCGGGCCTGTTGCCGCGCACCCCGCTGGCGCAGGCGATTCTCACCGCACTGCTGGTGCTGGTGGGCCTCGCGATGGCCGGGGTGACGCGAATGGCGCTGCGGCGCACGCGCTTCGATGCGAGCGCCCGGACGGCGAAGTACCGGCCGGCCATATTCCTCGGGGCGGTGCTGCTGGTGATCGCGGCCGGTGTACACGCAACGCAGTGGCAGAACAGATTGCGGGACGTGATGGGGGTGTCCCAGATCGGCCCGGGGTACTGGGTGCGATGGATGGTGAGCGCGACCCTGCTGGTGGGGCTGGTTACCGGATTGTGGGGCGGACTGCGTTGGAGCGCACGGCGATTGGGCCGAGCACGCGGCATCGCCGTTGGCACCGCACTGGCATTGAGCGGGTATTTCATGGTGGTGCCCGCGGTCGTGGACTGGCGGCAGGCCGCCTATGCGGCGGCCGACGCCTATGTGGATCCGGAAGTGGCGCAGCCGGTTTCACCGACCCGATCGGGCAGCCCGGAATCGGTGGCCGGATGGGAATCGCTGGGAGCCCAGGGGCGGCGTTTCGTGGCGGGGGAACCGGCGCGGGCGGTGCGGGTGTATGTGGGATTGCATTCCGCCCCCGATCTGAATTCTCGGGTGGCGCTGGCGATTCAGGAGTTGGAACGCTCGGGCGGATTCGCCCGGCGGAATCTGGTGGTGGCGGTCCCCACCGGGTCCGGTTGGATCGACGGGGGTGCGGTGCAGGGCATCGATGAACGATTCGGCGGTGATGTGGCGGTGGTCGGGCTGCAATACTCTGCCGCCCCCAGCTGGGTGACGTTCATCTTCGGCCGCAAGGCCGCCGAGGAGTCGGCGAAAGCCTTGTTCACCGCTGTGGAGCAACGACTTTCGCGCATGAACCAGCCGCCGAAGCTCCACATCTACGGGCAGAGCCTGGGCGCACTCGGCGGGAGTTCGGTGTTCACCGACGAGGCCGATCAGGATCGGCGCACCTGCTCGGCGGTGTGGGCGGGACCGCCCGCCGGGGCCGCGCATCGCAGCGGCGCGACGGTGCTCGCCAATGCCTCCGACCCGGTGGTGCACTGGTCGCCGTCGCTGCTGTGGAAGGCACCGGATCTCACCGGCACCCGGCCGGATGCCCCTGTGCCGCAGTGGCTTCCGGTGGTGAGCTTCCTGCAGACCAGTGCGGATCTGCTGGCGGCCCTGGACGCCCCGCCCGGTCACGGTCACCGCTACGGCACCGATCAGGGCACGTCTCTGGGCGCCTGCTGACTCGGACCCCGCTGCCCCGCACAGGGATTCGTCCGGGGCAGCGGTGTGGTTCAGCCGGGATAGCGGCGCCACCACTCGTCGGTGGGTGCGCCGTCCTTGTCGCCGGGTGGATCGTCACCGAACTCGCGACAGAAATCCGCGCTCAGCCGTTCGATGACGGCGGCCGCGTCGAGACGACTGCCCCACGGGCCGGGGATCGCGGGCACGCCGTATCGGGCGCCCAGCAGCGCGCCACACAGCGACCCGGTGGCATCGCTGTCGCCGGAATGGTTGATCGACAACAGCACTCCATTGCGGAACACCTGCTCGGCCCCGCCCCCGACGATCTCGGCGCACAGTGCGGAGAACACCGCGATGGCCAGCGCCTCCGGGCCGATCACCCCGTAGCCGAGCGGCTCCAGACTTTCCGGCTCCGGCATCTCCCCACCGGATTTCGCGGTGTCGCCCGCCAGCGAGATCGCCCTGTCGAGCGCCTCCGAGGTCTCCTCGTGCCCGTCGTGCCGTACCAGCTCGGTGCGCGCCCGGCTCAGCGCCGCGCGCAACTCGAGGCCCTCCGACAACCCGAAAATGGTCGCCGCGAACGTCCCCGCCGGCAGCCATCCCCCGGGGTTGCCGTGCGTGAGTGCCGCCGCATCACAGGCCGATTCGAAGACTTCGGCCGGCGATCCGCCGAATCCGAAGGGCGCGACCCGCACCACCGCCGCACAGGCTTTGGAATCGTTGATGGGTTGCCCGCGCGTTCCCAGCGGCCTGCCCGGATGCCGGAGGGCGGCCACCCGCTCCATGGCCGAGACGGTGGTGTGCGTCGGCCCTCGATTGGTCATCAGCTCCGGATACATGGTCAGGTTGCTGTGCAACGGATACGGCTGCTCGGGCACGGTCACGCCCTGCCCTTGCATCCAGACCAGCAGCCCCTCCTGCATCAGCCCGGCCGCCGCGACTCCCACGCCCCGTGCCTGTGCTCGCGTCGAGGCGCGCGCCCGCACCGAACTGCGGATCAACGCCTCGGTGGCGAACAAGGTCATCTGCGTCTCGTCGGAGATCCGGCCTCGGTACTGGTCCGGCTCACCGCTGAATCCCCGGATGCCGTACCGCTGTTGGATATTTCGCAGCAGCATGGTTTCCACCTGCGCCCCCAGCGCATCACCGACCGCGCCGCCGAGCAGACAGCCGTGCACCCGATCCAGCCGGCTCGGATGAGCGGGCGCGACGATCGGCTCCTCCGCGTCCCCGGGTGCCTCGTCCACGCCCGCGAGCGGCCCGCCGGCCATGCGCAACTCGTCATCCGCGGGTGGCTCGCCGCGCACGAGCGCCTGGACGCTCGCGAACGCCTGGTCGCCGACGGTCACCGCTTCCCAGGCCGCCGCCGCGAACTCCGCGCACGAGGCGTATCGATCCTGCGGCTTCTTGGCCAGCGCCCGCGCCAGCACCGCGTCCAAACGTCGGGGCAGTCCGCTCCGCATGGAACTGACTGCGGGCGGCCGGCCTTGGATATGTCCCAGCACCACCGCCCCCACCATCGGCGATTCGAAGGGCGCCTGCCCGGTCAGCAATCGGAACAGCGTGCACGCCAGCGAATATTGATCCGACCGATGATCCAGTTGCTCGGCCGTCAACTGCTCCGGCGAGGCGTAGGCGAGGGTGGCATTGAGCTTCCCGGTGGCGGTGAGCCGCTGATGCGCGGTCTCCCCCAGCACGCGAGCGATTCCGAAGTCGCTCAACAGCGCCCGCTCACTGAAACCCACCCCGGCGGTGGGCGACAGCAGGATATTGGCCGGTTTCACATCCCGGTGCAGAATCCCTTTCCCGTGCGCGTAATCCAGCGCGGCGGCGGTCTGCATGATGATCTGCACCGCCCGCTCGGGCGACACCTCCCGCGGATCCAGCGAATGGCAGTCGGTCCCGTCCACGAACTGCATGGCGATCCACAGCTGATCGTCCTCGCACCCCCGATCGTGCACGGTGATCACGTTCGGATGCTCCAGCTGCGCGATCACATCGGCTTCCCGCTCGAACCGGAATCGAGTCTCGGTGTCCCCGAACATCTCCCGATGCAGCAGCTTCAACGCGATCCACCGCGGCAACCGCGGATCCCGGGCCACGTACACGGCCCCCATCCCACCGCGACCCACCTCGCGGTCGATCCGATAGCCCGCGAAGATCTCCCCGCGTCGTACCATCCCCGATCCCCTAGCAATTCGAAACAGGTTGCAGCCTACCGGCCGCCCCGAAACCCCCGCAGCGGTTGGCGTTTCCCTTCGGTGGCTTCGTTCCACACGTTCGTGGCGGGTCAGCCCGGGTAGCGTGCCTGCCAGTTGGCGGTGGGGGCACCGAATTTGTCGGCGGGCGGGGTGGGGCCGAATTCCTTGCAGAAGTCGGTGGCCAGGCGTTCGACGACGGCCGCCGCGTCCAGGCCGGTGCGCCAGTCCTCGGGGATGGCGTGCACGCCCAGCCGGGTGCCCAGCAGCGCGCCGCAGATGGCGGCGGTGGAGTCGCTGTCGCCGGAGTGGTTGACCGACAGCAGGACTCCATTGCGGAAGATCTGCTCGGGGGTGCCGCCGATGGTCTCCGCGCACAGGGCGCAGAACACGGCGATGGCCAGCGCTTCGGGGCCGATGACGCCGTCGCCGAGCTGCTGGAGAACCTCCGGTTCGGGCATGGGGCGGCCCAGGCGGGCGTAGTCGCCGACCAGCCGCACCGCCGCATCGAGGGCCTGCGCGGTTTCCTCATGTTCGCGATGCCGGACGAGTTCCGTGCGCGCCGCATCCACCGCCGCCCGCAGATCCAGTCCGTGCGAGAGTCCGTAGACGATGGCGGCGAAGGTTCCGGCGGGCAGCCAGCCGCCGGGATTGCCGTGCGTGAGCGCGGCGGCATCGCAGGCCAATTCGAAAGCGCGGTCCAGGGATTCGCTGAAGCCGCAGGGCGCGGACCGCACCACGGCCGCGCAGCCCTTGGAATCGTTGACCGGATTCCCGCGCGTGCCGAGCAGCGCTCGCGGTTTGCGCTGCTCGCCGACCCGCCGCATGACCGACGCGGTGGCGGAGCTGGTGCCGCGGAAGTGCATGAGTTCCGGATACGCGGTGAGGCTGCTGCGCAGTTCGAACGGCTGCTCGGCGATGGCGGTGCCCTGCCCGGTCAACCAGATGAGCAGGTTCTCCTGGATCATGCCGAGAGTCGCGCCGCCGATGCCGCGGGCTCGGGCGCGCACCGAGCTGCGAATGAGCGCCTCGGTGGTGAACAGGGTCAGCTGGGTCTCATCCGAAATCGCGCCCTGATAGCTGCCGCGCTCACCGGTGACGCCGCGAATCCCGTATCGCTGCTGAATGTTTCGCAGCAGCATGCTCTCCACCGGCGCGCCCAGCGCATCGCCGACCGCGCCGCCGAGCAGGCAACCGTGCACGGTCTCCACTTCGATCGAACTGCCCTCGGGCACGTCGGTCCGACGCGGCGACCCCGCACCGGACGCGGGGAGGGATCCGGCACCGGGCGCGTGCGAGTCACTGTCACGGGCAGCGGATTCCGGGGCACGGCCGACCGGCGCGACCATGGTTGCGGGCGCGGGAGCCGATGACGGCGGGGTGAACGACGCACTCGCGGGTGCGTGGGTGTACCCCGGAGTCGGGAGCGGATCGGTCGCGAAACCCGGCGTGGAGCTGTGCCCGTGGGGATAGCCGGGAGTCGAGACCGGCCCATTGCCGAAGCCGGGGGTGGTATAGCCGCGCGTCGAGCCGGCACCCGGGAACCCCGGCGCGGATGCGTAACCCGAGCCCGACGGGTACCCCGCCCCGGCGACCGCTTCCCGTGCAGCCCACGCGAATTCACTGCACGAGGCGAACCGGTCCTCGCGATCCTTCGACATGGCGCGGGCGAGCACGGTGTCGAGGGCCGGCGGCAGGTCGCCGCGATGCTCGCTGACGGCGGGCACCGGGGACTGGATGTGGCCGAGCATGACGGCGGTGAGATTGCCGGCGTCGAACGGGCCGCGCCCGGTGAGCAGCCGGAACAGGGTGCACGCCAGCGAGTACTGGTCGGAGCGGTGATCGAGTTCGGCGGCGGTCAGCTGCTCCGGGGAGGCGAAGGCCAGTGTGGCATTGAGGGTTCCGGTGCGCGTGAGCCCCGCGGTGCCGTCGAGTACGCGGGCGATGCCGAAGTCGCTGAGCAGCACGCGTTCGCTGAAGCCCGAACCCGGCCCGGCGGAATGCGACAGCAGGATATTGGCGGGCTTCACATCCCGGTGCAGGATGCCGCGCCCGTGCGCGTGATCGAGCGCGGCGGCGGTCTGCACCATGATGTCGGCCGCGCGTTCGGGCGCGAGTTCGCGCGGATCGAGCGAGGCGCAGTCGGTGCCGTCGACGTACTGCATGGCGATCCACAGCTGATCACCTTCGGCGCCCCGGTCGAAGACGGTGATGATGTTCGGATGATCGAGCTGCGCGACCACATCGGCTTCGCGTTCGAAGCGCAGCCGGGTCTCGTGATCGCCGAACATGTCCCGGTGCAGCAGTTTCAGCGCGATGAGCCGGGGCAGTCGCGGATGTCTCGCCGCGTACACCGAACCCATTCCGCCACGGCCGAGTTCGCGTTCGATGACGTACCCCGCGAAGACTTCGCCGTGCCGCAACATGATCCCCTCGCCCGCAGTCCAACCAGTGTGCAGCCTACCGACCTGCCGGGTTGATCGCAGCGGCGACCGGAAAAACGCCGCACCCCCTTCACCGTCCGACGATACGGGAGGTGAAAGGGGTGCGGTAGCAGGGTTTTTCGGGTCAGGCGATGGGGCCGCGCGCCGCCTCGTAGGCCGCGCCGACCTTGTAGAGCCGGTCGTCGGCCAGGGCCGGAGCCATGATCTGCAGGCCGACCGGCATGCCGTCGTCGGCGCTGAGGCCGGACGGGACCGACATGGCGCAGTGCCCGGCCAGGTTGGTGGGCAGCGTGCACAGGTCGGACAGGTACATGGCCAGCGGATCGTTGACCTTCTCGCCCAGCTTCCACGGGGTGAAGGGGCTGGTCGGCGAGACCAGCACGTCGACCTGCTCGTAGGCGCGGTCGTAGTCCTGCGCGATGAGCGTGCGGACCTTGAGCGCCTGGCCGTAATAGGCGTCGTAGTAGCCCGCCGACAGCGCGTAGGTGCCGATCATGATGCGGCGCTTGACCTCCGGGCCGAAACCGGCCTCGCGGGTGAGCGACATGACCTGTTCGGCCGAGTGCGTGCCGTCGTCGCCGACACGCAGGCCGTAGCGCATGGCGTCGAAACGCGCCAGGTTGGAGGACACCTCGGACGGGAGGATGAGGTAGTACGCGGGCAGCGCGTATTCGAAGTGCGGACAGGACACTTCGACGACCTCGGCGCCCAGATCCTTCAGCTGCGCGACGGCGGCGTCGAAGGAGGAGATGACGCCGGGCTGATAGGAGTCGGAGTGCAGTTCCTTGACCACACCGACCTTCACGCCGCGCAGATCACCGTTCGCGCCTTCGCGCGCGGCGGCGACCACCGGCGGCACCGGCACATTGCGGGAGGTGGAGTCGCGCGGGTCGTAGCCGGCGATGACCTCGTGCAGCAGCGCGGTGTCGAGCACGGTGCGACCGCACGGGCCACCCTGATCCAGCGAGGACGCGCACGCGACCAGGCCGTACCGGGACACGGTGCCGTAGGTGGGCTTGGTACCGACGGTCGCGGTGACGGCGGCGGGCTGACGGATGGAACCGCCGGTGTCGGTGCCGATCGCCAGCGGCGCCTGGTAGGAGGCCAGCGCCGCGGCCGAGCCACCGCCGGAACCGCCGGGAATCCGGCTGGTATCCCACGGGTTTCGGGTCGGACCGTACGCGGAGTTCTCGGTGGAGGAGCCCATGGCGAACTCGTCCATATTGGTCTTGCCGAGAATCGGGATGCCGGCCTCGCGCAGCTTGGTGGTGAGCGTCGCGTCGTACGGCGCCACCCAGCCCTCGAGGATCTTCGACCCGCAGGTGGTCGGCATGTCGGTGGTGGTGAAAACGTCCTTGAGCGCCAAGGGAACACCGGCCAGCGCCGAATCCACGGTGCCGGCGGCGACCTTGCGGTCCACCTCGGCAGCGGTGACCAGCGCCTGCTCGCCGGCGACGTGCAGGAAGGCGTTGATCTCCCCGTCGACCTCGGCGATGCGCTGGATGTGAGCCTCGGTCACCTCGACCGAGGAGACCTCGCGCGCGTGGATCTTCTCCGCGAGTTCGGCCGCGGAGAGCTTGGTCAGGTCGGTCATTCGCCCTCTCCCAGAATCTGCGGAACCATGAAGCGCTGTTCCTCGACGGCGGGCGCCTGTGCCAGCGCCTCGTCCGGAGTCAGGCAGGGCTGCACCACGTCGGGACGCGTCACATTGGTCGCCGGATTCGGGGACGCGGTGGCAGCGACGTCGGCGGCGGCGACCTCGGAAATCTGGGCGACGTGGGTCAGGATGGAATCCAGCTGACCGGCGTACAGATCCAGTTCCTCGTCGGTCAGAGCGAGCCGGGACAACCGGGCGAGGTGTGCGACCTCGTCCCTGGAGATGGCGGGCACCGCGGGACCCCTTTCGGCAGTTCGAGATGGAGATTCGGCCACCGACAGCCTAATGGGCGCGCCGAGCGCGGCGGTCCGCAGCCCTGCGCACGCCCGCCGGTGCGCGCGCGACCGCCTGTCACAGCGGTCGCGAACACCTGGCATCATCGATAGGGACGGTGACGGAGAAGTGGCCTGGCTCACACGGTTCGGTTCGATTCGATAACCGCCTCCCGAGGGTGTAAGTATTGCTTGACTCGGGTATCCGTCCCAAAGTTTCGGTGGTCGCACAAGGAAAGGAAGGAAGCACGTGTCATACCTGCTTCGCGTGCAACTTCCTGATCGCCCAGGGAGTCTCGGTTCGCTCGCACTCGCGCTGGGTTCCGTGGGCGCCGACATCCTCTCGCTGGATGTCGTCGAACGCGGCGATGGTTTCGCGATCGACGACATCGTGGTGGAGGTGCCCTCGGGCGCACTCCCCGACACCCTGATCACCGCGGCCGAATCCCTGCACGACGTCCAGGTGGATTCGCTGCGGCCGTATTCCGGAATGCTGGACACCCACCGCGAGCTCGAGCTCATCGACCAGGTGGCCAATGCCCGCGACGATCGCTTGCAGGTGCTCGTCGACGGCGTGCCGCGAGTGCTGCGCGTCGGCTGGAGCACGGTGATCGACATCGGCGCGTCCGGGGCGTACCGGGTGGTGGGCAGCCAGAGCGCACCGTCCACACAGGCCGGTTCCGCGCCGTGGATGCCCTTGGAAAAGCCGGCAGTCCTTGACGCCGAAGGCGATTGGGTGCCGCAGCTCTGGAAGGACATGGACACCAAGCTGGCCGCCGCCCCACTGGGCAACAGCGGCAAGGTGCTACTGCTGGGCCGTCCGGGCGGACCGGAGTTCCGGCCGTCCGAGGTGGCGCGGCTGGGCTATCTGGCCGGAATAATCGCCACCGTCCTGGGCTGACATTTCTCAGCAAACTCTTCTACTAACCAACTACGTAGATACCTACTATTGGACTACGTAGATGAGTGCTCGGTTCGCGAGCACCTCGGTGAACGGAGAAGGCAATGGAGCCCACCACGCGCGACCGATCGACCCTGACGACCCGCACCCGGCGCATGATCCACACCGTGCTGCCCCTGGTGGGCGCCGCGGCCGCCGCCACCCTCGCAGCCGGACCCGCTGCGGCGGAATCACTTTCCCGCGGCGGCCCGGCCTTCGACAGCTCCCCGCGCACCAGCTCCGACACCGCCGGCCTGCACGGCATCGACCCCCTCGGCTACATGCACACCGACTCGAACCCGGTGTGGCAGAACCAACACCGCGAGAACCTCCGCGAAAGCCGCACTCCCCCGGCGCAATCCCCGTCTCGCGCCACCTCCAGCGACAGCGGCGCCGCCACCTGGACCCCCACCGCACGGACCGACCGATCCGGCTGGACCGTCTGCCGCCCGCAGGCCAGCTGGTGCTGAAACCGACAGAGCCGGAGGACATTTCGATGAACACCAGCCCTGTAAGCACCGGCGACTCGCCCAACGACATCCACCAGGTAGTGGCACTGGCGGACGGCAGCCTCGCCTGGAAGCCCGCAGACCCCATCTCCCAGTGGACATTCGGCACCGACCCCCGCCCCGACCCCACCTACCGCGACCAGTCCTACTGCACCAGTGGCAGCCTCTGACGCGCGCAGGTGTACAGCGGGTGAGAGAGCTCTGGTGGCGGGAATTTGTCTGGATCCCCGCCATCAGAGCTCCATGATCTTGATCAGGACCCCGTGGCGAGGCGCATGACTGTCAGGGGTGTGCCGGCCATGGTCTTCCAATCCCGTTCGGGCACATGGAGGAAGCCGAGGCGGTCGTAGATGCGGCGGGCGTCGCGCATGGTGGGCATGGTGGTGAGGACTACGGCGTCGAAGTCCTCGGTGCGGGCGATATCGATGACGCGGCGGATGAGGGAGGAGCCGACGCCGAGGCCGCGAGCCTGCTTCGCCACTGCCAGCATGCGGAATTCGAGTTCGCCGGGGCGGGCGATATCGGCGAAGGGGGTGCCGGGGCGGGCGACCGTCAGGGAACCGACGACCGCGCCCTCGTGCTCCGCCACCAGGATCTGGGCCGAGTCCGCGCGGGTGGCGGTGTCGGCCAGTTCGGCCACGTACAGGCTCTGCGGGTCGACGTGACCCTCGCCGACATAGACGTCGACGGTCAAAGCGCCGATGGTCGGATAGTCCTCCGGCGCGGCGTCCCGGATCTCGACACGCGCCTGTGCTGCACCACTCACCACAACTCCATCCCTATCCCCTGTCCCCCAACACCATTCGACACCGGACAACGCGCCCGCCGAGGCGGGCCATTCCCACCTCGGCGCATCGCACTACTGCTCCGTGTCGGGATCCTTCACGGCCTCCGGACCCTGCACGGCTTCCGGGCCGCCTTCGAGCAGCTTCTTGAAGCCTTCCTCGTCGAGGATCGGCACACCGAGCTCCTCGGCCTTGGCGGCCTTGGAACCCGGGGAATCGCCGATGACCACGAAGGCGGTCTTCTTCGACACCGAACTCGCCGCCTTGCCGCCGCGAATCAGGATGGCCTCCTTCGCGCCGTCCCGGGTGAACTCCACCAGGGAGCCGGTGACGACGATGGACAGGCCCTCCAGATTGCGTTCGATGGATTCGTCGCGTTCGTCCTCCATGCGGACACCGGCCGCCGCCCACTTGTCGACGATATCGAGATGCCAAGGGACGGTGAACCATTCGGCGACGGCCGCCGCGATGGTGGGGCCGACGCCGTCGGTGGCGGCCAGTTCCTCGGCGGAGGCGTAACGGATGCGATCCATGCTGCCGAAGGCCGAGGCCAGAGCCCGTGCGGCCGTGGGGCCCACGTGGCGGATGGACAGGGCCACCAGCACCCGCCACAGCGGGCGGTCCTTGGCGGATTCCAGATTCTGCAGCAGGCGTTTGCCGTTCGCGGACAACGTGCCGCTCTTGTTGGTGAACAGCGTCGTGGTGAGCAGCGTGTCCTCGTCGAGGGAGAACAGGTCGCCCTCGTCGGCGATGGCCTCGGACTTGAGCAGATCGATGGCGGCCTCGTAGCCGAGCGCCTCGATATCGAAGGCGCCGCGGCCGGCCACGTGGAAGACGCGCTCACGCAACTGCGCCGGGCAGTACTGCTGGTTGGGGCAGCGGATGTCGGCGTCACCCTCCTTCTCGGGGGCGAGTTCGGTGCCGCATTCGGGACAGTGCGTGGGCATGACGAATTCGCGTTCCGCGCCGGTGCGGGCATCGGCCACCGGGCCCAGCACCTCCGGGATCACATCGCCCGCCTTGCGAATCGTGACGGTGTCACCGATGAGCACGCCCTTGCGCTTGACCTCGGAGGCATTGTGCAGGGTGGCCATGGCCACCGTGGAGCCCGCGACCGTCACCGGCTGCATGACCGCGAACGGCGTAACCCGGCCGGTGCGACCGACATTCACCTGAATGTCGAGCAGCTTGGTGGTGGCTTCCTCCGGCGGGTACTTGTAGGCGATGGCCCAGCGCGGGGCGCGGGAGGTCGCGCCGAGGCGGCGCTGCAGCGAGAACTCGTCGACCTTGATGACCTGGCCGTCGATCTCGTGCTCGATATCGTGGCGGTGCTGGCCCCAATAGTTGACGCGATCCATGACCGCGTCCGCGCCCTGCACCCGGACGGTGTGCGCCGACACCGGCAGGCCCCAGGCCGCCAGCGCGCGATACGCCTCGTTCTGCGATTCCGGGGCCCAGCCCTCGATGCGGCCGAAGCCGTGGCAGATCATTTTGAGCTTGCGGCGCGCGGTGACCGCGGGATCCTTCTGCCGCAGGGAACCGGCCGCGGTATTGCGCGGATTCGCGTACGGCGGTTTGCCTTCCGCGACGATAGCGGCATTGAGCGCCTCGAAATCCTCGAGCGTCATGAACGCCTCGCCGCGCACTTCGAGCAGTTTCGGCATCGGGAATTCGGCATTGGGCGTCAGCACATGCGGAATGTCTTCGATGGTGCGGGCATTCAGCGTGACGTCCTCACCGGTGCGCCCGTCGCCGCGCGTGGCGCCGCGCACCAGCCTGCCGTCCTCGTACACGAGGTTGAGCGCGACGCCGTCGATCTTCACCTCGCAGACGTAGTGGATGTTCGCGCCGGTGTCGGCTTCGACCCGGGCGATCCACTGCCGCATCTCCTCCTCGTTGAACACATTGTCGAGGGAGTACATGCGCTCGAGGTGATCCACGGGCGCGAATTCGGTGGTGAAGCCGCCGCCGACCAGCTGGGTCGGCGAATCCGGGGTGCGCAGATCCGGATGCGCTTCCTCCAGTGCGACGAGCTGCTGGAACATCTCGTCGAATTCGCCATCGGTGATGATCGGTGCGTCCCGGACGTAGTACCGGAACTGATGGTCGCGCACCTCCTCGGCCAGTCGCTGCCACTCGACCCGCTCGTCCCCACTCGCCGGGGTGATCTCGATGCCCGATTCGCTCACAACCCTCACCCTAGTCGAGGCCACCGACAGTCCCGCGCGACATTCCCGCACGTCGTGCCCACTTCCGAGGGAAATTCGAGACCTTCGGACGCGGGGGCGCACGGCGGGTTTCGGACGAGTTGCCGCCGGGCCCTGGATCATTCGAGTGGCCAAGCGCAGTCTGGTGGTATCCAAGCATTTGATTGGAGAAACCGTGGCGGACAGTACTCGCGACCGCATCCTCGATGAGGCGCTGCGACTGTTCGCCGACAAGGGCTACGCCGGAACCTCGGTGGCCGCCATCGAGGAGGCGGCCGGGCTGTCACCGCATTCCGGAGCCCTCTACACCCATTTCGGGTCGAAGGAACAGGTGCTCGCCGCTGCCGTCGAGCGCGCCATCGGCACCGCCGAAACCGGATTCGCGCTCGCGCCGATGCTGTCGCTGGGCAATCTGGACGCCGAACTCACTCTCATCGCGCGCGGTTCGCTGGTGCTGTTGCAGAGCTGGCGCAATCTGATTCGCGTCATGACCAAGGAGAGCGAGCAGTTCCCGGCCGTCATGGCCGAGGCGCGAACGCGACTGTTCGAGCGGTCGCGGCGCTTCCTGGCCGACTGGCTGGCCGCGAAATCGGCGGGCGACGACCGCGATATCGAGGCCATCGCGGCCATCTGGCTCGGCTCGCTCGAAAACTATTGGGCCGCAACCTGCATCTACAACGATCCCCCCTTGGATATCGACGAGGAACGATTCATCCGCCAGTGGGTCGTCACCTTGCGCGCCGCCCTGGGCGCGGCACCCTAGATCCATCCGCTGATTGCACGGAGCGCCATCATGGCCGAAACCCGCACCACCGCATTCGATCTCAACGATCCCGCGGTCATCGCCGATCCCTATCCGCACTACGCCCGCCTGCGTGAGGAAGCCCCCGTCCACCACTGCCCCGACCCCGACCTGTGGATCCTGAGCCGCTACGACGACGTGCTGACCGCGCTGCGCGACACCACCCGCTTCTCCTCGAATCTCGGTGCCGCCGAAGCCTTCTCAGGCAACCCGTTCAACCCGCGCATGTCACCACCGCGCTGGCTGACCTGGCCCGTCGAACGCCTGCTGCCGACCGAGACCCTCCTCACCAGCGATCCCCCGGTGCACACCCGATTGCGCAAGAAGGTGAACCGCGCCTTCGCCCCACGCCGAATCGCCGCCCTGGAAACCAGGATTCGCGCCCTCACCGACGACCTCGCCGACGCCCTGTGCGCCCACGCGGCGCGCGGTGAGCCGGTGGATGTGGTGCACGACCTGGCCGGCCCGCTGCCGACCATCGTGATCGCCGAACTCATGGGAATCCCGCCCGAACACCGCGACGCCTTCAAACGCTGGTCCGATGATCTGATCGACGGACTCCTCACCGGCGGCAGCACATTTCGCATGCTGCGCAGCGCCTTCGCCATCACGCGCTATTTCGCCCGCACGGTCCGGCGGCGCCGCCGCAAGCCCGGCGACGACCTGATCAGCCTGCTCGTCACCCCCGACGCCGACGGCGCGCTCACCACCCTCGAGCTGATCCTCTTCTGCGTGCTGCTGCTGGTGGGCGGCAATGAAACCACCACCAACCTGATCGCCAATGCCATGGACACCCTGCTCGACCACCCCGAGTCCTGGCACCGCCTCACCGCCGACCCCACCCAGGCAACCCTCGCCGTAGAGGAAACCCTGCGCTACCAGAGCCCCGCCCAAGCCCTCCTCCGCGTGACCACGACAAACGTTGCCCTCCAAGGCATCACCATCCCCACCGGCTCCCGTGTCCTCCCGCTCATCGGCTCGGCCCACCGCGACCCGCGCCACTGGCAAGCCCCGGACACCTTCGAGCTGGACCGGAAAACCAACGGCCACTTGGCCTTCGGCACCGGCATCCACTACTGCATCGCCAACGCCCTGGCCCGCCTGGAAGCCCGCATCGCCCTGGAAACCCTGGCCCGCCGCACACCGGGCCTCACTCGCGCGGGTACCCCGACCCGCATCCCCAGCCCGGTCCTGCGGGGCCTGCGCACCCTGCCGGTGGCCGTCGAACCCTGACCGGACACGACCGTCAGCGCGGTTCGAGGTTGGCCAGTGCCTTGGCGAGCCGGGTGGCGCGGGTCTTCCCGCTGCGCGCGCGTAGGAGCTCCAGCACGATCGCGTACCGGCGGGTGCGATCGAGTTCCTCGAACGCGGCCCGGGCGGCCGGGCGCCGGTCGAGCGCTTCGGCGAGGTCCGGCGGAACGGTGAAGCTGGATTGGGAGGGGTAGGCGGCCGCCCAGCGGCCGTCGGCCTTGGCCGCCGCGACTTCCGCGAGGCCGGGGGCGCGCATGCGGCCCGCCGCGGTGAGCTCGGCGACCTTGTCGACATTCACCTGCGACCAGTGGCTGCGCGGGCGGCGCGGAACGTATTTCTGCAGGTAGTACTCCGAGTCCAGCCCCTTGCGCTGCCCCGAGATCCACCCCCAGCACAGGCCGACGTCGACCGCCTCGTCACTGGTCAGCGACGGGATGCCGGAGCCCGCTTTGGCCATGCGAATCCAGACTCCTTCCGGCACAGCGTGATTGGCCTCGAGCCAGGTGTCGAAGGCCGCCGCGTCGGAGAAGGTCACCGGATCCATTGGCCCAGCCTCCCAGAGACCACCGACACATCACCCTTGCGTCTACGTATACATATACGTACAGTGGTGAGCGCAGGTGCAACAGCACTCACTTCCGAAGAAAGTCAGGGAACGACATGCCTACATTCCAGACGCCCGCGCCGATCGCCGTCACCGTCGATCTGCCCATCGCGAACGTCGTCGTCCTCGCCTCCGACCGCGCCGACACCGTCGTCGAGGTCCGGCCGGCCGATGCGACCAAGAAGGATGACGTGCGTATCGCCGAAAAGACCCGGGTCGGGTTCACCGACGGCGAGCTGACCGTGGACATGCCGACGAGCCGTCGGCTCAGCCCGTTCGGCGGCAAGGGCGCGATCGAGGTGCGCATCGAGGTGCCCGCCGGATCCCGGTTGCGGGGCGTGGTCGCGATGGGCCGGCTCACCGGCGTGGGCGAATTCGGCGAGTGCGATCTCGAGGTCTCGGCGGGCGACATCGTCATCGAGCGCCCGCACGGTTCGGTGACCGCCAGAACCGCCAAGGGCGATATCCGCGTCGACGCGGCCGCGCGCGGCGTGCTCGATCTGGCGACCCAGATGGGTGAGCTGGAGGTGGGGATCGTGCCGGGCAGCGCGGTACAGCTGGCCTCGACCACCCTGCACGGCGCCGTGCAGAACCAGCTCGCCCCGGCGACCCGCTCGGGCGAGGAGAACACCGTGCGGGTGAACGCCCGCACCTCCTACGGCAATATCATCGTCCGCCAGGCCACCGCCGCCTGAACCACGTCGGGAATACCGCTGCCGCACACACCGATCGCGTCGGGCCCACGCGATCCGCAGGCGGCACAACCGGTCTCACTCGCTGGCGTAGACGCTGACGATCGTGCCGTCGAGGTTGGCGGCGAGGTAGCCGGTGCTGTTGTAGGCGTCGCTGAGGTAGACGCGAATGGTCGGCTTGTCGTCGTTGAAGGTCCAGGCGGAGTCGACGATGACGTAGCGCATGGTCGGGTTGGGGACATTGAGCTTGTCGTCGGCGGCTTTCAACAGGCCGGGGAGAATACTCCAGTCGATGTCACCCAGGCGGACGGTGCCGGTTTCGGTGCGGGTGCCGCCGGGGCCCTGGCGGGTGGCCACGCCATTGCGGTAGGTGTAGGAGTCGTATTTCTTGGTGCTGCCGGTGACGGGAACGCTGGCGTTGGCGTACTCCGGATAGAACGTCGCCTCGGTGAATTCCTTGCCACCGCAGGCTTTCTCCAGTGCCGTGATCGCTTGACGGATGCCGTCCGCGGTCAGCAGGTCCGCGGACTTGCCGGTGGTGGCCGCGGTCGTCGTGCGGCCGGGCTGTCCGCCGCCCGGCGGCTCGATCACCAGCGATGGCTGGCCGGGGATCGTGGGCTGATTCGAATTCGCCTGTGAATCGGTCGATTTCGGCCAGAACACCACCGCGGCGACCAGGGCTGCCGCCGCGGCGAAACTTGCCATGATCCACCACGGGGCGAAACTACGCCCCCGCTGGGGCATCGGATCCGAGGGCTGCGGGGCGAAAGGCGCCGGCTGTGGCGAGTTCGCCTGGGCGGCAAATGGTCCCGAGGTCGCCGGACCCGGCCACGCGGCCTGCGGGGTAGCCGGTACCGAATCCAGCCGCCCCGGCTGCGATCCGATGGAGGCGGGCGCGGATCGGGGCCCGGACGGGTACCCGGGCGGTGCGGATTGCCCAGGTGCGGAATCGAATCGGGGTGGGACGAAGGATCCGGCCGCACCCATGGCCTCGGCGAGCATCCAGTCGGCCTGGTCGAGAGTGGGGCGCTGGTTGGGGTCGGGGGTCAGGAGTGCGCGCAGGACCGTATTCAGCGAGCCGGCGCGTTCGGGCGGCGGGACCTCGCCTTTCAGCACGGCGGCCAGGGTGGCGACCGTGGTGTCGCGGCGCATGGGGTGATAGCCCTCGACCGCCACGTACATGACCAGCGCCAGCGACCACAGGTCGGAGGCGGGGTGGCCCTCCTCACCCTGAAGGCGTTCGGGAGCAACGTAATCGAGGGAGCCGACGACGCTGCCAGTGGAGGTGAGGCCGTTCATGCCGTCGATGGCGGCGATGCCGAAATCGGTGAGGACCGGCGAACCGTCCTCGCGCAGCAGGACGTTCGCGGGTTTGATGTCACGGTGCAGAACGCCGACCGCGTGTGCGGCGCGCAGGGCCGCCAGCAGGCCGCGCCCGAGGTAGGCGGCGTGGGCGGGGGCGAGCGGGCCCTGGGCGAGCAGGTCGGCGAGGCTGCGCCCGCGCACGAGTTCCATCACGATCCAGGGATGTTCGGCCGCGGGCGAATCCACGATGTGGTGGATGGCCACCACGTTCGGGTGGCCGATCCGCGCCAGCGCCCGCGCCTCGCGCAGGACCCGTTCGCGTTGCACCGCGGCCGATCCGGGCGCGCCGTCCGCGTCGGCGGCGCGCACCTCCTTCAAGGCCACTTCGCGATGCAGCATGAGGTCGTAGGCCCGCCACACCGTTCCCATACCGCCGCTGCCGAGCGGCTCGAGCAATTCGAAACGCCCGTCGACCACTGTCCGCCCGGAAATCACGGCGCAAGCCTATTGGTATCGCCGCGGCAAAGCGAGACGCCGCTACGCCTCGGCGGTGAACTCCGGATCCGGCAGGGTGTCACCGGTTTCCAGCAGGGTCTTGAGGTTGGACAGGATGGCGGGCCAGCCCTCGGTGATGCCCTGCAGCATGGTGCTGCCGGGCTGGAAGCCATCGTGCACGACGGTGAGCTTCACCATCTCGCCGCCGACGGGCTCGATCTCGAAGGCCACCTTGGAGCGCTGCTCGGCCATGAGTTTCGCGGTGTCCTCGGCGCTGAAGCCGAATTGCTCGCCGAAGGCGGTGTCCACGGTGTGCCAGGTGTAGGCGAGCCGGCGGTACGGATCGGATTCGAGGATCGTCTGTTCGGGATCCTTGCTCACCCAACCGGATTGCTCCCATGTCATGGGGGATCCGGTTTTCCAGTCGGTGTCGAAGGTCGCGCCCCAGTACCGCTTGGTGAAGGCGGGATCGGTCAGGGCTCGCCACAGCTGCTCGGGCGTGGTGCGAATGTAGGTGGTGTAGACGAATTCGTCGCTCATGGTCGCGCTCTCCAATGCGGATTTGAGGTCCGCGAGTGCGTGCACGCGCCCGCGGTCGTATCGGCTGATCCAGCGGTCGGCGATGGCATTGACGGGTTCGGTGTTGAGAAAGTGCAGCTTCTCGCGGCCCCGGCGCAGGGTGGTCACCAGATTGGCGGCCTCCAGGAGCGCCAGATGCTTGCTGACGGCCTGGCGGGTCATGTCGAGCCCGGCGCAGAGTTCGCGCAGGGTCTGGCCGTTGCGGTCGTTGAGGCTGTCGAGCAGCCTGCGCCGGCTCGGGTCGGCCAGGGCCTTGAATACGTCGGCCTCGAACATGTCGTCCACCGGGGCACCTTATCCGTGTATCCCTCTCGTCGAGCAACCTGGTGGTTGCATGAACGAGAATAGGCAACCATATGGTTGCGCGTCAAGACACGCCCGGATCCGGCTATCGAGACTCGGATGCGTGTCCGAAAGGAGAAAGTCGCCTTTCCGGCCCGCTACCGGCAGGATGTCGAGGGTGTTGCGCAGTTTTCAGGTGACCAATCACCGATCCCTCGCAGAGCCGCAGGAGTTGCGGCTCACCCGTGGCAACGGGCCGGTTGCCACCCCCGTCACCGCTGTGTACGGCGCGGCCGCCACCGGCAAGACCGGATTGGTGGATGCGCTCGAGCGGATGCGCGACGCCGTGCTCAACTCCGTCTCCGGATGGGATCCCTACTCCGGGCCGGTGCGCACCCCGCACCTCGGATTCGCGGACCGCCCAACCGAATTCGTGGCGCACTTCGTAGCGGAGGGCTGCCCGTACACCTACGGATTCCGGCTCGACAATGCCGACGTGACCGCCGAATGGCTGTGGTCGCATCCGCACAATCGCAAACGCGTCGTCTACGAACGCGACGGCGACGACATCCGCATCGGACCCCAATTCGAGGCCGCCCGTTACGGACTGGGTGCGGTGGTGCCGCTGGTGCGCCCGAACGCCCTGCTGCTCAGCCTGTCCGGGCAGCTGTACGCCGAACCGCTCGTGCCCGCCTACCGCTGGTTCCAGTCCCTGCTGGAAGTGCAATGCGGGCAAGCCGATCCGCAGGAACTCGCGCATCGCGTCGGCAGCCACATCTCCCGCTCCACCGATCACGCCGTGCGCATGCTCACCCTGCTGCGCTCGGCCGACCTCGGCATCACCGATCTGCTGCTGCCCGCCGACGACCCCATGTACGCCGACTACCTGCGCGACCTCGACAACGACATCGCGGGCACCACAAAGGAAATCGACTCCTGCACCAGCTCCGCGAGCTACGCCGAGGAACTGTTCCTGGAGCACGGTGTCACCGTCACGCTGTTGCAGCGTGAACTCACCAACCTCTACGCCGCCCGCGACGCCCTGTACTCGCGCATGGTGGCCCGGCGCGGCGTCGGCCTGGGACTCGTGCACGAAGGCATCGACACCGCCTTCGACATCACCGACGAATCCACCGCCACCCTGGCCATGCTGCGACTACTCCCGCCCATGCTCGACGCCCTCGACGCCGGTGGTGTGCTCGCCGTCGACGATATCGACGCCCACCTCACCCCCGAGGCCGCCGACCGCCTCATCCAACTCTTCCAGAACCCCGAAACCAATACCCAAGGGGCACAACTCATCTTCACCACCGCCAACCGGCCGCTCATCGACCGCGGCAACGGGCGCTCCCAGACCAAACGCACCACCGTCTGGCAGCTGCGCCGCACACCCGAGGGAACCTCCGAGCTCACCGCACAGTGAGGTGGCCCGGCTCGCGCGCCACACTGCGTCCGCGAGCCGGATCCGGCGAGCCGCCTAGCATGGGTGACATGCTCATGCAGCTCACGTTCGTCCTGCTGATGGCCGGCACCCTGGTGGCCCTGCTCATGTACTTCCGCAAGGGCCGCGACGCGTCGTCCATGCCGCAACCGGAATCCGGGACGCTGTACGTCACCGGCGTGAGCCCCCGCCCGGACGCGACCGGCGAGCAGTACGTCACCCTCGCGGGCAGCATCTCCGGACCATCGCTGGTGGCCTACGAGGTGTACGGCCGCTTCGCCTGGGACGTGAACCAGTGGCCCTCCCCCGGCGACCAGATCCCCGTCGTCTACCCGGCCGGCAAGCCCGACCACTGGCAGATCGGCCACCCCGGCGCCCGCCCATACCTCGGCACCCGTCGGCAGAATCCACAGAAGGGCACCGAACCGGGCGGCTTGTGACGGTTCAGCGCCCGGCGACAGCCGGTTCGTGCGCTCACTCCCCGCCACCGCCACCACCGCAGCCCCCGCCGCAGCCGCCACCACAGCCGCCACCCGAACCTCCGCCTCCCCCGCCGCCGTAACCGCGGCGGCGACTGCGACCGCTGCTGCTGCCGCGACCGCCGGAAGAGCGGCCGATGATGATGACGACGACCGCGATCGCGATGACAATGCCGATGATTCCCAAGGTCTCCATGGGCAAAATGTATGGAGCGCTGGGGTTTCGCAACACCTGACAGCTGTCAGGGTCGAGCTCAGTCGAAGGTCAGGGCTTCCGGCTCGTCGGCGTAGGTGCGTGCGGTCTCGGCGGCGAGGCCGAGGGCCTTTCGCGCCCAGGACAGCGGTGCTCCGGCGAGCCCGCAGGCGGGGGTGACGAGGATCTGGTCGGCCAGCAGGCGTCGCCGGAAGCCCAGCCGATCCATCAGTCGCACACCGGGTTCGGCGATGTCGCGCCAGGTGATCGGCTTGGACGGCGGCTCGGCGGGAACCAGGCCCAGGGCCAGGTACTTTCCGGCGTCGAGCAGTTCGCCGACGCTGTCCAGGTCGGCGGTGCCGATGGCGGCCAGGTCGAATCCGATTGCGGCGGCGGCACTCTTGCGCAGGAATCCGAGGGCCGGCCGGTCGGCGCAGGTGTGCACGAGCACCGGGCCGGACTGCGCGGTGATCACCGTGTCCAGGACGTGCAGGGCCTCCGGCTCCGGCTTGGCGCGCACGGTGTTCATGACGCTGGGACCCGTCAGGCTGCCCTCCAGCACCGCCGTCAGCAGCGGTTCATCCACCTGCACAAGCACTTCCGCGCCCAGCCGCTTGCCCGCCTCGGCGACATGATTGCGCACTCCTTCGGCCAGTGACTCCGAAAGATCCCGCAGCGCACCGGAATCGGTGAGCACGCGATGCCCGCCCGGCAGCTCCACCTCGGCGGCGAGGGTCAGCGGCCCGGTCACCTGCACCTTCACCGAGCGTCCGGCACCGGCCAGACCCGCTGTCTCCCAGGCTTCTTCGAGTGCGTCCAGATCGGTCCGCAGCAGATCGTGCGCCCGCCGCGACACCGCGCCCGGACGCTGAGCCAGCCGGTATCCCCGCGTGGTGCTGTCGAATTGCATTTCGACCAGCAGCGCCGAGGTCCGGCCGATCATGTCCGCGCCGATACCGCGCGCGGGCAACTCCACCAGATGCGGCAGCTCCCCCAGCTCGCCCACAATGGTCGCGGCGGCCTCCCGGGCATCGGCGCCCGGCCACGATCCGACCCCGGTCGCGATCCCGCCCCGGAGCCCGGCCGCTCCGGATTCGACGTCACTCACCGGGCGTTGTCCGCGACCAGTTCGCTTGCGTACGAGTGGGGTTCACGCTCGGTGCCGGAAATGGTGCCGCTGCCCAGCACTTCGTCGCCGTCGGCGTCGGGGCGGTACATGACCACGGCCTGACCGCGCGCCACACCGGTGAGCGGTGCGCGCAGGCGCACCACCAGGCCGCCGTCCACGGGCTCGACGACCGCGGGCGCGAGCCCACCGTGGGCGCGCACCTGCACCACGCATTCGACAGGGCCGGAAGGGGTTTCACCCGAGGTCCAGATGGCGCGCTCGGCCAGGACCGTCCAGACCTCGAGATCCTTGGCCGGGCCGACGCGCACGGTGCCGGAATCGGGATCGATATCGGTGACGTAGCGCGGCAGTCCGTCGGCGGCCGGGCCCGGCAGACCCAGACCCTTGCGCTGGCCGATGGTGAAGCCGTGCACGCCTTCATGATCGGCGAGCTTGGTGCCGTCGGCATCCAGCACCGCACCCGGGCGGACACCGATCTTCGCGCCCAGGAAGGCGCGGGTGTCACCGGAGGGGATGAAGCAGATGTCGTGGCTGTCGGGCTTGTTCGCCACGGCCAGACCGCGCGCCGCCGCCTCCTCGCGGATCTGCGGCTTGGGAGTGTCGCCGACCGGGAACATGGCCCGGGACAACTGATCCGCGGTGAGCACCGCGAGCACATACGACTGATCCTTGTCGGCGTCGACGGCCCGGCGCAGCACGCCGTCCTCGAGCCGCGCGTAGTGCCCGGTCACCACGGCGTCGAAGCCCAGCGCCACGGCACGATCGGCCAGCGCCGAGAACTTGATCTTCTCGTTGCAGCGCAGGCACGGGTTCGGCGTCTCCCCCGCGGCGTACGCGGCGACGAAATCGTCGATCACGTCTTCCTTGAACCGGTCCGCGAAATCCCAGACGTAGAACGGGATTCCGAGCACATCGGCGGCACGGCGGGCGTCACCCGCGTCCTCCTTGGAGCAGCAGCCCCGCGATCCGGTGCGCAGCGTGCCCGGTGACGCGGACAGCGCCAGATGCACGCCGACCACCTCGTGCCCGGCCTCCACGGCGCGGGCGGCGGCCACCGCGGAATCCACGCCACCACTCATCGCGGCAAGTACACGCACTAGAAGCCTCCCTTCGCTCCGGCCAGTCCGGCCGCCTTCGCCCGCTCGACCACCTGCGGCAGCACGGCCAGCACGGCATCGATATCGGCGTCGGTCGAGTTGTGTCCCAGAGAAAATCGCAGCGACCCGCGCGCCAGCGCCGGTTCCACTCCCATGGCCAGCAGCACATGTGAGGGCCCGGCCACACCGGCATTGCAGGCCGATCCGGTCGAACATTCGATGCCGGCGGCATCGAGCAGCATGAGCAGCGAATCGCCCTCACACCCGGGGAAGGTGAAGTGCACGTTCCCCGCCAGCCGCCGCTCGCCGGTGGCGCCGTTGAGCACGGCCTCCGGCACCGCGGCCCGCACACCGTCGATGAGCCGGCCCGAAAGCCGCTCCAATTCGACTGCACGAGAAGCCAATCCGGCAACGGTCTCGCGAACGGCGGTGGCCATCCCGACCGCGCCGGGCACATCCGAGGTCCCCGAGCGCAGATCACGCTCATGCCCGCCGCCGTGCAGCAGCGGCACCGCGGCCACCTGCCGCCCGAGCAGCAGCACGCCGACCCCGTGCGGCCCGCCGACCTTGTGCCCCGCGAAACTCGCCGCGGCCAGACCACTCCGACCGAAATCGATCGGCAGCTGCGCCGCCGCCTGCACCGCGTCACTGTGCATGGGCACATCGAATTCCTGCGCCACCGCGGCCAATTCGGCGATCGGCTGAATCGTGCCGACCTCGTTGTTGGCCCACATCACGCTCACCAGCGCGGCGTCCTCGGCATGCGCGGCCAGCGCCTCCCGCAGGGTGCGCGGCGAGACGACGCCCTCGGCGTCCACCTCCAGCCAGGTGACCTGCGCGCCCTCGTGCTGCTCGAGCCACTCCACGGTGTCCAGCACCGCGTGATGCTCGACCGCGCTCACCAGAATCCGGGTGCGCTTCGGGTCGGCGTCGCGCCGCGCCCAGTAGATGCCCTTGACGGCGAGATTGTCGCTCTCGGTCCCGCCCGAGGTGAAGATGACCTCCGACGGCCGCGCCCCCAGCCCGGCCGCGATCGACTCCCGCGCCTCCTCCAGCAGCCGCCGCGCCGCCCGCCCCGACCCGTGCAGCGACGACGCGTTGCCCGTCGTCCCCAGCGCAGCGCACATCGCCTCGACAGCGACCGGGAACATGGGTGTCGTGGCCGCATGATCGAGGTAGACCGTCTGGGCACCGACCGGACCCGGGAAAGCCGACTTCATGACCGTAAGAGCCTATCCCATCCCTGACCTGCGCAACCTTCGGGTATCCACCGGCCACCTACATTTCCGCACACCACCTGCGCAACCCGCTGACGGCGTCTCGCTATTCCCACGGATCACTCCGGGGACCGGTTCGAATCGCCGTCGATCCCCTCAGACGAGGCCGCGCACGTCCCACACCCACAGCCCGTCCACTCGCCGGCCGGGGATGCCCAGCAGTTCGTCCACGGTCCGGCGCAGGGCGTCCTGGTTGGCGGTGGGCGGCAGCACCAGCAGATCGGCGTTCCAGTAGCGCAGGTCCGCGCGGGCCTGGTCGCGGAGGGCCTGGTCGACGGCCGGAACCTGGTTGAGGTAACTCACCAGCCTGAGCAGGTTGCCGGTGGGCCGATGCTTGGTGCCGTAGCGGGCCGTCCCGTCCGGTTCGGGGCCGACGAAGTAGCCGCCCACGAGCGGGAAGGCGAAGTCGGAATCGATCTGCCAGTTCAGGGCGGCGGCGTCCATGGCGGTGGACGGCGGCACGATCACCACGGAGCCGTCCGAGACATACTGTCGCACAGTGCCATCGGCGAAGAACGCGGGCGTCGGGGCGCGTTCCGCCACCGGCAGCGGGGTCGGTGCGAGAGGCAGCAGCGCGCAGGCCGAGGCGGCGAACCATGCCGTCGGCCGCCAGTCGCCGATGGCGGTGCGCCGGTAGTCGATCGCCCGCTGGGTGCCCAGGACCAGGATGATCGCGATGGCCGGAATGGCCGCCATGGAGAACCGGGATTCGACGATCCCGTTCAGCGGATGGATCCCCCCGAGCACCAGCCACGGCATGGGCACACCGCCGACCATGGGCACGATGGCGAGGGTGCCGCCCACGAGCAGGCCGATGCCCAGCGACAGCGTTACGAACACCACGATGACGACCACGGCCGCCCGCACCACACGCTCCCGCCGCAGCAGGAACGCGGTCACCGCGACCAGCAGCAGCAGCGGCCATCCGAAGTAGGAGTTGTGCTCGGTCGGATTGATGCTCACATCCGGGCCGAACGAGAACATGCTGCCGGCCGACTCCGAGGAGAACTGGAACAGCGCCAGCAGGTCATTGCCCACTCGGCCGTGACCGACGAACGTGTACGACTGCGGTCCGAAGAACTGCCACCACAGCAGAACCCCGGTGAGCGCCAGCGTGATCAGCGCCGCCAGCAGCACCGACGGCGCGGTCACCCGCGCCGTGCGCAGGATGTCGCGCGGTGCCCGGACGTAGGCGAGCACGAACAATGCGAAGGCCAGCGCGAAGATCAGCAACGGCTCTTCGCCCAGCACGAGCTGCAATGCGACCAGCAGACCCAGCACGGCCGCGGCACGCGGTTGCCATGCCGGTCGCGTCGCGAGCTCCGCGCGCCGCGCCATCGTGATCACCTGCCGCGCGATCAGCGGAAGCAGCAGCAGGAAAACGAAATTCGGATGCCCGTTGGAATGCGAGACCATCGCCGGAGCGAAGCCGCAGAACAAACCACCGATGGCCGCAGCGAATCTGGAGGTCACCAGCTCCCGGGAGAACAGCCAGTACCAGGCGAAGGCCGTGCCGCTCAGACCGACGGTCAATGCCAGTACGAAGGTGACCGTGGGCCCGAACAGCAGGGTGACCGGCGTGAGCGGTACACCCCAGCCGTACATGAGCGTATTGGCCGCCAGGTTCACCCCATCGGGATAGTTCTGCAGCTGCGAGCTGAGCATGCTGTCGCCGTGGGTGACCGTTCGCGCCGTGACCGAGAAGTACCACTCGTACAACGTCTGGTCCTGATCGCTGTCGATCAGGTAACCGCTGCGGGGCTTGCGCCACAGCCCGCCGAGCACGAATACCGCGAGCGCCAGATAACCCCCGCCGACGAGCAGGTCGATGCGGGCCGAACGCCACCACCGCCGAGTCTGCTCGGCGGGCACCGTCTCCGGTGCGGCCCGCTCCGCAACTGCAACCGCCGATCGGTCCGCTTCGGTCCCGTCGGCAACCCACCCCAGTGTCACGCGCACTTCCCTCTAACTGTCACAGCCGTAATCAGCCGCTCACGATACCGCCACGGTTGCCGGATGACGGACACGAAGATCGTGGCCGATCCCGCGAAGTGCGCCTCGCTCCAGCTACCGGTTACTTAGCATTCACAAGTATGTACGGAATCGGTGAACTTGCTCATCTGATCAGGCACAGCCTGGATACGCAGGTGAGCGTGGCGCGGCTACGGCGGCGGCACACGCTGGAGGAACAGGTGGCGGGGCGCACGGTGCTGATCACCGGCGCCTCGTCGGGGATCGGGCGGGCGGCCGCGCTGCGCATCGGGGCCGCCGGGGGCACGGTGGCGCTGGTGGCGCGGCGGGCGGACGAACTGCGGGACGTCGCGGCGGAAATCGCGGGGTGCGGCGGGAAGGCCGACGTATACCCTTGTGATCTCAGCGATTTCGATGCTCTCGATGCGATGGTGGCGCAGGTGCTCGCCGACCACGGCGGGGTGGACATCCTGGTCAACAATGCGGGGCGGTCCATTCGCCGGCGGGTCGACGAATCCTATGAGCGCTTCCATGATTACGAGCGCACCATGCGTTTGAACTACTTCGCGGCGACCCGGCTCATACTCGCGCTGCTGCCCGGGATGCGGGAACGGCGGTACGGTCAGATCGTCACCGTGCTGTCACTGGCCAATCAGTTCGGCGGTCCCGGCTACAGCGCCTACGTCGCGTCCAAGGCCGCACTGGATTCGCTGACCTCGAACCTGCACATCGAAACCCTCACGGACAATGTGCGATTCACCTCGATCTACATGCCGCTGGTTCGCACCGCCATGGTCGCCCCGAACCTGGAATATCGGAACACCCCCGCGCTCACCCCGGAGCAGGGCGCGGAAACCATCTGCGATGCCATCATCGACCGTCCGCGCCACATCGGCCCCCTCATGGGGCGTCTCGCGCTCCTGCTGGACAATTTCGTCCCCGACCGTTTCGACGAGGTCCGCAACGAACGCTTCCGGCGGGGCATGTGATCAGGCGTTCGTTCCCGGAAAATGGTTCGCCGCAACGGTATCCATGTCCGTAGGCTTCCCGGCATGTGCTACTACCCCAGCCGTGCGCACTACGTCTGCCTGAACTGCCGGGTGTCGCACAAGGACATTCGCGCCCGCGAGGGCCGTCATTGCCCGCGGTGCCGCGGCGAACTCGTCAATGCCGGTGCGCACCTGGCGGTTCCCCGCAAACACGACACGGCGGGCTGGCGCGCCCTGGAAGCCGTCCTCCGCTCCGGCCTCACCTTCCACGGCGGCTGCTGCGGCGAAGGCCCCGGCTACCGCCCCCGCACCCCGCGCGAGATCCGCGACCGCCTGCGCTTCGCCGACCGCATGAACATCCCCGTGGCCGTGGCCCTGGCCACCCCCGATCCCACCGACGCCGACCGGCCCGCCGGCGCCCGCCGCCGCGAGATCACCTACCGGCCGGGCGCCCGCAAACGCTGAGCCACCACCAGCCGCGCATACTGGTCAGATCCGTAGTTCCCGAGCAGGACCCCACGACCCGGAGGTGCCTCGATGGAGCATGACCAGAACCTGTCCCAGGACGCCCGCCGCAAAGCCGGTGACGAGCAGGCCGCCGCACGACGGTCCGAACGCCACGACCAGATGACGGATATGAACCGCGTCCGCGCCGAATCCGGCGGCGACTACGAGCCCGCGAAACGCTCGGACCTGCGCGGCGAAATCGACCGCGACCGCGACATCACCCCGCGCGAGGACCGCCACGCCGCCAAATCCGCCGCCCACGACGCCGCCCGCCTGGCCAATGAGGAATTCAGCAGCGGCCACTGACCCGAGGCGAGGAGTGGTTCATGAGCAGCCCGGAGAAACCGTCCCTTCTGTCCCGCGTGACGCCGACCCAGTGGATCGCCCTGGCTCTCACAGTGCTCGCGGTGCTCTTCATCGCCGCGAACCGTAAACGGGTGTCGATCGAATTCCTGCTGTTCGACATCAGCTCACCGCTCTGGCTGATCCTGCTGGCCATGTTCGTGATCGGCTGGCTCGCCGGAGTGCTGACCGCACGGCGGCGGCGCAACCGGTGAACACTCCGCTGCCCGGAATCCGCCGCCCCGCGCTATGCGGGTTCGGTGTGCGCCTCGACCACGATTCGCGTCGGATTGTCACCGGATGGCATCCGGCGAGATGCCATCCGGTGTGGACGGTCAGGCGTGGACGGGGTGGGTGACGGGGGTGGGGCGGCGGTGGGCGCCGGTGCCGATGGCTTCGACTTCGTCGGCGCCGTGGATGACGTCGGTGAAGGCGCGGTCCATGAGGTCGCCCTCGATGGACCGGCGGCAGCGGCTGGCCAGGTCGTGGCGGTCGGTGCCGGGGAGTTGCAGGGGCTGGAGGGTGATTTCGGCGGTGACGCCCTTGGAACGCAGGACGCGGCCGATGGAGTCGGTGAGGGCGTCGACGCCGACGAAGCCTGGGACGGTGGAGATTTCGCCGTGGCGGTCCAGGTAGCGCAGGCGGATCGGCTGGACGGGGGTGCCGGAGTCGACGGCGGCCTGGTAGAGGGCGGGACGGAGGCGGCCGTGGGCGCGACCGCACCAGGTGGTGCCCTCGGGGAAGAACGCGACACGTTCGCCGGCGGCCAAGCGTTCGGTCATGGTGGCGATGACGGTGGGCAGGGTGCGGAGGCGTTCGCGTTCGATGGGGATCACGCGGACCTTGCGAGCCACATCGCCGAGCATGGGCCAGTCGACCAGGTCGGCGCGGGCGACGAAGCTCATGGGGCCGATCGCGGACAGGGCGACGACGTCGGTCCAGCCGATGTGGTGGGCGGCCAGGAGGACGCCGCCTTCGGATTCGGCTGTCGCGCCGCGGTTGTCGATGACACGGATGCGAATTCCGCAGCAGGCCAGCAGGGCTCGGGCGTAACCGCGCTGGATCACCGGGCGGCGATGACGCGGGGTCAGCAGGTAGGCGAGCGGGAAACTGCCCAGCACACCGGCGACGCCGAGCAGGCGGGCGGCGACCCGCAGGGCGCCGGCCGCGGCGGGCGAGTCGACACACGAAGCGTCACAGGGGCTGTGCGGCATCCAGGCGTGAGCGGTGGCGGGAGCCTGCGGGCACTCCAGGGCGGACGAGCCCGGGGAAAGGAAGGCGGGCAACATGATTCATCACCGTGCGTCGAAGGTCGCGGCCGCGCCCCGGAGACGCTCCAGGTAGCGGGTGTTGATGGTTTCCAGGCCCAGCAGGGCCACGAAATCGGCGACACCGAAATCGGGGTCGTGCGCGGGCTCCCCGCAGATCTGGGCGCCCAGGCGCAGGTAGCCGTTGAGCAGCGGCGGCAGCTTCGGGCGTGCCGGTGGCTGCATGTCGTCGAGGGTGCGGCCGTCCACGACCACCGGGGCGAACGGGCGGACGTGCCGTTCCGGCTCGAGACCATGCTTGGCCAGCAACAGATCTCGGACGCCGCGCACATTCACACCCGGCTGATCCTGCGGCGTCATCTGCATGGGCACCGAGCAGCAGCCCATGACCCACTCGTAGCCGGTGAGCTGGATGTAGTGCAGGATGCCCGCCCACATGAGGGTGAGGGTGGAACCGTTGCGGTGCTCGGGCACCACGCACGCGCGCCCCATCTCCACGATGCGGTGCCGCTCGGGTTCCAGTGCGGTGAGGTCGAATTCGGTGGCGGTGTAGTAGCCGCCGGCGGCGGTCACCTTGTCCGGCGGCAGCATGCGGTAGCAGCCGACGAACTGGTCGGTGAGATCGTCACGGACCAGCAGGTGGTCGCAGTGGTCGTCGAACCGGTCCGCGTCCAGCCCGTCGGTGTTCTCGGGGATGCGGAAGCCGGGCTCGTTGCGGAACACCTGATAGCGCAGGCGTTGTGCGGCCTCGCGATGTTCGGCGTCGGAGGAGACGACCAGGGAGTACTGGGACCGGCCGGAGGTGTGCACCGGCGCGGGGGTCCGACATGACTGCGGGAGCAGGGCGGGATTCGATCCAGCTGCGAGCAGGCTGGCGTTCGACGCTGCCATGGTGGTCATAGCGATGATCAAGCCAGTCCCAGACGGCGCTGGAGCGACCGCGAGATTGCCTCTCGATGCCAGTCCGGTGAACGGGGCGCAGACCGCACCCGGCGTTCATCGAAGAGCCTTCGAACGTTCTCTACCAGGACAAACGCTGGAAACTTCGGTGGGTACCGAGGGCTCCGGCGGGCCTTCGAACAGCCTCGGACAGCTGCCGCCGGACACCGGCAACAACCCCCGCGAAGGGGGAAGGCTGCAGCCTACGCCGCGTCCCGCAGGCCCGCCACAGCGGGTCAGCTCCGGAACAGCAATGCGGTGTCACCGAATTCGTGCCAGAGGTACCCGGTGTCGAGCGCGGCGCGGTAGGCGGCACGGACGACATCCGCTCCCGCAACCGATTCCAGCAGCTGAAGGTGGGAGGCACCCGCCTCGTGCCAGCCGGTAATCAGCCCGTCCACGGCCCGCGCGGGACGGCAGCCGTCGAGTACCAGATCCGTCCACCCGGCCCGAGGACGCACCGATCCGCCTGTGTCCGTGGCGGATTCCAGCGCACGGGTAACCGTGGTCCCCACCGCCACCACCCGCCCACCCGCGGCATGCGTCGCATTCACCAACCGCGCGGTGATCTCCGGAACCGTGAACCGCTCCGGACTCGGCGGTTCCCCCGCCTCCGGCGACGACACCCCGGCATGCAGCGTGATCGGCGCGAGCCCCACCCCGCTCGCCACCAGCTCGGTCACCAGCGCCTCGGTGAAAGGACGCCCGGCACTGGGCATTTCAGCGCTGCCGGGCTCCCTCCCGAACACCGTCCGGTAGTACGACGCCGACCACCGCTCGCACACATACGAATACGTGATCGGCCGCCCGTACCGCGCCAGCAGAGCGGGCACGTCGGTATCGACCTCAGCGACCCACAACCGTCCCGACCCCGGCAACCAGGGTGCCAGTAGCAGCGCACTGTGCCCACCCGCGAGCCCGACCCGCACGCCCGGCTCCACCGCCGTGCGCGCATGCTCGGCAGCACCGCTCCCCGGTCTCGCGCCGTCCGCTCGCGCGCCGAGACTCGTCCGATCGGCATCGAGGGCAGCGGATGCGGTCGCGCCACGATGCGATTCCCGACCCTCGGACCTGATGTCACGCGGATCCGGCACACTGCCTGCCGACCACGGAGTGCCGCGCGGGTCGCGGAGCTCGAGCACCCAGCGGCCGTCGTCGAGGCGGGTGGAGAAGTGCACGACTGCTGGGGCGCCGCCCAGACGTGCGTCCACGGCGGCGGGAATCATGGCCGAATTGTTCACGACCACAAGGTCTCCGGGGCGTAGGAAGGACGGGAGTTCGCGGAAGCGGGCGTGCGTGATGGTGCCGCCGTCGCTCAGCAGTAGGCGGACTTCGTCGCGGGCGAGGCCACGCACCTCGGGTGGGCTGGTGGCCGTCAGTTCGGCAGGCACGACGAACTCGTGGCGCGCCAAGTCGACCGTCATGACGCCACCGATAAGTCCGCGGCCACGTATCTGCCGCTGGCGGGGCGGGTTTCCAGGAGCCGGAACAGTGCGGGCACAACGGTTTCCGGTTCCGGACGGTCGGAGATGTCTTCGCCGGGGAAGGCGGCCTGATGCATCTCGGTGCGCATCTCGCCGGGGTCGAAGCCGTAGATCCGCAGGCTCGGATTCTCCAGGGCGAGAACGGAAGTGAGGTGGTCCAGCGCCGCCTTGGACGCCCCGTATCCACCCCAGCCTTCATAGGGGGCTACCGACGCGTCGGAGCTGACGTTCACGACGATGCCGTTCGCGGCCCGCAGGGCGGGCAGGGTGAGTTGCAGAACCGCCAGGGGCGCAATCACATTGGTGTCCAGGACCGAGGCCAGCTCGCCGAGCGGGTAGTGCTCCAGTTTCGGCAGCGGGCTCGGCCCGAGCGCACTGGCGTTGTTGACGACCAGGTCCAGCCGCCCGTCACCGATCACCTCCGCAAGCCGCGCGCGATGTACGGGATCGGCGATATCCCCCGCTACCGCCGTCGCCCCGGTCGCCGCGGCGACCTTCTCCAGGCGTTCGGCCCCGCGCGCGGTGATGATCGATTGCCAGCCTCGAGCGGCGAGGGCCAGCGCGACCGCGCGCCCGAATCCGGCCGAGGCTCCCGTGACGAGGGCTGTCTTGTTCTCTGCCATACCGCCAGCGTCCAACCTCAACCCGACTCGAGGTCAACCGGTTTTCACCCGCAGCGGAACCGCCGCCGCGTCACCGCGATCCACGGGCTTCGGTCATGAAGGTGCCGGAATGACGAAGGGGCTCTCCGGCCAATACCGGAGAGCCCCTCGTGTTACGTCGTTACGCAGCCCGTCGCTGCTCGTAAGCCGTTGGCGCGGCGGTCTTCTCGACCTCCTGGAACCCGGGCCGTCCGTGCCCGATGAACGCCACCAGCCAGGAGAACACCGCGGCGAACCGGTTGCGGAAGCCCACCAGGTAGAACAGGTGCACCGCCAGCCAGGTGAACCAGGCCAGCGTGCCGGTGAACTTGATCTGGTCGTTGATCTTGGTGACCGCGCTGAACCGGCTGATCACCGCCATGCTGCCCTTGTCCCAGTACTCGAACTCGCTGCCGGCCGGGCGCTTGCCGCGAATGATGTCGGCGACGAAGCGGCCCTCCTGCATGGCGACCGGCGACTGTCCCGGGTAGCCCTTCAGCGAGGTCATATCGCCGATGGCGAAGATGTCGGCGTGCCCGCCGACGGTGCAGTCCTGATTGATGAGCAGCCGTCCGGCGCGGTCGGTCTCACAGCCGGTCGCCTCGGCCAGGATCTTGGCGAATCCGCCGGCCTGCACGCCCGCCGACCACACCACGGTCTCGGCGGCAATGCCGCGCTCCATGCCGTCCTTGCTCTTGACGGTCACCTTGCCGACCTGGATATCGGTGACGAAGGTGTCCAGCAGCACGTCCACTCCGGACTTGCTGAGCGATTGCTTCGCGTACTCCGACAGCCCACCGCCGAAGGGCGGCAGCACCGCGCCCGCACCCTCGACCAGGGTCACCGAGATCTCCTGGTGGTAGTGCCGCTTGGAGAGTTCCTTCAACTGCCCGGCCACCTCGACGCCGGTCGCGCCCGCGCCCACGACGACGAAACTCAGCAGGCGACGGCGGGTTTCGAGGTCGACGGTGCGCGCCTGCTCGAAGACGTGCTCGATCTGCGCGCGCAGCCGCTTGGCGTCGTCGACGGTCTTGAGCGAGTAGGTCTTGTCGGCGAAATCGTCACGGCCGAAATAGGACTGGCTGGCACCGGTGGCGGCGATCAGCTTGCCGTATCGAATCTTGTGCTGCCCCTGAGCATCTTCGTAGGTCACAACCGCGGCGTCGGCGTCGATGGCGACGACCTTGCCCACGCGGGTCTGACCGTTCTTGTGGTGACGCAGGATGTTCGCGATCGGAGGAGCGATCTCCTCCGAGGCCAGCACACCCGTCGCTACCTGGTAGAGCAGCGGCTGGAACAGGTGTTCCGGCGTGCTCGAAATAAGGACGTACGGAACGCCGGACTTGTTCAACTGCTTCGCGGCCGCGAGACCGCCGAAGCCCGATCCGACGATGACGACATCTGTGGCTTCGATCCCCGAACCCGAGTACTGCATGACAGCTCCCTTCTGTCATGACTAACCGTGATTCGGAATGGGAATGTTCCAGGGGTCAGGGCGCATAATTAAGATGACTCTTATCTACATTGATCATGAATTGGAGAGGTGCCGTGGAGCTGCGACAACTGGCCTACTTCGTGGCCGTCTGCGAGGAGCTCAGCTTCAGCCGCGCCGCGACCCGGAGCTTCATCTCGCAGTCGGCGATCAGCCATCAGATCGCCCGGCTGGAGAAAGATCTTGGCGTCCCCCTCTTCGAACGCTCGACAAGATCGGTCGTACCCACCGACGCGACCACTCGGCTACTTCCCCTTGCGAAGCAAATGCTGAGCCTGGAATCCGCCATTCGCGCAGCTGTACGGGCTTCCGGGCCGCGCATTCGCCTCGCAGCCAATATGTCTTTCGCAACAAGATCACTGTCGGCCATCGCCGGAGCGCGCGAGGCGCATCCCGGGGCGGAGATCGAATTCGTCATCAAGCCATTCCGGCAGCGCATCCAGGCCGTCGCCGACGGGGACTGTGACCTTGCTCTCATCCGGGGCAGCGTGGACCAGCCGGGCCTCGAGGTGCGCAAGCTCTGGGTCGAGGATCTGGTCCTCGCCACCTCCACCTCGCACCCGCTCGCCGGGCGCGCGGAGGTGACGCTCACCGACCTGGCCGCCTATCCACTGCTGCTGCCACCGGAGTCGGATCAGGTGCTGCTGCACAATGTGGTGCGCGCGGCCTTCGCCGATCTGCCCACCGGGCCGGCCTACGGTCCACCCATCCCGCCGGACCACACCGCCACCATGGAACTCATCAATCGGCCCGACGCCTGGACCATTCTGTACGCGGACAGTCAGACCGAGGGCATCGCGACCCTGCGGCTCACCGGACATCCGCTGCGCGTACCGGTGTCGGCCGTGGTGCGCAGCGATCTCCGGCAGTCGCCGATCCTCACCACGCTGCTGGCGGCCCTGCACTCGGCGTAACCGGGCCCGCGCCTGCACAATTGGGCGGGCACGGCGGCTGCCGCCGACCTACGCTGGGCAGCGTGAGCCAGGAAGAAATGCGGGCCTCCGACGCCGACCGCGAGCAGATCGTCGCCCGGCTGAAAACGGCCATGGACGAGGGCAGGCTGACCCTGCACGAATTCGATGAGCGGCTGCAGCGGGTGTACTCGGCCCGGACCTACGGCGAACTCGCGCCGGTGCTGTCCGACCTGCCCGCGCAACGGGTTTCGCCGCCACCGGTCACCAAACCCAAGGGCTTCCCCACCTGGGTGAAGATCATGTGGACGCCGTGGGTGTTCGTGAACGCGCTGTGCCTGGTGATCTGGGCGGTCACCGGGGCCGGATACTTCTGGCCGATCTGGGTGGCCGCGCCGTGGGGTCTGGCGCTGCTCATCCCGACCACCATCGGCAGGCTGGTGGAGAACGACAATCACCGCAAACGCCAAGAGCGGCAGCGGAAACAGCTCGAACGGGGCTGATCGGGCCGAATTCCGGCCGAGCCGGTCAGACCAGGGCCTGCGCCACCGCCAGGTGCAGGCGCAGGTCCTCGGGCTCCTCGTCCTCGACGGCCCAGGAGATCTCCTCCATGGCGCGCATGAAAGCCCAGCCGCGCGCCCGCTCCGGATCGACGTCGAGCGCGGTCGCCGTGCGGTCGAGCACCGCGCGGGCGTGTTCGGGGGTGGGCCAGCTCTGCACCTGGATCATGGCGAGGAAACCGGCGTCGAAGGCCGCCTCGCCCAGGTACGCCTTGGGATCGATGAGCAGCCACGGTTCCCGTTCGGCCGCAACGATATTGCCCAGATGGGTATCACGATTGACCACCAGCAGCGGGCCGTCGGGCACCGCCAGCCGGACACACCACTGCGCCGCCCGGTCCAGCAGCCGGGACGGAATCACCTCCGCGAGTGCGGGTTCCGGGTCGACGAAGGTCATGGTCCAGTCGAGCACCATGTCCACCGCCTTCGGGAGCGGCGGAAAGTGCTGGGGCACAGCGACCGGTGCGCGGCGTAGTCGCCGGTACAGCCGGCACGCGAACTCGACCTTCTCGATATTGCGGGATTCGCCTTCGAGACTGGGGAATCCGGGCTGAGCCACCAGTTCGGTGCCGGGCCGCGCCCATTCGAGCAGCATGGCCCCGCTCGCGGGATCGTATTCGTACAGTTCGACCGCGCCGTCACCCGCATAGCAGTGCAGTCCGGTCGGCTCCGCCCGGTTCTCCGCGTCGACAATCGGAACCTTCAGCACCGCAACGGATTCGTCGGCCCGCCGCACCGGGGCCACATACGAGTGCGTGCCGCCGCCGAAGCCGTCGCCGATGATCGTCGATCCCCAAGCCGCGCAACGCTCCTCCACGAGAGCGGGCAACTCCTCCAGCCAGCGCTTTCCCCGCTCCCCGAATGCCCGCTCGATGATGTCGGCGACATTGCGCGGTAGTGAGATCGTCACCCTCCCAGCGTGCCCCACAGCAAACCGGACCGGCAACCCGGTATCTACGACACGCCCAGGGCAATTCAGCTCGCGGCCGGCTCCGGCGTTTCGTGCACCGTCCGCCACTGATAGGTGCGGCCGTCGGTGACCAGCACGCCGGTAACCCAACGCCGCGTGCGGATCTCACCGAGCCGGTTCTCCGCCGCGAACCGCACCACCAGCAGATTCCCGCTCCGCGCGATCTCCACCACCTCCGAAACCTCGATATCCAGCCCCGGCTGCAGATTCCGCGCCGACCACAATCCCGCCAGCAGCGTCTCCCGATCCACCGCCTGCCCCGTCGTCACCACCGACGTGAATCTCTCGTCCAGCGCAGCGGAAATCCGATCGAACACCTTCGGCAGCGCATCCGAACCCAGCCACTCGGCCAGATCCGAATGAAACGCCGCCACCACCCCCGCCAGATCGATCTCCAGCACCGCCTCGGCGGGCTCCGGCTCGACCGGCTCGGCCTGCCTGCGCCGCGGATCGAATCGACCACGCACCGCGCTACTCCCCTACCCCGCACAACACGCTCAGCACCGGCACAGCCTGCCCGAGCCCAGGCAGCACCGCAACCGGCTCGCGCACACCGGGTTACCGTCGGCGGCCCGCCACAGCGACGACGAGTGCGGCGACGGCGGCGACGGCGAAGAGGACGATGGAGACCGTGGCGGTGGTCGCGTAGATGGCCTGTTCGGTGCCGGAGACATGATTGTCACCGGTGAGCAGCAGGGCGAGCGGGACCAACTGCTCACTTGCGGAATCGTAGATGTTGCCGGTATCGGCTGCGCACCAGGCGAAGACGAGCAGGCCGGCATCGGCAAGCGCCAGCAGCCACCACGTACACCGTCGCCACCGGACCGGGCCCTGAGCCGTGGACAGCACCGCCGCTGTCATCAGCACCGTGATGATCACGGCCGCGCAGGCCCAGCCGTACGGCGTCAGCACCAGAATGATCAGTACCCAGCCAAAGCCCAGAAGCCGGATCCCCAGCGCCAGCAGCAGTACCAGAATCTGGCTGATGATCAGTCGTTTTCGCATGGTTTCCCCCCGGTTGCCCGCACCAGGTTTTCTGGCGCGCAACAACTCTCGCGAACCGCGAGGTCGGGGGGATGAGCCGAGACCCCCGGAAAACCGAGTAGTCCTACCGATAACGAACGTTCGCTACCGAGGCGGTTCCCAGGTCAGGGCCGAACGCAGGCTGTCCAGCATGGCGCTCGACGGGGTGCAGCGGATGATGGTGTCGCGCAGCAGGGTTGCGGGCGGAAAGGACCACTGGGCGACCTGACCAATCAGGTGCGAGCGGCGAGCGATGGCCTGGGTGCGCGGTCGGCGCAGAAGGTCGTACTCGGTCAGGGCCGCATCGAGTGAGCGGCCGTCGAGGACAGCGGCGAGGGTGACGGCATCCTCCAGAGCCTGATTGGCGCCCTGGCCCATATTCGGGGTCATGGCGTGGGCGGCATCGCCGAGGAGGGCGGCGCGCGGACGGATGAAGCTGTCCAGCGGAGGGAGGTCGTAGATGTCATGGCGGAGCACGGCATTCGGGGAGACGGCGGCCAGCAGGGCGGGGACGGGATCCGGCCAGTGCGCGAATCTGCGTTGCACCTCGGCGAATTCGTCGGCCGCGGTCCGTATGGCCATGCCGGTGTCGGTGGATTCCTGCCCGCCGGTGGCGGCTTCGACATCCGCGTGCTGGCCGGTCGCGGCCGCCGATCGGGAGCGCCGCTCGGCCGCGGGCACACTGGCGACGCCGAAGAGGTAGGCGCTGCCGTCCGCGAGCGGGGCTATGCCGAAACGTTCGCCGCGGCCCCAGATTTCGCCGCCGGCGGGGACGAAGTCGAGCGGTGCGGTGATCATGCGCCAGGCGGTGTAGCCGGCGTAGCGCGGGGCCTTCGCATCCGGCCACAGGGTGGCGCGGACCATACTGCGGATGCCGTCCGCGCCGATGATCAGGTCGGCCTCGGAGGTTCCGGCGGTGTGCTCGACTTTCACTGTGGCGGTGCGGGTGTCGATGCCGGTGACCGTGGTGGCGGCGCGCAGGCTGTCGGCGGGCAGCGCACCGGCCAGGATGGCGAACAGGTCGGCGCGGCGGACCACCACCACCGGGCCGTAGCGGCGGGCGAGCTCGGCGGTGTCGGTCTTGGACAGCCAGCGGCCGGAGCGATCACGGATGCCGGCCTCGGTCTCGATGTGCCCGGCGGCGCGGACCTTGTCGCCGACGCCCAGCGCGTCCAGGGCGCGCAGACCGTTGGTCCACAGGGAGATGCCCGAGCCGGACTCGCCGAATTCGGCGGCGCGTTCCAGCACCTCGACGTGGTGTCCACGCCGGGTCAGGGCGATGGCCGTCGCCAGGCCGCCGATGCCTCCGCCCACCACGATGGCCTTGCGGAATTCGCTCACGGTATCCTCCACTACAGCTGTAGTTCGTTGCTCACTACAGTTGTAGTTGACAAGGCCCGAGGAAGGAAGACCCTGTGACCGATGCCATCGACCGGCGGACGGTACTGGCCGACGCGGCCATCTCAGTCCTGGCCCGCACCGGACAGCGCGGCCTCACCCACCGGGCCGTCGATCAGGCCGCGGGACTACCGGAAGGCTCCTGCTCCAACCACTTCCGCACCCGCGAAGCCCTGCTCACCGCCGCCGTCGACCGCCTCACCGAAAGCGACCTCGCCGAACTCCCCACCGGCACAGCCGATCTCGACAATCCGGAACAAGTCGTCGAGCTGCTGTGCACCCTCCTGATGCACTGGCTCACCGTCGACCGCGACCACATGCTGGCCCGCTATGAACTCGCCCTGGAATCCACCCGACGCCCGGAGCTGCGAAAAACCCTGAGCGAGGCCGGATCCCGCTTCCGCGCCCTGGCCGCGAGCATCCTGGGACGCCTGGGCGCACCGAACCCGGAACAGCGCGCGCTCGCGTTCGTCGGTTGCCTGGACGGCCTGATCTTCGATCAACTGGCCGGCGCGGGTGCCCGCACCCCTGACGTCCAGGAACTCCGCGAAACTCTCGCCATCCTGCTCAACGGCTTCACCAGCCGCTGAATCAGCCCTGACGTCCGGGGCGGCTACTGGACTCGCGCGGCAATGTCGCCGACCCCACCCTCGTCATCCCGGCGCGCTTTTAGCCGGGATCGACACGGATAGCGTGCGTCGCCCTGTGGATCCCGGCCAAAAGCATGCCGGGATGACGGCGTGCCGCCGCTGATTTCGGCGGGCTGCCACTGCTTTCGGCTGGGCTGCCGCTGGTCAGCTCATGCGGGTGGGCTGCTGTCGGCCGCGCGGGCTGCGGCGAACGGGTGCTCGGTAGCGGGGGCGGTGGGCTGGGGGTTCGGCGGGCGCTTCGCCGAGTTGGGCGCGGAGTTCGCGGCGGCGCTCGGGGTCGATGAGGTGACGACTGCGGCGGGTGAGGGCGGCTTCCATCGCCCACAGCATGTCGAGGGTCAGGCCCTTCACCGACTCGTCGCGCATGCGGCGGTATGCCTCCACCGAACCGAGGGCGGCCAGGTCGTCGAGGGTGAACACCTCGGCGTGGGCCAGCATGGCGGCGGCCTCGGGGCCGAGTTCGTAGCCGGCGCCGGTCCATACGCGGACGTGCAGATGGGCGTCACCCCTGACCTTTTCGGCCTCTCGCCAGACGGCCTGACGCAGCGCGTCCGGATCGGCCGGGAGGCCGGAGCGGCCGAGCACCTGGGCGCGGGCCTGCCCGGCAACGCTCACCATCGGACGGAAACGCCGGAAGATCTGGATCTCGCCGTCGTGCCCGTAATCCCAGCGATCGAGGTAGGTGTAGTCGTTGCCGAACGGATTGCCGGTATCGAGCCGGGCCGCCTGCAATGCCCAGGCGCGGGCTTCATTCGGAGTGCTGGGAGTGAGGAAGAGCAGACCGCTGCGACGATCGATGCGGCCGCGATCCTCTCGTCGCGTGTGGTGGCCCTGCCACCAGCTGTCGAGCGCCTCGGGTTCCAGCGTGCGGTCCAGGCCGAAGGTGTGCCAGCGCACCGTGCCATCCGAATGCGACAGTGGCAGACGGGTTTTCAGCTGCCGGGCGAGGCGGTCGTCGACCGGGGTGCACCAGCCGGGCACCAGCACGATCGGATCGGCCGGGTCGGCGTCGAACGGGGTCGGGGTGAGGAACGGGCGGTCGATGAGCACCATGGTGCCCGGCCGCGCCTGATACGACAGCCCCCACAGCAGTCGCGAAAGCAGTTGCGCGCCACGATCATCCGACAGCACGTGCCAGGTGTCGTGAAAACGATTGGTGCTGAAGCGGGCGTCGGTCCCCGGGCGCAGGGTGATCACGGTGTGGACGCGACCGGGCGTCCGCACCAGGTGCCGGTGCAGTTTGAGGTTGTTGTCGATCGACCGCGCGGTGGCGGGGCGCTGTTGCTTCATCGCGTTCCATGACGCCACAGCGGGCTACCCGCCGACAACCGATTTTCCGGGCCCGCGGCGATCCGAACCACCTCGGGCTCGACCGCCTGCCCGGAAACCCATGGCCCACAATGCCGTTCGCCCCGGCTACGCAGACAGGCGCAGCGCCTCGGGGACGGCCGCGAAGGATTCGTGCAGACGCCTGACCAGCTCGGCGCGGCCGCCCTTGCCGTCACTGGCCACCCAGCCGCGCCCGGCGATGCTCCAGGCGGTGGTAGCCGTTTCGGCAAGGATGCGGGGGCGCAGATCACCGTCGGGGAGGGCGAGCTTGCGGGAAAGCTGTTCGACGACTTGCGCTTCCACGCCGGAGCGCGCGTAGGAGAGGTGTCCGAGCAGGCTGGGCGCGGTGATGACCAGCCGCCGGGTGGCGATGTAGCGCTCGTCCCAATCGGCGGGCAGTTCGGTGGCGGTGTCGACGAGGACGTCCCGCAGCGCCGCCAGGATGGATCCGGTGAACTCCCGCTCGGCCAGGGTGTCGAGATAGCCGGTCCAGAGCTCGGTTTCGGCCTCGATGGCCACGGCCTCCTTGGTGGCGAAGGCCCGGAAGAAGGTGCTGCGCGACACCTCGGCCGCGTCCACCAGTTCCTCCACAGTCGTTGCGGCGAAACCCTTCTCGGTGAACAGCCGGAGCGCGGCGTCGGCCAGAGCACGCCGGGTGCGGATCCGCTTGCGTTCGCGCAGTGGTAGCGCGCGGTCGTCGGTGGGCATGCCGGAATCCTAACGCGGGCTGAGCCTGAGACACGAAAGAACCTCGGTCGAAATTGGTACTTGCGTATTTTTGGTACTCAGTGTCAGTATTGTTCACATCACCGAGCACCACCTGATCGAGGAGAGATCGACATGAGCACCACCGCCCCCACCACCCTGAACCCGTCGATCGTCGGCCGCGCCGAGAAGCACCACAACGCCATCCTGAACCGCGCCCTGGCCGGGACCACCGTCGACGAAACCCAGTGGATCGTCCTGAACCAGGCGCTGGCCGCCGGCGCGCCGATCGACCCGGCCGCCCACATCACCCGCGTCGCGGCCATGACCCAGTGGAACCACGCCGATGTCGAAGCCGGCCTGGCAGCCTTGCTCGCCACCGGCCTCCTGCGCTCCCTGCCCACCGGCCAGGCCGAACCCACCGAAGCCGGCCGCGCGCTCGCCGCCCGCGTCCGCACCGAATCCACCGCGATCCTGCAGGCCGCCTACGGCACCGTCACCCCCGAGGACCTGGCCACCGCGGGCCGCGTCCTGGACACCATCACCGCCCGCATGGCCGAGGAATTGGCCCGCGCCTGAACACCGTTCGCCACCCCACTCCGGAAACCACCTGTGGCCCTGCGCATCTCCCGCAGGGCCACACACAGAGAGCGCCAACCATGTCGACGAACACCCAGACCACCGACCACCTGGAAATCACCAACCTGTTCGCCCGCTACGCGCACCTGCTCGACGAAAAGCGCTGGGACGACATCCACACCGTCTTCGCCCCCGACATTCGGGTCCACTCCCCCCGCACCCGAACCCAGGGCCTCGCCGATGTCACCGACTTCATCCGCCGCACCGAAGTCGACGGCGAACACACCCAGCACACCACCACCGACCTCCTGATCACCGTGACCGGCGACCAGGCCACCACCGCCGCCAACTCCCTCGTCTACTTCTTCCGCGCAGGCGAATCCCCCCACCAAACCAGCGGCCTCCGCCAAACCAGCACCCTCACCCGCACCCCGGAAGGCTGGCGCATCAACGAAATCCGAATCCACCTCGCCTGGACCCGCAAGGATTGACACCACCACAGCATGATCATCGGGACCTGGTGGCGGCATCGCCCGAGTGGCCTCCGCCATCAGGTCCCGGTGATCATCTGTCCAATCCCGGCCCGCGGGTCAGGGGCGGCGGATGCGGATTGTGGGTGGGGTGGCCAGGGATTGCCCCACCACGCAGTAGCGGTCGGTGGCCGTCGCGAGCTTGGACAGGGTGGCGTCGTCGGCATCGGTGTCGACGGTGAAGGTGAGGACCAGGTCCTGGACGCCGATCGGGGCCGCGCGGTCGACGCCCAGGGTTCCTCGGGCGTCGAAGAAGCCCTCGGCTATTCCGTCGACCGAACGCAGGTGGATGCCGAATGCTGTTGCGACCGAATGCAATGTGACGCCCGCGCAGGCGAGTAGCGCCTCGAGCAGCATGTCGCCGGAACAGGCGTCCGAGCCGTCACCGCCGGTGGCGCGGTGCAGGCCCGCGCGGCTCACGCCGGCGAACTGGTCCACGTCGAAGGTGAGGCCCGGTGACGCGATTCGACCGGTCGCCCGCAGCGGGGTGCGTGCGGACTCGGGGTGGTGGCGGTACTGCTCCTTCAGCGGCGCCTGGGCGGCGCGCAATTCGGTCGCGTCCATGACCTGACGTTAGTCCAGTGCGGTTTCAACCACCGTTCCCGGGGATATGCTGAACGTATGCCTCCCACTCCAGGATGGGTCAGGCTGAACCGCTTTGCCGCCTGGTCAGCCTACCTTTGCGCACTGGTTGCTTCGGCAACGCTGGCAATGGCCCTCACGGCCGTCGGCTCCGGACATACGCAGCACGCCGTGATTGCCGGGATCATCTGCGCTGTGACCGCCTTCGCCGGGTTCACGATCATGATCGCCACCTGGCACCACGACACCCACATTCACCACAATGTCCCCAGTCTGCTCAATGACACCTGGGAACGCACGCCGCCCTTCGCCCGCAGACGGGGCAGGCCGGTCGGTATCGAAACCGCTCGCAGACACTGACTTCCCGGCGCCGCGCATAGTGCGGCGAATCGGTGGTAATGCCTGGCAAAAGATCAGCACCACCGAACGGGAAGGAGCACCACCATGACGGTCCACAGCCATCGCGGCACACGGACCCTGCGCCGCTTCGCCTTCGGCGCGTTCTTCGCCGCCGCCACCGCCACGGGCGCTGCCGCGCCGGTCCTCGCCGCGCCCACCGTGCAGGCCGCGGTCGACGAGCAGGAGGCCATGGAAGCCGCGCGGCACGCCCTCCAGGGCGCCACCGTGCAGTCGGTCGAACTCGAGATGTCCAGCGGCTCCCCGAAGTGGGAGGTCGAAGTCGCCACCCGCACCGGCGGTGAGTACGAGGTCGAGGTGGATGCCATGAACGGCATGATCCTGTCCATCGAGCAGAGCGCGTGACCCCGGCCGAAGAATTCGTAACCCCGAAAAGCAGTGACCCCCGGCCGTTTCCGGCCGGGGGTCACCGAATTGCGCTCAGCGCGAGGGGTTTCTAGCCCTTGTGGGCCTTGACCGCCTCGGTCAGCTGCGGGGCGACATTGAACAGGTCGCCGACGATGCCGTAGTCGCTGATCTCGAAGATCGGGGCCTCTTCGTCCTTGTTGACGGCCACGATGGTCTTCGAGGTCTGCATGCCGGCGCGGTGCTGGATGGCGCCGGAGATGCCGAGGGCGATGTACAGCTGCGGGGAGACCGTCTTACCGGTCTGACCGACCTGGAACTGGCCCGGGTAGTAGCCCGAGTCGACGGCGGCGCGGGAAGCGCCGACGGCGGCACCGAGGGCGTCGGCCAGCGGCTCGACGACCTTGCCGAAGTTCTCGGCCGAGCCGACGCCGCGGCCACCGGAGACCACGATCGCGGCCTCGGTGAGCTCGGGGCGGTCGCCACCGACATTGGGCTCACGGGAGACGACCTTGACGACGCCCTCTTCCTGAGCCGGGACCTCGACGGCGACCTTCTCGCCGGCGCCGGCGGCCGGGGCGGCCTCGATGGCGCCGGGGCGCACCGAGATCACCGGCACGTCGCCGGTGGCCTTGGCGGCCACGGTGAACGCGCCACCGAAGATGGAGTGCTGCACCGAGCCGTCGGCGTCGACCGCGATGGCGTCGACCAGCAGGCCGGAGCCGATGCGGGCGGCGAGGCGGCCCGACACCTCCTTGCCCTCGGCGGTGGCGGCGACCAGGATCGCGGCCGGGGAGGCGGACTCGGACAGGCCGGCCAGGACGTCGACCTTGGGGGTCACGAGGAAGCCCTCGGCGTCGTCGGACTCGGCGACGTAGATCTTCTCGGCGCCGGCGGCGGCCAGCGCGTCACCCAGCTTGTCGGCGGTGCCGGGGGCGGCGACCACGACGGCGGCCGGGGTGCCCAGCGCGCGAGCGGCGGTGAGGAGTTCGGTGGTGACCTTCTTGGGCGCACCTTCTGCGTGCTCGACGAGCACCAGTACTTCAGCCATTGTTTTCTTCTCCTGAAAGTCGTTGGGCCCGAGGCGAATTAGATGATCTTCTGACCGACCAGGTAGGTGGCGATCTGGTTGCCGCCCTCACCCTCGTCGACGATCTTCTCGCCCGCGGTGCGCGCCGGCTTCGGGGTCACGCCGGTCACCTGGGTGCCGGCGTTCGCAACACCCACGGTGTCCGGGTCGACGCCCAGGTCCGCGAGGGTGAAGGTCTGAACTTCCTTCTTCTTGGCGGCCATGATGCCCTTGAAGGAGGGGAAGCGCGGCTCGTTGATCTTCTCGGTAACCGAGACGATGGCCGGCAGCGAGGCCTCGAGCTTGAACACGCCTTCGTCGGTCTCGCGCTCGCCGGAGATGCGGTCGCCGTCGACGGTCAGCTTGCGCAGGTGGGTCAGCTGCGGCAGGCCCAGGTACTCGGCGACGATGGCCGGCACGGCGCCCGCGCGACCGTCGGTGGCCTCGTTGCCCGCGATGACCAGCTCGACGCCCTCGATCTGGCCGAGAGCGGCGGCCAGGATGTAGGCGGTCTGGACGGCGTCGGAGCCGTGGATGGCGTCATCCTGGATGTGGATGGCCTTGTCGGCGCCCATGGACAGCGCCTTGCGGATGGCCTCAGTGGTACGCGCCGGGCCCGCGGCCAGGACGGTGACCTCGCCGCCCTGCGCCTCCTTGATCAGCAGCGCTTCTTCGACGGCGCGCTCGTTGATCTCATCGAGGATGGCGTCGGCGGCCTCGCGGTCGAGGGTGTAGTCCCCATCGGACAGCTTGCGCTCGGACCAGGTGTCCGGGACCTGCTTGATCAGTACGACGATGTTCGGCATGGGTCTTCGTCGACCTCCTGTTCTGGTGGCACGTGGGTGGCGGTCGCACGATCGGTTGGCCGTACGTCCACAAGTAGCTCGCGCTGGAGATTACCCTACGTTAAGTTACTCATGGGTAACTTAGGCTGTGATGTTCTCCATCACCCGATCCGGCTGCCGCTGTGATATTGGCAACCGCTAACGTCGATGCGGTGAGCGATGCCGTCTTTGCCCCCGAAAACCACACCGATCCCCTGCCGTTGACCGGTGAGCGCACGGTGCCCGGTATCGCCGAGGAGAACTACTGGTTCCGGCGTCACGAAATCGCTTACGCGCGATTGCTGGAACTGTGCGAAGGCAAGACCGTGCTGGAGGCCGGTTCCGGAGAGGGCTACGGGGCCAACATGATCGCGGGCGTGGCCGAGCGCGTGATCGGACTGGACTACGACGATTCCGCCGTCGCCCATGTGCGCGCCAAGTACCCGCGCGTGGAAATGGTGCAGGGCAATCTGGCCGACCTGCCGCTGGAGGACAACTCCGTCGATGTGGTCGTGAATTTCCAGGTGATCGAACACCTTTGGGATCAGGCGCAGTTCCTGCGGGAGTGCCTGCGGGTGCTGAAGCCGGGCGGGAAGCTGCTGATCAGCACGCCCAACCGGATCACCTTCTCTCCCGGGCGGGACACGCCGCTGAACCCCTTCCACACGCGTGAGCTCAATGCCGCGGAGATGGATGAGCTGCTCGTCGAGGCCGGGTTCGCGGTCGAGGTCATGAGCGGTGTCTTCCATGGCGCGAATCTCGTTGCGCTGGACGAGAAGTGGGGCGGGTCCATCATCGACGCGCAGATCGCGCGGGCCATCGCCGGTGAGCCGTGGCCCGCCGACCTGGCCGCCGATGTGGCCGCGGTGAGCATCGACGACTTCGATCTGTTGAATGCCGCCGAGAAGGACATCGACGCCAGCCTCGATCTGGTGGCCATCGCGGTGAAGCCGTGAGCGAGAAGTCCACTGTGCCAGGCCAGTTCACGCTGGTCCTGCATTCGCATCTGCCGTGGCTGGCGCATCACGGGCGCTGGCCGGTCGGTGAGGAATGGCTCTACCAGTCGTGGGCCGCGTCCTACCTGCCCGTCGCCAAGGTGCTGAGAACCCTTGCGGCCGAAGGGCGGACGAACCTGCTCAGCCTGGGCATCACGCCCGTGCTGGCGGCGCAGCTGGATGATCCGCACTGCCTCGAGGGCATGCATCACTGGCTGGGCAACTGGAAACTGCGCGCCGACGAAGCCTCGATGGCGGGCAATGTGGCGCTGGGCAGCCACGAACATCGGCTCGCCACAGCGGCTTTGGCGGATTTCGAACAGCGCTGGATGCACGGCGCGTCGCCGGTGTGGCGGGAGCTCATCGACGCGCAGGCCATCGAACTGCTGGGCGGGCCGCTCGCGCATCCGTTCCAGCCGCTCACCGATGCGCGCATGCGCGGCTACCAGCTGAGCGAGGGACTCGCCGATGCCCGGCATCGCTGGGGCAACACGCCCGGCGGCATCTGGGCGCCCGAATGCGGCTTCACGCCCGGCATGGAGCGGACCTACGACACGGTCGGCATCACGCATTTCATGTGCGACGGCCCCGCGCTGCGCGGCGACACCACCCTCGGACGACCCGTGTGGGACTCCGATGTCGTGGTGTTCGGACGCGATCTGCACGTGAGTTACCGGGTGTGGTCGCCGAAATCCGGGTATCCGGGGCAGCCCTACTACCGTGATTTCCATCACTATGATCACGCCACCGGGCTCAAACCGGCGCGCGTCACAGGCAAAACCGTTGCCGGTCCCGACAAGGCCCCTTACGACCCGGCACTGGCCGCGGCGGCCGTCGAGAAGGATGTCGCCGACTTCGTGGCGACCGTGCGGGAACGGCTCATCAGCGAGTCCGAGCGCATCGGCCGGCCCGCCCTGGTGGTGGCCGCCTTCGACACCGAACTGTTCGGCCACTGGTGGCACGAGGGCCCGCAATGGCTCGAGCAGGTGCTGCGCGCCCTGCCCGAGGCCGGGGTCACCGTGGGCACGCTCGCCGACGCTCGCGCCCGCGGCTACGTGGGCGAACGCGTCGAACTGGCCGACTCGTCCTGGGGCTCGGGCAAGGACTGGCGGGTGTGGGCCGGGGATCAGGTCGCGGATCTGGTCGAGCTCAATGCCGATATCGTGCGGCTCGCGCTGGACACCCTCGACAAGATGCGCACCGATGCGGACGGGCTGCGCGATCCGGTCGCCGACCAGCTGCTGCGCGAGGCCATCCTGACCATTTCCAGCGACTGGGCGTTCATGGTGTCCAAGGATTCGGCCGCCGGATACGCGCGTGACCGAGCCCATGAACACGCGCACGCCGTGCGCGAGATCGCCGCGGCGATCTCCGGCGGGCAACTCGCCAAAGCACGGCAGTTGGCGGCAGGATGGAACGCGGCCGACGGACTCTTCCCCGCGCTCGACGCGCGCAGGCTCGGCCCCGCTTCAGAAGGACCCCAATGAAGATTTTGATGGTGTCGTGGGAGTACCCACCCGTCGTGGTCGGCGGGCTGGGCCGCCATGTCCATCACCTGGCCACCGAACTGGCCGCGGCCGGCCACGAAGTCGTGGTGCTCGCGCGACGGCCCATGGGCACCGACGCCAGCACACATCCGACGCATTCGTTCGTCGAGGACGGCGTGCTCGTGGTCGCCGTCGCCGAGGACGCGCCCTGCTTCGACTTCGGCGAGGACATGCTGGCGTGGACCCTCGCCATGGGCCACGCCATGGTGCGCGCCGGAATCGCGCTGGCCAAGCCCGGAATCGGCGAAGGCTGGACGCCGGATGTGGTGCACGCCCACGACTGGCTGGTCGCGCACCCGGGCATCGCGCTGGCCGAGTTCTACGATGTGCCACTGGTTTCCACCATTCACGCCACCGAGGCCGGACGGCACAGCGGCTGGGTGTCGGGCCGGGTGAACAAGCAGGTGCACTCGGTCGAATGGTGGCTGGCGCACGAATCCGATGCGCTCATCACCTGCTCGGAATCGATGAAGGACGAGGTCGAGCGGCTCTACCAGCCCGACCGAACGCCGATCACGGTGATCCGCAATGGCATCGATGTCGGCTCGTGGACCTTCCGCGAGCGCGCGCCGCGCTCCGGGCCGCCGCGGCTGCTGTATGTCGGGCGGCTGGAATACGAGAAGGGCATCCAGGACGCCATCGCCGCGCTGCCGCGAATCCGCAAGGCGCATCCGGGAACCACGCTCACCGTCGCGGGCATCGGCACCCAATTCGATTGGCTGCGTGAGCGGGCCCGCACGCACCGGGTCGCGCGCGCCGTGAATTTCGTCGGCCGCCTGGACCATACGGATCTGCTGGGCTGGCTGCACAGCGCCGACGCCGTGGTGCTGCCCAGCCGCTACGAGCCGTTCGGCATCGTGGCACTGGAAGCGGCGGCCGCGGGCACGCCGCTGGTCACCTCGAATGCCGGTGGCCTCGGCGATCTGGTCACCGATGGCGTCACCGGGGCGTCCTTCGAACCCGCCGACGTGAACGGGATCGTGGACGCCGTCTGCTCGGTGCTCGATGATCCGGCCGCCGCGCAGGAGCGTGCGTGGGCCGCCCGCGAGCGGCTGACCGCCGACTTCGCGTGGGATGTGGTGGCGCAGGAGACCGCGCTGGTCTACCAGCAGGCCAAGCGGCGGGTGCGCAATCCGCTGGGCCGTCCGGTCATCGTGGAACGCCCACTGCCGGAACGGGATCCGAACCAGCCGTACTGACCCCGGGGTCGGAAGATCTTTTTCACGCAATCCTTGGGCCCCGAATTGGAACGTGTTCTAATTCAGGGCATGAGTTCCGTGGTGGAGGGTCGGGCGGATCCGGCGTTCCGGGGAGTCCGGGACGTCTTCGAAGCGAGCCTGGCCGCCGGTGACGACATCGGCGGCGGGGTCGCGGTATTCGTCGGCGGACGACCCGTGGTGGACCTGTGGGGCGGCATCGCCGACCCGCGCACGGGGCGGGCGTGGGTGAAAGACACACCGTGCGTGGTCTTTTCATCCACGAAGGGGATCACGGCGACGGCGGCGCTGATGGTGCTCGAACGGTGCGGACTGGATCCCGGGCAGCCGGTGACCGACTGGTGGCCCGAATACGGTGCGGCCGGAAAGGAATCCACCACCACGGCGGATCTGTTCACGCACCGCGCCGGTCTGCCCCTGTTCGATCGGCCGGTCAGCGCCGCCGAGGCGGCAGACCCGTGGCGCATGGCGGAACTGCTCGCCGCGCAGGCGCCGGTCTGGCAGCCCGGCGCCCAGCACGGCTATCACGCACTGACTTTCGGCTGGCTGCTCGCCGAACTCGTCCGCCGCCACACCGGCATGACCGTGGGCGACTTCATCCGCCGCGAAATCGGCGCCGACCTCCACATCGGCGCGCCCGCACCGATGATCGCGGCCGCCGCCCGACTCCTCTGGCCCCCGGCAGCGGAACGGCGGTGGGCCGCCGCAGCGCCCCCGCTCGATGCCACCACGGTCGCGGGAATGGCTGCGGCATACCGGGATCCGTCGTCCCTGGTAATGCGCGCGTCCACCAATCCCGCGGGTTCCTACCACGATCCGGAGGTGCTCGCCGGCGGCTGGCCCGCCACCGGAGCGGTGACCACACCGCGCGCCCTGGCCGCCTGCTACCGCGATCTGGTCGGCGGCTCCCTGATCACCCCGCAACTGCTGCGCGAAGCCACCCGCGAGCACGTCCGCGGCACCGACACGGTGCTCCTGCTCGAAAGCGCCTTCGGCCTCGGCTACACGCTCCCCGCACAGAACATGGTCGTCCCGAATACGGCCCGCCCCTTCGTCTTCGGCCACCCGGGCGCGGGCGGATCGATCGGCCTGGGGGATGTCGAGAACCAGGTGGCCATCGGCTACATCCCCAATATGCGCCGCGACTGGCTCTCCGGCGACCGCCGCGCCTACCGGCTCATCGAGGCCGTCTACGCCGCGCTCTGAGCAGTCACGAGATCAACTGCCCGTCACGAAATCAGTTGGCGGTCAGTCGAAGTTGCAGACCGTCGAGGATGCGCTCCAGCCCGTACTCGAATTTCGCGTCGCGGATGGCTTCGGGCGCTACCTCCGCTCGAGCCGCAATCGATTCCGCGAGCCGCGGATGCTCGTGGGCGAGGCGGTCGAGGTGGGGCCACAGCTCGGCCGTCCATTCGCGTTCGCCGCGCCCACTTTGCGCGACCTTGCCGAGCCACGCCGCCTCACCGACCCCCATGCCGACCACGTAACCGATCACGGCGGCCAGGGCGGAGTCGGTCTCCGCGCGCGGGTACCCGGCGATGTCGAACGCCTGGATCAGACTCTCCTTGAACCGCAGCACATTCGGGCCGAGATAGAGCAGCCCGACGCTGGGCAGGGCCGCCGACACCCAGCGGTGCCGCAGAATCATGGCCCGCATGCTCTGTGCGCTCGCGGCCACCGCGTCACGCCAGCCCTCCGGGTCGAGACAGTAGGGCACCTCGATCTCCCGATAGACCTCGTCCACCGCCAGCTCGATGAGTTCCTCCCGGCTGGCCACATGCCGGTACACGGAAGTGGCACCGGCTTGCAGCCGCAGCCCCAGCGCCCGCATGCTCAGCGCCTCGATGCCCTCCGCATCCATGAGCAGGATCGCCTCGGTCACAATGCGTCCCAGGGTCAGGGCGGGTCGTTCACGACGCTGCCGGGGCCGAGTCCACACCGACAGACTCGGTTCGGACAAGCTCGGCTTCTCCCCCGGATCGCCACGACGCCCCACTGTGCTCACAGCTCCATAATGCCCAACTCGCGAATCACGTTCGCCAGGCCCCGGATCCGTTCGTCCTCGGCGTCCGAACGCCAGACCAGACCCCAGTGCAATCGGGAGTTGTCCGCGATGGGCAGGCGGACGATGTCCGGGCGAACGGCGAATCGGCTGACATGCATACCGATCGGGTGCACCGCTTCTCCGGAGCCCACGGCCGTGAGGATGTCCTCGATATTCCCGATCGAGACGAGCCGCTCCACCTGACGGCCCGACGGCGTGCGGGACGGTTGGAAGGCGTGCTCCCAGTAATCGGGAACGAAACCGGCCGCCGTGGTCGTGGGATAGTCGCCGATGGCCTCGCCGGAAACCCACTTCTCCTCGGCGAGTGGATGATCGGCGGACACCTGCAACACGCGCCCCTCGCTGAACAGCACCGGCCCGGTGGTCAGGTCCGGTTCCTCGATGGGGAGCCAGGCCACCAGGGCGTCGATCTCGCCACGACGCACCGGGCCGAACGGGTCGATGAAGTTGTTGTGCCGAATCTGCAAGCCCCACTGCGGATATCGGGCTCGAAACGCCTCCCAGAACGGCCGCAGCTCATACCCGTTCAGTGAGACCATGCCGATCCGCAGCACGGAGGTCTTGCCCTGGGCCGTCATTCGGGCCCGGGCGATGCTCTGGTGCAGGCTGCGGTAGACGGGCCGGAGATCGTCGCGCAGTTGCTCGCCGACCGGGGTCAGTCTCACCGTGCGGCTGGTCCGTTCGAACAGGTCCGTGCCGACATTGCGCTCCTGCTTCTTGATCGCCTGCGAGATCCGCGCCGGGGAGACGTGCAGCCGTTCGGCGGTGCGGCCGAAATGCAGTTCCTCGGCCAGCGTCAGGAAGATCTCGATATCGCGGAGCTCCACTACAGCGCCGCCGGTCCAAGCTCCCGGATGATGTCGGCGAGCGCGCGAATGCGGGCGTCCTCGGCCTCGGAGCGCCAGACCATCGCCCAGTGCAGCAGCGGGCCGTCGTGGATCGGGATGTGGGTGATGTCGGGGCGGACCTGGAAGCGGCCGGCGTGCTCGCCGAACGGATTCACGATGTCGCCGACGCTGACCGCGGTGAGGATGTCGTCGAGATTGGTGACCAGGACGCTCTTGTCGACGGGACGGCCGGACGGGGTCTGGCCCGGTACGCACTCGTCCTCCCAGTAGTCGGGGATGGCGTCACCCGCCGTCACCGTCGAGTAGTTGCCCAGTGTCTCCCAGGACACCCACTTCTCCTGGGCGAGTTCGTGATCGACGGAGACCTGGAGGATTCGGGGTTCGCTGAACAGCACCGGTCCCACGGTCAGGTCGGGCTCCTGCACCGGCAGCCAGGCGACCAGGCCGTCGATCTCGCCACGACGCAGCGAGGTGAACGGCTCCAGGAAGTTGCTGTACCGAATTTGCAAGCCCCACTGGGGATATCGGGCACGAAAGGCTTCCCAGAACGGCCGCATCTCGTAGGCGTTGATCGAGATCATCCCGATCTTCAGGACATCGGTCTTGCCCTGCGCCGCCAACCGCGCCCGGGCGATGCCCTGATGCAGATTCTGATAGACCGGGGCGAGGTCGTTGCGCAGCTGTTCGCCGACCAACGTCAATTTCACTGCGCGACTGGTGCGTTCGAAGAGCTCCGCGCCTACCGTGCGCTCCTGCTTCTTGATCGCCTGCGAGATTCGCGCCGGGGAGACATGCAGGCGTTCGGCCGTGCGCCCGAAATGCAGTTCCTCCGCGAGCGTCAGGAAGATCTCGATATCCCGTAACTCCACGCCGTCTTCCTCCACGCCTCACACAACCGGACGAGATTAGCGCACAGTGTGCGCATGTGCGAACGGTGAGCGCACCAGGGTTCGTGAAGCGATTCGTAAACCTCTGGGTTAACCGGCGTTTCGATCTTCGCCATTGTTCCTACCTGCACGAATACCGATGCTTATTACAGCGCCGACACCGGGGTCGGCGGATTTCGGACACAGATCACAGTTCCTACCGGGAGGGCATGATGGCATGAATGTTGTCGCCTCGGCGATCACGCTGAGCGTCACCGACGCCGCGGCGTCCAGCAAGTTCTTCTGCACCCATCTGGGTTATCGCGAGGCCGTGACGGGCGAGGACTTCGTCTGCCTGGAACGCGATGACGCGGGGGTGGAAATCGTTCTGGTGCAGAGGAACCCGGAGTATCCCCCCGCCCCGGCGCCCGGCCCGACCGGATTGCGGGTGTCGTTCAGCGTCACCGATATCGCGCGCATCGATCAGCGGCTCCGTGATGAGGGGGCTCCGCTGACCGGCTCGCTGCACCGCGCACCCGACGGGCACTGGCTGCTCGAACTCACCGACCCCAACGGGGTCGAGGTCCACCTCACGCAATGGGCGCCGCCATCCGGCGCCTGACGAAAACTATTACCGAAGAAGAGATTTCACGTGGAAACAAAGCAAGAAGCCGGTGCGGGCAGGCATCCCGCACGCTGGTGGATTCTGATCGTGCTCTGCCTGAGCACCCTGATTCTGGTCATCGACAATATGGCGCTCGGCGTCGCGATCCCGGCCCTGGCCGAGGATCTGGAGGCCGACGCGCAGGACATCCAGTGGATCCTGGACTCCTACATGCTGGTGTTCGCGGGACTGCTGCTCACCTCGGGCAGTCTCTCGGATCGGTTCGGGCGCAAGCGCATCATGATGATCGGCCTGACGCTGTTCGGCGCCGCGTCGGCGGTGGCCACGATCGCGGGCGATCCGGTGCAGCTGATCGTCGCACGGATCGTGATGGGAGTCGGTGCGGCCCTGCTCATGCCGGCCTGCCTGTCGATTCTGCTGAACCTCTTCGACGAGGATGAACGACACAAGGCCATGTCCGCCATGGGCGGGGTGAACGTGCTCGGCCTGGTCGGCTCGCCGATCATCGGCGGCGTGCTCATCGACCAGTTCTGGTGGGGCGCGGTCTTTCTCATCAATATTCCGATCGTGCTGATCGCGCTGGCCGCCACCGTGACCTTGGTGCCGGAATCGAAGGGCCCGTGGCAGCGGCCGGATCCGGTGGGTGCGGTGCTGTCGGCGCTGGGTATGACCGCGCTGGTGTGGGCGATCATCGAACTGCCCAAGAACGGGCTGGGCGACTCGGGAACCCTTGCGGCATTCGGGATCTCGGCGGCTAGCCTGATCGGCTTCCTGGTGTGGGAATCGCGCATCGACCATCCGATGGTGCCGCTGCAGCTGTTCCGGGATCGCGACTTCGCCGGCGGCAGCGTCTCGCTCACGCTGGTGCAGGTCGGCAATGGCGGTCTGCTGCTGGTGATCACGCAGTATCTGCAGTTCGGGCTGGGCTACTCGCCGCTGAAAGCGGGAATGGCGTTCGTGCCCATGGCTTTCGCGGCACTGGTGGGCAGTGGCGTGGGCGCGGGACTGGGCTCGAAGGTCGGCAACCGGGCGCTGGTGGTGTCGGGCCTGATCGTGATGGCGCTCGGCGCGCTGCTGCTCACCACACTGTCGGCCGACAGCGGATTCGGCATGGTGGCCGTGGGCCTGGTGGCCATGGGCATCGGCGGCGGGCTGGCCATGCCGGCGGCGATCGCGGCCATCATGGGCGCGGTGCCGACCGAGCAGGCGGGCGTGGGGTCGGCGCTCAACGACACCATTCAGCAGGCGGGTGCGGCGCTCGGCGTCGCCGTGCTCGGCAGCGCGCTGACCGGCGTCTTCGCCAACCGGATGCCGGAATCGGCGCCGGAGGCGGCACGGCAGTCGATCGCCGACGCGCTCGCGGTGGCGGCACAGGCCGGTGACAGCGAGCTGGCGCGCTCGGCGCGGGAAGCCTTCGCGGCAGCCATGTCGGTGAGCTTCGGCGTCAGCGCGCTGGGCATTCTGGCCGCCGGCGTGCTCGCCATCGTGATGCTGCGCGGACGGCCGGATACACCGGCGGGTGCGCATACCGACGGCGACGCGGTGACGGCTGTGGGCGAGGGCAACGCAGCCGCGGAGCGCATGTCCGACCTCGCCCCTGCCAGGTAGTACACAGCGCGGCAAGCACTCTCATCGCAGCGTGCCGCACCAGGGCCGGACGGCAGCCTCCCGACCGCTGTCCGGCCCGCACTCCCCAGCTTCGAGCCGCCGGGCTGTCTCGCCCGGCGCTGTGAAAGGACTTCTCCGAATGTTCGCGCTACTCGGGCGGATCGCGGTCCGCCATCCATGGAAGGTGATCGCCGCGTGGCTGATCGCCGCCGTGGCCGTGGTGCTCTGTGCACCCACCCTCACCCCGACCACCGACCAATCCGAGTTCCTGCCTTCACATTACGAATCGGTGCAGGCCATGGAACTGCAACGGCAGGGCTTCGCCGACGATTCGACCCCGGCCGCGCTCATCGTGGTGGCGCGGGCCGACGAGGCCGCGCTCAGCGCCGCGGACTCGGCCGCGGTGACCGCACTGGCCGCCGAGCTGTCCGGCCGGAACATCAAGGGCGTCACCGGGATTCAGGCCACTCCGGCGTCGGAGAACCGGCTCGTCCAGGTGATCGCGGTGCAGATGGTCAAGGTCACCGACCCGACCGACAAGACGCAGAGCGACGCGGTGACCGCCTTGCGGGACGCACTGCACGAGCGGGTGGACGGCACCGGCCTGAAGGCCGGTATCACCGGTACCGCGGCGCAGGTGCTGGACCAGACCGAATCCGGTGAGAAGGCCATGGCCATCATCGGCGCGGCCACCGTCGCGCTGATCCTGGTGCTGCTGCTGATCATCTTCCGCAGCCCGGTCATCGCGCTGCTGCCGATCGTGACCATCGCCGCCATCTCCCCCACCGTGGGCGGGCTCATCGGCATGGTGAACGAGGCGTTCGATCTGAAGGCCGACAGCTCGGTCAGTTCGCTGCTGACGGTCGTACTGTTCGGCGTCGGAACCGATTACATCCTGTTCCTGATGTTCCGGTATCGGGAGCGGCTGCGCGCCGGGGAGGACCCGAAGACCGCCATGATCAGTGCGGTCGCCCGGGTCGGCGAGGCCATCACCTCGGCGGCCGGTGCGGTCATCATCGCGTTCATGGCGCTGGCGCTGTCCAGCCTCGGCATGTTCCGTTCGCTCGGCCCGGCGCTGGCCATTGCCGTGGCGGTCACTCTGCTCGCGGGACTGACGCTGGTTCCGGCCATGGTCTCGCTGTTGGGCACCAAGGTTTTCTGGCCGTCCAAGGCGTGGCAGCGCGAGCCCAAGGGCGCGGTGTTCGCGGCGCTCGGCGGTGCGCTGGGCCGCAAGCCGGGGCTGTTCGCCGTCGCGTCGGGTGCGGTGCTGGTGGCGCTCAGCATTGCGGCGCTGGGGTTTCATCCGACCTTCGACATGAGCTCGGGATCCACCTCCGACTCGGCCGAATCCGCTGTGTACGGCAAGGAATTGCTGAAGGGCATGCCGGCGGGCGCCACCCAGCCGTCGCTGGTCTATCTGCGCGGTGACGCGCCCCTGAGCCCCGCCCAGCTCGACACCTACCGGAGCGCGCTGGCCGCGGTGCCGGGCGTCGGACAGGTGGGCGCGCCGCGACTGTCGAGCGCGTCGGACATTGCCGAATATCAGGTGACGCTCGCGGCGCTGCCGGAATCCGATGATGCGCTCGCGACCGTCCGCGGGCCGCTGCGGGAGACCGCGCACGCCGCCGCACCGGCGGGCACCCAAGCCTATGTCGGCGGCATGACCTCGGTGTTCGTCGATTTCAAGGCGGCGATGAATCGGGATTACGCCATTGTCTTCCCGGTGGCGGCCGTGCTCATCGCGCTCGTGCTGGCGGTCCTGCTGCGCAGTGTGGTCGCACCGTGGTACCTGATGGCCTCGGTGGGTCTCGGATTCGCGGCCACCCTCGGTGCGACGGTGCTGGTTTTCCAGAAACTGCAGGGCAATTCGGGTCTGATGTTCTCGCTGCCGGTGATCATGTACATGTTCGTGGTGGCCCTGGGCACCGACTACAACATCCTGATGGTGGCCCGGCTGCGCGAGGAATCGGCCGAGGGGCACGCGCCTCGGGAAGCCGCGGCGCTGGCCGTGCGGCACACCGGTCCGGCCGTTGCGGCGGCGGGCATCATCCTGGCGGGCACCTTCGCCTCGATGCTGCTGGCGGGCAATACGGTGATGTCGCAGATGGGCTTCGCCATCTCGCTGGGTATCGGGATCTCCGCCTTCGTCATGGCCATGTTCTTCACCCCCGCCGTGACGGCGCTCATCGGCCGCCGCGCCTGGTGGCCGAGCCGCACCGGGACGGCCGGGCGGAACGACGAATCCGTGTGGCAGGCGCGTGAATACGACTACTCCGGCAGTAACCGGTAGCCGATATCGGCGTCGTTGATCCGTGCGCGGTCGTGGCCGCGCACGGATCGCGCGTATGCGCGCGGCGTCAGCCGGTCGGGGCCGGCTCGCGGTCCGGTTCGGCGAGATCCGGGTGGATGACCGAGCTTTCGTGGTCCGACAGCCAGTCGCGGAAGGATTCGTCGCGGAATTGGTAGGCGGTGCCGGTGACGCGGAGCAGGCCGTGGCGGTGCGCCCAGTCGAGGAATTCGGCGGGGCGGCAGGCGAAGCGGACGCCACAGCGGAACACGATGCGGGCGCACAGCGAGCGCAGCGCCCGGGCCGCGATGGCGCCGCCGCCGAGCACCACCACGGCCGCGACGCCGGCGAAGAGGCCGAAACGCAGGCTCACGCGCCCGCTCCATAGTTCTTCCCAGACGTGGTAGGCGGCGAAACACCCTGCGGCGGCAGCCAAGAGCAGCCAGCCGCGCAGGCCGATCGGGGCGGGGCGGCGCTCGTCGGAGACCGGGTGCATACGACTCGATTCGACGACGCCGGACAGCGCCACCAGGGCCGCGAGCAAAGCGGCGACCGGCCAGATGGCCACCGTGCCCACAATGCCCTCCCGCACCAGCGCGGAGAAGTGCGCCGCCAGGGTGGGGCGTGGTTCCAGCGCAACGATTTTCGCGGCCCCCGCCACCGCGACCACCGCCCCGGCCACGAACCCGGCGGCGGCCACCCGGGTGGCCTGCTCCATGGCGTGCGACATGCGGGGGCGCCACGCCCGCCAGGCGATCACACCGGCCGCCGTCGCCGAAAGCCCCAGCAGCACAGCCAATTCCAAGGCTCGATCCGGCCCCCGCGCATCCCAGCTCGCCACATCGACCTCGAAGGCGGCAGCCAACCCCGCGAACAACGCCGTCGCCCCGAACCGCGCGGCCATCGTCACCGCGGGCGACGACTCCCGGCTCACCGACCGGAACGCAGCCACCCCACCACCGATCAACGCGAGCAGAACCATGATCAGATCGAGCCGGAACGCCAGTGCGGTGCACCGCCATTCATCGGGCGGCCCGAACCGCCGATGCTCCGCTCGAGCCACCCCGAACCCGGCCGCCCCACCCTGAACGACCACTGGACCCCGCCCCCGCTCGAACAGCACGTTCGCCCCGTGCCCACGCGCGGCATTCGCACCCGGGCTGGACACAACGGCCCCGCTCCGGCCGGGCACGGGGTTCGAGCCCGGCGCGACCTGGCCGGACGCGGGGTTCACCCCCTGACCGGACACGGTCGCGGTTCCCGCACCGGGCGCGGAATCCGCCCACGCGCACTGGAATCCGGGAGACAGCATCCCGTTCACGAAGCCGAGTACGAGGAGGGCTGCCGCGACAACGAGAATCCCGTGCAGCACCCGCGTCCGGCGCGACGCCAGCCGCCACAGATCGTCGAGGCCGACACCGGCATCCACGCCGCCGCTCCGCGCGCGCCGGTCGGTGTGCAGGGCGAGGGTCCGCAGCCATCGGTGCACCTGGTCGTGCGTGTAGGGACGGTCGCCGCCACGGCCCCGCGGTGTGCCGCGCACCGCGGCCGGAATAGCCGCGGAGTGCAGGAGCCGCAGTATTTCCGCCTCGGTTCCGGCGCTCGCGAGCTTGGCCGCCGCATGGGAACAGCCTCGGCCCAAATACATTTCGGCCAGCGCCAGCCGGGCGGGCGCACTCAGCGTGCGGGCCAGCACCCCGTCCGGCTCGCTGCCGAGCCGGGCGATCACCGGACTCCACCCGCCGGGGACACGCTCGTGCCCGGCGCGATCACCCCGGCTGTTCACCCCGATGTCTGCCGCCGCCGTCGCGGCATCGCGGGCCGGATCCGCCGCGGTGACTGCGCCCGGATCGGCTGTGGTGTCCCGCACCCGGGTATCCGCTGCGGCCGAGATCAGGTGGTCCGTGATGGCGCGGGTGGTCAAGGGGCGCAGGGTTACTCGGGTGGCGCCGGAAAGACCGCGGTAGGGGCTGTGGGAAGTGCAGAGGCGGTCGTAGACGTGGGCGTCGCAGAGGACGACGACGGGCATGTCCTGAAGTTCGTTGAGATGTTCCAGGGCCAGCCAGGCGGCCACCAGATCGCCGTCGGGGGTGGTCATGGTGTCGAGGCGGTCCAGGATGGGGCGGATGCGACCGGCCGTGATGAGAGCGGCGGCCACGGGGAGGGGGAGGCGGTAGTCGCGGGCGAGGCGGTCGGCCAGCCAGGCGGGGAAGTCGCGGAGGGCGGGGTTCCAGTTGGCGGCATTGACGCGCACGGGGACGGGATCGGTGTCGGCGCGGTGGTCGAGGAGGCCGAGGAGGAGATGGATGGCGGTGAGCGATTTGCCGGATCCGGGGCCGCCGAGGACCACCAATCTGCCGGTGGGGCAATGCCGGTGGTAGAAGTCGTGGATTCGGGTGATGGGCGCCGAATCGGCGGTGGGGTCCGGGGGCCAGGGGCCGTGGTGGATGTCGGGGCAGCGGTGGGCCGCGCCGGTGAGGCGCTCGAGATTGTCGCGCTCGCGGCGCTGGATCGCGGCCGCCAGGGCGCGCTGGTGGGCGGCGAGGGCGGCTGCCGAGATATCCGGGCGGGCCGCCTGCCACAGGCGGCGGGCGCGCAGCACCGTCCAGCGGCCGAATGACTGTGGCTCCACGCGAGACCCCTTGCTCCGGAACAAACCTCCCAACTTGCACCGATCGCGAAGAGCATCCCACAGGCTACGGTCTTATGACCAGCGAATCACGAATCAATAACACGTTTTTCGTTGCAGTGACAGTTGTCAGTTACGAATTGCGGCCAACTGGTCAGGAATTCAGCTTTTTCAGAGTTTTCTGGACGGTCAGGAAAGTCCGCGTGGTGATGTCCTTGCCGTACACCTTCTCCAGCCACGCCATGAAGCTCGGCGTACCGGGATCACTGTTGTCGATGACCGAGAGCACCGCGCCCGCACCCTGGTCGTAGCCGACCAGCTCCACCGCGGATTCGATACCACCCGAGGGCAATTCGGGCAGCTGCGCGGGCGCTTCCCGCACGAAGGTGACGGTCAGATACGTTTCCCGGCAGTGTGTCAGCCCGGGGAACGGATCCGCATCCACCATGGCCCGCAACTGCTCCCGGCTCCGGACCAGCGTCCCGCCGGGGATACCCAGTTCCGCATGCAGCGCCTGTTGAATACGCGATTCCAATGCGGCGGTGTCGGTTTCCTCGCTATGGAAGACGATATTGCCACTGGTCAACAGCGAAGCCACCTGCTCGAATCCCAGCCCCTCGAATACTGCCCGCAACTTCTCGTTACGCATATTCGGGTTGGTCGGCATGATCCCGCGGATGAAGGCGGCATAGCGATTCATGATCTCGACGCTACCGTCAGCGCAGCACTCCGGCCGCGCGGGCGGCTCGCACCCAGGACGGGAATTCCCCGAGCAGCCGCGTGTACAGCTCGGCGTCGGACAGCTCGTCGATATCGTCGACGGCGAAGAAACCCGCATTGTCGACCAGCCGGCCCTCCAGCTCATCCAGATTGCGCAGCACCCCGAACTTGGCCTTCCCCAAGCCGATGAACTGCCAGAAGGCAGGCAGCGCGGCGGCCTGACCCATGAGCCGCGCGATCTTCTGCTTCTCCGAGAAGCCGCCATCGGTGAAGAACAGCACCAGCGTGGGCCCGGCCTCGGGACGCAGGGTCGAGATGATCTCCTGCATGATCGGGATCTCGGCATTCGACTGCCCGATGGCATTGTGGTCGAGCCCGGCGTGCGTGCCGGTCAGATGCAGGTGGGTGGCACACCACTGCTCGACCCGCTCGACGGTGACATCGGGCAGGCGCAGAAAGGATCTCGCGTACAGGTAGGGCTCGAGCACGCCGTCCTCGTCGAGCTGGATGGCGACCGGGACCATGCGCTGCACCACCCGGTGCACGACCTTGTCCTGGTAGAGCCGCTGCATGCTGCCGGTCTTGTCGATCACCAGCACCACGCGGGCGCGCACGGTGTCGGCGCCCTTGGTGAGCAGAACCTTCGCGACCTCACGCTTGCGCATATCGAGCGTGGCGCGATGCTCGGGCGGCAACTGCTGCTCCCCCGCCACCGAGCGGATCACCGGCTCCCCGGCGGCGGGCGCTGCCTCGGCCGGAGAATCGTCCACGCGCACACCATGATCGGTGACCAGATCCGCGAAACCGCCCGCATACCCCTGGCCGACCGCGCGCACCTTCCAGTCCGTCCCGCGCCGGTAGAACTCCAGCGCGATGACCACCGACTCGCTGCTCAACCCCTCGATCACGTACTCGTACAACGGGTTTCCCCGCTCATCGGTGACCGCGGCCACCGGCGGTGCATGACGGCCGAACGTATCGCCGTCCAGGGTGAGCACGGTGCGCACGGCATCGATATCGGCGGGCACCTGCGCCAGGGAGAAGGCCAGCGCCCCAGCGTCTTCCAGCAGCACGCCCGCACCTCGCGGCTGATTGAAGAAGATGAAATCCGCGTCCGAGCGCACCTTGCCGGCGGCGGTCACCAGCAGCGCCGACAGATCGACCGTGCTCGCGGCACGGACGGCGACCCGCAGCTCGGTCCCGGGAAGCGGCGAATTCTGCCCCTTGGCAAGCGATGTCGTCATGCCCGGCGGACCTCTCAGTGCAGCGAAAACGAATCGCGGCCGAACACTACCAGTGCCCGGCCGCGATCACTCGGCAATGCGTCAGGAGGCCCTGCCTCAGGAAGCCACCGCACCGTTCTTCTTGCGCTCGATATCTTCCAGCGCGGCAAGATATTCGGCGCGCTTGTCGGCGGCGGCATCCCAGGCGTCCTTGCGGTTCTTCACGACCTTGGCGGGTGCGCCCACGGCAATGCTGTAATCCGGGATCTCACCCTTCACCACCGCATGCGCGCCCAGCACACACCCGCGGCCGACGAGCGTGGAGCGCAGCACGGTCACCTTGGCGGCGATCCAGGTGTCGGGGCCGATGCGCACCGGCGACTTCACGATGCCCTGATCCTTGATCGGCATATTGATGTCGTCGGTGACATGGTCGAAGTCGCAGATGTAGCACCAGTCGGCGACCAGCGTGGACTCACCGATCTCGATATCGATGTAGGTGTTGACCACATTGTCCTTGCCGAACACCACCTTGTCGCCGATGCGCAGCGAACCCTCGTGGCAGCGCAGCGCGTTGCCGTCGCCGATGTGCACCCAGCGGCCGATCTCCATGCGCGCCAATTCCGGCGTGGCGTGGATCTCCACATTGCGGCCGAGGAAGACCATGCCGCGCAGCACGATGTGCGGGTTGGCCATCTTGAACTTCCACAACCGGTAATAGCGCACCAGATACCAGGGCGTATAGGCGCGATTGGCGAGCACCCATTTCAGGGAGGCCACGGTCAGAAAGCGCGCCTGCTCCGGATCCCGGCGACGCGACCCCGCCCAACGCGAGCGCAGCGGTGCGCCCCACATGCTCGTCACGAACTTGCTCCTACATGTCCATCGGCCGTTTAGACGAGGGTATCGGTCCCCTCTTCGAGGCACGAAAGTAGGCTGTGCTCCGGCTCAGCAGCCCACAGTGGGAACAACAGACTCCGTACTGGCAGAAGGGACACCCGCAGGTGCGAATCGGCAGGCGGCAGACCGGAAGTGACGAGCAGCGACCGCGCAGCGGTGCATCCGCACCCGAACGCCGCACGCCCGCATGGGCGACAGGCGGTGCGCTGGCAGCGGCCGCGGCGGGCTTGCTGACCCTCACCGCCTGCGGCAGCACCACTGTCGACGACATCAAGGTCGGACCCGGCAAGGGCTGGCCGGCCGCCTTCCACGACGCCCGCAACAGCGGGGCCAGCCCGGTCACCGGCTCCCGCAACCTGACGCTGAGCTGGGCGCGGCCCATCGGCGGACCGGTCGGCGCGCCCGTGGTGATCGGTGCGGACGGGCAGCTGTTCGTCACCACCCGCACACCCACCTGCGCGCTGTTCTCCTTCCAGATGGAGACCGGCCGCAAGCGGTTCTGCAATCCCATGGGACCCGGCGGCAATTCCAGCGCGGCCAGCGCCGTCGATGCGGGCGCGGCGGTGGACGGTTCGGCCAACATCTATGTGGGCGACGACGGCGGCGTGTACTCCTTCAACGCGCTCGGGCAGCCGCGCTGGCGCACGCCCGTCGCCGGGGTGCCGGTGTCGGTGCAGTTCACCGGGGACGGGAATGTGCTGTCGGTGACCCAGTTCGGGCAGGTGGACGTGCTCAGCCGGCAGACCGGCGACCGCGAGGTGTCCACCCTGCAACTGCTGGGGGAACCCGATTTCCTGAAGTTCCCGAACCTGAACCGGCCGCCGGACGGCACCGGCCTCGAGGACTGCGCGACGGGCGGGCCGCTGTGCTCGGTCGCGAACGTGTCCGCGGTGGACGGGAAGTCGGGGCGGTTCTTCGTCACCGTGTGGCAGCCGGGCCAGGCCGCGGCATCGCTGGAGGCGATGCGCTACGACGGCAAGGAGATCCATCGCGAGTGGAGCGCGGAGATCCTCAATGGCGGCAGCGGCGCCAGCCCGGCGCTGTCCGCGGACGGGTCCACGGTGTACGTGGGCGACAACGAGAATCGGCTGATCGCGGTCGACACCACCGACGGGCACACCAAATGGGTGCAGAATCTCGGCTTCCCGGTGCGCGGGGGCGTCTCGATCGCGGACGGGCTGCTCATTCCATCCGGGGACGACGGGCATCTGATGGCGCTTCGCGACAAGGGCGATCATGCCGAGATCGCCTGGGAGCGCAAGGATCTCAACCTGCGCGGGCGGCCGGTGCAGACGGCGGGCGGCACCGGGTACACGGTCGCGCCGATCGGCGACGGGCTCACGCTGGTCACCTTCGACACCACAACCGGTGACACGGTGGACTCCGATCAGCTACCGGATGCGCAGGGCAGCACCATCGGGACCTCCATCGGGGCCGAGGGTGAGGTCGTGGTGGCGACGCGCATCGGCGAACTGTTCGTGTTCAAGCCCGAGAAGTAGTTCAGCGACAGGTGCCGAGGCCCGCGATCAAACGGTCGACATGATCGGCGGCCTCGGCCGGAGCCAGCGGCGCGTGACCGGCGAGCAGGCGATACCAGAACGGACCGAACACCAGGTCCACGGCGTAGTCCACGTCGAGGCCCGCGTCGAGTTCGCCGCGGTCCAGGCCGCGCCGCAGCAACTCGGCCACCACCGCGCGGCGCGTCTCGACCCAGCCCCGGAATGCCTCGCGGAAGTCCGGGTCGAGTTGTGCGTCGGCCATCATGCCGCGCAGTGAGCGCACCCGCACCGGGTGGTCGACGACGCTGTAGAGCCGCTGCACGAATTCGGTGAGATCGCCTGCGACGGAACCGGTGTCGGGTTCCGGCATGCGCTGCGCGACCGCCCGCGCGTACGCCTCCATGACCAGCTCGGGCCGCGAGCGCCACCACCGGTAGATGGTGCTCTTGGCGACACCCGAACGCGCGGCGATCTTCTCGATGGTCAGATCGCGATACCCCTGCTCCTCCAACAGCTCCGCGGCCGCGGTGAGGACGGCGTCGTGGGCTTCGGGACTGCGGGTGCGGCCGCCGCGGCGCTCGGTTGACATGCCGGTCACGGTAGCCTACTTTTCAATCGAAACGCAACGTATCGATTCGCTTGGAGCAGTACATGAGCACCGTCGTCATCTCGCACGAATACGCCAGCAGCCCCGACCAGGCCTGGTACGAACACCTCGCCGCCACCCTCGACGCCCACGACGTGCGCACCCCGCAGATGCCCGATCCCGAAGCGCCGCAACCCGAACCGTGGCTGCGCGCCGTCGCCGAGCAGATCACCGACCCCGCCGACACCGTCCTGGTCGGCCACAGCCTCGGCGGCGTCAACCTGCTCCGCCTGCTCCAGCGCCACGAGGGCGAACCGTTCGCCGGCGTCGTACTGGTCGCCGCCATGGCGCACGAGGTGGGCTACGACCAGCTGGCCGCCTTCTTCGAGGATGGCTTCGACTGGGCCCGAATCCGCAATGCCGCCAAGCAGTTCCGCGTCCTGGCGGCCATCGACGACCCGGTCCTCACCCCCGATCCCCTGGACCACGTCCGCCTGTTCACCACCCACCTCGGCGCGAAGTCCATCGTCACCGCCGATGGCATCCACTTCAGCCGCCACCAGAATCGACGTGAGCTCCGGGAGGCCATCGACCTGGTGACCGAGCTGCTGCCCTGACGCCGCTACCGAGTCAGCGCGACACCGGCTCGCCGGTTCTCTCGCGAACCAGCAGATCGGCGAGCAGAGCCGAGTGCGTCAGCTGCGGGTAGTGGCCCGCGCCCTCGACCGTGGTGACAGGGTGGGTGGTCGAGACAACCAGCGGGTCGGCCGAACCGACCACGATGTGTACCGGAACCCGCACTCGCGCAAGCTTGTCGGCGAGTTCCGCACGGTGCGCCGAGGTCGAGACGGCGGCCAGTGCGGCAATGGTCCGATGGGCGACACCGGGGCGGCCGAGGTCGGCGGCAGCGCTGACCACCGCCGGTCCGTCCGGCACTCCCAGCTGCTCAGCGAGTTTCGCGGAGGACAGCCATTTCAGCGCGACCGCCGCCAGCGGCGAACGCCGCACCCACGACGGCCGCTGCTGGAGGAAGTACGGCGCGATCAGGACCAGGCGGGCAAGACGATCGGGATGCCGCAGGGCGTACTCGACCGCCGCCTGCGTGCCGAGCGAATGCCCGACGAGGATCGGGCGGCTGCGGACCGGAGTCATGAGCTGTTCCGTCCACTCCCCCAGAGCCGCCGAGCGACCCGGGTCGGGCAGATCGGCAGTGCCGGACCGGGGCGCGGAGCGGCCGACACCGGGAAGATCGGCTGCCAGCACCGAGGCATCCAGGGCGGCCGTTATTTCCGACCAGCCCGCACTGTTGAGCGGAAGTCCGTGCAGGAGAACGTACTCGGGTGTCTCACGGTCGCCTTCGAGCCAGGTGCCATCGTGAAATCCGGGCGCGGGCACAGACTTCCGATCCGAATGGCGTGTCGATGCCGTCGAGGCGGCTCCGTTGCGGGTGGCGACGACCCCATCGGCGTAGGCGCGCAAGAGATCTCCGACCGGTGGATGTTCGATGCCCAGCTCGCGGGCCACGACATCGGTCGCCGTCGTGTCGTAGCGGTCGCCGGCGATGAAGGCCAGGGACTCCGGGTCGGCGTTGGTCAGTGCGCGCGGCAGCGCCCGCACGATCCCCACCGGGATGGTGAATCGTGGTGCGGGAACACGGAGATGGGTCGCCACCAGCCGGACCAGTTCGGGGAGGTTGGGGGTTGCCGGGTCGAGCAGGGTGTAGGCCCGATCGGCGGTGCCCGGCAGAGCGGGAACCCGTGCCAGAAACTGTGCCACATAGTCGATTCCGACAATGGGGACGAAGGTGTCGCGGTCGCCGGGGAGGACGGGGAGCTTGCCGAGCCACAGGTTGTGAATGAGGTCCGACAGGCCGAAGTACTGGCCCGGCCCGATGACCGACGCGGGGTTCGCGATCGTCAGGGGAACATCCAATTCCTTTGCCAGCGTGCGCAATGCGCTGTCGGCTTCGGTCTTCGACGCTTCGTAGGCGCCGGCGCGATAGTCGACGCCGCCCCCGCCGCCGACGGTGGTGCGATAGCCGCTGATGTGGACGAGTCGGCGCAGCTGCGGCTGCCCGCTCGCCCACCGCGCGACCTCCAGCGCGCCGGTGAGGTTGACGCTGCGGGCCTGCTCCGCCCCGAGCCCGAACTGCATGAGGGCGGCGGTGTTGTAGACATCGCGGATGCCGTCGAATTCCTCGGCGAGACCCAGATTCGGCTGGGTGATGTCGACGGTGGTGAGGCGCAGTCCGGACTGGTCGACATCCTGCGCGGCGAGCCAGGAGGTCAGCCGGCCCGGGCTGCCCGCCCGCACTCCGGCGACGACGGTCCGGCCGTCACGCAGCAGTTCGGCGACGACAGCGCGGCCGATGAACCCGGCGGCCCCGAAAACTATCGAGTCGGCAGTGGTCATGATCCCCTACTTTCAGTAGACCGATTTACATATTCTGTGGTCGAAGAGAAGGCCGCCAGGCAGGCGGCCGAATTCAGACGAGCGTTTCGATGGTGGACGCCACCCGCCGCAGCGGCGTGCGATCGCGATGCGCGCGGGACAGCACGAGCCCGCCTTCCAGCAGGGCCAGCGCGGTGGTCGCCAGCCGCTCCGGCTCGGGGTGACCGTAGGCCGTCAGACGTTCCCGCAAGGCGGCCTCCCAGGAGGCGTAGGCGGCCGAACATGCCTGCTGCACAGTGTCATTGGTGGCCGAGGCATCCAGGGTGACACCGGCGATCGGGCAGCCCTTGGTCCAGCCCGACGCCTCCAGCCGCTCCCCGAGCATGTCCACGAGCAGTTCGAGATAGCCGCGCGCGTCATCGGCCTCGGCGGTCGCGATAATGCCCGCGATCTCCGCGCCCGCCTGCTCGATGGCCTCGGCGACGAGCTGGTCCTTGCCCCCGGGAAAGTGGAAGTACAGCGAACCCCGTGGCGCACTGCTGGTTTCGAGGATCTGATTGAGCCCGGTACCGAAGTATCCGCGCGCCTCGAGCAGCGACCGCGCACCCGCGATCAACCGGCAGCGAGTGTCCGCACCCTTCTTTCCCATGCCCGAAACAGTAGACCGGTCGTCATATTCTTGCAACCGGGCCTGCCCCACCAGGTGCCGCGGAGAACTACGGGGTGGCGCAGAGGAACACGGTCGGAGTTCGCCCGATACGCGTAATGACCAGCGTATGCGGCTGCGAGCCACGGGGTTTGAGCGTCTTGCGCAGCGCATCGGGATCGACGTCGACCCCACGCGTGAGAATCTCCAGCGGGCCGCAATCCCGCCGATGCAGCTCGGCCCGCAGCGGCTTCTCCTTGAAGTCCATGCGATGCAGAATCCGGAATCCCCGGACCCCCTCCGGCACGGTATCGCCGGTGAGATAGGCAATCCGCGGATCCAGTTGCCACAAACCATGTTTCGCCGCGTAATGCCGGACCAGCCCGGCGCGCACCACCGCACCGTCGGGATCGACGATCCACTCGCCGGGCTCCCGCTCGGGAATGTCATCCGGATCGGCATCGGTCATGCTCCACCCCGGCCCGGTGGACGAGAGCACGGTGGCCCGCCGCGTGACCCCCTCCTCCGCGAGCCCCGAGGACCACAGGCACGCCTCGCGCACGGCGCCGTCGAGCGAGACCACCTCGATCTCGCCGTCCCACTCCAGACGATCGAAATCCAGTCCGGGAGCACACTTCACGGCGAGATCACGCCCCGCATAGGCGGTCAGCAGATCCGGCAACGGCGGCTGCAACTTGGCCGGATCATGCGTCCTCCGCCCATCCGCCCGGCGCGCGGGATCAGCGATCACCACCTCGGCGGTGCTGCACGGCTCGAGCGCATCAGCCTTGGCCAGCAACACATTCCGCACCCGCCCGACCACCGTGGCGCTCGTACCGAGCGCGAAGATGCCATCGGCCGGTGAATCATCCTGTACGGCAACCTGTTCCAGCGTGGCGCGCAGGTTGTGGGCCGCGATGTCGAGTCTGACCTCGTCGAGGTCGCTGCCGATGACGGCCGGGCACACGCGGGCCAGTTCGATGAGTTCCGCCCCGATGGAGCAGGTGACGTCGTGAACCGTGCGGCCCGCCAGGCGCTTCGCGCGGTGGCGGGCCACCGCCGAAGGCGTGGCCTGCTGGAGGGCGTCGTCGGTGAAGAGCCACTCCCCCGCCCCGTCGAGTTTGGCGACGGCGCGGCGGCGCAGGCGCGCGGTTTCCACCAGTGCGGCCGCGCGGTCACCGAATGCGCGGCGGAGCTGTTCCAGGTCCTTGAGCAGAGACTTGGGGGTCAGCTCCAGCCGGTCGGTCGCGGCGAGCGCGGCCAGGCCGGCCGCGCTGCCGAGGTAGGCGACATCGTCGCGGGTGAAGGCGTAGCCCACCGGCTACTTGGCCGCCGCACCGGGCTTCACGCCGGTGATCATCACGTTGTAGAAGAACTGGCGCGGGACCACGTGCCGCAGCACCTTCTCGTCCAGCTTGGACAGGCCCAGCCAGGCCTTGTACTGGGCGAGGCGGTAGCCCATGGTGAGCTTCTCGTCCGGCACGGCGGCCTCGAAGGTGCGGACCGGCCAGCCCCACAGGGCGGCGGCGAACTCTTCGGTCTTGGCCAGCGCGTCGACCGCGCCCGCGCGGCGGGCGATCTCCTCCAGCTCGGAGGGGTCGAAGGTGTGCAGGTCGACGACCGCTTCGAGGGCGGCGGCGCGGGAGGACTCGTCCAGTTCCGCCTGCGGGCGACGCCAATCCTTGAGGAACGGCAGCTTGGTGACGTTGGTGGTGATCTTCCAGGTGACCTGGCCGAGCTTGCGGGCGTAGAAGTTGCCGATGGTGGTCGGCTCACCCGCGAAGACGAAACGCCCGCCCGGCTTGAGCACGCGCAGGCACTCCTTGAGCGCCAGCTCCACATCCGGAATGTGGTGCAGCACAGCGTGTCCCACGACCAGGTCGAAGGTGTCGTCCTCGTACGGGATGGTCTCGGCGTCGGCGACGCGGCCGTCGACGTCCAGGCCCAGGTTCTTGCCGTTGCGGGTGGCGACCTTGACCATGCCCGGCGACAGGTCGGTGACCGAACCGGACTTGGCGATGCCCGACTGCATCAGGTTCAGCAGGAAGAAGCCGGTGCCGCACCCCAGTTCGAGGGCCCGCTCGTAGGGCAGCTGGGCGTCGGGGACCACGGCGTCGAACCGGCCGCGCGCGTACTCGATACACCGCTCGTCATACGAGATCGACCACTTGTCGTCGTAGGTCTCGGCTTCCCAGTCGTGATACAGGACCTGGGCGAGCTTGTTGTCGGTGAGCGCAGCCTGGACTTCCGCCTCGGTGGCATGCGGGTTCGGCGCGGGATCTTCCGGACGAGCAGTCATGCAGGGCAGCCTAATGAATGCCCCGGTGAGCCCGCGTATCGGGCTGGTTATCCGCCGGTGAAACCCACGGTTCCCGGACCGTCGACCAAATAGGAACGTGTTCCAACCTGCTGATCTTCGGTGCCGAACAACCCGGCCCACTCGGTGCGCGCCCGATCGTGGCCGTGCGTGCCCGCCTCGAACACCCGCTTGGCCGCGGCCAGCGCCATGGTCGGCGCCGCGGTGAACTGCCGCGCCCAGCGCAGCGCCGCCTCGAACACGTCATCGGGGGCGACGACCTCGTCGACCAGACCGATCGCCTCGGCCTCCTTCGGATCCACGAAGCGGCCGGTGTACACCAGATCCTTGGCCTTGGACGGGCCGATCAGCAGGCTCAGCCGCCGGATGCCCGACACCGGGATCAGGCCCGCCTTGATCTGCGGCAGACCCAGCTTCACGTTGTCGCCGATGATCCGCCGATCCGCGCCCAGCGCCAGTTCGAGACCGGCTCCGAGCGCGTAACCGCTGATCGCCGCGACCGTCGGCTGCGGCAGCCGGGACAGGCAGCCCAGCGCGTTCTGCAAATCCTTGACCACGGCCTCGGCCTGCTCGGGCGTCCAGCGCGCCAGCTCGGCCATCTCGTCGCCGGCCGAGAACACGCGCGCGTCCCCGTAGACCACCACGGCCCGCACCCCCGGATCCGCCCCGATCTCCTCGGCAGCCGCGGCGATCTCCCATGCCGTCTGCAGATCGATCAGATTCAACGGCGGGCGTGCGATCCGAAGCACGGCAATGCCGTCATTACGGTCCACGGTCACGAATTCGGCCACAGCGGACCAGGGTACTGGCGGGTGGAGGGCCATCTCAGTTCGGCCGCTGCGAACCCAGCAGCCGGGAGCCGTCCGGGAGATCGGCGAAGTAGCGGTCGGCGCCGTCGAAGGCCAGCGTGGGCTTGCCGCCCGCCTTGTCGTAGACCGGCATGATCGGCTCGATCACCGGGGTGGCGGCGAGAATGTCGGCGGTGGAGGCGAATTCGCCGAGGGCGTCCAGCTGCGACCAGGTCGGCGGCAGCAGCACGTCCAGGCCGTCCTTCCACCGGGTGATGGCCTCGGCGGGCGTGCACCAGGTGACCACATCGGCCTCGGAGGTCGCGCCGTCGGCCAGCTGACCCTCAGGGAGCACGGCCACGAAGAACCGGGTGTCGTAGCGGCGCTGCTCGATCGCCGGGGTGATCCAGTTGGCCCACGGGCGCAGCAGATCGGCGCGCAGCACCAGGTTCTCGCGGGTGAGGAAGGCGGCGAAGGAGAGCTCGCGGCGCTCCAGCTGCCCGCGCGCCTCGGCGTAGACCGAGGTGTCGGAGACGACGGTGTCGGCGGTCGGCCCGGCCAGCAGGACGCCGCACTCCTCGAAGGTCTCGCGCACGGCCGCGCACACCAGCGCCTGGGCGCGTGGGCCGTCGGTGCCGAAACGCTCTGCCCACCAAGCCGGTTCGGGCCCGGCCCAGTCGAGGTCGGCGGACGCGTCGGAGAGGTCGACGCCGCCGCCGGGGAACACCGTCATGCCCGCGGCGAAGGCCATGCCGCTCACACGACGCTGCAGGAACACCTCGGGCCCGTTCACGCCGTCACGCACCAGCATCACCGTGGACGCGTCCTTGATGGGCGCGGCGGCGGGCTGAGAGTCGGGCTGGGCAACTGTCTCGCTCACATTCGCACCCTAACGTTTGCTCGGGAGCCGGTACAGGGCGGGCAGGACGCGGCGGAATGATCGCGCCCCCGAGCCCTGCGATGCCGCCGCTCGTCATCCCGGCATGCCGCCACTCGTCATCCCGGCATGCCGCCACTCGTCATCCCGGCATGCTTTTGGCCGGGATCCACAGAGCAACGCACGCTATCCGTGTCGATCCCGGCCAAAAGCGCGCCGGGATGACGGAGGGCTGGGTAGACGACATCGCCGCACGAGCGTCAGCAGTCCCTCAGTGCGCGAGCAGCAGCAGCGTCGCGATGTCGAACGCCGCCACCGGATCTCCCGGCAACTCCACTCCGCCCAGGCCGCTCGTGCGCACCGCGCCGTCCCCGTAGCGAAACCAGCGGCACCAGGAGGTTTCGCGAATGTCGCTGTAGGCGACCACCAGTCGGTGATTCGGGCAGCGGCGGGCGTTCTCCACCGATTCGGACAGCGTGCGGCAGGCTTCGAACATGCGGCGCACGCGGGCGGCGGCGACCCGGTCGTCCATGTACGCGCCGCCGAATCCGGTCTGCGCGAACAGTGTCAGCGAACCCCAGACCAGGTGATAGTTCACCGCATAGGAATTCGCGCCGTGCCCGGAGTGGCTCACCGCGACCTGGTCGGGGAGCCAGTGGCGCATGGCGTCGTGCGGGTAGCCGAACTGGTACATGAGCGCCGGCGAGATGTCGCCGGTGGCGTACGCCCACGGTTGCGCCTGCCGCAGCAGCGGCTGGAACGGTGGCGGGATCGGCGGCTCGCCGAGGTCGTGATCCTCGAACAGCGCGCACATCTCCTGGAACACGTGCATGGTTCAAGATCGCAGGGCGCGAGGCCGCTGTGAACGGCGGGGGTGATCCAAGCCGGGGCAGTCGGATCGGGAACCGGATCGGCGCGGGCTGCGTCGCCCGGCGCGGCGGTCGATCGCGGCTCAGTCGGTGAGACTCACAGAGCCCGTTCGGGTTTGGATGGTGAACGGCCCGGAGCCCTCCGCGCGCCGCGACCAGGTGCCCGTGACCTGCCCGGTGCGGTAGTCCTGCACCTGGCTGATCACCACGCCGCTGTCCTCGTCGGCCCAGGTCACCAGGAACGAACCCGCGCCGATGGATTCGATGGCGGCCGGTGCGACGGTCTTGCGTCCGCTGTCGGCGGCGACGTAGGTCAGCGACCTGCCGTCCGCGGCGAAGGTGAGGGTGCCGCCCGCCCCGCTGTCATAGGTGAGCTGGACGGTGCGGCCGTGCAGATCGTCCGGCAGGGTCGCCCGACCCAGGCTCGCGACCGATTCGGAGACCGAAACCTTCTGCGGCGCGGGCGGATTCGCGACACAGCCGACGGCGCCCAGGGCGGCCGCGGCGAATAGGAGTGAACCGACCGTTCGACGCACTTCCGCTCCCTCCGTCCGCGGCCCGCTACTGCTTCGCCCACAGTTCGCCATCGAATGACAAACGAGTGCGATTGCAGCTGAATGCCGGTCATTGCTCGATCGGCGATGTTGCGGACAGTTTGCCCGCCGGAGGCGAAGTGCGCAATAGCAGCACGCCGCCCGGATCGACCGGATTCGGCGTGCGCGAGAAAGATTCAGCGGCGGCGCGGAGACTCCGCGCATGCTATGGCTCGGCTCAGCGCGTGCGATGCCGCCCGAAACGCTGACTGCGGCGCGCGAAATACCGGCCGTCGATGCGATCGAGGGTGATCGACTGCCGGAACGCCTCACTCAGATTCTCCGAGGTGAGCACATCGGTGAGCAGGCCCTGCGCCACCACACTGCCCTCGTTGAGCAGCATGCCGTGCGTGAAGCCGGGCGGAATCTCCTCCACGTGATGGGTGACCAGCACGGTCGCCGGAGCGTCCGGATCGGCGGCCAGATCGCCGAGCCGCTCCACCAGTTCCTCGCGGCCGCCCAGGTCCAGGCCCGCGGCGGGCTCGTCGAGCAGCAGCAGTTCCGGATCGGTCATGAGCGCCCGCGCGATGAGCACGCGCTTGCGCTCACCCTCGGACAGGGTGCCGTAGGTGCGGTCGGAAAGGTGTTCCGCGCCCAGGCTTTCCAGCACATCCACCGCGCGGTCGGTATCCAGGTCGTCGTAGCGTTCCCGCCAGCGGCCCATCACCGCGTAACCGGCCGACACGACCAGATCCGAGACCTTCTCGTCCACCGGCACGCGGCTGGCGATGGCCGCCGAGGACAATCCGATGCGCGGGCGTAGCTCGTTGATGTCGACCTTGCCGAGTGTCTCGCCGAGCAGGTTGGCCGAACCCGAGGTGGGATACATCTCGGCGGCGGCCATCCGGAGCAGCGAGGTTTTCCCGGCTCCATTGGGGCCGAGTACAACCCAGCGTTCGTCCAGTTCCACCTGCCAGGTGACAGGCCCCACCAGGGTATGGCCCGAGCGTCGGACGGTGACATCGGTGAAATCGATGAGCAGATCGGGATCCGGTTGCGGCACGGGGTCCATCTTGGCTCACCGCCCTGGACGCTCGTCAACGTGGGGGAAAAACTCGATTCGTGTCATCTTTCCCGGCGGCGGTTCCGGGGGTCAATTCCTCAGCGGTGCGGTCGAATTCGGGGTTGTTGTCGCGGGCGGCGCCTAGCTCGTCCCGGTCGTGGTTGCCGGCGTTCGATCGGAACAGGCGTGCCAGGACCAGAGCCGCCGGAACCGAGAGCGCCACCCACGCGATGAGTATCACCACAAGTGTCGTCATTTCCGTTGGTTTCCTTTCGAGGAAACTCGTGAACCGATCCTTGCCCACCGGTTCGGCGAAGTCGATACGCCAGCACATATATGCCAGCAAGGCGACCATCCGGTCTGCGGGTGAGACACGGGCACCCGGCGGGCAACCTCGGTTGCCCGCCGTGCCCACACCGCACTATCGGGGCCGATCAGGGCACCGCGATCACAGTCATGGACCCCGGAGCCACCTCGGTGAAACCGGCGTCACGCACCGCGACCGCGGAACCCTCGGCCACTCGCCGCCGCAACGACTCCCAGCGTTCGGGATCCGCCTCGGCGACACCACATCGGAAACCGCGCGCAGCCCAGGCAAACGCCTGCTCCACCGGCATGGCGCCGGCCAGCAGCATGCTCGCATGCCCGACCTGCGCGGCGGCCTTACCAACAGTCATACCCAAATCCGAGTTGACCCATAACACCGGATACTCGGGATCACTTTGTGCCGGTTCATCGAAAGGTAGTTCGGTGCCGCCGATCTGGAGGCGTTTGATCCGCGGATCGATATCGCCGACGGGTCCGGGAACCAGGGCGCGAGCCTGAGCGCCGTCGAATTCAATGGTGACACCGGGGACTTCCTGCGCGGCCAGCCAATGCGCGCCGCGCGCTCTGCGCGCGACTTTGCGAATGCGGGAACGCTTCCAGGCGAGATAGGGGTCTTCCCATTCGCCGCCCGGACCGACCCGTTCGTCCAGGCAGAGCGCGACTGCCGAGGCCGCCGCGGCAGCGAGCAGCGCACTGCGTTTCGGCGGCTCGTCCTTGGGGATGTGCAGCACCATCTGCATGGCTTGGACCTGCGCGGGGTCGTCCGGGTCACCCGCGCCGCCGTAACCCTGTGCCAATTCCGCGTGCCTGACGGTGAAATCGGCGAATTCGGACAATTCGATGCTGTCTAGCCCTTCGGTCACAACTCCACCTAGATCGACGACAAAGCAGCCTCCACTGATAGCCGATGGAGGTGGTTGTTCGCTACTGCACCTTCACGGTGAGCGCAAACTTCTGGTTGGCATCGGAGGCGGGCTCCCACGGGCGGGCGTACACCATCTCCAGGGTGGTGGTTCCGGCCGTGATGGCGCGGAAAGCCCACACCGCCGTCCCGCCCTTGCCCGGCATGGACGGACCCGGATCCTGCTCGTAACCGGGCTCGCCGTCCTGCATCAGAATGCTCTGATCCTCGGACTGGATGCCCCACGAATACCCGGTCGACGGATTCGACTTCAACCGCACCACGAGGCGCTGCCCCGGAACCATTTGCAGCTCAGTGCCATTGGCCGATTCATCGACCGTGACGGCCGCCGCCGGCTCGGGCGGGCTGGTCGTCCCCGAGGAGGTTGCCGCCTGCGAGGTGTTCGCGGCCGCTGTCGAACTCGTCGTCGCGTCGGACGCCTTGTCCTCGGACTTCCCACACGCCGTCACGAGTACGAGTCCGAGCACCAGAACCGGCAGGATCTTTCGCACGCAGCCCTCCATCAACCGGGATCGAGTAATGCGGCCAGCCTACTGGCGAATCCCCAGCACACTGTGTCAGTGCAGGTAGGACGCGCCGTTCACATCCAGCACCGCACCCGAACTCCAGATTGCCTCCGGTGAGGCGAGATAGCGGACCGCCGCGGCGATCTCGGCGGGTCGCGCCACCCGGCCGAACGGGCTCTGCCTTTCGACCGCCTCGGTGACCCGATCCTTGACGCGTTCGGTGGCAACGAAGCCCGGTGCCACCGACGCGACAGCAATCCCGAAGGGCGCCAGCGAAACCGCCAGCGACTGTCCCATCGCCTGCACCGCCGCCTTGGTCGCGCCGTACGCCGGATGATCGGGTTCACCGCGCGACGCGCCCCGCGAGCCGATATTGACGATGCGTCCCGGGATGCCGTGCTCGATCATGTGCCGAGCGACGGTGTACGACATATTCGCCGTACCGAGCAGATTCACATCCGTCGTCAACCGCCAAACCCGCTGCCACTCTTCATAATCGGTGGTAGGCAACGGCTGCGGCAGATTCACCGCCGCATTGTTGACCAGCACATGCACGGTCCCGAGCGCCTCGACCGCCGCGTCTACGATCCCGGTGACCTCGTCCGCCTTCGAGATATCCCCGGCAACGATCACATGCCCGTCCCCGCTCAGGCTGCGCAAGGTTTCCTCGGCGTCCGCCCGCCGCGACGAATAATGCACGGCCACACGATCTCCCGCATCGGCGAAAACCTGCGCGACAGCGCGGCCGATCCCCCGGGACGCACCGGTCACCAGGACGCCCCGGCTCATTTCATGATCACCCATGCATCGAGCATGCCCGCCGCGCCGGACGCTGGGGATCAGCCCAGCGGAACGCGGCGCCGGATCCCATCGAGGGCATCGGCAGCTTCGACCTCGTCACGCGTGACGCCCAGAATGAACAGCACCGCGTCCAGGTAAGGATGCGACAGCGCGGCATCCGCGACCTCCCGCAGCGCCGGCTTCGCTTGGAAAGCGATCCCCAGCCCCGCCGCATTCAGCATGTCGATGTCATTCGCGCCATCACCGACAGCCACGGTCTGCTCCATGGCAACCCCGGTCTCGGCCGCAAACCGCCGCAGCGCAACAGCTTTCGCCGCCCGATCGACGATCTCCCCCACCACCTTGCCGGTCAGCTTCCCGTTGACCACCTCGAGCGTGTTGGCCTGCACGAAATCCAACTCCAGCTCATGCGCCAGCGGCTCGATCACCTGCCGGAACCCACCCGACACGACACCACACCGGAACCCGAGCCGGCGCAGCGTCCTGATCGTGGTCCGCGCCCCGGGCGTGAGCTCGATCTGCTCGGCAACCTCGTCGATGACGGACGCATCCAGCCCCGCGAGCGTAGCGACGCGCTGCCGCAACGACTCCGCGAAATCGATCTCCCCCCGCATGGCAGCCTCGGTAACCTGCCGAACTTCCTCTTCGACCCCGGCATGCGCCGCCAGCATCTCGATGACCTCACCCTGAATGAGGGTCGAGTCCACATCGAACACAATGAGCCGCTTCGACCGCCGAGCCAACCCCGCCCGCTCAGCAGCAATATCCACACTCTCCTTGACCGCAACCTCGGCCAACCCGGTCCGCAGCCGAGTCTCCGCAATCGGATCATCCGACGGCACGGTCACCATGAGCTCGAGCCCGGTCACGGGATAGTCAGCGATCCCCCGGATGGAGTCGATATTGACGCCCTGCTCAGCAAGCTTCCGCGAGATGGTGCTGAACGCCCGAGCGGTAACCGGACTCCCGAGCACGACAACAGCGTGCGTAGACAGCTTCGCCCCCGTGACGCTGTTGGCCCCGATCTCCACCTCGACATCCATGCCCACAGTGGCCATAGCGTCCTCGAGCTGATCCTGCAGCTCCTCCGGATCACTGGGACAAGACACCAGCACCCCAAGGGTGAGCCGCCCCCTGATGACAACCTGCTCCACATCCAGCAGGCTCACCCCGTTATTGGACAGTGCCGCAAGCAACACCGACGTCACGCCCGGCTTGTCAGGCCCGGTAACAGTAACCAGAACCGTCGTCTCAGACGTGCTCAACCGACATCTCCATTCTCGCGACCATCCACCGCCCCAAGCGGCAACCGCCGCCCATTCTGTCAGGTCTCCCCCACCCAACCCCCGCCACCCACCAACCCCGTGGTCGGCATCACGACCGGTTCACGCTTCCGCGGATCTCCCACCCAAGGAGCTCGAGGATCACCGCATACGCAAGTGCTAACGATGCCCCTCGGCCAAGACCGCCTCGACAAAATCTTCAGGCGGTAGATACTGATGGCCCACAACGTAGTGATAGATCAGGTCAGGGGCAGCGAAGATCTCATCACCAGGACCTGAAACCCGGATCTCTCCGCTACCCAATACGGTCGGCTGGCCGGCAATTACCAGCCTGACAGGATACTCACCACCGTCCGCGCACAAGTCACATCGATGCGGAAGCCCTCGGGACCGATGGGTTGGATTCCGACACAGTTCGGCCATTCGGTTCAAGAAAGCGTCCGACGATGCTCCGTTCGGAAATTGGTGACCACTGGCCAGCCACCCGATATTAAGTACTACAGATCCAGCAGGAACCGTGTTCGACACGTAAACGTAGGGGGAAAGATCCGGGAAGAAGGCCATGGTCATTCATTCAGGACTTCAGTATGGCAGTTTTAGACCTCTGGCCTCCATCATCTCCCTATAAGACAAATCCATGCCGGTCACTTTTTCGAGCGCCTCCCTTATCGCAAACAGGGCGTCCTCGACGTTTCCAGAAACCAACTCTGCCTCAGCTTCCTCCAGCACCCCCCCGCAAGATATGGAGACTATCTCCTTGAATCGACAAGCCCGGGAACTTCCGCCCAGCCCACGAAACCACGGAATAGTTCCCCTGAGTATCAAGAATATGTGCGTCGAACTCCATCCGATCTTCCTTTCAGTTCGGGTAGAACGTAATAAATGGTTCGCCATCAATGGGCGGGTTGGTGATAATGTCCACTCGACGCCCATAGCCTAGCTCTACCGGACCTTGTGGGAGAGAGTTTTTTATTCTGCTGCGGAGGCGAGAGTTTCCGTCGGGTATCGAATAGTCCCAGTCAGAGTACGCGTGAGAGGTTCCTGCCGCACGGCTACCGATTCGGGCACTCAACCAACCAAATCAGCATGTCAGCCGTTCAACTTCCTGTGGAAAAGGGGCGGACACGCTTCGCTACGAGCGCCCGCCATTTCCTCTCCAGATCTGCGGGCACTACGAGCGGCTCCAGAGACTGGTCCATCAGGGACAGAAGCTCCCGGGATTCCATAGCTGGTATACCGCAGGCTTCATGCAGAAGGCGCATAATCTGCATCTTGTTGACCGCGGTCGCCTCTGTGGATTTGACGTATTCCAGAATGCTTTCAGTGAATCCCCGGTTGCCACCCTACGACCGAACCCATTTTTCATAGCCCGCCTCGAGTCGCCGGAAATCGAACCTTCGGACAGTTTAATGCTCACGATCCAGTAATCGTGTTCCTCGGCCGTTACACCGCAAATCGACTTGCCATCGATCGAACGTGCAACGAACTCGATCCGACCTTGGCCATCTACCAGATTGGAGATATCGACATCGGCGGCCGGTTTTGCCAATACCCACCCGGGATCCTCTTCCTCTGCCGCGATGGGGACACCTATAACAAAAGTCCCATCGGCTGCGAAAATGCCACCGTCGCGAGCACATTGGAGCCAGAGAGCGGAAACGTCGCCCAGCGGTGCTGCCAGTGGGACAGTGGCGATCGGTGTGATCCCGTGACGGCTCATTGCACGCCAAGCTTGGCTCACAGTCGGAACCGACGGGGTGGTGACCCGAGTCTCGATGATCTCAAGTCCGCACTCCTGGATCCTACAGAGAGCGGGCTGCCGCGATTCCATATTATACCTACACTTTTCGTGCGGTTTAACGCTTAGCGAACCTTATAGTTGTATTGACCAAACCGAATCGGCCGGAACCGCCGGCGTCCACCCCTCGACAATGCAGCGTTCTGCAGAGGGGCGGGCAGTTGCGACTCCATACGTATTCCTTGCAAAGTAGTGGTGGACTCCGCATTCCATAATTTCAGTCGACACGACATACGGCCACGGCAGCCTTTTCGAAGATCGTTTGAATGTGCGATAGATACTCGGAATCAATACCCGAGGACGGCTCATCGAAGTTTTTCAACTCCAAGAAGAATGGAGTTTGGGCTCCGAAACCGCCGAGCAGACAGTCCCTCATTGAGTCGAGATTGAATCCAAAATAGCCACCGGGACCGTTTATCGCTTCACCAAGAGCACAATAGAATGATTCAGTGCCTCTGATGCCGCTGCCGTCCAGAGAGAAAGTCGTTCCTGGAGGTGCGTCAACGGGAGTTTGTGCACACGCAGCGGACCTTGCCACTTCCAACCAAGCGCCGAGATCTTCAGCAGGGAGCTGCATCCACTGGTTCCGCTGGTCCGGGCCACCAGATCGCCAGAGATCCCATAGCTTCTCGGCACGCGGATGAGGCTTCGCAAGTACATAGCATTGCAGGGTGACGTCGAAGCGCTGTCCCGAACCCGACGCGGTTAGGCTCGGAAGAACTTCTCGAACACTCGGTTCTGCGAGGAAGTATGATCCCAGCATTCGTCCGGCTCGGTCTACTATCCAGAGCTCCGAGTTTTCCAGCGATCGCTTTGCACGCTTCGAGGTTATTTCAGCCCAAGCCTCGGCATCCCCCGGAGCAGTCGACCGCAGCGTGAAGCTGAAAAATCCCTCGGCTTCGCTCGCGTTGCCGAAGAAGTCTGGGCTGTCGACCGCTCGCGCCGCAATCGCATCACGCTCTTCGAGATACAGGGCGTAACGCCAGCCCGTTTCATCACTGGAAGTCGCTGCCACGTCCTGTCCTCCCACTGTTGCGAACCTAACCACCGAGCCTCTTGGGAATTTTCCCACCCTCCGGATACCACGGTCCCGGGAATAGGAAGGGTGCACTGTAGTCATGATTCCACACATAGCCGAGGAGACCATCCGGCCGTTGCAGGATTCGGTGTGGCGTTCCGGGAACATCCCATTCGAGAGAGCCTTCCCACTGCGCTCGCTGACGCGGGCCGAGCTCGCGCCCTTCGAATACCTTCTGCAGCCCGGTTTCCGGGTCGATGCGCGGCGTACCATTGCCCATGTGGATCTGCTCGTACTGCTCGCGAATAGCCTTAGGGACAGGGTTCGGGTCCGAAAGTACCCGATCATTGGTGTTGAACGGCTCACACGCCAATCCCAGCGGATCGATCCAGCTTGTCGGATTATGCGGGTAGGTATTCGGGTTGGGAGCCGGCGCCAATCCTAGCGGGTCCCGAGTTAGAAAGCGGCCGGTAGACGGGTCGTAAACACGGTGGAGATTGTAGTGGAGGCCGGTCTCGGCATCGAAGATTTGACCAGGAAAGCGTAGTGGCGTGCTGATACGGCCATGCCAGCGTGTTCGTCCCCAAAGGTCTATCGCAGCAGCGGCGACTGTCGTTCCACTATCGGGATCGATTAGTTCGACAGGCGTGCCGACAAGGTCGGAAACAATCGCATAGAATTCGCGGTCGAATTCGTCCTGGGAGGTCGTCTGTGACAGCGGGGCATACGTGTCAGGGCGATACTGCCAGCGTGTGGACGACTCGTCGGTACTCTGCTCGATGAGTTTTGTTCCGTCCCATAGATAATCGACGCGCTCCAGAACGGAACCATCATCTGTGAGACGCTGCTTCGAACTTCGGCGCCCCAGCGCGTCGTACGTATAGCGCCAGGTTTGCCCATCGGGTGTGGTGATGCCCACGAGCTGGTCGAAACCGTCGTACTCGTAGTGCCAGACGCTGGGCTTGCGGGACAGCCGGGTGGTCACCTTCTGGGTCAGACGGCCTGAACGGTCATACGAGTACCGCGTACGGCCTTGCCGGACGATCAAATTGTTGCGGTACTCGCGATGGGTGCCGCCGTGGTTGTCCGCGCTGTCGGAAGGGTGGGCGACGACAATATTGCTGAGGGCGTCGTATGTGTATGCCTCGGTGACGATTCCGCTTCGCGTGATGCTGGTGACGCGACCTGCACGGTCGAGATCGAAGACTCGATGAGTTGTGGCGCCATCCGAGTCCACATGACTCTGCGCTGTGATGTAGCCGTCGGGGCGGTAATCGTAGGTGTCCTGGCGAATCACCTGTGGGTCAGGGCGGGTGGGGTTCAGGTCCAGGGAGAGGGATGAACCGGGGAAGGCTGTGACGTCTTGCGTCAGGACGCGGCCCAGGTCGGAGAGTGTGCGGGTGACTGCTATTTCGCCGACTCTCCAGCCTGTGGGGCGACCGAGTGCGTCGTAGTCGAAGGTGATTTGGTGGTCGTCGGCGGAGAGGGCGCGGATGCGGTTGTTGTGGTCCCACTGCCAGGTGGTGGTGGCGCCGGAGGGGGTGGTGCGGAGTATTTGGCGGCCGAACTGGTCGTGGGCGTAGCGCATGGCCGGTTGGTCGTCTAGCTGTTGGGAGGCAAGATGGCCTGCGGGGGTGTAGGTGAATTCGAGGGTGTGGGTGGGGTTTTGGTCGATGCCGGTGGCGGCGGTGAGGATGCGGCCAGCGGGGTCGTGGCGGTAGCGGCGCCATTCGCCGGTGGCGGCGGTGACTTCGGTCAGGCGGCCGAGAATGTCGTACTCGTGGTGCCGGGTGATGCCGGTGGCGGGGGTTACTGCCGCGACACGACCAGCCTTGTCGTGGGTGTAGTGCGTCGTTGCGCCGGAGTAGTCGGTTTCGACGATGAGGCGGCCGGTGGCGTCGTACTCGTAAGTCCAGGTCTGGCCGATGGGGTTGGTAACGGTGGTTAGGCGGCGTTCGGTGTCCCAGGTGTAGCAGGTGGTGGAGCCGTCGGGGTCGGTGCGGGAGGCGAGGAGATCGAAAGGGCCGTAGGTGAATTGGGTGCGGCCGTCGGCTCGGTCGGTGTGGGTGAGGAGGTTGCCTTCGCCGTCCCAGGTCCACGATTCGGAGTAGCCGTCGGGGTCCTCGCGGTGGAGGAGTTTGCCGGCGGGAGACCAGCGGTAGGTGGTTGTTGCACCCAAGGCGTCGATGATGTGGACGGGGCGACCGAAAGCGTCTCGGGTGATTCGGGTTTCGGCACCGCCAGCATCGACCGTCGAGATGGTGAGGCCGGCGGGGTCGACTTCTACCGTGGTGCGGGCACCGGTGGGGGTCAGGAGTTCGGCGATTGCACCGTTGGGGTGGTAAGTGCGTTCGGTGCGAACACCCAGTGGGTCGATGACAGCGGTCAGGTTGCCGTTCGCGTCCCATTCCTGATGGCGCACAGTGCCGTCCACGTCTGTGATGCGGGATGGGCGGTGGCGCCAGAAGTAGTCGATGGTGATCGCGGCGCCGTCGGGGCGGGTGATCTGGGCGATGTCGCCGTCGTCGGTGTAGCGGTAGTGGGTTGTGGCGCCGTCGGGGGCTACGACTTTCAGGGGGCGGCGGTCGGCGTTGTAGTCGTAGTGGGTGCGGGCGCCGGAGGGGTCCACCAGGTCTCGGAGGCGGAGGTCGTGGTCGAAGCCGTGGGTGGTGGTGGCGCCTCGGGAGTCGGTGATGGTGGTGAGGGTGCCGGTGCCGTCGGGGAAGGGGAGGTAGTCGAAGGTGGAGTCGAGGATTCCGGCGGTGCCCTGTTGGAGGATTACGCGGCCGGATTCGTCGTAGGTGTTGTGCATCGACGTGCTGTTGGAGTCGGTCCAGGACAGCATGCGAGCTTGGTCGTCGTAGGTGTAGTGGGTGGTGGCGTCCACACCGTTGGTGACGGCGGCCAGGCTTCCTGCCTTGTAGGTGAAGGCTCGTATCCGCGTGTGGGTTTCGAGGCCGTCATGGTCCGGGCCTACGACGGTGAGGGCGGTGATGCGGCTCGCGGACGTGGTGATGTCGACTCGGTAGCCGCCGGAATGGGTTACGGCGACGGGGTTTGCGTCGGCGTCGTAGTGGAAGCGGATGCGGTTGAGGTGGCGGTCGGTGATCGCGCTGATCGCGAAATTGCCGAGCTGGGAATCCAATCCGCCCAGGCCAGGTTCGGGGGCGAAATGCCAGATCAGTTCTCGGTCGGGATCGTGGACTCGGTAGCCACCGGTGTCGGTGCGAGTGAGGGTCCATCTCTGGCCGCCGGTTGTCGGCAGGACCGCGACGGCCACCTCGGCGTGCGGGTAGGCGAGCATCATGCCGTCCTCGCCGAGGAAGGTCACGCCTTGCTCTTCGACGACTACGCGCATGTCCAGCGTCGCTGACCAGGACGGGCCGAACCAGCGGCCGAAGCGGTAGTTCGAGCGGTGGGTGCGCTTGAGGATCAGCGGGAGGATGCCGGGGAGGGCGAGATCTGTTTCCGGGAGCAGGAATTCGCCGGTGGCGATGTCGACCGGATCGCGGCCGGTCTCGCATTCGTTCGGGCTGCGATCGGCTTCCGGGCCGGCTGTCTCCGCGGCATCGTGGGCGCCGCGGTCGGGCTCCGCACGCTCGCCGAGTGGCGATTTCGGTTCCGGCGCAGCGTTATCAGCGGGGTTTCCGCCACCGTTGCTGTCGTGCGGGTGGGTGTCCGGGTTGCTATCGCCTCGTCCGTCACCCTCGGGAGTGTGATCTCCGGAAGGGTTGGTGTCAGGCCCCGGGTGGGGGTTTGCACCGTTGCCGTCGGGATCGGCGTGCGGGTTCGGACCGCCGTCGGTGTCACGAGGCGTCTCGGGCGAACTGTCGTGGTTGTTGGGCGAATTCGCGTCGCCCGGAGAATGCGGCTGATCCGGACTCGGCCCGTTCGATGGCGAATCCGGTTGAGCGGCTGCGGGATTCTCGGCCACCGGCTTGCCAGACTCCGGCGTTCCTCCGCCGGGATTCTCCGCGACGGGCTTACCCGACTCCGGCGATCCTGCGCCGGGGTTGTCCGCGACCGGCTTGCCGGAGTCAGGGGATTGGGCTGCCGGGTTGTCGGTGCCGCTGGCGTGGGTGTCGGCCGGGGATGTGTCCTTGGGGGCTTCGGCGTGGGGGCCTGGGTTCTGGGCGAGGTTGTCGGTTTTCGCCGGGGCGCCGCCTGTACCGGGGGTGTCGGCGTGTGGAATGCCTTTGCCCGCAGGGGTTGTGGGGAGGTCTTCGACCACGTTGGCCACGTGGCGGGTGGTCGAAACTACGTCGTCGATCTTTTCGACGGTTTGGACGGTCACCTTCGCTGCTCCGCCTGCGCCGCCGGTGGCCACTGTCAGCAGGGCGTCACCGGTTAGGGCGCCTGCGAATTCGAAGGGGTTCTTGCGGGCGTCGGAGAGGAAGCCGTTCACCACTGCGCCCGGGTCGGCGGCTGCCACGACCAAGCCGGTGCCGAGATCGCTGAGGTTGGTGAGGTATTCGGCGGGGTGGGTGAGGTTGTAGGTGTCTGCAGGGTTTACTGCGCGGACGAATTGGACTATGCCGGTGAAGCTGGTGAGCAGGCCGGAGGTGAAGCTGAGTTTGGCGTGGTCGGCTATGGCGTTCAGGTCCGAGAAGTTGTCGGCCCAGCGTTCGGTGAAGGGGGGCTCGGTGGGGGCACCTTCGGTGTAGCCCTGGATCGCTGCCACGACACCCGCCGCAGCTGAATCGCGTTGGGAGCGGGCATCGTTGAGGATGGCGCGAGCCTCGTCGCGCAGCGTGCCGTCGGTGCGGGTGGCGGTTTTCTTGTCCTTGTCGGACAACGCGTTGTAGGCCGCTTCCGCCTTCTCGGCCTCCTCCCATTTGGTGATGGCGTTCTGGGCCTTGGCTTGGGCGGAGACCACTACCCAGTACCACCAGCCGTCCAGAGTCGCTGCCGTGTTGGTCATGGCGTCGGCGGCGGTGAACCAGAGTTGGGGTTGCTTTTCGAATTCGGTGTGGAAGGCGGTGGCGGCCTCGCCGGTCCAGTCGGCGACGTTGATGGTGCGCAACGCCGAACCGGTCGACTCGATGGACGTTGCCAGGTTGCGGAGTTTTTCGGCTACGTCGTGGATGGCGGAGGGTTCGCCTCGGATCAGTTCCTTGGGGTCCTTGGTTTCGCCGAGGTCGCGTTCTTGGACTTCGCCGCCCGCCAGGGAGACCAGCTCGTCGCCGAAGTCGTCGAGGGCCTCGGCGACGCCGTCGGCGCCGAGTTGGCGGGCTACGCCGGCCAGGCCGTCCAGGCCCGAGTCGGCCAGTTCGCCGACTTTGGCCGTCACGGATTCGGCTTTGTCCTCGAGCCAGTCACCGGCGGTGTCGATTCTGTCGTTGATCCAGTCGCCGATGCCCACTACTTCGCCCCCTTGGCCGGTTCGGCGTTGGCCTGCATGATCTCGGCCGCCTTTTGGGCGGCACCGGTGTTCCAGCCCGCGTCGGCGCTGCCGGGAACATACGCGCCTGCGACGTTGGCCGCGGCCTGGCCTCCGACGGCTTCGACCACCTGCATATTGGTCTGCATTTTCGTCAGCATGGTGTCGAAGGACTCGGCGGAGTAGTCCGCGTTGCGGATGTGGTTGAAGCTGTTGTCGGCCAGGGTGTCTCCCCAGGAGCGGCCGTCGATCTCTTCCTTCGACAGGTGCGGATTGCCCGCGAGATGGGTGTACATCTCCTTGAACATGTTGGAGAACTGGTCGTCCATCATCTGATAGCGTCCGGCGGACAAGCCGACGGATTGCGCCATATTGTTGGCGGCTTGCACCAGGGCGCGCACGCCCCAGGACCAGCGCTCACAAAACGTTTCGAAACCTGCCTGCACAGAGGCTTTTCCGGCCTCCAGAGGCGACAACGCCAGCGTGGAGAAGCCGCGACCCATGGCACCGGCTTCCTTCACGCCGAGGTCGGAGAGCTGGTTGATGATCGAGGTGATGCCTTTGGAAGCCTGATCCAGTACGGCGGGATCGACCTTCAACTGGTCAGCCACGGGCGGCCTCCTCGGCGAGCACCGCTTCGGGCAGTTCGGGTGGGAAGGCCATGGGTGCGGAGCCGAGACAATCGATGGACACACCGGTCGGTTCAGGACAAGCCTGCGCCCACGACGCCAGGTGCGAGCCGAGCAGTCCGTGGTACCGGTAGGTCTCGGCGGATTTCACCCCGCGCGCAACCATGTAGCGGGCGTACTCCTCGACGCTGGTGAAGGCGCAGATCCAGTGCACTCCCCCGACCTGAGACGTCCAGACGCGATCATCGGAAGTCAGCGGAACCAGCAGCGTCGCCCCCTCGAACGCCTGCCGCAGCACCCGCGGCTGCCCGAACCCGGCATAGAACGCCGCGATCTCGGACCGCAATTCGGCCAACCCATCCCCGGTCATCAGGCCCAACCCCTCATCGGACAACTTTCCGCAAACAAGCGGCAGCCTATCGCAATACCGAATCCGCATCAGCCCCGGCGGAGTTCTCGCGCAAACGACGGCGGCACCCGCCCAGGAAGGACGGGTGCCGCTGTCGAAGCAGGTCAGGCTACTTGGCAGCCTTCTCCAGCTCGGTGACGTGGTGGGACTTGGAGCCCCAGCCGACATGGGCCTCGGCGCGCATGCGCTCGACCATGTGCGGGTAGTGCAGTTCGAACGCGGGACGCTCGGAGCGGATGCGCGGCAGCTCGTAGAAGTTGTGCCGCGGCGGCGGGCAAGAGGTCGCCCACTCCAGGGAGTTGCCGTAGCCCCACGGATCGTCCACGGTCACGACCTCGCCGTAGCGGTAGGACTTGAAGACGTTCCAGATGAACGGCAGCATCGACGAACCCAGAATGAAGGCGCCGATGGTGGACACCGTGTTCAGCGCGGTGAAACCGTCCGAGGGCAGGTAGTCGGCGTAGCGACGCGGCATGCCCTCGTTACCCAGCCAGTGCTGGACCAGGAACGTGGTGTGGAAGCCGACGAACGTCGCCCAGAAGTGCCACTTGCCGAGACGCTCGTCGAGCATGCGGCCGGTCATCTTCGGGAACCAGAAGTAGATGCCCGCGAAGGTGGCGAACACGATGGTGCCGAAGAGCACGTAGTGGAAGTGCGCGACGACGAAGTACGTGTCGGACACGTGGAAGTCGATCGGCGGGGCGGCGAGCACGACACCCGAGAGACCACCGAAGAGGAAGGTCACCAGGAAGCCGATGGACCACAGCATCGGGGTTTCGAAGGTCAGCTGGCCGCGCCACATGGTGCCGATCCAGTTGAAGAACTTCACACCGGTCGGCACCGCGATGAGGAAGGTCATGAACGAGAAGTACGGCAGCAGAACGGCGCCGGTCGCGTACATGTGGTGCGCCCACACCGCGATGGACAGGGCCGCGATGCCGAGCGTCGCGTAAACCAGTGTGGTGTAACCGAAGATCGGCTTCCGCGAGAACACGGGGTAGATCTCCGACACGATGCCGAAGAACGGCAGCGCGATGATGTACACCTCCGGGTGACCGAAGAACCAGAACAGGTGCTGGTAGAGCATCACGCCACCGGATGCCGGGTCGTAGATGTGACCACCCAGGTGCCGGTCATAGGCCAGCGCGAACAGCGCGGCGGTGAGCAGCGGGAAGGCCAGCAGCACAAGCACGCTCGTCACCAGGATGTTCCAGGTGAAGATCGGCATGCGGAACAGCGTCATTCCCGGGCAGCGCAGGCAGACCACGGTGGTGATCATGTTGACGCCACCGAGGATGGTGCCCAGACCAGACACGGCCAAACCCAGGATCCACAGGTCCGCGCCGACGCCGGGCGAGTGCACGATGTCCGAGAGCGGGGTGTAGGCGGTCCAGCCGAAGTCGGCCGCACCACCGGGGGTGATGAAGCCGGCGGTCGCCATCGAGCCACCGAACAGGTACAGCCAGTAGCTGAACGCGTTCAGACGCGGGAACGCCACGTCGGGCGCGCCGATCTGCAGCGGCAGAACGATGTTGGCGAAGCCGAACACGATCGCGGTCGCGTAGAACAGCAGCATGATGGTGCCGTGCATGGTGAACAGCTGGTTGAACTGTTCCGGCGACAGGAACTGCATGCCCGGTCGCGCCAGCTCGGCGCGCATGAGCAGGGCCATGAGGCCGCCGACCATGAAGAAGGACATGGCCGTCACCAGGTACATGACGCCGAGAACCTTCGGGTCCGTCGTCGTGACCATCTTGTAGATGAAAGAACCCTTGGGACCCACGCGCTGTGGGTAAGGCCGAGCCGCCTCCACTTGACGGACTGGCTGTGGCTCTACGGCAGTCACAAATCCTCCTGATCAGGCCTTCTGGTCGTTCGTACGCGGGGCTTCCGGCGTCCGGTTCGGCACAGGCACGAACGACGGCGGGCTTAGCGCTTCAAGGATCGTAAACCGTGCGCCCGACCGGGTCGCGGGCTGGTCCTACTCTGTGTCGTAATTGGGTGCCGGGCCATGCCGCTGTAGGCTGCCCCGCATGCCGGTGCGCGAGTCCGCTTCCACCCGAATCACGTTCGCCTCCACCCGCACCCCCGCGCGACGTTTGCGCACTTTGGGGGTGTTCTTGGCTGCGGCGGCGGCCCTACCGGCGCTGCTGACAGGCTGCGGTGGGTCCAGCTCTGATGACGCCGAGAGCTCGATTGTGAAGACCACCACCAATATCGCGGGCGCGGGTGTGGTGGGGCTGGAACGCGATACGCGCCAGGCGTGCGCGCTACCCAGCTCCTCCGATCCGGCCGCCGGTGCGACGCGGTCGATCACGCACGCGGCGGGCGACTCCGACGTGCCGGCCGATCCGAAACGGATTGTGGTGCTGTCCACTCCGGCGCTCGACGCCGCCTGCACGCTGGGGCTGTGGGAGCGAGTGGTCGGTGCGGCAACGGTTTCCGGGCCGACCGCGCAACCCTCCTACCTGGGCTTCGGCATTTCCGAGATTCCGGCCGTGGGCGCGGTCTCCGCCATCGATCCCGCGAAGATCGCCGAGTTGAAGCCGGATGTGATCATCGGCGCGGGCAGCGACCGCGGCAGCTATGACGCATTGCAGGCCATCGCCCCCACCGTGCTGGTGGGCAGCGAGAACGGCTGGCAGGCCGAGTTCACCGCCATCGCAACCGCTCTGGGACGCAAGACGGCCGCCGCTCAGGCGCTGGCCGACTACCGGACACTGGCGGCCGATATCGGCAATCAGGTGGCCGCCAATCTCACCCAGGCGTCCGTGCTGCGCTTCGACGCCGACAATATCCAGGTGCAGGGCGGCAACACCTTCGCCGGGCAGGTGCTGGGCGACGCGGGGGTGCAGCGGCCGCAGTGGCAGCGCGGCGACTCCTACGACGTGACCAGCCTCAGCTCGCAGGCCGACCGCAACAAGATCGACGGCGACCTCATCTACGTCATGTTCAACGGCCCAGACGGCCGCAAGTACGGCGAATCCACCATGCGCGGTGACGATTTCAAGGAGCTCGCGGCCGCGCAGGACAAGCGTGTGTTCGCCGTCGAGGACGAGATCTGGCACGGCTCCGGCGTCACCGCCGCCAAGGCGCTGCTGACCGACATCCAGAAATCCCTCAACGGCTACGTCACCGACTGACCGGCGCGCGCCGCGAAATCAGCTCTGCAGGTACAGCTTCCACTTACCGTCGGGCGTTTCGCGGCACTCGTATCGCGTCCAGCCGGGATGCGCTTCGACATCCACGCCGGCGTCGACGCACGCGCCGCGGGTCTGATACTTGCCGTAGTAGATCTCGTCGGCGGCCCGCGCCAGGGCCGAACCGTGCGCCACGACGCCGAACGCGAGGGCGCCCGCCAGGAGTGCGGAGTGAAATTTCATGACACGCAGTCCCTTTCGCCGTCGGCGGCCCCGATGCCACCCGTTGAAATCACAACACCCCGACCATGAAAAATTCATGATCGGGGTGTCGAGCGTGTCGCTGGGACTCAGAACTCCCAGTCTTCGTCCTCGGTGTTGACGGCCTTGCCGATCACGTAACTGGAACCCGAGCCGGAGAAGAAGTCGTGGTTCTCGTCGGCGTTCGGCGACAGGGCCGAGAGGATGGCGGGGTTGACCTCGCACTCGTCCTTCGGGAACAGGCCCTCGTAGCCGAGGTTCATCAGCGCCTTGTTGGCGTTGTAGCGCAGGAACTTCTTGACGTCCTCGGTGAGGCCGACCTCGTCGTAGAGGTCCTGGGTGTACTCGACCTCGTTCTCGTACAGCTCGAACAGCAGCTCGAAGGTGTAGGACTTGAGCTCTTCGCGCTCGGCCTCGGAGACCAGCTCCAGGCCCTTCTGGTACTTGTAGCCGATGTAGTACCCGTGCACGGCCTCGTCGCGGATGATCAGGCGGATCATGTCGGCGGTGTTGGTGAGCTTGGCCCGCGAGGACCAGTGCATCGGCAGGTAGAAGCCGGAGTAGAACAGGAACGACTCCAGCAGCGTGGAGGCCACCTTGCGCTTGAGCGGGTCCTGGCCGTTGTAGTACTCGAGCACGATCTCGGCCTTGCGCTGCAGGTTCCGGTTCTCCTCGGACCAGCGGAAGGCCTCGTCGATCTCACGGCTCGAGCACAGCGTGGAGAAGATCTGGCTGTAGCTCTTGGCGTGCACCGACTCCATGAACGCGATGTTGGTGAGCACCGCTTCCTCGTGCGGGGTCAGCGCGTCGGGGATGAGGCTGACCGCTCCGACGGTGCCCTGGATGGTGTCCAGCAGCGTGAGGCCGGTGAAAACCCGCATGGTCAGCTGCTTTTCGCTGGGGGTCAGCGTGCCCCAGGACGGGATGTCATTGGAGACCGGGACCTTCTCCGGCAACCAGAAGTTGCCGGTGAGCCGATCCCAGACCTCGGCATCCTTGTCGTCCTGCACGCGGTTCCAGTTGATCGCCGACACCCGGTCAATCACCTTAGTTACACGCATGGTCGTGTGGTCCACGGTCATCCTCTCGGCTCACCCCATCCTCGTGCCCAGAACACTACTACTGGTAGGCAACATCCTCGTGCAGGCCAACATGTTGTGTCCTCGCCGTGTGCAGGGAGAATGCCGGAAATCGTGCCGCCCGGCACCCCGCACGCAGGAAAAGTACAGCCATGGAATTTGTCACAGCAGAGCGGGGCGGTGGATCACACCGCCCCGCTCCGGTTTGCCGCAGGAATGCTGTCAGATGCCGAGGACCAGCTTCGCGGTCATGAAGTAGATGATCAGGCCGGTCGCGTCGACCAGGGTGGTCACCATCGGGGCCGAGATGACCGCCGGGTCGATGCGCAGCTTCTTCGCCAACAGCGGCATGGTGCCGCCGATGGTGGCCGCCCAGCCGCAGATCAGCACCAGCGTGATCGCCACCACCACAGCGATTTTCGCGCCCACGAAGACCGCGCCGATCACCATGCCGACGGCCGCCAGCATGGTGCCCAGCAGCAGGCCCACCCGGCATTCGCGCCACACCACCTTGAACAGGTCCGACACCCGGACCTCGCCGACCGCCAGCGCGCGCACGCACGATGTCGCCGCCTGCGCACCGGCATTGCCGCCCGCGCCGATCAGCAGCGGGATGAACAGGGCCAGATGCGCGGCCTGCTCGAGGGTGGGTTCGAAGAAGTCGGTGACGGTGACCGTCAGCGTGGCCGCGACCAGCAGCAGGGTCAGCCACATGGCGCGGTAGCGGGCCAGCTGGAACACGCCCGCCGCCATGTAGTGACCCGACCACGGCGTCGTACCCGCCTGGCGCGCAACGTCTTCCGAGTCGGCGGCCTCGATGACCTCGACCGCGTCGTCGATGGTGAGCAGGCCGACCAGACGGTCCTCGCTGTCCACCACCGGCAGGTTGATCAGGTTGGCGCCCTGCATGAGTCGCGCCGCCTTCTCCGCGGAATCGGTGGCGCGCACGAAGGTCGGCTCGGACTCCACCAGGTCGGCGATCATGGCGTCCGGGGAGCTCAGCACCAGATCCCGCAACTCCACCACGCCGATGAGGCGACGGCCGGCGTCGACCACCGGCAGCGTGTACACGGTCTCGGCGTTCGCGCCCTTGGTGCGCACCATCTGCAGCGCCTGCGCGACCGGCAGATTACGCGGCAGTGCAACAACTTCCGGCGTCATGTACAGGCCGACCGAACCCTCCGGATAGCCGAGCAGGGCGGCCGTCATGCGGCGTTCGCGCGGGCTCAGACCCGCCAGCACCTTCTTGGCGACCTTGGCCGGGGCCTCGCGCAGCATGCGGGCGCGATCGTCGGGGTCCATGCCCTCGACGAGTTCACGGAAGCTCTGATCGCGCAGGCCGTGCAGGATCTGCTGCTGGTCGACGGGCTCGAGCTCCTCGAAGACATCGAGGGCGCGGTCCTTGTCCAGCAAGCGGAAGGCCATCCCCGCCGAGACGGCATCCATGCGCGCCAGCTGATCGGCGATGACGTGCGGCGGATGATTGTCCAGCCACTCCATGGTGGCGGCCAGGTGATGGCAGTCGGCAATGTCGCGCAGCGAATCACCCTGTGCGCCCAGCGAATCACGGGCGGGCGCGGGGTCCAGGGTGGCGGTGGCAACGGGCAACGTCGAAACGACGGGCAGATCGGTCTGCGTCATGGCGGAACCTCAGCCGAAACGGCGAGTCAGGGGTGAACGGATGGAAGCACCAGGTCACACCGCGAGGCACCGACCCGACCCCGCCGCAGAGAACTACCGGCAGATCGAGGGGACGGCGCCGCGCGGCCTTCGACTGGGGGGTTCGCTACGCATGCAACCCACCTCCTCGAAGCCGTCGTGCACCGAATACGTCACCCACCACCGGTGGGTGCGGCCATTGCGGGCGGACACGAATTCACCCGTCAACGACACAAAAAGCGTCCTCGTGCAGGATACATGCGCCTGCCAAGAACCGCCCATCGCCCCCGGCGCGCCCCGCGCGCCACGCCGGTACATGAATACCCGGCAAACCCCTCGACCCGACCGCCCCTTCCGTGAGAGGGTCGAACCCGGTTGTGCCGTCGAATGATTCGCGACGCTCCGAGGAGTAGGAGCCCGCATAATTTTCAGATAATTTCCGGGTAATGCGGGGCCCGGAGGCATTGGGCACCTGCCCAGGATTGCCTTACGCTTCCGCTCCGTGCGTGTATTGGTTCTCGAGGATGACCAGCAACTTTGCCGTGAGGTCACCGATGGTTTGCGGTCGGCGGGGTTCGCTGTCGACCTGGCGCACGATATCGCCGACGCCGATTTCAAGATCGCTATCAATAGGTACGACTGCCTGGTGGTGGACCGCGGGCTGCCCGACGGAGACGGACTCGATCTGGTCGCCGGGGCGCGGGGCGCGGGCCATACCGTGCCCGCGCTCATGCTCACCGGGCGCGACGGGCTCGACGATCGGCTCAACGGGTTCGAGCAGGGCGCCGACGACTATCTGACCAAGCCCTTCGCGCTGCCGGAGCTGGTGATGCGGGTGCGAGCGCTGTGCCGGCGCCAGCAGCAGCCGACCGCCTCGCGAATCGTATTGGGCGACATCGATGTCGACCTCATGCGGCGGCGGGTGACGCGCGGCGGCATCATGCTGACGCTCACGCCCAAGGAGTTCGCGGTGCTCGAACTCATGGCGACGCGGCGCGGGCAGGTGGTCACCCGCACCGAACTCATCGAATGCTGCTGGGACGAAATGGCCGAGCCCGCATCGAATGTCGTGGATGCGGTGGTCGCCAAGCTGCGGCGCAAACTGGGCGAGCCGTGCGTGATCGAGACGGTGCGCGGCACGGGATTCGTTATCGCGGAGGGCATGTGAGTTCGCATCGCTCCCCCGCGGTCGCACGTTTGCGGCGCGCCCGCTGGCTCATGACCGGCATGGTCACCGTCATCACCGCGACCGTGATCGCCGTCCTCGGCTATGTCGCGGCCTCGCTGGACAACGAATCCCGCACGCGGGCAGTGGATTCGCGCATCGAGATGGTGGCGGGCGGCCTGGCTCGCGCCATCCAGGAGGACGGCAACGGCGCACTCGACCTGTCCACCATCATCGACGACGATCTGGCCACCGGGTCCACGGCCGTGGTGATCGTCATGCGCAAGCCCGGCGAGCAGTGGAAGCAGGCGCACACCTACGAGCGCTCGCTCATGCCCAGCGACAACGACATCGCCACGCTCGCAACACAAGCCGAGGATCACTCCGACAACCTGATCTACACCCCGTCGCTGCGCGACAGCACCGCCATCACCGGCCGTGCGGTGCGGGTGGCGGCCGTCCCGGTGTACTGGAACGACTGGGACAACATCGTCATGATCCTGGCCGCCGAGGAACCCGTCGACGATCCCGGCGCACACCTGAAACTGTTGTGGGCGTTGGGATTGGGTGGTCTGCTGTTCGTCGCGCTGGCCTCGGCCGCCGCGTACCTGATCGCGGGCAGCAGCCTCGGCCAGGCCCTGCGCATGCTCGACGAGCACGAGCAGTTCCTGGGCGACGCCGCGCACGAACTCCGCACTCCCCTCACCACGTTGAAGCTGCTCACCGAATCGCATCCGAAACCCGACGAGGTGGAGCACACGCTGGCCGAGGCCCGCCGCCTCGCCGACCGGATGGCCCGTCTGGTCACCGGCCTGCTCGCGCGTGCCCGCCTGCAGACCGGCATCGCCGAACCCGAACGCACCCTGTTGCGCCTGGACCAGCTCGCCGAGGCCGTCGCCGAGGAATCCGGCGACCCGCGCATCGTCGTCACCGCGCACCCCAGCGTGGTGGTCGGCGACCCCAGCCTGCTGAGCCTGGCCATCCGGAACATGCTGGAAAACGGTCTGACACACGGTGCCGTCAACCGCACCGCACCCGTCGAGGTCCATATCGCCGAGGGCCGGGTCAGCGTGCGCGACCACGGTCCCGGCGTCGACCCGGTGATGTCGGCCAGCCCGTTCAATCGCGGCGCGGCGGGACGCACCGGGCGCAATGGCATCGGCCTGGCCCTGGTCGCCTGGGTCGCGCAAGCGCACGGCGGCAATGCCTCCATCGAACCGGCCGTCGGCGGCGGCACCATCGCCACCCTCTGGCTGCCACCCGCCGACATCACCGCGAACACTCCCGCCCGGGTGTAACCGGCCCGGCCACCGCGCCGTGGGCGCGGTGGCCACGAGTGCCGGTTCCCGCGCACCGCACGGATTCGCGCACGAGGGGTCGCGAATCCGTGCGACAGCGCACCGGCCGCGGCTTCCCGCGGATTCATAGCGGAATCGGGCCCGGTGTGCTGAGGTGGGACGGGTGCGGCTGGAATCGCTGACAATGGTGCGGCACGGCGAGAGCACGGCGAATGCCGCGTTCACCGCCGCGATCCGTGCGAGCGCGGAGGAATTCGAGCGGGGCACAAGGGATCCCGACATCCCGCTCTCCGATCGCGGGCGCGCGCAAGCCGAGGCGGTAGGGGTCTGGCTCACCACCGTCCCCCGCCCCGATCTCGTCCTCAGCTCGCCCTATATCCGGGCCCGCGACACCGCCTCAATCGCCCTGCGCGCCATAGGCTCCCCACCCGCCCGCCAGGACGAGCGCCTGCGCGACCGCGAAATCGGAATCCTCGCCGGCCTCACCGCCCTCGGCATCCGCCGCCGCTACCCCCTCGAACACCGTGAACGAGAACGCCTGGGCCGCTTCTACTATCGCCCACCCGGCGGCGAGTCCTACACCGACGTAGCCCTGCGCCTACGCACCCTCCTCCCCGAACTCGAAGGCCACGTCCTGGCCTTCGCCCACGACAACATCGTCCTGCTCACCCGCTACATCCTCGCCAACCTCGACGAGCCCGCAGTCCTCCACCTCGAGTCCACCACCCCCATCGCCAACGCCTCGGTAACCCGCTGGGAGCGAACACCTTCCGGACTCGAACTCATCGCCTACAACGACACCGCGCACCTGAGGGCTCCCGAACCAGCCTCCGAGTGAATTCGCGCCCCTGCTGCCCGTGCTGATCGGCTTCGAATACGCCCATCGTCGCTCTCACCTCCACTTCGGCGGGACCCGCGGTGTATCGCCCCGAGATCGACGTGAACGGTACGAAGACCCGAATCCTTTGCGATCAGATCTACACCGTGGACCCGTCTCGCCTGGGTGAGTTGAAGGGCGGGATCGCGGATGTGCTCGCCGGAACGGTGGTCATCGGCCTTCCGGCGTGCGAGGCGGGAACCAGTCGAGGGTTTGGCCATGGTGGCCCGCATAGGCCGCTGGTACGCCATCCAGCGCGGTGACGAAGTGGCGGCGGTCGGGTGGATGTGGGACGGCCGCGGGGTCCACGGGGAGGACCCCCGGGCCCTCATTGGTTATCCAGTGACAGGGCAGCTTTCGAATCACTGATTGGAATCTCTCGCGGTCGGCGGTGCCGAGGTAGCTCAGGACGGCGCTCCCGAAAACTATGACAGGGATATCCTTCGGGGCCGCGTCCACCAGCTCGGCGAGGGTGTCGTTGAGATGACCGGTGACCAGGTGCGGCGGGTCGAGCCGGGCAATCGCCGCAGCATTCCGCAAGCGCTCCAGTCGATTCCGCTGCTCCGGCCAGACCAGGGATTCGAGCCAGCGCATCGAGTCCGGGTCCGCCACATCGAGGGGATTCAGATCGACACCGGCGCGATGTACCACCTGCGGCAGGCTCGTCGGCAACGGTGGCGCGCCGGAAGTGGTGCAGGGCAGCACCACCGGTGATCTACCGTCAGCGGGATCGAGAACCGGCTGGTCGTCGTAGCGGTAGCTGTAGCGGTCGGGGTAGAGGCACAGACCGGCGGAGGCGCCGAACTCGATCAGGGCGATCGGGGTGTCCCCGAAGCGAGCCAGCAACGGCAAAAGCGTTGCACAGCGCCCGGATTCATTGGTCTGAGTACTGTGGCTCATCGCGACATCACGGATGTCAGGCCACCGGGCGATCACGAAATCCTTGAACTCGTCGAACGCGGACGGCGAGACGCCGAGGTAGCGGGCGGCCCCGAAGACCAGATTGGGTTGCCGCTTCCGGTAGGGCAACTCATCGATCAATGCGAGAAGCTCTGCGTCCGAGGCTATTCCGAGCGCCCACCGCTCATAACACGGCGAGTATCCACGCACCTCGTTGACGGCGAATACCTGATACCGCTCCGACGTCTCCACAACAGCCCCCGCCCCCTTGCGGCTCAGTTTCGCGGCTCCGATGAGCTCGGGATCCATTCTTGCCCCTCCGGCCAGGCGGTGTCTGCTGGGGGTTCGGGGTCGTATTGGATGCCGCGGCGGACCCAGCGGGCTCGGTCGGTGCCTGCCAGGCGTTGGAGGAGGTGGAGGGACATGTCTATGCCTGCGGAGACGCCTGCTGAGGTGATGATGTCGCCGGAGTCCACGAAGCGGTCGTGGGGGCGGATGTCGATGGTGGGGTCGAGGTGGGCCAGGACGTCGAGGGACAGCCAGTGGGTGGTGGCGGGGCGGTTGGCCAGGAGGCCGGCGGCGGCCAGGACCAGGGCGCCGGTGCAGACGCTGGTGATCAACGGGATTCGTGGGCGTTCGGCTTGCAGCCAGGCCAGCATGGACTCGTCGTGGACGAGGGGGCGGGTGCCGAGGCCGCCGGGGAAGAGGAGGACGTCCATATCGGGGACGGTGCCGAAGGAGTAGTCGGGGGTTACGCGCAGGCCCTTGGCGCATTGGAGGGGGAGGCCGTCGCGGGAGAAGGTGAAGATCTCCCAGCCGTCCTGGGGGCAGGTCAGGGTCCAGAAGGCGAGGACTTCCCAGGGGCCGGTGAAATCCAGTTCTTCGACGCCGGGGAAGAGCAGTACACCGATCTTGCGCGTCCGGTCAGCCATGATGTCGATCGTGCCATCGGTGGCGGCGATCGTGGGGAGGGCCGCGGTCGTGTTACGCGCAGGCCGGGGACTGTTCGCCGAGACCGGCCAGCTGCAGGCAGACCCAGGCGTTGCTCAAACGCCAGGCGCCGTCCACGGGAACCAGGGTGACGATCATGGGGGCCGGGCCCGCGGGTGAGGTGGCGGTCGTGACGACCCGCAGCCGACCGGCGCCTTCGACGGTCTTCACGACGTTCACCGTGGTCGCGTATTTGACGTAACCGCGGGCCAGCGTGGTGAGCAACTCGGGATCCTTCTCGTCACCCTGGACCCGAAGTTGCTTGGCGGAGACGGGAACTGCCGGATCCAGCGCCTGATCGAGCTGGGAATCCAGGTCGGCGGGCGCGGGAATCGCGGGCAGTGGCGCGGCGGCGGTGACCTCCCGATCCGGGAACGTATCCGGATACAGCGCATCCGCCAGCTCCCACCAGATCGACCCGGCGGTGACGGGCAGCAGCGCCCCGTACAGCGGCGTGTTCTGGTTCACCGTGACCGCGATGCTGACCTTGCGGTCCGGCTGATGGAACGCCATCGCCGAGTAGCCGAGCACGCTGCCCCCGTGACCGAGCCAGGTGCCCTCGCGCTGCAAGCCCAGACCGTAGTCCAGCGGCGCACCGAAAGCGGTTCCGGTGACGAAAGTCGTTCGGGCCTGCTGAGTTTCGGGTCGCAGCAGGTAACCCTGCGCGAGCGGCCGCGCATAGTCGGCGAGGTCGGTGACGGTGGCGGTGAGCGAACCCGCCGCACCCCAGAGGGCCGGCGGCGTGCGCTCGGTGACCTCGGTGCGGACGTCATCGACGAAACCGTAGCCGCGGCTGCTCGGTCCGGACAGGCTCGCGTCGCCGGGATACTCCGTGGCCGTGAGCCCGTATTCGCCTGCGAGACTGTTGATCACGTCGCGCACCGGCCGGCCGGTGACCTTCTCCAGCACCAGGCCGAGCAGAACGTACTCCGAATTCGAGTAGTCGGTCGCGGTATCGGGTTGCTTCGCCTGCTCGGGATGGGATCGGATGACGCGCAGCGTGTCCTCGACCGTCCACGGCCGATCGGGCACATGCGCATCCAACTGCGGCCGGAATTCCGGATCGCGCGAATAGTCGTGGACGCCGCCGCGCATGGCCAACAGCTGACGCAGAGTGATGATGTCCCCGTTGGGGATTCCGTCCACATACCCGCTCAGGTGATCGTCGAGCGACAGCCTGCCCTCCTCGGCGAGCCGCAGGACCGCGGTGGCGGTGAAGGTCTTGGTGATGCTGCCGACCCGGTAGCGATCACGAACATCGGCTCGGCGACCGGTCTCGGCGTCGGCGAAACCATAGGCGCGGCTGAAGGTTCCGCGCTCGGGGTCGATGATCGACACCGCCGCGCCGGGAATCAGCCCGGCGTCGATCCCGGACTGCATGATCCGGTCGATGGTGGCGATCACGTCCACCGGAAAAGCTTTGGCGGGCACGCGATTCGTCGCGCCGCAGCCGGTCACGAGCACCAGCGCGGCCAGGACCAGCAGCAACCCGGCTCGTCGAATGCGCACGCCGAAGTCGTTGAGCGCAGCCACAATCCCCTCCACTCCCCCGCCGAAGCTCAGCCGCTGCCCCGGCACTACTCGCACAATAGCAAGGGGCGCCCCCGGCGAACCGGGAGCGCCCCTTACGACAGGCTCGTCAGAGCATGCAGCTCACGCAACCCTCGACTTCGGTTCCCTCCAAAGCCATCTGGCGGATGCGGATGTAGTACAGCGTCTTGATGCCCTTGCGCCAGGCGTAGATCTGGGCGCGGTTGACATCGCGGGTGGTGGCACTGTCCTTGAAGAACAAGGTCAGCGAAAGACCCTGGTCCACATGCTGTGTCGCGGCCGCGTAGGTGTCGATGACCTTCTCGTAGCCGATGTCGTAGGCGTCCTCGAAGTATTCGAGATTGTCGTTGGTCAGGTAGGGGGCCGGGTAGTAGACGCGGCCGATCTTGCCTTCCTTGCGGATCTCGATCTTGGAGGCGATCGGGTGGATCGAGCTGGTCGAGTGGTTGATGTAGGAGATCGACCCGGTCGGCGGCACGGCCTGCAGGTTCTGGTTGTAGATGCCGTACTGCATGACCGACGCCTTCAGCTCACGCCAGTCGTCCTGGGTGGGGATGTGCACGCCCGCGTCGGCGAAGATCTCGCGCACGCGTTCGGTCTGCGGCTCCCACACCTGCTCGGTGTACTTGTCGAAGTACTCGCCCGAGGCGTACTTGGACTCCGGGAAGCCGCCGAAGTACGAACCGCGTTCCTTGGCAATGAGATTCGACGCCCGCACCGCGTGGTAGGCCACGGTGTAGAAGTAGATGTTGGTGAAGTCGATGCCCTCTTCGGAACCGTAGAAGACCCGCTCGCGCGCCAGGTAGCCGTGCAGGTTCATCTGCCCCAGGCCGATGGCGTGGGATTCGTTGTTGCCCTGCTCGATCGACGGCACCGAGTAGATGTGCGTCTGATCCGACACCGCGGTCAAAGCCCGAATCGCGGTCTCCACGGTCTTGCCGAAGTCCGGCGAATCCATGGACTTGGCGATGTTCAAGGACCCGAGGTTGCACGAGATGTCCTTGCCCACCTTGGCGTAGGACAGGTCGTCGTTGAACTCCGACGGCGTGGACACCTGCAGGATCTCCGAGCACAGGTTGGAGTGCGTGATCTTGCCGGCGATCGGGTTGGCGCGGTTCACGGTGTCCTCGTACATGATGTACGGGTAACCGGATTCGAACTGCAGCTCGGCGATGGTCTGGAAGAACTCGCGCGCCTTGATCTTCGACTTGCGAATCCGCTTGTCGTCGACCATCTCGTAGTACTTCTCGGTGACATTGATGTCGGCGAACGGCACGCCGTAGATGCGCTCCACGTCGTACGGCGAGAACAGGTACATGTCCTCGTTCTTCTTCGCCAGCTCGAAGGTGATGTCCGGGATCACCACGCCGAGCGACAGCGTCTTGATGCGGATCTTCTCGTCCGCGTTCTCGCGCTTGGTGTCGAGGAAGCGGTAGATGTCGGGATGGTGGGCGTGCAGGTACACCGCGCCCGCGCCCTGGCGCGCACCCAGCTGGTTGGCGTAGGAGAACGAGTCCTCCAGCAGCTTCATGATCGGGATGACGCCCGAGGACTGGTTCTCGATCTTCTTGATCGGCGCGCCGTGCTCGCGAATATTGCTGAGCAGCAAGGCCACGCCGCCGCCGCGCTTGGACAGCTGCAGGGCGGAGTTGATGGAGCGCCCGATGGACTCCATATTGTCCTCGATGCGCAGCAGGAAGCAGGACACGGGCTCGCCGCGCTGCTTCTTGCCGGAGTTGAGGAAGGTCGGGGTGGCGGGCTGGAAGCGCCCGTCCATGATCTCTTCGACGAGTTCGCGGGCCAGCTTCTCGTCACCGGCGGCCAGGGTCAGCGACACCAGGCAGACGCGGTCCTCGAAGCGCTCCAGGTAGCGCTTGCCGTCGAAGGTCTTGAGCGTGTAGCTCGTGTAGTACTTGAACGCGCCGAGGAAGGTCGGGAACCGGAACTTCTTGGCGTACGCCTGCTTGAACAGCGACTTGATGAACTCGAACGAGTACTGGTCGAGAACCTCTGCCTCGTAGTAGTTCTCGCGCACCAGGTAGTCGAGCTTCTCCTGCAGATTGTGGAAGAAGACCGTGTTCTGGTTGACGTGCTGCAGGAAGTACTGGTGCGCGGCCTCGCGGTCCTTGTCGAACTGGATCTCGCCATTGGGGCCGTACAGGTTCAGCATCGCGTTGAGCGCGTGGTAGTCCATCCCCGCGGTGCTGGAGTCGCCGCTCACGGGGCGCTCTACGCGGGCAGTCTTTCCGACCGGTGCTGTAGTCGTTGCCAAAACAATCCCAATCCCTCTCGGACGCGCTCGACGTCCTCGGCAGTTCCCATGAGTTCGAAGCGATACAGGTACGGGACCCCTGTTTTGCGCGAGATGACTTCTCCCGCATAGCAGTACGTATCGCCGAAGTTCGTATTGCCGGCCGCGATCACGCCCCGCAGCAGTGCGCGGTTGTGGGGATCGTTGAGGAATTTGGCCACCTGACGGGGCACGAATTCCTTCTCGGACCGCTGACCACCCAGAACGTGCTTACCGCCGCCGTAGGTGGGGACGATAAGCACGTAGGGGTGGTCGACGCGAAGTGAGTCGGCAGTATGAAGCGGTATGCGGACGGCGGGGACTCCCAGCCGTTCCACGAAGCGGTGCGTGTTCTCCGAAGCGCTCGAGAAGTAGACGAGATTCGGTGTCTCAGTGGACATCTCGGTCATCTCCATCCTGTCGGGCTCGGACAACCTGCGAGGCGGCTGACTCTCGATCAGCTGCTTCGCGTCGCCTAGGCGACGGCGACGACCTCGGCCAGCGCCTTGATGCGGTCCGGGCGGAAGCCGGACCAGTGGTCGTCGCCGGCGACGACGACGGGGGCCTGCAGGTAGCCCAGGGCCATCACGTAGTCGCGGGCTTCGGGGTTCTCGGAGATGTCGATGACGTTGTACTCGACACCGGCCTTGTCGAGGGCGCGATAGGTGGCGTTGCACTGAACACAAGCGGGCTTGGTGTAAACGGTGATGGTCATTGGTATCCCCTTCTCCTGGCCTTCTGTCCGTCTGCAGTGCACGGCTGAAATCAGAACCACGTACTTGATTGCGCAAACCCCTGGAAGCGAAGCCGAAGCCCCTGGTCGCGAGGCTCCCTTCGAGGTGGGTCCGTCGCGGCTTTCCAGCTCCCAAGACACTACACCTAGTGGCCGACAGAATCATCCAACACGACATGTTGCGACTCACAAAGATGGAATTCGGTTGGCGTAAGTACCTGGACAGTCGATTCGCAACTCGACACGACTGAGGTGTAGATCACAATTTGGGCATTCAGTTCATTTCCAGCAAACCCACCATTACCGCTGATCAACACCGTTCACACGAGTCACACCGGTTGCCCCGATCGTGGCGGTCGGCGGGGTCTCGCGGGCCCGAATCTCCTACGCCCCCAATATCCGGGGCACCTCACGCTTCGGCGTGTCGCGGATCCGGACCCCTATATATGGGGCTCACCCGATGGTGTAGCTCGAACCGTCCACCGGACCGGGATAGAGGAAGCGGTTGGTGGCCGCGATGCCGTACACCTGCGGGTCGTAATCGGAGAGCGGGCGGCCGTCGATGTCGATCTCGGTGAAGGTGATCGGCGTGAAGCCGGGCAACGCGGCATCGAGGTGACCCTCGACGACGATCTCGGCGGTGCGCACCGGGGAGGTGGAGGCTTCCACAGCGGTCCGCGTCCAGCCGCGGGTGCGGTTCTCCAGCGTCATGGTGTAGACCGCGCCATCCCAGTCGACGGCGGCGTGCATGGTGTCACCGGGGGCCACCTCGTCGTCCTCGTACATGACCGGCGGGGCCGGATAGCTCTCCCACCACCCGGTGTGCTCCCGGAAGGTGTAGCAGGAATCAGGGAAAACACCTGTGGCACAGAGTGTGTCGGCCACGCCGCCGAGACCGTTGGATACCTCGTCGCCCACCCGCATCACCTGGCCCGCCAGCCGCGGGTCGACCCGGGACAGATCGGCGGCGAGGTGCTCGATGCGGATGCCGGGCAGCGCCGCGTACATGGCGGCCTCGCTGATGCACAGGGATTCGGCGCCGGTCTGCATGAGCGGCAGAGCCGTCCGGCCGTCGACGCCCGCCGCGCCATTGAGGCCGACCCAGGGCACCACGCGCTGCACCACACCCGGATTCGGGCAGGTGATCTCGGGCTGCACCCAGGTGGCGCTGACATGACGGAACTCGCCCCGCACCACGTAGCCGGCCCAGTTGCCCACGTGCACCAGGACATTCGGCGGATGCACCTCGACCCGCGGGTGCGCGGTGGCCGGGGTGGCGTCGACCGCCGCGGCCATGGTCAGCAGCGCGGCCGCCGCGATCGAGCGGGTCGCGCGCCGCCAGGCCGAATTGCCACAGGGTTGCCTCATATGCTGAAGCTAGTCCAGAGGGTGGCCCGAAAGCGTGAGGCCACGACCGAAAGACCGTGACCTCACGCTGAATTCAGTAGCGTATCTCGTGATTGCTAATAATTTGCCAGTTCACTTGCAGGCCGTGCGTCCCGCGGATGTTCGCGAGTTCGCCGCCGCTGCCGGGGGACGCAGCTCGGCCGGTGACCGTCAGGCGTTCGCCTTCACCGCGGCGGCCTCGGCGAGCAGTCGCACGGTGGCGGCCAGCTGGGTCAGCGCCTCGGCATCATCGGCCGGATGGGTCTCGGCGAAGCGCGTGCCGATCACGCCGAAGTGCTGCGACGCCCCGTCGAGGACGCTCGCACCCGCCACGCCCAGCGCCTTCACGGCGTCACCGTGCGACCACTTGGCGGCGTTCGGGCTGATGGACGCGCTCACCACGGCGACCGGCTTGTCCTTGAGCGCGCCGACGCCGTACGGGCGCGAGGCCCAGTCGATGGCGTTCTTGAGCACGGCCGGCAGGGTGCCGTTGTATTCCGGGGTCACCAGCAGCAGACCGTCGGCGGCGGCGACGGCCGCACGCAGCGCGGCAGCGGACTCGGGCAGGTTGACCTCGGTATCGAGATCCTCGTTGTAGAAAGGAATATCGGCGAGACCTTCGTAGATGGACACCTCGACGCCCTCCGGGGCGGTGGACGCGGCGGCCTCGGCCAGGCGCCGGTTGATCGAGGCGGCGCGGAGGCTGCCGACGAGGACGAGAAGACGGGTCTGCGACATGACGATCACTCCTGGGGTATTCATCCAGCGGCGGAACTTTCATGACAAACTAACCGGACCATGGTCCGCTTTCATTCCGGGGAGTTGGGGTATCGCGCTGTGAACCAGGACACACCGCTCGACGAGTCGCGACCCGGGCTGCCCGAACCGCTGACCATCGGGCCCATCGGCGTCAGTTCGCAGTACGCCGCCTCACTGCTGAGCGAGAGCCAGGAACGCAGTGACGCCGCCCGCAATCGCCAGCTGCTGCTCGATGCCGCCGAGGCGCTGGTGCGCGAACACGGCGCGGAAGCGGTGACCATGGACGCCGTCGCCAAGCGCGCGGGCGTGGGCAAGGGAACGGTGTTCCGGCGCTTCGGGAATCGCTCCGGACTGATGCACGCGCTGCTCGATCAATCGGAGAAGAAGCTGCAGGCGGCCTACATGTTCGGGCCGCCGCCGCTGGGGCCCGGGGCGGCGCCGGTGGATCGGCTGGTCGCGTTCGGGCGGGCGCGGCTGGCGGGCATCGAAGTCGAAGGCGATGTGCTGCGCGAGGCGTCGGTGGACGCCGAACGCTACTCGGGCGCGCCCTATAACGTGACGAAATCCCATGTGGCGCTGCTGCTTCGGCAGGCCGGGACGAGCGGCAACATCACCCTGCTCGCGGACACCCTGATGGCCGCCCTCGACGCCGGACTCGTCTTGCATCAGCACCGCGCGCTCGGCTACCCGCTGGAGCAGATCGGCGACTACTTCGAGAGCCTCGTCCGGCGCGTCGTGCCACCGGCCGCACAGTAGAGTGAGCCCATGGGGAACCTGCGCGAACAGATCATCGCCGAATTGGGCGTGCTGCCGTCCATCGAACCGAAAACCGAAGTGCGACGGCGCATCGACTTCCTCAAGGACTATCTGCGCGCCACGCCCGCCAAGGGGTTCATTCTCGGCATCAGCGGCGGGCAGGACTCCACGCTCACCGGCCGGCTCTGCCAGCTGGCCGCCGAGGAACTGCGCGCCGAGGGCCATGACGCCACCTTCGTGGCCGTGCGCCTGCCCTACGGCGTGCAGGCCGACGAAGCCGACGCGCAGATCGCGCTGGAGTTCATCCAGCCGGATCGATCCGTCGTCGTGAACGTGAAGCCCAGCGCCGACGCCGCCGGCGCGGAAGCCGCCCTCGGCATCAAGGAACTGCTCGGCGAGGAACCGCGCCTGCGAGACTTCGTGCGCGGCAATATCAAAGCCCGCGAGCGCATGGTGCTGCAGTACGCCGTGGCCGGCCAGCTCAACCTGCTGGTGGTGGGCACCGATCACGCCGCCGAGGCGGTCACCGGCTTCTTCACCAAGTACGGCGACGGCGGGGTGGACCTCACCCCGTTGACCGGGCTCACCAAACGTCAAGGCGCGGCGCTGCTTCAGGAACTCGGCGCGCCGCCGAGCGTCTGGAAGAAGGTGCCCACCGCCGACCTCGAGGACGACCGCCCGGCGCTGCCCGACGAGGAAGCCCTCGGCATGAAGTACTCCGAGATCGACGACTACCTCGAAGGCCAGGACGTCAGCCCCGAGGTGGCCGCGAAGGTGGAGAAGATCTTCCGCAACACCCGGCACAAGCGCGCGGTGCCGGTGACGCCGCTCGACGACTGGTGGCGCTGAACCGGTTCGGTCAGCGGTATGCGGCGCTTCGCGCGAATCTGACTCGGTGCGAGTAGGGGTTCCGGGCGCGAGGGCTGCGTGGATCCGGCGACCTGGGCGCTGCGGGGTCGGCGGGCATCGCGGGTTGCATGAGGGCGTCCCACCACGGGCGGTGGCCGGATTCCGGTAGGTGTAGTACCGGGGTGTCCGCGTCGCTTCGGGTGTTTTCGGTATCGGTGGTGGCCGTGGTCACGAACGTTTCCGATCTTGATGGGTGGGCGTGCGGGCCAGGACGCACAGGCAGGCAACGGGATCGGCGCAGCGCAGCGCCACTCGCTCCGGTGCCGGTCACACCCGTTCTCGATTGGTGAGAATGCAGATACCCATGCGATCTGACAAAGATAGTTTTTAGCACTCCACACAGGAGAGTGCAAGACGCCCGAGGCGGCTCCTCCGATGCCCGGACCTCGGGAAACCCCGTGCTACCGACCGGTTATCCGCCCGCGAACGGCGGGAGCACATCCACCCGGGCGGTGAGGGTGGCGGTGGCGTCGCGGGTCAGTTCATCACCGATCAGGTAGGCGCAGACGCCGAGCATCTTGTCGAGGTCGGGGCCGTAGGTGGTGGCCAGGGTGGTGCGCAGATCGGCGACCGTGGAACCGGCCGGCAGCGGCAGGGTTTCGCGGTCCTTGCCGACCGCGTCGGCGATTGCGGCGAAATAGCGGACCTCAACCACCGATGGCTCCCATCGTTCGTTCGGGCGGGACGAAGTTCTCGTCGGCGATGCCGTGGCCCGCCCACTTGTGCCACATGGCGCCGCGCCACAGGGCGGCGATGTCGGCATCGGAAGCGTTGGCGCGCAAGGCCGCTCGAATGTCGTACTCCTGATCGGAGAACAGACAGGAGCGGATGCGGCCGTCCGCGGTGAGGCGGGTGCGGTCGCAGTCGGAGCAGAAGCTGCGGGTCACCGAGGCGATAATGCCCACGGTGGCCGGACCGCCGTTGACCAGCCATTGTTCGGCGGGAGCGGAGGGATCGTCGCGGCCCACCTCGGTGAGGTCGAAGCGGGCGCCGAGGACCTCCAGAAGCTCTTCGGCGGTGATCATATTGGCGCGCGCCCACTCGTGGTCGGCGTCGAGCGGCATCTCCTCGATGAAGCGCAGTTCCACGCCCTCGGTGAGGCACCATTCGAGGAGATCGGCTGCGCCGGTGAGGGTTTCGCGCATGAGGACGGCGTTCACCTTGACCGGGGCCAGGCCCTCGCGGTGAGCGGCGCGAATGCCGGCCAGCACCGAGGGCAGGCGGTCGCGGCGGGTGAGGCGGGCGAAGCCGGCGCGGTCGACGGTGTCGAGGGAGATATTGATGCGGTTGAGGCCCGCCTCGGCCAGTTTGCGGGCGCGATGCTCGAGGCCGACGCCATTGCTGGTCATGGCGATCGGGAGCTCGGGCAGTTCGGCGCGGCAACCGGCGATGATCTGCTCGAGGTCGCGGCGCATGAGGGGTTCGCCGCCGGTGAAGCGGACCTCGTGAACGCCCAGCTCGCGCACGGCCAGCACCACCAGTCGAACGATCTCGGCGGCGGTCAGCAGTTCGTCGGCGGGAATCGCGGGCAAACCCTCTTCGGGCATGCAGTAGGTACAGCGCAGCGAACACTTTTCGGTGATGGAAACTCGCAGGTCGCGGGCTACGCGACCGAATCGGTCCACCAGGAATGGCGTATCGGGGCGGCCGTCCATCGAAGGTCGCCCTGCTCGTACGGCGGGCATGCCCATCACGACCACGGTCACCCGACCATTATGTCCGGCTTGGCAAGACCCCGCTGAGCAGGCGCTCCCGGGATGTCGCGAACCGGCGTCCGTATAGGCTCAGCCGCATGAGTTCCCGGCACGCTCTGGCCCCGGCCCGCTCCGTCGACGACCACCGGCAACGCATCGAGGAGTTGCTGCGCCCGCTGGCCGCCCGCGACACCGAACGAGTCGCGATGACGGCGGCACTCGGGCGGCGGCTCGCCGAGGACGTGTACTCCCCCCTGGACCTGCCGGTGTTCCGGAACTCCTCCATGGACGGGTACGCGGTGCGCGCGGATTCGATCGCGACCGTGCCGGTGACGCTGCCGCTGGCGGGTGTGGTGGCCGCCGGGAACACCGGGGAACTCACGCTCCCCGACGGCGCGGCACTCAAGGTGATGACCGGCGCGCCCATCCCCGCGGGCGCGGACTGCGTCGTGCCGGTGGAGCACACCAGCAGTGACGGCGGCACCGTCACGATCGAAACAACACGTGCGGCAGGCGATTTCGTCCGCGAACCGGGCACCGATGTGCGCACCGGCGAACTGCTCGCGGCCGCCGGGACGCTGCTGCAGCCCCGCCACATCGCGGCGCTGGCAGCCGTCGGACTGGCGGATCTGCCGGTGACCCGGCCGGTGCGCGCGGCCGTGCTCACCACCGGCGACGAGCTCATGCCCGCCGGAACTCCGCTGCTGCCCGGCCAGATCTACAACTCCAACGGCATCGCGCTGGCCGCCGCACTGACCGACAACGGCGTCGAAGTGGTGTCGCTGGCGCACTCCACCGACGACCACGACGAATTCCGGCAGCGCATCGAGGAAGCCACCGCCCTCGCCGATGTGGTCTTCACCTCCGGCGGCGTCTCGAAGGGCGACTTCGAGGTCGTCAAGGATGTGCTCACCCCCCTGGGCGGCGAATTCGGTTCCGTCGCAATCCAACCCGGCGGCCCGCAGGGCCTCACCGTGGTGCACGGCGTACCGATCCTGAGCTTCCCGGGCAATCCGGTCAGCACCATGGTGTCCTTCGAGGTCTTCGCACGCCCGATCCTGCGCGCCCTCGCCGCACTGCCCGAACTCGCCACCACCGAAGTGCCCCTGCTCGATCCGGTCCGCTCCCCCGCCGGCAAGAACCAATTCCTGCGCGGCAAGCTCACCGACACCGGGGTGAGCCTGGTCGCCGGACCGGGCTCCCACCTGATCGCCACCATGGCTCACGCCGACGTGCTGATCGACATCCCCGCCGACATCACCGAACTCGCCGCCGGCACCCCGGTCCGCATCCTGCCGCTCTGAGTCACCCGCGCGGCAGGCGGATGTACTGACCGACATCCCGGCCGGGGCAACCGACCTGCCGATTGGTGCGATCCTCCGAATCCGAGCGCTCTCGGCACGCTCACCAGGCGAATCCGGCTACCGTGAGCCGCGAAGTCGGGGCGACCCCGGGCAGGAGCCGGGTAGCGGCTGTGTAAGGCTGGTGCGTATGAGTGAGTTGTCGCATGTCGACCGGGAAGGGCGCGCCCGCATGGTCGATGTGAGCGCCAAGGCCGACACGGCGCGCATCGCTGTCGCCGCCGGGGAACTGCGGACCACCGCCGAGGTGGTGAAGTTGGTGCGGGCCGACGATATGCCCAAGGCCGATGTGCTGACCACGGCGCGGCTGGCCGGGATCAATGGGGCCAAGAAGACTTCCGAGTTGATTCCGCTGTGTCATCAGCTGGCGTTGTCGTCGGTGAAGATCAGTTTCGGGTTCACCGAGGACAGCATCACCATCGAGGCGAGCGCGAAGACCAAGGGGCCCACCGGGGTCGAGATGGAGGCGCTCACCGCCGTGGCGGTCGCGGGGCTGACCCTGCACGACATGGTGAAGGCGGTCGATCCGGCCGCCACCCTGAATGGGGTGCGGCTGCTCACCAAAGACGGTGGGAAACACGGACATTGGGTGCGGCCCGAGGCTTCGGGCGCGGACGCTTCACCGGCACCCGCCGAAGCGCATCCCGAACCGCACATGCGCGCCGAATCGCGTGTTCCGGCCGCTGCGGCGAACAGCGCTGCGGCCGAGCGGCATTCCCAACACCCGGGCGAGCGGCATGCGCATCACGCTGCCCACCAGGCCGAGACGGTGCACGCCTACGGCGCGGGCCGGGCAGCGGTCGTGCTCGTCGCCTCCACAGGCGCCGCGGCAGGCACCCGCGTCGACACCACCGGACCGAAGCTGGCCGAATGGCTTGGCGGACTCGGGTTTTCGGTGCGCGGACCGCTGGTGTACGCCGACGCCGACATCGCGTACGGGCTCAGCGAAGCCTTGGCCGGCGAACCGGCATTCGTGGTCACCACCGGCGGGACCGGCGCCTCCCCCACCGACGCGACACCGGAAGCGACGCTGGCCGTCCTGGACCGGGAACTGCCGGGCGTGGCCGAATCCATCCGCCAGCGCGGCACCGCCAAGTTCCCCCTCGCCGCCCTCAGCCGCGGCGTGGCCGGACTGGCCGGGCGTACCGTGGTCGTCAACCTGCCCGGGTCACCCGGCGGCGTGCAGGACGGAATCGCCGTCCTGGAACCACTTCTCGACCATCTGCTGGCCCAGGTAGCCGGAGGAGGCAACCATGAGTGACCTGCTGGCCCGCATCAGCGATCAGCCCCTGAACCCGGACGAGGTGGAGAAGGCCGTCAGCGGGCCCGAGCACGGTGCGGTTGTGGTGTTCACCGGTAAGGTGCGCAATCACGATGGCGGCCAGGCGGTTTCGGCGCTCGAGTATTCGGCGCATCCGCAGGCCGAAACCTTCCTGCGCAAGGTGTGCGCGGAGGTCGCCGCCGAATCCGGGCTCCCGGTCGCCGCCGTGCACCGCATCGGCCCGCTCACCATCGGTGATCTCGCCATCGCGGTGGCCGTCGCCGCCCCGCATCGCGCCGAAGCCTTCACCGTCTGCGCGGATCTCGTCGATCGCATCAAACACGAAGTGCCCATTTGGAAGCGGCAGATGTTCGCCGACGGCCTGTCCGAGTGGGTCAACGCCTGCGCGCACTGATCACGCGGTGATCGGATCCTGTGGTTCGGAGTCCGTTGCCGTGGACGGTAGTGCGGCACGGGCGATTTCGCCCAGCTTCGAGTGGTTGAAGAGCAGATTCAGCAGGAACGCGGTGGCGGCGGCGAGGGTGATGCCGCTGTTGAGCAGGATCTCGGCCGAGGACGGGAACTTGTCGAACATGCCCTTGGTGAGGACGGGGATCAGGCCCACGCCGATGGCCACCGCCACGATGGTCAGATTCACGCGGTCGTCGAGGTCGGCGCGGCGCAGGGTGTCGATGCCGATCACGGCGATGGTGGCGAACAGGACCAGACCCACGCCTCCCACAACGGGTTTCGGGACGGCGGCCACGATCGCTCCGAAGCGGGGAACGGCGCCGAGGATGATCAACATGGCGCCGCTCACGGCCGTCACATAGCGGCTGTAGACGCGAGTGTTGGCCACCGCGCCGACATTCTGGTTGAAGACGGTGTCCACGAACGAGTTGAAGATGCCGCCGAGGACGGCCGAGAGGCCGTCGCCGACCAGGCCGCGGGCGATGTCGGCGCGTTCCACCTGCTTGCCGGTGATCTGGCCGATGGCCAGCATGCTCGCGGTGGATTCGGCGAAGACGACGGCCATGACGATGCTCATGGCGACCACGGCGGTGATCGGGAACTGGGGTGCGCCGAAGTGGAAGGGATCCGGCAGGCCCAGCCACTTCGCCTGCGAAACGCCGTCCAGTTTCACCAATCCCATGGGAATGGCGATCAGTACGCCGACGAGGAGCGCGATGAGAATGCCCAGCTGCGACCACACGCCGCGCCCGAGCACCGTGCATACGAGGGCGATCAGCAGGACCGCCACGGCCAGCGCGATATAGGACGGTGAGCCGAAGGTGTCGGCCTTCGGGTCGCTGCCCACGATCAGACCGCCCGCCACGCCGATCAGCGAGACGCCGACGACGGTCAGCACGGTCCCGGTGACCAACGGCGGGAAGAACCGCACCACCATGGCGAACGGCCACGCCAAGGCCACGCCGATAATGCCGCCGATCAGCATGGACCCCCACACCGCGGGCAGCCCGTACTCCTTGGCGATCAGAATCATCGGGCTCATGGCCACGAACGTCGCACCGGTGATGATGGGCAGCCGCGCACCCGCGAACTTCCCGAGCCCCAGGCTCTGCACCATGGTGATCACGCCCGCGACCAGCAGGTCCGCGCTGATCAACATGGCAACGGTGGAATTGTCCAGCTTGGCGGCCGCACCGAACACCAGTGGCACGGTGACACATCCGGTGTACATGATCAGCACATGCTGCAGGCCGAACAGCAGCAGCCGCTGCCACGGCAGTCGGACGTCGACGGGATGGGGCGAGGTCATGAGGGCTCCTTGCGGCACATCGGGTGCCCACAGGCTAGGCAGCCGCACCGGGCGGGGTGTTTGTCCGATCGGCTGAATCGTCGCATGCGCGGGCCGTCCTGTTTTGTGTTCCGAACCAGCGTGTGCGACGCCGCGAGTGCGCCACAGTGGGGCACAGTGTTGATCGACCACGGGAGGCGCCAATGACCGAATCCACCGGCAAGATCGTGCTCGGCCCGCACCAGTACGGCAAGGCCGAGAACCGGGTGGTGCGCATCTACCGCGACACCGACCGCCACGAGATCCGCGACCTCAACGTATCCACCTGTCTGCGTGGCGCTTTCGACGACGCGCACACGATCGGTGACCAGCACGCCGTCCTTCCCACCGACACCCAGAAGCAGACCGCCTACGCCTACGCCAAAACCCACGGCGACGGCAGCATCGAAGACTACGGGCTGGCGCTGGCCCGCCACTTCGTCGACGACATCGAGCCGGTGGATTCGGCCCGCGTCGAGATCGAAGAGTATGCGTGGCAGCGAGTTCCGGTCGCCGGGGTGGGGCACGCCCACACCTGGACCCGCACCGGGCCCGAAGTGCGCACCGCCGCCATCACCGTTCAGGGCACCGGCCCCGCTCGCCGCGAATGGGTGATCGGCGGCGTGAAGGACCTGGTGATCCTCAAATCCACCGGCTCCGAATTCGCCGGCTTCCTGACCGACGACTTCACCGTCCTGGAACCGGCCCATGACCGCGTCCTGGCCACCAGCCTGGTCGCCCGCTGGCGCTTCACCGCCGCACCCGGCGACTGGAACGCCACCTACGACAGCATCCGCGCCACGCTGGCGGAAACCTTCGCCACCCTCCACTCCAAAGCCCTCCAGCAAACCCTCTACGAAATGGCCCGCGCCGCCCTCGAATCCCACCCGGTTCTGGCCGAGATCCGCCTCTCCGCTCCCAACAAACATCACTTCGCCTACGACCTGACCCGGTTCGGCATAGCCAACAACAACGAGGTCTTCCATGCCGCCGACCGCCCCTACGGCCTCATCCAGGCCAGTGCCCTCCGCGAGGACGCCCCCGACCCCGGAATCGCCTGGGACCCTTACACCGGCGCGGTCTGACCGCGTTCACACCCACAAATGGGGAAACGGCCCGGTGCCATTCAATACCGTCTGCTTTCCAACCCGGCCCTGGGCCACCGAATTGTCGTCACTGATGACAGGAAACGACCGCGCCATCGACGAGATTCGCGCCAAAGCTGATCGCGCCCGGGCGCTTTCGTGGTGAAGTCCGGGTCGAGTCGCATGGCACGAACAAGCCGACGCGCGAGCGGAGACGACTGGGAGTGTTGCAGGCCCTACCCGGCTATCACGCCAGGCAGGCTCGGCGCCTGCGAACGCGATGAAGTCGGCTCATGCGCGGCGAGGATTCCCGAAATCGTCTGGCCCCTGCCCCGAGGCGGTCGGACCGCTCAACGTGCGCATCGCCAGATACAGGTCGAGGCGGTCGTCGAGGCGGCCCAGGTCGCGGCCGGTGAGTTCTTCGATGCGGCCTATGCGGTAGCGGACGGTGTTGAGGTGCAGGTGCATTCGTTCGGCGGCTTGGCGCCAGGAGCCTTCGCAGGCCAGGAAGACCTCGAGGGTCGGCAGCAGCCCGGCACCCGTGCGCGCGTCGTACTCCACTACAGGGCCGAGTACCCGCTGGGCGAACCGGTGCTGTAATGCGCCGGGTACCGCCGCGAAAAGTCCTATCGCAGAATCGATGTCGGCGGCCCGCACGGTCACCGCGGATTCGCCGTCCCGGGCGGCGGTGGCGGCGGCGCCCGCGGCGGCGACGGCCCCCTGCAGAGCTTCGCCGGGCTGTGGCGCGCTCACCCCGATCGCGATCCGGATTCCGTCGAGAGCGGAGACCAATCTCCCTATGCGCGTGCGGAGTTCGGTCGCGACTCCCGCCTGCGTCCCGCCGACCACCGCCACGATTCGACCCTCACGATCCAGCGCTGTCGACACCTGCCGCGCGGCAGCTCCGAGCATGCGGCCGGCAGCATCGGAGATCTCGTGCGGGGTGGCCTCGACTGTCGCGACATCGACACCTGGACTTGCGGATTCCGGGTGGGTGAGGCGCCGGTCCGAGGCGCTGCCGAACGGGGTGGCGGATGTGGCCACAGCGAGGACGTCGTGCAGGACCGAGCGGATCGCATCCTGACCGTATGCGCCCGCCAGCGGGCCCGGTCCGATTGAGGTGTCGATGTGCAGGTCGCAAACGACGGCGACCACCGCTGGGCCGCTGTGGCGGGCGAACAGTGCCGACGCGTTGCCGGCGAGTTCCCAGCTCAGGCGCAGCCGGTCGGCGTCGCGCTGCCGGTACAGCTCCAGGACCGCGGCCAGGTCCGGGCCGTACAGGCCGGAGTCATTGCCGGCTGGTCGAATTGCCAAGTACCAGGCCGTGATTCGGTCGCCGTGGCCGATCTGGTGGATGCGTGTCGCGCCTCCGGTCACGGCGGGGAGCATGGGGGCGGTCAGGGCGGTGGTGACGATACGGTCGATGTCGAGTTCGGACAGCGGGGCGGTGCCCGCGACCACCCGACCGGTCGCGGTGAGGATCCAAGCCGAAACCTCTTGCTCCGCAGCGACTTCGGTGAGCAGTTCGGCAATGTCTGCTCCGGCGGCGACGGCCGCCAGCAGGCGGCGTTGGCGGTCCAGGCCGGATTGCACTCGCTGCCAGCGTCTGTCGGCGGCGCGGTCGGCGAGGTATTCGATGATGCGGCTGAAGGGAACACTCTGTGGGGCGGAGAGGAGGGGAAGCTGGTGACGTTCGCATGCCGCCACCACATCGTCGGGGACATGGCCGTGCAGGGCCTGGCCGGCGACCACTCCCGCCGCACCGGCGCGGGCCAGCATCCCGACATAGCGGTCCGAGTCGGGGGCGTCGCTCCGCCAGACCAGGCCGGTGCAGACCAGGGCGCCCGCGGTCACGAAGGGGCGGGGGTCGGGCATGTCGGTGGCGCAGACGCGGGCCACCGGGCGGTCCAGGGCGGTCGGGTCGCCGTGCAGCAGGCGCATGCGCAACTGTGGCGCTTCGAGAATGTCGCGCACTCGCATGGGCGCCTCCTGCCTCCGGTTCTACTGCGCCACACCGTAGGAGGCGGGTGTTGCCGGGTCGTTTCGGTGGTGCTGCGGGGAGTTCACGCGCACGGACGTGGCCGCGGGAGACGACCTCGGAGGCGTCCGCACCAGCGCGTGATGGATGCCCGCGGGTTCGGTCGGCGCGCCCGCTCTTGCTCCGGCCATGCGCGGGGCCGCGAACGCCTCCGCCGTCGACGCCATTAGGGTGGGCGGAATGGGTCGGCGGATTCCTGTTCTGGTGGTTGCGGGGTTCTTGGGGGCGGGGAAGACGACGCTGCTCAATCACCTGTTGCGGAACAATCGGGGGATTCGGATCGGGGTGGTGGTCAACGACTTCGGGGCCGTGAACATCGACGCCATGCTGGTGGCCGGGCAGGTGGACGCCATGGTGTCGCTGGGGAACGGGTGCGTGTGCTGCGCCGTGGATGTGGGTGAGCTGGATGCGCTGTTCGATCAGCTGGCGCAGCCGAAGGCCAAGATCGATGTGATCGTGGTGGAGGCCAGTGGGCTCGCCGAACCGCGCAATCTGATTCGGATGATCGTGAACAGCGAGAATCCGCGGATCACGTACGGCGGGCTGATCGAGGTCGTCGACGCGGAACATTTCGAGGAGAGCCGCGCGCAGCATCCCGAACTCGCCACGCATCTGCGGATGGCCGACCTGGTGATGGTGAACAAGGCCGACCGGGTCACACCGGAGGCGCTGGACACCCTGCGCGACGAGATCGGCGCACTGGCCTTCCCCGCAGCGGTGTACGCGACCGCACACGGGCGGATCGACCCGGGCCTGCTGTTCGACGCCCCGCGCCGAGCGGCGAGCAAACCTCGTGTGGGAGAACAGCTCAGCCTCGACGAACTGCTCTTCGCCGAGACCGAAGCGCACGACGACCATGAACACGACGCCCACTGCGACCACCACCATCTGCACGACGAGTACCAGAGCCTGTCCTTCACCAGCGACACCGATCTCAACCCGCGCGCACTCATCGCCGTCTTCGAAGACCCCCCACCCGGCCTGTTCCGCGCCAAGGGCACACTGGCCTTCGCCACCCCCGACGATCAGCGAAAGTTCGTGCTGCACATGGTCGGCCGCCACATCGTGGTGGAACCCGTACCGTGGCCGCGCCACGAACCGCGCACCAGCAGCCTGGTCCTCATCGGCGCGGGCCTGGACACCGACATCGCCCTGGAACGCCTCCGAGCCACCGTCCACACCGGCCCCGAACCCCTGGGCGAACAGGAACTCCTGCCGGTCTGGCGCTACGTCACCGCGCATGACCACGCCGACACACCAGCTTGATCCGGCACACCCGCCGGAGCCATTGCCCAGGAAAGCGCCCACCCTGGCCAGGACACCGTAGGGTGCGGGAGGGAATCGTCGAATCGTGTCGGCACCCAATGGCATGATTCGAATATATGTTCGGTTACGGCTCGAAGGAGGGTAGATGACACGTTCAAACGGCCGCGATCCAGATCCCGCTACGAGCGGCATGATGCCCTGGGATGATCGCGACCGAGCCGCACTGGTGGCGATGATGCGGCAGAAACCGAAGAATGCCGAATGGTCGGAACTAACCGAACGCATCACGGATCGGGGGAGCGCCCGCCTGCTCTGGGAAGACGAGTTTCCCGCAGATCTGTTCGGTGATGACGACGCCGCAATAGTTCTACGTCGGTCGGCCGAAGATGTCGAGGCATGGAAGTCAACACCGTTCCAGATGCACACCTTCATGGACGACTCCTACCCGGAGCAATTGCGTTCGGTTCGCAGAATGCCCCCACTCGTATTCACCCAGGGGCGACTCACTCCGGGCGAGATCGGTGTCTGCGTCGTCGGGTCGCGGGATGTCTCCGCTGCGGGGCTCTCGTTCGCTCGTTCGGTCGCCCAGGGCCTGGTGGCCCAAGAGTTGACCGTTATCGCCGGGCTCGCAAAGGGAATTGACACTGCCGCACATCAGGCAACCCTGGATGCAGGCGGACGGACAGTGGCAGTCCTTGGGAACGGGCTCAAACGCGTTTACCCACAAGAGAATCGAGCGCTGCAAGCCAAAATCGCCCAGCATGGCATGCTTCTAACGCACTACCTTCCCGAGTATTCGCCAACTCGCTGGTCATTCCCCGCTCGTAATGTGACGATGAGCGCATACGGAACGGCCACCGTCATCGTCGAGGCAGGAGAGAAAAGCGGCACAAGGATTCAAGCGCGCGAAGCGGTTGCACACGGTCGCCCGGTCATCCTGAACGATACGGTCGTTCGATCGACGGATTGGGGACGCAGGCTCCAGAACGAGCCGGGCGTGTACGTTGCCACATCTCCAGAGGAAGCAGTGGGGCATGTCATGACGATTCTTAAGCACCGCCTGACGGTGACGAAGCTGTTGCGCTCCTGCCGATGATTCCGGCTGACCTCCAACTGATCCGAGCGGTTGTCCGCGAACGAGTCGGCGGCTTCTTCTGCAATACCTACGTACCGGGGACGGCCGGAGTATGCGTAGTCTGCAGAGGGCCTGCTGCCGAGCAGGATCTGTGCAACATATGCCAGGGCCACCGCGCAACGTTCGGAAATCAACTGGCAGACAGAACCATCCTGCTGACATATGCACTCGGCAACTACCCTGATGGCCCGCACCAGTCCGCACACGTGGTGCGGGCATACAAGGGTTACAAAGGAACCCATCCTGTTCGGCAATGCCAGCAGGATCTCGAACTGATGGTGTCGGTCGCTGTCGGTCTGCATGGCGGATGCCTCGACAATACCCCGACCGGATCGTGGGATTCACTGACATTTGTTCCATCGCTGGAGCGGCCGGGCAGAAGTCATCCCGTCACGAGCCTGGCCAACGCGGCTCTGGCCGGCGATCCGATAGCTGTAATGGCCGGGAGAACACCACAGGGATCGCTGGAGAAGTTTCTCCTGGAGCCAGGTCCAGGAGCGAACGTCAAGCGCCGAATGGTCCCCGACCGCTACCGAGTTCCCGACATGTGGCGATCAGCCGTTGCCGGAAAGAACGTGCTGATCGTCGATGACACATGGACAACCGGTGCGAGCGCGCAGGGAGCAGCGGTGGCTGTCAAACAAGCAGGTGCCAGCAGCGCTACGGTGCTGTGTGTCGATCGCTGGCTGCGGTGCGACTGGTCTGATCACCAGGCACTGATCAACTCGCTGAGCGGTAGCTATGACGCACTGCGATGTCCGATGCATGGGCGAATGTGTCTACCCGGCACCGGATTCACGGTGATCACAGACTGAAACCATCAGTCCGGCGCTATGCCCTGCGGACGAGCACGCCGGCGAACGACCCTCTCGAAACCGCCGCACTACGTCAGGGCGGATCCGATGACGGTGACCACGACACCGCGGACGGCCGCCTTGTCCGGCGCTGGGCTGCACCGGTCGGCGAACAGTAGGTGTGCTGCGCCTATCAGGGTCGGTGCGAGTATTTCCACCTCGGCGTCGGCGGCGACACGGCCGGCCTCGCGCTCGGCCTCGAGGTAGCCGGCGATCATGGCTGTCATCTCGGTCATGAGCGGGATGCCGGTGGGGCGGTCGGCGCGCAGGCGGGTGCGCAGTTCGTCGCGGAAGATGATGAGCCCGATCACCGCTACGGCGACGCCGTCGAAGACCGAATTCAGTGCCGCGGTGAGATTGCCGAGAACTGTTCCCGCTCCGGCGGATTCCAACAGGGTGACGGCCAGATCATCGACCTGGGCGATGCGGTCCAGCACCAGTTCGACCAGAAAGCCGTCGAAATCGGTGAAATGCCGGTGCAATACGCCCTTGGCGCACCCCGCTTCGGTGGTCACCGCGCGGCTGGTGAGCGCGGCGGGCCCGTCCCGCAACAGGATTCGCTCCGCGGCATCGAACAGCTGCTGTCGCGGATCCTGAATCGCCACGCCTGTCGGCATGCATGCTCCCTGTCTCTCATCGCGCGCCGAATCATCATGCACGCCTGGCACTTCACACCCGATACTCCCGCACCGGCGGTGACGAGCAGGCGCGTACCCGCCACGGGGAGGCGTTCACACCGCAGCCAACGGGCACACGCCCACCGCCGGGTGGACGCACATCCGCTGTGAGCATCTCCACCGAGCGGGCGAACGCCCACTGGGTGGACGCACACGGGCGGGCGCCCGCCGATAGGTGGGCAAGCATCCACCCAGAAGTGGGCGCTCAGCCGCTGTCGGGTTGGCGTGCAATCGCTTTCGGAGTGTAGCCATTGCCGTAGTGGGCACTTGCCCATTATTGTGGGCACATGCCCACTCTACCTCCGGGCGATCGGCCCGACTCCCCTGCCGATACGCATAAGGCAAGGCAGATGGCCGAATCCTTCGGTGTGGACGCCGCCCGCTACGACCGCACCCGCCCGCGCTATCCGGACGCCATGGTGCAGCGCATCATGGCGGCGAGTCCGGGCCGCAGCGTCCTCGATGTCGGCTGCGGAACCGGCATCGCCGCCCGCCAATTCCAGGCGGCGGGCTGTACCGTCCTCGGCGTCGAACCCGATTCGCGCATGGCCGATTTCGCCGGGCGGCGCGGACTCGAGGTGGAGGTCGGCACTTTCGAGAACTGGAAGCCCGCGGGCCGCACCTTCGATGCCGTGGTGGCCGGGCAAACCTGGCACTGGGTCGACCCCGTCGCGGGCGCCGCCCAGGCCGCGCGGGCGCTGCGACCCGGCGGCCGGCTCGCGGTCTTCTGGAACGCGGACGAACCACCGGCGGAACTCACCGACGCGCTCGCCACCGTCTATCGCAGGCTCATGCCCGGCTTCCCCGCCACGGGCATGCCCTCCCCCGTGGACGCCTATTCGAGCATGTGCGACAAGGCCGCCGAGGGGATCGACACCGCCGGTGGCTTCACCGCCCCGGAGCGGTGGACCTTCGATGCCGATTGCCACTACACCTGCGCCGAATACCTGGACATGATGCCCACCCAGGGCTTGTTCACCCGGCTGCCCGCACCGGTCCTGGCGGAGATCCTCGCCGAGGTCGGAGCCGCCATCGATGAACTGGGCGGCGGGTTCACCCTGCGCCGCCGGACCGTCGTGGTCACCGCCACTCGTGCCTGAGGACACCGCACCGTCCATCCCGCCCGCGCCGATGAACCCGCCCGCGTCATCGGTATCGCCCTCAGACCGAGAACCCGGTGACCTTACTCGGAATCACGCGCACGATCACCCGCTCGACCCCGGCTTCCTCCAGCGGCGGATCCTGCTCGAGATACTTGTGCGACAACCGTTTCGGCAGGTCCTTCGCCGGATCCGGCTCGATCTGCGCGACCCCGACGACATCGACCGTGTGATACGGGTTGGCCGCGTCCCACACCGTCAGGCTGACCCGCCCGTCGCGAATCAGGTTGCGCACCTTCTTGCGTCCCACGGTGCTGGAGAACACCACCGTGTCGTCCTCCCGCCCGATCCACACCACCGAGGTGTGCGGCGCCCCGTTCGCGTCGAGGGTGGCGACGACGGCGAAGTTCTTGCCGTCCAGCAGTTCTCGGACACGATCGTCGAATACGGCCACGGTGTTCCCCTTTTCGGTTGCCTGCCAACCGAAAAGAACACCGCGGCCGTTCGCGCTTGTTCCGTCAGACGGCCGGCAGGTCCGGGATGCGGGTGGCGCGCACGTACACCGTTTCGCCGGAGGCCAGATGGAGGGCTTCCGCGTCACCGCGGGTGACCTGGGCGGTGAACAGGTCGCCGGTGGCGGCGTTCTTCAGCTCGACGCGCACCTCGAAGCCGAGATGCACGATGCGCTCGACCGTCGCGCGCGTGACACCGGCCGAGGCCGCGGTGCCCTCGTGCTTGGCCAGGGCCATGCTGGGGTCGCGGCCGACGCGAATGTCGTGCGGGCGCACCAGATGTCCGTTCAGCTTGGCGACATCGCCGAGGAAGGACATGACGAATTCGTTGGAGGGGCGGTCGTAGACGTCCTCCGGGGTGCCGATCTGCTCGATGCGGCCGCGGTTCATCACCGCGATCTTGTCGGCCACGTCCAGGGCCTCCTCCTGGTCGTGGGTGACCAGGACGGTGGTGACGTGGACTTCGTCGTGCAGGCGGCGCAGCCACTTGCGCAGGTCGGTGCGCACCTTGGCGTCGAGTGCGCCGAACGGCTCGTCGAGCAGCAGCACCTGCGGTTCCACGGCCAGCGCGCGGGCCAGCGCCATACGCTGGCGCTGACCGCCGGACAGCTGCGCCGGGTAGCGGTGCTGGAAGCCGTCGAGGCCGACGATCTCGAGCAGTTCGTCCACGCGCTTGGCGATCTCGGCCTTGGGGCGCTTGCGGATCTGCAGGCCGAAGGCCACATTGTCGCGCACGGTCATGTGCTTGAACGCGGCGTAATGCTGGAAGACGAAACCGATGTCGCGCTTCTGCGGCGGCACCCGGGTGACGTCGCGGCCGGCGATGGTGACGATGCCGCCGTCGAGGGATTCCAGTCCGGCGATGGACCGCAGCAGGGTGGACTTGCCCGACCCGGACGGACCCAGCAGCGCGGTCAGTTCACCGGACGGGATGTCGATGCTGACATTGTCGAGTGCGGCGAAGGTGCCGTACCGCTTGTTCGCATTGGTCACGGTGATCATTTGGCAGAGTCCCGCTTACGTTCGAGGAGGGTCATCAGGAGGAGTACGACGACTGCGATGCCCATGAGCAGTGTCGCCGCGCAGTACGCGCCGAAGGTGTTGTGATCGGTGTAGCGGCCGTGCACCAGCAGGGTCAGCGTCTGTGACTTACCGGGCAGCGCGGTGGAAACCATGATCACCGCACCGAATTCGCCGAGCGAACGCGCCACGGTCAGAACGATGCCGTAGGTCAGACCCCAGCGGATCGCGGGGAGGGTGATGCGCCAGAACGTCTGCCAGCGCGAGGCGCCCAGGGTGGCCGCGGCCTGCTCCTGATCGTCGCCGATCTCGTGCAGCACCGGCTCCACCTCGCGCACCACGTACGGCAGCGTCACGAAAATGGTGGCGATCACCATGCCCGGCAGATTGAAAATGATCTTCAGGCCGTGGTTTTCGAGCCCGCCGAACCAGCCGCCCGCACCCCACAGCAGGATCAGCGAGACGCCCACAACCACCGGCGACACCGCGAACGGCAGATCGACCAGGCCCTGCACCAGGTTTCGGCCCGGGAACCGGCCGCGCACCAGCGCGATGGCGGTCACCACGCCGAAGATCACGTTCACCGGCACCACGATGGCGACGATGAGCATCGACAGATTGAACGCGGAAATCGCCGCGGGCGTGGAGATCCAGTCGTAGAACGCGCCGATGCCGTTCTCGAAACTGCGGTAGAAGATGATGCCCAGCGGCAGCACCAGCAGAATCAGCAGGTAGCCCAGGGCCACCGTGCGCAGCGAAATACGCGTGAACGGAGACAGTTTCATCGCGCCTCCTGTTCCTTGCGCGCCGTGCGTTCGGCCAGGATCCGCAGAATGAACAGCGAAACGAACGAGATCACCAGCAGCGCAACCGAAACCGCGGCCGCGTTGACCGGCCGATCGACCTCGATCTGCTGCTGGATGTACTGCGAGGCCATCTGCGTCTCACGCGGGATATTGCCGCCGATCAACACCACCGAACCGTATTCGCCGATGGCGCGGGCGAAGGCGAGCCCGCCGCCGCTGATGATGGCCGGCGCCAGCGTCGGCAGCACGATGCGCCGGAAGGTGGTCCAGTTGTCCGCGCCCAGCGACGCGGCCGCCTGCTCCACCTCCCGGTCGGCCTCGATGAGCACCGGCTGCACCGACCGCACCACGAAGGGCAGGGTCACGAAGGCCAGCGCCACCACCAGACCGGGCTGAGTGGCATTGAGATGGATATTGATCGGGGACTGCGGGCCGTACAGCGACAGCAGCACGATGCTGGCCACAATGGTCGGCAGTGCGAACGGCAGATCGATGAGCGCGTTCACGATGCTCTTGCCCGGGAATTCGTCGCGCACCAGCACCCAGGCGATGAGCGTGCCCATGAGGACGTTGAGCACGGCCACGACGACCGACACGAACACCGTCACGCGCAGCGAGTCCAGGGCGGCGGGCGCGGTGATCGCGTCCCAGAAGCCGGACCAGCCGTCATTGAACGAGTAGAACGTCAGCGCCGCCAGCGGCAGCAGCACGATGACGCTGAGCCACAGCACCGCGGTGGCGATGCCGAGCGGGCCGACCGAGCCGGTGACGCGGAGCCAGGACAGGCCGGGGCGGGCGGCACGCGGCGCGGCCTGCTGCGGAACGGCGTCCCCCGCGACGCCGGTTCCGGTTTTCTCTGTGGAAGCGCCGGGCTCCTGCCCGATCCCGGCGCTTCCGCTGCTGTCTTTCACAGTGGCAAGTATCCTGTGTGGCTCATGTCACCCGACTACTTGGTCGCCTTGTCGTAGATGACGGCGATGCTGCCGGTGCCCTGCGCGAACAATTCCTTGTCCACGGTCTTCCAGCCGCCCAGGTCGGCGATGGTCCACAGGGTCTGCGGCTGCGGGAAGTCACTGGCGAAGGCCGCGGTCACCTTCGGGTCCACCGGGCGGAAGCCGGCCTGCGCCCAGGCCAGCTGTGCGGTGGGGGTGTACAGGAAGTCGCGGAAGGCGACGGCCTGCTCCGGGTTCTTGGCGTTCTTCAGCACCGCCACCGGGTTCTCGATCTTGAACGTGGTGGCCGGGACGAAGTGCTCGATGGCATCGCCCTTGCGCTCGGAGAAGATGGCCTCGTTCTCGTAGCTGAGCAGCACATCGCCCACGCCCTGCAGGAACGTGTCGGTGGCCTCACGACCCGACTTCGGCTGCACCTTCACATGATCGGAGGAGATGAGCTTGCTCAGATAGTCCAGGCCCGCCTGCGGATTCTTACCGCCGTCGCTCTTGGCGGCGTACGGGGCCAGCAGATTCCACTTGGCCGAACCGGAGCTGAACGGGTTGGGGGTCACCACCTCGACGCCCGGCTTCAGCAGGTCGTCCCAGTCCTTGATGCCCTTCGGATTGCCCTTGCGCACAACGATGGCCACCACGGACCCGAACGGGATTCCCTTGGCGGGACCGGCATTCCAGTCCGCGTCCACCAGACCCGCGTCGACCAGACGGGTGATGTCGGGCTCCACCGAGAAGTTCACGACATCGGCCTGCGCGCCGTCCTTGACCTTGCGGGACTGGTCGCCGGACGCACCGTAGGAGGCCAGCACCTCCACGCCCTTGCCGGAGTCGGACTTGTTGAATTCCGGGACCACCAGGTCGAAACCGGGCTTGGGCACCGCGTACGCGTACAGATTGATGCTGCCGGCGCTGTTGTCGGAATCCTTGCCACCGACCACGTCGCTGGAACCGCCGCTGCACGCGGTGAGCGCGGCGGCGGCCGCCGCGGTGAGCGCGAGCGCTATGGACCGGCGAAAGCGTTTGGCATTGCGGGACATTCGACTGTGGACCTTTCCTACGCCCACCGAGAGCATGGTCGTCGGCGGGAAATCTGGGGACTGCCGTAGACCCGCCGCACAGGGTACGGCGGTGGCGCAACGGCCCTCGGGCCGCTGGGAGCGAGCAGAACTGCGAAAAGGTGCGCGCGCCAGTCTACTGATCAGACGTGCAGCACTGCCCGTTCGGCAATCAACGACAGTGAATGTCCGCGACCGCGAGGCAGCCCACCGCGATCAACGCCAATTCATGGCGGACCTGGGGCACAACACTCGGCGACACGCGGCAGACTGTATCAGGGCGGCCGGTGCGGCCGCGAATCCACGTGAAGAGAAACACCTGATCGAGATCCGGGGGAAAGCAATGACAAGTCCCGCTCGCATTCGCCGTGAGTTTCCCGGCATATCCACGCGGGCCTGGGAGCATCCGGCCGACCGCACCGCGCTGGTGACGCTGCGCTCGCTCAGCGGGTTCGACTCGCTGCTGCGCGTGCTGTCGGGCCTGCTGGCCGAACGGCAGCATCGGCTGATGTACCTGGCCACCGCGGTGCGCGTGGACGAACGGCAGTTCGCGCACGTGCACCACCTGCGCGAGGACGCGGTGCGGATTCTCGACGCGCGCACCACGCCGGAGCTGTTCGTACTGCAGGATCCGCAGCCCAACGCGTTCACCATCGGCATGGATCAGCCGTTCATCGTGCTCACCACCGGGCTGCTGGATCTGCTCGATCCGGAAGAGCTGCGGTTCGTGGTCGGGCACGAGCTCGGGCACGCCCTGTCCGGGCACGCCGTGTACCGGACCATGCTCATGCACCTCATGCGCCTGGTGGCCAGCGTCGGCTGGATGCCGGTGGGCGGCTGGGCATTACGCGCCATCGTCGCCGCGCTGATGGAGTGGAGCCGCAAATCCGAGCTCTCCGGCGACCGCGCCGGACTGCTGTGCGGGCAGGATGTCGACGCCTCGGTGCGCGTGCACATGAAGCTGGCCGGCGGCTCACGCTTCGACCAGATGAACCACGCCGCGTTCCTGCAGCAGGCCGACGACTACGACCGCACCGGCGACCTGCGCGACGGCGTGCTCAAACTGCTCAATCTGGAACTGCAGACGCACCCGTTCTCGGTGCTGCGCGCGGCCGAACTGCGCCGCTGGATCATGAGCGGCGACTACGACCGAATCCTCAACGGCCAGTACCCGCATCGCGACACCGACAAGAACGCCCGCATCACCGATCAGGTGAAGGAGGCGGCACGCTCCTACAAGGAGGGCTTCGACCAGTCCGAGGATCCGCTCATCCGCACCGTGCGAAACCTGGGGCGCGACATGGGATCCGCGGTGAACAGCGTCGGCCAGGAGGTCGGCGAGACGGTGGCGAAGATCGGCAAGCGCTTCAGCGAGTGGCAGAACCAGAATCGCGACAGCAGCGACTCCTAGCTCCGCCGCCACGCCCCGAGATCGCCCCCGGCCCGCCGGAATACGACACGCCTACCGGCGAACTAAGCTTCGCCGGATAGCGTGCGGACGAGTGGGACGGGGGCGGGGCTGTGCAACCGACGAGAAACGGGCAGTTCGCCGGGTATCGGCTCGAAACCCTGCTCGGCCGAGGCGGAATGGGCAGCGTCTACCTCGCCGCCGATCCGCGGCTGCCCCGGCAGGTCGCGATCAAGGTGCTCAATCAGGAGATCGCGACCGACCCCGACCTGCGCAGCCGCTTCGATCGGGAAGCCATGGTGATCGCACGCCTGGATCATCCGAATATCGTCGGCATCCACGATCGCGGCGTGCAGGACGGACACCTGTGGATCGCCATGCAGTACATCCACGGCACCGACGCCGCCCGCCTGGACCCGCGCACGGTCGCCGTCGACCGCGCCCTGCGCATCGTCACCGAAACCGCTGCGGCACTGGACTTCGCGCACGGCCGGGGCATCCTGCACCGCGATGTGAAACCCGCCAATATCCTGCTCTCGGCCCCCGAACCCGGCCGCGCCGAACGCGCCGTCCTCACCGACTTCGGCATCGCTCGGCTCGCCGACGCCAATACCCAGCTCACCTCCACCGGAGCCTTCGCCGCCACCCTCGGCTTCGCCTCGCCCGAACAGCTCTCCGGCGAACCCATCGACCATCGCAGCGACCAGTACTCCCTGGCCTGCACGCTCTTCGCCATCCTGACCGGCCAGCCGCCCTTCTCCGCGACCAATCCCGGACAAGTGGTGGCCGCCCACCTGAGCAAGCCGGTCCCCCGCCTGAGCGCGCACCGCCCCGACGCCCCGGCGGCACTGGACGCGGTGATCGCGAAAGCCATGGCCAAGGACCGGGCACACCGGTTCGCCAGCTGCACGGAGTTCGCCACCGCCGCGCACGCCGCGGCAACCGCACGCCGGATACCGGCTGCCGCAGCGCCGGTCGGCGCGGCTCCGGTCGGCGCGGCGGCCGAGAATTCCCCTACCCGCCTTGCTGATTCGGTCCCGCGCAATCCGGTTCCGATGCCCGCCCCCGGCACGGCGGTCCTGCCCGGCCCGACCGGGCCGGGTGCACCGGCAGCCGTCCGCGCGGCCTCCCCCGCGGGGCCGGTGGCCGCGGTCATGACACCGGGGCCGCGCTGGCAGACCTCTCGACGGCGCGGCTGGAAAGGTCCGTTCTCGGCCATCTGCATGGCCTTCGCGTGCGCGGTGTTCAGCGTGGCGGGCGCGCTCGGCCTGCGCATGTTTCCCGGCAAAGCGCTCGGTGGCTCCGAGCGGGTCGAGTTGATGCCGGAAACGGCCGCGCCCTATCTGCTGTGGACGACGGTGTGCGCGGGGCTGGTGGTGGGTCTACTCGCCGTCGGGGCCGTGCTGCTGGTGTCGGCGCCGCGCATCGGGCGAGTGCTCGTCGTGCTGGGCAGCCTCGGGTTCATCGCGGGTGTGGCGGTCACTCAGTTGCAGGCGCACTTCTCCGGCAACGAGAACACGCGAATCTTCTTCGCTCCATTGTTGAATCCGTGGGTGATCGGAGCCGGGTCGCTCGGGATCGTGCTGGCGATCGGGGCGCTGGTGTGCGCGGTGTCGGTGCGGCCGTAGGAGATTCGCGGACAGCAAAACGGCGTCCGCCGGCCCGCACGCGCATGCGGGGTGGCGGACGCCGTGGACGGGTCTCAGTCCTCTTCGACGACCGGGGGGCTCTCCAGGAGATCGAGAACCCATTCCTCGGTGGCGGATTCGGCGTCGTCCTCGTCGGGGCGGATGCGGTTGGTGAGGCGGACGCCGAGGCCGAGCAGCTGGGCTGCCTTGACCATGTCGACGGCTTCCTCGGGACCGCAGTAGTGGGTGGCGATCAGGCGGGGCTCTTCGTCGAACTCCGCTTCGGCGAGTTCGAGGTCCAGACCTTCATCGGTAGTCATGGGGCAGCAGCGTACGCGGAGAGTTCGCCGCCGGGGTTACCGAAACCTTGTCAGCGGGTGGACAACCACGCGACGAGCACGAGAACGAGCAGGGCAATCAGGGCAAGTTGGACACGCGAGCGGGGCATCAGGCGGCTTCCTTCCGGATACGGGGCGATTGCGCGACGGGGGCGGCGACTTCCCGGGCCACCGCCCGATCCCGGCCCAGCAGATGCAGGGCGACGCGCAGAACCCGATCCAGAACGTAGGCGAGTCCGAGGCAAACCGGCACCATGGCGGCCAGCACCACGGCAAACTGGGGAATGAAGGGCAGACCGGCGACCCAGAGCTCTACGCCGTCCCACCATCCTGCAATCCGTTGCACGGGGTCCAGCCTAGGCCGAAGAAACGATGGTGGACGATTCGGGCCGACTGGACACATCATGAACCAATGGAGTCTTTCGACGAACCGGAGACCTATCAGCGACCGCTCGGCAGCGAAACCGACAGTCTCGAACCTCTCCCGATCGAAACACCACGCGATCCGGACGACCGGCCGGACGCCCAGCTCTCCGACGGCTACCTGCCCACACCGGCCGGAACCACCCGGCACTCGGCCTACCCGCCGATCGACGACTACGCCTTCCTCTCCGACTGCGAAACCAACTGCCTGATCGCCCGCAACGGCGCGGTGGAGTGGATGTGTATCCCCCGCCCCGACTCCCCCAGCGTGTTCGGCGCCATGCTGGACCGCAGCGCCGGGCACTTCCGGATCGGCCCGGTCGGCCGCAATGTCCCCGCCGCCCGGCGCTACCTGCCCGGCGGGCTCATCGTCGAAACCACCTGGCAGACCGAGACCGGCTGGATCATCGTGCGCGACGCCCTGGTCATGGGCCCGTGGCACAACAACGACCGCCGCAGCAACACCCACCGCCGCACCCCCATGGACTGGGATGCCGAACACATGCTGCTGCGCACCGTGCGCTGCGTGAACGGCGTGGTCAATCTGGAGATGAGCTGCGAACCGGCCTTCGACTACCACCAGGAACCGGCCACCTGGGAGTACACCGGCGAGGTGTACGAGCAGGCCACCGCGCGCGGTTCGGACGGCGCCCCCACCCTGACCCTCACCACCGACCTGCGCCTGGGCCTGGAGGGCCGGGAGGCCCGCGCCCGCACCCGCATGGAGGAGGGCGAGGTCTGCTTCGTCGCGCTGTCCTGGTCGGACCTGCCGCCGCCGCGCACCTTCGAGGAGGCGTCGCAGAAGATGTGGCAGACCACCGAATGCTGGCGGCAGTGGATCACCATGGGACGCTTCCCCGATCATCCGTGGCGCGGCTATCTGCAGCGCAGTGCGCTCACCCTCAAGGGGCTGACCTACGCGCCGACCGGGGCCCTGCTGGCCGCGGCCACCACGTCGCTGCCGGAAACTCCTGGCGGGGAACGCAACTGGGACTACCGCTACACCTGGGTGCGCGACTCCACCTTCGCACTGTGGGGTCTGTACACCCTCGGCCTGGATCAGGAGGCCGACGACTTCTTCGCCTTCCTGCACGACGTGGCCAAAGGTGACGACGGGAAAGCCCTTCCGCTGCAAGTGCTCTACGGCATCGGCGGGGAACGCGAGATCACCGAGTCCGAACTGCCGCACCTGTCCGGCTACGACGGGGCACGGCCGGTGCGCATCGGCAATGGGGCGTACTCGCAAGAGCAGCACGACATCTGGGGCACCATCCTGGATTCGGTGTACCTGCACGTGAAATCGCGCCGGCAGGTGCCGGAAACCCTGTGGCCCATGCTGGAACGACAGGTGCAGGCGGCGATCGAGAACTGGCGCAAGCCCGATCGCGGCATCTGGGAGGTGCGCGGCGAGCCGCAGCACTTCACCTCCTCGAAGGTCATGTGCTGGGTGGCGCTGGACCGCGGCGCGAAACTCGCGGAATGGCACGGGGAATTCGACTACGCCAAGAAATGGCACGATATCGCCGAGGAGATCCGGACCGACATCCTCGATCACGGCGTCGACTCCCGGGGCGTGTTCACCCAGGCGTACGGCAGCGAAACCCTCGACGCCTCACTGCTGCTGGTGGTGCTGACCCGCTTCCTGCCGCCCACCGACCACCGGGTGCGCGCCACGGTGCTCGCCATCGCCGACGAGCTCACCGAGAACGGCCTGGTGCTGCGCTACCGCACCGACACCACCGACGACGGGCTGTCCGGCGAGGAGGGCTCGTTCACCATCTGCTCGTTCTGGCTGGTGTCGGCGCTCGTGGAAATCGGTGAGCTGCAACGCGGTCGGCAGCTGTGCGAGCGGCTGCTCGGCTACGCCAGCCCGCTCAAGCTCTACGCCGAGGAGATCGACACCAGCACCGGTCGTCACCTGGGCAACTTCCCGCAGGCGTTCACGCACCTGGCGCTGATCAATGCCGTCATGCACGTCATCCGCGCGGAGGAGACCCACCACGCGGGCCAGTTCACCCCGGCCCACCCGGAGCGCTGACGGCCGCCTTCGGCGAGAATCGTTCAGTACGAACGGTTCTCGCCGAAGGCGTCGGCGCGTTCGCGCAGATCCCGAATGCGCACCAGAGACTTCTCGATCTCGGTGAGCCGCTGCTCGCGCCCCTGACCGGAGTGCACGACGGCGGCCTCCTCGGCGGCGCGCAGCGAGGCGTCCACCGAACGCAGTGTGTGATTGGCGATCTCGGTGAAATGGTCGCGCAGATCGCGCTGCACCGCCCGCAGCCGGAAGCGCGATTCCTTGCCCACCTGGAAGATCACATCGTCCATGAGCCGCGCCACCGCCACCTTGGCCTCGGCCTGGCGGCGCTGCTTGCGCGAGCGGCGATCCTCCCACAGCGCGTGCCCGCCCAGCAGCACACCCGCCGCACCGGAATACCAGTTCACCAGCGACAGTCCCGCCGCACTGGTGGCCAGACCGACCATGAGGATGCCGCCGTAGGACCCGCGCACCGTGGTGAGCGCCTGATCGGTGATCCGGGTCTCCGCGCTGATCAGCGAATCCAGCGACGCCACATGCTCGAGCACCTCGCCGACATCACCCGGATTGTCCAGGCGCAGTTCGGGAGTCGGCACGCCGCTGTCGGGGAACTTGGCCGCCACCTGCTCGGCCAGCTCCACCGACCGGTAGTGCGCGATGACGAAGTTCTCCTCCACCGCCTCGCAGATCTTGGCGTCCAGCTCCGCGCCGAACTCCGGCCAGCGCTTGGCCGGATCACGCTTCATGATGTCGGCTTCGGCGTCGCGGATGAGGCTGCGCAGCCGGTGCCGCAGATCGTGTTCGGTGTCGGCCATCAATTCGGCCGCGCCGTCGGCGAGGGCGACCTGCCAGTTGGAGGTGCGGGCGCGCAGCTGTTCGGCTTCCTCGCGGGTGCGGCGCAGCTGTTCGGTGATGACCATGTAGCGGCGCGGGTCGCGCAGCGTCTCGGCCTCGGTGCGCAGGGCCAGCGCCAGATGATCGGTGATGAGCTGGATATCGCGGACGGCGGCGTCGGCGGCGACGGTGTCGGCCTGCCCCAGCACATATCCGCGTAGATGGTCGAGCAGTTGCGGCACACCGGATTCCAGATCCAGGCGAGTGTCACCGGTGGTGGCGGCCTGCTGGTGTAGTCGGGCCGAGGCCGGGGCGACCGCGAAGGCCAGCCCGGCGGCGTCGAGCAGCTGCCGGTCCCGCTGCTGCACCTGCGGCCACTGCGGGAACTGATCGATCTTGTTGAGCACGCAGATGACCGTCGGGCACACCTGCTGAATGCGCTGCAGCTGCTCGATCTGCGCCGTCGAGAACGGCGACCCGGCATCGGCCACATAGAGCACCGCGTCGGCCGCGGCCAGCAGCGACCAGGCGGCCGGGGTGTCGCCCGGCGAACCGGGCGCGTCCAGCAGCACGAAGCCCTCCGCCAAAAGCGGGCTGGGCTGGGTGAATTCGGCCCGCACCACGGTGCCGGTGCCGAGTTCGGCCGGCACGTCGGCCGGGTCCACGGTGTGGCGTTCGGCGGTCCCGCCGGGACTGGTGCGCACCAGGGTGGCAGTCGGCTGCTGACCGTATTCGGCGATCACCGGCACGCTGTCCTGCGTATCGGTGGCGCTGACCGGCGCGCCCACCAGGCTGTTCACCAGCGTGCTCATGCCGGACTTGGATTCGCCCAGCACCACCAGCCGCACCCGCGGATCGGCCACCCGGGCACGCGAAATACCCAGGCGCTGAGCGAGATCGGTGCGCCCGGCGGCATGGGTCAGCGCCAGCAGCTCGTCGAGCATCGCCACCAGCGGACCCAGCGCGTCCGGATTCTTCACCACGGCACGGTGTTCCGGGCGGCTCACAGGAGCAGCGTGTGGTCGTACCAACCGTGGCCCTGATGGTGGGTCTCGGCGAAAACGGGTTCGGGCACCAGCCCCGCGCTGAGACCGGCATGATGCGCGGCGTACAGGCCGGAATCGTCGGTCAGCGAGTGCGAGCCCGAATCGGTCACGGCCGCAACGGGTTTCACCGGCACGGGGGCGACGTCGATCGGCTTCTGCGTGGTCGGCACCTGCACGGTCGGCGGCACGACCGGAACCGACGGCACGGTCGCGGGCGCACTGACGGCCGGCGGGGCGGCCACGCTGGGGGCGGTGGGCACGTCGATGTCATTGGTGGGCACGGTCACCGTCGGATGGGTGGGGTTGTGCACCGTCGGCGGGTTGGTCACGCCGCCGTCGACATCGGTGGGCACGGTCACCGTCGGGCCGCCGCTGTGCGGCTGCGTGGTGATATCGGTGTCCCCGGTGACGATGGGCGCGGTGGTGCCGCCGCCGGCGCTGCCGCCCGTGGTGTTGCCACCGGCCGTGGTGCCGCCGCCGGTGGTCGCGCCGCCTGCGGTGGTGCCGCCCGGCGCGGTGGTGAGCGCGGGACCGGTGACGGTCGGCTTCACGATATCGGTGACGGAACCCGGCACCGTGGGCACGGTCGGCGCCGTCGGCGCGGTGGTCAGCCCGACACCGGTGTTACCGGTCGCGGGCACGCTCACGCTGGGCACGGTCGCGCCCGGGGCACTGGTCAACGGCACCGGCTGCGAGATCAGCGAGGCCGGATTGTCCGCCGTCCCGGGCTGATTCGCGGCGAGCACCGGCTGCCGGGCGCTGTCGAACAGTGCCGGCGCGGTGGCGGCGGGCGCGGTCAACGGCGAAACACCGGACGCGGTCAGCACATTCGCGACGGGATGCAGCGCGGCATCGGGCTGAATGGTGGTCTGCAACGGTGTGGTCACCACCGGCTGCGCGACAGCCAGCGGCGCGACGGGCGCGACCACGGCCGGAGCCATCGGCGCGACCGACACCGGCGCGACCGAGGCCGCCGGAGCGATGGCGGGGGCGGCGGGAGCCACCACGGCAGGAGCGGCAGCGGGCGCGACGGCACCCGATCCGATCGACGGACCGGCCGTGCCGACGCCGCCCATCGATGCGCCGGGCGTGCCCGCACCACCGAACGCAGCGCCGGGGGCGCCTGCGCCGTGACCCGGCACTCCACCGGATCCGCCGAGGGCCGAACCGCTCGCGGCACCCGCCGAACCGCCTGCGGCACCGGAAGTTCCAGTGCCGTGACCGGAACCGGCACCCGTACCGGAATGACCTGCGGCCGGACTCGATCCGGCCGCGACCACACCGGAACCGTGCGCACCCTCACCCGGAGCGCCGTGCGCGCCACCGGGATTCGTGTACCCACCGGCCGAGCCGTTCTGGGCGCCATGGGAATTGGCGGCGGCGCCGGGCGCATTGTTCACCGCGGCAAGGGGGTTCGCGGCATTGTCGCCGCCGGTCGCCTTCTCCAGCCCGGTCTTGATGGGCGAGTTGGTGATTCCGTCGTCCATGCGCTGCTGGAACTGGTCGAGCTGCGAGCCGACCTGTCCGACACCGATATTCACCGCGAGGTCCGAGGTCACCCAGACGCCGTCGAGGCCGACGTGCACGTCCAGGGCCCAGTCGGTGCCGACGAACACGCCGGTGCCGCCTTGGGCCGCACCGTTGTCCACGCCACCGGGCGCGGGGTTCTGGATGCCCGCGAGGTGGTTCGCGTCGCCGGGCAGCTGGAAGATGTCGGTGCCCATGAGCTTCATGCCCGGGATGTCGGGCAGCCCCAGCGCCCCACCGGAGTGATCCTCGATGGTCGGCAGCTGGAATCCGGCGTGCTGTCCGCCGTCGAGCGTCGGCAGCTGGAAGCCGGAGTTCGGTGCGCCGCCGAGCGTGGGCAGCTGGAAGCCGGCGTTCTCCGAGGCGCCGCCGGTGCTGGGCAGCGGCATTCCGGTGTGCTGGCCGCCGCCGGTGCCGGGCAGCTGGAAGCCGCCGCCGGGATTGCTGTCCATGGGCAGGCCGAAGCCCGAGCCGTTGTCGGTGTCGGGCAGGCCGAGACCGTGGAATCCGGACGGATTGGACTGGGAGCCGAGGCCCGTGAGGGTGAATCCGGCATCGGTGCCGTAGTGGCCGTTGTCGGCGGAGGTTCCGGGGATGCCCACGGGCGAGATGCCCGATCCGCCGCTGTACCCGGGTGCCGTGGCGCCGGGCGCGAGGTCGGGGAAGTCGAGCGTCGGGCTCGGCACATCCGCTTCCGGATCGTCGATCTGGGACCAGCCCACATTGCGGCTGTCGTGGTCGATGGCGGGGGTGCCGCCCTTGGTTCCGCTGGCGGCGATGAGCGCTCCGCCCGTGACATAAGCGCCGGCCCGGGCGACGCGCGCGACCCCGCTCGCGATGCGGTAGGCGGTGTCCTCCGCGTACTCGCCCGCTTCAGGATCATCGTCGAAGGGCAGATCACGCGTCATGCACAGGCTCCGCTCTCAGGTGAGCGGCGGCCCGCCGGAGCAGACCGCCGTTATCAAGTCTGTTTCACACCTTATTTCCGGATACTCCGGCTGTCACATCCGCCAGGTCAGTAACGGTGTGCACAGTGGTGCGACCCATAGCTTGTCACCCTGCATATCAAGACGGAAGCCCCTGTTTTCGGTTGCTCAACAAACCGCCCCATCTTCCAACCCCGTGCCCCGCCGCCGACCGGCAGGGGGCACGAGATCACCGAGAGCCGGGGGTTGCGCTATTTCTTGGGCTTGTCCGTGCTCGATTCGGTGGACAGCGCGGCCACGAAGGCTTCCTGCGGCACGTCGACCCGGCCGATGGTCTTCATGCGCTTCTTGCCCTCCTTCTGCTTCTCGAGCAGCTTGCGCTTACGGCTGATGTCACCGCCGTAGCACTTGGCGAGCACGTCCTTGCGGATCGCCCGGATGTTCTCGCGCGCGATGACCTTCGAGCCGATGGCGGCCTGGATGGGCACCTCGAACTGCTGCCGCGGAATGAGTTCGCGCAGCTTGGTGGTCATCTTGTGCCCGTACGCCTGCGCGGCGTCCTTGTGCACGATGGCCGAGAACGCGTCGACAGCCTCGCCCTGCAGCAGGATGTCGACCTTCACCAGCTGGGCTTCCTGCTCGCCGGCCTCCTCGTAATCGAGTGAGGCGTAACCGCGGGTGCGCGACTTCAGCGAGTCGAAGAAGTCGAAGATGATCTCCGCCATGGGCAGCGTGTAGCGCATCTCCACGCGAGTCTCCGACAGGTAGTCCATGCCGAGCAGTTCACCGCGCTTGGACTGGCACAGTTCCATGATGGTGCCGATGAACTCGCTGGGCGCGATGATCGTGCACTTGGTGATCGGCTCGAAGATCTGCTTGAGCTTGCCCGGCGGCCAGTCCGAGGGGTTGGTGACGATCTTCTCGGTGTTGTCCTCCTGGATCACCCGGTACACCACGTTGGGCGCGGTCGAGATGAGATCCAGATCGAATTCGCGCTGCAACCGCTCGCGGGTGATCTCCATGTGCAGCAGACCCAGGAAGCCGCAGCGGAAACCGAAGCCCAGCGCCACCGAGGTTTCCGGCACATAGGTCAGCGCGGCATCGTTGAGCTGCAGCTTGTCCAGGGCGTCGCGCAGGTCCGGGTAGTCGGAGCCGTCGACCGGGTACAGGCCGGAGTAGACCATGGGGCGCGGATCCTGGTATCCCGCAAGGGCTTCGGTGGCCCCGTCGCGCGCGGTGGTGACGGTGTCACCGACCTTGGACTGGCGCACGTCCTTCACGCCGGTGATGAGGTAGCCCACCTCGCCGACGCCGAGGCCCTGGGTGGGCTTGGGCTCGGGCGAGACGATGCCGATCTCGAGCAGTTCGTGCTGCGCGCCGGTGGACATCATCTTGATCTTGGTGCGCGGGGTGAGCTTGCCGTCCACCACACGCACGTAGGTGACGACGCCGCGGTAGGTGTCGTACACCGAGTCGAAGATCATGGCGCGGGCCGGGGCGTCCGCCTCGCCGACCGGCGCGGGCACGTCCGCGACCACCTTGTTCAGCAGTTCGGCCACGCCGACGCCGGTCTTGCCGGACACCCGCAGCACGTCCTCGGGCTCGCAGCCCACGATGTGCGCGATCTCGGCGGCGTAGCGGTCCGGGTCGGCGGCCGGGAGATCGATCTTGTTCAGGACCGGAATGATCTCCAGATCCTTCTCCAGCGCCAGATAGAGATTGGCCAGCGTCTGCGCCTCGATCCCCTGCGCGGCGTCGACCAGCAGGATCGCGCCCTCACAGGCCTCCAGCGCCCGCGACACCTCATAGGTGAAGTCCACGTGGCCCGGCGTGTCGATCATGTGCAGGACATAGTCCTCACCGTCGACCTGCCACGGCAGGCGCACGTTCTGCGCCTTGATGGTGATGCCGCGCTCACGCTCGATATCCATGCGATCGAGGTACTGGGCGCGCATGGCCCGCTCCTCCACCACCCCGGTGAGTTGCAGCATGCGATCGGCCAGGGTCGATTTCCCGTGGTCGATGTGCGCGATGATGCAGAAGTTCCTGATCCGCGACGGATCGGTGAACGTCGTATCGGCGAAGCTGCTAATCGGAGTCACTCCTCGGCATGGCAAAACAGCGGCATGTCAACCCGAAAGTCTACGTGCGCGCCCGACACGCTCGCGCCCCGGCGTTCCCCAGCCGCGAACTGCGGCTTCCCGCAGCACAATCCGGCCCGGATGAGAACCGGACGAACCGCCGCTAGGCTGCCGTTCATGGCCGGCAGGTGGAACGCTCTGGGGAAGCAGTTGGGGAATGTGGCTAAGGAACAGGGGCAGGAGCTCGTCCGCCGCCAGGCGCCCAAGCTGATGGGACGGGTGCAGCAGTCGTCGATGTGGGATCGGGCGCTGCGCGCGGTGACGACGCCGCGCAAGAAGCCCGGACCGGCGATTCGGCCGACCTCCTCGGCCGGGGTGCCGAGCCGGGAACGCGCGCGGCAGATCGTGTACAGCCCGCAGCTGGACGGGCGGGCGGATCCGGGTGAAGTGGTGTGGACCTGGGTGCCCTACGAGGAGGATCCGACCAATGGCAAGGACCGTCCGGTGCTGGTGGTCGGGCGGGAGGGCCGGACGCTGCTCGGATTGATGCTGTCCTCCAATGAGGAACACGCGCATCACCCGAACTGGGTGGGCATCGGCGCGGGGCCGTGGGATCACGCGGGGCGGGCCAGCTGGGTGCGGCTCGACCGGGTGCTGGATGTGCCCGAGGCGGGCATCCGGCGCGAAGGCGCGATCCTGGAGCGCAAGACCTTCGATCTGGTCGCGCACCGGCTGTGCGCCGAATACCACTGGCACTGAATACCTTCCGTCATCCCGGCGTGCCTTTGGCCGGGATCCACAACCAACCGTGTGGATCCCGGCCAAAAACGTGCCGGGATGACGAGGGCGGGACTAGCTCACCAGATTCCGGGAACGGCCGAACAGAATGCCGTAGACCAGCGACCCGAGCACACCGCCGATCAGCGGGAACACGATGAACACCCACAGCTGCGCGGGCGCTCCGTCCTGATAGAACGCGACGGCGATACTGCGCGCCGGATTCACCGAGGTGTTGTCGACCGGAATCGAGATCAGATGGATGACCGCGAGCGTGATGCCGATCGACAGACCCGCCAGCGGCACATCCGAGAGCTGATCGGTGGACGCCAGCACCACGAACACCAGCAGCGCGGTCAGCACGATCTCGACCGTGATGGCCGCGGCCAGCCCGTACCCGTTGACGGTGATGCCCGCGAGCTCGGTCGCCGACGGGCTGTGCGCACCCCAGCCGTTCGCCCCGAGACCGTCCTTGGCCCGGTCATAGCTGGGCAGGTTCTTGGCGATCGCGTAGATGACCGTGCCGCCGAGCAGACCGCCGACGATCTGCGCCACCCAGTACAGCCCCGCGACCACCGCCGAGATCCGCCCGAGCAGGAACTGCCCGACCGTCACCGCCGGATTCACATGACAGCCCGAGATGGGCCCGATGGCGTACACCAGGAACATCAGCGTGAACCCGAAGGCCAGCGCCACACCGAGATAACCCACCCGGTCCCCGGCCAGCACCGCGGTGCCGACACCGCCGAGCACCAGCACAAAAGTGCCGAGGGCTTCGGCGAACAGTTTCCTGCCCAAGGGAATCGGTTCGAGCTCCGTTAGTTCTTCGACGACTTCCTGTGCTGTGGGAGACATCAGACACCTTCCGGATAGTCCTTTGAGTCACGCATCACGCGAGCCGAGTGATCTCCACAACCACCTCGAGATCGGTCGAGCCGCTTCCGCTGAAGATACCTTTCAAAGGGGGCACATCGGCGTAATCACGACCGACACCGACTGAAACGTGTTGCTCCGTCACAGGGATGTTGTTGGTCGGGTCGTAGCCCCACCACTGCCCGGTCCAGGCCTCGATCCAGGCGTGCATCTGGCCCGCGACCGTGTGCCCGACCTCGGCGGCCGGGTCGGGATGCAGATAGCCGGAGACATAGCGGCTGGGGATTCCCATGCCGCGCAACAGCAGCAGGGTCAGGTGCGCGTAATCCTGGCAGACGCCTCGCCTTTCCGCGAAAGCCTCCACGGCGGAGGTGTGCACGGAGGTGGTTCCGGCCAGGTAGTTCATCTCTCGGTGCACCCATTCCGCGCCACGCACAACGGCTTTGGCGGGCGGGACGCCCCGGGCGAGTTGCCGGGCGACGGGGGCGAGACGGCGTTCACGCGGCACATACGCGGTGGGCGTGAGCAGTTCGTCGAAACGATCGGCGATGGCGTCGTGGCGCAGCTGCTCCCAGGACAACTCCTCGGCGGGCCCGGCGAACGGCTCGGTTTCCACCACGGAGGCGCTGGTGACCTCCAATTCGGTGTGCGGGGCATGCAGATCGAAGGCGGTGACAGTGGTGCCCCAGTAGTCGGTGTACCGGTAGGAGCGGGTCGACGGCACCGTCTCGACGCGGTTGAGGATGACGTTCTGCCTGCTGTCGGCACGCGGGGTGAGCCGCGCCTCGTTGAACGATCGCGTGACCGGCGCGTCGTACACATACCCGGTGGTGTGCACCAACCGCATGCGCCAACTCATGCTGTGACTCCTCGGTATGAGCGGGGCCCTGCGTGGTTACGCAAGCTGCCGCCTCCGGGCCTGACGCTCATACCGCCTCCTCCACCCGCGAGGTGTCGCGGCCGTGCAGACCGGTCCAGGCGACCCAGGATTCGGCGTGGAAGTACTGCAGCGCCACGGCTTCTCCCACTTCGCGACAGGTTTCCTGGAGCCACAGCAGGCGGCTGGGGAGGTCCTCGAGCAGGACGGGCGCGGGCAGGAATTCCAGTTCGCTGCGGGCGCGGCCGAGCAGCCGGTGGGCTTCGTGCCTGGCGGCGAAACGACTGTTGGGGCGTTGATCCAGTTCTTGCAGACAGGCTTCGGCCACCCGCAGGGAATGGAAGACCGAGCGCGGGAAAAGCCGGTCCAGCAGGATGAATTCGGCGATCTGATTGGCATCGAGAACGCCGCGGTGGGTGCGCAGATACGGATCGTGCGCACCGGCGGAGCGCAGCACCGTCACCCACGCCGGGGAGGACGTGCGATCACCCGCGCGTGAATGCAGCAGGCGCACAGTCATATCCACGCGTTCGATGGAACGCCCCAGCAGCAGAAACCGGTAGCCGTCGTCCCGGCTCAGGGTGGAATCCGAGAGTCCGGCGAACATGGCGGCCCGGTCGGTGATGTAGTGGCAGAACTGATGTGGGCCCAGCGCTCTGGCCGCGCGCTCGGCATTGGCCAGCCCGTTGTAGGTGGCATTGAGGCACTCCCACATCTCGGTGGAGGTGACTTCCCTTGCCCCGCGCGCATTCTCGCGTGCCCGGCTGATGGAATCGACGATCGAACCGCCATTGTCGTGCCCGAAGGCCACCAGTTCGGTCACCGACCACACATCCAATTCGTGGCCGGGCGGCTCGATTCCGAGGACTTTCAACAGCACCCGCGACGTCCGGTCCGGATCCACCGTCGCGTCCTCGAGGAGCTGATGCACCGCGACATCCAGAATGCGCGCCGTATATTCGGCGCGTTCGACATATCTGCCGATCCAGAACAGGGATTCGGCATTGCGCGCCAACATGGTTCTGCCCTCGCTGCCTCCGCTTCGCTCCGGCGCCCGTGCGGCCCTCGCGAATGCTGTTGTCGTTACTGCTGTTGCTGATTGGCCCGCGTCGGCGAGGGCTCTCGGGACTGATCCCGGTCGCGGGTGATGTGGAGTTCGCTCACCAGCTGCGATCCCGCGAGTTCGCGCTGGGCGACGGAGGTGCGCGGGGCGAGCACCCAGGTGTCCTTGCTGCCCCCGCCCTGACTGGAATTCACCACCAGCGACCCGTCCGGCAGCGCCACCCGCGTCAAACCGCCGGGGAGAACGAAGATGTCGTCGCCGTCATTGACCGCGAACGGCCGTAGATCCACATGCCTGGGCAATAGTCGCCCGCCGACCTTGGCGGGGACCGTGGACAATTGCACGACCGGCTGCGCGATCCAGCCGCGCGGATTCGCCTTCACCTTGCGCCGAACCGCTTCCAGCTCTTTGAGATTGGCGTCGGGGCCGATCACGATCCCGTAGCCGCCGGAACCTTCGACCGGCTTCACCACCAGTTCGCCGACCCGATCCAGCACCTCGTCGCATTCTCCGGGTTCCCAGCAGCGGTAGCTGTCGACATTGGGCAGGATCGGTTTCTCGCCCAGGTAGTACTCGATGAACGCGGGCACATAGGTGTAGATGAGTTTGTCGTCGCCGACGCCATTGCCGACGGCATTGGCCAGCACCACGGTGCCCGCGCGCGCCGCATTGAGAATGCCGGCGATCCCGAGCATCGAATCCGGGCGGAACTGCATGGGATCCAGGAAGGTGTCGTCGATGCGCCGGTAGATGACGTCCACCTGCCGCTCCCCGGCGGTGGTGCGCATGTAGACGACATTGTCACGGCAGAACAGGTCGCGCCCCTCGACCAGTTCCACGCCCATCTGCCGGGCCAGCAGCGAATGCTCGAAATAGGCCGAGTTGTAGACGCCGGGCGTGAGCACCACCACGGTCGGGTCGGCCTCGTTGGGTGCGGCGGCGCAGCGCAGGGCGCGCAGCAGATGACTCGGATAGTCGCCGACCGCGCGCACCCGGTGCGAGGCGAACAGATCGGGGAACACGCGCGCCATGGTGCGGCGGTTCTCCATCACATACGAGACGCCCGACGGGGAGCGCAGATTGTCCTCGAGCACCCGGAAGTCGCCGTGCTCGTCGCGGATCAGATCGATCCCGGCCACGTGGATGCGCACGCCGTTGGGCGGCACCAGGCCCGCGGCCTCGCGATGGAAATGCTGGCAGGAGGTGACCAGCCGCATGGGGATGACCCGGTCGCGCAGAATCATCTGCTCGCCGTACACGTCGGCCAGGAAGGCTTCCAGGGCCAGCACCCGCTGCCGGATGCCGCGCTCGAGTTTGGACCATTCGGTGGCGGTGATCACGCGGGGCACCAGATCCAACGGGAACGGCCGCTCCTGACCGGACAGCGAGAAGGTGATGCCCTGATCGACGAAGGCGCGGGCCAGCGCTTCGGCGCGAGCGGCCAGATCGTCGGCGTCGATGGCCGCCAGCGCGGCGAAGATCCCCCGGTAGGCGGCTCGCGCCCGGCCGGACGGATCGAACATTTCGTCGTAGGCCCGCGCGTATTTGCCGGGACCATAGCCGTCGAAGACACCGCCCGCGGCACCGTCGATCTCGAGAGCGCCCCTCATGCAAAAATAGTCCGTCACGCAGGGGCAACACGCTGCCGGACGGCGATAAATTTCTGATTTCGAGCCGATCGCGAGAAGGGCCGATTTCATACCCCGGCGTGTTGCCTGGTAGCCTCGATTGCTGGCGCTGCCCTACATGCCCTCTACCTGTAGTGCGCGGCCCGACGAACTTTGCACCCCGCATACCCACCAAACGAAGGAACACGAGGAAACAGGCGTGGCCAACATCAAGTCCCAGATGAAGCGGATCCGCACCAACGAGCTTGCGCGTCAGCGCAACCAGTCGGTCAAGTCCGCGCTGCGCACCTCGATCCGCAAGTTCCGCGAGGCCGCTGCGGCGGGCGAGAAGGACAAGGCGGCCGAGCTGCTGCAGAGCGCGAGCAAGAGCCTGGACAAGGCCGCCTCGAAGGGTGTCATCCACTCCAACCAGGCCGCCAACAAGAAGTCGGCGCTGTCGCTGGCTTTCAACAAGCTCGGCTGATTTTCTCCGGTATCACTACCGGCACAATGCTTTTCACAGCCGCCGTGGCCACGAAGACCACGGCGGCTTTTGTCGTACAGTGCCGCCTCTCCGCGCCTTCTGCGCACGGCTCGGGTGCCGTCGAGGTCGTGCACGCGCACCACGCACTTGCCGTTGCGGGCGGTTCACAGCAGGATGGCCAACAGACTGTCGGGGGTTTCCGATATGACCTGCGTTGGGAGAACTTGTGACGCCGCTGGGTAAGAATCGTTTCTGGCCGCGAGGCGGGGTGGCGGTGGGGGCCGTCGCGCTCGCCCTGACCACCGGGCTCGGAGTGGCCGCGGCGCGGCCCATCGGGCCGTTCGAGGTGGGCGGGGCCATCGAGGCCGCCTACGACCGGGTGGGTGGCGAGGCGTTCTTCGGCGAACCGCTCGGGCCCGAGACCGATTCCGCGGGCGGCGGCAAGAAGCAGGACTTCGCCAACAATGTGTCGATCTACTGGACTCCGGCCACCGACGCGCATCCGGTCGGCGGGGCCATCCGCGACAAGTGGAACAATCTGGCGTCCGTCAACGGCACCCTGAAGTATCCGGTGGCCGATGAGGGCGCGACCGCCAAACCCGGCCGCTTCCAGCTGTTCCAGGGCGGCACCATCTACTGGTCCGTCGGCACGGCCGCGCATTCCATCAGCGGCAAGATGCTCGAGAAGTACGGCTCGGTCGGCTGGGAGAACAGCGCCCTCGGCTTCCCCATCACCGATGAGACGGCCGCCGGGAAGAAGAACGGCCGCGGCCAGCTCTTCGCGGGCGGCGCGATCTACTACACCCAGAGCACCGGCGCCCACATCGTGTGGGGCGCGATCCGCGACGACTGGGTCCGCAATGGCGCCGAGAACGGCCGCTACGGCATGCCCACCGGCGACGAGTACGACTACGAGGGCGGCAAGGCCCAGGAGTTCGAGGGCGGCCGCATCGTCTGGCAGCCGTCGGCCTAACCGACGAAAACGCTCTCGCTCAGGCGTTTTCGCGCAGGTCGAGGATGCGGGCGAGGGCGTGCTCGAGGGCGTAGTTGGCGTCGGCCGCACCGCCCTTGACGTCGGCATTGAGCCCGGCGACCACCTGGAGGGCGGCGCCGATGGAGGCGCCGTTCCAGCCGCGTGCCTGGCCCTGGGCCTTCTTCACCTTCCAGGGCGGCATGCCGAGATCACCGGCGAGCTTGAAGGGGTCGCCGCGGCCGGCCGAGCCGACGCGGGCGATGGTGTGCACGGAGTCGGCGAGGGCATCGGCCAGCAGCACGGCGGGCACACCGCGATCGGTGGCCCAGCGCAGCGCCTCCATGGCGGCGGCCCGATCCCCGGCCACCGCGAGATCGGCCACATCGAAACCGGACACCTCGGCCTTGCCGGAGTAGTACTGCCGCACGGCCGCCACATCCACCTTGCCGCCGGTGTCGGCGACCAACTGCGAACTGGCCGCGGCCAATTCCCGCAGGTCGGACCCGATCGACTCGATGAGGGCGTGCACCACGTCCGCGGACACCCGGACATTCGCGGCCCGAAACTCATTGCGCACGAACTCGACCCGCTCACCGGCCTTGGTGAGCTTCGCGCAGTTGTGCACCTGCGCGCCCATCTTCTGCAGTGCGGGCGCGAGCGCCTTGGCCCGCCCGCCCCCGGAATGCAGCACCACCAGCACCACCCCGTCCGGCGGCGCCTGCGCGGCATCCTGAATCACCGCGACGGCGTCCTTACCGGCCTCGGCCGCCGACTCCAGCACGATCACCCGGTCCTCCGCGAACAGCGAAGGACTCAGCAACTCCGCCAACTCAGCGGTACTGGCATCCCCGGCCCGCAGCCGATCCACCGGCATGGACTCCGGATTGTCGGTGGCGGCCCGCGCCTGCGCGGTAATCGCCGCCACCGCCCTGTCGATCAACAATTCCTCGTCACCGAGCACGAGATGCAGAGGCGCGGGTCGTTGGCTCACGCCCCGATCCTACGAGCCCGCCCCGACAAGCCCGCACGAGGACGGCACATCGCTCGCCCCTCCGCACGATGTGGCGCGGGGCGTAGCAGCGCGATGAGCACCGCGCAGACCGCGGCGGCGGCGACGCCGGATCGGACGCCGCTCGGCAGCACCGCCGAAGCACCCAGTGCGGCAGCCCGGTCCGACACGGTCAGCAGCCACCACAGCAGTGGTGCGGTGCAGTGCAGCTCCCATTCCGCCAGCGGGGACCACACGCACGACAGCAGCGCCCCGGCCGCACCGAGCACCGTAATCGGTGCGACCACGGGTTCCACCAGCACATTCACCGCGATGCCGACCAAGCTGAGGTGACCTGTCATGGCAACGATGACCGGTGCGGTCACCACGAACGCCGCCGCCGACACCGCCACCGCATCCGCCACCGGGCGCGGCCAGCCATGCCGCCGAAGCCATTCCGACCAGCCGGGCGCGAGCAGTACAAGCCCGGCCGTCGCCAGCACCGATAGCGCGAATCCTGCGTCCACGGCCAGCGCGGGCGACCACGCGAGCAGCAGAATGACCGCCGTACACAACGCAGGTAGCGCCTGCTTCCGATACCCCGTACACAATCCCAGCAGCCCGACAGCTCCCATGACCGCCGCCCGCAGCACACTCGGCGAAGGCCGGGCCAGAACCACGAACAGCACCAGCGCGATTCCGGCCACCGCGACGCCCACCCGTAGGTCCACCGTGAGCGCCCGCATCGAAAGCAACACCGCCCCAAGCAAAATCGTCACATTCGCACCGCTGACAGCAGTCAAATGCGCGAGATCGACCTCTCGAAAATCCGCCCGAACCTCCTCCGACAACCGCGACGTATCTCCGATCACCAACCCCGGCAACAGCCCCGCCGCCTCCTCCGACAACGACTCCTGTGCCGCCCCAGCGAAATTCGCCCGCACCCGCCCCGCCGCCCGCTGCCACCACGACGCCTCCCCCACCTCGACAGGCGCACCCTGTGCCCGCAACACCGCCACCGTCAGATCCGCCCGCCAAGGCTTGTCCACCCGAGCCCGGAACACCACCCGCTGCCCCGGCAACAACCCCCGCCACCCCGCCTCCCCAGAAATCACGACCACATCTCCCCCGGCCGAAACCCCCCGAACCCCATCCCGAAACTCGACAAGCTCAGCCCTGGTCATCCACTGCCGCTTTCTGGATCCCTTGGCAGACAACACCTTCGGATCATCCGCCGCAACCACGGTGACCCACAGCGAACTCCCCCGCACCACGTCCCGCAGCGGATGCGTCTGCACCCGATACTCCCGCCACGCCGCCGCCCCCGCGAACCCCGCCCCTATCAGCAAAGCGCCCACCAGGATCAGCCTCACGCGACCACCCCACCCCGCAGTTGCCCATCCCGCACCGGCTGACTCGGGAGCCCGCCCCCTCGGCCCGATCAGCCAAGGGATACGCCCCCTCGCCACAGCCGGCCCAGCCGCTCGGACAACCGACACCCACAGCCCCACAGCGAGAACCCCACAGCCGACCGCCAATCCCACCCCGACCCACCAGCCCAGCACTACCGTGGCAATCGTCGCTCCCCAGCAGCAAAGCGCCGCCGGTACCAGACGAGCATCGAGAACTTCCGGCGCAGCTGGCATTTCGGCATTCACATCGGCGGCCATGGGCGCTTCGCCGGGTGCGCGAGGTCCCGGGGCGGTCATATCGTCACCGAGTTGCGGAGGCGGGCGAGGCGGGAGGGGCCGATGCCGTCTACTTCGGCGAGTTGGTCTATGGAGGTGAAGCGGCCGTGCTGGGTGCGCCAGGTGAGGATGGCGCGGGCGGTGACGGGGCCTACGCCGGGGAGGGCGTCGAGTTCGGGTTCTGTTGCGGTGTTGAGGTTTACGCGGGTGGGAGGGGTTGTGGGGCGGGGGGATTCGGTGGGGGCCGCGGGGATGGCGGCGGATTGGGCGGCGTTGGTGAGGGTGCTGCCGTGCTGGGAGGTGGCGGGGTTGGGGTCGGTGCGGCCGATGACGATCTGGTCGCCGTCGTGGAGGGGCTGGGCCAGGTTGAGGCCAGCGAGGTCGGCTTCGGGGTGCGGTGTGGCGGCTTTGATGGCGTCGGCTACTCGGGAGCCGGGTGGGAAGCGGCGGAGGCCGCCGTGTTCGACCAGGCCTACGACGCTGACTACCACCTCGGCTGCCGTGGACGGGCGGGCACTGGTGGACGCCGGGGCGGTCGTCGCCGTTTCCGGTTGTGCCCCAGGGTTGTTCGCGGTTGTGCGGTGGTTCGGGTCGGTGGCGGCTACCGGGGTGATCGGTGGGACCGGGTGGGCGGCCGGCCTGTCGGTGAAGGAGGAGGTTGCGGCCAGCAGCACCACGAATATGCCTACCGCGGCGAGGATCAGGACGCCGCGGGGGCCGGGATCCCAGCGGGTGCCGTGGAAGCGTTCGGGGACGATCCGGTCGTGCAGGGTCTCGCCGGCGGTGCGGTCGGGACGCCAAGGGCGGGTGGGTGATTCGCCGAGAGCGTCATCGAGTGATTCGTCGTTCCAGCGGGCTCGGTGGAGGGTGGGTTCGTCGGTTCGGGGCATGGGGTCACGGTAGGGCCGAGGGCGAGCACGGCCCGAGTGGCGACCTGGCCTTTTCCGTCGGCCTGTGGATGCCGAAAAGTGATGTGAACAAGCGGATTCCGGAATGGAACGCGCAGGTCAGCCGCAGCCTCCGGGGACCACGAGGGCGCCGACGGCACCCATGCCGAGGTGCACTCCCAAGGTTGGTCCGAATTCGGCGATGATGAGCTCGCGAATGCCGGGGATGAGGTCGCGGAGCTGGGCGGCGATGGTGTGGGCGGCCTCTTCCGCACCCAGGTGCTGGACTGCCACGGCCGCGCCGTCGTCGCCGGCCGCATCCACCGCTGCCGCAATGAGTTTGGTGAACGCCTTGGAGCGGGTGCGGGCCTTCTCGCGCAGTTCCAGGCGGCCGTCCACGATCTGCAGGATCGGCTTGGTGACCAGCTCGGTGCCGAAGAACGCCGCGGCGCTGCTCAAGCGTCCACCGCGACGCAACTGCTCGGTGCGGTTCACCACGATGAAGGCGCGGCTGCGCACCGAGGCGGCGACGGCGGTGTCGTAGACCATGTCCAGGGGTACGCCGGTGCGGGCGCGGCGGGCGGCGGCCAGCACGGTGAGCCCGGTGCCGAGTCCGGCGCTGAGCGAGTCGACCAGTCGCACCCGGTCGGCGGCGTCCATATCGCGCACGGCCTGGCGGCCCGCTTCCCAGGTGCCGGAGAGCTGACGCGAAAGGTGCACGGCGACAACGCCATCGCCCTCGCTCAGCTCCAGCGCGCGCTCGTAGGCGGCGCGCAGGTCACCCGGCGAGGCCGCCGATGTGGTGACCGTGGACGAACCGTAGTCGATATCGCATTCGTCCACGCCCTCCCGGATCTCCCGGTCGTCGACCAGCACATGCAGCGGAACCGCGAGCACGCCCAGTTCGGCGCTGAGGTCGGCGGGCAAACTGGCCGACGAGTCGGTGACAACCACGACGGCCATCGGCTAGCGGACCTCCCTCATGCAGTCCGGGCCTCGCGCGCGGACGCCTCGGACAGCACCTTGACCATGGCGCGGGCGACGGCCTCGTGACCCTCCCAGCCCCAGTGGATGCCGTCCGGATTGGCTTCACCGTGGAAGACGTTGTCCCGCACGGCTTCTCCGAGGTCTACCAGCGGCACCGCATGCTCGGCCGCCCACTGCTGCACGGCCTGCACCATGGGCTCACGCCCGGTGTGCACGCAGGCGTACGCCTCGCACTTGTGCACGGACGGAAGCACTCCCACCACGGGCAGCTCGGGTCGCAACTGCGCCAGCGAGTTTCGCGACTGCTCCAGGTAGTCGACGCTCACCGACGGCGGCAGCGCCACCGGCCAGCCGAGCGGGGAAAGCTTGGGCTGCAACCAGTTGTACGCCTCGCGCACCCGCCGCCGCACCGACGACGGCCGCACGTACCGGATCAGCTCCCGCAGCGCGGTGGGCAGCGGCGAGGGCAGCGAATCCATTCCGCCGGTGGCGAATACGACCGCCCCCGCACGCGGCACCGCGGCCCACACGCGCGGGTCGCCGATCAGCGCCCAGTAGGCGTCCCGGCAGGTCCACCCGATCCGCGCCACCAGCTCCACATCCCAGTCGAGCTCGGCCGCAACCAGATTCGGCCAGATCCGCGGGTGGTCGGCGGGCAGTCCGCCCTTCGGCCCGAAGTAGGACAGCGAATCGCCGATGACCACGAGCACCTTGCGCTCACCGGCTGCCTTCACCTCGGCAACGGCATCGGTATCGCCCTGCGGCGCAGCGGCATCCGAGCCGAACAGCGCGTCCGGCAGCTGCCGGACCCGCTTCACCTCGCTGGCCTGCCGCAGCAGTTCGTCGGAGACTTGCCGTTCGCCGGAGCTCTCATCAGAGGACATCAGGTGCTACCTTCGCCGCCGCGTTCCACACATCGAGGCGCCACCCGGGCCGCTCGAAGCTGGGACCGTGGCTGCTCAGCTGCACCCAGCTGGTGTTGGCGAGCCCACCGAGGGCCGGCCAGTTAGCGGGCGGGAGCTCGAGCACTGCCGCGGTCAGCGCCGCGATCAGCCCGCCGTGCGCAACCAGGAGAATGGTACGGCCGGGCCAGTCCTCGCGCTCGTTGAACAGCTCGTGCACGACCGGCAGCGCCCGCGCGCCGACCTCGAGCTTGGATTCGCCGCCGGGCGGGGTGAAGGTCGGGTCCATGCGCCATTCCTTGCGCGCGCCCGGATGCATGGTGTCGACCTGGATGTGGTCCAGGCCCTCCCATTCGCCGAGGTTGGTTTCGCGCAGGCGCGGGTCGGTGACCACGGGCAGTCCGGCGTGGTCGGAGACGGCCAAGGCGGTGTCGTGCGCCCGCTTGAGATCGGAGGACACGATGTGCACCAGATCCCGGCAGGCCATGTCCGGTGCGCAGTCCTTGGCCTGACGCCGCCCCAGCTCACTGAGCTCCGTATCGATCTGCCCCTGCATGCGATCGGAGGCATTCCATTCGGTCTGCCCGTGCCGCAACAGAATCAGGCGCCGCACGCCGGCCATCTTGCTCACTACTGGTCCTCAGCCTCGTCGTCCCCGGCAGCCGCCGCGGCCTCGTCCTTGTGGGTGCCCAGCCCCTCGATCGGCACCTGCGGGCAGTCCTTCCACAGCCGTTCCAGGCCGTAGAAGTCGCGTTCGTCATTGTGCTGGATGTGGATGACGATCTCGATGTAATCGAGCAGCGCCCACCGGCCTTCGCGGGTGCCCTCGCGGCGCACCGGCTTGTATCCGGCCTCGCGCAGCTTCTCCTCGACATTGTCGACGATCGCGTTGACCTGGCGCTCGTTGGGCGCGGACGCGATGACGAAGCAGTCGGTGATCACCAGCTGCTCGGACACGTCGAGCACGACCACGTCGGAAGCCAGTTTCTCGTCCGCGGCCAGTGCGGCCACCGTGGCCATCTTCACTGCTTCAGCCGATGCGCTCACCCTGCTACCTTCCCTCTGCTCTTCCCAGAGCACCGTTTCGCGGCGCGTAGAGATGCCGCTTCGATATGTATTGCACGACCCCGTCCGGAACGAGGTACCACACCGGCCGCCCCTCCCCCGCACGCCGCCGACAATCACTGGACGAGATGGCCAGTGCCGGAATCTCGATCATCGTGACGGTGTCGGCGGGGTAATTCTTCAGGTGGTCGGCCAGGTGGTCGATATTCAATTCGTACCCCGGACGGCTCACTCCGACGAATTTCGCCAGTTCGAACAGTTCGGACCAATCCTGCCATGTGAGGATGCTGGCCAGTGCGTCCGCTCCGGTGATGAAGTACAGATCCGCGTCGGGATGCTGTTCGGCCAGGTCACGCAGGGTGTCGACGGTGTAGGTCTCCTTGCCCCGGTCGACGTCGGTGCGGCTGACGGAGAAGCGCGGGTTGGAGGCGGTGGCGATGACCGTCATGAGGTAGCGGTCCTCGGCCGGCGATACATGCCGGTCGGATTTCTGCCAGGGCTGTCCGGTGGGAACGAAGATCACTTCGTCCAGGTCGAAGCGCTGCGCCACCTCCGAGGCGGCGACGAGGTGACCATGGTGGATGGGATCGAAGGTGCCGCCCATCACCCCCAGCTTGCGGCGACCGTTCGTATGCACGAAAAGCGAGCTTACCGGGGGCAATCCGGGACGCGACGCAGCGGATCGGACACTCTCCCGCGGTGTCCGATCCGCTGCGTCGGATGGTTCCGGCGATCAGGCCCCGACCACGTCCTTCATCTCGGGGTTCAGCACCGAGCCGAAGTTTTTCCAAGCCAGGGTGAGCACGACATTGCCCGCGGCGTGCGAGGCGACCTCACCGAGGTAGAGGCGGATGCCGTCGTCGGAGACCGCCCACTTGTCGAAGTTGACCGCGTCGGCGGAGACGGCGTCACGGCTGTAGCCGTCGGCCCCGAACATCCAGGTCAGCTCCTCGTTCGCGTGCGAGGACAGCAGCTGCAACGCGCCGTCGAGATCGGAGAACAGCGTGGAGAGCGTAATCGCTTCGCCGGTCAGGGTATTGGTGTTGTGGGTGGCGAACTCCTCCCACGGATGCGCGGCCTGCTGCTGGAAGACCGAGACGCCGATCTTGCCGCTGAGCACGTGATGGCCGAGGTAGAGGTAGTTGACAGAGGTGTTGACGGTGTAGCCGTCGCCCGCGTAGCCGATGAAGGCCTCGGCGTACCCGTTCATGGCGGCATTGAAGTCCTGGCGGGCCCAGTAGTACGCGCCGTCGACACCGTCGATGCCGACATTGGGTACCTGCACCTTGTAGTCGGCGCCCTCCAGTGTGTACGTGGTCTCGTAGAACTCACCCGGTGCGGGCGTGGCGTGGGCGATCACCCGGCCGGCGCTCACGGCGAGCACGGCCAGCAGGGCGGCGATCAGGTAGTGGGCTGCTTTTCGCGTCATGCCACCACGGTGCGGGTGTGCTCCAACGCGCCACTAATGACGGACTAACGGCGATTTCCCGGTGACCGCCATTTTCGAGGATTGCATTCAGTGTGACCGCAACCCGCGACTTTCTCCCGGACTCGAGTTGCCATATGTGTGCTGCCCGACCAGTTGGAGTCCATCAGCATCACATTCACCTCAGAGGAACCCGCCATGGGACGTCATTCGAATCGAATCGCCGCGGCCGTCGCCGCGCTTGCTCTCAGCGCACTGGCCGCGCCGCTCGCGCGGGCCGAACCCGCGCCACTCACCGGGCTTTTCGCGCTCGCACCGGGTGTCTGCGCCAATGGCGCGGTGACCGGAAGTTTCTTCCGGATGATTCTGCCCACCGGCGATGCGAGCGGGCCGTATCTGCAGAACAGCGATTCGCAGTGCAGTGATCAGACGGTCACACCGCTGGCGGCGGGCAGCGATGGCGGGCTGATCAGCGGGAGCTATCAGCCGCAGCCGGACGCGGCCTTCGACGGCGCGGGCAATGCGCGGTCGGGGCGGGTGACCACGCCGGTGCGGTTCTACGGCGTGGATTTCGCGACGGCCACCAATCCCACCGATCCGCAAACGAGTGCGGGCACCGGGCTGCCGCAATTGTTCAGTGACGGTGGAGTTCTGACCGGGGATCTGAGCAGTCTCGGCGTGACGTGGAACAACCAGGTATTCAATCAAGGGTCGCCGAAACCGGGCGGCGGCTTGCCGGGCAAAACCAGCCCGATTCGCGGAACCATCGATGGGGCGGGCAATTTCGTCATCGAATGGACGAGCCAGATCGTGGGTGGGCCGTTCAACAACTTCACCGGGCTGTGGCATTTGGCGGGTCAGTATCGAGGCGGGCGATGACCACCGTGTCCTCGCTGCCGGCCTACGGGGACTTTGTCTCGCAGGTCGAGCAGGAGTCGGTGCGGGCGGGGCGGCGCTGGCCGTTCGCGGTGCTGACGGTGATCGGCGTGTTGCTGGTGGCGGCTCCGCTGGTGACGGGAATGTTCCCGCGAGCGATCAAGGGCGAGGCCATGATCGACGCGTTCCAGCCGTATGTGAGCGCGCAGAGCATCGCGGGATATCGGGATGATCTGCGGGTGCTCGACGATGCGCGGGCCAATGTGCTTGCTTTGCAGGCCAATTCGCAGCAGCCGGGGCGTTTCGAGCGGGTCGAGACATTCGTACGGGACTATCCGGGGATTCGCAGCGACCTGACCGGGATGCTCGATTCGATCGACGGCAATCGGGAGAGTTTCGGGAAGCTGTCGAGCACAACATCTTTCGGATCACTGCCGTGGCTGCTCGCGCTCGCGGGACTGCTGTTGATCACCGCCGGGCTGTTCGGATACCGGGCGGCGGGTGACAGCGAGCGCGGGACAATCTGGTACAGCCTGGCCGTGCTCGCCGCGCTCGGGCTGCTGGCGGTGCCGCTCACCGGCGGGTTGTTCCGGGCCGCGCCTGCGGCACAACCGGTCATCGACAGTTTCCGGCCGATCCTCACCCACCAGAAAGTTCGGGAGATACAGGGCTATTTCGTCATCCTGGTGGCCGCCGACGGCGAACTGAACAGCCGCTACGTCGCTGCGGTGCGTGAAACGCACCCCGACGCCGACCTGACCGGCATCACCGCGCTGGAAACGAGCTGGCAGCCCATGACCGCGCGGTTCGCCGCACTGGTGGGCGTGCTCAACGACAATATTCGCAACTTCGATGCCGTTGTGGCGCTGAATAATTCGACGAAGCCGCTGGGGTTCACCGCCTTTCACGGCCTCGGCTGGGGCTTTCTGATTCCGGGCGTCGCAGTCCTCGGCGTAGCACTGGCGGGTCTGTGGCGGCGGCCGGCCGACTCCAGCGCGCGGATCCCGCGAACCGATTCCGGCGCAGCTCATTCCACTGAAGGTGATCCGACGTGAGCGTCCTGACACAGCGCGCGCAGACGCGTGCGCTGGCGACGGTGGCCGCCACCGCCGCCCTCCTCACCACCCTGCTGGCCGGTTGCGGCGGTGATTCCGAACCGGCGTCGACCGGACCGGAACAGCTCACCGGGCTACTGCGCTTCACTCCCGGTGCGGTGAGCGGAGATTCGGTGTCCGGCACGTGGTTCCGCATGGTGCAGCCGGGCGGCACCCCGGAGAACGGCCCGTACATGCCCAATGGCGACTCCCCTGCCCAGGGCGGCTCCACCACCCTGCTGGAACCGGGCACCGCGGGCGGTCTGCGCATCGGCGGATATCAAAGCGAGCCCAACCCCGGTTTCGCCCACGGTGATTCGCTCGCGGCCTCGATCACCAAGCCCACCAGGTTCTTCGCCGTCGAGTTCGGCATCTCGACCAACCCGACCGACCCGCAAACCCAGCGCGCCGTGCCCCCACCCACGGTGACCAACGACAACGGCAAGCTCACCGCCGACCTCTCCTCCTGGGCCGCCTCCTGGAACGACCAGGAATTCAACCAGGGCGCACCCAAACCACCCGAGAAGGCCGGTGCACAGGTGGCGGGCGCCGAACAGTTCCAGCGCGTCTACGACTGGGTCGCCAACCGCTGGTTCGACCAACCCAAAGCCGATGCCGCCCAAGGCCCCTCCGCCACCGGCACTTACAACCCCGAAACCCGCGCCTTCACCCTGCAATGGACCAGCCTGATCGTCGGCGGCCCCTTCAACGGCTTCACCGGCGTCTGGCACCTCGAAGGCGTCCTCGAACCCGACACCGCGCCGACGGCCCCGCCTTCCGCCGCAGCCACACCGGCGGCGAAATGACGCAACTCGGCCACCGGATCACCACACCGGCGCATCGACCGGTTCCACCAGCCCCTCGTGGGCTGTCCAGCTACTTCCGCAGGAGTCCCCATGACCACCACCGCTAGGACCAGGCGACCGTCCTTGGTCATTGCCTTCCGCGCCATTGCCGCGCTCACAGTGGTCGGCAGCGCCGCCGCCGTCACCACCTTGGCGCTGCGCTCCGACGATCCAGCAGCTGTCGAATCGAGCACCGCCGCAGCACTATCCACGGCCCTGGTGGCTGCCGAGACGCCACCCGCAACGGCCGGCGCCGGGACCGAATCCGGCGCGGACGCCTCGGTTGCCCCGGGCGCAGCAGTGCCGGGCGCGACCGTTCCGGGCCAGGGTGCGCCCATTGCGGGAGCTGTTCCGGCGGGCGCACCGGCCCCTGATGCCGCTGTGCCACTGGGTGGCCCGAATGCATCGGTTCCGCTGGGTCAGAGCACTTCTCCGGCCACAGAGACCGCCTTGGGAGAGGGCACGGGGCTCAACGGGTCGGTACCGTTGGGGGCGGCGAGTCCGTTCGCGACGACCACCGTGAACACTCAGCCCGCGTGCCCGCTGGGGTGGCCCGCGCCGAAGCAGCAGGGTGGGTTGGCGTCGCTGATCGGGTTGGCTCCGCTGGCGGGGCCGTTCTCGTCGGAGGCGTTCGCGCTGGGGGCGGTGTATCAGCCGGTGCTGCAACTGGCCGGGCCGGTGCTGGCGGAGATCGCGCCGCTGATCACGCGGAATCAGCCGTTGATCGATCCGATCATCGCTCGGGTGCAGGCGGTGGAAGCTGTTGTGCTGGAGGCGATTCTGCCGTACTACGGTCCGTATCGCGGTCAGCTCATCGCTGCCGAGGGGGATTTCGCGAAGGCGCTGGCTCCGGTGTTGAACAGCGTCTACAACAGCGAGGCCGCTTCCTGCTTCGTGGCCTGGCAGGGGCAGATCATCGATCAGGCGAAGGGTGGGCGGATCACGGTGGCGTCGCTGGCGCATCCGGGCACGGTGGTGGAGCTCGGGCCGCAGGAGTGAGTCAGGCCCCGATCACCTCGGCCATGGCGGGGTTGAAGACGTCGTGGAATACGTTCCACGGCAACGTGATCATCACATTGCCGGCGGCGTGGGAGGCGATGTCTCCGAAGTAGATGCGCATGCCGTCCACCGCCACGGCCCAATTGTGGAAGTTGGCGTAGCGAGGTTCTGCCGCGGTCCGGTCGTAGCCGTCGACGCCGTAGGTCGAATCCAGCAGGGCCTGCGAGTGATACGACAGCGCCTGCAACCCGCTGTCCAGATCGGTGAACAGGTCCAGTAGTGAGATCGGTTCGCCGGTCACGGTATTGGTGTTGTGGGTGGCGTAGTCCTCGAAGCCCTCGACCACGCCCTCCTGATAGACGTTGACGCCGATCTTGCCGCTCAGTACGTGGTCGCCCAGGTACAGGTAGTTGGCGGCGGGCATGAGGGACACGTGCTCGCCCACGTAGGTGGCGATGAACCGGTCGGCGTGCCCGTCCATATTGTTGTCGAAGTCCTTGCGGGCGTTGTGGAGCGGCCCGTCCACGCCGTCGATGCCGACATTGGGCACCTCGACGAGATAGTTGGTGCCCTGCTTCGTATAGGACGTGTTGTAGAACTCGCCCGGCGCGGCATGGGCGATGACCCGGCCCGCGCACACGGCGAACACGACCATCAGCGCGGCGAGCAGATAGTGGACGGCTTCTCGCGTCATGTGTCCACGATGCGGGTGCGCGCCAATGCCTCGCTAATGGCCGACCAATGGTCCAGCCAACGGGCGGTGCGGATTTCGCGTCGTCCTCAGATGGGTAGCAGGCGGCCCACCACGGCGGTCAGCTGGCGGGCGGACCGGCATTCGTGCATCTCGATGATCTCGGCGTACTTCTTGGCGGCGGAATCGCCGGTGCCCCACATCTTCTCGGCTTCCGGGTTGAGCCAGTAGGCGTGTTTGGCGGTGCCGACGAGCTGGTGCAGGGTGGCCAGGGCCGGGTCGCGGTAGTTGGTGCGCGCGTCGCCGAGGATGAGCAGGGAGGTACGGCTGGTGACGGCGTCGGCGAAGTTCTCGGCGAAACCTTCGATGGCGGAACCGTAGTCGGAGTGGCCTTCGAGGCCGACGACCTGGGTTTCGGTGAAGATGCGCTTGGTCACCTGGTCGAGCGGCGTGGTGGCGTCGAAGAGGTGGGTGACCTCGTCCACACGGTCCACGAAGGCGAAAATCCGCACCCGCGAGAACTGTTCGCGCAGCGCGTTCACCAGCACCATGGTGAAGCTGGAGAATCCGGCCACCGAGCCCGAGATATCGCACAGCAGAACGAGATCCGGACGGCCCGGGCGCGGCTTGCGGGTTTCCAGGTGGATGGGCACGCCGCCGGTGGACATGGATTTGCGCAGGGTCTTGCGCAGGTCGATCTCCCCGCGCCGGCCGCGGCGGCGGCGAGCGGCCAAGCGGGAGGCCAGCACTCGCGCCAGTCGCTGGCTGCTGCGCCGCAGCTCGTCGAGTTCGTTCTGGGAGATGCGCAGGAAGTCGGCGTCCTCGGCCTGCCGCGCCACGCCGTAGGTGGCGACGCGTTCGCGTCCGATGCGTTCGGCGACGCGGCGGCGGGTTTCGGCTTCCACGGTGCCGCGGAATTCCTTGATGCGTTCCCGGGCGGAACGCCGGAAGACCTCGGTGTCGAAGTCGGAGGTGTCCATGCCCTGCGAGAGCCCGGCGAGGATCTTGCTCACCAGAATCTCCGGCTGCACATCCTTGAGCGTCTGGTACGCCGAGAACGACGGCCCGCCCGCGGCCTGATACTGGCCCATCTGCTCAACCATCTGCGCGGCGAGAGCCTGCAACTGCTGCGCCTGCTCCGGCGACGGCTCCTGCACGAGCAGGTCGGCCAGCAGCTGCCGCAGCTGGATGATGTCCACGGAACCGTCTGGGCGGTGCGGGATTTCGATCTCGTCGGCCCCGAGCCGTTCACCCAGCGCGGCCGGGAACCACAGGTCGAACATGCCGTCGAAGGTCTTGCGCTGGGTGGTGCGGCGCAGCAGCGCACACGCCAGGCCCTCGCGCACGGCTTCGCGGTCCATCAGGTCGAGAACGGTGAGAACCTGTCCGGCGTCCACGGTTTCGGACGGCCCGACCGGAATTCCCCTGGCGCGCAAGGCTTCCACGAAGCCGACCAGATGCCCGGACAGTCCGTGCTCAGCAGTCGGCCCCGGTGTCACCGCGGGTTTGGCGGGTGTGCCGCCCGAGACCGCCCGCACGGCGGCCGACACCAGCCCGCGGGGTGTATTCGGTACCCCGGCCATGACGTCAGGCCAGCTTCAGCTCGGACAGCGCGCGCTGATGGTCGGCCTGATGCTTGAGCACCACGCCGAGCGTCGCCCGCACGGTCTTGTCGTCGACGTCCTTGGCGCCCAGGGCCAGCAGGGTGCGCGCCCAGTCGATGGTCTCGGCCACCGACGGCAGTTTCTTGAGCTGCATGCCGCGCAGCACGTGCACGATCCGCACCAGCTGGGCGGCCACGGCCGGCTTGAGCTCCGGGACCCGGCTGGCCAGGATGCGGCGCTCGAGTTCCTCGTCGGGGAAGTCGATGTGCAGGTAGAGGCAGCGGCGCTTGAGCGCCTCGGACAGTTCGCGGGTGGCGTTGGAGGTGAGCACCACGAACGGTTTGCGGGTGGCGGTGATGGTGCCCAGTTCCGGCACGGTGACGCTGAAGTCGCTGAGCACCTCGAGCAGCAGGCCCTCGATCTCGACGTCGGCCTTGTCGGTCTCGTCGATGAGCAGGACCGTGGGCTCGGTGCGCCGGATGGCGGTCAGCAGCGGGCGCGAGAGCAGGAATTCCTCGGTGAAGACGTCGGCTTTGGTTTCGGCCCAATCGTTCTCGGAGGAGGCTTGGATGCGCAGGATCTGCTTGGCGTGGTTCCACTCGTACAGCGCGCGGGCCTCGTCGACGCCCTCGTAGCACTGCAACCGCACCAGTTCCGCGCCCGCGACCTGCGCGACGGCCTTGGACAGCTCGGTCTTGCCGACACCGGCCGGGCCCTCGATGAGCAGTGGCTTGCCGAGCCGGTCGGCGAGGAAAACCGAAGTGGCGGTGGCCTTGTCGGCCAGATAGCCGGTGCCGGCGAGGCGCTCGATCACATCGTCGACCGACGAGAAGATCGGCTCCTGCGTGGGTGCGGTTGTCGGAGCCACCAGTGCTGTCCTTCCTACCGGGCGGGCCGGTCGCGACCACTGCGCGACCTGCCCGTTCCGTCCTGCTCGTCCGGTGTGTACCGGCTGCCTATTGGCATTCTGCCGGTACCGGGTCCGGGGGTGCTACACGGGCCGGGTCTGGCCGTCGCCCCACACGATCCACTTGGTGGAGGTGAGCTCCGGCAGGCCCATCGGACCGCGGGCGTGCAGCTTCTGCGTGGAGATGCCGATCTCGGCGCCGAAACCGAACTGCTCCCCGTCGGTGAAGGCGGTGGAGGCGTTGACCATGACGGCGGCGGCGTCCACCCGGCCGGTGAATTCGCGCGCGGCCTTCAGGTCACCGGTGACGATGGCCTCGGTGTGCCCGGTGCCCCACTCGTTGATGTGCTCGATCGCGGCATCCAGGTCGTCGACGACCTTGAGTGCGATATCCAGGGACAGGTATTCATCCGCCCAGTCGGCATCGGTCGCGGGCACCAGCCCCGGCAGATCGCCGTGAATGGTGACGCCCTTGGCTTCGAGGGCCTTGATCATCCGCGGCACCGCCGTCTCGGCAATGGCCTTGTCGATCAGCACCGTCTCGGCGGTATTGCACACGCTCGGCCGCCGGGTCTTGGCATTGATCAGGATGCTCTCCGCCATATCGAGATCGGCGTCCTTGTGCACGAACACATGGCAGTTGCCGGTCCCGGTCTCGATGGTCGGCACCGTCGCGTCCCGCACCACCGCATTGATCAGCCCGGCCCCGCCGCGCGGGATCACCACGTCGACGAGCCCGCGCGCCTGGATCAGGTGGGTGACGCTGGACCGGTCCTCGGCGGGCAGCAGCTGCACCGCATCGGCCGGAATCCCTTGCGCGTCAAGAGCTTCCCGCAGCACCCGGACGAGCGCCGCATTGGACCGCGCCGCCGAGGACGACCCGCGCAGCAGCGCCGCGTTCCCCGACTTCAAGGCCAGTCCGAACGCGTCGACTGTCACATTCGGCCGCGCCTCGTACACCATTCCGACCACGCCGAGCGGCACCCGCACCTGACGGATCTCGAGCCCGTTGGGCAGCGTGGACCCGCGCACCACATCACCGACCGGATCCGGCAGCCCGGCGACCTGCCGCAGCCCCGCCGCGATCCCATCGATCCGAGCCTCGGTGAGCCGCAGCCGATCCAGCTGCGCCTCCGCGGTTCCACCCGCCTTGGCGATCTCGATGTCCTCGCCATTGGCGGCCAGAATCGCGTCCTTCGCACCCAGAAGCGCATCCGCGGCGGCGTGCAGTGCGGTGTTCTTCTCCGCAGTGGTCAACTGTGCGAGCGCCCGCGACGCGACCCGGCCCCGGCGCGCCGCCTCGTGCACAACCTCGCGAACGTTGTCCACGTCAGCGGCAGTTCCTGCTGTCATGGCTACAGCCTACTGACCGGCCCCGGCCACCTTCCCGTGCAGCCCGGCCAACCTCGGAGGCCGAGGTTTCGGGGCACGCCGAATGTGGGCGGGGGGCGATGTCGGCGGCGCGGATTACGGTGGGGGGCATGGCCACGGGTATCCGGTTGTCTTCTGGGGTGGGGCGTTGGGTTTTGCTGGCTACCGTCCTGGGGTCGGGGATGGCGATGCTGGACGCGACCGTGGTGAATGTGGCGCTGCCGCGGATCGGGGACGAGTTCGGGGCCTCGATGGCGGGGTTGCAGTGGACGGTCAATGCCTACACGTTGACGTTAGCCGGGTTGATTCTGCTGGGCGGGTCGCTCGGGGATCGGTTCGGGCGACGGCGGGTGTTCGTGGTCGGGGTGGTGTGGTTCGCGGTCGCGTCGGCGTTGTGTGGTGTGGCGCAGGATATTTCGATGCTGATCGCGGCTCGGGCGTTGCAGGGGGTGGGTGGGGCGCTGTTGACGCCGGGATCGCTGGCGATCATTCAGGCTTCGTTCGTGCCGGAGGATCGGGCTCGCGCGGTCGGAGCCTGGTCGGGGCTGGGCGGGGTCGCGGGTGCGATCGGGCCGTTCCTCGGCGGATGGCTGGTGGATTTCGCGGGGTGGCGGTGGGTGTTCCTCTTGAATCTGCCGTTGGCCGCGGTGGTCATCGCGGTGGCGGTGCGGCATGTGCCGGAGACGCGGGATCCCGAGGCCACGGGGAAGTTCGATGTGCTGGGAGCGGTGCTGGCGGCGGCCTGCCTGGCGGGGGTCACCTACGCGTTGACCGAGGCTCCGGAGACGGAGGCGAACATGCCCCTGGTGATCGGCAGCGCGGTGGCGGGAATCGCCGCGGCGATCGCGTTCGTGGTGGTGGAGCGGCGGCGCTCGGCCCCGCAACACAGGCAGCCACGGGCCATGCTGCCGGTGGATGTCTTTGCCTCCAAACAGTTCACGGCGATCAATGTGGTCACCTTCGTCATGTACGGGGCCATGAGTGTGGTGTTCTTCCTGCTGGTGCTGACCTTGCAGGTGGTGGCGGGATTCAGCCCGATCGCGGCGGGAACGGCCATGTTGCCGGTGACGGTGCTGATGCTGTTGTTCTCGGCGCGGGCGGGCGCGCTGGCCCAGCGGATCGGGCCGAAGTGGCCGATCACCGTGGGGGTGCTGCTATCCGCGGCGGGGATGTTGCTGATGACGCGCATCGGGGAGCAGACCTCGTATGTGGGCGTGGTGTTGCCCGCGGCAGTGGTTTTCGGGGCGGGGCTCACGCTCGCTGTCGCGCCATTGACGGCAACGGTCCTGGCTACGGCCGACGAGCGGCACGCCGGAGTCGCGAGCGGGGTCAACAATGCGGTGGCACGCGCCGCGGGTCTGCTTGCGGTGGCGGCGATTCCGCCGCTGGCGGGGCTCACGGGTGCGGCCTACACGAATCCGGGCGATTTCGCGCACGGGTTCCGGATAGCGGTGCTCGTGTGCGTCGTGCTCATGGTCGCGGCCGCGGCGCTGGCCTTCTTCACGGTGCGGGACGACGCGCTGCGCACCGCTCCCCCGGCGGCCGCGCCGCAATGCCGCGTGAACTGCCCGGTTGCCGCTCCCCCGCTGGAACCCTCACCCCCCGGATCCGCCGACGCCCGCGCCTGATTCGCCTCTACCGGCGCGACACGAGCGCTGGTACCACGGGGTGGCGACATCAACGCGCCGCTGGGCGACTGGCGGGCTTGAATGCGAAGCTGATCGCCTCCATCAGCGGCTTGCGCTGTGTCTTCTGCACCGCGGCGATCCGCCATTGCCCGTCGGATTCGCGAATCACGGTGTAGGTGGCCAGTTTTCCAAGCTTCTTCGGCTCCCCCTTACCGACATCACCGCGTGTCAGGACGACGGCGGTATCGGCCCCGTAGCGACGGATCTCCACGATGTCGACGGTGAGCCGCGTGCCCTTCAGGAAGCTGTCGAACAACACCTGGTGAGCGCGGCCGATCTCCTCGCCGCCGTGGTAGACGGTGCCGACGAAGGTGACATCGGTGGCATCGGCGGTGAAGCAGGCGCCATAGGCCGTGCCGTCGCCGCGATTCCAGGCGTCCCGGCTGCGCTCGATGATCGCGCGGATGGCGGTGGTGTCAGTGGTGGTCATGGCGGGAAACCCTTCGTGCTACTCTCTGCTTAGGAGATTTTTCTTCTCAGAAGATTTCTCTTCGTTGACGAAGAGATTAGGAGAAAGGGTCGACTCGTGTCAACACCCGAGGAAGTCGCCGACCTCAGCGCGACCTTCCGCCGCTACCTGAGTTCCGTTGTGCTGCATGCCCAAGCGGGCGCACGCGCCGTCGGCCTCGGCGCGACCGACCTCTACGCGCTGAACATCCTGGAATTGAACGGGGCCATGACGCCGGGCGAACTGGGCGCCCGCACCGGCCTCACCACCGGGCCGACGACCCGGCTCATCGACCGCCTCGAACAGGGCGGGTATGTGCGCCGCGCCTCGGATCCCGGAGATCGCCGCAAGGTCATCGTCGAGCCCGTCGATCAGCCCTACGAGATCGACAAGGCGCTCGCGCCGGCCCGCAAGCGCATCGGCGAGATCATCATGGGCTACTCGCCCGAGCAGCGCGCGGTGCTGGTCGACTACTTCACGCGCGCCGCCGAGGCGTTCGAACTGGCCGCGACCGAGGTCGACGGCCAGATCGAGTAGCCCGGCCCACCCCGGGAATACGTCAGATGATCGACCTGTTGGTTGCCATGTCCACAAACAGTGGTAATTTGGTTTCCGCATCCACCACTCTGACGAGGAGTTCGCAATGACCGCCAGCACCGCCACCAAGCTCACCCCCGGCACCTGGGCCATCGATGCCGTGCACTCGACCCTCGGGTTCTCCGTACGCCACCTGATGGTCAGCAAGATTCGCGGGCGCTTCACCGACTTCTCCGGCAACCTGGTCATCGGCGAGGACGGCGCGGCCAGCGCCACCGCCGAGATCCGCGTCGATTCGGTGAGCACCGACAACCCGCAGCGCGACGCCCACCTGCGCACCGCCGACTTCTTCAATGCGGAGAACTTCCCCGTGGCCACTTTCAAGTCCACCGGCTTCCGCGTGGAGGGCGAGGACTTCAGGGTCGACGGCGAGTTCAGCATCGCGGGCACCAGCCACCCGGTCACCCTGGACGTCGAGTTCCTGGGCGTGAACCCGGGCATGGGCCAGGGTCCGGTCGCCGGCTTCGAGGCCACCACCGTGATCAACCGCCGCGACTTCGGCATCACCATCGACATGCCGCTCGCCGACGGCGGCGCGGTCATCGGCGACAAGATCACCCTTACCCTCGGTATCGAGGTCGTGCAGCAGAGCTGAGCGCACCCACCCCGGATCGAAGCGACCGAAAGCGAGGAGTCATGAGCGAAACCGGCAAGGCCGCAGCGCAATTCGAGACCACCGTGACGCGCGTGACCGAGGCGCGGCCGGAGCACTACGCGATCACCTTCGACGGCGAACGCGCCGGGCTCACCGCCTACGTGGATCAGGGCCCGGATCGCATCTTCTTCCACACCGAGGTGGACGACCGGTTCGCCGGACACGGGCTGGGCTCGACCCTGATCCGGGCCGCGCTGGAGGACACCCGGGCGGCAGGGCTGCGCATCGTGCCCATCTGCCCGTTCGTGGCGGCATATGTGAAGAAGCATCACGACTTCGACGACCTGCTCGATCCGATCAGCCCGGCGGCCATCGCCGCCGTCGAAGCCCTGCAGGGCTGACTATCACCGACCCACTCACGCCGCGGCCGAGCACTCAGCTCCGCCGCGGCGAGTCGTAGGTGGGGGCGCGACGGGACGGCTAGCGTTCCGGGCATGGCGCGAATCGTGGTGGTGGGCAGCATCAATATGGATCTGGTGACCACGGTGGGGCGGCGGCCCGCACCCGGGGAGACGGTCAGCGGCGAGGATTTCGCGCTGGTGCCCGGCGGGAAGGGGTCGAATCAGGCCATTGCCGCACGACGGGCCGGGGCCGAGGTGGACTTCATCGGGGCGGTCGGCGACGACGTGTTCGCCGGGGAGCTGCGGCGGGTGCTGGCCGACGCGGGCGTGGGGGTGACGCGGCTGCGACAGGTGAAGGGGCCGAGCGGGATCGCCGCCATCGTGGTGGACGGGGCGGGCGAGAACACCATAATCGTTGTGGGCGGGGCGAATTCACGCATGACAGCCCTGGCCGCGGCTGATCTGGCGCTCATTGCCGAGGCGGATGTGCTGCTGTGCCAGTTGGAGATTCCGGTGCCGGCCGTCCTCGCGGCCATGCGGCACGCCCGGGATCATGAGACCACGGTGGTGCTCAATCCCTCTCCCGTACAGGACCTTCCGGCCGAGGTGTGGGCGGCGGCCGATATCGCGGTGGTCAACGAGGGCGAGTCGGCGAGTATCGGCGCGGCGCTGGACGCGGTTCCGCACGTGATCACCACCCTCGGCGCGGCGGGCGCGACCTATCGGGGCCCGGACGGAATCAGCCTCTCCCATCCGGGAATTCGGGTCGAGGTCGTCGACACCACGGGTGCCGGTGACACGTTCACCGGCACGCTGGCGGCGCACTGGCACGCGGGCCCCGCGACGGCGCTCGCCTGGGCCTGCGCGGCAGGTGCGCTGGCCACCACGAAACTCGGCGCCAGCGCGTCGATCCCGAACCTGCACGAGATCGAACGCGCCCTCGCCGACGCCGAGCGGGACCTGAGGTGAGCCGGCTCTCGGGCGATGCCGCCATGAGGTCCCACTCGGCGCGGCGCTAGACGACGGCGGGCGACTTCTTGCCGGTGTGGACGGCGACCAGATCGGAGATCTGTTTGCCCGTGCGTTCCAGGGGCGCGGTGGTGCGGGTGGCCAGGGATATGACGACCGCGCCCTCCACCGCCGCGATAATGGTGGTGGCCAGGGATTTCGCGGTCTCGGGCTCGACGTTCTCGGCGCGCAGGCGTTCGGCGAGGATGTCTTCCCATTCGGTGAAGATCTCGCCCGCGGCGTCGGCGGCCTCCTGGGACTCGGAGCGGCCGAGGGCGGCGGCGACGACCGGGCAGCCGGCGGTGAAGTCGCTGGAGACGAGCACTTCCTTCCACATGGCCGGGAAGGCGGCGATGATGGTGGCCAGGTCCGTGCCCGCGGTCGCCGTGCGCAGCAGCGCGCTGATGGTATTGCCCGCGGTGCGGGTGGCCTCGGCGACGAGTTCGGATTTGCCGCCGGGGAAGTTGAGGTAGACCGATCGGCGGGAGATGCCGCTGTGCTCGAGCAGCTGGGCGATGCCGGTGCCGGCGATGCCTTTGCAGCGCATGAGTGCGATGGCGCTGTCGATGAGCCGGTCGCGGGCTCCCATGACACTCTCCTTCCTTGCAGTACACCGATCGGTGTACTACCGTTTCGCATATACCGATTGGTCTACCCCCGAGTGTAGCCCGTCGCCAGACCTCTTCACCGATGAATCGAGGCCCAGCATGCCGACCCTGCACGATCCCCTGCCGCTGGCAAGCGGCCAGGTGCTGCCGAACCGGATCATGAAATCGGCCCTGAGCGAGGGCCTCGGCACCGCCGGCAACGCCCCGGACGAGCGGCTCGTGCGGCTGTACTCGCGCTGGAGCGAAGGCGGGTACGGGCTCATCGTCACCGGCAATGTGATGGTCGACCGCCGCCACTGCGGCGAGCCCGGCAATGTGGCCATGGAGGACGAGCGGGATCTGGACGCGCTCACCCGCTGGGCCAAGGCCGCCAAGGACGGCGGGGCCAAGGTCTGGGTGCAGTTGAATCACCCTGGGCGGCAGGCCAATCCGATCGTGACCCGGAACCGCGCGGTGGGCCCGTCCGCGATCGCCCTGGGCATCCCCGGCATTCCCGCGCCGCGCGCACTCACCGAGGACGAGATCCTCGACATCATCGCGCGCTTCGGCGCCGCCGCCCGGGTGGCCGAGGCCGCCGGATTCGACGGCGTGCAGATTCACGGCGCGCACGGATATCTGGTGTCGCAGTTCCTGTCCCCGCTGTCGAATCAGCGCACCGACGCCTGGGGCGGCGACGCCGAACGGCGCAGGCGGTTCGTGCTCGAGGTGGCGCGCAGCATTCGCGCGGCGGTGCGCCCCGGGTTCGGGCTGGGCATCAAGCTCAACTCCGCGGACTTCCAGCGCGGCGGGTTCACCGAGGACGAGTCGCGGGTGGTCATCGAGATGCTCTCCGCCGAGCAGGTGGATCTCATCGAAATCAGCGGCGGCAGTTACGAATCGCCCGCCATGATGGGGCGTCCGAGCCAGGCGTCGGCGAGCACGAGGGCGCGGGAGGCGTACTTCCTCGACTACGCCGAACGGGCCCGGCAGGCCGCGGGCGCCGTGCCGATCGCCGTGACCGGCGGATTCCGTTCGCACGCCGCCATGTCCGAGGCCGTCTCGACCGGCACCTGCGATCTGGTCGGCCTGGGCCGCCCGGCCGCCGTGATCCCCACCGCCGCAGCCGATCTGCTCACCGAGCGCACGGATGTACTGCGCCCGCCGGCGATTTCGCTCAACCTGCCGCCGCGGTTGAAGACCAACGGCAATCTGAAGGCATTCGACGGCGCGCTCGATCTGCAATGGCACACCGATCAACTGCACCTGCTGGGTGCGGGCAAGGAACCGGATCCGGACCGCTCACCGTGGCGCACCGCGACAACCATGCTGCGGCACCACGGTTTCGAGGCCTTCCGCAGCAAGCGCGGCGGAACCTCGAAGGCGGCGAACTCCACCGCGGCGAAGTCCGACGACAAGGCCGCCGCCAAGTTCCGGCGGGAACGCGCCATGGGCCGCTACCTCGCGAATCCGGCCGTGCGCGGCCTCGGCGCGCTCGGCATCCGCACCACGCTGGCCACCGAGATCGAGACCATCGGCCGCAAAACCGGTGAGCCGCGCCGGGTTCCGGTGTCGGTGCTGTTCGACGAGGGCGGCGCGTGGGTGATCTGCCAGCACGGCACCCGCTCCGGCTGGGGCGTGAACCTCACCGCGAATCCGCGCATTCGGGTCCGTCAGGGTGATCGGTGGCGGACCGGCACCGCGACCTTCCTGCCCGACGACGATGTGGCGGCCCGCGCCCGCACCTTCGCGCCGATCCCGCTGCTGGCCCCGTTCATGCCGCGCGCGTTCGCGGCGCTCGGGACCGCGCCCGTCACCGTGCGAATCATCTTCGACGACAAGAAATAAGAGCCCGCACACGGGGCGAGCGGTCAGCGGCGACGGGCAGGTAAGAGTGGCCCGCCGACCGCCGCGACGACCGCCACGGACCGGAACCTGCCTCCGCCGGTCGCCCCATTCCCGCGTCCCGGGCACGCCCATGCGATCCCAGTCGACATCCGGATCGCCTCGGCCCTGGGACGGCACGTGATCGACGGCCGGCCGGAATGTCGCCGTCCGGCCGTCGATCGCGTTGCGGCGCTCTACCGCCTCGAGGCACATCTCGCAGGCCGGGATCCGCGCAGGCCGGGCCCGAGCCTCACAGGTCGGGCCGGACCAGGATCTGGATGTGATCGTCGGGATTTCGCAGCGCGTCGATCGCGCCCGCGACACCCTCCAAGCCCACCTCGTCGGTGATGAGCGAGGCCGCATCGACGGTGCCCTCCGCGATGCGATGCAGGGTTTTCGCGTACTCCTCGTGCGGATAGACCATGCACATCTGCAGCGAAATGTCCTTGTAGATACCGACTATCGGGCGGATGACGTCATCGGTCATGACCGCGCCGATCTGCAGGATCGCCGTTTCGCGGGGCACCTTGTACATGAGGTCGTTGAGCAGGCCCGGGACCGAAGCACACACCCAGACATGCAGTTTCTGGCCGGGCGAGGCGAGCTCCTGCCAAACCTCCACCGGGTCTTCGGCATTCGGATCGACGACCCGGTGCGCGCCCAGCCGCAAGGCCGCCGCACGCCGCAGTTTCGACGGATCCGATGCCACGATCGGTGCGACACCACGTTCGGCCAGGGCGGCCACCGCACCCAATCCGACCGGGCCGCAACCGATCACGATGCCGGTGCCCTCCGGCCCGATGCCCGTGCGCGCGACATTGCCGAAGCCGACCGCCAGGGGTTCGGTCATGGCCGCCACCTGCGGGGGCACCTGATCCGGGATGGGCTCCAAGGCCATGGCCTGCAACACCATGCGTTCGCCGTAGCCGCCCGGGAAGTCGTTCGAATACCCGATGCCGTGGATGCCGCCCGCGCTGTCGAGCGCCCACGGCAGGGCGACCACATTCTGGCCTTCCACGAACGCGGTGTCCGGCCCCGCGCCGATCACCCGGGCAGCGAGCTCGTGCCCCATGACCATGTCGCGGTGCGGGTCGAACATGAAGGTCGGGATGCCGCTGTCGCGGGAGGCCTGGAGGAATTCGTCGGTGTAGTCCAGGGCCTGCTTGTCGGAGCCGCAGATGCCGCAGGCGATGGTTTCCACCAGCACCTGGCCGGGCCCGGGTACGGGTTCGGGAACCTCGTCGACCACGAGCTTCCGATTGCGCATGACTACCGCGCGCATGTCACTTCCCTTCCGAGTCGGGCGTCAGTGCGGTCTGCAGGGCCTGGGCGTGCCGTTCGAAGGCGGCTTCGACGCCCGCGCGCATGCCGGACATGAGGCGTTCGCTGTTCGCATTGGCCCAGTCCAGGGAGGCGATGCGAGCGCGGTTGGCGCCGGTGAAATGCGGAATCACGTGTTCGGCGAAGAGTTTCGCGGAACGCCGGGTGGCGTCCCAGTCCGCCACATTGAGCGCCAGCACCAGGAAGGTGCCGAAGCCGCCGGACTGTGCGGCCAGGGCTTCGATGGTGGCGATGGCGTCGTCGGGCGTGCCGATGGTGGCGCGGCCGAAGGCGGGGAAGCCGGGGCCCACCCACTGTTCGACGGCCTCGGCGGCGGTGTCGCCCCACGGGACGTCCATGCCGCTGAGGCGCTTGATGTAGTCGACGAGATGCCCTACGCCCCATTCGGCTTCGCGGCGGGCCTGCTCGCGGGTTTCGGCGATGTGCATGGGCGCGACGAGCCGCCACTTGGCGCGATCGACGGGGAAACCGTTGTCGCCCATGGTCTTCTCGTAGATCTTCCAGTTGGGCAGCAGGGCGTCGTAGCCGCTCGGGTCCGAGGCCGCCAGGGACAGCAGGCCCGCACCGTGGCGTCCGGCCAGCACCGCACCGGAGGGCGAAATCGTGGACGCCACAGCCATTTCCAGGCCGTCCTGCTGGTAGGGCAGCAGTTGCAGCCGGGCCTCGTCGAGCTCGAACCAGTCCGTCTTGGCCGTCACCTGTTCGCCGCGGAACAGCTGCGTCAGCACGTCCATGGACTCGTGCATCATGTCGCGCTGGCGCGGCTGCGGCACACCCATCATGGAGGCGTCCGAGGCCAGCTGTCCCGGGCCGATGCCCATCATGACCCGGCCCTTGGTGAGGTGGTCGAGCAGGCAGATGCGGTCGGCCAGCATCATGGGCTGGTGGTAGGGCAGCGAATTCACGCCCGTGCCCAACCGGATCCGGTTCGTCCGCTGTGCCGCGGCGGCCAGGAACACCTCGGGGCTCGAGATGATTTCCATTCCGGCGGAGTGATGTTCGCCGACCCAGGCTTCGGCGAAGCCGAGTTCGTCGGCCAGCTCCACGAGTTGCAGATCGCGCTGGATCTGCAGGGTGGGATTGCCGGTGAGCGGATGGTACGGCGCGATGAAGAAGCCGAACCGGGTCGGTCCGGAAGCGATGGGCTGATTCACTTTTCGACGCTCCTTTGCGGAATATTCAGTTGTGCTCCGAGCGACAGGGCGTAGTCCGCCGGGGGCTGCGGCGGACTACGCCCGGGACCCGCCAGGGGTGAGAGACGGCGGGGAGTTCAGATCAGCCGCGGGCCCACTCGTGACCCCAGTAGCTGTCGGCGGTCATCTCCTCGGCGACGTAGCCGTCGCCGACCAGCATGCCCTCGCAACCGAATTCGAGATCCCAGCCGCCGGGGGTGCGGACGTAGAACGAGATCATCTTGTCGTTGGTGTGGCGGCCGAGCGTGGAGGACAGGTGGTAGCCGGCCTTGTTGACGCGGTCCAGGGCACGGCCCACATCATCGAGGGCGTCCACCTCGACCATGATGTGCACGATGCCGGGCCCGTCCGGGCGGGAGCCGGGAATGAGCGCGAGGCTGTGGTGGCGGGGGTTCACGCCCATGAAGCGGATCCAGATCGGATGCTCGGGCGGGCCGACGCGGAAGGAGCCGCGCGAGGCGAAACCCAGGACCTCGGTGTAGAAGCGGCGGGCTTCCTCGATGTCGCGGACCGGGAGCACCACGTGGCCGAGGCCGAGATCGCCGGTGACGAAACGGTTTCCGAACTTGCCGACCACGGGGGTGTGGTCGAGCAGCGGGCCGTGGAAGACCTCGATGGTGAAGCCGGACGGGTCGACGAAGCTGATGGCCTCCTCGACGTGCCGGTTGGCGGTGTCTGCCGGAGACAGTGCTGTGACGCCGATTCCGGCCTTCTCCAGGGTTTCGCGGACCAGTTCGAGGGAGCGGCGGTCGGCGACCTGCCAGCCCACCGCGATGACCTCGTCGCGCTCGCCGGGGACGAGTTCGAGGCGGTAGGTGTGCTCGTCCACGCGCAGGTAGATCGAGTCCTCGTTGGGACCGGAGCCTTCGGCGAAACCGATGGTGTCGAAGGCGAACGTGCGCCAGGCGTCCACATCGGCGATGCGGGCGCGGACGTAGCCGAGCGAGGCGAAGGCGGCCATGATGTAACTCCTCGGATCTCAGTCGTAGGTGACGGTGACGTCGTCGGTCACCGGAATCGCCTGGCAGGCCAGCACATAGCCGTCGGCCAGGTCTTCGTCTTCGAGAACTTCATTGCGGCGCATGGAGACTTCGCCGGAGACGACGCGGCACACGCAGGCGCTGCACGCGCCCTCGCGGCAGGAGTACGGGGCTTCCAGACCCTTGGCCAGCAGCACGTCCAGCAGCACCTGCTGCCGCGGCCAGGTGAACTCGTGGTTCTCGCCGTCGAGTGCGACCTGGACCGTGGCGTTATCGCCCGCTTCGGCGGCGGCCTCGATATCCACTGTGGCGGTGTCGGTCTCGAACGGGTTGCCCGACAGCGATACGAACTTCTCGACGTGCACGCGCTTGCGGTCGGCACCGAGCGAGGCCATGGCCACGCTCACGGCGTCCATGAACGGGCCGGGGCCACACACGAACACTTCGCGTGATGCCCACGGCTTCGCCAGCGCCGCAAGCTGGTCCACGGTGGGCAGACCCTGCACCGACTGCAACCAGTGCAGCACCAGCAGCCGATCCGGATGCGCCGCAGCCAGTTCCGCCAGCTCCTCGGCGAAGATCACCGAGTTCTCGTGCTGATTGGCATAGATCAGCGTGCAACGCCCCGTGCCCTCAGCAAGCACCGACTTCAGAATCGACAGCACCGGCGTGATCCCGCTACCGCCGCCGAACAGCAGCAGATCGGCATCCAGCGAGGACGGCGTGAACAACCCGGCCGGCGGCAACACATCGAGGCTCATCCCCTCGACAGCGTTGTCGCACAACCAGTTCGACCCGTACCCGTCCACGGTCCGCTTGACGGTGATCTTCAACAGCCCGCCCTCGTGCGGCGCACTCGACAGCGAATAACACCGGCTCACCGACCCGGTCAGCTCACTCGGAATCCGCAGCGTCAGAAACTGCCCCGGCTTGTACCCGAACCGCCCCGCATGCCCCGCCTCCGGCTCCAACTCGAGCGACACCGCGTCCTCGGTCTCCCGAACAACGCGCACCACCCGTGCCGAAGCGACGCCCCCGGCCTGCGCGGCCACCGTGGCGTCGGCCTCGAGCTGCGCCGCATCCGGCGCGATGTCTGTCACGGTCATCCGTTCCACCAGTTCCATTCCTGTACTGAAGATTTCGCCGCTCCCGGCCTCCTCCTGGAGGAGGAAAGAGAGCGGGGGCCAAGCCCCCGAACCCCCATAGCTCAGGCCAAGGTTCGGCCGCGGGTGCGGACGTCGATGTCGCGGGTCCTTACTGCGAGGTCGCCGGATTCCACTGCTGCTTCGATGCTGGCTCGCAGGTTGGGGCAGGTGTGGGGGCGGAGGCCGGTGGGGGGCAGGCCGGTGCAGGTGGCGACGGCGGTCGGGTTCCATTGGACGCTGGTGTGCTGGGGGCTGAATTTCTCGACCAGCACGCATGTTCCGCAGGATCGGCACGAGACCTTGTCCATGGCAGCTGCTTTCAGTGGGAGGCGGCGGTTTCGGCGTCGCGCTTGGCGAGGTTGTCGGCGACTTCCTTTTCCCAGGCTTGGACGGCGCGGGTGGTGTCGACCTCGAATTCGAAGCGGGTGGTCATTTCCTCGGTGACGGCGGCGGCATCGGTGTAGAACTGCTCGTACCAGCGGCGGAGCTGGTAGACCGGGCCGTCTTCCTCGCACAGCAGCGGATTGTTGATGCGGGACTTGCGCTTCCAGATGGCGGCGTCCTGCTCGAAGCCCTTGCCGAGACCGTTGACGAAGGCGTTGGCGATCTCCTCCGCGCGCTCGGCGGTCTGGCCTTCGGGCTTGCGGGCGATGGCGCCGTACTGGAGGACGAAGCGGTTCTCGTCGATCGGGTAGTGGCAGTTGATGAGGTAGCCCTCGACCGTGAGGCCCGGGGACTCGCTCTTCAGGTAGTCGATCATGTAGGAGGGCCCGTAGTAGGACGCCTCGGAGGTGAGAACGTTCTTGCCGCCCAGCGCTTTCGCGGTTTCGCCCATCATGTCCTCGCGGGACACCGAGGTCATGTACTGGCTGGCGGTGTGGCCCTCGAACACATTCTTGAAGAAGGTCGGGAACCCGTAGTGCACGTAGAAGAAGTGCGCCATGTCCACCACGTTGTCGACGACCTCGCGGCAGTTGGCGTCGACGATCATGGTGTTCCAGGTCCAGTCGGTCCACTCGTCGTCGAAGGCGGCGTCGATGCGCGGGATCGCGACCTCGGCGGGCGGCTGCTTGCCCTCCGGGTCGTTCCAAACGAACAGCTGCTTGTTCTCGACCATGGTCGGCCACGCCTTGGTGCGGGCCAGCGGGGGAACCCGGCGCGCGTACGGGATGCCGGTGCACTTGCCCTTGCCGTTCCAGCGCCAGTCGTGGAACGGGCAGGCGATGGAGTCGCCCTTGACGGTGCCGTCGGCGAGGTTGCCGCCCATGTGCGGGCAGAAGCCGTTGAGCACGTTGAGGGTGCCGTCCGCGGCCGCGAACACCACCAGCTCGGTGCCGAATGCCTTGACGCTGTGCGGTTTTCCGTCGCGGAAGGAGTCGGCCAGGCCCAGGCAGTGCCAGCCGCGCGCGAATCGAGCAGGCGGGGCGCCCGCATCGATGACTCGCACCTCACCGTCCGTGGTGGTCATGTGAATTCCTCTCCCTTGCCTTGCTTCGATGGTTGCGGCCGGTGTGACGCCGGTGACAATGGCTGTCCCACTGGCCGGGAGGTAGCTACTGGTTGGCGAGACGGCCGAAGGCGGCGCGGTAGAACAGCAGCGGCGGCGCGTCGGAGTGCTCGTTCAAGCCGGTGACGCGGCCGATGACGATGGTGTGGTCACCGCCGTCGACCTCGTCGTGCAGTTCGCATTCGATGGTGGCCATGGCCCCGGTGAGCAGCGGCGACCCATTGGCGCTCACGGTCCACTCGACGCCCGCGAACTTGTCCGCGCCCGGCCGCCCGAGCTGCCGGCAGATTTCGGTCTGATCGTCGGCGAGGATGTTCACGCAGAACTTGCCCGCCGCCCGAATCCGCGGCCAGGTGCTCGAGGTGCGCGCCGGGAAGAAGCTCACCAGCGGCGGTTCGATGGACAGCGACGCGAACGACTGGCACGCGAAGCCGACCGGTTCGCCGTTGTCGAGGGCGGTGATCACGGTGACTCCGGAGCAGAACCGTCCGAGCACCGCCTTGAAGGCTTGCGGATCGATCTCCCGGGACGCGCGGTCCGCCTCCAGCACCGGTTCCACGGCATCTCCTTTATTTCGGTTCGAAATATGGCTAGCCGTCATAACAGCAGGTCAGCGCCGGGATGCGTCAATATCGTGGTTCGGTCACCGAGACAGGAATCCGTAGAGCGGGCGAAAACCTACGTAGTTCTCCCGATTCCCCCGTATGTGGTCCAGGGCACTGTGATGGGTAGCACAAGGTCCGAAACCGGCACATGCCTAATCGGAATACTCCTAGACTGGATATCTGCCAATGGAGGTACATATGTCCGTCACCCTGATGCCCCCGGCAGAAGCACGAAGCATCGCTCACAACCCCATGCGCGCCAAGGAATCTCGTACTCCCAGCGCCGAAGTCCCGGTCTCGATGATCGAGCGCATGACGCTCATCCTGGACGCCTTCGACGCCTCCACCCCCACCCTCACGCTGCTCGGTCTGGTCGAGCGCACCGGGCTGCCGCGGTCCACCGTGCACCGGATCCTCGATCAGATGATCAAGCTGCGCTGGCTGGCGCACACCTCCGGCGGCTACCGCCTGGGCATGCGCGCTCTCGAACTCGGCGGACTCACCGCCGACCACAACGAGATTCGCGATGCCGTCAGTCCACTGCTGCACGAGTTGAGCCAGCGCACCGGCATGGTCGGTCACCTGGCGGTGCTGGACGGACGCGATGTGGTGTACCTGGACAAGGCCGGCGGCCGCTTCGCCGCGAGCCTGCCGACCCGCCTCGGCGGCCGGATGCCCGCGCACGCAACAGGTGTCGGCAAGGCCATGCTCGCCTGCCTGGAGCCCAATATCGCCGAGGCCGCGCTGCGCACCCGCCTGCCGCGCCTCACCCCGCGCACCATCTGCGAGCCCGAGGCGCTGGCGCGTGAGCTGCAGCAGATCCGGCTGCGGCAGGGCGTGGCCATCGACCGCGAGGAGGCCGTCGTCGGAATCGCCTGTGTCGCAGCGCCATTGCGCGGTCGCGGCACCGCTCCGGCCGCGCTGTCGCTGTCGGGTCGCGCCGACGGCATGAGCTTCGACCGGCTGGCCCGCGTCGTGCTCGAGGTGGCGCACGAGGCCGGCCGCACCCTGTTCCCGCGTCGCGCCCACTGGCGTTGAGCGGAGACGACAGGTGCGGGGGCGATACAGTTCAAGCATGATCGATGCTCACGGCGATGAGCAGGAGAGCATTCCGGAATTGCCCACCACGGCGTGGGCGGTGCTCGGAATGCTCTCGCACGCAGAGGAACTCTCCGGCTACGACCTCAAGAAGTGGGCCGACTGGAGTTTGCAATTCTTCTACTGGAGTCCGTCGTTCAGTCAGATCTACGCCGAACTCAAACGGCTGGAGAAACACGGCTTCGCGACCTCGCGCACCGTGGTCTCCGAGGACGGCATGCGCGGAAAACGCATGTACGCCATCACCGAATCCGGCCGCGCGGCCGCCTCGCACTGGGTCAACCACTCCCCCGTGGAAGCCCCGGTCCTGAAACACAGTGTGATGCTGCGTGCTTGGCTAGGTCATCTGGCCCAGCCCGAGCGCATGCGCGAAATCCTCAACCAGCACATCGATTACGCGGAAACCATGCGCCGCCGCGCGCAAGCCGACGCCGACGGCGCGGAGGTGAATCCGGACTGGGCCTACCCCAGCGCCGTATTGCGCTGGTGCGTCCGCCATTACGAGGCGGAAAAGCAATTCGCCGAAGATCTGCTGGCCGATCTCGACAAATTGGCGAGAAAGCGTAGCCGCCGAAAAGGTGCGGGCAAGCAGAATTCCCAAGATTCCCACTGAACGGGCTCGGTTATTCTCGGTGACCTTCGGGCGTGACACGGTTCACACATCGTGTCAGCTCTACCCCTGAAGGACGCACTATGTCCACCTCCGTCGATACCGCGGTGCCACCTGGCCCCGTAGACGACACCGGCCGCCTCGATGGTGCGTCGAAACTGCGGATCTTCTCGGTTCTCGCGGTGATCGTGCTCTTCACCGAGGTCGCACCCATGCAGTACGTCATGGTGTCGGCTGCCCTGCGTCAGATCGCGCCCAGCTTCCCCACGGTGGCCGGCGCGAACCTGAACTGGGCGATCATCATCTTCGGTGTCATCGGCGCCGCCGCTTCGCCGATCATCGGCAAGCTGAGCGACATCTGGGGCAAGAAGAAGATGTTCCTCACCTGCGGTGTGCTGTTCCTGATCGGCTGCGCCATCTGTGCGGTGACGACCAGCTGGATGCTGTTCCTGGTGGGTCGCGGCCTGCAGGCGACAGCCATTGCCACGGCGGTGATTTCGTACGGTCTGATCCGGGATCTCATGCCGCGCAAGCTGGTTCCGGTCGGCCTGGGCATCGCGTCCACGGGTCTGGGCGTGTCGGCGCTGGCCGGTCCGCTGATCGGCGGCTTCATCGTGGAGCACTACAGCTGGCGGGCCATCTTCTGGTTCCTGTTCATCTTCACCGTCGTGATGATTCCGCTGGTCATGGTGGTCGTGCCGGAGTCGAAGCTGCGCACGCCGCAGCGCCTGGATCTGGTGGGCGCGGCGCTGCTGGGCACGGGCCTGATCCTGACCCTGATCTACCTGGACAACGGACAGCACTGGGGCTGGACCGAGCCGACCACGCTCGCGTACCTGATCGGCGGCCTGGCGCTGCTGGCGCTGTTCCCGATCGTGGAACGCAAGGTCGGCAATCCGATCATGGATATGAAGCTGCTGTTCACCCCGCGCGTGAGCGTGGTGCTGTTCGTGGCGCTGCTGGCCTCGTTCATGATCGGCTATCAGTCCTACGCGGTCGGCTACATGACGCAGTCGCCGCCCGCCTCCGAGGTCGTCGAGCAGGTGAAGGCCGCCACCTGGGAACAGGTGAAAACCGGTGCGCTGCAACAGGCGCAGGCCCAGGCCGAAGCGCAGGCCAAGGCGCAGCTGCCGCCGGGCGTGGAACTGCCGCCGGGTGCGGTGCAGGTGCCCGAGGAGATGGTGCTCTCGCAGCTGCCGCCGGACATGGTTCAGGTGGAACTGGATCCGGGCTACACCTACGGCGACGGGTTCAGCCTGCTGAAGTTCGCCACCCACATCGCGCTGCTGCAGGCCCTGATCGCCATGGTGTGCGGGTTCCTCGGCGGTCTGTGGATTCGCAAGTCCGGCGGACGGGCTCCGCTGGTGTTCACGCTGGTGTTGTTCGTCGGCACCGGTATCGCCTACGCGGTGCTCGGGCACGGCTGGCTGGTGCTGGCGGCGATCAGCGCGGTGTTCGGCATCGCCTTCGGCCTGTACTACGCGGCGACACCCAACCTGATCGTGGAAGCCGTTCCGGCCGAACAGCAGGGCGTCAGCGCGGGCATGCTGGGCGTCATGCAGGCCATGGGCGCGGCGGTCGGGCTCGCGGTGGCCACGGCCTTCCTGAACGACAGTCCGGTCAAGGCGGTGGTGTCGGTGACCGGCGCTCCCCCGGTCACGAAGGAGATTCCGCTGCTCTACTCCGATCGCGGTTATGAGATCAGCTTCTGGTTCATCGTGGGTTCCTCGCTGATCGCGCTCATCGGCGCGTTCTTCATGAAGCACGGCCGCACCCCCGCCACCGGCGGCACGGCGCATTGACCCTTCGATCGAATGGATACGGCCCGTGGGTTTTCCCGCGGGCCGTATCCATTGAGCGGGACCCCACCTCGTTGTTCCGCGCCTCGCATATTTCGATTAGGAATATGGCCGACATCCCGTGCGGCCGGAGGAGGTGGTCGACGATGACCGGTGAACTCGACACGATCGCGGCCGCGGTGGCCGAGATCGCGCGCGGCGGCATGGTGCTCGTGGTGGATGACGAGAACCGCGAGAACGAAGGCGATCTGATCCTGGCCGCCGAGAAGGCGACCGCTCAGAACATCGCCTTCCTGGTGCGCCACACCAGCGGTGTCCTCTGCGTCCCCATGACCGGAGAGGATCTGGACCGCCTGCACCTGCCTCCGATGACAGCGGTCAACGAAGACCCCAAGGGCACAGCCTATTCCGTCTCCGTCGACGCCGTTTCCGGTGTGAGCACCGGCATTTCGGCCGCCGACCGCGCCCACACCATGCGCCTGCTCGCCGACCCCCGCACCACCCCCGGCGATCTGTCCCGCCCCGGCCACGTCTTCCCGCTGCGCGCCAATCCCCGTGGCGTACTGGGCCGTCCGGGCCACACCGAGGCCGCCGTCGACCTCATGCGCCTGGCCGGCCTGCGCCCCGCCGGCGTCATCGCCGAGGTGGTCAATGACGACGGCAGCATGGCCCGCCTCCCCGAACTCCTGGTCCTCGCCAAGGAGTGGAACATCCCCATCATCTCCATCGAGGACTTGATCGAGCACCGAAAGTCCTTGGAGCACGCCGTAACCCGGGTCGTGGAAACCCGCCTCCCCACCCGCCACGGCGATTTCCGCGTGATCGGCTACGCCGACGAACACTCCGGCGCCGAACACCTGGCCCTGGTCTACGGCACCCCCGGCAGCCGGAACACCTTGACCCGCATCCACTCCGAGTGCCTCACCGGTGATGCCTTCGCCTCCCTGCGCTGCGACTGCGGCGAACAACTGGACGCCGCCCTGGCAGCCGTAGCCGCCGAAGGCTCCGGCATCGTGGTCTACCTACGCGGCCAAGAGGGCCGGGGCATCGGGCTGCTGAACAAACTCCGCGCCTACGAACTCCAGGACGAAGGCGCCGACACCGTTGACGCCAACCTGCGACTGGGCCTCCCCATCGACGCCCGCGACTACCGCGCCGCCGCCCAGATCCTCACCGATCTGGGCGTGGCCTCCGTGCGCCTGCTCAGCAACAACCCCGCCAAACACTCCAGCCTCGAATCCCACGGCATCACAGTCGATTCCCGCATCCCCCTGCAAACCTCCCCCACCGAACACAACGTCCACTACCTCCGCACCAAACGCGACCGCATGCGCCACGCGCTGACCTCGATCGAAGCCGCCGTAGCTATTCGTCGCTGAATTCCACCAACTCCCAGCTGCGGGGTCTCGGCGGGCGACCGCTGCGCGTGCTTCCCATGCCAGCCGGTTTCGGGTCTGAGTGGAGCGGTACTCACCGGCGTTCGGCGAGGACGGTGTCGATGCGGGCGGCCAGGGTTCGGCCCGCGGCGTGCAGGGGCTCTGGGGAGCGGAGGGTGCGGCTGAGGATGAAGGCGCCTTCCAGGGCTGCGAGGGTGGCGAGGATGAGGTCGCGGGCGGTGGGCTCGTCCAGGCCGCGGCGCACGAAATAGGTTGTGCCCTGGGCGATCCAGGAGTTGATCACTTCGGCGGCCACCTCGCGGAGGGCGGGTTCGCTGTCGGCCACTTCGCCTGCGACCGTGCCGACGGGGCACATGTTCATCCAACCGGATTGTTCGATGGTTTCCGCGGCGGCTTCGAAGGCGGCGGGGATGGCCGTTCGGAGATCGTCGTGCGGGTCCATCAGGAGCGGGATCAGCTGGATGTAGGCGGCGCCGGAGGTGCGCAGCGCCTCGGCGGCGATTTGGAGTTTGCCGCCGGGGAAGTGGTGGTAGAGCGAGCCCATGGGGGCGTTGGCCGCCGCGGTGATCTGTTTGACGGTGATTGCGCTGTAGCCCTGGGTGCGCATGAGTTCGGCGACGGCGGTGACGATGCGGTCGCGGGTGGTGGTTGACAGGTGACCGGGCATGGAACCAGACTAGAGCAAACGCACTAGAGTAAATGCTCTACTGGAGGAAATCATGCCGGTTGCCGATATTTCCGCAGGTCGGATCCACTATGTCGAGCGAGGCGAGGGACCGGCGGTGGTGCTGCTGCACGGTCTGCTGATGAATCACACGGTGTGGGACGACGTCATCGGGAAGTTGCCGGAGGGGTTCCGGTACGTGCTGCCGGACCTGCCGCTGGGGGCGCATCCGGAACCGATGCGAGACGGGACGGATCTGAGCCTGCACGGGTTGAATCGGCTCATCGCGGAGTTCCTCGAGGCCCTGGATCTCACCGATGTGACTCTGGTGCACAACGATTGGGGTGGCGGGCTGTTCCTCACCGCGTACGGACTCGACCACCGCGTGGGGCGGCTGATCATCACGCCGTGCGAGGCGTTCGGCAACTTCCCACCCGGATTGCCCGGCAAGACATCGGCTGTGGCCTCCTATCTGCCCGGCGGCGTGGCGCTCGCACTGCGGCAGCTGCGGGTGTCATGGCTGCGGAGTTCCCCGCTCATGTTCGGCTGGATGGCGCGCAAGCCGCTGTCGGACGAGATGGTGCGCGGCTGGACCGAACCCGGATTGCGGGACAAGCGAATTCGGCGAGATCTGCTCGCCTACACGCGATCCGGTTTCCGCAAGCCCGAGCTCATCGCGAATACCGAAGCGCTGCGCGGATTCTCGGGTGACGCCCTGGTGCTGTGGTCGTCGGCGGGCAAGGTCATGCCGCGCGAGCACGGCCGCGCACTGGCCGAGCTCCTGCCGCACGGCCGCCTGGTGGAGATCGACGACGCCTACGTGCTGTCGATGCTCGACCAGCCCGCCGCCGTCGCCGCCGCCATGTCGCGGTTCCTGACCGAGGCCGGCAGCCGCGCCCAGTAGGGTCGATGCCATCGAGTGCGCAGCGAGATGGAGGCGATGGTGCCGAGTTTCCTCAGTCGCCGGGTGATGCCGGGTTATCTCCGGGTGACCCGAGCCAATCGGGCCTATATCGACACCGAACGCGCGCGGGCGCATGTGCGCGAGAACAGCATCCGGCCACAGCCGTACGCCCCGCCCCGCCGGCTGCGCTCGGATATCGCGATCGAGGTGAGCCGGGAGGCCGGATTCCCGGTCTACACGCTGACCCCGCGCTCGGGCCGCACGAGCGGCAGCGTCGTGTACATCCACGGCGGTGGCTGGGTCAATGAGATCAAGCCGCAGCATTGGGCTTTGGCGGCCGATATCGCCGCGCGGGCCGCGACCACCGTGACCGTGCCCGTCTATCCGCTGATCCCGTTCGGGACCGCGGGCCAGGTCGTGCCCGCCATGGCGAAACTGGTGGCGGACAATGTCGCTCGCTACGGCGCGGCCTGCCTGGCCGGGGATTCCGCGGGCGGGCAGATCACGTTGTCGGCAGCGGTGCTGCTGCGCGACGAGCAGCAGCTGAAACTGCCTCGCACCGTACTGATTTCGCCCGCGCTGGATCAGTCGCTGCGCAATCCGGAGATCGACGTGGTGCAGCCCAGTGATCCGTGGCTGGGCAAGGCGGGCGCGCGGGTGTTCATCGAATACTGGCGCGGCGACCTGCCGGTGGATGATCCGCTGGTGAGTCCGCTGGCCGCGGATCTGCCGGGCCTGGGCCCGCTCACCATCTTCTGCGGCACCCGCGACATCGTGCATCCGGATACCAAGCTGCTGGTGGCCAAGGCGCGGGCGGCCGGGGTGGAGGTCGACTACCACGAGGGGCGCGATCTACTGCACGTCTACCCGCTGACGCCGACCCCGGAAGGGAAGGTCGCGCGAAGACTCATTGTCGAGCGCATCCGCGAGGCGCTCGTTCACACCGTCTGAGCCGGATTCTCGGCCAGCCATTTGCGCGCCCGCGTCGCCGACGCCCGCGACAGCCAGGCGTCCTCAACGACCTCGGTCAGTTCCCGCACACTCAACTCGCCCAGCCGCGAGGCCCGCACCAGCACCGACAGATGCCCCTTGAAGTGCGGCGTCGTGAAGAACGGCGAGTCCGGATCCTGGGTGAGCGCGAGCTTGTCGTCCTCGGACGGCACCCAGAAGATGATGACGTCGTCGTACCGTTCGCCGGTTTCCGGATCGCAGGCGTCCTTGCTCGGCGTGCGGAAGTAGATGAACGATTTCCGGCCGACCTGATAGATCGGATTGGCCATCGACCCGTGCTCGACGGTCACGTGCGGCATGCCCATGGCCAGCTCGTGCACGTCGGCGAGCCGGGCGCGGCGTGGTTTCGGCACGCTGCCGAGTCTAGGCGAGCGAGTGGGCCGGACAGGGTCCGGCGGCCATAGCGGGGACACATCAACCAATGCATCACCGGCATGAATAGTCCGGACAATCCGGACAATCAACCGGCGTGCGCCCAGCTCGCCGCGCCCTGCACTGTCGGTTGCGGCACACCGGCTTATCACACGCTCCCGAGCTGGTTTTATGCACCGGCGCTGGCCCGGACAGCTGCTCATCGCCTAGGTTGGGAGCCATGGCGCGGCGTGTCACCGGAAACCTTCCTGCGGAGGTCACCAGTTTCGTCGGCCGCCGCGATGAGCTGGCTACCGCGAAGCGACTGCTGCCCACCACCCGGGTGCTGACCCTGCTCGGCCCCGGCGGCATGGGCAAGACCCGACTGTCCCGGCAGATCGGGCAACTGGTGGCCCGCGCGTTCCCGGACGGGGTCTGGCTGGTCGAACTGGCCGACGTGCTCGACCCGAACCTGGTCACCCTGAGCGTCGCCGAGACGCTCAGCCTGCACGACGAATCCACCGCCCCGCTGCCCCGGCTCACCGAATTCCTGGCGGACAAGCGGCTGCTGCTCATTCTGGACAACTGCGAGCATCTGATCGAGGCGTGTGCGGCGCTGGTCGGCCGCATCATCGCCACCACGCCGGATGTGCGGGTGCTGGCCACCAGCCGGGAGGTGCTGGGCATCCCCGGCGAACAGGTGATGCCGGTCCCGCCGCTCACCGTCCCGGACCCGCACGCCGACGCGGAAAGCGATGCGCTGCAACTGCTTACCGAACGCGCCACCGCCGCCAATCCGGCCTTCCGGCCGACACCGGCGAATCATGCCGCACTGGAAGAGATCTGCCGTCGGCTCGAAGGCATGCCGCTGGCACTGGAACTCGCGGCGCTGCGACTGCGCATGTTCACCCCCGAGCAGATTCTCGACCGGCTCGACGACACCATGGGACTGCTCAGCGCCGGACCGCGCACGGCCCCGCACCGGCAGCAGACCATCGAGGGCGCGATCCGCTGGAGCTACGACCTCTGCACGCCCGCCGAACAGCAACTGTGGGAACAGCTTTCGGTCTTCGCGGGCGGCTTCGACATCGACGCCGCGGAGACCGTCTGCGAGCTCGGCGGCGCATCGCTCATCGACGCGCTCACCGGGCTGGTGGACAAATCCGTGGTGATGCTGCGTTTCGAGGATGAGCAGGCGCGGTATTCCATGCTCGAGCCCATCCGCCAGTTCGCCGCCGACCGGCTCGCCGAACGCGGGGACGAACAGCGGGTGCGGACGCGACATCGCATCTATTACCGGCAGCTGGCCATGCGCGGGCAGACCGCGTACTGGACCGCCGACGATGTGGCCTGGTTCCGGGATCTCGGGCGCGAGCACGCGAATCTGCGTGCGGCACTGCGCTCGGGCATGGTGGACGAGCCGCTGGCCACCATGGAGACGGTGACGGTCTTGCGGCCGTTCTGGGAGCATCACCGGTTCCTGTCCGAGGGGTACCGGTGGCTCGTTGAATCGTTGCAGCACAATCCGGAACCGACGCTGGCTCGGGCGCGGGCGCTGTCGTCGGCCGCGTCGCTCGCCGCGCTGCTGGGCGATCGGGATTCGGCGGCGCGGCAGGTCACCCACTGTCTCACGCTGATCGATGCGCTCGGCGATACCGACATCCTGCCCGAGGTGGCGCTGGATCGAGCGCTGCTCGCCTTCGCCGAGGGGGATCGCGAGCATTCCCTCGAGCTGGCGCGCAGCGGGATCGAGCTGGCCCGCACGCACGGACAGCGCGCGATCGAAATGGACAGTCACGCATTCGCTTTCATGTGCGCGCACCTGCTGGAAGCACCCGATCGGAGCGAGATCGCCAAGGACTTCGTGGCCATCACCACCGCTTCCGGCTCCCATCTGCTGGGCGGGCTCGCGTTGTGGACCATGGGCCTGGACCATTGGCGGCTGGGCGATCTCGACGCCGCCACCGGCTACCACACGCGCGCGATTCAACAGCTGGCCTTGTTCGAGCGGTGTGTGTGGCTGTCCTCGGCCTTCGAGGGTCTGGCGTGGACGGTCTCCGCCCAGGGCGAACACGATCGTGCCGCCCGTCTGCTCGGAGCGGCGGAGTCCTTGCAGCGCAGCACGATCCGGCTCGCACACACCATCACCATCGCGGTGGGCGACAAGGAACGCGAGAAGGTGCGAGAAGCCTTGGGCGAGGACACTTTCCGCGCCGCGTTCGGCGCCGGGGCCAACCTGCCGCTCGAAGAGGCGATCGATTACGCACTGCGCCGCACCCCGGCCCCGGCCGTGGTGACGCCCGCCCCGGCTGCTCCGAAACCGGCCGCCCGCAAGTCATCCGCGGTCGGGGAAGCCAATGTCCTCACCCGCCGCGAGCGGGATGTGGCCCGGCTGGTGGCCGCCGGGCACAGCAATAAGCGCATTGCCGCCGATCTGGTCATCTCCGTGCGCACCGCCGAAACCCACGTCGAGCACATCCTCACCAAGCTGGGTTTCACCTCACGGACCCAGGTGGCGGCCTGGGCGCACGAAACCGGTTTGTAGACAGAAGTTTTCAGTTCTCCGCGCAGAGGGCCGCGTCGACGACCCGCAGTACATCGGCCGTGCCCTGCGAGTTCGCGGGAACCTGATTGACGCTCACCGTCGCCGATCGACCGTCACCGGTGACGCCGCCACGCGTCTCGAATCCATCGATATCCCCGCCGTGCCCCCAACTGTCCTTGCCGCAGGACAGCCGAGTGCGCAGGAGGCCGAGGCCGTATCCCAGCGTGCTGTCCGAAGCATCGAGGGGCACAGTCGTTTTCATCTCCGCCAGCTGAGCGGGCGGCAGCAGCTCCCCGGCCAGCAGCACGGTGAAGAACCGATTCAGATCCGCGCCCGTCGACACCATGGCTCCGGCAGCTCCGGCCAAGGACACATTCTGATCCGTGTAATCGACCAGCCGGCCGTCGATGTCCTTGTAGCCCAGCGGATGTGAGCCGCGGATCGCGGTCTCGTCCGGATCCGGATAGTAGGTGTCGTGCAGCCCGAGCGGCTCGATAATGCGCCGCATGATCTCCGCGCCCAGCGAGCCGCCGGTCACCTTCTCGATCACCATCCCCGCGACCGCGTAGTTGGTATTGCTGTACGCCCACCGTGCGCCGGGCTCGAAATCAGCGGGCGCGGTCAGCACATTGCGCACCACCTCGGCCACATCCGCCCGGCTCCACCGCGCCTGCTCGGTGGACATGTCGACCTGCCCGGGCCGCGGGTCCGCCCCGAACTCCGCCGCATACTCGGGCAGTCCGCTGGTGTGCTGCAACAGATTTCGAATGGTGATCCGACGCCCGTCGATCCCCGGTCCCTGAACCACCCCCGGCAGATACCGCTCCACCGGCGCATCCAATTCCACCTTCCCCTCCCCTGCCAGCTGCAGCATGACCGTCGCCACGAAGGTCTTGGTATTACTGCCGATCCGCACGCGAGCGTCGTCCGGAAACGGCGTCCTCCGCTCGAGATCACCCGCCCCCGCGCTCATCCGCAGTACCCGCCCGTGCGCACTGACCACCACCTGCGCGCCAGGCAGCCGGTCCCCGGCGACCAGCTGGTTCAGCCCGGCAGCCACCTCCGCCTGCCCGGCCGCACCGATGACCGTCCGATCGGCAGCAGTGGAAGCGCACGCCGCACTGCAGACCAGCAACGTTCCAGCGACCACCGCGAATGCCAACCTCCGATGATTCCCTGTACCGCGCAACTCGATCCCTTCCATCCGGTTTCGATCACGCTACGAAAATCGCGGGCAACACCCCACCAGGCAAACACCCCACTTTCCGGTGGTGCTCACCCCACCACACCGGCGCCGGTCCGCCGTCCTGATCGAGTGCCGTGTCAGTGACTCGTCAGGGTGATGTCAGGTCGGTGTCAGGCGGCGCGGTCAAGGTGTGTTCATCGAACGAAGCGGCCGGGACCGATCCGGTTGCTGCACACCGAAACTGAAGGAGTACACACCATGTCGATCACGCTCTCCGCCGAGAACATGACCGTCGTCCGCACCGCCGCTTACGGCGCGGTCTCGCTGGTTGCCGCCGCCGATGTGAAGTCGCACAGGGCCGCCGCGGCCGGCACCGTGGCGTTGACTTCGGCCACCGGCTTGGTCGGTCATGTGCTGGCGGCGAAGTCCAAGGACATCAAGCTGACCGGGAAGTCGGTCGCGGAACTCGCGGATCAGGTGTTCCCGGCTCTGGCCGACGCCGTGGCACTGCTCGAGCAGACGGATCCGGCCGAAGCGGGCAACTTCCGCAATACCGTGCTGTTCGCCATCGCCGCCGCCACCGGTAGCAACCCCACACCGGTCGCCGCCGAGATGGCTCGGAAGATCACCGCCGCCATGGGTATCGCCTGAAACTCGGCGGGAGAGACGACCCAGCGAGCGTGACGGTGGCGACGACGGCGGTCACTACGCCGATGGTGATCGTGGTGACCGGCTTGTCCAGGTCCGGCATGTAGGCGGAGACGATGTTCAGGGTGGCGTGCAGCAGGATCGCGGTCGTCACGCCATGACCGGTGCGGTTGTGCAGCCAGACGATGAGGACCCGGGCGGCGATCGTGACGAGCGCCCAGCCCGCGATCCATGCCGCCGAGTGCCCGGCCTGCGACCATCCCACCAGATGCCATGCCGCCCAATAACATCCGAGCCCGAGGCCGGTGGCGAGCGCCCCGAATCGCCGCTGCAGCGGGTCGGTGGCGTAGGCGGTCCAGCCCAATTCCTCACTGGCCGAGGCCAGGAGGAACACCACGATCACCGCCGGGGCCGCGAGCAATGCCAGGGGTAAGCCGGATTCCACCTGCCCGGTCCACCGCAGCAGCAGGTACGACACCGATCCGATCGCGGGCATGAGCAGTACAGCCGACAGGTACCAGCGCATTGCGGCGCGCGGCCGATCCACCACCCGCCGAAGCAGAGCCGACACCGCTGCTCCCCCGCTGTCCCGCCAAGTCAGCCCGACCGCGACGGCGCTGGGCAGCAGCAGGATCGCCGCGCTACTGGGCAGCGTCAGACCGCCGATCCGCAATCCGCCCGAGAGCGCGCCCAGCACATACAACGGAATCGACAGTGCCGCAACGAGAGTCAGGAACAGCAGTGGTCGTGCGCGGGGCTCGTCCACGCGGGCTCAGAGGTGGTCGGTGAGGGATAGGTGCTCGCCGTAGAACAGCATCAGGCCGACGGCGGCGGAAATGCCCGCCAGGAGCCAGAAGCGGATGGTGACCGTGGTTTCGGGCCAGCTGCTCAGTTCGAAGTGGTGGTGGAAGGGGGCCATCTTGAACAGGCGGGTGCGGCGGGTTTTGAAAACGGCGATCTGGAGGAAGACGGAGAGGATCTCCGTGCAGAAGAGAGCGCCGATGACGGCCATGAGGACTTCGGTGCGGGTGGTGATGGACAGGCCGGCGAGCAGGCCGCCCAGGGCCAGGGAGCCGGTGTCGCCCATGAAGATCTTGGCGGGTGCGGCGTTCCACCACAGGAACCCGATGCAGGCCGCAGCTGCGGAGGCGCAGACGAGGGCCAGGTCGAGGGGGTCGCGGACGCTGTAGCAGCCGACGCCGGGGCGGGTGGCGCAGGCATTGGTGTACTGCCAGAAGGTGATCAGCACGTACGCGCCCAGGGTGAGGGCGACCGATCCGGCGGCGAGGCCGTCGAGACCGTCGGTGATATTGACCGCGTTCGACCATGCCACCACGAGGAAGCAGACGAACACGATGAACAGGATCGGAATGAACGACAGCCAGATATCCCGCACGATCGAGAGGTGACGGCTGGCCGGCGTGAGCCCGGTACTGTCCGGAAAGCGCAGTGCCAGCACCCCGAAAATGACTGCGGCACTCAGCTGTCCGATGTACTTCCCGGTCGCCGTGAGCCCCAGATTGCGCCGTTTGTGCAGTTTGATGAAGTCGTCCAGAAACCCCACCACCCCGAGCGCGGTAGCCAGCCCCAGCACCAGCAGCCCCGACGCGGTCACCCCCGGCGCGTCGTACCGCAACCCCAGCAGATGCGACCCCAGATACCCCGCCCACATCCCCGCGACAATCGCGATCCCGCCCATGGTGGGCGTCCCCCGCTTGGTCTGATGACTTCCGGGCCCCTCCGCCCGAATCTCCTGCCCCAGCCGCTTCTTGGTGAAAACCCGCACCAGCACCGGCGTCAGCGTGATCGACACCGCTAGCGCGAACATCACCGCGAACAGAATCTGCCTCATCCGCCCACCTCCGAACCGCCCGGCCGCGCAAACGACCGAGCGCATAGTGCAAACCCGTCAGATGTTAGCCAAGTGCACGAAAAACGCAGGTGCTGAATTCCTCGCCGCAGGCAACAGCCACACGGCAGTCACCACCACTTCGGCAATCCGTTCCGCTGCGTTACGCCGCTGCCGTATTCCCGGCGAGGCCGCGGCCGGGCAGCTTGCCGAGTACGGTCGAACTGCCGCGAGCAAGGCCCGCCGCGCCACTGGTCTGCGGCGACCTCCTACTACCGCTGGTGAGGCGAGATGCGTGAACTGGTTGTGCCCACGGTTCGGCTGCATCGGGCGTGGCTGGAGGCGCGGGCGGAGTGGGGGCCGGGGTTGCATGAGGATGGGTTCGGGTTGCGGGCCGCCGATGAGGTGGAGTCGGCGGTGGGGTTCGGGATGTGGGTGGGGCGATTGCGGTGGGAGGAGGATCGGTCGGAGGAGGGTGGGGGGCGGTGCACCTATCGGTGGATTGTCGAGGACGGGCGGGTGCTGGGTGGGATCGCGTTGCGGCACAGGGACAATCGGTACGGACATATCGGGTATGGGGTGCGGCCTTCGGCGCGCAGGCGCGGGGTGGCCACGTGGGCGCTGCGGGAGATGCTCGGGGAGGCCAGGGGGATCGGGCTGGGGCGGGTGCTGCTGGTGTGCGAGGCGGGGAATGCGGCTTCGGCCATGACCATCGAGCGGAATGGGGGCGTGCTGGAGCGCGAGCAGGACACCGAACACGGTGTGGTGCGGCGGTATTGGATCGAGTTGTAGGGGTCAGTCGGGGAGGGGGCCGAGGAGCCAAGCGCCCGGTCCGGTGGGGGTTTCGTCGAAGTAGTAGTCGTGGATGGCTTGCAGGAGGTCGTCGGCGGTGATGTAGCCGTCGTGGTCGGTGTCGAGGCGGTGGTGGATGGCGCGGGCGTCGGATTCGGGGAGGTGCATGAGGGCGCCGGTCCAGCGGATGTGGTCGGTGACGGTGAGGTTGCCGTCGGCGTCGGTGTCGGCGATGGCGGTGATGGCTTCCAGGAAGGGGCGGTAGCCGCGTTCGAAGGTGGCCTCGGTGACGAGCAGGCCGTCGGCGAAGGCCCGCTGGTATTCGGGGAGGGTGATGACGCCGTCGGCATTCGCGTCGGCGACGGTGACCAGGTGGTCCCATAGGGCGAGGCTCAGGTCGAGCAGGTGTTTGCGGGCCGGGGAGTCGGGGCCGTGGCCGAATTCGGCGGCCAGGGCGGCGGCGGAGGATTCGAAATCGGAGCGTTCGATGCGACCGTCACCGTCGAAGTCGAAGGTCTGGAAGCGGCGGGCGAGCTTTCGGGCCAGGAAGTCGCTGATGTCCATGGGTCGATTGTGGGCGCAATCCGATGGGGCACAGCGGGATTGCGGAAACATACCGGGCAGCGCACCACACCGGCCGGAACGCCGGGGGATGATGGCGGGCGTGGTGACGCTTTTCGATGAGGGGTTCGCACGGGATCCATGGGATGCGCTGCGGGAGTTGCGGGCAGACGGTGGGGTGCATCGGGTGCGGACGCCGGATGGGCCGCCGGCGTGGCTGGTGACACGGTATCGGGATGTGCGGGCGGGGCTCGGGGACGAGCGGTTGTCGACGAATCTCGTGCACGCCCGGGGCCAGGACTATCGGGGGTTCGCGGTGCCCGCGCCGCTGGATGTGTTCCAGAGCAGTGAGGCGGATGTGCTCGGGCGGCTGCGCGGTGCGGTGGCGGGTGAGCTGCAACCCCGGCGGTTGCGGCAGTGGACCGAGGAAGCGACGCAGGCGATTACAGCGGGCTGGGATGCGCTGGACGGGGCCGCCGCATTCGATTTCGTGGAGCGGGTGGCGGTGCCGATTCCGGCGCTGGTGCTGGGGGAACTGCTCGGGCTGCCGGAGGGTGAGCGGGAACTGCTGGCGGAGTGGGCGAATACCACCCTGCGAGCCGGGGCCGCGCCGCGGGCGCGGGACACCATCGGCATGATGGGGCGGATTCTGGAGGGGGCCAAGACCTTCGGGCAGCAGGAGTCCGGGGCGACGATGCTGGGCCGGCTGAGCGACGGGCGATTGAGCGATGGAGAGCTCACCGGGTTGCTGTTCTATCTGCTGTTCGTCTGGTACGAGGTGGTGGTGGACCTCGTTTCCGGTGCGGTGCTGGAGCTTTCGGCGCGGCCGGAGCAGCGGGACGCGTTTCTGGCGATGCCGGACCGGCGCTCGGCGGTGGACGAGCTGCTGCGGTATCTGTCACCGCAAGTGCTGGCGGGGCCGCGATTCGCGGTGTGCGACATGGAGATCGGCGGGGCGAAGATCGCCGCCGGGGAGACCGTGCTGCTGTGCCTGGCCGCGGCCAATCACGACGATGAAATCTTCGAGCGCGCAGCGGAACTGGAGGTGCGGCGCGCGCACAATCCGCATCTGGCGCTCGGGCACGGGATGCACGCCTGCGTCGGCACCGGCCTGGTGCATCCGATCGCGGCGGCCGTGCTGGAGCAGGCGTTGCGGCGCTGGCCGGACCTGCGGGTGACAGCCGGGAACGACACGCTCACTTGGCGATCCGGTTTCCGCCATCGCGGCCCGCTCACACTGCCGGTGCTGGTGACGTGAGAGAAACTGTGATGGGGCGAACGACTCTGGTCGCCCCATCCCGCTTCATGGCCCTGCGCCGGATGCGCCGCCGCCCTCCCCTTCGGGAGCGACGACGCGGGCGAATGGTCGTGAAGTCGGAACGAGTATATGATCGCGCTCACAGCGCCTGTCAACTGCAGGAGACAAGATCGGAATGGTTGCCACACAACAGCATCCGTTCACGCGTGCGCTGAACACGCTGATCGACGCCATGCATCCGCCGGCCGAACGCGACGACCAGCGGGTGGAGATCACTCACCGGGCCCTCGCCGAGGATATTCACCGGTCCATCGGCGCCACGCTGTCCGCCAACTACCTGTGGAAACTGCGCACCGGGCAGACGGTCAATCCGTCGTTCGAGACCCTGGACGCGCTGCGCGCCTACTTCGGGCTGGACAGCCTCGACCCGCTCACCAATCCGCAGCTCGCCGAGGAGCGCGGCCGTGAACTGTCACTTGTCAACGCGCTCAAGGGAAAAGGCGATTCGGCTGCCCTGGAACTCGTCCTCCGCGACGGCCTCGCACAGGGTATCGTGCGGGCCGAGGCGATAGTGGCGATGTTCGATGTGCTGCAGCGGATCGAAGCCGAGCAACGCGCCGAAGACGAGTGACACATGCGGATCACGCGCTGGGAAGGCCCTGGGGGTAGGACGGTGATGGATCATCGGCGCCTGCGCCGGGAGCTGCGCGGGCTGGGCCTGCCGGGACGATTCCCGGTGGCGCGGCTGGCGGAGGCTCTGGCGCACCGGCGGGGACGGCCGCTGCGCCTGCGCGCGGAACCGCTGCCGGTGACCGGCCTGTCCGGCGGCCTGCTGGTCACCCGCGACATCGATTTCATTGCCTACCAGCGCAATACGACGACACTGCACCAGGATCACATTGTCTGCCACGAGTTCGGGCATCTGCTGGCCGGGCACGAGACCGTGGTCATGACCGGGCAGGACGCGCTGCGTCTGCTCGCCCCGAATATCGATCCGGCCGTGGTGCGGCGCATGCTGGGCCGCAGCTGCTCCTCCGAACGCGACGAGCAGGAGGCCGAGCACATCGCGGATCTGCTCATGGCACATCACATCTCCAGTTCCGCACCGCACGCGGAGTGGGTGCTGCCGGAGACCGCTCCCGCCGATGTGCGCAACCTGCTCGACACCCTCGGACCAGGACTCGACTGATCACCGTGCCGTTCGCCATTCTCTACGGAAGTATCGGCGCCCTCGCCGTTTTCGCGTTCGCCTGGCGGCTGGTGCTGGCCGCCCGGGCGCCGCACAGCCCCGCCAAGTGGGCGGTTGCCGTCGCGATTCTCTGTGCCGCAATCGGTTTCGAAGCGGCGGTGCCGCAGATCTACACCTGGATCGGCGAGACCAGCGGCGTTGACAATCTGGCCTCGCTCATCGTCTACAGCGCGGTCGCCACCGCCGTGCTGTCGCAGCTGGTGTGGACGGCGTACCTGCTGGACCCGGCTACCGGCAAGCCGCGATTGAGCGGCCGCGCGGTGATGGCCGTGAACACCGCGGTGGTGATCGTCATGGCCGCGCTGTTCTTCGCGGCCCCGGTGCACGACGGCATCCACCCCACCGACTTCGACCATCACTACGCGACCGAGCCGCTGGTCGACGCCTTCCTGGGCATCTACCTGCTGGCCTACACGCTCGGTCTGGCACGCATTATCGTGCTGTGCCGCGGCTGGATTCCGCAGGTGCGCGACCAGCTGTGGCTGCGGCGCGGCCTGCGGCTGCTGGTGGTCGGGTCGGCCATCGCGATCGGCTACAGCATCGGCAAGACCATTGCCATCACGTGCAGCTGGCTCGATATCCCCGCGCACAAGCTGAATACCGAGATCGCCCCGGCCTTCGCCAGTCTCGGCGCGGCGGTCATGCTCATCGGATATCTGTGCCCGGCGGCGATTCCGAGCATGATCCGCACCTACGAGCACGCGCGGGCCCTCCCCCGCCTGCGCCCGCTGCTGTCGGCGCTGCGCGAGGCGATTCCGGAGATCGCCGAGACCACCGCCGGGACCCCGCGCGTGGGCCGGGATCGCGTGTACCGCAGTGTGATCGAGATCCGCGATGCGCTGCTCATTCTGCAGCCGCAGCTCACCGCCGAGGTGACGGCGGCGGCCGAGCTGCTGGCCACGGAACTGGGTGTCACCGGCGAAAAGCGGGCGGCGACAGTCGAAGCGGCCCGCATTGCGGCTGCGGTGCGCGCCCATCGCGCGGGTGGCGGCGCGACCGGATCCGGAGAGCGGTTCCGGGAGCCCGAGCATCCGTCCTTCGAAGGCGAACTGCGCTGGCTGGTAGCCGTCGCCGCCGCCTACCCGGCCGTGCTGGCGGCGAAACAGACTGCCCCCAAGTAAATTTCAGCGCCAGGTCCGAAAAACTTCCGGTGAATCAGGACCTGACGATCTTGGAAGTTGGCGCTATCCTTTGCGGTGCGGGTGCGGTGTTCGACATCCCCTTCGTCGAACACCGCAGCCGTCCAATCGATCTCAGGACGCTTTGTTGTCGAACGGCGCCTGATACCCGGTCGCACCGTCGATGCGTTCCCGCAGCAGGTCAGCGTGCCCGTCGTGGCGGCCGTACTCCTCGATCATGTGCAGGTAGATCCAGCGCACCGAGACTCGCAGGCCCGGCCGCGCCGGATGCTCGACGACCAGATCCAGCGGAAGCTCGGCAACCGCCTTGTCCGCCAAGGCGATTTCGGCAAGATAGCGCTCGTAATCGTCCTCGGCCGACTCGGGCAGCGCATCGTCGAAATCGCCGTCCGGATTGGATTCCGAGCAGTAGATGTAGTCCAGCTTCTCCCCCGCCGCACAGATGCGGAACCAGCCGCGTTCGTCCTCGGAGAGGTGCCGGATCAGTCCGAGCAGCGACATCGACGACGGTTCCACCGCACGCGCGGCCAGGTGAATTCCATTGAGCCCGCTACATTTCCACAGGAATATGGCGCGACCGCGCTCGAGCAGCGAATTCAGCAGCGCACGCTCGGCACCCAGGCGCGAGTGCTCCGGAAGTTCGATCGCGGGCGCGGTCCACGTCATACCGCCACTGTAGCCAGCGATTACAACCCGTTGTGCAGGAAGTCGACCACCGCGCGTTCGAAGGCGTCCTTGCGTTCCACCATCACCCAGTGCCCGCAGCGGGAGAAGATCCGCAGGTCCACCCTGGGGATCTGGCGGGCCGGCAGCAGCGCGCCCTCCACCGGGCAGACCCGATCGTCGCGGCCCCACAGCAGCAGCGTCTCCGCCCGCAGGGTGCGCAGGCGCGCCCACAGGGGCAGGGCCTCAGCCATTTTCGGGTTGTAGAAGGTCGCGTAGGCGTCACGCAGCGCGGCCTGCGCGGCGGGGTCGGCGGCCAGTTTCAGCCGCTGCTCGACCAGTTCCTCGGTGAGGGTGGCGGGGTCGAACACCATCGACTTCAGGAAGGCCAGACCGCGTTCCGGGCTGGGCGCGGCATTGAACTCCATGAGCCGGCCGATGCCCTCGGACGGTTCGGGCCCGAGCACATTGACGCCGACGCCGCCGGGGGCCATGAGCACCAGCCGGTCCACCCGCTCGGGCTGCTCGAGCGCGGTCATGGTGGCCACCGCGCCGCCCATGGAATTGCCCAGCAGATGCGCCTTTTCGAGTCCGAGCTCGTCGAGCAGGCCGAGTACGGCGTCGGAGGCGATGCGCAGATAGTTGCGGTCGTACACTTGCGGCCGCTCGCTGGCTCCGAACCCGGGCTGATCCAGGATCAGGCAGCGGAAGTGGCGGGCCAGCACCGGCAGGTTCGCGCCGAAGTTGGCCCAGCCGGAGACGCCGACGCCGGAGCCGTGCAGCAGCACCAGCGCGGGCCCTTCGCCCGCTTCGTGATACCGCAGTTTGTGCCCGTCGACGGTGAGCCGGCGGGCGGTGTTCTCCGCGGTGAAGGTCATCTACAGCATCCGATCCGTGACTTCGAGACCCATGGCGCCCTTGCCGAACATGGCCAGCGCCCGCTCGACGTCATTGATGGCGTGCACGCTGCCGGCGTGCGCGTCGCGCCAGTGCCGTTCGATCGGGTTCGGCCGCCGGATGGAGTGTCCGCCGGAGTTCTTGAACAGCAGATCGATTGCCTCCAGCGCACGTTCGGTGCCGCGCACCTGATCACGCCGGGCGCGCAGCCGGGATTCGAACGGAATCTCCTCTCCCGCTTCGGCATAGCGCAGCTGCTCGGAGATATTGCGCTCCATCTGCAGGATGGCGGCGTCGATTTCCGATGCGGCCCGGGCGATCCGGACGTGCGCGAACGGATCCTCGGACACCTTCTGCCCGCCGTAGGACAGCCGCACCCGCTCCCGCTGCCGCTCGATATGCGATTCGTACGCGCCCTGCGCCGCACCGATGATGGGCGCGGTGATGGTGTTGGAGAACACGCTGCCGAACGAGATCTTGTACAGCGGAGCGGTATTGAGCTCCTGCCCCGGCCCCACCAGATTGGCCTGATCGGCGGCGCTGTAGGTGCGATACCCCGGCACGAACGCCTTCTCGATGACGATGTCATTGGAGCCGGTGCCCGACAGCCCCGACACATTCCACACGTCCTCGATGACGTAATCGGTGCGCGGCACCAGCACGGTGTAGTAGTCCATGCCGTTCTCGGTCGGCACCAGCGCACCCAGGAACACCCACTGCGCGTGATCACACCCCGACGAGAAGCTCCACCGCCCCGAGATCTCGTACCCGCCCTCGACCGGCTTCAACTTCCCGGTCGGCGCATACGACGACGACACCAGCGTGTCGATGCTCTCGCCCCACACGTCCTGCTGTGCCTGATCCGCGAACAGCGCCAGCTGCCACGGATGCGCCCCCAGCACCGACGCCACCCACGCGGTAGACGGGCACGCGGTAGCGATAGCCCGAATCACCTCATAGAACGCGACCGGCGACTCTTCGGCCCCACCGAACCGCACCGGCTGCAACATCCGGAACACCCCGGCGTCGATCAGCTCGGCAATGCTGGCATCGGGCACCCGCCGCTGCTGCTCCGCCTCGACCGCCCGTTCGCGGATGGCGGGCAGCAGATCCCGAACCCGATCGAGCACCTTGTTAGTCATGCGGCCGATTCCTCCTAGTGCGATGGTTCTTGCCATCGACGCTATGGGCCGCACCCACCCCCGCCCCGGAAAAGTCCCGGTCAACGGAACCCCGATCCCGCTCCGGCGCTCGGCGGGTCTCGCCCGCCCGGTTACGGTCGCCGCCCTCGGCTGTCAGAGTTCGCGGCCCGGCGTTGGGCGGCGCGGTGGGTGAGGGTGCCGAGGGTTGCCGCGCACTGGTCTCTATCGACGGTTCAGGAATTTAGAGGACTTCTTCCTCTTTTTGCTCGTTCGTTGCGGTGCTGGGATTCAAGGACGTTGCCAGATCAATGCGAACCAGCGATTCGAGGCGCTCCATGATGGGCTGCACAACGGCGATCCCGCAGGCACAGCGCATGCCACCAACGATCCGGGGCCCATTGTCCGGCGGTGTGCTGAAGCGCATACCCGGGGCAGTGACCGGTAAGTTGCGACGGCACGGGCTCGACCGCGAGGCCACCGCGACGGAGCGAACCCGGAAAGCGGCGTTGAACGGATTCGTGTTGTCGCTGGACACCGAACGACTCGACCAGCTCGCGGAAGGAACCGTCCAATGCACGCGGCGATCGTGATTCTCCTTGCCTGGGTGGCGCTCTCGTTCCCAGCCGCACTCCTGTTGGCACGCATGATCCGGCCACCACGCGCCAAACCCGGTCTCACGAGCACACTTCCGGCTTCCGAACACCCGCACCGGGCGCTACCGGCTACACCCCCGTACATCGAATGAGGATGTGTTTCCTCACCAACCACGCCCGCGTCACTCCCTCAACCCACCGCTGTTCGCGGCAGGATTCGTCTCAGCGGTGGCCGAGTTCGACGGCCATGCGGGCGGTGATGGTGGTCGCCACGATCGACCCAGATTCAGCGCGGACCCGGCCCACCAGCGCGGCGCCCGCGTCGGCGGGCTCGGTGGGATGTCTGCACCGCCGGTGTCGAGGGCGGGGAATTCGACTGTTCCCGACCGGGATTCGTGGTCAGGTGTGGCGGGCGGCGGCGGTGCCGGCGCGGCGGCCGAAGAAGGTGCCGTCGCCCAGGGACGTGCCGGAGATGTAGCCGAAACCGTGTAGGCCGTTGGCTGCCCGGCCGGCCGCGAAGAGACCGGGGATGGGGAGGCCGTCCTGGTCCAATACGTGGCCGTCGAGGTCGGTGTGCAGGCCGCCGAGAGTGAAGACGGAGGCGCCGGTGCCGCGGCGGTCGCCGGACTCCGCGGGCGGGCGGACTCCGGCCTTCACGTCGATGGCGGCCAGGGGCGGGGTCAGGGGGCGCAGCCAGCGGGGGGACTTGTGATGGTCGAGATCCGCACCGGCCGTGGCGAATTCGTTGTAGCGGGCAATGGATGCGGTCAGTGAGCCGACCGGCAGCCCCGTCGACTGCTCCAATTCGGAAGGTGTTTCGGCTACGTGGGTGGGCTGGACGCCCCAGCGCTGCGGCTCGGGGACGTCCTCGAAACCCTCCTCGTCGACGATCACCCAGACTGCGGTGTCGTCACCGGCCCAGCTGCCGCCCATATTGTTTCGGTAGAGGGCGGCCTGGCCGATGCGGCCGGGGTAGGTGTCCTCGTTGATGAAGCGGCGGCCGACCGCGTTCACCACCATGCCGCGCGCGGCCAGGCCGGGGATCAGGGACATGCCGACCTGCCCGGCGGACATGTGCCGGACCGCCGCGCCGAGGGCCTGCGCCATGCGGATGCCGCTGCCGTCGTCGGTGCCCGCGCTGACCTTGGTGTGGCCCAGCAGCTCCGGGGCATGCGCTTCGAGCATGGCGTCGTTGTCCACGAATCCGCCGGTGGTGAGGACGACGCCGCGACGGGCCCGGATGGCGAGTTCCCGGCCGTACCGCCGGGCGACGGCACCCACCACCGCGCCGGCCTCGTCGGCGATCAATGCCGTGACGTAGGTGTCGAAAAGTGTTTCCGCACCGGCGGATTCGGCCGCCGACGACAGGCACTCCATGAGCAGCTTGCCGCCGAAGTCATTGGCGGTCGGCCGATGCCCGCGCGGGGCGGGAGCGGCCGATTCCGTGAAGGGCCAACTGTTCTCGCCCAGCCACATGAGCCCGTCGTCGGTGGGCGGCACCCAGGTGGGTGCGTCCCACATGGTCGGCTTGAACGGCACGCCGCGATCGCACAGCCAGTGGAAGTGCTCCACGCTGCCCGCGCAGTACTCGCCGATCTTGGCCGCGTCCGCACCGGAACCCAGGGCCGCCTTCAGGAACGCGGCCATGGCTTCGGGCGTGTCCTCGAATCCGCAGGCCGTCTGGATCGGGGTGCCGCCGCCCAGGTAGATCTCGCCCCCGGACATGGCCGACGCCCCGCCCGCCCCGCCGGCCCGGTCCACCACCAGCACCTGTGCCCCGGCGTGCGCGGCCTCGTAGGCCGCCGACGCGCCCGCCGCCCCGTACCCGACGACCAGCACATCGGTCTCGATGTCGTAGTGGCTCACCTCGCCGGCCGCCCGCGGCGTCACCGGATTCCGCACTGTCATACCTCGACGGTGCCCGCTGGACCCGCCTGGACTTAGCGTCCCATCTTGCTGAGCGACTCCGAGATCCCGTTGATCGGGACTGCGAACCATCACGCGGTCCGGTAGTGGTGATGGTGTGTGAACGGCGTCACGTTGGTTGGGACGCCGCACGAGTTTGAGGAGAGTCGATGCGGATTCTGGTCACCGGAGTCACCGAGCCGAGCGGACGGTCGGTGGCGCGCATGCTGCTGGCCGCCGGTCACGAGGTCACCGGCCTGGACCGGCAGCGGCACCGCTACGTCGACCCGCGGGTCGCGGTGACCGTCGCGGACCTGTCCGACGCGCGGGCGTGCGCGCAGGCCGTGGCGGGTGTGGACGCCGTGGTGCATCTGGGCGGGCCCGCGGTGGCGGCGCTCGCGAAGGCGGCACGGGAGGCCGGCGTACGGCTGGTGGTTCCCGTTGCGGCGGGCCAGGATTCGGCGGTCGAGCAGGCCTTGACTGCCAGTGGCGCGGACGCGCTGATCGTGCGCACCGCACTGGTGGCCGGACGCCGCGTCGACGGAACCAGCTGGCGCGCACTGGAAGCCCTGACCGCCTCGCGTGGCGGCGAGGGCATCCAGGTGCTGCACTTCGACGATCTGGAACGGTTCCTGGTGCTGGCGGCGGTCTCGCAGCGCGGCGGCGTGGTGGAATTGGCCGCGCCGGGTGAGGTGTCCGCCGACGAGGTGAAGCGCATTCTGCGCGACACCGGCGTGAAATACGCTGCGTGGCTGCCGAAGTCGTCGAGCGCCCGCGCCCGGGTGGATGCCGCCGCGGCCCGCGACGAGTGGGGTTTCCGCTACGGCTGGACCGCCCAGGAGGTGGTCGCCGACACCGCGCGCGGCCTGCACGGGCGCAAGGCCACCGGCTCCGGGTTCGCCGACCGCCGCGGCGCGATCCCGCTGCCCACGCACGTGGTGCCGCAGAACGCGCCCACCTCCGACGGCTACACGCTGAAAGCCGCCGCGCCGGAGGGCCTGCAGGGCGAGTTCGACGATCTCATGGACGACCGCATCCCGGTGTTCACCGCCACCAACACCTCCGAGGCGCTGCCCGGCCCGCTCACCCCGCTCACCATCGACCTGCAGGCGGGTGCCATCCGGCTGGGCAACGAGGCCATGGGGAACATGATCGCCATCGAGGGAATCGCGTTGGAGCACTGGGTTTCCCGGGTCACCGGCGTGCTCGGCCATCACATGTACATCAACGCGTCCATCGGGGTGTTCTCCGCGGAGAACATGCCCGGCTGGGACGAGGAGAGCGTGCGCCGCGACGTGTACGGCGCGATCGGCGATGTGGAGTTGCACCCCAAGGGCCGTCCGGCCATGCCGACCGGAATGGCCAAGCGGGCGGGCACTTTCAAGGCCATGGGCCGGGTCGCCGCCACCGCCATGAAGTACTCGAAGACCGCCGAGCTGATCAATGCCGCCTCGCACGCGGAAGCCCTTGACCGCGACCGCATCTCGGAGCTCACCGACGAGCAGCTGCACGCCCGCGCCCTGCTGTGGCGCGACCGGCTCAACCAAGCCTGGCAGGCCGCCTCCATCGGCGTCATGATGACCGGCGCCGCCACCGCCGCCCACAAGGGCGAGGTGAAGATCGACCTGGAACGGCTGGAGTCGGCCAAGACCATGCTGGCCGTGGAACGCCTTGCGGCCCTGTGCCGTAAGGACGCCGGACTGCAGGCCATCGCCAAGACCGGCGATGTGGCCGCGGCCCGGGAGAAGTCGCCGGCGTTCGCCAAGGCCCTCACCGAGGAGCTGGCCCGCATCGGGCACCGCGGCCCGGGTGAGTGCGAGCTCATCAACGCCACCTTCGGCGACCGTCCCGAACTGCTGGTCACCGCCGCCGGTCGGGCCGCGGAAATGCCCGCGCCGCACCGGGATCCGGTGCCGGAGCCGGCCAGCCGCACCGCCAAGATGGCGGTCGGCGCCACCGTCTACCGCGAGCGCGCCCGCGATGCCGTGGTGCGCGTGACGAACTGCCTGCGCCTGGCCACCCAGGAGCGGGCGGCGCGTCTGGTCAAGGCGGGCAAGCTCACCGAGATCGAAGACTCGGTCTTCCTGACCCTCGACGAAATCCTCTGGGCTCCTGCCGATCTGAAGGAGCGCGTGGCCCGCCGCCGCGCCGAGCGCACCAGGTTCCAGGCCGTGCGCATGCCCGATGTGGTGAACGGCGCGTGGGAGCCGGAGGAGATCTCCGGTGCGCTGGAGGTGGGCGGCACCCTCACCGGTCTGGGCGTGAGCCCCGGCGTGGTGGAGGGCGTCGTGAAACGCGTCCTGACCCTCGACGACGACATCGAACCCGGCGACATCCTGGTCGCCTCGGTGACCGACACCGGCCACACCGCCATGTTCGCCTACGCGGGCGCGGTGGTCACCGATATCGGCGGCGCGGCCTCGCATGCCGCCATCGTCGCCCGCGAATTCGGCGTGCCGTGCGTGGTCGACACCAAGATCGCGAGCACCTCGCTGTCGGATGGACAGCGGGTGCGGGTGGACGGCGCGGCGGGAACCATCACCCTGCTGGCCGACGCCGACGCCGACTGAGACCACTCCCCCGCCATTCCGGCGCGGGGTGCGTCACCCCCACGGAGCTGCCCCAGGGCACGCGCCGCGATGGCGCGCGCCCGCTCCGCCGCAAGCCCGGGCCGGGATCCCCCTTCCCCGGCCCGTTATGAAAGGAACACCCCGTGACGATCTCGCGCGCCGCACGCGGCACCGTGGCCGGTATAGCCGCCGCGCTCATCGCCTTCATGCCCGCGGCGGTCACCCCCGCCGCGTTCGCGAATCCGGCTGTCCCCGTCTTGCAGTCGCCCCAGAAGGGCGATTCGCTCAACCTGGCCACGGCCCCCAATGCCCGTGATATCGGCGGCTACCCGACCCAGGGTGGCGGCGGCAAGCTCAGGCACGGCGTGGTCTTCCGCACCGACGCGCTGAACAAATTGACCGCCGCCGAACAGCAGCAGTTGGTAACGGCGGGCGTCACCAAGGTGATCGACTTCCGCAGCCCGACCGAGGCCGGGCAGAATCCGGACAAGCTCCCGGGTTCGATTCCCGCGCAGGCCCTTCCGGTCTACGATCCCGCGAACGATTTCTACCTGTTCTTCGCCAAGGCCGTCCAGGGCGGCCCGGAGGTGCAGCAGCAACTTCTGGGCGACGGCAAGGCCGCGCAGTTCATGCAGGACTACAACCGCTGGATGGTCACCGACGCGACTTCTCGCGCGCAGTTCGCCACCGCGTTCAAAGAGATCGCCAACTCCTCCGGCCCGATCCTCTACCACTGCACCGCAGGCAAGGACCGCACCGGCTGGATGACCGCCATCCTCATGAGCGCCCTGAATGTGCCCAAGGGCCAGATCTACAACGACTATCTGGCCTCCAACGACAATCTCGCCGCCGGCAACCAGGCGATCCTGGACGGTCTCGTCGCCAGCGGCCGGGTCACCGATCCGTCGCTGTTCGAGCCGGTGCTCGGTGTCGACCGCAGCTACCTGGACGCCGCCTTCGACCAGGCCGAGCAGTCCTACGGCTCGATGGACGGTTTCATCACCAACGGCCTGGGCATCGACGCCGCCACGCTCGACAAACTGAAGGCCAAGCTGCTCGACAAGTAGCGGCTGAGCCGTTGCGCGAGTGACGGCTTCACCGCTGTCCATCGAATGCCGACGCCGTGTGGGACGGCGTCGGCATTCGTGTGTCCGGGCTCGTCCTCGGGACACGCGGGCGTTGTACATGCGAAAATTCGCATGGTGCAGGAGATCTGGCATCTCGACGGGCGGCGCACCCGCTCCGTGAGCGCGGAGAACCCGACCGGCGAGCCCGGTGCGGGCGGGCGGGCCATAGCCGGGACGGGCGCTTTCGCCGCCGCCGGACTGGGCCGCGGCTGGAAGGTTTCGCCCTCGGTGGATCTGGCCCCGGGGGAAACCGTCACCCTCGCAGACCTTTCCGGGCCGGGCGTCATCCGCCACATCTGGCTCACCACCGATCGCACGCTGCTGCGCGATTTCACGCTCCAGATCTATTGGGACGGCGCGCTGGAGCCGGCGGTGGCGGTGCCGCTGGGCGATTTCTTCTGCAATGCCTGGCCGGAACTGGCGCTGGTGAACTCGCAGACGGTGGTGGTCGCGCCGGCGGGCGGGCTGAACAGCTACTGGCCCATGCCCTTCCACACGCACGCGCTCGTCACGCTGCACAATGGGGCGCGGCATACGGCGCCGGTGTACTACCAGATCACCTATCTCGAAGAGGACGTCCCGGCTGCGGCGGGCACGCTGCACGCGCGCTGGCGGTGCAGTGATCCGCTCGGGTCACCGGCCGTGCATCCGATCGTCGAAATCACCGGCGGGCCCGGCCGTTACGTGGGCACCTATCTCGCCATCGAACCGCGGGTGCCGGGCTGGTGGGGTGAGGGCGAGGTGAAGTTCTATCTCGATCAGGACGCCGAGTTCCCGACCATCTGCGGCACCGGCACCGAGGACTATTTCGGCGGCGCCTGGAACTTCGACCTGGACGGGTCGTATCGGCCGTATTCGACGCCGTATCTGGGGCTGACGCAGGTGGAGCCGCCGGATCGGATCTATGAGCCGCAGCAGCGATTCGGCATGTACCGCTGGCACATTCCCGATCCGATCTGCTTCGACGATTCGCTGCAGGCGACCGTGCAGGCGCTGGGCTGGCGCGACGACGGCCATTATCTGCCGCTCGAGCACGCGCACATCGCCACCACCGCGCTCTGGTATCAGGCCCGCTGACACGGGAAACGGCCCCGGGGGTGGTCCCGGAGCCGCGTGTCCCGTTCCGTGGCAGAGGTTTCCCTGATGCTCTGCCCTACTTCTTGCCCGGGGTCATGCCGGAGTTGATGGTGGTGAAGTACTGCACGGCAGCCAGGATGGCGACCGGAGCGGTGATGAAGATCTGGCCGATCAGGGTGCCGAGGAATCCGACCGCGCCCATGCCGGCGATGCAGCCGAGAACGCCGCCGCCGACCACGCCGACCGGGAACATGGCGGCGAGCGCGGTTCCGGCGACACCGGCGCCGGCGATTCCGCCGAGCACGCAGCCCAGGCCGGCGCCCGCGAGACCGCCGACGAGGGTGCCGATGGTGGCGCCCATGGAGATGGTGGAGGTCAGTCGGCTCCAGGCGGCCTGCTCACGCTCGTAGTCGGTCTTCCACGGGGCCTGGTCCTCGTACGGCAGCGCGACCGGCTTGTACACCGCGTGCGCGGTGTCGAACTCGGGGGTCAGGGTGGCGGTGTTGCCGGAGATGTCCGCGGCGATCGGGAACTCGAATTCGTCCACGCGGAACTTCAGTTCGGTGCCGGCGACGGTGTCGCCGTTGGCGGCCTTCACCTTGAAGACGCCGTCCTCGACGACCAGCGATCCGGCGTCGGTGCGGATGACCATGTTCTTGTCGGTGGTGGTGGCCGCGTAGTTGATCACGCCGTTGTCGGCGGGAGCGACGGGCTCCGCGTGCACGGTGCCGGCGGTGATGCCCAGGGCGGCGATCGCGAGCGCCGCGGGGGCGGCGAATTTCCTCATCAGCATTTTTTGGGGGTTCCTCTGTAGCGCAGACTGACCAGTCTTGATCAGGCGTCCAGAGCGTTACCGTCGGAAGCGAACGGTTGGTGACGACGAAGGGAACTGCTCCGTAGGGGTTAGCGAACGGACAGCAATCACAACGGATTCCGGCCCGCGCCACCCGCGCACCTGTGCGCGAGGCCACTTCCGGACCGGACCCGGCACAGCGATTCCCCACCCGCGCCCCCATTCCCGCCCCACCGTCTCCCTATTCGCCCGCCCCCGCCCCTATCGCCACCCGTAATGCAGACGAAATCCGACATGCCTCGCGATTGCTATTGGGTAAAACGCACCAGGCGAGCGGCGTTGGGGTGCATGGTATTTCTATGCGCGCGTTGCTCGTCGAGAAGCCTGGACAGTTCTCGATCGAATCCGTTCCCGATCCGACGCCGGGCATCGGGGAGGCAGTGATCAGGGTCGACGCGGTCGGGATATGCGGTACGGATATCCATATCGTGGAAGGCGAATTCCCGCCCACGCCCTATCCGATCGTTCCCGGGCACGAATTCGCCGGGGAAGTCGTGGCACTCGGTGCGGATGCCGCGGGTGTGCGCGTCGGTGATCGCGTCGCCGTCGATCCCTCGTTGTTCTGCGGCAGATGTCATTACTGTGCTATCGGTCGCGGAAATCTTTGCGAGAACTGGGGAGCCATCGGCGATACCGTGGACGGCGCCATGGCGGAATTCGTGAAAGTTCCGGCCGCCAACTGCTATCGACTCCCCGGGCACGTGCCCTCCGCGCACGGCGCGCTGGTCGAGCCACTGTCCTGCGCGGTGCACGGATTCGACGTGCTGCCAAGGCAACTCGGCACCCACTACCTGGTCTACGGCGCGGGCACCATGGGTCTGCTCATGCTGCAACTGGCCATCGCGGCGGGCGCGGCCTCGGTCTCGGTGGTCGACACCAATGCCGATCGGCTGGCCGTGGCGCGCACGCTCGGCGCGGATGCGGCCACCATTTCCGCCGACGATCTCGATCGGCCGCAAGGCTGGGAAGTCGTGATCGAATGCAGCGGAACGATTGCCGCCATGGAAGACGGCCTGTCCCGGGTGCGCCGCGGCGGCACCTATCAGCAATTCGGTGTCGCCCCCGCGGCGGCGCGGGCGGAGATTTCCCCCTTTCGCATCTACAACGACGAGATCACCATCGTCGGCTCGATGGCCGTGCTGCACAGTTTCGGCCGCGCCGTCGATCTCATGGGCGAAGGCGTCATCGACGCGGAAACCATGATCACGCACGATTTCTCGCTGCACGAATTCGCCGATGCCGTGCGGACCTTCCGCGCGGGCACCGGACGCAAAATCCAACTGCATCCCTGACGGGCGGCACGAGAAGACAGGTAGGGACCAATGACGGTCGTTGCCGGAGTGGACTCCTCCACACAGTCCTGCAAGATCGTGGTGTGCGATGCCGACACCGGAACGGTGCTGCGGCAAAGGCAGATACCGCACATCGACGGGACCGAGGTGCCGCCGTCGGTGTGGTGGGAGGCGCTGCGCCAGGCCACCGATCGCATGATGCGGGATGTGGAGGCCATCGCGGTGGCCGGACAGCAACACGGGCTGGTGGTGCTCGACGCCGCCGGGCACCCGGTGCGAGATGCCCTGCTGTGGAACGACACCCGCTCGGCCGAGGCCGCCGCGCAACTCGTGGCCGAACTGGGCGGCCCGCAAGCCTGGGCGGACGCGGTGGGCAGCGTACCGCTGGCCGCGCACACCGTGGCCAAGCTGCGCTGGTTCGCCGATCACGAGCCCGAGCTCGCCGACCGCACGGCACGGGTGCTGCTGCCGCACGACTACCTGACCTGGTTGCTGCGCGGCGGCGATCCGGAGACCGCGCCCACCACCGATCGCGGGGACGCCTCCGGCACCGGGTACTGGTCGCCCGCGGACGGGAACTACCGCACCGATCTGCTGTCGCTGGCCTTCCGCGGGCGCAGTCCCGAACTGCCCAAGGTGCTGGGCCCGGCAGAAGTGGCCGGGCACACCCCGGGCGGGCGGCTGGTCGCGGCCGGCACCGGCGACAATGCCGCCGCCGCACTGGGTTTGGCCATCGAGGACAGTGACGTGGTGGTGTCGCTGGGCACCAGCGGCACGGTGTTCACCCGCGCGGCCGTGCCCAGCGCCGACCCGTCCGGGGCGGTGAACGGGTTCGCCGATGCCACGGGGGCGTTCCTGCCGCTGGTGTGCACGCTCAATGCGGCGCGCGTGCTCGATTCCACCGCGACGCTGCTCGGCACCGATATGTCGGGGCTGGAAGTGCTTGCGGCGCAATCACCGGCGGGCGCGGACGGGCTCACGCTGCTCCCCTACCTGGCCGGGGAGCGCACGCCGAATCTGCCGCACGCCACCGGCAGCCTGCACGGGCTGCGGCCGCACACCATGCGACCGCATCATCTGGCGCGGGCGGCCATCGAGGGGATGCTGTGCAATATCGCCGAGGCGTTCGACCGGCTGCCCACCACCCCGCGCCGCATTCTGCTCATCGGCGGCGCGGCGCGCTCGCGGATGATCGCGCATGCCGCCGCCACCATCTTCGGCATGACGGTCACCGTGCCGAGTCCGGGTGAGTACGTGGCCCTGGGAGCCGCACGCCAGGCGGCCTGGGCGCTGCGCGGCGGCCCGCGCCCGCCCCGCTGGCCCGCGCCGCACGCCACCGAATTCCATTCTGTCGCAACGGGAATCGGGGCGGCGATCAGACAGCGCTACGCCGAGATCCGAGACCTGTACTACGCCTGACCGGATCCCGCCGACGTCTACCTTCACTCGTCATCCCAGTATGCGCGGCTCGTCATCCCGGCATGCTTTTGGCCGGGATCCACACGGGCGAGCGCTGCACCCACTGTGTGGATCCCGGCCAAAAGCGCGCCGGGATGACGGGGGGCGTGGTTCACGGGGCGTGCGTGGTTCACGGGGCGTGGTTCACCCGGCGGTCGTCGGAACGGGCTCGCGGCACACGGCGCTAGCTGTAGACCACCGGTTCGCCGGTGACGAATTCGTCCCAGGCGCGCTGCCGGTTCATGTACGTGCGGAGGGCGTCGCGGACGATCTCCTGTTTGGAGCGTCCCTCCACCACCGCCTGCGCGACCAGCGCAGCTTCTTCGTCCTCGCTGAGCCGCAAAGTCCATGCCACCGGCAAGTAATACCACCTTGCGGGCGCGATGTCCCACCGTTCACCGAACGGTCGCAACAGGTGGAATCGGCGTGAACGGCGCGGCCGGTCCGCCGGCGACCGTCACGGCCGGCCGCGGGCGGCCCGATGCTGCTCGGCGGCCAGGAAATGCGCGGTGTTGCGGGTGGATTCGTACAGGTCGCGATAGTGGCGGTAGTAGGGCTCGTAGTGGGCGGTGCGGGCCGGATCGGGCTCGACCGTGGCGATGATCGGATTCCAGGCGGCGGTGTCGAGGCCGACCGACTCGGCCGCGAGCCGGGCATTGCCGAGGGCCGCGCCGACGGTGTCGGCCGGAAGTTGTTGCGGCAGACCGGTGATGTCGGAGACGATGCGCGTCCACAGCCCGCCCTTGGTGCCCCCGCCCACCGCGACCAGCCGGTGCGCCCGGCCACCGGCCGCGGCCATGGCCTCGAGATTGTGGCGCACGCCGTAGCCGATCCCTTCCAGAACCGCGCGGTAGAGGTCGGCGCGCTGATGGGTGAGGGTGAGTCCGGCGATCAGGCCGCGGGCATCGGGGTCGAACAGCGGGGTGCGCTCGCCCGCGAAGTAGGGCAGCACCAGCAGGCCCCGGCTGCCCGGCGGGACGTGCGCGGCCTCGTCCACCAGTTCGCTGAAATCACTGCCGGTGAGGGTGCGCAGCCAGTCGGTGACCGCGCCGGAGGTGGCCATGCCCGCGGCGGAAGTGTATGTGCCGGGCCAGGTTCCGAGGGTGGTCCACAGGCCCGGATGCGGGCGGGGCGCGGTGAGCACCTGGGTGAGGAACATGGTGGTGCCGTACATGACCATGGTGTCGCCGGGAGCGCGCACCCCCACACCGGCGGCCTCGGCCCAGGCGTCGATGGTGCCCGTGGTGACCGGCAGCCCGGCCGGAAGCCCGGTGGCGGCAGCGGCTTCCCGGGTGACGCGGCCGACCACCTCCGCGGGCCAGGCCAATTCGGGCAGCGTCAGGCCGGGGGCGACGGAATCGGCCCAGTCGGTGGCCCATGCGCCCGCCATGAGGTCGTACATGGGCACGCACTGACTGGCCGACTGATGGTCCAGCACATAGCGTCCCGTGAGCCGATACACCAGGAACGAGCTCGCCATGAGCAGCATGCGGGTGGCCTTCCACACCTGCGGTTCGTGCCGGATGAGCCAGCGCAGCTTCGGCCCGACCGCCTGGCTGGTGAGCGGCGAACCCGACCGCTCCAGCACGGTGTCCGCGCCCAATTCGTCTTCCAGTTCGGCGATCTCGATGCCGGCGCGGGTGTCGACCCCGTACAGGATGGCCGGGCGCAGCGGGCGGCCGTACCCGTCGGCGGGCAGCAGGCACGGCCCGATGCCGCTCACCGCGAGCGCGTCGATCGGCTCGCCGTCGGCCGCCGCCACCAACTCCCGCGCGATGGCCACGAAATCCGCCCACCACACCGACTCGGCGTCGTGCTCCACCCAACCCGGTCGCGGTGTCGAAACCCGATGCGGCCGTTCGGCTCTCATCTCCACCATGCCGTCCCGGTCGACCAGGACGCCCTTGGATCCGGAAGTTCCGATATCGATGCCCAGCAGCATGTCAACCCGCCCTGGTGAATTCGTCCACGGTGATGCCGAGCAGCTCGCACGCGGCGCGCACGGTGGCGCGCTGGTCGCCGGGCACGGCGTGAATATGGTTGGCGCCGAAGCGGGTCAGGAAATCCCCGGCGTGCGCGTCCAATCTGGCGAAGGCGTGCGGCCACTCCCAGGTGGACTGTTTCATGAGCGCCTCGTTGACGGTGTCCGCATAGGTCTCGAAAGCGCCCAGCATCAACTGCATTCGATAGTCGCCGTTCTTGCGGGTGAGGCGGCCCAGGGTCATCTCCCCCGGCGCGGCCAGGTGATGCACCGACGCGCCGCCCGCCGGGAAGAAGAACACCTCCGGATACAGGTGCACCCGCGAAAGGTTCTCCGCCGCAACGGCACTGCGAGCGGCATACCAGGTGGCGTGCTGCCCGGAATTGCACAGATCCCAGATGTCGCGGTCGGCGTGATAGTGCCGCACGTCCGCGAAAAGCACCGGGGTGCCGGTGATCCGCTTGAACAGCTGCATGGTGAGCGCGCCGTCCATATCGGCCTCGGTGGCGCACACGTGCGGTTCCTTGGGACCGTTCCAATCGTAGGGGTCGTTGAGGAACGCCTCGGCAATGTCCATGGTCGCGAAATACTGCGTAAGTTCCGGCTGCCCTTTGATTCCCGTGAAATCCAGATGCCATTCGGCGATGAGATCCCGCATGGCCAGATAGGAGCGGATCTGCCGCTCCAGCAGTTCGGGGGTGAGTTTGCGGCCGTCGTAATGGACGCCGGCGGTGGTGCGCTCCAGCCACTCTCGCGCGCCCTTGGCCTCGCCCGCGTCGGCGGTGTCGGCGCGGCGCACGATCTCCCACTGGTCGATCTCCTCCACATCCACGCCGAATTGCCGCTGCCACTGATCGGTATTGGCGACCGCGGTGTTCATGCCCATGGGGCGACCGCCGATGCGGCCGAAGGTGCTGCCCCGCAAACTCCGCACCGCCGCGGCGGCGCGCGCCCGCGCACCGATGGCCGCGATCAGGTCCGGATCGGCCGGATCTCCCCACAGCCGGGCGTGTTCGCGGCCGATCTGATCCAGCGCGCCCCCGGCTGCCAGCATGCCGACCATGCCCGGCTGCACCGGATCGATATTGGACAGCAAGAGCAGCGGACCGTCCAGCGCGCCCGCGGCCAGCATGGTGAAGTGCGGGAACGCCCACACCGCATAGTGCAGCACGGTCAGATCGACACCGGCGGCCTGCACCCGGCGGGCCACCGCCACCGCCTGCTCATTGCTGCCGACCGGCTCCACCCCGCGCACCACATGATGTCCGGCGGCGATCAATTCGGTGACGAGCCGATCCTCCACCGTGCGAATGAATCCGACAATGCCCCCGTGCACATAGTCGCGTCCGTCGGAAATGCTGATAACTCCGATACGGGCCATTTGCCTCGCCTCCCCGCACTGGGTGGACTGCACGACTCGCCATCCAGAATTCCAGCTCACCGGGTTCGCCGCGCCCGAATCGCGGAAGATTGCGAGTCAGTCGGAGCCGGGTTCGTCCGGGCCGCGACCATCCGGGAACCGCAAGCGCGCGAGGTGAACTCCGCCCTGCCCCCAGCCCGCGCCGGTGACCCACCAGCGACCGTCCTCGCACACCACCTCGGCCGCATGCGCCGGAATCCACCCGGCACGATCGGCCGGGCGGAAATGAAACGGGTCGGTACTGCGGAACACCTCGGTGCCCACGTAATCCGGGCGCGGGCCGATGAACAGATACCACTCGCCGCCGTGGCGAAGAACATGCGGAGATTCGGTATTGCCCGCTTCGGTGCCGAAAGTCGGATCGGTGTAGGCGGTCCGGCGCTCACCCCAGTGCACCAGATCCGCGCTCGTGCGGTACGCCACCACGTGATTGCCCCCGCGCGGTGTGTTGGTGGCGCAGTAGTACATGACCCATTCGGCGCCGATCCGCAACACCATGGGATCGCGGGCGTCATAGCCGTCGCGGAACAGCGGCCCATCCGCGTGCCGGGCCCACTCGAACAGATCGGTCGAGGTGGCAAGATTGATCGCCGCCCGCGTGCGATCCGGACCACCGCCCGCATAGAACATGAAATAGGTTCCGGCGCATTCGATTACATACGGCGCCCAGAGATGGGTCTCACCGTAGTCCGGATCGACCACCAGAGCCGGGATATGCGTCGTCCACGGCCCGTGCAGCGTCTCCGCGCTCGCGTGCGCGAACTCCGTCTCATCCCACGGATCCGCCGGCTCGCGATGGGTGATGCCGAACAGATGCCAGCACCCGTCCACATGGCGAACCAGCGTGTGGTCGTTGATATACCAGGGCTCCCCGGCCGCCGTGCTCGGGTCATAGATCCGCTGGAACGGCCCCGCCCCGATCACGGCACCGGGGGGATGGGCGGCGGCGCCCCCACCGTCCCGAAGATTCTGGTGACCAGGGCGTTGATTTCGCCCATCACAGAACCCCCTGTGTCAGTGGGATATTGGCGATTCGAGTATCGCAGAAGGTAGGTGCCCGCGAACGCGAATCGGCGGGCAGACATCGATTCGGAAATAGGACACGAACTGACCTAAATGTGCACCACACTGGACTTATGACGGAATTGTCGGTGCGTACGCTGAACCGGACCCTGCTGCTGCGCCAGCATCTGACCGAGCGGGTGTCGATGCCTGCCGAAGATCTGATCCGGCATCTGGTGGCCGTGCAGGGGCAGGAGCCCAACTGGCCCTATGTGGGCCTGTGGACGCGGCTGGCCGGGTTTCGCAGGGACGAACTCCAAGGTCTGCTCGAGGATCGAAGTGTGGTGCGCGCCACCATGATCCGGCGGACCGTGCATCTGGCGGCGGCAGCGGACTTCCGCTGGCTGCATCCGACGGTGCAGCCGTTCGTGGGGTCGGTGCTGGGGGCCGCCTACTTCCGGGAGGCCATGACGGAGGTCGATCCCGCCGAACTGGCCGCCGCCGGACGGGAACTGCTGACCGGGCGCACGGTGAGCCGACGGGAACTGGGACGCGCTCTCGGCGAACGGTTCCCGACCCCGCATCCCGGGCGGCTGGCGCAGGGTCTGGGCGCTCTCATCCCGCTGGTGCACGACGGGCGAGCGGGGGCCTGGGGCGGCTGGCGCGGGCGGCAGGTGGGCGTCGCGCTGGCCGAGGAGTGGATCGGCGAACCGGTCGAGGACAAGCCGCAGCCGGAGACCATGATCCTGCGCTACCTCGCCGCCTTCGGCCCGGCCAGCGTGGCCGATATGCAGAACTGGTCCGGAGTGACACGGCTGGCGGAGGTAGTCGCACGACTGCGTCCCGGCCTGCGGATCTTCCGCGACGACACCGGCCGCGAGCTGTTCGACCTGCCCGACGCCCCCATCGCCGACGCGAATATGCCTGTGCCCGTGCGTTTCCTGCCCGCCTTCGACAATGTGGCGCTCGGCCATCAGGACCGCCGCCGGATCATCAGCGACGAAGACCGGGCCCGCATCACCAAGATCGCTTCCGCCGGTGTGCCCATGTATCTGGTGGACGGATTCGTCCACGGCCGTTGGGATCTGGACGGCACGACCATTCGCATCACCCCGTGGCATCCGCTGTCGGCGGCCGAAGAGACGGCCGTCCGCGCCGAGGCCGAGCAATTGCTGCCCGTGATCGTCCCCGGCGAGGACGGCAAGGTCATCATCGAGCCATAGCCGCCCAAACCCTCGATCCGGAGCCACCGGGCGGGACGGGGCTCACGCCACCAGGGTCTCCCGGAGCCGGGCCAGCTCCGCCTCCGAAAGGCCCGCTGCCAGCAGGTATTCGGTGGCGCCGCCGTGGTCGGCGTGGAGGTTTCGGAGGAAGCCGAGCATGACCTCGCCGGTGATGGCGAGGACGCCGGTGTTGGCCGGGGGCAGTCCCTCGTAGGAGGGGAGGGCGTTGAGGCGGTCTCGGACTCGCTGCATGCGCAGGTTGGTCAGGGCGTAGTCGTCGGCGATGTGCTCGGCGGGGACGCCGACCGCGTCGAGGAGGACTGCGGCCAGGACGCCGGTGCGGTCTTTGCCTGCGGCGCAGTGGAACAGGACCGACTGTCGATGCGGGTCGATGATCAGGCGGACGGCCTCGACTATGTGCTCGACGCTGCCCGCGATCAGTTGACCGTAGAGCTCGGTCAGGTCCACCCGGGTCTTGTCGGGCACGAGATCACGTGCGGCCAAGGAGGATTGGGGGGACTTGCGGATCGGCAGGTTGGCGATGTGCACGTCGGTTTCGGTGGTGAGCAGGCCGTAGCCTTCGCGTTCCACCTCGTCGGGCAGGCGCAGGTCGATGACGGTGCGCAGGCCGTGAGTGCCGACGAGCTCGGCGAGATCGTCGCAGGTGGCCTGCTGGAGGGTGCTGGAGCGGAACACGACGCCGAAACGGGTGATGCCGCCGCCGCGGACGGGGAGCCCGCCCAGATCGCGGACGTTGTCGATCTGGGCGAACTCCACCCACCGCTCTCCCGCGCCGGAGGGGGTTGGCAGGGTTGCGCGGGAGGCGGAATCCGGGGAGGTCACGGGGTCAGTGGGCACGGCCGGCCGCCGCCTCTTCGGCGCGGGTCAGGCCGCACAGTCCGATGAGATCCTCGTGCAGCTCGAACCAGACGGTGTGGTAGCTGTCCATGATGGGACGGGCCACATAGGTGTGATCGCCCGCGCCGATGCGTTCCACGGCGCGGTCGAGCCGGTCCAGATAGCGGGACAGGCGCGGGGCGATGGCGCCGAGGCGGCCGATCAGCGGGCGCAGGCGCTCGTGGGTGGCGGTGAGACGGGCCAGGACCGCGGCGTCGTAGTCGGCGTCGGCGTGGTCGTTGACGGTGGCCGCGTCCGTCATCTGCCAATCGGTGATGATCACCTTCAAATCGGCGTTGTAGACACAGAATTCGTCGTAGGCGGCGGTGATCGCGGCGTGGTCCACGGTGCCGCGCTCCTCGGTGAGCAGCCGTTCCAGCCGCGGGCGGCCCTCGGGAGTGAGACGGTAACCGGCGGGCGTGCTGGCGCACAGGCCGGACGCCACCAGATCCATACAGCGGGCGGCGATCTCGTCCACCTCGGCGCCCAGGCTGGCGGCCAGATTGTCGGCGTTCACCCGGCCCTTGATGCCGACCAGGCGCAGCAGGGCCAGTTCGGTGATCGGGGCGGTCACGGCAATACCCTCTGGCACAGCGGTTTCCGGTGCCGCGCTGCGCTCCTCGAGGCGGGCGGCGAGCCGTTCGGCGTCGACACCGGCCCAGTGCGCCAGGCGGCGGACGTCGGCGAGCACGGCTTCCTCGACCGGCTTCGCGGTCACCTCACCCGCGAGCACCAGGCCCGCGCCGCCGTCGACGGTCACGGTCGCACCGGCCAGGGCCTCGACCACGCCGGGGCCGCAGCCGACCACGCACGGGCGGCCGAGTTCGCGGCTCACCAGCGCGGCATGCGATGTGGTGCCGCCCAATTCGGTGACGATGGCGCGCGCGGCGATCATGCCGTGCAGGTCGTCGGGACTGGTGGTGGGACGCACCAGGATCACGTCCTCCCCGGCCTCCGCGCGGGCCTCGGCCTCGTCCGGATCGGTGACGACAATGCCGCAAGCCAGTCCGGGACAGGCGGATTCGCCGCGCGCCAACGGCTCCTGCCCGGTGGCCTCGCCACTCGCCGGGCGCAGCACGTCGCGCACCTGATCGGCGGTGAGACGATCGAGCGCCTCGTCGGCGCTGATCAGACCCTCGTCGACCATGGCCACGGCCGCGCGCACGGCAGCCCGCGCGGAACGCTTGGCCGCCCGCGACTGCAACAGCCACAAAGTGCCCGACTCCACGGTGAATTCGATGTCCTGCAGATCGCGGCCGTCACGCTCCAGCAGCTGCGCGGCGGCGATGACCGCCTGGTGCACGGCGGGCTGGGTGACGGCGAGCTCGTCGAGCGGGCGCGGGGTCAACCGGCCCGACACCACATCCTCGCCCTGGCCGCCGACCAGCCACTCACCGTAGACCGGGCCGTCGCCGGTATTCGGATTGCGGCTGAAAAGCACTCCCGTGCCGGACAATTCGTCGAGATTGCCGAACACCATGGCCTGCACGGTGACCGCGGTGCCGAGCGTATCCGGCACGCCGCGATTGCGCCGATAGGTCTTGGCGCGGGCCGAATCCCAGGACCGGAACACCGCTTCGACAGCGCCGCGCAACTGATCCCACGGATCGGCCGGCACCGCGCCGTGCTCGTCGCCGAGCACCGTCTCGCGGTACTGGTGCACGAAACGCTGCCGAGTGTCGTTGGCGTACCCCGGATTCCCGGTCTCCTCGGCGAGCGCCCGCTGCACCTCGTCGGTCATGCCGAGATTGAGGACGGTGTCCATCATACCCGGCATGCTGATGGCCGCACCCGAGCGCACCGACACCAGCAGTGGCCGCCGCGCCGCACCAAAGTTACGCCCGGTGCCGCGCTCGATCATGGCGATGCCCGCCCGCACCTGCGCCCAGATCTCCTCGGCGATCACGCCGCGCCGGGTGTAGTCCGCCCAGCCGTCGGTGGTGATGACGAAGGCCGGCGGCACCGGCAGCCCGAGCGCCCGCATGTGGTCGATGCTCCACGCCTTGCCGCCGATCGTGGCCCGCGACAGCCCGCAGGTGCCGTCCAGTTCGACGACGGTATCGGTTCGCAGCGCTTGCTCCGCTCCCGCGGTCATGTCACTCCTTCGATGTCGTGGAATCGCCCGCACCCCTCGGGACCTGTATTCGAGCGTGCCGCGTGAGCTGCCGCACCCCCAAGCCGCATCCCGATCAGCGGAACCGGGGCGCGCGCGTTTCGCCAGGTCGCACGTCCGCTCAGCGGAATCCGGGACGTCGGCGCGGGTCCGCATGGCACGCCCGGTCAGCGGGATGGCACCGGAAAAACGGGCATCCGAGGCAGGGGCGTGGGGCAGGATGGGCGGATGGATCGGCGGCACGCGGTATCCATCGGCGGCTCCTCCGGGGCTGCGCCGATCTCGACAATTCCGGCCCTGGTGGCGGACCGGGCGCGGCGGTACCCCGACGCCGCCGCCCTCACCGGCCCCGACGGGCGGCTCAGCTATGCCGAACTGGCGGAGCAGGCCGAAGCCGTCACGCGCGCCGCCATCGCCTCCGGAATCGAGCTCGGCGACCGCGTCGGCCTGTGGGCGCCCAACAGCGTCCGCTGGATCACCGCCGCACTCGGCCTGCTCGGGGCGGGCGCCACACTGGTGCCGATCAGCACCCGGCTGCGCGGTCCGGAAACCGCGGAGGTGCTGGCGCGCAGCGGGGTTCGCACCCTGTGCACGGTGCAGGAGTTCCTGGGCAACGACTACCCGGCCATGCTCGCCGAATCCGGCCGTCCGCTACCGCATCTCGAACACCTCATCCTGCTCGACGACGCGATCGGCGCGAGCACGCCGGAGTGGGACATCAGCTCCTGGGCCGGATTCCTCGCGCCCGGGACGGTGGTGCCCGGGGAAGCCGTCGCGCAGCGCGCGGCGGCCATCGAACCCGACGCCATCTCCGACATCCTGTTCACCTCCGGGACCACCGGGGCCCCGAAAGGCGTGCTGGCGACCCACCGCCAGACGCTCGAGGTGTTCGATCGCTGGGCGGACGCCGTGGGCCTGCGACCCCGCGACCGGTACCTGCTGGTCAATCCGTTCTCGCACACCTTCGGGTACAAGGCGGGCATCCTGGCCTGCCTGCTGCGCACCGCCACCATGGTGCCCGTCGAACGCTTCGATCCCGACGCCGCCCTGAAACTCATCGAGAACGAGCGCATCACCGTATTGGCCGGTCCCCCCACTCTTTTCACCGATCTGCTGGCCGCCGACCGCGACAATCTCATGCTCGGCTCGCTGCGCCTGGCCGGCACCGGCGGCGCGCCCATCCCCACCGAACTCGTGGACCGCATCCGCACGGAACTCGGCGTCCCGCACGTCTTCACCGCCTACGGCCTCACCGAATCCATCGGCGTCATCTCCGTCTGCCCACCCGATGCCCCCGCCGGGCTGGTCGCGGGCACCGTCGGAAAAGCCCTGCCGGGCACCGTGATCCGCCTCGTCGACCGCGACGGGCGTGAGGTCGCGCCGGGTGAGCCGGGCGAGATCACCGTCCACGGCCCGAATGTCATGCAGGGCTACCTCGACGATCCGCAAGCCACCGCGGCCGCCGTCGATTCCGAGGGCTACCTCCACACCGGCGATATCGGCACCCTCGACGCCGAGGGCTACCTTCGCATCACCGACCGTCTCAAGGACATGTACATCTCCGGCGGCTTCAACGCCTACCCCGCCGAGATCGAGCGAATCCTGCTGCAGCACCCGGATATTCGCGACGTGGCCGTCATCGGCGTCCCCGATGAACGCCTGGGTGAGGTGGGTCGCGCCGTCGTGGTCCCCGCCGGTCCGAAGCGCACCGACCCCGCCGCCCTCCTCGACTGGGCTCGCGCCCACCTGGCCGGCTACAAGGTCCCCCGCGAGATCGTGTTCACCGAGGCCCTCCCCCGCAACCCCGGCGGCAAGGTCCTCAAGGATCTGCTCCGCGAGGCGAATTAATTCGGTTTCCCTCCCCGCGCAGCCCTGCTACCGTCATATCCATCAGCACCGGCACCGACACGAAAGGGACTGCCATGCACCACTATTCGGCCCATGTGCCGCGACCGTCCCATTATCGTGTCGCCGAGGAATCCTGATCTTCGGACGACCACACCTCTTTTCATCCATCGGGATGTAGCTCAACGGATAGAGCGCCTGCTTTGGGAGCAGGAAGGTGTGAGTTCGACTCTCACTGTCCCGACATGGACCGGTAGCTCCAATTGGCAGAGCGGCTGTCTTACACACAGCATGTTGCAGGTTCGAACCCTGCCCGGTCTACGTTGAACGAAGCCGAAGCGGTCGAGGCGCCAGCTTGTGAATCTGGTCGTAACGGGTTCGAGTCCCGTCGTTCAACCCAGGGGGCGAGGAGCCTGGTGGCTCAGGCTGACTGTAAATCAGCTGCCTTCGCGCAGGTGGGTTCGATCCCCACCGCCCCCACCGCCCGGACACCGTTGTCCGGCAATGGCGCAGTTGCTCTGCTGGTTACGGGCACCCTGACTTTCACTCAGGACTTCGTCGGTTCGATTCCGATCTGCGTCACAGTCCCGACCTCACTGTTCAGCCCAGAATTGGTTGAGCCTGGCAACCGCCTGATCCTTGGTCATCTCCTCGATTTCCTCCGAGGTGAGGTGAACCAGGCGCATGAGTTTCTCGACGACACCGAGCGGGATGGGCTCCTTGTCCGGGATCGTAATAGCTTCCGACGTGCGCGCGGGACGAACTCGATCGTTGACGCATGCCCAGAACTGGGCCTCGGTGACCTCGAGTTGGTCCTTCAGGATCTGGCACCACAGCTTGGATCCGTAGTCGGTGTTGTCCATGGGCCGCGAGATCCGGGTTCGCAGGACGCGGCCATCCGAAAGCATCAATTCCCATGTGCTGTGATGCCTGACCACACCACCTGTGGCGTTCCGGACACGGACCCATTCATCGTGGTGACAGAACGTTTCGTGGGCCTTCTTGTTACCCGGAGGGTACTGGGTCATTGTTCGGCCGCCGTCAACCACTCTCTCAGTTGTTCGTCCGTCGATAGCTCCACGAACTGCACGAAGTCGACGTTCTTCCGGTGGTTGGGTGCGCCATGGAGGTGGTCCTGCCAGTCGGCGGTGTACTCGCGCATAGCCTCGATCAAGGCGGTGATCGCTGTGTCGAGGTCGGATTCCTCCACGGCCAGCGGAAGACCTGGTAGGTATGCGACCCAGTTGTTGTTTTCCCGCACGACTTGCGGCTCGTGGGCACGGATGATGTGGGATAGCAACCACCGGAGCCGCCCAACCTCCACCAGCGCGGAATCCTTCCCCTTGCGGGATACCACAGCGACGTTGCCCGCTTCGGCCGCCGTCAGCATTTGGGCGAAGTGTTCTCTAGCGCTGTTCATGGAGTTGTATCGCTCAACGGATGTGATTCGCTCGGTGGTCGTCATCGGTCCCTCGATCTCCCCCGTGCGGTCAGATGTACATCATGTACATCATGTACATCCAGCAGTCGACACGCTAGGTGCGACATGCCACATCGCCCGATCGAGATCGATCAGCGGACAGAGGCCGGACGGTCCCGTTTATCGGGGACCGGTCAACGGCACCGCCACCGGGCGCAGGCAGCTGTCGATGGGGAGGATGATCGAGCAGAGGGCCGGGTTGCGGGTGGGGCGGTAGTCGGCGGGGACGCCGGCGGCAGCCGTGAGAGCGCGGAAGGCGGGGACGGCGTCGGTGGGGCGGCGGGTGAGGGTGGGGTCGGTTTTCGCGTCTACGGTGTAGAGGCCGAAACGGGGGGCGTAGCTGCCCCATTCGTAGTTGTCGGTGAGGCTCCAGTAGTTGTAGCCGATGATGTTCATGCCGTCGGCTTTGGCGCGTTGCAGCCAGTAGACGGTGTCGCGGAGGTGGTCGGCGCGGGTGTAGCCGTCGTCGCGGGGTTGGCCGTGGTGGGTGGGGAGGCCGTTCTCGACTATGTAGAGGGGGAGGCCGGGGAACTTTTCGGTGTAGGTGCGCAGGTAGTAGTAGATGCCTTCGGGTTCTATGGCGTTCTTCCAGAGTTCCTCGCCGACCAGGGCGAGGGTGGGTGGATTCTGTAGCGAGGCACCGTAATAGAAGTCGAGGCCGATGTAGTCGAGTTTGGTGCGGACGCGGTCGACGAAGAGGATGTCGGTCAGGTTCTGGATGATGGGGTACTGGGCGACATTGCTGGTCACCATGGCGCCGGGCTGACGCTGGTGGATGTAGTCGTAGATCGTGTTGTGCGCCTGGACAAGTCGGTCGAACATGGGGAGGGCGTCGAGGACGCCGATATCGCCGATCTTGATGGATTGGGCGATGTAGCCCATGGGTTCGTTGAACGTCACCCACAGCGGGTCGTAGGGGGCGTAGCGGTCGACGACGCGGCGCATGTTCGCCAGCCAATCCGTCACCATGCCTTGGCTTTTCCAGCCACCGCGATCGGCCGCCCAGCCGGGGAAGACCCAGTGGTCGAGGGTGAGCATGGGACGCATGCCGGCAGCGCGGATCTTGGTGATGACGTCGTCGTAGAAGCGGAAGTCGTTGTCGTTCCAGGTGTCCGCGCGCGGCTGTACGCGCGCCCACTCGATGCTGAGGCGGAACACTTTCACGCCGAGACCGGCGGCGAGGTCGATGTCGTCGGCGTAGCGCTGGTAGAAGTCGACCGAGTTCCCGTAGCTGTCGGTGGCCTCGCCGGAATTCGCGTATCGGCTCCAATTGCTGTCCGGCGCATGCCCTTCGGACTGGAAGCCCGACATGGACACGCCCCACAGGAAGTCGGCCCCGAGCGAGGTCACCGTGGCCGGCGCCGATCCGGACCCGCTGCTGCTGCCGGACGGTGACGCCGCGACCACGGTGGACCCCGCCAGGGTGAGGACGAGGGCCGACAGGATCGTGCCGAGCACGCGGGAACGTCGCATGCGCAGACACCATACTGGTCACGCGTCCAATACGGCGGGGTTTCTAGGAAACGACCTGGGAGCCCAGGAAATTCAGCAGGATCTGGGCGTCGTCGCCGTATTCGATGTGCGCCATCGAGGCGTAGAAGGTCGCCATGGCCACGCCCTGGCGGCTGAGTTGCACGAGATCGGCCATGCAGTCGGGATCGCTGATGCTGAGCAGGGTCTGCGCGGCCACCAGGAGATCGCCGCGCACGGCGACAGCGATCGGGTCGATGACCGCACCGGCCAGGTCGAGCCCGTGCGAGACGAGGGTCGCGACCTCGGCAGCGGCGGCGCCGGTGTCGTTGCGGGCGAGGGATTCGGCTGCGCGCCACAGGGTTTCCTGGATCCGGCCGAGATCATCGGCGATCCGCAGGATATCGATGCCGGACAGGACGTCGGCGATGACACCGACGACGGCGGTCCAGCCCGAGGGGTCGACGGCGGCGGCGGCCCGCAGCACCGAGCCGATGAGCGACAGGTCCACCCCCGCGGCCGCTTGCACCATCGGAGCCAGCGCCACATTGAGATCGCCGGCGATCTGATGCGCTCCTTGCAGATCCCCGGCCTCGATCAGCCCTGGAAGCCCGGCGAGATCACCGAGCACCGCGGGCAGATTCGCCGCGGTCGCCGCCCAGCCCGCACCCACCGTGACGACCTGCTCGATGAGCATGCCGGGATCGGTGCCCGCGGGAATGAGCGAGGTGATCAGCGTGGGATCGCCGCTGAGCACCCGGCCCAGCGCCGCGAGGAACGGTGACGCGCCGGCATTGAGCGAGCAGTACAGATCCCCGTCGGTGCACAGGGTGCGCACCCGATCGGTCAGCGCCCCGAAGTCCTGGCTCCGCGGCCCCGCGATACCGTGACCGGGCTGTGGATCCCCCAGCGACAGCGTGGTATTCGGATCACGGTGCGGGTCGGCGAGCAGCCCCACACCGAGTACCCGATCGGCGCTGATCGGCCCTTCGCCATTGCCGATCGCGGTGGCGAGATCGCCGATCCCGTCCGCCCCCTGGCTGTATCCGGCGAGTACGACCCGCGTCGATCCGCACAGCTCGCTCACCATCCGGTGCAACTGGGATTCGAGGGTGCTCAACGATTCCGCGTAACTGAGCCCCTGATCGAAAGCGCTCGCGGCGTAGGGCGCGTACAGCACCGTGATGTCACTGCCGAACTGCTGTTGCAGCCCGTCGCCGATGGGCCTGAGCATGCCGACCGGCACCGCCGGATCCGCGTCGGCATGGGTCTCCCAGGTGCCCGGCGCGAAGATCGCCGTGTACGGCGTGCACGCTTGCCCGCCACGCGTTTGCGCCCACGCCGTCCCGGCCACCGCGGTCCCGACCATGACGACCACGGCGACCGTGATCGCCGCACACGAAGTCACCAGCCTGCTCATTGGCCAATTTTCGCCACCAGAAGTCTGATTCGCAGGCTTTTCAGACAAGAACTCGTTTCAAATTTCGGTCAGCCCCTGGCACACGCCGCGATCTCGCGAGGGGTGAGGATGCGGGTATCGGCTCCGGACGCCGCCACCGCGATCATGGCCCGCCCGATCTCCCGATTGTCATTGAACGCATTCGGCGCGACCCGCCGCAGCAGCGGAATCAACGGCCCGGTGAGCGCATAGGCGATCCGGTACACCCGGGTCTTGGACACCACCCCGTCCAGCGGCTGCACGAACCCCGGCCGGAACATGTACGCCCGCGAGAACAGTCCGAGCAGGTCGTTCTCCGTCTTCCCCTTCACCCGTGCCCACATCAACCGCCCCTGCTCACTGCTGTCGGTCCCCTGCCCCGACACGTAGATGAAGGTCATATCCGGATTCACATCCGCCAGCGCGCGACCGACCCGCAATGTCAGGTCATGGGTGATCCGCCGATAGTCCTCCTCCTTCATCCCGGCCGAGGACACCCCGAGACAGAAGAAACAGGCATCGAACTCCCCCAGCTCGCCCGCGACCGCCGCAAGATCCCCCGGATCGGCCTGCACCAGCTCCCGCAGCTTGGGGTGCTCGACCCCCACCGAACTCCGCCCCACCGCGAGCACCTGCTCGACCCGCTCATCCGCCAGACACTCGTTGAGCACGCCCTGCCCGATCATCCCGGTCCCGCCGAAGAGAATCACCTTCATGGCAGCGATCTTCCCCCGGCCACACCGGAACCACCCGGATCTCCCGTCGTGTCCGGCGCTGGTCGCCGGCGCACGGGTCTAGCGCGCGGGCCAGATCTCCTTCAATCGTGCTGCGGCGTCCCCGGATTGGCGGATACCGGACTCATAGGCGGGAAGCAGAGCCGCGGAGCCGAACAGATCCGGGCCGAAAGCGGTGATGGCCTCGGCATCGGGAACAACGGAAATCTCTGTGGCCGAACCCAGTTCACGGTCGGTGCCGGCGCGGGGGAACATGTGAGCCAGCGGCTCCAAGATCACGACGACCTCGGCGGGCAGGGCCAGGTCCGCATTGATGGAGGAACGCAGGCCGCCATCGATGTAGAGCTCGCCCTCGATCGGGATGGGCGGGAAGACGCCGGGGACACAGGTGCTCGAGGCCAGCGCGTCGGCCAGGGCGGCGTTGGGCGACACCGGCTCAGACATGGCTACAGCGTATCGGGGACACACGGCGCACAGACCCGGTCCGGACTACTCCGTCAATACCGGGCCGTCCGCCCAGCGGTAGAGGTGCGCGATGGCGGGTTCGACGATGGAGCCGGGGACCTCGGGATCGAACCAGCGGTCGACGTGGGTCCAGTGGTACGGATGCAGGAGGTAGTCGCCGTTCAAACCTTCGGGTGATTCGAATTCCTGCTCCCACACGTGAGTCCAGCGGCTCTCTCCCGAAACTCGGCTCAGCGCCCAGGATTTGATCGCGGTGATGTGGGCGGGCATGGCCATGAGGTCGGCTTCGAAACGATCGACCACCGCGGCGGGAGTTCCCGCGCGGACGGTCAGCAGCAGGGTGCGTTTGATCCGCCGGGCGCTGTCGCAGGACGCGATGCGCGAGGCCACCGGCAACAGCGGAATCGCCTCCGCGCCCGCCACTTCCGCCCCGCTCGCAGCTGCGGGGAATGTCCCGGACGCGGCGGGATCGGCATCGGCCGCGAACAGCGCGGGCAGAGCCGCGGCCGGAGCGATATCGGCGGCCAGGTCCACGACGGCACCCGATCCGCCCTGGCTGCCGGGGAGATCGATGCCGCCCGAGCAGTGGTGAACCCCGGCGAGCGCCGCAGCGGCCTCGGCCGCGCGAGCGATCGTCGCCTCGGGCGCACGGGTCAGAATCAGCCAGCGGCTCACAGTGCTTCCTCCTGGACCGCCATGACCTGACGCTCGCGGGCCACGGCAATGGCGTCGGTTTCCGCCCAGAAGCGGGCGACGGCGGGATCGGCCGCTGCCGCGCCGCGCATGCCGTAGAACTCGTAGATGCCGGGCAGTTCCCAGCTGATGTGCAACTCCACCGAGTCCGGGTCGTGGTGGGCCCGCCAGACGTGCGGGGCGCGCAGTCCACGCTGGACCGCGCCGGGCAGGTAATCCCTGCGCCAGGCCCGGAGCCAGGACTCCACCCGTTCGGCGGGCAGGATCACCCGGTCCAGGACGTGCACCGGAGCGGCGGATACGGCTGCGGCGCTCACAGTTTCGCCGCCACGTCGTTGCGGTACCGGTCGACGTAGCGGGCGAGGGAGTCCACGCCGTCGAGCAGGGATTCCGGGCCGAACATGGGCGGGGTCAGCACGATTCGGCTCGCACCGGCCCGGGTGTATCCGCGCACGAAATCGGGATCGAATTCGCGGGTGAAGTCGCAGGAGCCGGGCCAGATGGTCATCTCGACCGCGTCCTCGGGACGCCCTGCGACCGTGGCGAATTCGCGGACCCGATCGGCGCCACGGGCGAAATCCTCCGGGGTGATGGTGTACGGGAACCAGCCGTCGCCGACCCGGCCCGCCCGCCGCGCGGCCGGGATGCTGTTGCCGCCCAGCACGATCGGGATGGAGCGGGCCGGTTGCGGCAGGCAGAACTGCCGGTCGAAGGACACGTGCTTGCCGCTGTAGCTCGCCGGGGATTCGGTCCACAGCGCCCGCATGGCCCCGATGCAGTCGTCGAGCCGTCCGCCGCGATCGGCGAAGGGGACGCCGATCGCGGCGTATTCCTCTTTCTGCCAGCCGATTCCGAGGCCGAGCAGCAGTCGCCCGCCGGATTGGACGTCGAGGGTCGCGGCCCGCTTGGCCAGCACCACGGGACTGTGCAGCGGCGCGACCACCATGGCGGTGCCGAGTTTCAGCGTGCTGGACGCGCCCGCCAGGAAGGCGAGAGTCTCCAGCGGATCGGTCATGGGGACATTCAGATCGCCGCCGGGCATGCGGCCGTCCGGGGAGTACGGGTACAGCGGCTCGTAATCCTGCGCCACCACCACGTGTTCGACGGCCCAGATCGATTCCAGGCCACACTCTTCCGCGGCGGCGGCGAACTCGCGCAGGAACGAACCGGACGTCACCAGGCCATCGAGATAGGGCATCAACATGCCGAGACGCATGGCGCCACCTCCAAACACTATTTCGAATAGAAACACTCGGTTCGAGGGTGGCGTGTAATCGCCATCACATCCCGGCGTGGTCCCGATCAGTGAGACGACGAAAAACACGAGGTCACAAGGGTTTTGGTCGGCAACGACCGGTAGCCCCGCACCGGAGGGCGCGGGGCTGCGGTCAGTGCTCGGCCGCCGGATCGCGGCGGCGGCCCGAGCTCAGCTGTGCGGGCTCAGATTTCCTTGCGCATCTGCGCGGTGAGCGGCTTCATGTAGCCGGAGCCGAGCAGGCGGCGCATGACGTTCATGGCCTTGGCGTCCTTGCCGATCAGGATGAGCGGCTTGTTCTTCCGAATGCCCTTGAGGATGGTCTGCGCGCAGAACTCGGGGCTGGTCTGCGCCAGGCGATCGAAGTTGCGGGCCAGGTCGTCGCGGTCACGATTGGCCGATGCCCTTGCCTTCCAGGCGATCTCGGTCTTGATCATGCCCGGGTGCACACTGGAGACGCCCACATTGTGGCCCGCGATGATCATCTCCTGGCGCAGGGCGTCGGTGAAGCCGTGCATGGCGAACTTCGACGAGCTGTAGCCGCCCTGGCTCGGGCAGGCCACCAGACCGAACATGCTGGACACATTGGCGATGTGCCCGTCACCGGAGGCGATCACATGTGGCAGAAAGGCTTTGGTGCCGTGCGCGGTGCCCCAGAAGTTGATGCCGAAGATCCACTCCAGGTCCTCCCAGGTGACATCCTCGATATTCGCGGTGAGCGAGACACCGGCATTGTTGATCAGGATATTGGCCTTGCCGAAGTCGGCCACCACCTCGTCGGCGTGCGCGTAGACGGCGGCGCGGTCGGTGACGTCGAGCTGGTAGGCGCGCGCCTTCGCGCCCTCCTTCTCGCACAGTGCCGCGGTCTCGGCCACATTGTCGAGATTGCGGCCCGACAGCGCCAATTGCGCGCCATTGCGGGCGAATTCGATGGCCAGCGCCCGCCCGATGCCCGCACCGGCGCCGGTGATGACGGCGACCTTGCCGTGGAAGTCCTTCATTGGTGTTCCTTGCTACTGGGTGATGCCGGCTATTGGGTGGTGAAGCCGCCGTCGGCGATGAATTCCGCGCCGGTGCTGTAGGAGGATTCGTCGGAGAGCAGGAACAGCACCAGGTTGGCCAGTTCCTCGGGGGTCGCCGGTCGGGCGATGGGCTGATTGGCCGCAATGGACGCGGAACGTGCTGAGGCAGCGACCATTTCGGTGGCGACAATGCCCGGGTGCACCGAGTTGACGCGCACATTGTCGGCGGCGAACTCCTGGGCGGCGGTCTTGGACATGCCGCGCACCGCCCACTTGGAGGCCACATAGCCGAGAATGTTCGAGTAGCCGATGAGCCCGCCGGTGGAGGAGATGTTCACGATCGAGCCGACGCCCGCGCGGCGCATGGACCCGATCACGGCCTTCATGCCGAGGAAGACGCCGACCTGGTTGACGTCGATCACCTTGCGGTAGTCGGCTTCCGAGAGTTTCTCGATCGGATCCACGTGCACGATGCCGGCATTGTTCACCAGACCCGACACCGGTCCGAAGGTCGCCTCGGCCTGCGCGACCACGTCGTTCCAGGCCGCCTCGTCGGTCACGTCCAGCGGCAGAAACAGTGCGGCGGAACCGATTTCGGCGGCCAGCGCACGTCCCTGGTGCACCAGCACGTCGGTGATGACCACCTTCGCGCCCTCGGCGGCGAGCTTGCGCGCGAAGGCCGCGCCCATCCCGCGCGCCCCGCCGGTGACGATCACATGTTTGGTATCGACCCGTCCCATGTCACTGCTCCTGATCGGCCATGTGGTTGGCGGCGATGTAGCCGAACACCATGGCGGGTCCGATGGTCGCGCCCGCGCCGGCGTAGTCGTTGCCCATGACGGCGGCGGAGTTGTTGCCCGCCGCGTACAGGCCCTCGATGACCGTGCCCTGGTCATCGAGCACCCGCGCGAATTCGTCGGTGACCAGGCCGCCCTTGGTGCCGAGGTCGCCGGGCACCATCTCGACGGCGTAGAACGGTCCGCGCTCGAGCGGCGCGAGCGTCGGATTGGGCTTGACGGTCGGGTCGCCGTAGTAGCGGTCGTAGGCGGAGTCGCCGCGCAGGAAGTCCTCATCGCGGCCCTTACGCGCGAAGCCGTTGAAGCGGTTCACGGTCTCGGCCAGCTTGTCGGCCGGTATGCCGACCCGGCCCGCCAGCTCGGCCAAGGTATCGGCGGTCTTGATGATGCCCGCGTCGTAGTACTTCTGCGGGATCGGCCGCTTGGGGAAGTTGCCGAGGAACAGGTACCGGTCGCGGAAGGTCTGATCGAAGATGAAATAGGCCGGAATGCTGCCCTTCCCCTGCGCGTGGACCTCGTACATCTTGTGCACCACGTTCACGTACGGCGCGGATTCGTTGACGAACCGCTCACCGGCCTTGTTCACGATGATGGCTCCCGGCTGCGACCGTTCGGCCAGGCAGAAGAACGGCGGCCCCTCCGGGTTGCGCACCGACGGACCCCACCACGCGTCATCCATGAGATCGACTGCGCCACCGGCCTTCTGGCCCGCCACAATGCCCTCACCGACATTCTCCAGCGCGCCCACGGTCCATTCGGTGGACTGCGGCCCGTCGATGTACTGCTTGCGCATCTCCAGGTTGTGCTCGAAACCGCCCGCGGCCAGCACCACACCGCGCCGCGCCTTGATCACCACCGGGCGGCCCTCGTGCTCGGCGCGCACGCCGACCACGGTGTCACCCTCGGTAATGAGTTCTGTGAGAGGCGTATTCAGCCACACCGGCACCCCGGCATCGCGCAGCGACAGCCACAGCCGCGCGGCGAGCGCCTTGCCCAGGCTCAGCGGCTTGGCGCCCTTGAGGATATTGAGCGCCGTCTGCGCGCCCACCTTCATGGCGGTCTTCTTGCCCGCCCAGGTGCGCGCGATCATGTTCAGATCGTGGAAGTCGCTGACGGTGATGGCGATTCCCTTGGGCGCGGACATGGTCGGCTGATTGATCTTGTGCAGATCCCCGCCGAGCAGCCGCCCGTCGATCGGCCGCGGCTCGATGCTGCGGCCCTGCGCCAGACCGCCCGGGTACTCCGGGTGATAGTCGGAGTAGCCGCGGTCGTACACGAAGTCCCAGTGCCGGGACCGCGCGCCGAGGTACTCGAACATGGCCGGGCCATTGTCCAGGAACGCGCGCTGCTTGGCCTCCGGAACCCGGCCGCCCACAACGGCTTTCAGGTACGTGCGGGCCAGCTCCGGGCTGTCCGGCACCCCGGCCGCCTGTAGCACCGGGTTGTTGGGGATCCAGATGCCGCCGCCGGAGCGCGCGGTCGACCCGCCGAACAGCCGGCTCTTCTCGATGAGCGTGACCGACAGGCCACGGTAGGCGGCCGTCAGCGCGGCGGTCATACCCGCCGCACCCGAGCCCACGACAACGACGTCGAATTCGAATTCCATTGCGTTTCCTTAGTATCCGCAGCTGGTGAGCATGCCGCCGTCGACGACGAACTCGCCGCCCGTGCAGTAGCTGGAAGCATCCGAGGCCAGGAACAGCGCCACCTCGGACACCTCGACCGGCCTACCCCAGCGCGGAATGGGCAGTTCAGAGAAGAAACTGTTGCCGTCCACCCCGCTCGCGCCCGCCACGGACGCGGTCATGGGGGTGGCGATGCCGCCGGGATGCACCGAATTCACCCGGATACCCGAGTGCCCCAGCTCCCGCGCGGCCGACTTGGTGAGCCCGCGCAACGCGAATTTGCTTGCGCTGTACGCGGAAAGCCCGGCAGCGCCGACGAAACCCTCGACCGAGGAAACGTTGACGATGGAACCCGCCCCGGCCTCGGTCATGGCGGGCGCGGCGGCCCGGATCCCGAGGAAAGCACCGGTGACATTGATGTTCTGGATGAGATTCCACTCGTCCAGGCTCATATCCAGAATGCGCTTGAAGCGAAGGACGCCGGCATTGTTGATCAGCACATCGAGCGTGCCGAATGCCGCGACCGTCTCGGAAACCGCTGCGGTCCAGTCACTTTCGCTGGTCACATCGTGGTGCACGTAGCGCACGGCGGCGCCGAGCTCGGCCGCCAGGGCCTTGCCCTCGTCGTCGAGCACGTCACCGAACACCACCCGCGCGCCCTCGGCCACGAAGCGGCGCACATGCTCCGCTCCCATACCGCGCGCACCACCCGTGACTAGCGCGACCTTCCCGTCCAGCTGTCCCACCGGTTCCCGTCCTTCCTCAGCGTGTGAAACCGACGCTAAGTCCGGCGGCGCGACCCCGGCACGGTGTGGTCCCGGCCACTGAGACATCCGAATGACCTGAGGTTATGGGTCCTGAACTATTCCCATTAGGCATAGCGGCAGGAGCCCTGATGAAGTTCTCGATGATCTTCGAAGCGCAGATGACCGACCCCACCGCCGAGCACGAGGCCCAGGTGCTGCGCGACTGCGTGGAGCAGGCGATCCTCGCCGAGGAGATGGGCTTCGACACGGTGTGGGCGGTCGAGCATCACGGGCTCAAGTGGTACGCGCACATGAGCGCGCCGGAGATCTTCCTGACCTGGGTCGCGGCCAAGACCTCGCGCATTCGCCTCGGGCACGGCGTGGTGTGCATGCCGTTCAACTTCAACCATCCGGTGCGGGCGGCCGAACGCGCGGCCATGCTGGACGTGCTGTCGGGCGGACGGCTGAACCTGGGCGCGGGGCGGGGCGCGACGACGGTGGAGACCTCCATGTGCGGGGTCGACCCCGACCGGACCTATCAGGAGGTCGAGGAGTCGCTGCGGATGATCGCGGCGGCCTGGCAGGACCCCGACGCCGAATTCGAGTATCACGGCGAGCTTTTGGACATCTCCCCGCACCATCTGCTGCCGCGCCCGGTGCAGCGCCCGCATCCGCCGCTGTTCATGGCGTGCACCAAGAAGGACACGCTGAAGCTGGCCGCCGACTACGGCATCGGGGCACTCGTGCTGGGGTTCGCCGGCATCGAGGAGATCGCCGAACTGCGCCGCATCTACGACACGGCCATTGCCGAGCGCACCGGCGAGCGGTTCGTATCGACCGTGGTCAACGATCATTTCGCGGCGTTGTGCCCGACCATCGTGCTCGACGACGGCGAGCGGGCCCAGCAGATCGGCGCGCGCGGGCAACGATTCTTCGCGCAGTCCATCAAGTACTACTACGGCGCGGGACCGGTGCCCGACGAAGCGGTCGACCCCACCGCCGACGCGGTCGCCGAGATGCAGGCCGCCGCCGAGGAACACGTGGCCTATCTGCACGAGGCCAAGATCCCCGTGAAGTCCGGGGCCACAGCGATTTTCAATACCGAGCACGCCTACGGCACCGCCGACGACGCCATCGCCTATGTGGAGCGGCTCCAGGAGGCCGGCGCGGACGAGATCCTGTGCCTCATCCAGATGGGCACGGTGCCGCAGGATGCCTGCCTCGAAACCATCCGACAGTGGGGCGAAAAGGTCATTCCCCACTTCCGCAACAAGTAGATTCGAACAGAAGGAATCCAAATGGCTGATCTGACAGGCAAAGTCGCCCTGATCACCGGCGCTGCCCGCGGGCAGGGCGCGGCCGAGGCGCGACTGTTCGCCGAGCGCGGCGCGCAGGTGGTCATCACCGACGTGCTGGAGACCGAAGGCAAGGAGCTGGCCGAATCCCTCGGCGCGGCCGCCCGTTTCGTGCGTCACGATGTCACCGACGCCGACAGCTGGAATGTCGCCGTGGCCGAGGCCATCTCGTCGTTCGGCAAGCTCGACGTGCTGGTCAACAATGCCGCCATCTACACCATGAAGCCGCTGGTGGAGACGAGCGCCGAAGAGCTGGAACGGATTCTGAAGGTCAACCTGGTGGGCGCGTTCCACGGGCTCAAGGCCGTCATCCCCGCCATGACCGAGGCCGGGGGCGGTTCCATCGTGAACATCTCCTCGCAGGCGGGCCTCGAGGGCCTGATGAACCATGCCGCCTACGGCTCCTCCAAGTGGGGCCTGCGCGGCCTCACCAAGATCGCCGCGCTGGAGCTCGGCCCCGCCCAGATCCGGGTCAACTCGGTGCATCCCGGCCCCATCGCCACCCCGATGGTGCCGTACCTGACCACCGGACCGGGCAGCTTCCCCACCCTGCCGCTGGAGCGCACCGGCCTGCCCGAGGAGGTCGCCGAACTGGTCGCCTTCCTCGCCTCGGATGCGGCCGCCTACATCACCGGCGCGGAGGTCACCGTCGACGGCGGGCTGGCCGCGGGCAAGTTCATTCCGCGAAACATGCAGTAGCACAGCAGTATTCACAGAGCCCGGCGCACGGGCGGTAAGGAAATCGCAATGTCCCTCTCCCCCGAATGGCAGAGTTTCGCCGACGCCGCCACCGCGGCGTTCCCGAAGCTGGGCACCGAGGTGCTCGATGCGGGCGAGGCCCGTGCGTTCCTGGCCGCCCGGCCCGCGATCCCGGTCGAGCCCATTCCCGTTGCGGCCGTGGAGGAATGGCTGGTGCCCGGCCCGGCCGAGGCCCCCGAGGTGCCGGTGCGGCTGTACCGGCCGCTGGAGGCCGAGAAGGCGCCGGGCGTCGTGGTCTTCTATCACGGCGGCGGGTTCGTGCTGTGCAATCTCGACAGCCACGACCGGTTCTGCCGGACCATGGCCAATGCGGCCGGTGTCATCGTGGTGTCCGTCGACTACCGCCGCGCCCCCGAGGCCAGGTTCCCCGCCGCCGCGCGGGACGCGTACGCGGTGCTGCGGTGGGTGGCCGACAATGCCGAGGCGCTGGGCGGCGACCCGGCGCGGCTCGCGGTGGCCGGGGACAGCGCGGGCGGGAACCTCGCCACCGTGGCCGCACTCCAGGCCCGTGACCAGGGCGGGCCGGACATCGTGTGCCAGCTGCTGATGTACCCGATGCTGGATCCGGCCTGCAATTCCGGCTCCTACACCGAGAACGCCGAGGGCTACTTCACCACGGCCGCGCAGCTGCGCTGGTACTGGCAGCAGTACCTGACCACCGACGCCGATGCCGCCGACCCCTACGCGAATCCGATGATCGCCGACCTGTCCGGACTGCCGCCCGCCTATATCGCCACCGCCGAGTTCGACCCGCTGCGCGACGAGGGCGAAGCCTACGGGCGGCTGCTGCGGGACGCCGGCGTGGAGACCGAGATCCATCGCTGGAATGGCACCATTCACGGCTTCATGTCCATGGCGTGGCATCTGCGCGAAACCGGGCGCGCCAATACCGCCGCCTTCACCGCATTGCGCCGGGCGCTGGCTCGCACCCCCTCGGAAATGCGATAACCGGCGCAAACTCACACAATTGCGAGTTTGTGGCCACACTCACGCGTAACGAATACGAGTTCGCCCGGTCAGCGCATGGTCATTTCCGGGCGGAAGGACCATAATTCGCCGTTTCGGCGCGACGGCGGCACACCTGCCGAGTAACACGATTTGGCGACAGCCGACTCCTTGCGTAGTCATAGCTGTTGATTATCGAGCGTGCTTGGAGAGTGTGTTGCGTAGGTTTTCGCGTCTTGCTTCGGTTGTTTCCCTATCGGTTGTCGCCGCCCTGTCGGCGACCGCGGTGGATTCTCTGGCGAATGCCGCCCCGAATCCCGTGGTGAATACCGCCGTTTCGCCGCTGAGCGATTCGGAAAAGGCCGAGCTGATTCAGCTTTCGGATCCGGCCACGCTGACGGACCTGCACGCCGGACAGGACCGCATCGAGCGGATCGCGCAAATCCTGGTGGACCACAAGGACCGTCGCGGGATTTTCGCCATCTTCTATCGCAATATCCTGCGCGACGCGAACCCGCTGCTGGACGCCGGGAACTTCGACGACCCGGCGTGGGCGCGCCGGGTCAGCTTCGCGTTCTTCCACTCCTACCTGGAGAACCTGCACGGGCACCTGACCGGCGGCGCGGTGACGCCGAGCTGGCAGCGCTACTACGACTTCGCCGCCGACCCGAGCCGTTCGGCGGGCCGCGTCGCCGCGGCGGGCCTGGACGCGCACCTGCTCATCGACTTCCCGCAGGCGGTCGCGCAGACCGGCACACAGGTGCGCAATACCCGCGACTTCTTCGCCATCGGCGATTCGCTGATCGGCACCACCCAGCACATCACCGATGAGCTGAGCGCGATCTACGGCGCCGAGCTGGGCGATTTCTTCCACCTGTATTTCGTGGGCAAGGCCGGGGATATGGTGCTCGGTGACGGCACCACGAGTTACGTCATGTTCCAGGGTGTGCGCAGCACCTCGCTGACGTCGGGTATCGCCATGGAGAATCCGGTGACCGGCGCACCGGCGGAAGCGGGCATGTACGCGCTCTACAACACCGCCGAAACCGTCTTCGACGGACTGGAATTCACCGGATTGATCTGATCCGACCCTGGCCGCGTTCGCATCCGACCGATTAGCATCAGCCTCGTTCATGTGTTTGAAACAACGGGGATTCTCTTGTCGGTTACACGAATCGGCGGCCTGGCCGCAGCCGTGACCATCGCCTGCACCGTGGGCGCCGCCGGAACCGCGGACGCCGCGGGCCAGTACTACGGGGCAATCGCCCTGTCCCGCTTGAAGAATGCGGCCATCGCCGTGACCGATCTGCCGAGCCGGGTCTCGGCCGACGCCGCCGCCATCCGCGACTGCGCCACCTACGATTGCGAAATCGTGCTGCGGTTCAGCGACGGGTGCGGGGCCATTGCCCAAGGGGCGGACGGGAAATGGGGCTGGGCCGCCGCCGGCACCCGCGCGGAGGCCGAGCAGTTCGCGGTGGCGAGCCTCGGCGATTCCGCTCCCGCCTTCCCCGATCTGGGCAGCGCCACCCCGCGGGCGGCCACCGTCATCGCGGCCACCTGCACCAGGAACGCCGGCTAACGCTGGTAGCGGGCCTCGTATGCGGCGCGTTCGGCCGCGCGGCGCGAGGCCCGCGCCGGGCTCTCCAGGTCCTGCGGCAGACCGTGTTTCGCGAGCCGATGGGCGCGGTTCATGGGCATGTAGGCGACGATGTAGAACAACGCCAGCAGCACCGCCAGCAGGATCATCGAACCGCGCAGCCAGAGTTCGCCGGGGAACAACAGGAATACGGCGAAGATCGGCAGCAGCGGGAACAGGCCGCGCACGATATGCCTTGGGACAGCGAAGGTTCCGGTGAGATCGTGGCGGACCCACTCCTGCATGGAATCCGGCAGGCGGCGGCCGCACGCGTAACCGGCCCATTGAATCGGGTTGGGGCGCTTCATTTCCCTGATCCCTTCTGCTCCGGCAGCACCGAGCGGCGGGCGGCGTCGTTGACGCGGGTGAGCACCTCGCGCAACTCCTCGAGATCGGCCAGGCTCACGCCCAGCCGCTGCACCACCGCGGGCGGAATCCGCTCCGCCTCCTTGCGCAGCGCTCGCCCCGCCTCGGTCAGATCGACCACGAGATTGCGCTCGTCGTGACTGTCGCGGCGGCGCGTGATGAGCCCGGCTGCCTCGAGTCGCTTGAGCAGCGGCGAGAGCGTGGGCGAATCCAGCTGAATGGCCTCCCCGATGGCCCGCACCGACATGGGAGCCTCACCCCACAGCGCCAGCATCACCAGATATTGCGGATGGGTCAGCCCCATCGGTTCCAGCAGCGGGCGGTAGACGGCCAGCACGGCGCGATTGGCCACGGCCAGCGCGAAGCACACCTGCCGGTCCAGCCGCAGCGGATCGTCGACATCCAGGTCCACGGGTCACCCTCTCGCTCGTCGTTAGTCCGATAATAGTTAACGCACTAACCATTAGGGGGCGAGAGGATGCGTATTTCGCGTCACACCCCGGCGGCAAGCCACCGCCGGACTGTGACGAATCAGCAGGTCAGGCCGGTGAACGCAGCGATACCGAAAGGTGCGCGCCCACCCGCTGCACGGTCTGATTGACCTCGTAGGCCACCATGCCCAGATCGGTCTCCTCCCCCGTGAGCAGGGCGACGCAGGCATTCGGCCCGGCGGCGGTGATGAACAGCACCGCCCGATCGAGTTCGATCATGGTCTGGCTGACGCCGCCCACCTCGAAATGCCGGCCCGCGGACTTGGCCAGCGAATGCATGGTCGAGGCCATCGCGCAGAAGCGCTCCGCGTCGGCGCGGGCCAACCCCGCCGAACGACCCAGCAGCAGGCCGTCGGCCGACAGCACGACCGCGGAGCGGACATCGGGCAGGCGGCCGAGCATATCGTCGAGCAGCCAATCGAGACTGTGTACGGCGGTCATCATCACCTTTCGAACATGAGAACGTCTGACTGTGCGACCCGGATCAGGACGGACGATGCCGTCCCCGGCGGCTCCCCTGCACCACCGAGGCGACCCGGCTGCGCGCCTCGTCCGCGCTGCGCCGCCGCACCTGCGGCTCCGGCGCGAGATCCGGAATCGATTCGATCGCAGCGGAATTCCGCGTCCGCCGCGGCAACGCCGGTCGCCCGGCTCCCGGCCCCGGCGGCGGCTCCGGAAGATTGAACCGCGCCGACCCCGGCGACTCCAGCGAGGGAATCGAGTAGCGCCCGGTGATCGGCGGCTCCGGCGACGGCACCGCCCACCCGCCGGTCGTCACCGAATCCGGCTGCGGCGCAGGGTCACTCGGAGACGGTGAGCGGGGCGAATCCTGGTGCGCCGCATCGAGCCACATGTTTCGCCGCCGAACGGGAGCATCGTGCTCCGGGACAGGCGACGGCACCGGGCCGGTCGCAGGCGGCGCGTCCGCGGTGACCATCGGCATCGGGCCGGTCGCGATGGGTACCGGGCCGGTGGCCACCGGCAGCGGTCCGGTGGCAGCGGGAACCGCGACGGTGACGACGGGCAGTTGCTCGGTCACCGGGGAGAACGAGCGGGCGTCACCGGGCTCCGAGGGCTCGATGGCGGCCCGGGACTGCCAATCACGTTGCGCCGCAATTCTTCCGCTGAGCGCCTGGCGGCGGAGAACGGCGGGCTCGGCGCGGGTTTCCAGGTCGCGCTGGGCGGGCTCCTCCGGCTCGGTCACGAGGGCGGCGGGGATGATCATGACGGCGCGGATGCCGCCGTACATCGATTCGCCCAGGCGCACCGAGATGCCGTGCCGGGCGGCGAGTTTCGCCACCACGAACAGGCCCAGGCGGATGTCCGAGGTCAGCGCGGCCACGCTGAAATCCGGTGGCTGGGCGAGCATTTCATTGCGTTGAGCGATCTCCTCGGCGGACATGCCGAGGCCCTGGTCCTCGATCTCCACCGCCACGCCCTTGCCGACCGCGGAACCGAAGACCTCCACCGTGGAGTTCGGCGGGGAGAACGAGGTGGCATTGTCCATCAGCTCGGCCATGGCGTGGATGAGGTCCGCCACCGCCTTGCCCTCGATATTCACCTCCGGCAGGCGGCCGGTGCGAATTCTGCTGTAGTCCAGGCTTTCCGCGACCGCGCCGCGCACCAGGTCCATGAGCGGCACCGGCTTGCGCCAGCGGCGGCCCGGCTGCTCGCCGCCGAGGATGATGAGGTTCTCGGCATTGCGGCGAGCCCGGGTGGCCAGGTGGTCGAGCTGGAAGAGCAGATCCAGCTGACGCGGATTCTCCTCGGCGCGTTCGGCCTCGTCGAGCAGGGTGAGCTGCCGGTGCACCACCACCTGGCTGCGGTGGGCGATATTGAGGAAGACCGCATTGACCCCGGCGCGCGTCTTGGCCTCGGCCACCGCCGCCGACACCGCGGCCAGGTGTGCGCGATTGAAAGCGTTTGCCACATGGCCGATTTCGTCGCCGCCGAGCTCCGGACCGGTCACCTCGGCCGCCGGATCGACCTGCTCGCCCGCATTCAGGCGGCGCATGAGCTCCGGCAGCCGGTAGTCGGCCAGCTCCAGAGTGTGCCGATGCAGACGGCGGGTGCGCGCCACGAAACGATTGGCCAGCACCAGCGCGATCAGGAAGGCCAGCACCGACGCCGCGAGCACGCCCGCGCCACCGAAGAGCGAGCCGATCGAGGTTTCCGAACCCCGTTCGCGTGCAAGGGCATGCGCGGCATTGGTCTGCTCCAGCCAGACCTGCATGAGCGCCGACCGCACCCGCACCCCGGCCTCCTGCCAGGCGCGCACACCGGCCGGTGCGCGGCCGTCGGCGAGCGCCTCCTCGGCCGCGGTCAGCGTCTGCCAGTCGGCGCCAGCGGTGATGGCCTGGAGCGCGGCCAGCCGCTCCCCCCGCAGCATGGTCAGCGAGAAGGCCACCTCACCGCGGTAATTGCCTGCGGCCCGGCCGATTTCGACAATGGTCCGGCTGTCCAGGTTATCGGTGGCCAGCGCGTACGAGCCGAGCGCGATCGCCAGCGACAGCCCTTCGGCGGCCCGCATGGCCGGCACCGAATGCGTCAGTTCGAGGGCGATGTCCGCGTCCGGCGCGACACCGGCGGAGTACATGGTCGCGGCGGGACCGGTGTCGATGATGCCGCCGTAGAGGGCGAAGACCTGCTCGACCGGCACCTGCCGGGCGTCGACCCCGGCCCGGAACAGCGGGAACTTCTCGTACAGTTCGCCGTAGCTCATCAACTGCTCGGCCCGGTTGCCGGACAGGCCCACCGCGCCCTGCTCGAGCAGCCGCTTGCCCGCCATGGCGGCGGCGTCGGTGCGGGCCCGCACCCCGGTCATGTCGACGGCCGCCGCCGACTCCCCCGCCAGATAGCGCAGGGAGGCCAGCCGCTCGTCCTGATACGACTCGACCATGGCCAGGCCCGGTTCGGTGGTCTGGGCGGCCAGTTCGGCCCAATCTTGGGCTTCCCGGCCGGTTTTCACCAGGTATCCGGCCGCGCCGACGCCGATCACCAGCAGTGTGACGCTGGAGACGAGCACGATCGCCAGCAAACGCGCCCGCACCCCCAGTCGCGCGTATCGCTTCCCGCCCTGCGCGCGCGTGCGCTCGGCACCCCGCCGTAAAGACTCGAGCACGGCTTCCCCGCCCCCTTTTCCGGGCGGTGACCGCCCGTGCAGATCAGATCTCGGCGGACGTCCCCCTGCCCAGCCCCATATCTGTATACCGCACGGTCAGTTGGATACCCGCCGGACTGGAGCGTAGCGGAAAAGCCCGGCGCCGCATATGAATCCGCGATTGTGGCGGCGAAAGGCGCGGCTTCGGGTGTCACGGAGATAATCCGGCGGTAGCGGTCGCTGAATTGTTGCGGATATCCGAACAAGAAATCGTCCAGCCGGTCCATTTGACGCCATATGCACGAATCGCACGCAAAATAACGCGATGTCCGCACATTTTGCCCACCTTGATGCTTGGATGCACGATGTGCTGAAGGGTAGCCATCGACGTGGATGGCACTTCGGAGCTGTGGCACTCCTTCGCGAAGCAGCAGACAGGAGATCAGATTCGATGACGCGCGCGATCCTCGCCGCCGCCCTGACGGCCGGGCTGGCCCTGACCGCCGCCTGCGGCACGGACGGCACCCGAAGCCCGTCCATGGCGACCGGGAAACCCGCCCTCACCATCGGCATCGCCTACCACCAACCCGGCCTGTCGGTAATGGACTCCGGCGGCAAGCCACAGGGCTTCGACGCGGACACCGCCCGCTACATCGCCGACAAGCTCGGCGCACTCCCGGAGAAGATCACCTGGAAGGAAGTCGCGCCCGACCAGCGCGAGCAGGTATTGACCTCCGGCGCAGTCGATTTCGTCGTCGCCACCTACTCGATCACCACCGGGCGCATGGAACGGGTGACCTTCGCCGGACCCTACCTGGTGACCGGACAGGACCTGCTGGTGCGCAAGGACGACCCGAGCATCAACCGGCCCGAGGACCTCGGCGGGCGCAGCGTCTGCACCGCCCAGGGCACCACCGCCGCCGACAATCTGCGCGCCTTCACCCCGGAGGTGAATCTCACCACCCGCGAAGGCTATTCGGCCTGCGTCGACGATCTGCTGGCCGGGACCGTGGACGCCGTCAGCACCGACGACGTCATCCTCGCCGGCTACGCCGCCCAGCACCCGGACCGACTGCGGCTCACCGGATACCGGTTCACCAAGGAACGCTACGGCGTCGGCATCAAGAAGGGCGACACCGGGCTACAGGGCAAGATCACCCAGGCCATCCGGGACATGATCGCCGACGGGTCGTGGGAGAAGTCCATCAGCACGCACCTCACACCGGAGGGGTATCAGCCACAACCCGCGCCGGCGGTGTTCAACGCGCCCGACAAGACAGTCACCGCGGGAGACCCGGCGGACCTCGACCAGGATCTGGTGACAGCCGTCGACTCGCTCGTCGAGAACTTCAACAAGCAGGACTGGGAGGCGTTCGGCCAGCTCACCTGCCCCGAAGCCAAGGACGACATCGACCGCTTCGTCATGCGGAACACCCCGCGCTACGACGAGCGCCTCGGACCGGAGCTGGCCGACGCGGGATTCGTCACCACCGTCACCGGCATCCAGCAGACCGGGTCCGACGCGGCCGCTTTCCTCGCCCGCGAAGCCTTCACGAACGTGCCGGACAAGTACCGCCGGTACTTCGCGGACATCGACTACACCGGCGTCATGGAACGCCGCGACGGCCAGTGGAAGCTGTGCCAACTCTCCGCCGATTTCGTTCAACCCTGAAGTGTCCCCGGCTGATTCGCGGCGAGCCGCCGCGCCGGCCGCTGTCCCTGCCATACCCAGTCAGGAGATCGGATCGATGAAACGTGTTGTCCGCACGGCCGCGATCACGGCCGGTCTGGTACTCGCCTCCTGCGGGCAGGAGACCCGGCCGGACACCGCGGCGCCCGCACCACCGCCGCGCACCCTCACCATCGGCATCAAATTCGACCAGCCCGGCCTGTCCACCCGCGGCCCCGACGGCAAACCGCGGGGCTTCGACGTGGACACCGCCGTTTACATCGCCGGCAAGCTCGGCGTGCAACCCGAGCACATCACCTGGCGGGAGGCCCGCTCCGACCAGCGTGAGAACCTGCTGAACTCCGGCACAGTCGATTTCGTCGTCGCCTCCTACTCCATCACCGCCGGACGCCAGCAGCTGGTGTCCTTCGCCGGACCGTATCTGCTTGCCGGACAGGACCTTCTGGTGCGGCAGAGCGAGAGGGGCATCACCCGCCCCGAGGACCTCAACGGCAGAACCGTCTGCACCGCAGAGGGTTCCACCTCCGCGGAGAAGATCCGCCGCAGCTTCGCCCGCAGCGTCGAACTGTCCACCCGCGACACCTACGACCGCTGCGTCGCCGACCTCATCGCCGGCACCGTCGACGCCGTCAGCACCGACGACGTCATCCTCGCCGGTTTCGCCGCCGAACACGTCGGCACCCTCAAACTCGTCGGCCACCGCTTCACCCGCGAACGCTACGGCGTAGGAATCCGCAAGGGCGACATCGACCTACAGGCCCGCATCACCTCCGCCATCCGCATGATGATCGCCGACGGCAGCTGGCGCCGCGCCATGGAAACCCACCTGTCCGCCACCGGCTACCGCCCCTTCGCCGCCCCGCTGGTCTTCAACGCCCCCGACCGCGCCCTCACCCCCGCCGACCCCACCACCCTCGACCCCGACCTGCTCCGCACCACCCGCGCCATAGCCGCCACCTCCAACGCCCGCGACTGGGAAGGCTTCCGCACCCTCGTCTGCCCCGAAACCGCCGACGCCATAGACGAAATAGTCACCCACTACACCCCCCAATACGACAAATCCCTCGCCACCGAAGTAAAGAACGCCGGCTTCACCAACACCATCACCGGCGTAACCCAAACCGACCCCAACGCAGCCACTTTCGTCTTCCACGAGGCTTTCACCAACGTCCCCGAAAAATACAAGCAGTACTTCAAGGACATCGACTACACCGGCACCATGGTCCGCCGCAACGGCGAATGGAAACTCTGCGCCCTCGACGCCGACTTCGTCGAGCCCTGAACGATTCATCCGCGGTGCGCATCGCGAAAATGGGGTGCGCACCGCGACCTCCGGTCCCTACGGTGAGATGACTGTAGGAAAGAGGAAGGACCGGAGATGTTTCCCGTCGAGCTGCGCGGAGCGAAGGCGCAGACGCTCATGTGGGCCCACGAGCACGAGATCGAACCTGCTGCGCTGCAGCAGCTTCGGAATATCTCACGGCTGGAATGGGTGCACGGTGTGCGCGTCATGCCGGACGTGCACCTCGGTAAGGGCGCCACGGTCGGCTCTGTCATCGCCATGAAGGATGCCGTCGCGCCCGCGGCCGTCGGCGTCGATATCGGATGCGGGATGGAAGCCGTGCGCACCTCACTGACGGCCGCCCAGCTGCCCGATGATCTGCGGTCGCTGCGGTCGCGGATCGAGGCGGCGGTGCCCGTCGGGTTCGCCAAGCATGACGATCCGGTGAATGTGCACCGGCTCAATGCCGAGGTGTCCGGTCAGCGCAGCGCGGGGACCACCATGCGCGCCGGCTGGGAGAAGTTCTGGAAGTCGTTCGGGTCGCTGCACGAGGGTGTGCAGTCGCTGGAATCCAAGGCGCACAAGCAGATCGGGACGCTGGGCGGCGGGAATCACTTCTGCGAGGTTTGTCTGGATTTGGAGGGGAATGTCTGGATTCTGCTGCACTCCGGGAGCCGGAATATCGGAAAAGAACTAGCCGAGCGGCATATGGCTATCGCGCGGGCACTGCCGCACAACCAGAATCTGGTGGACCGGGATCTGGCGGTGTTTCTGGCGAATACCTCGGAGATGGACGCTTACCGGCGGGATCTGATGTGGGCGCAGGAATACGCTGCGCGGAATCGCGCTGTCATGCTGGCGCTCGTGTGCAAGGCCGTGCGGGACGAGTTCGCGGGCCTGGAAGTCGGGTTCGACGAGCCCATCTCATGCCACCACAACTATGTGGCCGAGGAGGTCATCGACGGGATTCCCATGCTCGTGACGCGCAAGGGTGCGGTGCGGGCGGGGGACGGGGACCTGGCATTGATTCCGGGGTCCATGGGGACTCGGTCGTATGTGGTTCGCGGGAAGGGAAATCCGGCGTCCTATCAGTCCGCTTCGCATGGGGCGGGGCGGCGGATGAGCCGGAGTGCGGCCAAGCGGCAGTTCACCGTGGCTGATCTGGTGGCGCAGACCGAGGGCGTCGAGTCGCGGAAGGACATCGGGGTGCTGGATGAGATTCCGGCCGCGTACAAGGACATCGACGCGGTGATCGAGGCGCAGGGGGATCTGGTCGATGTCGTGGCCACGCTGCGGCAGGTGCTGTGCGTGAAGGGGTGAGGAGGCGGGCCGACGGTGGTGTGCTGCCGTCGGCCCGGCTCTGAATTCAGGGGTGTGTCGGGGTGCGAGTTCGGTGCCGAGGGCTGCGGTGTCGGTGGGGTCGGGCACGATGGAGCGCGTGACCTCGACCGATGCACAGACCAGGACGGCTCTCCCCGGTGACCTGCGGGAGGATGCCGAGCGGCTACTGCGGGAGCTGGCGGGGGCGGGAGCCCGGCTGCGGGAGGATCAGTGGGTGGCCATCGAGGCGCTGGTGGTGCAGCGGCGGCGGGCACTGGTGGTGCAGCGGACGGGGTGGGGTAAGTCGGCCGTGTACTTCATCTCCGCGAAACTGTTGCGGGCGCAGGGGCGGGGGCCGACCGTCATCGTGTCGCCCTTGCTGGCGCTCATGCGCAACCAGGTGAGCGCGGCCGAGCGGGCCGGAGTTGTTGCGGCGACCATCAATTCGGGGAACGTCACCGAGTGGGACGACATTCACGCGCGGGTGGCGGCGGGGGATGTGGATGTGCTGCTGGTCAGTCCGGAGCGGTTGAACAATCCGGACTTCCGGGATGCGGTGCTGCCCAAGCTGGCCGCGGACGCGGGGCTCGTCGTGATCGACGAGGCGCACTGCGTGTCGGATTGGGGGCATGACTTCCGGCCGGATTACCGGCGGATTCGGACGTTGATCGCAGATCTCGGGTCGGATGTGCCGGTGCTGGCCACCACGGCCACCGCCAATGACCGGGTGGTGGCGGATGTGGCCACGCAGATCGGGACGGACACGCTGGTGCTGCGGGGCACGCTGGATCGGGAATCGTTGCATTTGAGCGTGGTCCGGATTCCCGACGCCGTGCAGCGAACAGCCTGGTTGAGCGAGCATCTGCGGGAATTGCCGGGCTCCGGAATCGTGTACGCGCTGACCGTGGCCGCCGCGCATGATCTGGCCGATGTGCTGAATTCGCACGGTCATACGGTGGCCGCGTACACCGGGCAGACCGACCCGGCCGAGCGCGAAGCCCTCGAACTCGCCCTGTTGAACAACGAGGTGAAGGCACTCATCGCCACCTCCGCGCTGGGCATGGGGTTCGACAAGCCCGATCTCGGATTCGTGGTGCACGTGGGTGCGCCGTCCTCGCCGATCTCCTACTACCAGCAGGTCGGACGTGCCGGGCGCGGCACCGAACGCGCCGAAGTGGTGCTGCTGCCGGGGCCGGAGGATCGGCAGATCTGGAGCTACTTCGCCTCGGTCGCCTTCCCGCGTGAGCACATTGTGCGCTCGGTGCTGGAGGCCCTGGATTTCGATCGGGCCATGTCGACGGCCGCGCTGGAACCGCTGGTGGAGCTCAATCGCTCGCGGCTGGAAATGGTGCTCAAGGTGCTCGATGTGGACGGGGCGGTGCGGCGGGTGCGCGGCGGGTGGATCGCCACCGGGGAGCCGTGGGTGTACGACACCGAACGCTACGAACGGCTGGCCGTGGCGCGAAATGCCGAGCAGCAAGCCATGATCGACTATCAGTCGACGTCCGAATGCCGGATGAACTTCCTGCGGCGGCAACTCGACGATCCGGGGCTGACGGCCGAATCGCCCGGCTGCGGACGCTGTGACAACTGCACCGGGACGCAGCTGGACACCGCCGTGGATACGGACTCGCTCACCGCCATTCGCACCCGGCTGGATCGCCCCGGCATCGACCTCGCGCCGCGCAAGCAGTGGCCCACCGGTATGGCGAAGCTGGGAATCTCGTTGTCCGGCAAGATCTCCGACGGCGCGGACACCGGACGGGTGCTCGGGCGGCTCAGCGATCTCGGTTGGGGGCAGCGGCTGCGCGCCCTGCTGGACGCACCCGACGCACCGGTGCCCGACGAGGTCTTCCGCGCCTGCACCACCGTGCTGCGCGAATGGGATTGGGCGCAACGGCCGACCGCGGTCATGGCCATGGAGGCCGCCACGCATCCGATCCTCGCCGCCTCACTGGCCGCGCGGCTCGCGCAGGTCGGGCGGCTGCGCGATCTCGGTGTGCTGCACACGCGGCCCGGTCTGGGGCCGGTCTCGGCGGTGAACTCGGCGCACCGCGTGGCCGCGCTGCACAATGCCTGGGAGACACCGGATCTCAGCGATGTGGACGGGCCGATCCTGCTCATCGACACCCTCACCGACACCGGCTGGACGCTGACCATGGCGGCGCGCACACTGCGCGCGGCCGGAGCGCCCGCCGTTCTACCGTTCGCTCTGGCCACACCGTCCTGACCACCGACGCGGTCAGGCGTCCCTGGCCAGACCGCGTTCCTTCAGCCCCGCCAGCGAATCCACGTATTTCAGCATGAGGCGGGCGAATTCGAGGCGGTCGTCCTCGGACCAGTCGGCGGTGATGTAGTCGTAGGCGTCGCGCTGATGCCTGCGGAAACGCGCCATGAGGTCGAGGCCCTCGGGGCTCAGCTCGAGGACGGTGCGGCGGCCGTCCTCCTGGGAGGCTGCGCGCTTCAGATAGCCGGCCTTGATGTTGTCGCTCACCATGCGGCTGGCCACCGACGGGTCCACGCCCAGCAGCTCGGCCACCATGCCGACGGTGACCTCCGATTCCTTCGCGTGCTCGAGGACCATATTGAGCACCAGGGTGCGGCTCAGGTCCTTGGCCGAGATGGGGTTCTCGACCTCCAGCAGGGAGGTGCGGCGCAGCTTGCTGAAGGCCGGGCCGACGGCATTCAGCAGGTCCTCGGCGTTCCGCCGGTCCTTCGCGGTCATGTGCACATGGTAACTGCATGCTTGACCGAAGATATGTGTTGACAGTCATTTATGTGCATGACATCATCTATTTGTCAGCGAGCATGTAATACCCACTCCCGGGGGATCTCAGGGGCTTCGCCCCGAACCCCCGAAGGCACGTCAGCCACTCGCTGGTCTCAGACTTCCGCTCTCGATTGGAGATCCCTCATGTCCACGCTCGTTACCGGTGCCCGCGGCAAGATCGGCCAGGCTGTCCTCGCGCAGCTGCATACCGCCGGGCTGCCTGTTCGCGCCGCCAGTGCCGATCCGTCCGCGCTCAGCGTGCCCGCCGGGGTCGAGGCCGCCGAGTTGCGCCTCGACTCTCCCGAGACCTTCGAGGCCGCGCTCGACGGCGTCACCCAGGTCTTCCTCTACCCCGAACCCGCGGGCATCGACGCCTTCATCGCCGCCGCGCGGCAGGCCGGTGTCGAACATGTCGTCCTGCTGTCCACTTCGGCCGTGCTGTCGCCCGATGCCGAGACCAGCCCGCTCGCCATGCACAATCTCGCCGTCGAAAAGGCGCTTGCCGCTTCGGATCTCACGGTGACCGTGCTGCGGCCCGACAGCTTCGCCACCAATACGCTCGGCTGGGCCCACTTCATCGGCAACGATCTGCCGATTCAGCACGCCTACCCGGAGGCCGCCATGGCTGTCGTGCATCCCGGCGATATCGCCGACATCGCCGTCGCCGCGCTCACCGGGGATGCGCTGCGCGGCCGCACGTTCACCGTCACCGGTCCCGAGCTGCTCAGCTTCCGCGAACAGCTCGCCCTCGTCTCCGAGATTCTCGGCCGCGATATCCCCATGCAACTCATCACCCGCGCCGACGCCGAACAGCAGATGGCGCAGCACATGCCGCCGGTCTTCGTCGGCTCGCTGCTCGACTACTGGGCCACCGCCACCACGGCGCCGATGCCCGTCGCCGACACCACCGAGTCCCTGCTCGGCACCCCCGCCCGCCGCTTCGATCAATGGGTGCGTGAGCACGCGGCGGCCTTCTCCCGCAACTGATTCCGGTCTCGCACACGCGGCGAGGCCCCTCCCCCAAGGCATCTCACATGTCCACACTGATGGCCGATCCGCGCGCCGAGATGCGCGCCCGCTGGGCCATTCTCGCCGTCATCCTCTTCGCGGCGATTCTCGACCTGCTCGACTCCACCATCACCACCATTGCCGCGCCGACCATTGCCACCGATCTGGGTGGTGGCCCGGCGCTCGTGCAATGGCTCGGCGCCTCCTACGCACTCACCATGGGCGTGCTGCTCGTAGTCGGCGGGCGGCTCGGCGACAAGTTCGGGCGACGCCGGCTGTTCCTCATCGGGATCATCGGGTTCACGCTCGCGTCCATCGCCTGCGGGCTGGCCTTCGATCCCGCCTCCATCATCGTCTTCCGCGTCCTGCAGGGTGGATTCGGCGCGCTGCTGATCCCGCAGGGCTTCGGCATCCTCGGCGCGGTCTTCCCCCGCGACGAACTCGGCAAAGCCTTCGGCGTCTTCGCCCCGGCGCTCGGACTGTCCGCCATCGGCGGACCCATCCTCGCCGGATTCCTCATCGACGCAAACCTTTTCGGTCTGGGCTGGCGTTCGATGTTCCTCATCAATATCGCCCTCGGCGGGCTGGCCATCACCCTGGCCGTGCGGCTGCTGCCCCGGGATTCCGGCGACCGCGCCGTCACCGTCGACGGTCTCGGGTCGGTGCTGCTCGCCGCCGCCATGGTGGGCGCGCTCTACGGTCTCATCGACGGTCCGGCGCACGGGTGGACCGCGCGGCCCGTCCTCTCCGTCCTCACCGGGCTGCTCTTCTTCCTGCTGTTCGGACTGCGCCAGCGCAGGGCCGCCGCGCCACTGCTGGAACCGTCGCTGCTGCGCAATCGCGGGTTCACCGCCGGGCTGCTGCTCGGGCTCGTCTACTACGCCGCCACCTCCGGGCTGCTGTTCGTGCTGTCGCTGTACCTACAGGATGTACTGCACCGCAATCCGACTCAGACCGCCCTCGGCATGACGCCGATCGCGGCCGGCATCATCGTCGCCTCCATCGCGGCGCACCAGCTGCTGGAACGGCTGGGCCGCAGGTTCGTTCTGCTCGGGCTCACCCTCACGCTGGCGGGTGTGCTCAGCCTGCTCGCGCTGGTCACCGTCACCGACCCCACCGGCTGGACTCTGGTCCCGCCCGTCCTGCTCACCGGCCTCGGGCTGGGTTCCTGCTTCGGCAGCATCTACCGCGTCACCCTCGGCGATATCGACCCCGCCGAATCCGGCAGCGCCAGCGGATCACTGTCCGCCGTGCAGCAACTCGCCAACAGTCTCGGCGCGGCCGCGGTCACCACCGTCTACTTCCACACCACCGGCGTCACCGCCGCTCTGCTGACGGTCGCGGCCATCACCGCCCTGTGCCTGCTGCCGGTCCGCCTGCTGCCCCGGCACGCCGCCTCCGGGAACCACTGAAACCCGCTGGGAGAAAGGAACTCTCATGAAACCGCTCGGCTACTGGCTCAATCGCACCGACCGCGCTCTCACCACCTACATGGACACCATGCTCGGCGAGTTCGGGCTGACCCGGCTCGCCTGGCAGGTCCTCAATGTCGTCCGCGACGGCCGGGACGTGTCCGACACCGCGGTGCTCTCGGCCATGCGGGAGATGGGCGGCACCGAAAGCCTCACCGCCACCATCGAACTCGTCCTCGGTGACGGCTGGGTGCACCGGCCCGGCAGCGACCGGCTCGCCCTCACCGAGAGCGGCCGCACCCGCCTCGGACAGGTCGAGACCGCCATCGCCGACTTCCGCGAACTGTCGGCCCGCGGCATCTCCGCCGAGGAATACCGCATCGCGGTCTCGGTCCTCGAACGCATGACCCACAATCTCGAATCCACTGAACCCGCAGGTTAGCGGCGTGTCACCGGGCGGTCCGACGTAACCTCGGGGCACCGCAGTCGCCGCACACCCCCGGGAGTAGCCATGGCGTCCGCATCACCGAAAGTGCCACCGCTGCCGGTCCTGCGCGCGGTCGACCGGCTCCGCACCGGTCTCGCCGCGCTGCACCGGCGTCTGGTACCGGGCCATGTCGCACTGCGCGAGATGCAGATGGCGGGCTTCCTCGCCCAGGCCGTCAGCGCCGCGGCCACACTCGGCATTGCCGACGCCCTGGCCACCGGTCCCCGGCAACCGGCCGACCTCGCGCGCATGATCGGCGCGAACGAGGACGGAGTACGACGGCTCATGCGGCTGCTCATCTCCTACGACGTCTTCGAGCAGCGCGCCGACGGCCGCTACGCCCTCACCCGGATCTCGCAGGGCCTGCGCTCCGACAGCGCGGTCTCGCTGCGCGACCTGTTCCAGTTCTTCGGATCCGACTACCACCGCGGCCACTGGTCGCACCTCGCCGAGGCCGTGCGCACCGGCCGACCCGTCGCCCCCGACCTCGACGGCATGACCTTTTTCGAATACACCGCCCTGCACCGCGATATCGGCGACCTGTTCGACCGCGCCATGACCAGCGTCGGCAACCTGTCCATCGCACCCCTGCTGGCCGCCTACGATTTCGGCCGCTTCCCCACCATCGTGGACATCGGCGCGGGCCACGGCAGCCTGCTCATCGAAATCCTGCGCCACACCGAGGCGGCGCGCGGCATCATCTTCGATCTACCCGAAGTCGTTGCGGGACTGGCCGATCGCATCGCCGAGCACGAACTCACCGACTGCCTCGCCGTGGAAACCGGCTCGTTCTTCGACACCGCACCCAAGGGCGGCGACGCCTACATCCTCAAACACATCATTCACGACTGGTCCGATGCCGAAGCCGAACAGATCCTGCGCACCGTGCGCGCGGCCATGGACCCGGAAGCCAGCGTCCTGCTCATCGAAATGGTGCTGCCCGCCCACCGCCGCCCACATGCGTCCAAGTTCATCGACCTGGAAATGCTCGTCAATGCCACCGGCCGCGAACGCACCCGCGACGAGTACGGAAACCTGCTGGCCCGCAGCGGATTCGCGCTCACCCGCCTGGTACCCACCGCCTCCGCCGACAGCATCCTGGAAGCCCGGCCACTGCGCTGACCGAATCCGCCACCCGCGCAGGAATATTTCCGGCGCACCCGGCCGAACGCTAGATTGACCTCATGCCTGCGGGGGACTATCGAATGCCGGACGGTTCAGGATGACCGACGACAGCACCACCGACGTGCGAACAACCTCTCCCCGAGCCGATTTCGCCCGCCGCTTCGCCGAACTCTACGCAGCCGCGGGCAATCCCACCCTGCGCCGGGTAGCCACCGCTGCCGAGAACCGCATGCGCGCCGCCCACGGCAACCGCGCCGGCGGGGCCTCCGCCCAGCGCATCAGCGATTGGAAGGCGGGCCGAAATGTCCCCGCCCGCTTCGAATCCCTGCTTCCGGTGGTCCTCACCCTCATCGACCTGGCCCGGAAATCAGGCACACCCCTGGCCCGCGAACTAGCGGAAACCCGCGAATGGCAACGCCTCTGGCACGCCGCCACCACCTGGGACCCCGACGCCGACACCGAATCCGCCTGCCCCTACCCCGGCCTCACCTCCTACGGCCCGCGAGATCGCCACCTGTTCTTCGGCCGCACCCGCAACACCGCCGAACTCACCGCCCTGGTCCGCGAAACCGCGGGCAGCGCAACCAGAATCGTCGCGGTGGTCGGCGCGTCGGGGGCCGGGAAGTCCTCACTGCTGGCAGCCGGCCTGGCCCCGTCGCTCACCGACTGGAACGTCACCGCATTCACCCCCGGCACACATCCTGTGACCGCCTTGCGCGCGGCCACTGAAAACCCCGGTGCGGGCAGCGGCGTCGTCCCGGCACACCTGCTCCTGATCGACCAGTTCGAAGAACTCTTCACCACCTGCGACAGCGAACCCGAACGCGCCGAATTCCTTACCGCCCTGCACGACTGCGCCACCCGCGCCGAGCAACCGGTCACCGTGGTCCTCGCCGTGCGCGCCGACTTCTACGGCCACTGCCTGAGCTACCCCGTCCTCCAGGACACCCTCGAACATCGCAGCTACCTGCTCGGCCCGATGCGCATGGACGAACTGGCACAAGCCATTTCCGGCCCCGCCCGAGCCGCCGGACTCGAACTCGAGACCGGCTTGGAAGAACTCGTCATCACCGAACTGTGCGGAGCCGAGGCCGCACACGACCATCGCGGCTACGACCCCGGCGCACTCCCCCTGCTCTCCCACGTCATGGCCGCCACCTGGCAGCACCGAGAAGGCCGCCGCCTCACCGTATCCGGCTACCGCAAGGCGGGCGGGGTGGTCGGCTCGGTCGCCGAGACCGCCGAGAACGCATGGAACGAACTCACGCCTCCACAGCAGGAAGCCGCGCACGACATCTTGCTGGCATTGGTTGCGGTGGGCCAGGATTCGCGGGACACCCGGCGGCCGGGTAATCGCGCGGAACTGCTGCGCCGAGCGGCGACGGTCGAGGACGCCACCGCCGCACTGGAATTGCTCTCCGCCGCCCGTCTCGTCTCCTTGGACGCCGACGCCGTCACGCTGACCCACGAGATCGTTCTCAGTTCCTGGCCCCGGCTTCGCGGCTGGATCGACTCCGACCGCGTCGGATACCTGGTGCGTCAGCGCACGGAAACCGATGCCGTGGAATGGAATTCGAAGGATCGCGAACCTTCCCTACTCTACAGCGGGGCACGATTGCAGCAGGCGCTGGACAACACCGGCGCGCTGCCTGCCGGTTCGCCCGCCCACGAGTTCCTGGCGGCGAGCACAGCGGCTCGCGACCACGCGCAACGCCGATCCTCCAGGGGGAAGGCGATACTCGCGCTGCTGGGCGTGGTGCTGCTCATCCTGGGTTTCGCCACCTATACGCAGACGCGCTCCGTCCGGGAGCAGCGCGCGGATCGGACCTTCGCCGCGGTGGTGGCGGAGGCGAACCGGCAGTGGACCTCGAATCCGGCACTGTCGGCGCAGCTGTATCTGGTAGCGCACGAGCTGCGTCCCGGAGACCCCGATGTCGAAGCCAAACTGCTCCAGACACAGCATATTCCGCTCGCGAAGTCCCTATCCGGCCACACCGAGCCGGGCCAGTGGGCCGGCTACGTTCCCGGCGGCCGGGCGCTGGCGTCGATCGGCTCCGAAGCACTCCAGCTGTGGGATATGCAGGATCCGCTGCACCCGCGGAAGCTCGGACAGCCCATCCCGGATGTCCAAAGCGCAACCTTCAGCCCCGACGGCACACTGATGGCCACCCCGGAAACGAACTGGAGCACCTACCAATGGAAAACACGGCTCTGGGACATTCGCGACCTCGAGAATCCCCGTGAACTGGCCACGCTGCACGACACCGAAGCCGGCCAGCCGGACGAGGCGGTTTTCCTCGCGGACGGCCGGACCCTGGCAGTCCTGACCGCCAGCCACCTTCAGTTGTGGGATATCACCGTGCCCGCGGCGCCGATTCCGGGACGCGCCTGGCCGGTGTCGAATGGACAGGCGCCGATGGTATTCGGAACTCTGGAACTGAGCGCCGACCGCAAGACACTGGCCGTCATCCGGCCCAGCACCACGGATTCGTTCGACACCGTCCAGTTGTGGAACGTGTCCGCCCCTTCCGCTCCGGCGAGAATTCCCGGCGAACTGCGCGGGCCGTCGACGGGGATCCGGGAGGCCGCCTTCAGCCCGGACGGCCGGCTGCTGGCGATCGGCACCGGCAATTCCTCGATGCTCCCGCTCGGGCGAGACTCGGGCAAGGTGCAGATCTGGGATATCAGCGACCCCACCCACCCGCGAACTCCCGGCCCCATCCTGGAAACCGGTGAATCCGGAGGTCACGGACTCGCGTTCAGCCCGGACAGCCGGGTACTGGCCGCCGGGACCGACGACGGCGCGGCGCTGTGGAACATCGTGGAACTCGGCTCGCCCACCCGCATCGGCGGAAATCTGACACTCGGCCCGGCCGTGTGCCATTGGCGCGGAACCTCGAAACCGTGCGAAGACAAGCCCAGCTGGCTGACCTTCGGTCCCGACGGCGCCACCCTGACCGGCGTGAGCAGCGGGGGCGCCCTCATCGTGTGGTCACTGCCCACGACCGTGCTCGACGGACATGCGGGCTGGACCGCGGCACCCATGTTCGACAGCACCGGACAACGCATGGTCACCGCGTCGACCGACGGCCGGATCACCGTCTGGGATGCGCGAAACCCGCTGACGCCATTGCGAATCGGCGAGCACCGGCTGGAACCGGAGCTCTACAACTTCACTCTCTCCCCGGATGGCCGCACTCTAGTGGTCAACGACTTCAGCACCACGGCGATCCTGCTGGACCTCTCCGATCCGGCGCACATCCGGCAGCTCGGCACGTGGCAGCAGTCCGAGAAGTATTCGCGGTGGATGCTCAGTCCCGACTGGAAGTTCATGGCCACCACCGACGGCGAGCGGACCATCCAGCTCTGGGACCTGTCCGATCTCGCCCATCCGGCGCCGATCGGCACGACGATCACGACAGTGTGGCGCAGTCCCTGGGTGGTCTTCGGGCCCGGCAACAGGACGATCGCGGTCACCTCGGGCGGTTCCTTCGGGCTCGCGGACTCGGACGGCTTCGAGGCAACCCTCTGGGACATCGCCGATCCCGCACACCCTCGCACGCTCGGCGAACTCCTGCGGGCACCGGCCGGATCGCCATTCCTGAACATCACCTTCACCCCGGACCTGGCGACCATGCTCGTCGCGGACGGATCGTCACTGCAGAACTGGGACATCAGCGACCCCGCACGGCCCGCCCGGCTCGGTGCGGCGGTCACCACGAACCCGATCTCGGTGGGCGCCATCGAATTCAGCGCCGATGGCCGGACCATGCTCACCGGCGGCGGCGACTCCACCGTCCAGCTCTGGGACTACACCGATCGCGCCAACCCGACCCGGATCGGCAGTCCCATCGTGGATCCCGGACCGGCCTCCTGGGCGATCGGCTTCGGCCCCGGGGACAGAATCCTCGCCGGAGCCACCCTCGGCGGTGAAATTCGCCTGTGGGACTTGGATGTTCAGCACGCCATCGATCGCGCCTGCGCGGTCACCGGTGAACTCTGGACGCCGGAGCTGTGGGAACGCTACCTGCCGCAGCTGGCCTACGATCCGCCGTGTGACTGACCCCCGCACGCGAACACGCCTGCGGCGGTGACCGGCCCCCTGCGCCGGGCACCGCTACCGCACGGCGCAGGAACCGCGCGTCCCTGTCGCACCGCTTCCTCGGACGGTGCGACGCTCTGCCGTACCGCCCGCTCGGGCGGTACGCCGTTCTGCCGCACCACCCGTTCAGGCGGTGCGTCGTTCTTCCGAATCCCCGTGCGGCACAGTGCCGTCGCGGGATCGCCCGCCATCACCGCGCAGCGCCCAGGAGCCGTCGCCGCGCGCCGCGCGCGGGGCCACGATGCCGGCGGCGCGGTCGGTCCAGCCGTCGGCCATCTGGGCGAGCATGAACCAGGCGGCGTGCACCTCTTCGTCGCTCACCTTCTCCGCGGTGCGCAGCAGGTGGACCGCGCGCACGTGCGCGGCGGCCATGGCGTCGACGAGCGAGCCGAGGGATTCCGTCCGTGTCACACCCCGCCGACGTGCACGGGCGGCCACCCATTCGTCGATGACCGTCACCATTCGAGCGCGTAGCTCGTCTATGCCGCCGGCGTCGCCGGGGTGTTGTCTGCGTTCCAGATGTAGTTCGGCGAGGGCGCGGGCCCAGCGGGTCACCGGGTGGTCGTCGGACTGGTCGCCTATGTGGCCGCAGAAGGCGGCCAGCAGTTCGTGCCAGTCGGGCAGCAGGGAGACGTCGTCACGGCCGCTCGCCCGCCACATGGGTGTGCTGTCCGGTACGTACATACCTACTAACCTCCACGGCGGAGCGGGGCGCACCCGGCGCCGTGGACGGTTACCGGACCGCGAGCCCGGCGCGGCAAGGGCGGACCGCACCGGATCCTGGCAACCGCTATCGGCGAAGGGCACATCTCGATGCGGCGCCGGGTGCAACTACAGGATGACCCGGAGCCGTTGTCCGCCCACCGCCCTTTCGGTGGCCTTCCACTGCCCATTAATTCGACGCACCGCAAGACACGCCCAAGTAATAAGCGGGCGACCAGTCCTAATCGGTCGAATTGTCCTGTGCGAGAGGTATTTTGCGGCTTATCGTACCGACTGGTCAGACTTTCGCGACGGAATGTTCAGACCTTGACGAGATCGTCGGCATGCACCACCGGACGCTGCAAACCCTCCGCGAGCTCACTCGTGGAACGGCCCTTCATGGTCTCCAGCTCATCACTGTCGAAGGACACCACCCCGCGCGCCACGATACGGCCGTCGGGGGCAACGAGATCCACCACATCGCCGCCGTAGAAACGGCCGCGCACCTCGGTGATACCGGCGGCCAGCAGCGAGTGGCGGCGATCGGCCACCGCCCGCACCGCACCGTCGTCCAGATGCACCGCGCCATGACTGTCCGCGGCATGCCGCACCCAGAACTTGCGGGCGGACAGGCGAACCGGGCGCGCGGCGAAGGCCGTGCCCACGCTCGCACCCGTCAGCGCCGCGGCCGCATCGGAGGCGGCGGCCAGCAGCACCGGCACCCCGGCATCCGCGGCCAGGCGCGCCGCCTGCAACTTCGAGGCCATGCCGCCGGTGCCGAGCGCGCCACCGCTGCCCGCGATCACACCGTCCAGATCGGCGCTGCTGCGCACCTCGGGAATGAAATTGGCGTCACCCTTGCGCGGGTCGCCGTCGTAGAGGCCGTCCACATCCGACAGCAGCACCAGCGCGTCCGCGCCCACCAGGTGGGCCACCAGCGCGGCCAGCCGGTCATTGTCGCCGAAACGGATCTCTTCCGTTGCGACGGTATCGTTTTCGTTCACCACCGCGATGGCGTGCAGCGACCGCAACCGATCCAGGGTGCGCTGGGCATTGCGATGATGCTCGCGACGGCCGAAATCACCGGCCGACAGCAGCACCTGCCCGACCACCCGGCCGTAGCGGGAGAACGAGGTGCCCCACGCGTGCGCCAGCGCCAGCTGGCCCACACTGGCCGCCGCCTGCTTGGTCGCCAAATCCTTGGGCCGCTTGGACAATCCGAGCGGAGCCATGCCCGCGCCGATCGCACCCGAGGACACCACGACCAGGTCCGAGCCCGCGCGCATGCGCGCCTCCACCGCATCGGCCAGCTTGTCCAGCCGATCGGTGTCCAGGCCGCCCTCCAGGCTGGTCAGCGCCGAGGAGCCGATCTTCACGACCACACTGCGCGCCGACGCGATCGCCTGCCGCGCCTCACTGAGTTCCGTAACCTGCGTACCGGTCGAACTCACTTGCACCACACCTCAATTCGCCCGCGCCGCGCGTCGAACGCGACGCCGCACCCGAATGCTGTTCCCGACCCGCCCGCGCCGCTGTGGGCGGATCGACCGGCACCGTGCGTCACCGCGCCGATGCCGTATCGAATCCTCTTTCACCGCAACGCCTTCCGGCGCGGCATGTGAGCTATCCCTCGTTCTCGTCCACCAGGCCGCGACGCACCCGGGAGGCGTGCTTGCGCTCGGCCGCGCCGATGCGCTCGGTCTGATCCAGGCGCGGGTCCACGCCACGACGGGTCATCAGGGTCTCCACACCCGCGGAGATCGACGGCTCCCAGTCGAAGCAGTAGTCGGCGATGGTCACCGACGCGCCCGGCTCGGCGCCCAGCTTGACCAGCTCGTCCTCGACACCCAGGCGGGCCAGGCGGTCGGCCAGGTAGCCCACGGCCTCATCGTTGTCGAACTGGGTCTGATGCACCCAGCGCTCCGGGCGCTCCCCGGTGACGATGAAGCCGCCCTCCACCTCCGGATCCGGAATGACCCGGAAACCGCTGTCGCCCTTGGCAACCGGGCGGATGACCTGCCGCTTGGCCTCCGCCTTCGGCTGCGCCGCACGGTAGGCGGCGACCATCTCGGCCAGCGCGAACGTCAACGGCCGCAAGCCTTCCCGGCTCACCGCGGAAATCTTGAAGACCGGCCAGCCGCGCTTGGCGAGCTCCGGCTCCACGAAATCGGCCAGCTCGTCGGCATCGGGGATGTCGGCCTTGTTGAGAATGACCACGCGCGGGCGATCCGCCAGATCACCCAGCCCGGCGTCACCCTTCAGCGCGGGCTGATACGCGGCCAACTCGGCCTCGAGCGCATCGATATCGGAGATGGGATCGCGGCCCGGCTCCATGGTCGCGCAGTCCACCACATGGGCCAGCACCGCGCAGCGCTCCAGATGCCGCAGGAAGTCCAGGCCCAGACCACGGCCCTCGCTCGCACCCGGAATCAGACCCGGCACATCGGCGACCGTGAACGTGGTGTCCCCCGACTGCACCACACCGAGATTCGGCACCAGCGTGGTGAACGGGTAGTCCGCGATCTTCGGCTTGGCCGCCGACAGCACCGACACCAGCGACGACTTGCCGGCCGACGGGAAACCCACCAGGCCCACATCCGCCACCGACTTCAGCTCGAGCACGAGATCGCGCTCCTGGCCGTCCTCACCGAGCAGCGCGAAACCGGGCGCCTTGCGCGCCTTCGACACCAGCGCCGCATTGCCCAGACCGCCGCGACCGCCCTGCGCCGCCACAAACGTCTCGCCCACACCGACCAGATCCGCCAGGATCTCGCCCTCGGGGCTCATGACCACCGTGCCCGACGGCACCTTCAGCAGCAGCCCCTCACCCTGCTTGCCATTGCGGTTGCCGCCCTCACCGGGCTTGCCGTTGCCACCCTTGGCATGCGGATGGAAATGGAAGTCCAGCAGGGTGTGCACATTCGGGTCGACCTCGAGGATCACATCCCCGCCATTGCCGCCATTGCCGCCGTCGGGGCCGCCGAGCGGCATGAACTTCTCGCGGCGCACCGAGGCGCACCCGTGCCCACCCTTACCCGCGCGCACGTGCAGCACGACACGGTCGATGAATTTGGACATGGCTTTGATCATCCTCCTTCTAAAGGGGTCCGGGGGCCTAGCCCCCGGTCTCCCTCGCCGTGCCGCGGACTACTGCGCCTCGCGTCGGACGCGAGAACAAACAAAGCGGGCCAGGGTGTTTCCGCACCCTGACCCGCTTCGGAAAGCTATGTGGAGGAACCTCCGGACGGCGTCAGGCCGACACCGGCTCCGGAACCACGATGTTGACGGTCTTGCGACCACGCTTGGTGCCGAACTGCACCGCGCCCGCCTCGAGGGCGAACAGCGTGTCGTCGCCGCCACGGCCGACGTTCACGCCGGGGTGGAAGTGGGTGCCGCGCTGACGAACGAGAATCTCGCCCGCCTTGACGGTCTGACCGCCGAAGCGCTTCACACCGAGCCGCTGGGCATTCGAGTCGCGACCGTTGCGCGAGCTGGATGCACCCTTCTTATGTGCCATGTCTCAGTACTCCTCGTGCAGTGCCTATTCGGGCATGATCGGGGCCCTGCGTGGTTACGCAGGCTGCCTCCTCCGGGCCTGACCGCTCATGCCCGGGGTGCGAACCCCTGGTCGGAACTCTTACTTGATGCCGGTGACCTTCAGGACCGTCAGCTTCTGACGGTGGCCCTGACGCTTGTGGTAGCCGGTCTTGTTCTTGAACTTGTGGATGCGGATCTTCGGGCCCTTGGTCTGCTCGACGACCTCGGCGGACACGGAGACCTTCGCCAGCTTGTCAGCATCGGTGGTCAGCTCGGCGCCATTCACAACCAGCACCGGCGCCAGGGACACGGACGTGCCCGGCTCACCCTCGATCTTCTCGACCTTCACCAGGTCACCGACCGCGACCTTGTACTGCTTTCCGCCGGTCTTGACGATCGCGTACGTTGCCATCGGTCGGCTGCCCTTCTCTCTGTCATCGAATGCCATCGCGGCACTCTGCTCACACGGCCGGAGTTCGATTCACACCGAATACCGCCGCAGACTGGTCTGGTAATCCCGCCGCTCTAGCGTCCGGTGACTCTCGAAGAGATTCGGGCACCTAACGCGATGGTCACAGCAGACTGCTGTCACCTGGCAGCGACTGACCAAGACTACAGGACCGGCCCAATCCCAGCCAAACCGGGGGTTGTCGCGTTCTTACAAGATCGTGTCGGTGGTGCGTGACACGATTCCCGCATGCGAGCTACCGGCACCTTCAGCGTCAAATCCTTCGTTCCCACCGAGGTTGTTCCCGATCCGGCCGTCCCGACCGGACTGGCGGTCGGCGTCGCACAGATGGAGAAGCACTTCGAAGGCGAAGTGGTCGGCCGGGCTGCGACATTGTTCACCTCCGCGTTCGATCAGGCGTCCGGCGTCGGAACCTATGTGGCCATGGAATCTTTCGAGGGGACCGTGGGCGGGAAGGCCGGGGCCTTCAACTTCGCGCACTCGGCCTCCACACTCGGCACCGATCGGCGCGACGAGTTCTTCGTCATCGTGCCGGGCAGCGGCACCGGCGATCTGGCGGGGATCACCGGCAATGGCGGCATGGCCGTCGATGAGGACGGGACGCATCGCATCTGGTTCGAGTACGCGCTCGGGTAATCGGCAACGCAATGGCCCCGCTGGAATTCCAGCGGGGCCATTGTCGTCCGACGACCTGGGTCAGTTGCCGCTCTCCGGGGCGCCGGCGGCACGGCCGGCGGCGCGGCGACGCGGGCGGGCACGCGGGGTGACCTCCACCGGAGCGTCGTCGAGGGTGAACGCCGGGGTCTGCGGCTGGTCCGCGCTGGAGAGGACGAAGACCGCGCCCTTGCTCTCGCCCGTCGGGGCCGCGGCCGTGCGGGCCACGCGACGACGGGAACGGCTCCGGGCCGGGACGGCCGCCTCGGTCTCGGCGACGGCCGGCTTCGGCTCCGACTGGGCGCCCGAGGCCGCCTGCGCATCGGTGACCAGGACCGCGGCAGCGGCGGCCGGCTCGAGCGCGGGCTCGGCGACCACCTTGTCGGCGGCCTCCTGAACCTCGGATTCGGCTGCGGCCGGGCTGGTTCCGTTGGTGACGGGCCGGCCGGTCTCGGCGAGGGTCTCGTCCTGGGCGCGGGCCGCGTCGACGGCCTCGGCTTCGGCGGTCTCGTTCGCGTCGGCCACCTCGGCGACGGCCTCGGCTCCGGCCACCGCGGCGACGGCCTCGTCGGCGTCGGCGAGATCGACGGTCAGGTCGGCGTGCTCGTCGTCGTGGTGGTGTGCAGCCATGGCCAGGGCAACCGGGTGGGCGCGCTTGGCGGCGGCCTTCTCCTTGCCCTCGCGACCGTCACGGCCCTCACGAGTGTCCTTGGCGTCCTTGGCTTCCGGCTTCTCCTCCGGCGTGGCCTCCACGGCCGGGGTTTCGGCGGCGGCAGCGCCACGGTCCTTGCGGCGGCGGCGCGAACCCTCGCGACGACCCACGCCCTCCTCGGCCGGAGCCGACTCCACGGGGTAGTTGTGCACCAGGATGCCGCGGCCGTGGCAGTGCTCACACGTGGTGGAGAACGCCTCGACCAGGCCGGTGCCCAGCTTCTTGCGGGTCATCTGGACCAGGCCCAGCGAGGTGACCTCGGAGACCTGATGACGGGTGCGGTCGCGGCCCAGGGCCTCGGTCAGCCTGCGCAGCACCAGATCCCGGTTGGACTCGAGCACCATGTCGATGAAGTCGACGACGATCATGCCGCCGATATCGCGCAGGCGCATCTGGCGGACGATCTCCTCGGCCGCCTCCAGGTTGTTCCGGGTGACGGTCTCCTCGAGGTTCGAGTTGCCGCTACCCGTGAACTTGCCGGTGTTGACGTCGATGACCGTCATGGCCTCGGTGCGGTCGATCACCAGGGTGCCGCCCGAGGGCAGCCACACCTTGCGGTCGAGCGCCTTGGCCAGCTGCTCGTCGATGCGGAAGCTGCCGAACACGTCGACACCCGGGGTGTCGTAGCGCTCGACGCGGGCCAGCAGGTCCGGAGCGACCGTGCGGACGTAGTTCTCCACGGTCGACCAGGCGCGCTCGCCCTCGATGACCAGCTTGGAGAAATCCTCGTTGAACAGGTCGCGCACGACCTTGACCAGCAGGTCCGGCTCCTCGTACAGGGTTTTGGGCGCACCCGAGCCGTTCTTGGACTGCTCCTCGATCGCCCGCCACGCCTTCTGCAGCCGCTCGACGTCCTTGGCCAGCTCCGGCTCGCTCACACCCTCCGACGCGGTGCGGATGATGACGCCGGCGTCCTGCGGCACGATGTCGCGCAGGATCTCCTTGAGCCGCTTGCGCTCGGTATCGGGCAGCTTGCGCGAGATGCCGGTGGAGGTGCCACCCGGCACGTACACCAGGAAGCGACCGGCCAGGCTGATCTGCGTGGTCAGGCGAGCGCCCTTGTGGCCCACCGGATCCTTGGAGACCTGCACCAGCACGGTGTCACCGGGCTTGAGCGCCTGCTCGATCTTGCGCTCCTTGCCGCCCAGACCGGCGGCCTCCCAGTTCACCTCACCCGCGTACAGCACGCCATTGCGGCCGCGGCCGATGTCGACGAACGCCGCCTCCATGGAGGGCAGCACGTTCTGCACCTTGCCCAGGTACACATTGCCGACCATGGAGGCCGACCCGGTGCTGGTGACGAAGTGCTCGACCAGGATGTTGTCCTCGAGCACCGCGACCTGGATGGTGGCCGCCGGATGATCGGGGAAGTTCTTCTCGCGCACCACCATCACGCGATCCACCGACTCGCGGCGAGCCAGGAACTCCGACTCGGTCAGGATCGGCGGACGACGGCGACCGGCCTCCCGGCCGTCGCGGCGGCGCTGACGCTTGGCCTCGAGCCGCGTCGAACCGCTGATGCCCTGCACCTCGTCCACCTCTTTGGCGGCGCGGCGCTTGGAGCGCGGTTCGCGCTCGTGCACAACGGTGTTCGGCGGGTCGTCGGCGGCGGGCTCGTCGGTGTCCTCGTCCCCGGCCTTGCGGCGGCGACGGCGACGGCGGCGACGGCTGCTCGAACCCTCCGGCACGGCGGCCGAGTCCTCGTCGTCGTCGGTGTCGTCGGACTGGTCCTCGGCCTCGGTGGCCTCACCGGACTGCTCGTCGGCGTCCTCGTCGGCCTCGTCACCGTCGGCGTCACTGTGCTGTTCGCCACGGCCCCGGCCACGACCGCGACGGCCCCGGCGGCGCCGGCGCGAGGTGCCCTCGCCGCGCTCCTCGCGGGACTGCTCGTCGGTCCAGTCGCCGTCCTCCTCGGTCTCCTCGGACGCGGTGTCCTCGGCGGCCTTCTCGTCGGCGGCCCGGGTTTCGACCGCGCGCGCCTCGACGGACTTCTCCTCGGCGGCACGCTCTTCGGTGCGGGCCTTGCGGTCGGCGCGGCGCTTGCGCCGGGCCTCCTCAGCGGCGGCCACATCCGGCGCCACGAACAGCGGCGCGGCCACAGCGGGGGCCTGGTACTGCACCGGCTCCTCGACCTGCGGCGCCTGCTGGAACGGGCTGGTCTGGAAGGGGTTGGTGAACAGGGCCTGCTGCGGCGTGTATCCGGCCGCGGGCTCGGGCTCCGGCACGGCCGTGAACAAGGATCCGGCGGCCGTACCGGACACGGATGCCTCGGCCGCTTCGACCTCTTCGGCCGCGAGTTCGTCGGCGGCGCGGTCGTCGCCCGCGGCGATGGCCTCGTCGACGGTGGTCTCGGTGATGGCCTGCGGGGCGGGTGTCTCCTCCTCGACCGTGCGCGGTCCGAAGGCGTCCCGCACGGTTTCGGCGACTGTCCGGTCCAGACTCGATTGCGGGCTGCGGGCTTGCGCACCCATCTCGGTCAGGTGGGCCAGGATACGTTTGCTGGTGACGCCCAGCAGCTTCGCCAGTGCGTGCACTCGGATCCGTTCCGGCAACTGTTCGGCAGCCGGGCTCGTATCCCCCGCACCGTTGTTCTGCGATGCTTCCAGCGGCTCTTGATCGGCCACGAATTCTCCTCGGGCCCCCGGGCGCGTCCCTCCGAAGAGTGACGCGGCCGACGCGGGGGCACTGTCGTTTCGTCTGCGCACCCCTCGGGGCGCGAGTCGATAGGTCTGGCGCTCCGCGTGGCCCGTTACCACCTGTGTCTTCGTCGTTCGGGCTAACTGGTCACGCGGAACCTGGCTGTTGGCTCAACTCCACGCCACGAGCGTTCATCCAGCGTGCCGCCGGTCAGCCGAGTCTTGGGAGCTGTCGGTGGCAGCGATGATCGTCCGTCGTGCCGCGGTGTCAATCGGAGGTGGCTATACACCTGCCGCAAACGGCCGGCGATGGCTACTTCCAGAGCCAGTATCCCACACCGTGCCGAAGCGTCGCGCCGATGAACCCAGGATGGGCCGTCGCGAGTCGCTGGACGGGGAGATGTGCGAGCGACCCCGCACCTGGTGGTACGGGGTCGTCAGCTCGCGATTCAGAGAGCGAACTCCGGGAACCAGAGGGCGATCTCACGCTTGGCGGACTCGGGCGAGTCGGAGCCGTGCACGAGGTTGAACTGGGTCTCGAGGGCGTAGTCGCCGCGGATGGAACCGGGGACGGCCTTCTCGACCGGGTCGGTGCCGCCGGCGATCTGCCGGAAGGCGGGGATGGCGCGCGGGCCCTCGAGCACGGCCGCGACGACCGGACCCGAAGTGATGAATTCGATGAGGGAGCCGAAGAACGGCTTCTCGGCGTGCTCGGCGTAATGAGCGGCCGCCAGCTCCTCGGAGACATTCAGCTGCTTGAGGGCGGCGAACTTCAGGCCCTTGCGCTCGATGCGGGTGATGATCTCACCGATCAGGCCCCGGGCCACGCCGTCGGGCTTGATGAGTACCAACGTCTGCTCAGTCACGCGTGCAGCCTAACGGGCAGGTAGACATAACAAACAATCGCGCCCGCGAGCGGGAGGCTCGCGGGCGCGATGGAAACCGACAGTTCAGGCGCCGGACATTCGCTGGCTGGGGAGTTGCCCGGCGTCCATGCGTTTCTGCACGTCGGCGCGCAGGATGAGGATGAAACCCCAGACGGCGATGAAGACGACCGCGATCACCAGGATCGACAGGTGGATGAAACCGCCTGCGAGCAAAAGGACTTGGAGGCCGAGGTTGAAGGGGATGGCCCAGGGGCGGCGCTGCAATCCCGCACCCAGGAACATGACCACCGCCAAGCCCACGACGTAGAGGATCGACCACCAGCGCAGGCCGCCGCCGACGGCGCTGATCACCGGGAGGGCGAGCAGCACGGTGATGGCCTCGAGGACCAGCGTGCCGGCCATGACGCCGCGCAGGCCCTTCCACGGGTCGGTGGCGGGCGGCGGGACGGCGGGCTTGGAGTCCTCGGTCACGCTGGATCCTTTCCGAACAGCGAGCGGGCCGCCCCGGCGGTGACGACCGATCCGGTGATCACGATGCCGGCGCCGGAGATCAACTCGGCGTCCTCGCCGCCCTCGGCGAGGGCGATGGCGGTTTCGATGGCGTCGGCCAGGTCGGCCGCGACGGCCACCCGCTCGTCACCGAAACGCTGCACCGCGAGGTTGGCCAGATCGTCCACGGGCAGGGCGCGCGGGGAGCCGTTCTCGGTGACGACGATCTCGTCGAAGACCGGTTCGAGGGCGTCGAGGATGCCGCCGGCGTCCTTGTCGCCCAGTACCGCGATCACACCTACCAGTTTGCGGAAATCGAATTCGCTTGTCAGCGTGGCCGCCAGCGCCTGCGCGCCGGCCGGGTTGTGCGCGGCGTCGAGGAAGATGGTCGGCGCGCTGCGCATGCGCTCCATGCGACCGGGCGAGACGGCATTGGCGAAACCGGCTCGGACAGCGTCGATGTCGAGTTGCCGGGACGCGCCCGCGCCGAAGAACGCTTCGACGGCGGCCAGCGCCAGCACCGCATTGCGCGCCTGATGCTCCCCGTGCAGCGGCAGGAAGATGTCCTCGTAGACCCCGCCGAGGCCCTGTAGTTCCAGGACCTGGCCGCCGACGGCGACGCGCCGCGACAGCAGCTGGAACTCCGAACCTTCGCGCGCCACAGCCGCATCCATCTCGACGGCGCGGCGCAGCAGGACGTCCATGACCTCCGGCTCCTGCTGGGCGATGACGGCGACGGTGTCACGCGGGACGAGCCCGTCGTCGACGGCCTTCTTGATGATCCCGGCCTTCTCCCCCGCGATGGAGGCGAGGTCGGGGCCGAGATAGTCGGTGTGGTCCAAGCCGATCGGCGTGATGACGGCGACCTGTCCGTCGATCACGTTGGTGGCGTCCCACGTTCCGCCCATGCCGGTCTCCACGACCGCCACATCGACCGGCGCTTCGGCGAAGGCCGCGTACGCCATGCCGGTGAGCACCTCGAACTTGCTCATGGCCGGTCCGCCCGCGGCCGCGGACTGCTGGTCGATCATCGCGACGAAAGGCTGGATCTCCCGCCAGGTTTCGACGTACCGACCCGGCGTGATGGGCGCGTTGTCGATGGCGATGCGCTCGGTGGCCAGCTGCAGGTGCGGGCTGGTGATGCGGCCGGTGCGCCGGTGCAGGGCGGTCAGCAGCGAGTCGATCATGCGGGTGACCGAGGTCTTGCCATTGGTTCCGGCAATGTGGATGGCCGGGTAGCTCTGCTGCGGCGAGCCGAGCAGATCCATGAGCGTCGCGATGCGGGTGAGCGACGGCTCGATCTTGGTTTCCGGCCAGCGCTGATCGAGTTCGGCCTCGACCAAGGCCATTTCGGCCAGGTCCACCGGGGAGGTGCCGGTGGTCATCGGCCCCTCCTCGGCGTAGCGACGCTCGTCGGCGCTCACTTGCGAGCCGCCAGCTCGGCGATCTCGGCCAGCCGGACGCCGATGCGGGCGACCTCGGATTCGGCGAGCTCCTTGCGCGCGGTGATCTTGGCGACCACCTCGTCCGGCGCCTTGGCCAGGAAGCCCTGGTTGCCGAGTTTGGCGGTGGTGCCGGCCAATTCCTTCTGCGCGGCGGCGAGATCCTTCTCCAGGCGGCGGGCCTCGGCCTCGAGGTCGATATTGCCGGAGGTATCGATCTCGACGGTCACCGTGCCGTGGGTGAGGCGCACCTCCAGCGAGGCGGTGGCGGCGAAATCGTCGGCGGGCGCGGTGAGCTTGGCCAGGTTGGTGATGTCGCCGAGCTGCCCGACCAGGTCGGCGGCCTCGATGCCGATGAGCTGGGCGGCCACCTTCTCCTTGTCGGTGAGGCCCTGATCGCTGCGGAAGCGGCGGATCTCGGTGACCAGCTTCTGCAGGTCCGCGATGCGGGTGTCGGCGGTCTTGTCGGCGGCCACGCCGGAGACCTGCGGCCAGGGCGCGATGACGATGGAGTCGCCCGCCACCCCGGCGGTCAGGCTCTGCCACAAGGTTTCGGTGACGAACGGCATGGCCGGATGCAGCAGGCGCAGCACGGCTTCGAGCACATTGCCGAGCACGATGCGGGTGGCGGCCGCGCGCTCCTCGGATTCGGCGAACTGCACCTTGGCCAATTCCAGGTACCAGGAACAGAATTCGTCCCAGGTGAAGTGGTAGAGCGCCTCGCAGCCCTTGCCGAATTCGTAGCGGTCGAAGGCGGCGTCGACCTCGGCGATCACCTCGTCGAGGCGGTCCAGGATCCAGCGGTCGGTGTCGGTGAGGGTGTCGCGGGCGGGCAGTTCACCCGGCTGCGCGCCGTTCATGAGCGCCAGCTTGGTGGCATTGAACAGCTTGGTGACGAAGCTGCGCGAGGCCGTCACGTGCGAGGTGCCGATGGACAGGTCACTGCCCGGCTGTGCGCCGCGCGCGAGGGTGAATCGCGTTGCGTCCGCGCCGTATTCGTTGATCCAGTCCAGCGGGTCGATGCCGTTGCCGCGCGACTTGGACATCTTCTTGCCGTGCTCGTCGCGAATCAGGCCGTGCAGGAACACATCCCGGAAGGGCACCTGCTTGTCGTTCGCGTCCTTGCCCGCGGTGAGCACGTCGTCGTCGGAGACGAACATGCCGAACATCATCATGCGCGCCACCCAGAAGAACAGGATGTCGTAGCCGGTGACGAGAACGCTTGTGGGATAGAACTTCTCGAGCTCGGCGGTGGCGTCCGGCCAGCCCATGGTGGAGAACGGCCACAGGCCGGAGGAGAACCAGGTGTCGAGCACGTCCGGGTCCTGCACCCAGCCCTCGGGGGCCTGCTCGTCCGGGCCGACGCACACGATCTCGCCCTCGGGGCCGTACCAGATCGGGATGCGGTGACCCCACCACAGCTGACGCGAGATGTTCCAGTCGTGCATGTTGTCGACCCACTCGAACCAGCGCGGTTCCTGGCTCGGCGGGTGAATGGTGACCTGGCCGTTGCGGACCGCGTCGCCTGCGGCCTTGGCGATGCCCTCGACCTTGACCCACCACTGCATGGACAGGCGGGGCTCGATCGGCTCGCCGGAGCGCTCCGAGTGGCCGACCTGATGCTTGTACGGGTGGATGCGCTTGACGATGCGGCCCTCGGCCTCCAGGCGCTCGCGGATCTTCACGCGCGCTTCGAAGCGGTCCATGCCGTCGAATTCGGTTCCGCTGTCGGCGATCTTGCCGGTCTTGTCCATGATCGTGGGCATGGGCAGGCCGTGGCGCAGGCCGAGTTCGAAGTCGTTGGGGTCGTGCGCGGGGGTGATCTTCACTGCGCCGGAACCGAATTCGGGATCGACGTAGTCGTCGGCCACGATCGGGATCTGACGGCCGGTGATGGGGTGGTAGACGGTGGTGCCGATGAGCGCCTGGTACCGCTCGTCGTCCGGGTGCACCGCGACGGCGGTGTCACCGAGCATGGTCTCCACGCGGGTGGTGGCGACGATCACGTGCGGTTCGTCGTCGTTCATCGACCCGAAGCGCATGGACACCAGCTCGCCGTCGACCTCCTTGTGGTCCACCTCGAGGTCGGAGATGCCGGTCTGCAGCACCGGCGACCAGTTCACCAGGCGTTCGGCGCGGTAGATCAGGCCCGCGTCGTAGAGGCGCTTGAAGATGGTCTGCACGGCGCGGGAGAGCCCGTCGTCCATGGTGAAGCGGTCGCGGCTCCAGTCGACACCGTCGCCGAGGCGGCGCATCTGGCCCTGGATCTGGCCGCCGGATTCACGCTTCCAGTCCCAGACCTTGTCGATGAACAGTTCGCGGCCGAAGTCTTCCTTGGTCTTGCCGTCGACGGCGAGCTGCTTCTCCACCACGGTCTGGGTGGCGATGCCGGCGTGGTCCATGCCGGGCAGCCACAGCACCTCGTAGCCCTGCATGCGCTTGCGGCGGGTGAGCAGGTCCATGAGGGTGTGGTCGAGAGCGTGGCCCATGTGCAGCGAGCCGGTGACGTTCGGCGGCGGCAGCACGATCGAGTACGGGGGCTTGTCGCTGGTGGCGTCCGCGGTGAAGTAACCAGCGGCTACCCAGCGCTCGTACAGGTCGGCCTCGACTTCGCTGGGGTTCCAGCTTTTCGGGAGGGCATCGGCACGATTTCGCGGGTTCTCAGAGGCTGTGCTGGTCACCTGGCGATTCTAAGGGGCGCGATTCTGCCACCTCTACCGGGTTTTGGATAGCCGAAGAGCGGGGCTTGCGGTGGATGAGGGACACCGTAAGCCCCGCCCTCGAAAGCAAGCCTACCGCCGTTTCCGGAGGGCTTCCGGAATCCATAATCAATTCTCAGGTTGCGGCCGAATCCTCGGTGCGGGACCAGGATTCGCGCTCCCGGCGGTGTGAGCGCTCACAATGCGCGGGCGTGCGGTGTGATGGCGGCACGGCGATCCGGACCGCGGTCGCGGCGGGTCCGGCCGCTGGTGGCATCTCTCACCTCCACCGGTGTTAACGCCGCGGGAGCGCTCCGGCGCAAGTGTCCGGACCAGCGAGTCTGCTCGATGACGGTGGCCGCTGGATGACGGGTGCGCGGAAATCAGCGAAATCTCAGGGAATTCCCGGTTGTCCGAAGCCATTTCGGTGCCGATCCTGAAGGGGTGAACCCCCCGCTCGACTCCGGCTCGCTCCATTCCACGCCCGCCCGGATCGTCATTCCCGATCGTGTCCATGACCTACGCGGCAATCCGATCGATGAATTGCGGTATCCGGCAAGCGCGGCGGTGATCATCACGGGGGTGCCGGGTGCGGGGAAGAGCACCGCCCTGCGCAAACTGTTCGGTCTTTCCTCGGACGGTGTGGGGCCCGCGGTGAGCCCGGCCGGTGCGGTGCTGATCGATTCGCAGCATGCCCGCAATTCCTGGCAGCGGCGGCTGGGCGCGGTGCCGTATCCGCTGTGGCTGCCGATCGTGCATGTGACGCACTACGCGCGGATTCGGGCGGCGCTGCGGGACGCGGCCGGGCCGGTGATCATTCACGACTGCGGGACGCGGCAGTGGGTGCGGCGGCTGGTGGCGGCCTGGGCGCGGGCGACCGACCGGCCGGTTCATCTGATCATGATCGACGCCCCGGCCGAGCTGGCCTGGGCCGGGCAGATCGCGCGCGGACGGAAGGTGCGGCGGTGGAGTTTCGCCCTGCACTGCCTCAAGTGGCGGCGATTGGTCGGCGCGGTGGCGGCGGGGACGAAACCGCGGCCGGAACCGATCTCGGTGGTGATTCTGGATCGCGCGGCGGTGACCGAATTGCACGAAGTGTCCTTTGCCGCCTGAGCGAGGAAAGCTAACAGCAGGCAAACAATTCTTTACCGCGCGGCGCGACATTCCGTTCCCCATTGTCGAATGGGCGTTCAGCTCGGCTTTTCACCTGCCTGCGAGGGCCTCACAGGCAACCACGAATTTCGGTGAGCACCGACACAGCAACGGTTCTTTTCACAGCGAGTTAGCCTCATTTCGAAGCTGAGCCGATGACCAGTTCAATATCGGCAAATGCCTTCGCATTTCACCTGCACCCCATCCAGTTTTTCAGGTAAAGAGGCACCGCCATGAGACGAATCATTCGTCGTTTGCCGCACACCGCCGCGATTCTGGCGGCGGCCGCGTTCGTCACACTCGGCATGAATACCGGTGTGGCGCACGCGGATTCCGGGTCCCACTCCTCCGACACCGTGGGTTACGGTCCGGAGTTCCGGGACGAAGCGGCCGCCGTGGCCTACGGCCTCGCGAATCCCGATGTCGCACCACAGGGTTCCAACGACTGGAACTGCAAGCCCGACGCGGCCCATCCGCGTCCGGTGGTGCTCGTGCACGGCACCTGGGCCAGCGCGTTCAGCGCCTACTCGTATATGTCGCCGCAATTGGCGCGGGCCGGGTACTGCGTCTTCACCTTCAATTACGGGCGCGCGAACGCACCCGGCGCGGGGCTCGTGCAGCCGACCATCGGGGCCACCGGCTACATCGAGGACTCCGCGCGACAGCTCGCCGACTTCGTCGATCGGGTGCGGGCGGCCACCGGAGCCGCCCAGGTGGACCTGATCGGGCACTCGCAGGGCGGCGTGGTGGCGCGCGAATACCTGAAGTTCGACGGCGGCGCGGACCCGGCCGACCCGAGCGACAACAAGGTGGCGAACCTCATCACCTTCGGGGCCACCAATCACGGGACCACCCTGGCCGGGCTCGGCAATCTGCTCGGGCCGCTGTCGGGACTGCTGGGCGTGAACCTCACGCAGCCGACCGAGGATCTCATCGGGCACGCCGGTATTCAGCAGCTCGTGGGGTCACCGGTGCTGACCGCGCTCAATGACGGCGGGGACACCGTGCCGGGCGTGCACTACACGATCGTGGCCGACCAGCTGGACGAGGTGTCCACGCCCGCGCCCCAGACGTTCCTGACCGCCGGGCCGGGCGCGACCGTCGACAATGTGACACTCCAGGACGGTTGCGGCGCAGACACTTCCGACCACAATTCGATGCTGTTCTCGCCGCGGGCGGTGTCGATCGCGCTGCACGCGCTGGATCCGGTCGCGCATCCGGATCTGGTGTGCTCGACCAATCCCTGGCTGCTCTGAACCGGCCGCGGGGCCGCAGACGTGATGTGCGTCTCCGGCCCTGCGGCGTATGCCGTGCGTCGCTTTCCATTGCCAGGGCCACCTGCGGTGATGTTTTCTGACTATCACGGTTGGCGCCAGCCGCTTCCACAGCTCGAGATCCTCCGTCAGGAAAGCGAGTCGATATGCGGGTTCGTACGATTGTCGCCGTCAGTGCCTTCGCGGGCCTGTCCGCCGCCGGTGTTCTCGCGGCCGGAAGTGCTTCCGCCGCAACACCTATCGCCATTCCGGAGGTGGGCGCGGTCGGAGTTGCCCTGTCCCCCGGTGAAACCCAGGCCCTGGCCAATGGCCCGGTGCCCGCGCTGGTCGAGAAGTACGCGCCCCGGGACGCGCTCTCGGTGAGCCTCGCACCCGATTCGGCACTGCCGGAAGAGGATTCGCGGATCTACGCGGACATGCCGGAGATCATCCGTGAGGCGGCCTCGCATCCGAACGGATCCATTGCCGTGGTCGCCGTGCCCGATGGCGTGGTCATCGTCCAAGACTTCTAGCACGCACCCGGGTGTGGCCCTCACCAGAAGGTGAGGGCCACACCCGTTTTCAGGGGACCAGGACTTCCAGTGCGCCGGGGAGGGCGCGGAAGGTGGCGGGGAGCATGCCCGCCGGGTCACCGTCGGCGGTGGCGGGGGCGTCCGGGGCCGTCAGTTTGATGCGGGCGGCGCGGTATTGGACGGTGGCCGGGTGGTCGATGCGTTTGCCCGAGGAGAGGGCGGGCAGCAGGCGGAGCATATCCAGGCGGGACATGGCGCCGACCACCGTCAGATCGAGCAGGCCGTCGTCGATGACGGCGTCGGGGCAGATGAGCATGCCGCCGCCGTAGGTGCGGGTATTGCCGACCGCGACCATGACGGCGGGCAGTTCGAAGACCGTGCCGTCCCGGTGATCGGGGGAACCGTGCAGTTCGATGCGGTACGGGACGGCGAGCTTGCCCGCGAGTTCGATGAGCGCGGCGGCGGTGTAGCGCAGCGGGCCCTTGGGCCAGCGCATGTGATTGGCGCGCAGGGTGACTCGCGCGTCGAGACCGGTGCCGGTGACCGTCGCGAACCAGGTCGGGGACGCTCCCGCCTCGGTTTCGACGGCGCCCAGGTCGATGGTGCGGGTGCGGCCGCCGAGCACCACGTCGATGGCGGCGTCGGTGCCGTCGGGGACGCCGACCTCACGGGCCAGGTCGTTACCGGTGCCGCCGGGCACCAGGCCCAGCGGGACGCCGGTGCCGACCAGGGCCTGCAGGACCACGCCGACCAGGCCGTCGCCGCCGGCCGCCACCACGGCGTCCGGACGGGTGACCGGGTCGGCGAGGGCCGCGCGCACCAGGCGTTCGGTATCGGCGGCGGAGTCACCGCAGAGTTCGGTGACCTCGATGCCGCGCGCGGCGAATCCGTTCGCGGCGTCGACGGCGACCAGGGCGCCCTTGCCCGCGCCGGAGAGCGGGTTGGTCACCAGGGCGATGGAGCGGATGGTGCGGTTCGTCACGGGATCAGTTTCCCCGGGTTGAGGATTCCGGTGGGGTCGATGGCCTGTTTCACCGCGCGCAGCACCCGCACGCCCAGATCGCCGATCTCGTCGGTCATCCACGGGCGGTGGTCCGCGCCGATGGCGTGATGGTGGGTGATGGTGCCGCCCGCGGCCACGATGGCGTCACCGGCGGCGCGTTTGGCCTCGGCCCACTGCGCGATCGGATCCGCGGCCTGCTTGGCGACAATGGTGAAGTACAGCGAGGCGCCGGTCGGGTAGGTGTGCGAGATGTGGCACATGACCAGGGCCGGTGCGCCGCCCTTGGTGAGCGTGTTCACCAGGGCCGCGGTGACTTCCGCCTTCAGGTGGGCGAGATTGGTCCAGCTGGTGGCGGTTTCCAGGGTTTCGCAGAGAATTCCCACGTCCAGCAGGGAGTCTCGGAGATACGGCGCGGAGAAGCGGCCGTGCTCCCATTCCGCGGCGGGGGTTTCACCGAGCGCCTTGCCACCGGCGGCCTCGAGCAGGGCGTACGCCTCCGCGCTGCGGGCGGCCACGTGCGCGGCCGTGCCCTCGAAGGTGGTGACGGCCAGGCAGCCGCCGACGGCCGCGCCGCCGATATCTCCGGCGCGGGCCAGGTTGAGGCCGGTTTCGGCCTCGTCGGACAGGCGCATGACGGTCGGGGCCGCGCCCGCCTGGATGACGGTGCGCAGGGCGTTCGCGCCGGTGGCGAAGTCGGGGAAGGACCAGGCCTGGTAGGCGGTGGTTTCCGGGACCGGGTGCACGCGCAGGGTGACCTCGGTGATGATGCCGAGGGTGCCCTCGGAGCCGGAGAAGAGTTCGCGCAGATCGGGTCCGGCGGCCGAGGCGGGGGCACGGCCGAGGTCGAGAGTGCCTGCCGGAGTGGCGATCCGGAGCCGTTCGATCATGTCGTCGAAGCGGCCGTAGCCGGCCGACGCCTGGCCCGAGGAGCGGGTGGCGGCGAAACCGCCGATGGTGGCGTATTCGAAGCTCTGCGGGAAGTGGCCGAGTGAAAGGCCGTGCGCGGCAAGCAGTTCCTCGGCCTTCGGTCCGGTGAGTCCGGCGCCGAGGGTGGCGGTGCCGCTGATCGGGTCGATATCGGCGACGGTTTCGAGGCGGCGCAGGTCCACGGCGATGACGGCGGCGAAATCCGCACGCACCGGGTCGAGTCCGCCGACCACGCTCGTGCCGCCGCCGAAAGGCACTACGGCGATGGCGTTTTCAGCGCAGTGCACGAGCAGGGCGCGAACCTCGTCGTGGTCGGCCGGGAAGACGACGGCGTCGGGGGCGTCCTGTTCACCGGAAGCACGGCGGCGCAACAGGTCCGGGGTGGACTTGCCGCCCGCGTGGCGCAGCCGGTCGAGGTTGCCGGTCGATACGTTCTCGGCGCCGAGCAGCTCGGTGAGTTCCGCGAGCTGCGCGGGGGTGAGGGCCGATGCGCGCAGCGGTACGTCGCCCTCATCGCGACGGGCCACCGGCTCACCGGACACCCCGAATACCTGTGCGAGCAGTCCCCGAATCTGATCGGACAGCGGCTTGTGTCCGGAGGGGGAGCCCCAGGCGTCCCACACCATACTCGGGCGGGCTTGCGGCTCGCCCGGGTTTGCCGCCGATGGGGAGGGTGCTGAAGTGTCGACCATGCGTTACAGTGTGACATAGAATGTCAAGCAGTAACGAACACTAGGCTCCGGTGGTGCTACCTATGGCTTCGACCGAACCCTCCTCCGCCGTCGACCAGGCAATCCTCGATGCGGCGCGCGCGTGCGTGGCCGAATTCGGCGTGCGCCGGACCACCCTCACCGAGGTCGCGCGGCGCGCGGGCGTCAGCCGCCCCACCGTGTACCGGCGCTGGGCCGACACCGGCTCCCTGGTGGCCGACCTGCTGGTGCGGGAACTGCGCGAGATCATCGCCGAGGCCGTGCCCGCCACCGGCACCGGCCGCGCGCGCCTGACCGCCGCCATCGTCGGCGGCGCCGCCACCATCCGCCGGAACCCGCTGTTCGCCAAGATCTTCCGCGCCGACGCCGACGTCATGCTCACCTACGTCTTCGAACGCCTGGGCCGCAATCAGCGCGCCCTCATCACCCTGTTCGCCGACGGAATCCGCACCGGCCAGCAGGACGGCTCCATCCGCGCGGGCTCCCCCGACCACCTGGCCACCATGCTCCTGCTCATGGCCCAGTCCGCGGTCCAGTCCGCGGGCACGGTGGCCGATCTGCTCGACTCCGACAGCCTCGACGCAGAACTCACCCACGCCATCGACAGCTACCTATCTCCACCGCGAAAGGCCACATCATGACCGCGAACTCCCTCAACTCGCGCGGCGCTCTGAACGCCGCGCAGCGGCGACGGGATCTACAGGCGCTCGGCGACGGCGCGCAGATCGATGTGCTGGTGATCGGTGGCGGGATCACCGGTGCGGGTGTGGCGTTGGACGCGGCCTCGCGGGGCCTGCGGACCGTGCTGGTGGAGAAGCATGATCTGGCGTTCGGGACCAGCCGGTGGAGTTCCAAGCTGGTGCACGGCGGGCTGCGGTATCTGGCCAGTGGCGGGGTGGGGATCGCACACGAGAGCGCGGTGGAGCGCGACCTGCTGCTGACCCGCAACGCACCGCACCTGACGCGGGCGCTGCCGCAGGTGGTGCCGCTGCTGCCGAATATCGGTGTGCTGCAGAAGCTTCTGGTGCGGGCCGGATTCGTGGCCGGGGACGTGCTGCGGCGCACGGCGGGAACGTCGTCGGCGGTGCTGCCGCGCTCGCGGCGGGTGGCGGCGGCCGAGGCGGCGCGGTTCGCGCCGACCGTGCGCCGGTCCGGGCTGCGCGGCGGATTGCTGGCCTGGGACGGGCAATTGGTGGACGACGCCCGCCTGGTCGTGGCCATCGCGCGCACCGCGGCACGGCATGGAGCCCGGGTGCTCACGCGCGTGGAGGCAACCGAGGTGACCGGCACGGGTGCGACGCTGCACGATGGTCTGACCGGTGAAAGCTTCACCGTCACAGCGCGTTCGGTGGTCAATGCGACCGGCGTGTGGGCGGATCAGGTGGATCCGAGCATCGAGCTGCGCCCGTCGCGCGGCACGCACCTGGTGTTCGACGCGGCGGCCTTCGGCGGCCTGTCGGCCTCGCTGACCGTGCCGATTCCGGGCAGCACCAGCCGTTTCATCTTCGCGTTCCCCGCCGCGCACAATCGCGTGTATCTCGGGCTGACCGACGAGGAAGCTCCCGGCCAGGTCCCCGATGTCCCGCACGCCACCGACGGCGAGATCGACTTCCTGCTCGACACCGTCAATACGGTGCTGCGCAAACCCCTCACCCGCAATGACATTCGCGGCACCTTCGCGGGTTTGCGCCCGCTGCTGCGCACCGGCGACAACAGCACCGCCGACATTTCCCGCGAGCACGCCGTCCTCACCTCCCCGACCGGCGTGATCACCGTCGTCGGCGGCAAACTCACCACCTACCGCAAGATGGCCGAGGACACCGTGGACGCGGTCATCGCCCACACCGGTCTGACGGCCTCCCCCTGCCGCACCCGCGACCTGCCCCTGGTCGGCGCGGTCTCCGGCGCGGCCCGCGACCGAATCCAGGCCCCCACCCGCCTGATCGAACGCTACGGCAGCGAAGCCACCGCCATTGTCGAACTGGCCCAGGCGAATCCGGCCCTGGCCGAACCCGTCGCCCCCGGAATGGACGTCATCGCCGCCGAATTCGTCTACGCCATCACCCATGAGGGCGCTCTCGAAGCCGACGACATGCTCGACCGCCGCACCCGCATCGGCCTGGTCGAGGAAGACCGCAAGGCCGCCACCCCCGCCGCCGAAGCCGCCTTCGACCAGATCTGACCGCACTCAGCCGAACACGTTGCAGCCGGAACCGGCGTTGACGCCCGTCTCCACGTGCACATCCACATACGGGACGACATCCGCGCCGGGCACGGACTGCTGCAGGATCTCGATGCGATGCGCGCCCGTGGTGGCGGGCATCCACTTCGCTTGCGCCAAGCCACCCGACGGCTTGGCCACGGCGAAGAGGACGCCATTGTCGTAGAACCCGACCGGAGTCGACGGGTCGTCGACGTACCCGTTCACGGTGTAGGTGCAGCTGGTCCCGTAATTCGTGGCCATGCCGAAGCTGATGCCCGGTTCCAGGCCGACCCGGGTGGCGGTCGCACCGGCCGGGGCCGCCACGGCGGTCAGGGCGGCGACCGTTCCCAGCGCCAAGAGGGTTGCCCGTGCGTGATTCGCCTTCGTGTTTTCGATGATCGTGCCCATAGGTGCTCGTCCTCATCGGTGCTGCCGGGGCCGAGTGCACCGGCGCGATTCCTCGATCCTCGCGCCCGGCAGGCCGCAAGGGAAGGTATTGCCACCAATGTGCTCACTGTGTCGCGTTTTCACACTGCCTGCGCCGAATGCCGGAACCGACCTATGCTTGGCTGCGACGTTGTGAGCGCCGGCAGAGGGAGGCGCGCATGGGCCGCATTCCGACCACAGTGGGACTGGCTCGCGGGGAGGGCCTGGTAGCCCGGTTCGGGGAGGTCGTGATCTTCCTGGCCGGTGAGAGTTCGTCCACGGAGCGGATTCTCGGCGCCGCGGAGACCGCGGCCGCCTCCGACGATCCGGGGGTGGCGATCGCGCAGAGACTCGCGGCGACCGTCTTCAGCAGCGGATCGGCGCAACCGCCCGCCTTCGGCGTGGTCGCACCCACCCAGGGCGGCATCCTCATCCTGCTGCGCGGCCCGGTCCGCGCCCTGGCCGAGGGCCCGGAAGGCGCGCACCGCCTTTCCGGCGAACGCGCCATGACCTGGACCGACGAAATTCTGCGCGACCCGGTCCGCCGCATCACCGTCACCGCCGACGGCGACAAGGCCATCGCCCACACCGATCTGCGCGCGGGCGTCGTCCCGGCGGGCGGCTTCGTGCTCCTGTCGCCGGTCAGCGGCCTTGCGGCGCAGGCGAGATCCGGCAGTGGCGCGATCCCGAAGGCCGGAGCGTCGGCGGAGTCCGGCCCGATACCGCGCTCCGGCGCCGCCGCGCGATCCGGCGGCGAGGCCCGGCAGTCACCCAGCGGCCCGATCGTGAAACCGGTCGGCTCCGACGCGTATCCCGCCCCGGACACCACCCAGCGCGCACCGATTCCGACACCCTCGCGTACGCGCTTCAATGTCCCGGGCAGCCCGTCCGAGCCGATCGACCGCAGCTCGAGCACCGGCTCCGAGCCCATTTCGCGCGGCAAGGGCAGTTCGTCCGATGCGGTTTCGCGCGGCTCGGCCGGATCATCCGAAGCCGTGTCGCACGGCTCCGGGCAGAACACCACCGCCGATCTGTCCGATGTCTCGCCCGCCTTCGCGCAGACGGTAGGGGTCTTCCCCGATTTCCCCGGCGGCGCCGCGCCTTCCGGCCCGCAGGGCACGGTGGGCACGTCCCGCGAGGACGCCACCAAGCCGGCTCCGCAGAATGGCACGGCCGCCGAGCGCGGGCAGGCCGAGCCGTCCGCCTCGCCCTATGCGGGACCGACCACCCCGGCTGTGGGAGCGACGCGGTCGCCTGGGCGCGAACGATCCGCGGGCGGAGCGAATCTCAGTAAATCCGGCTCCTCGCCGGAATACGCGACCACACAGCGTCGGACTCCGGCCGATCCGGCGTCGGGCGCCATGCACCAGCCCGTCGGCGATGCGGAGCCGGAAATCGCTGTGACGCAGCGGGACAACCGTCCCGACCCGGATGAGCAGCCGGCGACCGCCGCCTTCGATGCCAGGCGCGCTGCCGCGGAAGCCGATGAGCCCGAGCCGAAGGCGAGCCGGGAGTCCGGTCCGATCGGTGCGGGCGGGCGGCCGATCAGCAGCGGGCGCAATCCGCTGGCCGGCGCGCCGGAAACCAGCGCGCTCAGCGCGATCGGTTCCCTCACCAGTTCCGATGGCGCGGTGTATCCGCTGGATCGCCCCTATGTGATCGGCCGGGACCCCATGATCGACGAGTCGGTGCGCCGGGCTGCCGCCTCCCCCATAGTGATTCCGCGCGACCGCCATGTTTCCCGGGTCCACGCGCACATCTCGATCGAGGGCAGCGCCATCTTCATTCGCGACGCCGGCACCCCCGGCGGCACCTTCGTGGCCGCGCCGGGCGCGCAGGATTGGATCCGTGTCGGCCAGCGCCCGGTCGAGCTGAAACCCGGCTGGAGCCTGCGGATCGGCGGCCGCGTCCTCACCTATCGCGTGGAGCAGCCCCGGATCTGACTCACGAAACCCCTACCTGGTGGCCGGAATTCAGCGCCGACCAGTCGCCCGTGCGCAGAGTTGCGCGGGCGGCGGGTGAGAGAAGTCGGCGGGCTCGGACCGCTTGCTGAGCAGCGGCCACATCGGCGGGATGGTGGCCCAGAACCGTTGCGCCGACAGCCCGTTCGCGGGAGATGATGAGTCGGCGGTAGGAGGGGATGGCGGGCTGTTCGAAGACTATGACCTCGTCGCCGGGATGCGGATCCACGCGGCCGATGCCGAACAGTTCCAGGCCAACGCCTTTCAGGATGGTGGCCGGGGTTTCGAGGGTGAGGATCCGGTTGCCGCCCAAGGCGTTCACGGCGGCGGTTTCGGCTTGTTCGGCGGCGATGGGCCACAGGCCGAGGACCTGGTCACGGTGTTCGGCCACATCGCCTGCCGCGTAGACGCCGGGGACGGGGGTGGCCATGCGGTCGTCGACCAGGATGCCGCGGTTCACCGGCAGACCGGCCCGGCGGGCCAGGTCGGCGTTCGGGCGAATACCGGTGGCGGTGAGGAACAGGTCGCAGGGCAGCACGGTGCCGTCGGTGAGAATGGCGGAGCGGACAGCGGGAGCGCCGGTGAGCCGGGCGGTTTCGGCCTTGTGGCGGACGTCGATGCCGGTGCGGGCGAAGTGCCGCAGCACCAGGGCCGAGCAGCGCGGATCGAGTTGTTTGCGGAGCAGGCGGTCGCCGCGTTCCAGCACGGTGACGCGTAATCCCAACTGGTGCAGTGCATAAGCAGCCTCCAGGCCGAGCAGTCCGCCGCCCGCCACCACGGCGCGGGAGCAGCCGTGCTGCTGGGCGTAGGCGCGGATGCGCAGGGCGTCCTCGGCCTCACGCAGCACGAAACTGCCTGGGCGGCGCAGATCTTCGATGGCGGGTAAGGCAGCGGCCGAACCCATGGCGAGGATGAGCCGGTCGTAGGGCAGGAGGTCGCCGGTGCCGAGGTGAACGCGCTGGGCGCGCAGATCGAGCCCGGTGGCGAGGGTATTGAGCCAGGCGGTGACCTGATGGTCGTCGTACCACTGGTCGGGCAGCAGGTGCAGGCCCTGCATGGCGGAGCGGCCGTAGACCAGGCGGGAGATGCCCATGCGGTTGTAGAGGCCGTGCGATTCCCGTCCGATGAGGTGGATTTCGCAGTCGGGGTGCCCGCGGCGCACGAAATCGGCGGCGGTGACTCCGGCAATGCCATCGCCGATCACCACTACGCTCACGATGGATCGGTCGAAATAGGCTGGGGCGGCGCCGTTTCCGGTGCCGGGCTGCGGTGTCAACGCGATCCGGACGTCACCGCCGGTGACGCGGGCGCAGCAGGCCATGCGGGTGTTGTCGGCGAATCCCAAGCGGCGCAGGGTCTTGCGTTCGTCGGCGGCGGGTTCGCAGAGCTGGTCGGCGCCGGCGAGCACCGCCACGGGGTCGGCGCCGCACACGCCCATGCGGCAGCCCGCTTCCAAGGGGAGTGCGCCCTTCTCGGCGATGTCGAGCAGGCTCATGCCGAGGTCGGCGGCCACGCGGGTGCCGACAGGGTCGAAGGTCACCGAAGCCGCTGCGGGAACGGTTCTTTCGGCCGTGCTCGCACGGATCCCGGGCAGCGGCAACAAGACCGGTGCGGTGCGGGTGCCGGTGTGCAGCGCGTAGTGGAGTTCGCTCACGCGGGTGCGGGCCAGCCACACCACCGTGGCCGCGAAGATCGCCACGCTGAGCGGCCAGCGCAGCCACGCGAGCGGCAGTCCGGTGATGGTCGTCGCCGCACCGGCCAGGATCGGTCCGGCGAACCAGTAGAAGATGTTCAGCGCCACCGCCGCGTATCCGGCGGTGAGCATGGCGGTGCTCACCGGTGTCGTCGATTCCAGGGCGAAGAACACGCCGATCGCGGCCAGCAGGGACACGGCGAGCAGCGCATACCTGTGCCAGACCGGCACTTCCCCGTGCCCGGCGAGCAGGAAGAACCCGAGCACCACTCCGGGCAGTGTGGCCGCGAACAGTTTCCGGGGTGCGATCCACCCGCGATCCCCGCTGCTCAGATCGGCTTGATAGGCCCCGCGCGGGGAGAAGTCGTAGCAGTTCTTGGCGCAGCCGACGCACGGCGCACAGTGATTGTTGGCGACCGTCACGAACGGCGTCTGCCCGTAGGCGCGTTGCAGCGGGAACAGCGGGCAGATGCTGCTGCACCAGCCGCTCTTGCCCTTGAACACCAGACCGCCCAGGAAGGCCGCGGTGATGGCGGCGAGCAGGACGAGCCCGGTGGCGGCGCCACTGCGGTCCAGCCCCGCGAGCCTTGCCGCGACGATCCCGAAGAACAGGGTGACGGCGATGAGATACCCGCGCTCCCGCAACCATTCGGGCGGATTCAGCGCCCGCGTGAACCCGAACAGGCGGGGCGTCTGATTGCTCGCCGCCAGCGGACATGTATTGCGCCACAAGCCCGGTGCGATCAGGAACAGGCCCGGCAGCACCGGCACTATCACCTGGAAGAACACGAACAGTCCGGCGGCGGGCCGCACGAACAGCAGCAGGATCAACCCGAGATGGCCTGCGACCGTGGCGGCGCGCACCCCCTGCCACACGCGCAGCGGTACGCGCGAAGACGACCGGCCCGTCGAGCACCCGCCGCCGCACCGGCCGCCCCCACTCGCGAATCTCGATCAGTGGCTGCCCCACCATCCCCGCACCCTCCGTCCCCCCAACCGAACCTGGTGTCGTCCTGCCTATCGGCGCAAACCCCCTTTACCGCAACACCTGTCGCGGCCCGTCCCCCGGCAGCGCCGGGCTCAGGTCAGCTCACGCTGCCGATGCAGCCGCACATACCGATACCGCTTCCCCACCCGTCGGCAGCCCATGGCCAGCGCGAACCCGGCCGCCGCGCCGCCCACCGCACCCAGCACCAGCGTGGTCACGGTCGGCTCGTGCCCGAACAGAATCCACGAGACCCCCATGGCCGCCACACCCAGCAGCCCGGCCGACACCGTGAGCCCCACGGTCGCCGCGAACCGCGCACTCCCCCGCCGCAGACTGCGCGCATTCGATTCGGCATACGCGAGCGCGAACAGCGCCAGTAGCACTATCCCCGCCGCCAGCGCGGTGGTCACCGACCGCTGCGTCGACCGCACCCCGAACCGATAGGCAGCCACCTCGGATCCATTGCGAGACAACGTGAGCTCCCCCGTCAAATCCCCCGCGGCCACATACGGACTCAGCGGCACCGGCACCGCCGTCTCCCCCTGCAACGGCGTCTCCGCTCCCCCGACCCGCTGCCCCAGCACATTCCATGACAGCCGCGCCGAATCCGCATCGACCCCACTCACCGTGATGGGCACCGCCTTCGACAAATCCAACTCCACCGGCGTCCCCACCGCAGGATCCACCCCCGCGACCCGAACTGCCCCCGCCGCAGGCAAATTCCGCTCCGGCGCACCCCCGACCCCGAGCACCGCCGCCCCACCCACCAGCAGCGCCAGCGCAGCCGCCGCAAAGAACGGCATCCGAGGCGAGGGCAACTTCACCACCTGCTGAATGGGAACCAGATCGCTCCGCTCGACATCGACGAGCCGAACTCCCTGCCGCTGAATGGGTTCCAACGGCCGCACTCGCACCATCGGCCCCGCCGCCCAGCCACCCTGACCGAAGCCTGGGCCGCCCGGTGTACCCGGCGCGGTGAACCGATGCGTCGCCGCCGAACCCGCACCGCCGCGCGAGAACGCTGCAGTCGCGGCCGATCCGGCATCACCCGCGCGCATGGTCCGCTGCGCCCCACCGATTTCCGGGTCGGGCGTCGGATATCCGCGGGTGGCGGCAGCCGGTCCGGATCCCTGCGGCGGCGGCGCGTGCGGCGGCCTCCCGGGCCGTTGCTCCGGCATCGAACGCGGCGGCGTGCCGTGGCCCGCGCCGGGCACAGCATGATTCGGCCCGCCGCGAGCACTTCCCGGTGCGGGATGCTGCGGCGCAGCGTCTTCCGGCCCGGCACCGGAGAAGGCGGCAGGCGGAGTACCGCCGCTGGGCGAGGTCCCGCGGACTGTGGCCGACGTGGCGGCAGGCCGGCCCTGACCGCCTGTGAACGGTCCGCCGGGCGGGGCGGTATGCGCTTGGCTGCCCGGCAGCGGGGTTCGGTTGTCCGGGTAACCGCTTGTGCGGCCGTGGTTTTGTGGGGTGACGGGGCCGCTGGGCAGCGGGGACTCGCCGGTGTCGCCGTAGGGGTCGGGGAGGGGGCGCGGGGGTGGGGTGAAGGGGGTGGCGAGGGGGCGGGCGGGGGTGCGGGAACCGGTGGCCGCGGCGACTATGGTGTCGGCGCCTACTACGGGGATGCCCACGGGGGTGAGCCAGCCTGTGCCCCAGCAGAAGGCGGCGGGTTCGGCGAGGGCGACGCCGAAGGATTCGGCGGAGTCGAAGCGGGAGTCCGGGTCGGGGGCCAGGCCGCGCATAACGACGTCGGCGATGGGTTGGGGGATGGTGGGGGCCACGGTGTCGAGGGGGACGGGTTCGCCGTAGGCGTGGGCGAACAGCATGGCCAGGGTGTCTTCGGCGGGCGGGAAGGGAAGGGTGCCGGAGAGCAGCTGGTAGAGCATGGTGGCCAGGGCGTAGACGTCGGTGGCCGGGGAGAGTTGCTGGCCGCGAACCTGTTCGGGGGCGATGTAGGAGGGCGTGCCGAGGATTTCTCCGGCTCGGGTGACCAGCGTTTCGTCGCCGCCGACGATCTTGGCTATGCCGAAGTCGGTGAGTTTGAGGGTGCCGTTGCCGGAGAACATGAGGTTGGAGGGCTTCACGTCGCGGTGCAGAATGCCCTGGCGGTGCGCCACATCCAGGCCCGCCGCGCAGGACAGGGCCACCGCTACGGCGGCTGTCGCCTCGAAACCGGCTGTGACGAAACGCTGTTCGACCGTTCCGCCGGGCAGGAACTCCAGCACCAGCAAGCACATGTCGTCGTGCTCGATGTAGTCGTATACGGGCACCACGTGCGGGTGGTCCAGCGCCGCCATCATGCGCGCCTCGGCGACGAAGCGCCGCCGCACCGCCATATCGCCGGCGAACTGCGGCGGAATCTGTTTGATGGCGACCCGCCGGTTCAGCCCGCGGTGCACGCCCGCCAGCACCACCCCGCACCCGCCACGCCCGATCTGCCCGCCGACCTCGTATCCGGGCAGCGCGGCCCGAACTCGTTCGATGTCAGTGCTTTTCAGGTCACTCACGCTCATGTGTGCTCGCTCCCCCTGCGCGTCGTCGCACCGCGTCGGAATCCACGCCCTGCACGGTGGTGTCGTCGAATTCGGCGGGTTTGCCGATCACCACGCCGGGTCCGGTATCCCTGGCATGTGCACCCGATTCCGCTGCGCGACGCCGAATCTCACCCGAATCCAGATTTACTGTGGGCGTACTCGATCCCGCGGGTGCGGTGCGGATGGTGGGTTCGTCGTCACCGCTGCCGAAGACACGGGCCGGCCCCGTCGCGGGTCGCCCGCCCTGCGCCCCGAAGTTGACCGTGGTCCCGAATTCGCCGGAGCCGGGTGCATATCCGCGCGGCTCCGGCATGTGGTGGTAGCCGGACGGCCCGGCCGGCGAGTAATCCGGGAAGGGGGTGCCGCCGGCCTGAGCGAAGTCGGGCGCGGCGCCACCGACGGGAGCGAGATCCGGCCGGGTGCCGCCGGGCGCTGCGCGGCCGTCGAGTTCGAGGGCGGCGGCGAGTTCGTCCTTGTCCAAGCCGAGGTCATCGTCGTCGCGCGGCGTGGGCGACAGATACCCGGCGAGGAAGAACAGGGTGGCGAAAACCCCGGCCAGGGCCAGCCACAGGCCGGTGCCGGGCACCCACCAGCGGGCCACGGAGGCGGTGAAGCCGATCATCAGGCCGATGCCGATACCGGGGGCCAGCAGGCGCAGCCCGCGCTGCCAGCGGTTGACCGAAAGCCGGTGCCGCGCAACGGTCAAGGCCGAATCGGCGATGGCGAGCCCGGTCAGCACCGACAGGATGATGCCGAACAGGCCGTATACCGAGACCAGGGAGCCGCGCACATCGACGACGGTGTGCACGCTGGTGACCGGATCACCGGCGGAGTTGATCAAGGTGAGATCGGAGCCGATCAGCCCGGTGGCCTGCCCGTCGAGCCCGGCCGGATCGAGCCGATAGGTGAGTTTCTCGGTTTTGCCTGCGGCGACGGTCAATTCGACCGAGGTCGAGTAGGAGAAGAAGTTCAGGCCGAGCACGTGACCGGTGAAATCCACGCGCCGCAGCGTGACCGGATTCGCCGTCTCGTTCTTGACCTCGATGACGACCGGCGTCACCTTGTTCGGGTCCAGCCGAACCGGATTGGCGGCATTCGCGCCCGCGATCGGCTTGCCGTCGATCGTGGCGGTGGCGCTCACCGAGCCCGCCGCCGATGCGGTAGCGGCCCCGAATAGTGCTGTGCCCCAGAGAACAACGGCGGCTACGAACAGTACGGCGAACATCGGCACGAGGATCGTGTGGAAGCGGCTGCCGTTCATCGAATCCTCCGAGCGGGCAGATGGGAAACCAGCCGGTGACCGTAGAACCAGCCACCGATGAGCAGGAAGAACAGCAGCACCGTGGCGGTGGTCGTCGCGCCGCCCACCCGGCTCACCAGCACGATATCCAGCGGCGCGGCAAGGGTTTTGCCGCACGCGGCGGTCACCTGGTGATGCCCGATGGCGGTATTGCCGGTGGCGAGCTGGGCGTCGAACGCTCCGTCCGAGCGCGCGGTGGTATCCCCCACCTTGGTCCCGCCGATCGAAATCTGCACCGCCGCATGGGGATCGCAACCGGTACCGCTGGCGGTCACCGCACCGCCGGGCGCGGTCGCGGGCGGGTCGAGCCGCAACCCGGACGCGGCCACCGGTGTCGCACCGGTATCGGGCTGCGGAGCCGTGGGGCCACCGGTATCAGGCTCCGGCACGGTTACTTCCGGTGTCCCCGGAGTCTCCGGCTGCGGATTCGGCTGCACCGGATTCCCGTTCCCACCACCAGAACCGGTCCCATTGCCGCCGCCGTTCCCGCCGGGATTCCCGATATCAGGACACTTCCCCTCGGCCGGTTGGGGAGTCCCGTCAGGGCACTTCTCCACCTGCGGAGTCGTCACGCAACCACCGGCGGGCTTGGGCGTACCGTCAGGGCACTTTTCGACCTGTGGCGTCGTCACGCACACACCACTGGACGGCATGGTGCTGCCGTCCGGGCACTTGCACACCCCGTCCGAGGGCATCTCACTGCCGTTCGGGCAGTACTTCTTCACGACGCACACCCCGGTGGACGGCATGGTCGTGCCGTCCGGGCAGACGCACAGACCGCTGGAAGGCATCTTGCTGCCGTCCGGGCAGTACTTGATCACCTCGCACACCCCGCTCGAAGGCATGGTCGTGCCGTCCGGGCAGACACACAGTCCACTGGAAGGCATTTCACTGCCGTCGGGGCAGTACTGCGGTGTCACCTTGCAACCGGTGGCGGGCTTCACGCTGCCGTCCGGGCAGTATTCGATCACTTTGCAGACCCCGTTCGAGGGCATCGCGCTGCCGTCGGGGCAGTAGCAGCCGCTGGAAGGCATGACGCTGCCGTCCGGGCAATACTGCGGCGTCACCTTGCAACCGGTGGCGGGCTTCACGCTGCCGTCCGGGCAGTACTCGATGACCTTGCAGCCGCCGGGCGGGGCGATACTGCCGTCGTCGCAGGTCTGTTCGCAGGAGGTGCCGCAGCCCTGCGTGTTTCCGGGGCCGCCGTCGTGGGTTCCGCTGCCGTCGCAGCCGGGGCCGGGTGTGCACTGCCCGTTGACATCGGGCTGCTGGGTGCTGCCGTCCTGAGTGCCGCCGCCGTCCGGAACCTGCTGGGAGGTGATCAATTCCGGTGCGTAGACCGCGCCGGGCGGTTGCGCCTGGGCCTGCGGCACGCTGGTAATCACCGGTGGCGCAGCGGTTTCCGGCTGTGCCGAGCCGGGACCGGCGGGTACGGCGAGGGCGAAGGCGAGCGCGAGCGCCGCTACGGCGGCGGCCAGCAGAACACCCACGCGGCTCGAATATCGCAGGCCGCGTAGTAGTTTCGGATGCCGGGCATGCACGCCGGCACGCCGACTCTTCTGTGCACGTGTCATCATCCGGCGTGACCTCGCTCGTTCGATGGTAAGTCCCGGGTCCCCCGGCTCGGACCTTTCTCACCCAGGCGTTACACACTTGGACGCTATCGGCGGTCGCGGCCCTTGACTTGGCGCGCCGGCTACTCGGGTTCGCTGTGTTATCGCGCCGAGCGGGCGACACGTTCATCCGGGCACGGCCCCCGATCCCGGGGGCACGGCCCGGGGATACGATCCTGGAAGCGACTCAGACAGGGTCATCCCGGAAGGACACTGGTCCCATGCATCGTTCCGCGCCGAAGGACGATATCGACGAGTCCGCGCTGTCGGTCACCGAACCGAAGACCGAGGCCGCGGGCGTCAAAGCCGTCACGGTGGCCCTGGAGCGGGCCGTCGAGGAGATGGGTGTGGTGCGCACCGCCCGCACCCTGGCCCGGGTGAATCAGCGGCACGGCTTCGACTGCCCCGGCTGCGCCTGGCCGGAACCGACCGGTACGCGACGCGTGGCGGAGTTCTGCGAGAACGGCGCGAAGGCGGTGGCCGAGGAGGCCACGCTGCGCACCGTCACCCCGGAGTTCTTCGCGCGGCATCCCATCGAGGACCTGGCCGGCAAGTCCGGTTACTGGCTCGGCCAGCAGGGGCGCATCACCCATCCAATGGTGTTGCGCCCCGGCGACACTCATTACTCGCCGATCGAATGGCCCGCGGCCTACCGGATCATCGCCGACCACCTGCGCGGCCTGGCCTCCCCGCACGAGGCCGTCTTCTACACCTCCGGCCGCACCGCCAACGAGACGGCCTTCCTCTACCAGCTGCTGGTCCGCAGCTTCGGCACCAATAATCTGCCGGACTGCTCGAACATGTGCCACGAGTCCTCCGGCACCGCGCTGACCTCGTCCATCGGCATCGGCAAGGGCTCGGTGACGATCGACGACTTCAAGCACGCCGACCTGATCATCGTGGCCGGGCAGAATCCGGGCACCAATCATCCGCGCATGCTGTCCGCGCTGGGCGAGGCGAAGCAGCACGGCGCCAAGGTGATCGCGGTCAATCCGCTGCCGGAGACCGGGCTGATCGGATTCAAGGATCCGCAGACCGTCAAGGGGCTCACCGGCGGCATCAGCATTGCCGACGACTTCCTGCAGATCCGGCTCGGCGGCGATATGGCGCTGTTCCAGGGCCTGGGCAAACTGCTGTTCGAGGCCGAGGACCGCGCACCCGGCACGGTGGTGGATCGCGCCTTCGTGGACGCGCACACCGCGGGCTTCGACGACTACGAGAAGCAGACGCGTGCGGTCGATCTCGGCGTGGTCGAACAGGCCACCGGCCTGACCCGCGCCGACCTGGACCGCACGGCGAAACTGCTGGCCGAGTCCAAGGCCGTGATCATCTGCTGGGCAATGGGTTTGACCCAGCAGGTGCACGGTGTCGCCACCATCCAGGAGGCCACCAACCTGCTGCTGCTGCGCGGCATGATCGGCAAGCCGGGCGCGGGCGTGTGCCCGGTGCGCGGACATTCGAATGTGCAGGGCGACCGCACCATGGGCATCTGGGAAAAGATGCCGGAGACCTTCCTCGCCGCCCTCGACGACGAATTCGGCATCCACAGCCCGCGCGAACACGGTTGGGACACCGTCGATTCCATTCGCGCCATGCGGGACGGCCGCGGCAAGGTATTCTTCGGCATGGGCGGCAATTTCGTCTCCGCCACCCCCGACACCGAGGTGACCGAGGCCGCGCTGCGCAATTGCGAACTGACCGTGCAGGTTTCGACCAAGCTGAACCGCAGCCACGTCGTGCACGGCCGCACCGCGCTCATTCTGCCGACCCTGGGCCGCACCGACGAGGACCGGCAGGACGGTGTGCGCCAGCAGGTTTCGGTGGAGGACTCGATGTCCATGGTGCATCTGTCCACCGGTCGCCTGCAGCCGGTGAGCGAGCACCTGCGCAGCGAGGTGGCCATCGTGTGCGAGCTGGCGCAGGAACTGTTCGGGCTCGGGCATCCGGTGCCGTGGGCGCGCTTCCAGCGCGACTACGACAAGATCCGGGACGCCATCGCGAAGGTCGTGCCCGGCTGCACCGATTACAATGCGAAAGTCCGGGGCCGCAATGGTTTCCAGCTGCCGCACCCGCCCCGGGACGCCCGCGAATTCCGGACCTCCACCGGCAAGGCCAATTTCGGTATCAACGAGCTGCACTGGCTGCCGGTCCCCGAGGGCCGCCTCATCCTGCAGACCCTGCGCAGCCACGACCAGTACAACACCACCATCTACGGCCTCGATGATCGCTACCGCGGCATTCACAACGGCCGCCGGGTGGTGCTGGTGCATCCCGAGGACATCGCCGCGCTCGGATTCGCCGAAGACGATCTGGTGGACCTGATCTCGGAGTGGACCGACGGCAGCGAACGCCGTGTCGAAGGCTTCCGGGTGGTCGGCTACTCCACACCGCGCGGCAATGCGGCCGCCTACTATCCGGAGACCAATCCGCTGGTGCCGCTGGATCATGTTGCGCGGCGGTCGAATACCCCGGTGTCCAAGGCCGTCACCATCCGGCTCGAACGGCACGTGCATCACTCATGAGCGGAATCACGTAATGAGCAGAGTCACCGCCCGCCGCCGCACGCTGCGCATCTCCCCCACCGGGGTCGTGCAACGCCCCGACACCCTGGTCGTCGAAGAGCCCCTCGAAATCCGCACCGCCGGAGAGTCGCTGACGGTCACCATGCGCACCCCCGGCGCGGATATCGATCTGATCCACGGGTTCCTGTTCACCGAGGGTCTCATCACCTCGGCCGAGGACATCGTCACCGCCCGCTACTGTGCGGGCACCGACGAGAACGGCCAGAACACCTACAACGTGCTCGACGTGCAGTTCCGCAGGCCGATTCCGGTGCGGCCGCGCAACTTTCTCACCAATAGCGCGTGCGGCCTGTGCGGGAAGACGGCGCTCGACGAAGTCCGCACTCGCACGCATTTCCCGCTTCCCGCGCAGGGCCTGGAGGTCGGCACCGCCGTCCTCGCCCGGCTGCCCGGCGAATTGCGTTCCCGCCAATCGGTTTTCGACGTCACCGGCGGGCTGCACGCCGCCGGTCTGTTCACCGCCGATGGGGAGGTCCTGGCGGTTCGCGAGGATGTGGGCCGTCACAATGCCGTCGACAAGCTCATCGGCTGGGCGCTGCGCGAGAACCGCATTCCCGCCCACGACCTGATCCTCATGGTGAGCGGGCGCGCCTCCTTCGAACTGGTGCAGAAGGCCGTCATGGCCGGGATTCCGCTGCTGGGCGCGGTCTCGGCCCCCAGTTCGCTGGCCGTCGACCTGGCGGCCGAATCCGGCATGACCCTGGTCGGCTTCCTGCGCGGCGACTCGATGAACGTCTATTCCGGCTTCGACCGCGTGGCCGTCGACGGGAGCGACGCGGTGCGTTCACACTGACCCGGCCACCGGTACCGCTCATCGAGGCGACCCCTGCGCCCGCGACTACCACACTGCTAGGCTCCGACTGAAACTTGTTTCATTTTCTTGGGAGTATCGATGGCAGTGCAGCCCCGTGACGTGGCCGAACAGTATGTGAAGTTGGTGGCCACCGGGCCGACCGAGGATATCGTCAACCTGTACGCGGCCGACGCCGTCGTCGAGGATCCGATCGGCAGCGAACCGCGCCGCGGCCACGAGAAGATCCGCGAGCTGTACACCGCCCTCGAGGCCATGGAACGCGAGACCGAACTGCACACCGTCAAGGTGGCCGGCAATCACGTGGCCGTCTCCTTCACCATGGTCGGCAAGTTCAACGGCCAGCAGATGACCCTCGACCCCATCGACGTCATGGAGTTCGACGACGCGGGCAAGATCATCAGCATGCGGGCCTACTGGGGCCCGGAGAACCTGCGAATGGACCAGCTCTGAGCTGAGCCTTGTCCCCTCCCGCCCACCGAATTACCGTGAAACCGGATCGATTCGGCGAGGGACGGGAGGGGCCGATGCGGATCTCGTTGCGCGGCACCGGCGACGGCATACAGGTGCGCATGCGGCTGGAGGTCAATCGCCGCAGATGGATCGCCCTGCTGATCATGCTGGGGCTCTTGACGTTTCAAGCGCTGGTCGTCGGCTGCTGGGCCACCTTCGCCCCCGAATCCTGGTACGACAGCTTCCCCGGCCTCGGCATGCGCTGGGTGCGCGGCGACGGCCCGTACAACCACCACCTGACCGCAGACGTCGGCGCGTTCTTCCTGGCACTGGGCGCCATCACCGCGGCCGCCCTCTGGTATCGCGACAGCATCCTGGCCCGCGCCGCCGGACTGGGCTGGCTGGTCTTCGGCGTACCGCACTTCCTCTACCACCTCTTCCACCCGGCCGACGGCGTCACCGGCGTCAGCCAGGTGCTCAATGTGATCGCCACCCTGGCCATCCCCGCTCTGGGCCTGGCCTGCATCCTCGTCGCCCCACGCGAGCGCTACCCGGTCCCCGAACCGGCCCCTTTCAATGTGAAATTTCCTCGCCGGAAGCCGCCCGCAAGCCGATGAATTCTGTGGCGCCGCACCGTCGTAACAGGTGTAGCGCCCGCTCCGATTTTCGGAGCAACGGAGTAAAGGTTCAACGGCGAACCATGGGGGATCAACGAGGATCCCCGGACAGGGCGCGATCGGCACCCACCGATCGTCACCGACTCCGGAGCAGTGACGCAGCGCACAGGCGGGCACCCGTCACGTACGGCGGCCCGGTCTCGTCCAAGGGGTGAAAGCAACCGCTCGGATCGGAGACGTCATGGCCGACACTCGCATTCCCGCCGTCAGCCCACAGCAGGCGGGCCTGCTCACCCGACTCACCTACTGGTATGCCAAGCGCCGCTTCGGCGAGGTGCCCGAGCCCTTCGCGGTCCTCGCCAATCACCCGAAACTCATGCGGGCGGCCGGAATTCACGAAACCCTCGTCGAACGCGGCACGAAGGCGATCCCCGAGCACATCTACGAGATCGCCGTCTACCGGGTGGCCCGCACCGTCGGCTGCTCCTGGTGCGTCGACTTCGGCACCATGCTCATGCGCCTGTCGGAGCTGAACGTCGAGAAACTCCAGCACATCGACGACTACGCCACCTCCCCGCACTACGACGAGGACGAGCGCGCCGCCATCGCCTACGCCGACGCCATGACCGCCACCCCGCCGGAGGTCACCGACGAACAGGTCACCGACCTGAAGAAGCGCTTCGGCACCCAGGCCCTCATGGAATTGACCTACCAGATCGCCCTGGAGAACTCCCGAGCCCGCACCTACTACGCCCTCGGCATCACCGACCAGGGCTTCTCCAAGGGCGACGCCTGCCGAGTCCCCTGGGCGTAGCAAGATCAAGGAGCTCTGGTGGCGGCGAACCGGACAAATTCCCGCCACCAGAGCTCCCTCACCGGATGTGCGCTGGAAATGCGAAGCGGCCCCGCGATATTCGCGGGGCCGCTGCTCGTTCTCGCCTCCTATGCCGACTTCTCGCGGCGCTCGGGGCCGGACTGGCGCTTGCGGGGGACGATGGTCGGCAGGACGTTGTCGTTCACCGTGTCGGCGTTGACGACGACCTTGGCCACGTCATCCCGGCTGGGGATGTCGTACATGACCGGGAGGAGCACCTCCTCCATGATGGCGCGCAGGCCGCGAGCGCCGGTGCCGCGCAGGATCGCCTGATCCGCAACGGCTTCCAGCGCGTCCTGGGTGAATTCCAGGTCCACGCCGTCCATTTCGAACAGGCGCACGTACTGCTTGACCAGGGCGTTCTTCGGCTCGGCAAGAATCCGGACCAGGGAGTCCTTGTCCAGGTTCGTCACCGAGGCGACGATCGGCAGACGGCCGATGAACTCGGGGATCAGGCCGAACTTGATCAGATCCTCGGGCATGACGTCGGCGAAGTGGTCGATGGTGTCGACCTCGGACTTGGAGCGGACCTCCGCGCCGAAACCGATGCCGCGCTTGCCGACTCGATCCTGGACGATCTTCTCGAGACCGGCGAAGGCGCCCGCCACGATGAAGAGCACGTTCGTGGTGTCGATCTGGATGAATTCCTGGTGCGGGTGCTTGCGGCCGCCCTGCGGGGGCACCGACGCCTGCGTGCCTTCCAGGATCTTCAGCAGCGCCTGCTGTACGCCCTCACCGGAAACGTCACGGGTGATGGACGGGTTCTCCGACTTGCGGGCGATCTTGTCGACCTCGTCGATGTAGATGATGCCCGTCTCGGCGCGCTTCACGTCGTAGTCGGCGGCCTGGATGAGCTTGAGGAGAATGTTCTCGACATCCTCACCGACATAGCCGGCCTCGGTGAGCGCGGTGGCGTCGGCGATGGCGAACGGCACGTTCAGCATCTTGGCGAGGGTCTGGGCGAGGTAGGTCTTGCCACAGCCCGTGGGCCCGAGCATGAGGATGTTGGACTTCATCAACTCGACCGCTTCACCGCGGGAGTCCCGGCCCTTGTCGCCGGCCTGAATGCGCTTGTAGTGGTTGTAGACCGCGACCGCGAGGGTGCGCTTGGCCGGGTCCTGACCGATGACGTACTGCTCGAGGAAGTCGCGGATCTCCGCCGGCTTCGGCAGTTCATCGAGTTTGACTTCGCTGGACTCGGCCAGCTCCTCCTCGATGATCTCGTTGCACAGATCGATGCACTCGTCGCAGATGTACACCCCTGGTCCCGCAATGAGCTTCTTGACCTGCTTCTGGCTCTTTCCGCAGAACGAGCACTTGAGCAGATCGCCGCCATCACCGATGCGCGCCATCTCTTGGGTCCCTACTTCCTTGTCCGCGTGCAACCGTCTAACTCAGGCTGCCGGCGAGCTGCCACCTATAAAGCGTATGCCGTTCCCCCGTGGCTGTAACTCCCACACTTCGGGATCGGGCGATTCGGCGTTGTTCTAACCGAGGAGAGCCGACAACCACGAGCAAAGGTCCCTAGAGTGACCGTACCCGCTGAGCGCGACCGAGGTCGACAACTTGGGCACGTTTCTCGCCGGACATGTGCGTGGACTCACCCCTGCCCGGGTGGGCGGGACCGGAACCAATCCCGCCACCCGATACATCTTCACAGCACGTCGGAATGTTTACTTCTGGGCGCTGAGCTTGCGGTATTCGAAGACCGTGTCGATGAGGCCGTACTCCTTGGCCTCGTCGGCGGTGAGGATCTTGTCGCGGTCGGTGTCCTTGCGGATGACGTCCGCGTCCTTGCCGGTGTGCCGCGCCAGCGTGGTCTCCATGAGCCGGCGCATGCGCTCGATCTCGGCGGCCTGGATCTCCAGGTCGGAGACCTGACCCTGGATGCCGCCCGAGGTGGACGGCTGGTGGATCAGCACGCGGGCGTTGGGCAGCGCGGCCCGCTTGCCGGGGGCGCCGGCGGCGAGCAGCACGGCCGCGGCCGAAGCGGCCTGGCCCAGGCAGACGGTCGCGACATCGGCGCGCACGTACTGCATGGTGTCGTAGATGGCCATCAGCGCGGTGAAGGAACCACCGGGCGAGTTGATGTACATGGTGATGTCGCGGTCCGGGTCCAGGGATTCCAGCACCAGCAGCTGCGCCATGATGTCGTTCGCGGAGGTGTCGTCCACCTGCGCGCCGAGGAAGATGATGCGCTCCTCGAACAGCTTGTTGTACGGGTTGGACTCCTTCACGCCGAAGCTGGAGTGCTCGACGAAGGACGGCAGGATGTAGCGCGCCTGCGGCATCTGCATGCCATTGGAACCAGCGGCGGCGAAGGTGATGCCCGCGGCCCGGGGGTCGATCTGGTTGGACATAGATGTCTCCAAAGTCTGTGTGTGGCTGCGGACTAGTTGGCCTGGCTCGCGTGGGCGACCACGTGGTCGATGAAGCCGTAGTCGAGGGCCTCGGCCGCGGTGAACCAGCGGTCGCGGTCGGCGTCGGCGGTCACCTGCTCGATGGACTTGCCGGTGTGCAGCGCCTGCAGCTCGTTGAGTTCGCGCTTGGTGTAGGCGAACTGTTCGGCCTGGATGGCGATGTCGGCGGCGGAGCCACCGAGGCCGGCCGACGGCTGATGCATCATGATGCGCGCGTGCGGCAGGGCGTAGCGCTTGCCCTTGGTGCCGGCGGCGAGCAGGAACTGGCCCATGGAGGCGGCGAGGCCCATGCCGACGGTCTTGATGTCGCAATCGGCGAACTGCATGGTGTCGTAGATGGCCATGCCCGCGGTGACCGAACCGCCGGGAGAGTTGATGTAGAGCGAGATGTCCTTGGTCGGGTCCTCGGCCGACAGCAGGAGAATCTGGGCGCACAGCTTGTTGGCGATGTCGTCGTCGACCTGCGTGCCCAGGAAGATGATGCGCTCGCGCAGCAGGCGCTCGTACACCGAATCACTGAGGTTCAAACCAGCAGTCGCGGATGTCATGCGCACCCCTGCCTGATTGTTTGTCACGGATACCTGCCCTCTCTCAACGGCTCGGTTACAAGCCCCTACATGATCACTTAGATGTCGCAGCGCTGACACAAACCCTAACGAAGCAGGGCGGCACCGAACTCCCGGTACCGCCCTGCTTCGCTCACAGCGCAAAACTACAACGCGCTGTCTCTGATGTCTTACTTGGCCTCGGCCTCTTCGGTCGCGTCGGCGACCTCGGCGAGTTCCAGGGCGGAAACTTCCTCGGCCTCGTCGGCCGGGGTGCCGAACATTTCGGCGGTGTCCACGGTGTTGCCGGCGGTGTCGGTGACGGTCGCCTTGATCACGACGCCCGCGAGCGCCTTGCCGCGACGCACGTCGGCGAAGACCGCGCCGAGCTGGCCGGCCTGCTGGATCTGCTGGATGAACTGATCGGGCGACATGCCGTAGCGCTGCGCCTGGAAGATGATCCGCTCGTACAGCTCGTCCTGGCCGACCTGGGTGTTCTCGGCCTCGGCGACGGTGTCCAGCAGCAGCTGGGTCTTGACCGACTTCTCGGCGGCCTGCTTGGTGTCGGCCTTGAACTCCTCGAGCGAGGAGCCCTGCGCCTCGAGCGCCTCGGCCAGCTTGGCCTCGTCGTGGTCGAAGCCGTGCACGGCGTCGTGCTCGACGGCGTCGATCTCGGCCTGGACGACCTTCTCCGGCAGCGGGATCTCGGTGGCCTCGAGCAGGGCCTCGAGCACCTTGTCGCGGATCTCGCCGGCCTGCTGCACCTTCTTGACCCGCTCGACGCGGCCCTTGAGGTCGCTCTTCAGCTCGTCGATGGTGTCGAATTCGCTTGCCAGCTGGGCGAATTCGTCATCAGCCTCGGGCAGCTCGCGCTCCTTGACCGACTGCACGGTGACGGTGATGACGGCTTCCTTGCCCGCGTGCTCACCGGCGACCAGCTTGGAGGTGAAGTCCTTGGACTCGCCCTCCTTGACGCCGATCAGGGTCTCGTCCAGGCCCTCGATGAGCTGGCCGGAGCCGACCTCGTGGGACAGGCCGGTGGTGGAGGCCTCCTCGACGGCCTCGCCGTCCACGGTGGCGGACAGGTCGATGGAGACGAAGTCGCCGTTCTCCACGCCGCGCTCGACGCCCTTGAGGGTGCCGAAGCGCTGACGCAGCGAGGTCAGCTGCTCCTCGATGTCCGCGTCGGTGATCTCGATCGGATCGACGGTGACGGCGATGGAGTCGAACGCGGGGAGGGTGATCTCCGGGCGGACGTCGACCTCGGCCTTGAACGCCAGCTCCTGGCCGTCTTCAATCTTGGTGATCTCGATCTCCGGCTGGCCGATGACCTTCAGTTCCTCGGCGATGACGGCTTCGCTGTAGCGCTTGGGCAGCACATCGTTGACGACCTGCTCCAGGACCGCGCCGCGACCCAGGCGGGCCTCGAGCAGCTTGGCCGGGGCCTTGCCCGGACGGAAGCCCGGGATACGAACCTGCGAGGCCAGCGCCTTGTACGCCTTGTCGAAGTCCGGCTTCAGCTCCTCGAAGGGCACCTCGACATTGATGCGGACCCGGGTCGGGCTCAGCTGCTCGACGGTGCTCTTCACGGACATGCTCCTTGTTCGTTGTTCATTGGTTGACGTCTAGGTTCCCCCCGAACGCATCCCGACCAGGTTAGTCGAGGCGTTGCGGGGCGGTGAAACCCGGTCGCGACTTGCGGTCAGCCGACCTTGACGGCATCGGTGACGAAGACCAGCGTTTCGTTCGGCTGGATCCCGCGCCCACCTGCGCCGTACCCCAGGTCCGGCGGAATGATCAGCAGTCGGCGGCTACCCTGCTGCACGCCGACCAAACCCTCGTCCCAGCCCTGGATGACCTGGCCGCCGCCGAGCGTGAGCGTGAACGGCTTCCCCCGGTCGAACGAGCTGTCCAGCTTCTTCTTGTCCGACCAGGTGACCAGCGTGTAGTTCATCTCCAGCGGCTGCCCCACCGCCGCGGCCGGCCCACTGCCCACCTCGAGGTCCTTCACGATCAAACCGGTCGGCGGATCACAACTGTCCGGAATCGTGATGGTCGGCGCGACCCCGAACCCACCCTCGACCCCGATGTCCTCGGCCGTGCACTCCTTGCCGATCTTCTGCTTGGCCACGGTCGGCCCGGCAGCGGCGGGCACGGACGCCTTGGTGGTCGACGTGGCCGACGCCTTGTTCTCATCGCTCCCGCCACAGCCCGCCAGCACCAATGCCGCGGCCGCCACGATGCCGACCTTCCCCATGAACCGCATCCCCGCTCCTCCTCGCCGAGTCCCGGGCTGCCGCAAGGCTTTGCGGCGCCGCGGGCGAACCTACCCGACGCGGCCGAGATCATGTCGCCGACCGCCGCCTACGGTGGTCGCGACAATGGCCGATACGGAAATTGAATTGCCGGGCGGAATCACGTACGGGAGCATTTCGGGGTGCTGCTGACCATTTCTTGTACTCGTCCCGACGGCGCCGCGTGGCCGGCGTCGGATCTGGGCTACCTGCTGCACAAAAACCCTTCGCGGATACAGACTTTCGAACAGTCGTACGGGGAGGCGCAGGTGCTGTATCCGGAGGCCGGCGAGCAGCGGTGCACGGTCGCGCTGCTGCTCGAGATCGACCCGGTGCGGCTGGTGCGCGGAAAATCCAAAGGGACGCCGGAATTCAGTTTGGCGCAATATGTCAACGACCGGCCGTATGCGGCGTCGTCGCTGTTGGCCGTCGCTATTTCGACGGTGTTCGGCACCGCGCTGCATGGACGGTGCAAGCAGCGGCCGGAACTGGTGGAGGTGGCCTGGCCGCTGCGGATCGAACTGCCGGCGGTGCCGTGCCGGGGTGGCGCGGAGACCGCCGAGCGGGTGTTCGCGCCGCTCGGCTGGAATGTGACCGCCACTCCCCTGCCGCTGGATCCGGCCTTCCCCGAGTGGGGCGAATCCCATTACGTGCGACTGGAACTCACCGGCACCATGCGTCTGGCCGAGGCCCTGTCGCACCTGTACGTCCTGCTGCCGGTGCTCGACGGGGGCAAGCACTACTGGCTGGACAGCAGCGAGATCGACAAGCTGCTGCGGGTCGGTGCGGGGTGGCTGGCCGGGCATCCGGAGCGGGAGTGGATCACGCGGCGGTACCTGAACCGGCGGCATTCGCTGATTCAGGACGCGCTTGCCCGGTTGGCGGAGCTCGATGACCTCGAGCCCGAACAGCTCAGTGCCGTGGACGATCAGCTCGACGAAGATGCCGACGGCGCGGAGAACGAGGGCTCGATCACCGACGCGGCACCTGCGACCGATACGGGGGGCGAGAGCACCGACGCCGCACGCACAGGCGGCTCGGGGGCCGACGCCGCACGTGCGGTCGGAGCCGATGCGGAGGCCGAGGTGCGGCCGCCGTCGCTGGCGGTGCTGCGCCGGGCGGCTGTGGTGAACGCGCTGCGCGAGACCGGGGCGAGCCGGGTGCTGGATCTGGGCTGCGGGCAGGGTGCGCTGCTTCGGGAACTGGTGGCGGACAACAGCTTCAGCGAGATCGTCGGTGTCGATGTGTCGGTGCTGGCGTTGCGGATCGCGCAGCGGCGGATGCGGCGGGTGCCGGAGTTTCAGGCGCGGCGGGTCACGCTGCGACAGGGGGCGCTGACGTACACCGACGCCTCGCTGAAGGGGTATGACGCGGCCGTGCTCATGGAGGTGATCGAGCATGTGGATCTGCCGCGGCTGGGGGCGCTCGAGCATGCGGTGTTCGGGGCCGCCGCGCCCGGCGCGGTCGTGGTGACCACGCCTAATGGGGAGTACAACGTGCTCTACGAGGGGCTGGAGGCCGGGACTTTCCGGCATTCGGATCACCGATTCGAGTGGAGCCGTGCGGAATTCGCGGAATGGGCCCACCGGGTGGGCGAAACCTACGGCTACACCGTGCGTTTCGAGCCGATCGGAACGGTGGATGCCGAGCTGGGCGCGCCCACTCAGATGGCGGTGTTCAGCAAGAGGAAAGACGAGAAGAACGACAGCGATGAGAAAGGAGCCGCGTAATGGCTGAGCTGTCCGTACCGGCGCTGTCGCTGGTCGTATTGATCGGGAGCACCGGCTCCGGCAAGTCCACGTTCGCGCGCAAGCACTTTCCGGCGACGGCGGTGCTGTCCTCGGATGCCTATCGCGGGCTGGTCAGTGATGACGAGACCGATCAGTCGGCCACGGCCGACGCGTTCGCGCTGCTGCATCATGTGGCGGGCGTGCGACTGCGGCGTGGCCTGCGGACCGTCATCGACGCCACGAATGTGCAGCCGAAGGCGCGGCAGGAGCTGATCGCGCTGGCGCGGGCACATGACGTGCTGCCGGTGGCGATCGTCCTCGACGTGCCCGAGCGCGTGTGCGTGGAACGCAATGCGGCGCGGGCGGATCGGGCCGATCTGGGCCCGCACGTGGTGGCGCGGCATCAGCGGGATCTGCGGCGCAGCCTGAAATTCCTGGAGCGCGAAGGCTTCCGGCGGGTGCATGTGCTGCGCGGCGTCGAGGAGATCGACGCGGCGACCATCACCGACGAGCGGCTCTGGAACGACCGCCGCGACCTGCACGGGCCGTTCGATGTGATCGGCGATGTGCACGGCTGCCGCAGTGAACTGGAGTCGCTGCTGGGCGAACTCGGCTACGAGCTGGAACGCGACCTCGAGGGGCGACCGGTGAACGCCCGGCACCCGGAAGGGCGGACCGCCGTGTTCGTCGGCGACCTGGTGGATCGCGGCCCGGACACTCCGGGCGTGCTGCGGCTCGTCATGGGCATGGTGCAGGCCGGAAACGCCCTGTGCGTCACCGGCAATCACGAGTTCAAGCTGATCCGCGCGCTCGACGGCCGCAAGGTGAAGACCACGCACGGGCTGGCCGAATCCCTCGCCCAGTTCGAGGCCGAGGACGACGAGTTCCGCAAGGCCGCACACGAATTCATGCGCGGCCTGATCAGCCACTACGTGCTGGACGACGGCAACCTGGTGGTCGCGCACGCGGGCCTGAAGGAGGAGTACCACGGGCGCGCCTCCGGCCGGGTGCGCGAATTCGCCATGTACGGCGAATCCACCGGCGAGACCGACGAATACGGCCTGCCGGTGCGCTACCCGTGGGCCAACGACTATCGCGGCAAGGCGCTGGTGCTGTACGGCCACACGCCGATGGCCGAACTGGTGTGGGTGAACAACACCCTGTGCCTGGACACCGGTGTGGTGTTCGGCGGCCGGCTCACCGCGCTGCGGTATCCGGAGCGCGAGCCGGTATCGGTTGCGGCCGAACAGGTCTGGTACGAGCCGACGCGCCCGCTGGAAACACCGACGGTGATTCCGGGCGAGGGCGTCGTCTACCGCGACCCGGGCGTGCTCGACCTGGACGACGTGCTCGGCCGCCGCGTGGTGCAGACGCGCCACCTCGGCCGGGTCGGCGTCCAGGAGGACGCGGCCGCCGCGGCCCTGGAAGTGATGAGCCGCTTCGCGGTGGACCCGCGCTGGCTGGTCTATCTGCCGCCCACCATGTCGCCATGTGCCACTTCGGAATTGGACGGCTACCTGGAGCACCCGGCGCAGGCGTTCGAGTACTACCGCTCCGAGGGCGTGCGGACCGTGGTGTGCGAGGAGAAGCACATGGGTTCCCGCGCCGTCGTCGCGCTGGCGCGCTCGGCGGAGGCGGCGCACAACCGCTTCGGCGTGGACGACGGCAGCAGCGGCGCGGTCTACACCCGCACCGGCCGGCCGTTCTTCGACGATCCGGCTCGCACGGAGGCCCTGCTCGCCCGCGCGCGCACCGCCGCCGAATCCGCGGGCCTGTTCGACGAACTCGGCTCGGACTGGCTGCTGCTGGACGCCGAACTGCTGCCCTGGTCGGCGAAAGCGGTTGGCCTGCTGCGTAATCAGTACGCCGCGGTGGGCGCGGCGGCGAGGTCTTCCCTGGGCGCGGCAGCCCAGGTGCTGGCCGCTGCCGCCGAAAGGGGTTTGGACGTAGCCGAACTCACCGCCCGCACCCTGGCCCGGCAGTCCGACGCCGCCGCCTTCACCACCGCCTACGGCCGCTACTGCTGGCCCGTCGACGGTCTCGAAGGCGTCCGCCTGGCTCCGTTCCAGATCCTGGCCGCCCACGGCACGAACCATGCCGTGCGCGACCATGATTGGCACCTGGCGCTGATCGACCGCCTCACCGCGGCCGATCCGAAGTTCTTCACCCCGACCCGCCGCGTGCTCGTGGACCTCGACTCCCCGGAGTCCGAGTCCGCGGCAACGGCATGGTGGACCGAACTCACCCGGGCGGGCGGCGAAGGCATGGTGGTCAAACCCCTGGCGTCCCTGGTGGCCGGCAGCACCCGCAGCGGCCGCCCGGTCCAGCCGGGTGTGAAGGTCCGTGGCCCGGAATACCTCCGGATCATCTACGGCCCGGAGTACCTCCGCCCCGCCAACCTGGACCGCCTGCGCCGGCGCGGGCTGGGCGGCAAGCGCTCCCTCGCCCTGCGCGAATACGCCCTGGGCCTGGAAGCCCTGGACCGCTTCACCACCGGCGAACCCCTGTGGCGAGTCCACGAAGCGGTCTTCGCGGTGCTGGCCCTGGAGACGGAGCCGGTGGACCCGCGCCTGTGAGACAACAGCCCGGTCCCGCCGACAATCGACTGTCGGCGGGTCCGGGCTGTGCTATGGGGCCGGTGGCGTCAGACCGAATGAGCGGATCAGGCCGTTGATCTCGTTGCGGTAGAGCTTTTCCGGGTTGGTGGTCTGCGCGCCCAGGTTGCCGCGGATCTCCAGGTGCACCAGGCCGTGCAGGTGTCCCCAGATGCGCAGGGCCACGGCGATCACGGCCGGGGGCAGGTCGGGGAATTCGGCGCGCACCTCGTCCGCGAGGCCGGGCTCGAAGTCGGACCATTCGAAGCCGTAAGCCTCGTACAGGGGTTCGGCGGAGGGCCAGGCCCCGGCCGCCAGTTCGGTGAGCCCGGCGCAGACGCGGTGTTCGGCGTCGGGCGCGGCGCCGCCTTCCGGCGCTTGATATCCCGGCACCGGGTCGCCGTAGATGAGCCGGAATCCTGCCGGGTTGGCCAGTGACCATTCGCGAAAGGCACAGGACCAGGCCATGATTCGGCCCGCCACATCGGCCGCGGGGACGGCGTCGCGGGCGGCGAGCACGCGGTCGGCGAGTTCGCCGTAGACGTCACCGATCAGCGCGGTGACCAGTTCGTCGCGGGTGGCGAAGTAGCTGTAGACGGCATTGGCCGTCATCCCCATCTCGCGGGCGATGGCCCGCAGCGTGATGGCTCCCGGTCCGCTCTCGGCCATGAGCCGCAACGCGACCTCTTTGATCTCGGCCGTCGTCTCGGTGCGGCGGCGTTCTCGCCGGGTCGGTGTCGCTGTAGCCACGCCGCCACTGTACAGCGGCGTGAGAAAACTGGACATTGCGCGAAAATTTCACGCCGTATAGTTTTCTCACGTAGCACCGAAACCAGTCGAACCCACGTACAGGAGAACCATGTTCATCGGAGTCATCGGCGCGACCGGCAGCATCGGGCAGCGCGTGGTCACCGAGGCGCTCGCCCGCGACCACCACGTGAAGGCGTTCACCCGGGATATCGCCCAGGCGAACGCGACGCACCCGAACCTGACCTGGTCGAGCCTGGACATCTTCGACAGCGACGCCGTCGCCGCCCAGCTCCCCGGCCTCGACGTCCTCATCAGCTGCTATCAGCCCGGCAACGCCGCCAAGGATTTCGCGGATGCGGTGGCGCGGGCCGTCGCCGACCCCACGGTGTACGCCACCGCGGCCCGCTCACTGCTGGCGGCCCTCGACACCTACCCGCGCACCCGCCTCATCGTGGTGGGCGGCGCGGGCAGCCTCGAATACGCGCCGGGCCGGGTCTACGCCGACGACGAAGGACTCGCGGACAGTCTCGAAAACCTCGGCATCCCCGGCGAATACGCGGTCGCCGTGCACGGCCATCGCGAGGCCCTGAATGTCCTGCGCACCTCGAACCGCCGCTGGACCTACTGCAGCCCCGCCGCCCTGATCGCCCCCGGCGAGCGCACCGGCCGCTTCCGCGTCGGCACCGATCAGCAGCTCACCGATGCCGACGGCAACAGCCGAATCTCCATGGAGGACACCGCGATAGCGCTGCTCGACGAGGCCGAGCTCCCGCGGTTCGTGCAGCGCCGCTTCACCATCGGCTACTGAAACACTCAGCCGACCTGGGCCGACAGCTCCAGCAGCCGGTCCAGGAACGGCCGCTGTCCCGCCCCCAGCTTCTCGCGAGCGGTCTCCGGATCGAACCAGGCCGCCCGGTCGATCTCGGGGAAGACGCCGATCCGCCCGGAGCGCGGCGGCCACTCCATCTCGAAGGTGCCCGGCACCACCTGGTCCGGATCGAGATCACCCTGCACCGCCCACACGGCGACCTGTTTGCGGCCGCGGCCACTGCCGTAGACGACCTCCCCGAGATCGATCCACTCGCCGTCGGGAACGGGAAGCCCCAGCTCCTCGGCGAATTCGCGGGCGGCGGCCAGACGCGGCTCCTCCACGCCGGGCTCGTACTCGCCCTTGGGGATGGACCAGGCCGAGGCGTCCTTCTTCGCCCAGAGCGGGCCGCCCATATGTCCGATCAGGACCTGGAGATCGGGCGATCGACGGAACAGGAGGACACCCGCGCTGTACCTGAGGCTCATCCTCGCAGTCTGCCTCAGATAATTTCCGGATAATTTCCGGCATCCTCCGAGCATCCGAAACGTACTCGGAGCGAGCCGCTTCCACTAGGCTCCACAGGTTGATCCGCCCCACACCTGATGACGAATTGGATACCGCATGGAGTTCCGCAGCGCCACCGCGGCAGCCACCCTGGTGATCGGCGCACTGACGGCGAGCACCGGCCTGGCGAATGCCGAGCCTGTCTCACAACCGAACCTCGTCTACTCCACGAAGCTGGTGGACAAGACGGTGGTCACGACCCTGAAGGGCGGCACGTTCGCACTGTCGAAGACCCCGGGCAGCACGCCCGGTGAGGTGGTCGAGGTCGTGGATGTGCGCGACGGCGACGGCAATGTCCTGCTCACGCTGCCACTGGAATTCGCGGTCGGCCCGGTCGCGGTGCCGGTGCAGGCGGTGCTGGAGAAGGACGCCACCGTGCTGGCGCTCACCCCGGAACGCCCGCAGGGGCTGACCTTCGATTCCCCGCTCACGGTGAAACCGGTTGCCTCCCAGGTGGAGAACCAGCGGGCGCTCAATGACTTCACCATGCAGTTCGGCCTGGCCACCACCATCGGCACCTTCGTCGGCACCGCCATCGGCGCGACCGTCGGCTGTCTGGCCACCATCGTGGCGGGCTGCGTGGGCGGTTTCATGACGGGCGCGACCGTGGGCGGCATCATCGGCAATATCGTCGTCGGCGGCCCGACGCTGATCGCCTCCGGCATCGACCTGCTGACCACCATGCAGGCCGCCGAAGGCACCACCAGGTGGGCCGACAAACCCACGCAGCAACCGGCCACCACGACCGCGCCGCCGGCCGGCACACAGCCCGCCAATTAGGCAGCGCCGCAACTAGATCGGCACCCGCCACAGCAGACCGGTGCCCTGGCCGTCCAGACCGGGGCCCAGTTCCAGTGCGCCGCCGAGCTTCCCGGCCCGTTCGGCCATATTGCGGAGGCCGCCGTCGTGCGGTTCATCGCCCAGCCCGATGCCATTGTCGGCCACGGTGATTCGCAGTTCATCGGCATCGGCGACGACATGGACGTCGATACGGGTGGCATCGGCGTGCCGGACCACATTGGACAGCGATTCGCGCAGCACCGCGAGCGCCTGCCGACCGGTCTCCGCAGGGACGGCGTCGATCGGGCCGTACTGCCGCAGGGCCGGGGTGAACCCGAGGTGCCTGGCCGCCGAGGTCACCAAATCCGTGATGTCGCTTTGCAATCCCTTGCTCTCGGCCGGTGACTGGATGGCGAAGATGGTGGCGCGAATGTCCTGAATGGTCTCGTCCAGCGCCGTCACGACCCGTTCCAGCCGCTCGGCCACCTCCGGCGCGGGGTCGGCGCGCAAGGCGCCCTGCACGGTGAGCCCCGCCGCGTAGATGCGCTGGATGACCGTGTCGTGCAGATCGCGCGCGATGCGTTCGCGATCCTCCATGACGGCGATCGTCACATTGTCGCGATGCTTCTCCTCCAGCATGCGCACATTGGCGATCTTGACCCCCGCCATGACCGCGAGCGCTTCGATGATGCGCGCGTCCTCGGGTGTGAACGGCCCGCCGCGCTTGTTCGCCAGATAAAGGTTGCCGTACAGCTCACCCTGAATGCGGACGGGCACACCGAGAAAGCTGTGCATGAGCGGATGCCCCGCCGGCCAGCCCGCGAAGGCCGGATGCGCGCTGAGTTCGTCGATGCGGACGGGCTCGTCGCTCGCGAGCACCGCGCCGAGCACACCCCCGCCGTGCGGCCACACCCCGATCCGCTGCTCGGTTTCGTCGTCCACCCCGAACTGGATGAATTCGGCCAGCCGCCGACGTCCATCGCGGGTCTCGGGCGCGAGCAGCCCCATGGCCCCGAATTCCGCGTCCACCACCCGCGCCGCCGACACCACCAGCTGCCGCAGAATCGTGGGCAGATCCCGGTCGGTGGAGACCGCGTAGACCGCTTCGAGCAGCTCGTGCAGCCGTTCGGCCGGAGCCTGCAGCCGACGCAGCTCACCGGGCACCCCGTCCTGATCCATGCACCCCAGGCTACGCACCGGCTATCGAGAGGGGACGTTTGTCCCTGCCCCCGCGCGGCGCGATTTCCGACGATGGAGAGGCAGATTCCTGTCGACGAGGAGAGGAAGCCATGACGACCACGGAAACCCGCAGCCACACCCCGGCCTGGGAGGGTTTCGAGGGTGAACAGTGGCGCCACACCATCGATGTGCGCGACTTCATCCAGCGGAATTACACGCCCTACGAGGGCGACGGCAGCTTCCTGTCCGGTCCGACGGCGCGCACCACGGGCATCTGGCAACAGCTGAGCACCCTGTTCCCGGTGGAGCGCGAGCGCGGCATCTACGACGTGGATCCGCACACCCCCTCCACCATCACCTCGCACGCGCCCGGCTATATCGACCGCGACGCCGAACTGATCGTCGGCCTGCAGACCGATGCGCCGCTCAAGCGCGCCATCATGCCCAACGGCGGCATCCGCATGGTGGAGAACAGCCTGAAAGCCTATGGCGTGGAACCGGATCCGCAGGTCCACGAGATCTTCACCAAGTACCGCAAGACGCACAACGACGGCGTCTTCGACGCCTACACCGAGGATATTCGCGCGGCCCGCAGCGCGGGCATCGTCACCGGGCTGCCCGATGCCTACGGGCGCGGGCGCATCATCGGCGACTACCGCCGGGTGGCGCTCTACGGCGTGGATACGCTCATCGCGGCCAAGCAGGCCGACCACATTGCGCTGGAACATGAATGGGCGACCGCCGAGGTCATCCAGCAGCGCGAGGAGGTCGCCGAGCAGATCCGGGCCCTGCAGGAACTGAAGCGGATGGCCGCCTCCTACGGCCGCGACATCTCGGGTCCGGCCGCCACCGCGCAGGAGGCCATCCAGTGGCTGTACTTCGCGTATCTGGCGGCGGTGAAGGAGCAGAACGGCGCGGCCATGTCACTGGGCCGCACCGCCAACTTCGTCGACATCTACCTCGAAAGGGATTTGGCCGCAGGGATCATCGACGAGGAACGCGCCCAGGAGCTGATCGACGACTTCGTCATCAAGCTGCGCATCGTGCGCTTCCTGCGCACCCCCGAATACGACGAACTGTTCTCCGGCGACCCCACCTGGGTGACCGAATCCCTCGGCGGCATGGGCGAGGACGGGCGACCGCTGGTGACCCGCAGCAGCTTCCGCTACCTGAACACCCTCTACACGCTGGGCCCCGCGCCCGAACCGAACCTCACCGTGTTCTGGTCGCCGCGACTTCCCGAGGGCTTCAAGCGATTCGCCGCGCAGGTGTCCATCGACACCAGCTCCATCCAGTACGAGTCGGACGAACTCATGCGCCCCCGCTTCGGCGACGACACCGCCATCGCCTGCTGTGTCTCGGCCATGCAGGTGGGCAAGAAGATGCAATTCTTCGGTGCGCGGGTGAATCTCGCCAAGACCCTGCTGTACGCCATCAATGGCGGGCGGGACGAGAAGAGCGGCAAACTCGTCGCGCACGGCTTCGAACCGATCACCGCCGCGGTGCTCGATTACGCCGAGGTGCGCGACCGGCTCGACGACATGATGGACTGGCTGGCCGCGACCTACGTGGAAGCGCTCAATGTCATCCACTACATGCACGACAAGTACGCCTACGAGCGCATCGAAATGGCGCTGCACGATACGAATGTCGCGCGCACCATGGCCTGCGGCATCGCCGGTCTGGCGGTGGCCGCGGACTCGCTGTCGGCCATCAAGTACGCCACGGTGACGCCGATCCGCGACGAGACCGGTCTCGCAACGGATTTCGTCATCGACGGCGACTTCCCCAAGTACGGCAACAATGACGATCGCGTGGACGCCATTGCCGCCCGGCTGGTGCAGGTGTTCATGGACAAGATCCGCAAGCACCCCACCTATCGCGGGGCCGAGCACACCCAGTCGGTGCTCACCATCACCTCGAATGTGGTGTACGGCAAGAAGACCGGCAACACCCCCGATGGCCGCCGCGCGGGTGAACCGTTCTCGCCGGGCGCGAACCCCATGAACGGGCGCGACACCCACGGCATCGTGGCCTCGGCGCTGTCGGTGGCGAAACTGCCGTACGAGCATGCGCAGGACGGGATTTCGCTGACCACCACCGTCACCCCGGCCGGCCTCGGGCGGGCGGCGCACGAGCGAGTCACCAACCTGGTGGGCGTTCTGGACGGCTACATGGCCTCGCACGGCTTCCACATGAACGTCAATGTCCTGAACAAGGACACCCTGGAAGACGCCATGGCGCATCCGGAGAACTACCCGCAGTTGACGATTCGCGTCTCCGGCTACGCCGTGAACTTCGTGCGGCTGACCCGCGAGCAGCAGCTCGACGTCATCAACCGCACCTTCCACGCGAGCCTGTGATGACCACCCTCGCGCCGCCCACCGGGCTCGTGCACTCCTGGGACATCTCCACCGGCGTGGACGGGCCTGGCACCCGCTTCGTCACCTTCCTCAGCGGCTGCCCGCTGCGCTGCCTGTACTGCCAGAATCCGGATACCTGGCTGCGCGGCAACGGAACTCGGCAGTCCACCGACGAGGTGCTGGCCGAGGCGCGCAAATACGTGCCGTTCATCGCCGCCTCCGGTGGCGGTGCGACCCTCAGCGGCGGCGAGCCGCTGCAGCAGCCGGAATTCGCGAGCGCCCTGCTGCACGGATTCCGCGAACTGGGCCTGCACACCGCCCTCGACACCTCGGGCTACCTGGGCGGACTGGCCTGCGGCGAACTCCTCGACGCCACCGACCTGGTGCTGCTCGACATCAAGGCGGGCACCCCGGAGACCTATCGGCGACTCACCTCCCGCGCCCTCGCGCCGACCCTCGAGTTCGCGGAACGTCTTGCGACGCTGGGCAAGCCGGTGTGGGTGCGGTACGTGCTGGTGCCCGGTATCACGGACGCACCGGAGGAGATGGGCGCAGTGGCGGCGTTCGCGGCCGGACTCGGCAATGTCGAGCGAGTCGACATCCTGCCCTTCCACACCCTCGGCCAGTCGAAATGGGAGGCGCTGAACCGCCGGTTCGTGCTCGCCGACACGCCGACCCCCAGCGCGGAACAGGTCGACCGGGCGCGCGACGAATTCCGGACCCGCGGACTCGTGGCCTACTAGACCCCTGTCATTTCACGGCAGGTACAGGGGAAGCGCGGCGGGCGCGGAAGTTTCGGACCACGCCCGCCGCATCGGCCTACCCGGCGGCCGGATCGCCTCCTGAGAAGATGGTCAGGTGGACAGTTCAGGCAAGATCCGGGTCTTCCTGCTCGACGATCACGAGATCGTGCGCCGCGGCCTGCAGGACCTGCTGGAAGCCGAAGGCGATATCGAGGTGGCCGGTGAAGCGGGTACCGCCGCCGAGGCGCTGCGCCGCATCCCGGCGGTGCGCCCCGATGTGGCCGTGCTCGATGTGCGCCTCGAGGACGGGGACGGGGTGAGCGTCTGCCGCGAACTCGTCTCCGACATCCCGGATCTCAATGTCCTCATGCTGACCTCGTTCTCCGATGACGAGGCGCTGCTGGGCGCGGTGCTGGCCGGGGCCAAAGGCTATGTGCTCAAACAGCTGCGCGGGCCGCAGCTGGTCGACGCCATCCGCCGGGTCGCGGCCGGGGAGTCGCTCATCGACGCCCGCACCGCCGCGGAGGTCACCGAGCGGGCCCGGCAGCGTGCGGCCGCCGCCGATCCGCTGGCCGCCGCCGATCTCACCGAGCGGGAGCGCCAGATCCTCGCCTTGATCGGGAAGGCCATGTCGAACAAGGAGATCGCGGCCGAGCTGTATCTGTCCGACAAGACGGTGCGCAACTATGTCTCCTCGCTGCTGAGCAAGCTCGGGCTGGTGCGGCGCTCGCAGGCCGCGGTGCTGGCCGAACAGCTGCGGCAGCGCGGCGACGACCGGACCACCGGGTGAAATAGGGCATTCGCCCGATGGTGTGCCGCCCGCCGCGGCTCCTAACGTTCGCCGTATGCAGTCACGTGGCACTCACCGCCTCCGAATGATCATGGGCGCAACGGTTCTGGCGGCCCTGCCGGTATTCGGACTCGTCTCGGGGTGCTCCTCAGACACCGATTCCGGCTCCCCCAAGTCGACGGTCACCACCTCCGCCGCCGCGAAAACCACCACGGCAACGTCGAAGACGAGCATCACGCAGACCCCGCAGGCGGGCGGCGGCGACCAGAGTGGCGGCGGCACCGGTGGTGGCACCGACAGCGGTCAGCAGGGCGGCGGGCAAGACGGCGGCGAGCAGGGCGGCGGGCAGCCCGCCGGCGACCCGCCCGCAGGCGACGGCGGCCAGCCTGCCACCCCCGGGACGCTGACGCTGGAGGAGTACGAGCGCATGTACCCGGGCCAACACTGCCCCGGCAACTACCACTGCGAGAACCCGCGCGCCGGTTACCCCGACACCACGACCACCCGAACCCCCGCCCCCACCACCACTCCACAGAAGAAGTGCACCGAACGCTTCGACTACACCGGCGATCCGCGCACCGCCGCCGAGATCAACACCCTCGGTGAATGGAATATGGGCAAGTGCCCCGATCCCATCAAGCCCACCACCACGGTCGCGCCGACCACGGCCCCGACCACGGCAGCGCCGACCACGACGGCTCAGAACTGAACGCCGGGTCTTGTCCAACCCCTGTGACGCTGCTTACAGTGAGTTAGCAACCCGCTTGCATTTGTTAGCAGCGCGGTTGCCCCGAGCTCACCAGACAAAGGAGTCTGACCATGCCGGCAGCGCACCGGGGCGAATCCGCGCGGGAGGTCCGAGCTTCCGCGCCGCGGCCCATGCTGATCGACGACCGCTTCACCGCCGTCGCCGCCCGCTTCTTCACCATGTTCCGCCGCAAAAGCCAAGGCGGCGGGGCCCTTTCGGTCTACTGGCACGGTGAGCCGGTCCTCGACATCTGGTCCGGCTGGGCCGACGACGACCGCCGCTGGCAATCCGACACCATTTCGCTGTCCTACTCCACCAGCAAGGGCGTGGCCGCCACCGTCGCCAACCGGCTCATCGAATCCGGCGTCCTGGACCTCGACACCCCCGTGGCCGAGTACTGGCCGGAGTTCGCCGCGAACGGCAAGGGCGACATCACCGTTCGCGATGTGCTGCGCCACCGCGCCGGCCTGCAGCGGGTCCGCGAGCTGGTCCCCACCGTGGACGATCAGCTCGACCACGACACCGTCGCCGCCGCGCTCGCCGCCGCCGCACCCGACCCCATGCGCCTGCGCGCCTCCGGCTATCACGCCATCAATTTCGGCACCCTGGTGGCCGAGATCGCCCAGCGCGCCACCGGCCGCGACTTCCCCGACATCCTGCGCACCGAACTCCTGGAACCGCTGGGCGACAACGACTTCTGGTTCGGCGTTCCCCGGCAGCAGCGGCATCGCATCGCGCGGCTGTCCCCGCGCCTGGGCGTGGGCCGCGTCCCGATGGACCGCCTGATCGCCCCCTTCGCCCCGGTCCCCCAACTCCGTTCGGCCCGCAGCGCGGTCTACGACGGCTGGGCCGACCTGTCGATCGGCCCGCGCGCCTACGACGCCATGATGCCCGGCTGGAACGGCGCCTTCACCGCCCGCGCGCTCGGCAAGATGTACGGCGCGCTCGCCAATGACGGCGTGGCCGGTCACCGCCGCCTCTTCCGCCCCGAGACCACCGCCGCCATCGCCGAGATGCCGCTCAACTCCCGCTACGACTATGTCCTCGGCGCAGCCCCGCAGTTCGCTCGCGGCTACCACCGCGCAATCGTAGGAACACGTCTCACTCGGCGGGCCTTCGGCCACTTCGGAATCGGCGGTTCCGGCGCCATGGCCATCCCCGGCGACGCCCTGTCGGTCGCCTTCACCACCAACCGACTCGGCTACCCCGTAATGACCCTCGGCGACCACCGTCTGCCCCTGCTGGCCGCCCTGGCCCAGCGGGCCGCCCGCACCGCCGCCGAATCCCCCGGCGCCGCATCCGAGTACGAGCAGGCGGTCTGACCGGCACCGCGAAAAGGCGCTCCCGGTGGGTACCGGGAGCGCCTGCGTAATCGTCTGTCGAGCACCCTGATCAGGGTCGGAAGCCGCGAAAACTGGTCGGGGTGACAGGATTTGAACCTGCGACCCTCCGCTCCCAAAGCGGATGCGCTACCAAGCTGCGCTACACCCCGTTGCACGTCCCCGCGGGAACGCTCCCCGATGAACGGGAAAGAGCGGGTGACGGGAATCGAACCCGCACCATCAGCTTGGAAGGCTGAGGTTCTACCATTGAACTACACCCGCATCGCCGCATCGGATCCGATGCCGCTTGCGTTGAGCACTGTACCGAACCTCACTCCCGGAACGCCAATCCACCCCCGTTCACGCATGTCGGGGCAGGTCGCGAGGAGGGATCGGCGCGTCGGCGAAGACACGCGAAAATTGGGTGTAACGCATCCGTGACCGCAGCGATCAATCATCCGATCGCCATTCGCGAGACGCCGGGAACCTGTTCTTGAACAGAGGTTTTCGATGTCGGGTGGCTTGCTAGGATCCTTTTTGTCCGACGGGGGTATCGGAAAGGGGGCGGTGAGCATGCACCACACGAGGTGTGTCCGACCGCGAAGCAGTGAGCTCCACACGAAGGGTGTGCCCGGCGCGCCGTCCAGCACAGGCGACGCGGCAGCCGGCACCGACAACGCGTACACCGGGTGAGCGGCCATGCCCATCCGAATCGATACCCGAACCACCGCCATCGTCACGGCAGCCGTCCGGGAGTGGGTGCGGGCGGTGCACCCCGGCGGGATCGGCGCCCTCGGCGCGGGTCCGGCCATCTCACCGGAAGACGTGGAGCGGATCTTCCGCCGCGTCATCGACGAACTGCTGGAACTCGCGGGCTCCGAACCGTTTCCGGTGCCGGCGGCGCGCGCCGTCGGGCGCAGGCTCGCCGAATCGCCGTTCGATCGGGCCCGCATGCTCGCCCCGGCCAGCCGGGCGCTGCTCGGCCTCACGCCGGGTGAACCCGGGTCGCTGATCGCCACCCGGTGGCCGTTCATCGCCAGCCAGGCCATCGACGCCTACGCCGAGGCGTTGCAGCAGCGGGCGCTGGCCCAGCAGGAGCGCAGTCTGTCGGAGGCGGTGTCGGTGCGGGTGCAGGAGATCGCCGCGCTGCAGACCCGGCTGCGGCACGAGGCCACTCACGACGCGCTCACCGATCTGGCCAACCGGTCCCTGCTGCAGGAGCGGGTGCGGGTGATGGCCGCCGATCCCGCGCGCGGAGTGGGCTTGATGCTCATCGACCTCGACGACTTCAAGCACATCAACGACAGCTACGGCCATTCGGTCGGCGACGAGGTGCTGGTCACCATGGCGCAGCGGCTGCGCGCGGTGTGCCCGGCCGAGACGGTCATCGCCCGCTACGGCGGCGACGAATTCGTGCTCGCTCTGCCCACCCGCCGCAACAGCCTGGGCGAACTGGCCATGCGCGTGCTCGCGGCCCTGTGCGAACCGGTGCCGACAGCGGCGGGCGCGGTCCCGGCGTCGGCCAGTGTCGGCACCGCTTTCTGCCCACCCGGCCGCGACTGTGATTTCTCCGACCTGCTGCGCAGCGCCGACCGAGCCATGTACTCGGCCAAGACCGCCGGCAAACGCCAGTTCGCGGTGTCGGAACTCGACGCCGAGGAGGTCGATCCACCCGCGCGACACGCACGGTTCGCGGCGGTAGCGGGGTGAGCGGCGCACCACAGCGATAAGCCTCGGCCGCGCGGTTCGGCGCGGCGTACGCGGCGGTAGTTTCAGCCATAGCGATCGACAATCACACCAGCTACGAGCAACTGTCCGGCAAATGGCGCCGCGTAGGCTGGGTGACGTGACTACGGTAGTCGTACTGCTCATCGCCATGGTGATCGTCCTGGCGGCAGTGCTCGCGGTCAACGCGACCCGGCGCTCCCGCAACGACGCCCAGCTCGCGGACGCGAAGGCCGACGCCCGCCGCCTCATCGAACGACTGGGCGGCCAGGTCTACAACCTCACCGGCACCGACGCCCCGTCCAAACAGGCCCTCGCCGATGCCGGGGAACGCTTCAACGCGGCAGGCTCCCAGATCGAACAGGCCACCACCCTCACCCAGGCCCGTCTCGCGAAGGAGACCGCCGCGGAAGGGCTCTACTACGTCCGCGCCGCCCGCACCGCCATGGGCATGGACCCCGGCCCCGCCGTCCCCGAACTCGACGGCCAGCGCACCGCCGGCCGCGTAACCGAGGACCGCACAGTCGATTTCGACGGCCGCCAACTCGAAGCCTCCCCCACCCCCTCCGCCCGCACCCCCAACTACTACCCCGGCGGCCGAGTCGCGGGCCGCCCCGTCCCCGCGGGCTGGTACTCCGAACCCTGGTGGCGCACAGCCCTCGTCGCGGGTGCCTGGGGCGTGGGCTCGGTCCTGCTCTTCGACGCCCTCTTCAACGGCATGTCCGGCGTGGGGTACGACGCCGCCGCCTTCGAGAACGGCTACGACGACGGCTTCCAAGCCGGCCTCGACGCGGGCAATGACAACACCGGCGATCCCGGAAGCTACGACGGCGGCGATTACGACGGCGGCAACAGCTACGACCAAGGCGCCGCCGACCCCGGCTTCGACCCCGGCCTCGATCAAGGCTGGGACGCAGGCGGATTCGACGGCGGCGGCTTCGACAGCTTCGACAGCGGGTTCTGAACGAACGCTCTCGCGATACGGTTTCGTGCGCCCCTCCCCCCTTCGGAGGGGCGCACCGCGCTTCAGCCGAGGAATCGAACCGCGCACTCGAGCACCCGTTCCGGGTCCCCGGCGTCCGGGAAGTGCCCCACGCCGTCGAGCAATTGCACTTGCAGATCCGTGGCGTGCGAACCGAATTCGCTCATCGCCTCGATCGGCAGCAGCGGGTCACGGTCGCCGGAGAGGACAAGAGTCGGCACCCGCGGCCGCGTCCATCGGTACTGCCAGAGCCGCAGCGCATCCGCGACCACCCGGACGTCGCGGACAGGAACGGGCTCACCGTGTTCTGGCGATATAGCGTTCGATCCGCTCCGGAAACCGCAGTGCCAGTTGATTTCCGACTAGACCACCCCAATCGTGACCGATGAGGCGGAAGCTCCCCGTCGACGTCCAGAATCGGTGCTCCACGTCCGCGATCGGCAGGGCTCGCGCGCTCGCCACTGCGTCGGCGGTGGCCGGTGCGGTGGCGGGCGTCATCGCGGGTCTCGGCCGCGGACCTGCGATTCGCGCACGAAATTCGCGATCGCGGTGGAGAGCAGGTCGGGCTGGTCTTCCGGCGAGAAGGTGTAGGCGTCGGGGATCCATTCGATGCGGGCGTCGGGGAAATCCTGGGCCATGCGTTCGGCGTAGCGCGGGGCGAAGAAGCGGTCGGCCTGCGACCAGGCCAGCAGGACCGGCTGCTTCACTTCGGCGAAAGACCTTGCGGCGGTGAGGGTGTGGCGGTTGTCCAGGCCGCGGAGCAGGCGGCGCAGGTCGGCGCGAATGCCGCGGGATGCGGTCGCGGGCAGGGCGTAGGAGTCGCTCGCCGCCCGGCCGAGGGGGTGTTTGGCCAGCCATCCGTAGGCGAGGGGCAGGCGGCGCACGGCCGGAATCCGCAGGCCCGCAGCAATTGCCGCGACGCCGCCCGGCATCCGGGCCAGGAGTTTCAGGTAGCCGAACGCGGTGGGCGGGAAGTTCTCGTAGGCGTCGCAGGAGGTGAGGACCAGGTGCGCGACGAGATCGGGGCGGGCGATGGCCACCAGTTGGCAGACCACGCCGCCGGTGTCGTTGCCCACCAGCGTGACCGGGCCGAGCCGCAGGGCGTCGAGTGCCTGGATGACCAGCCGGGCCAGGCCGGGCGGGGTGAGATCGGAGTCCGGCATCGGCCGCGCATGCGAGCCGAAGGGCAGATCGACGGTGACGCAATGGTTTTCGCCCGCCAACCGGGGCACGACGGCGCGCCACAGGTTCGCGTTCACCACCAGTCCGTGGACGAGGACGACGGGATGGCCCGTGCCGCTCTCGAAAATCGTGATCGTGCCGTCGGGCAGCTCGAGCTCGCGCCGGGCACCGAGGGCGGGATCGCGCCAGTAGGCCCGCGTTTCGATGGTCGTATCCGTCATCTGACAACTCCCCTGATTCAGTGACTCGCTGGGTACCGCTCGAAACTAACAAACAGGCTGCCTGTTTTCAATAGGCAGCGATACCATCGCTCGGGCAGCCACCACGCCCACCAGCCGGAAAGAACCAGAAAGGCGGCAATGGCCAAACAAGCCGAGCGATCCGAGTCCACCCGCGCCGCCCTGGTGACCGCCGCCCGCGAACTGTTCGCCGAACGCGGTTACGCCGCCGTCGGCACCCCCGAGATCGTCGACCGCGCAGGCAGTTCCCGCGGCGCGCTCTACCACCAGTTCAAGGACAAGCAGGATCTGTTCCGCGCCGTCTACGAGCAGATCGAGCAGGAGATCCTTCAGGAGGTCGGCGCGGCCATGGCCGCCACCCCGCCCGCCGACGCCGTCGCCGCCCTCGAGGCCGGCCTGCACACCTTCCTCATGACCTGCGTGGAACCCGAACGCGTCCGCATCGCCCTCATCGACGCCCCCGCCGTGCTCGGCTGGCAGGAGTGGCGCGCACTGGACGAGAAGTACGGCCTCGGCCTGATCATGGCCGGCCTGCAGGCGGGCATCGCCGCGGGCGCCCTGCGCGGCGACCTCGCCATCCGCCCGCTGGCCCTGCTCATCCTGTCCGCCCTGGGTGAGGCGGCACTGCTCATCGCGAGTTCGGACGATCCCGAAACAGCAAGGGCCGAAACCGAACCCGCCGTGCTCGCACTGCTCGACGGGCTGCGAGTGTAGTCAACGGGTCTCGGCCTGCTTGCGGCGTTGCCGGAGCGCGCGCATCGACACCTGCGAGCCGCATCCGGGACTGCAGAAGCGCGCCGCCCGGTTACGGGTGCGATCGATGAAGCCGAAGTGGCACGGCGGATTGCAGCAGGCCTTGATGCGCGTCCAGTCCCCGCGCTGCGCGGTTTCGGTCACCGCCGCGAGCACGCTCCCGAGCACTCCGGGGACACCGCTGGAGCCGGCGAAGAGCTGTGCGTCCTGCGCGGTGACGACGGTCGTCAGCGGATAGCGGACACCGGCCTGCCGTAGATACCGTTCGGCCTCGGCCAGCTGAGCAGCGTCGATGTCCGGGTCGCCCGCGTGGGTCAGCAGTGTCGTGACCAAGGCGTCGCGGAGCTCGCGCGCGGCCGCCGCGTCGGAGTCGGTCACCACGATGGCCGCGTCGAGCAGACCGCGCTCGACCGCCCACTCCGCGAATCCCGCTGCCGCGCCGAAGATCTCGACGCCGCCCGCGCCATCGGCCCTGGTGTTGACGAACGACAGCACCAGGGCGGCCGCGTCATCACCCCACTGCGGTACCTCCATACCGTCACTCTACCAATGCCATCCCCAGGCTAGCTCGTTCGGTCACAACTCTTTCCCATCAACTACTTGAAATGTTGCGAGCTAACCAGTTACGGTCGCAACATGACGAATGAAGGACATACCTCGCGAGTCTGGTTCATCACCGGCGCTTCCTCGGGCATCGGCCGTGAACTCGCGATCCAGGCGATGACAGCCGGCGAAGCTGTCATCGCGGTGGCCCGGAACACCGAAAACCTCACCGCCCCGGCACAATCCGGCGAGCTGCTCACCATCGAGGCGGACGTGCGCGACGAGGCCGCCGTCGCGAAAGCGGTCGAGCAGGGCGTGGCGCGCTTCGGCCATATCGACGTCGTCGCCAACCTCGCCGGATACGGGCTGTTCGGGGCGGTCGAGGAAGCCTCCGACACACAGGCACGAGCGATCTTCGACACCAATGTCTTCGGCGTGCTCAATGTCCTGCGCGCGACCCTGCCGGTACTGCGGAACCGGCGATCCGGGCACATCGTGCAGGGCTCGTCCTACTACGGCCAGACCGCCGACCCCGGCGTCGGACTGCTCGCCGCCACCAAATACGCCCTCGAAGGACTCTCCGACGCACTCGCCGCCGAACTCGCACCCCTCGGCATCCACGTCACGCTGGTGCAGCCGGGTCTGACCGCGACACCGTTCCTGTCGAACCTCGACGCGGCCACGGCCACGCACGCCGACTACGACCAGACGGTGCGTGCCGTGCAGCAGGCGATCGGAGCGCTGCCCGCCACGGCCTTCTCCGCTGTCGATCGCGTCGCGGCGGGCATCCGGACCGCCGTCGCCAGCGACAATCCGCCCCGCCGTCTCGCCCTCGGCACAGCGGGATCCGACAGCATGCGCACCGCGCTCACCGCACGCCTCGACGAGCTCGACGCCTGGGCCGCCGTCACCAACCTGGTCGACGCCCACGCGGGATAGCCACCGCCGCAGCGTGTTCGGATCCGAGCGCGGGACCCGGCATCACTCCCGCGTCTCGCCCTGCCTGGCGCGCGCGGCGGTCTCCAGATAGTCGCTCAGCTCGCTCTGCAGCACCCGATCCAGGGCCTGATCGAGGCTGCTGCGGACGGCGCGGGTGCCGAGGTCGCGCCAATTGTTGAGCATGGCGGTCGTTTCGGCGATCTCGGCATCGGATTCCGGCAGCCAGCCGGGGCCGTGCTGGGCGACGATGTGGTCCTTGGCGGCCACCACCATGAGCCGCGCGATGTCCTCGAGTCGCGCGACCACCCCGGCGTAGAGGTCGATGAGGCCGGGCAGTTCAATGCCGTAGGTGTGCAGCTGGGCGAAGGTCTCCAGCAGTTCGGGACGGGTGAACTCGACCGTGTCGTCACGGACGCGCGCCAGGCCCAACTGCACCAGCCGATCCAGCTGATCCTCGTCGACGGGTGCGCGTTCGGGATCGCCGAGAAAGGTGTCGACGAGTTCGCGCGGAACCTCCAGCGGCTCTTCGGTTCCGCCCCAGGTGGCGGTGACGGCCTGCTGCAGGCCGAGGATCTCGGTGAGGTCCTTGCCGGTCTCCCAGCTGGTGATGAAGTCGGCGATGTGCGCGGTGGTGAAGCCGCGCTGCAGCAGCGTGTCGATGATCTTGAGCCGGGCCAGGTGCGATTCGTCGTAGATGTGCGCGCGCCCGCTGCGCCGGGTCGGGGCGGGCAGCAGCCCGCGCTCCTGATAGGCGCGCACATTGCGGGTGGTGGTGCCGGCGGCGCGAGCCAGATCGTCGATGCGGTATTCCGCCACCTGCGTCGCACCCACCCTTTCCGCCAGCCGCTCGCCCACCACGCGCAGCACCCGTGCCCCGATGCCGGTGAGCATCGCGGGCACGGGCAGCGCACCTGGTGACGACATTAGCCGAGCCGGGCGGTGGTCCGGTCCCCGGCGCTCACCGGCGCCGCGTCGCGCGGCGTGAGCGTGTAGTCGGCCGGATCGAGGGCGGCCAGCTGTCGCACGTACTGGGTGCCGAAGCCGGGGTACATGGTGGCATTGAACCCGTCCTCGGTGAGATACCAGCTGCGGCAGCCGGAATTCCAGGTGGTGGCGGTGAGGCGGCGCTGCAGGCCCGCGTTGTAGCGGTCCTGCCGGTCGCGGCGCACCTCGAGCATGCGCAGATCCTTGCGCAGCAGCAGATCGATTGCCTCGGTGAGGTATTCGATCTGCGCCTCCATGTAGACCAGCGCCGAATTGTGCCCGGGACCGGAGTTGGGGCCGAAGGTCAGGAACAGATTCGGATAGCCCGCCACCGCCACGCTCTTGAAAGCGTATGCGCCCCGCTGCCATTCCTCGCTCAACCGACGGCCGTCACGCCCGGTGACGGGAATCGGCGTGCCCTGCTTGGATACCTCGAATCCGGTGGCGAACACGATGCAGTCGAACCGGTGCTCGATCCCCTCCGCGGTGCGGATGCCGTGCGGGGAAATGCGGGCGATGGGCCAGGTGACGAGCGTGCAGTTGTCGCGTTGCAGGGCCGGATAGTAGTCGCTGCTCATGAGCAGCCGCTTGCATCCGGCCCGGAAGTCGGGCGTGAGCTGACGGCGCAGCCACGGGTCCTCGACCTGGGTTCGCAAGTGCAGCAGGGCGATCCGCTCCACTACCCGGGTCAGCGGGGTGTTCCACACCACCCCCAGCGCCACCGATTCGTGTCCCCAGAACCAGGCGTCGCGCGCCAGCGTCTGACTGATCGGGAACTGCCGGTACAGCTTCTTGGTGAGCCCGTGGGTGTTCCGGTTCACCCGCGGCAGCACCCAGCCGGGCGTGCGCTGGAAGACCTTGACCGCAGCCGCCTTTCGCACCAGCTCCGGAATGATCTGCACCGCACTGGCTCCCGTGCCGACCACGGCCACCTTCTTGCCGGTGAAGTCGTAGTCGTGATCCCAGCGGGCACTGTGGATCTTGTGCCCCTCGTAGTCGTCGATGCCGGGAATCTGCGGGAAGCCCGCATTCGACAGCGGCCCCGAGGCCAGCACCACGGATCTGGCTCGCAGCCGAGTCCGCTTGCCCGCCAGTGTGATCGACCACAGTCCGCTCACCTCGTCGAACTCCACGCCCGTGACGTTGTGCCCGAAGCGGATGAACGGCCTGATCCCGAACTCGTCGACCATGGACTCGATGTAGCCGAGGATCTCCCCGCTGCCCGAATAGGTCTGGGACCACTCCGGGTTCGGCGCGAAACTGTAGGAGTACAACCGCGACGGGATATCACAGGCCGCGCCCGGATAGGTATTGTCCCGCCAGGTGCCGCCCACGTGGCTGTCCCGCTCCAGAATCGCGAAGTTGCCGATCCCTTTCTGCCGCAACCGGATCGCGGTACCGATCCCCGCGAATCCCGCCCCGATGATGGCCACGTCCAGTGGCTGCGTCGCGGCGCTCATGCGACCGGCTCGTAGGTGAGTTCCTTCGACCACGTGGGCTGCGCGCCCAGGAAGCGGTCCGGAATCCGCGCGGTCAGTTTGACCATGGCGTCGGCGAACAGGTGATACGGGTGCTCGCGGTTGATCACCCAGTTGCCGTGCATCTTCACGATGCGGTACATGGGCACCCGGTTCGCGATCGGCGTCCGCTCCCCGACCGATTTGAACCGGCGCATGGCCGCGTACAGCTTCTCCTCGTCGACGCCCATGTCCACGATATTGTCGCGCATCTTGTTCAGCAGCGGCACGTAGCTGAGCACGCCCACGATGAACGATGGCTTGGCCCAGCCGCCCACCAGATCGATGGCCAGCTTGCGCACACTCGCGTGGCCGAGCAGCTCCATGACCGCGTAATCGGTTGCCAGATGCCGGGATTCGTCGGCATTGATCTTCTTGAAGACCTCCTGCGCGACCGGGTCCTCGATCTCGTCGGTGATGAACTTGATCAGCGCGCCGTCGAGGGCCACCTCCAGCATGGGGATGACGGTGCCCAGGAACGACAGCGACATCTCGTCGGAGTGCTTGTCCAGGAAGTCGATCACCAACTTCACATTGATGTTCGGCTCCGGGATCTCGTCCCCGTCGAGCATGCCCCAGCGCCGCATGAGCGCCAGTTCGGCATTGGCGTGCCGCTGCTCCTCGGCGTGGAAGTACCGGTAGATCTCGCGCAGCGTCTCGGTGGGGGCCTTCTTGGCCATGGCCGCGAAACCGCGGGCGCCCACGTTCTCGATCCACATGAGATCGGCCATGAACGGCTTGAGCTTGGCGTGCAGGGCGGGGTCGATGAGCTCGGTTCCCGGTGCGTCCCAGTCGATGTCGGCGAGCGCCCACTGCCGGGCCTTGATCTTGCCGAGCATGGCGTCGAAGTCGAAGGACATGATCAGACTCCTGTCTTCACGAAGTTTTCCGGCGCGGGTGCTGAATCGTCCTGCGGGAGGACACGATTGAGCAGGCCGAGCGCCTGGGTGTAGGTGGCGGGAAAGGTGCGCTTGAGCTGCCAGACCAGGCGGGCATCCCACTGCGGCAGCACATACAGCCGGCCGTGGTCGTGCGCGTCGAGCGTGCCGCGGGCGACCCGCTCCGGGGAGAACCCGGACATGCGCATCAGCCCCTCCGCCAAACGCGAAGAGCCCGAGGTGATCCGGCCGTCGGCGACCACATTCGTCTTCACGAAGGTCGGGCACAGGACGGTCACCGCGACACCGCTGCCCGCGAGTTCGGCGGCCATGGTCTCCGACAGCGACAGCACCGCCGCCTTGGACGTGTTGTAGACGGCCATCCCCGGCGCGGCCGCGAATCCGGCCGCCGAGGCCACATTCACGATGCCGCCCCGCCCGGCCGCCCGCAGGCGCGGCGCGAAGATCTCACACCCGTGGACCACACCCCACAGGTTGATGCCCAGCGCCCACTCCCAATCCCCGAACCCGATCTCCCCCACCGGTTTTCCGCCGATGCCGACCCCGGCATTGTTGACCACCAGCGTCGGCGGCCCACCGAAGATCTCCTCCGCCCGCGCCGCCAGCCGCTCCACGTCGTCACGCTTGGCGACATCACAGAAGAAGGCGTGCGCGGCCCGGCCGTGCGTGCGCTCGATCAGCCGCACCGTCTCATCGGCCCGCTCCTTGTCGATGTCCGCGCACAGCACTTCCCCACCGCGCGCGGCCAATTCGAGCGCGAAGGCCCGCCCGATGCCGCTGCCCGCGCCGGTGACGACCGCCCGTGCGCCATGACTGCGGCGACTCCCACCGAGCGCCGTCCGCACCATATCGATCGACCACATGATCACACCGCCTCGGTCCGCAGTGAAAGGTTGGTCTCCGCCAGCACGCCGGTGACGAAGGCAGCCGCCCTCCGCAGTGCGGGCGCCGCCTCCGGAACCAGCAGCGGCAACGCCTGGAAAACGTGTATCCGCCCGGGCCACAGCTCCAGTTCGCAGCCGACTCCGGCGGCCTCGGCCATATCCCGCAGGTGCCGGGCATCCCCGGCGAGCATCTCACCGGTAGCCGCCTGCACGAACAGCGGCGGCAGGTTCGCACCCGCCGGAATGCGCAACCGCAGTCGCGGCGAATCCGCGGGCTCGGCACCGGTGTAGTGCCGAATCAGCCTGCGCCCCACCCATGCCGGAGCCATGGGATCGGGCGAGCGGCGGTCCTGCTGCTCGGCCAGGTTCATGGTCAGATCCATGAGCGGCGAGAACATGAACGCCCCGGCCGGTTGCGGCACGCCCGCACTGTCGTTGCGCAGCAGGAGATCCAGCGCGAGATGCCCACCGGCCGAATCCCCGCCGAACACCAGATCCTGTGCCCGGTAACCGTTTTCCAGCAGCCAGCGGTAGCCCGCCGCGACGTCGTCCGCCGCCGCGGGGAAGCGGTTCTCCGGTGCCAGCCGGTAGTCCACGACGAACACCGGCACCCCGGTGGCCCGCGACAACCGCGAGGCCAGCGCCCGGTGCGTCCGCGCCGAGCAGACCACGTACCCGCTCCCGTGGATGTAGTAGATGGCGCGATCACCCTGCGCGACCCCGGCCGCCCGGACCCATTCGCCGCGCACGCCGCCGGACCGGACCCGCGTCACCCGCGTGCCGCCCGGCACCGGTCCGCCCGCCGCCATGATCCCCGCGATGAGTGCCCGCCCGGCCGCGATACCGGCTCGGTTATCGGGAAGTACGCCGTTGAGTTGCCGCAGACCCAGCACCGACGCCGCAGCCGCTACCCGGGACCGCACGGATGCGGCCGCCGGAATCGCGGGTGCCAGCGTCGGCGGGAAGGTCGCCATTGACCCTATTTTCGCCATGCCTCAAAGAATCATCCCCCAATGCGCCATTTGTCAATGGCACATTGAAATCCGGCCGGATAGAGCCCGTGCGGCAGGCACGGCTTTTAGTGCCGCTCAACAGTGCGTTGTCGAAACACCGCTTGATGAGCCGCTTTTCGAGCCAGGATGCTGAAGCGGACGATCTACACCGACCGGAGGGTATCCATGCGTCGAATCATCGAATCCACCTTCGTCACCACCGACGGCGTCATCGGCGAACCACACAAATGGGGTGGCCCCTACTGGGATGCCGAGCACAGCGGCTACGCCTCCGAACTCCTCTTCGCCTGCGACGCCCTGCTGCTCGGCCGCGAAACCTACGCGAGCTTCGCGGAGGTCTGGCCCACCCGCCCCAACGACGACCCGTACACCGCGCGCATCAACGCCATGCCCAAGTACGTCGCCTCCCGCACCCTCACGCAAGAGGACGCCACCTGGAACGCCACGATCCTCCAGGGTGACGTCACCGACGCTATCCGCACACTGAAAGCCGAAGCGGGCGGCGACATCCTCAAATTCGGCACCGGTTCGCTCTCACACACCCTGCTCGAGGCGAAACTCGTCGACGAGTACCACTTCTGGATCTTCCCCACGATCGCCGGCAGCGGCGACCGCCTCTTCGAGGGCTACGCCGACCTCACCCACCTCGAACTGCTCGGCACCACAACCTTCAAATCCGGCATCGTGGTGCACCGCCTCGCCCCGCGCTGAATCACCCGGGTCCGGTCGGCGGCGTACGACAGCGCCCCACGAGTCACGCGACCGCGCAGACTATCGCTGTGAACGCGGACGAATACTGTTCGTTGGTCTGCTCGGTGTTGACGCTGATGGTTGCCGCGGTCCCCGTGCTCGTGGCTATCGCCATCGTGCTGAAACCGGGGATCCCACCGGAGTGCCCCCACGCCTCCTTCACCTCGTTCCCGCAGGGCACCTGGAATCGGACCAAACCGAGGCCGTAAGTCATCTCGGTGAAGGGCGGCATCGGCATCGTGTCTTCCATCTGCGCGAGTTGCGCTGCCGGTAGCAGTTTTCCGGTGACCAGCGCGATGAAGAACCTGTTCACGTCGGCTCCGGTGGAGACGATCGCGCCGGCCGCCCCCGCCCATGCCACCTCGGCCTCGGTGACGTCGACCCACTTGTCGTCGACCTTGCGATAGCCCAGCGGGTGCGGATCGCGCAAGCCGGTGTCACCGCGCGACGGAATGTAACTGTCGCGCATGGCGAGAGGATCGAAGATGCGGCTGCTGATCTCGGCGGCGAACGGGCGGCCCGTGACGTGTTCGATCAGCATCGCCAAGAGCGCGTAGTTGGTGTTGGTATAGCGGAATTGCGCTCCGGGTTCGAACTGCGGCGGCATGCTCGTCGCGATACGCACCAGGTCTGCCGACGTGAAATCGCGATAGGCCCGGCCGTCGGTCGTCTGATCGAGTTGCTGAGGCAGCTTTTCGGAGCCGCCTTCGGGAGCGAAGTCCGCGAGTCCACTGGTGTGCTGGAGCAATTGGTGCACCGTGATCCGGTTGCCGTCATTGCCGTTGTCCTGCACCACACCCGGTAGATACCGCTCGATCGGAGCCTCGAGATCGACGGCGCCCTCACCGACAAGTTGCATCACCACCGTGGCAGCGAAAGTCTTTGTGACGCTGCCGATTCGAATATGGGCCCCGTCCGCATAGGGTGCACCGGTGGCAAGGTCACCAGCACCGGCGGTGAACGCGTGCTGCCCGTCCGGTCCGCTGATAATCGCCTGCGCGCCGGGCATCCCGGAGCGGACCAGGCCGGTCAGCGCGTCGGTAACTCGAGTGGACATCGATACATCGGCACTCCGATTCGCTGTGCTGTCGGCCGCAGTGCTTTCCTCGCAACCCACCGCGGCCAGCACCGCCGCGGCGACGATGAGGTACCGGCCGCGTTCCCGAAATATGCCCCAACCCACGCTGTTGTCCCTCTTTCCACCGGATGACGATTTCCTTCTCGAACTGACCGTTCCGACGGTAGAGACGGGATCCATCCACGCCTATCCGGTAACGCCCGGAATTCGCTGTACCCCCAGGGTGGTACATCCGGCGTTACGGGTGCCGGTGATCGGTCGGCGGGAAGGGCGTGATCAAGCCGCTCTCGTAGACGGCGACGACGACTTGCGCACGGCTGGACAGCCCGAGTTTGCCGATAATCCGTTTGACGTGGGTTTTGACGGTGGCTTCGCTGAGTTCCAGGTGCCGCGCGATCTGGGCATTGGTCAGGCCATTGCCGATCAGCCGTGCGACCTCGGTCTCGCGAGGAGTGAGAGCGCGCAGCCGAGGGCCGGCGGCAGCCCTGGTCCGGTGCTGGTGTGCATAGGTTTCGATCAGCCTGCGCGTGATGACGGGGGAGAGGAGCATGTCACCGGCGACGATGGCCTGCACGGCGGTGATGATCCGCTGCGCCGGAGTGTCCTTGAGCAGAAATCCGGACGCTCCGGACGCGAGCGCGGCATAGACGTATTCATCGAGGTCGAAGGTGGTGAGAACGACAACCTGCGGTCGGTTGTCGGCTGGAACATCCAGAAGCTGTCGGGTAGCCGCGATCCCGTCGAGCACGGGCATCCGGATATCCATCAGGATCACATCCGGGGAAGTGCGGGTCGCGAGTTCGACGGCCTGGCGACCGTCGGCGGCTTCGCCCACGATCTCGAATCCGGGTGCGGCGCTGAACAGGGTGGTCAGCCCGGCACGGATGAGCGCTTGGTCATCGGCGACGAGTACGCGGATGGTCATCGAACCCCGCTCGTCGGCAGCCGCAGTTCGACAGCGAATCCGCCGCTGGTGCGCGGGCCTGCGGTCAGGACACCGCCGTACAGCTCGGCGCGCTCGCGCATCCCCGAGATACCCTGCGGCACAGCAGAACTCGTCGACGGTACGCATGCATGGCCGTTGTCGATCACCCGCACCGTCAGCGTGTGTTCGCCGTAGTCGAGATAGATCCGGGCCGCCGCGGGGCCGGCATGTTTGAGGACGTTCGTCAGCGCTTCCTGCGCAATTCGGTAGGCGCACAGGTCCATTCCCGGCGGCAGCGGCCGAGCTCGCCCGGTGCGGATGAGTTCGATGGGCAGACCGGCCGCACGAGTGCGGTCGGCCAGTTCATTGAGCTGCGCCAGGCCCGGCTGCGGGTGGTAATCCGCATGATCATCGGGGTCGGTCCGTAACACCGCAAGCATCCGTCGCATCTCGGCCAGCGCCTGGCCACCGGAATCGGCGATCGCGGTGAGCGCCGTGCGTGCGGCCCGCGGATCGGAATCCAATACGTACTCGGCCACTCCGGCTTGCAGAGAGATAACCGATATGTGATGGGCGACAATATCGTGCAATTCCCGCGCGATCCGCGCCCGCTCCTCGGCGGCGGCCTGCGCCGCCCGCTGGTCGGCCCGCTCGGCCCACCGCCGGAACGCGTCGCCCAGCGCCCACGCACCCACCGTCTGCAGTACCGCGTTCACCGCATCCGGCCAGCTCAATCCGGCAGCCGTCGGCAGGTAGGCGAATAGCGCGGCGGCCAACGCCAGCACCCAGATGATCGCGGCGACCCGGGTGGGCCGATGCTGCGCCACGCTGAACATCCCGACCAGTAGGCCGATCCCATAGAGCGGGAAGTCCCCGCCGTGGCCGAGCAGGAGGTACGCGACCACCGCACCGCTGATGATCACCACGCATGCCACCGGCGCATAACTGCGCACCACGACAGGTGCTGTCGACAATGCCGCCAATATCACCGCCGGCCAACTCGTACGATCCGACGTCGGCATGCCGACCACGGTCAAGGCTGTCAGCGTCACCGCGAGCAGCGTGTCGATCAGCAGTGGCCGATGATTTGCCCACACCCGCCCACGATAGCCACGCCGACGCGCAAGCCACCACCGATCGAACCTCAGTGAGCCTGACAGGTGGGGCACCAGAACAGGTTTCGGCCCTCCATCACCGTGTGCAGCGCGGCGGTCCCGCACAGGCGGCAGGGATCGCCGGCCCGGCGGTAGACGTAGGTACGCGGACGGTCGGCGGCGTAGGACGGGGCGCCGTGATCGTGCTCGGGACGCACCACGTGCATCAGGCCGCGGCGGACGCCGATCTTCATGAGCTCGACCAGGTCGTCCCAGATGGCCTGCCACTCTTCACGACTCAGCTGCTTGCCGGGGCGGTGCGGTGAAATGCCGTGGCGGAAAAGGACTTCGGCGCGGTAGACGTTGCCGACCCCGGCCAGGACCTTCTGGTCCATGAGCAGCGCGCCGATGGGGCGTTGGGAGCGGGACAGGCGGTGCCAGGCGCGGTCCGGGTCGGCGTCGCGGCGCAGCGGGTCGGGGCCCAAACGTGCTGTGAGGGCGTCTACTTCGGGTTCGAGCAGGACTTCGCAGGCGGTGGGGCCGCGCAGGTCGGTGCCGAATGCTGCGCCGGAGCGGCCGGCGCCGATCATGCGCATGCGCACCTCGCCGACCGGATCGGTCAGGGGCGCGGGGGATTCGGTGAACTTGCCGTACAGGCCGAGGTGGACGTGTACGACCAGGCCCGAATCATAGTGGTGCAGTAGGTGTTTGCCCCAGGCGTCGGCCTTGGTCAGGACCTGGCCGTCGATGAGCGCCGCACCTTCGGCGAAGCGGCCCTGCGGGCTCCAGACGCGGACCTGACCGCCGGCGAAGCGCTTGTGGTGCAGCTTCGCCAGGCGGTGCAGCGTATGGCCTTCCGGCACAGGTCAGTACGCGGGGACGGCGGGGGCGACGCCGGTCTTCTCGTACTCGGCGAGGATGTCGATGCGACGCTGGTGGCGCGGCTCCTCCGACCACGGGGTGGACAGGAAGGCGTCGACGATGGCGAGAGCCTCCTCGGTGGAGTGCATGCGGCCGCCGATGCCGATCAGCTGGGCGTTGTTGTGCTGGCGGGCCAGCTGTGCGGTCTCGACGCTCCAGGCCAGGGCGCAGCGGGCGCCGGGGACCTTGTTGGCGGCGATCTGCTCGCCATTGCCGGAGCCACCGAAAACCAGGCCGAGCGAGCCCGGGTCAGCGACGGTGCGGCGGGCGGCCTCGATGCAGAAGGCCGGGTAGTCATCGAGGGCGTCGTATTCGAGGGCGCCGCAATCGGTGACCTCATGGCCCTGGCCCTCGAGGTGAGCCTTGACGATGTTCTTCAGTTCGAAGCCGGCGTGGTCGGCACCCAGGTATACGCGCATGCGGGAGATTCTGTCAGGTGTCGGTTCTGGGTGGGGGTGAGGGGCGGCAGTCTTGGTTCGGGATGAGGGGGGCTCCGGCTCTATTTTTCCCAGGGGCTCCGCCCCCGGACCCCCGGTATCGGGGGCGCTGCCCCCGGCCCCCGTTACTGGGTGGGAGTTTCTTGGGGTGCTGTTATTCAGTGCCGAGCGATTAACGCGGAGTCATGGCTCGCGCGAATAACAGGGTGCTCCTGTCGCCGAGGTCACGGTCGGCGGGAAGTGAACCCAGTCGCCAGGGCCGTCCTGTTCCCGCTACAGAAACGTAGAGTTCACGCCATGACGTCGGACGATCAATCACCGCCGCCGAACGCCACTTCGGGGGAAACGCCTGGCGGGCAGCAGCCCGTCGCAGAGTCGCAGCAGCCTGCTGCGCAATGGAATCCGGTCACCGGGATGTCGGGGTGGAATCCGCAGGTCGGACCGCCCGGATGGGGTGTGCAGGCCGCGTACACGCCGCCGGTGATCCCGCCGCACGACAAGACCCGCGGGCTGTCGCCGTTCGGGATGCCGGCACGGCACAGCTGGGAGATCCCGCTACTGGTGGTGGTCGTGGTGATCACCTTCTTCGCCTACCTGTTCGCGCTGGTGGAACTGTTCTTCGGGGACAGCATCAACGACTATCTGCTGATTCTGATCCTGGCCCCGCTGATCCTGTGGTTCGGGCGAGGCACCAACTACGCGACCATGCGGATCAATGGCGTGAAGATGTCGCCCACCCAGTTCCCGGAGGGGTACCGGATGGTGCAGGAGGCGGCGGCGCGGCTCGGTATGAAGCAGGCGCCCGACGCGTTCGTGATCACCGGCAATGGGCAGATCAATGCCTTCGCCTCCGGTCACGGGTTCCGGCGGTTCGTGGTGGTCTACAGCGATCTGTTCGAAATCAGCGGCGCGGCACGGCAACCCGACGCGCTGGCCTTCATCATCGGGCACGAGGTCGGGCACATCGCGGCCGGGCATGTGTCGTACTGGCGGCAGCTGGGCATGTTCGCGGTGCCGTTCCTGCCGATCATCGGCAGTTCGCTGGTGCGCTCGCAGGAGTACACGGCCGACAACTACGGCTACTGCAACCGGCATGTGGGCGCGCAGGGCGCCATGCAGACCCTCGCCGCGGGCAAGTACCTCAATACGCTGGTCGGATTCGACGAGATGGCCGATCGCGCACCGCAGGAGAAGGGCTTCTTCGTGTGGATCGTGAACGCGCTGTCCAGCCATCCGGTGCTGACCTGGCGCATGTGGGCGCTGCGTGATCGCAGCCGCCACGGCAAGCTGTTCCTGCGCCCGGACGCGCCCATGATGCCGCCGCAGCCGCCGCCGGGCTTCCCGCCGCAGGGCGGCTACCCGCCGTACCCGGGCGGGCCGCAGCAGTATCCGACCGGCGGTTTCCCGCAGCAGCCGCCCTTCCCGCAGGGCGGTTACGGCGACACCACGCAGTTCAAACGGCCGATCTGAGCCGCGCGCCGGCCGGCGCTAGGCCGTGCCCCCGTCCGAAACGACGGGGGCACGGCCATTTTCAGCTCAGTCGAACTCCGGGTCCTCGGTGCGGGTCCGCTTGAGCTCGAAGAAGTGCGGGAAGGAGGCCAGCGCCACGACGCCGTCCCACACCTTGCCCGCGACCTCCCCGCGCGGAATGCGCGAGAGCACCGGCCCGAAGAACGCCACGCCGTTCACATGGATGGTCGGTGTGCCGACATCCTTGCCGACCTTGTCCATTCCGGCGTGGTGTGAGGCCCGCAGCGCGGTGTCGTAGTCGGCGCTCTCGGCGGCGGCCGCGAGATCGGCGGGCAGGCCGACCTCGTCCAGCGCCTCGGCGATGGCGACCTTCAGCAGCTGATCCCCGTGCTCGGCCTCGAGCTCCGCGCGCCGGTTGTGCAGGCGGGTGCCCAGCGCGGTGTACAGCGGTGCGAGCACCTTGTCGCCGTTGGCCTCGGCGGCGGCGATGGCGACCCGCACCGGGCCCCACGCGGTCTTCATCAGTTCCCGGTACTGCTCGGGCAGGTCGTCGCGGCCCTCGTTGAGCACCGCGAGGCTCATGACGTGGAAGTTCACGTCGATATCGCGTACCTGCTCGACCTCGAGGATCCAGCGGGAGGTGATCCAGCACCACGGGCACAGCGGATCGAACCAGAAATCGACCCGATCCTTCTTGGCGTCGCTCACGAGCGCTTCCTTTCGCGTATGGGGGTTACGGCCGCGCCGGACACTCTTCGCACACAGGACACGGCCGTACTCCATGCGCAACAACGAACAATCTTGCCGATATTTCCGCCGGTGCTCCGCGCACGAGGGCTAGGGTCGAAACAGGGGCTCATCGGTGCAGGGAGGTTCGGCATGACCACGGCATCCAGGTTCGTCATCGCGGGCGGTGGGCTGGCGGCAGCCAAGCTCGCGGAAGCCTTGCGCGCCAATGATTTCGACGGCACCGTGAGCCTCATCTGCGGGGAGGAGCGGCTGCCCTACGAACGCCCGCCGCTGTCCAAGGAATGCCTGCTGGGCAAGAAGACGCCCGACGACTGCATCGTGGACCCCGCCCAGTGGTACCGCGACCATCACATCGAGATCCTGGTCGGCACCACCGTCACCGGCGTCGACCGCAGCACCAAAACCGTTGCGCTGCCGGACGGTACGACCCTGCCCTACGACAAACTGGCCCTGGCCACCGGATCTCGCCCGCGCCGGCTCCCGGTGCCGGGCGCCGACGCCGCCGGGGTGTACACGCTGCGCAATGCCGAGGACACCGAGGCGCTGCTCGAAATGTTCCGCACCGCACGGCGATTGGTGGTGGTCGGCGGCGGCTGGATCGGCCTGGAGGTGACGGCCGCGGCCCGCACGGCCGGGCTGGAGGTCACCGTCCTCGAGGCGCTGCCGGTGCCATTGCAGACCGCGCTCGGGGCCGAGATGGGTCAGGTCTTCGCCGACCTGCACCGCGAGCACGGGGTGGATCTGCGCTGTGCGGCGAAGGTCGCCGAGATCACGGTCCGCGACGGCCGCGCCACCGGCGTGCGACTGTCCGACGACACCCGGATCGAGGCCGACGCGGTGCTGATCGCGGTCGGCGCGCGACCCAATATCGATCTGGCGGTCGACGCGGGCCTGGCCACCGCCGACGGCGTTCTGGTCGACGAGAGTCTGGCCACCAGCGACCCGGATATCGTCGCGGTGGGCGATATCGCCGACCAGATGCATCCGGTGCTGGGCCGGCGGATTCGCGTGGAGCACTGGGCGAATGCCCTCAACCAGCCCGCCGTCGCCGCGGCCACCATGCTCGGCAAATCGGCCGTCTACGACCGCCTGCCCTACTTCTTCACCGATCAGTACGACCTCGGCATGGAGTACACGGGCTATGTCGCGCCGAAGCAGGACGCCCGCGTCGTGGTGCGCGGCGATCTGGGCAAGCGCGAGTTTGTGGCCTTCTGGCTGGACTCCGGCAATCGCGTGCTGGCCGGAATGAATGTGAACGTGTGGGATGTGACAGACCGGATCAAAGCCCTGATCCTGAGCGGCGAACCGGTCGATCCGGACCGCCTCGCCGACCCCGCCACACCACTGTGACCACCGTCACATGACTGCACTCGAAACTACGTCGAACCCGCCGACGCCGCTCCGACCTGTAGGTGAGAGCGCCGCTGGGGCGCTACCCCTCCGAAGGAGCACACCGTGAAGTACATGCTGATCAAGACCTACTCCGCCGCCGCCTACTGCGACACCCCGATCGACCAGTGGGCGCCGGAGGACATCATGGCGCACATCGATTTCCAGCGGCTGCTCGGCGAGGAGCTCGCCAAATCCGGCGAACTCGTCGACGCTCAGGGCCTGGCCGGGCCCGACGAGGCCCGCATCGTCACCTCCGACGGCCGCTCCGCCCCGGTGGTCACCGACGGCCCCTTTCCGGAAACCAAGGAACTCCTCGCCGGCTACTGGATCATCGACGTCGACTCCCCCGAACGCGCCGTCGAAATCGCCGCCAAAGCCTCCGCCGCCCCCGGCCCCGGCGGCAAGCCGATCGGCGAACACATCGAGGTCCGTCAGATCATGAGCGCCCCCACCCCGGATCAGTGACACTGTCCGGGTGAGCGAATCGACCTCGAGGACGGCCGCCGCCGCCCCTCGACCGCGAATCCCGGCCGACACGGAGGACCTGCTGCGCGACCTCGCGCCGCAGGTCCTCGGCGTTCTGGTCCGCCGCTACGGCGATTTCGACACCGCCGAGGACGCCGTCCAGGAGGCCCTCCTCGCCGCCGCGCTCCAGTGGCCCGAGGAAGGGCAACCGGACAACCCCCGCGCCTGGCTGATCGAAGTCGCCAAACGCCGCTACATCGACATCGTCCGCTCCGAAGCGGCGCGGCGAAATCGTGAGAGCGCCAACGCATTCCGCGAGGGCGGTCCGGGATACAGCGCCACCGGGGTCCCGGACAGCGGCGCCCAGGCGGCCCACCACGACGGCGGAGCGATATACGGCGAAGCCGCAGCCGGACATGGCGAAGCCGGAGCCGAAACAGGGCGTGGTGCGGCGGCGGACAGCGGCCGGGTAGGAGGCGGCGCCAGCAGCACGTCGAGGGCCGATTACGGCTCGAGCGTCAGCGGATACGGCGTACCCGGGGGCGGCGCGGATGATCGGGATGACACCCTCACGCTCTTCTTTCTCTGCTGCCATCCGGCGCTGTCGTCGGCGAGTGCCATTGCGCTGACCCTGCGCGCGGTCGGCGGGCTCACCACCGAGGAGATCGCGCGCGCGTTCCTTCTACCGGAATCGACTATGGCGCAGCGTATTACGCGCGCGAAGAAGCGCCTTGCCGCTGTCGACCGGCCGTTCGCCACTCCGGGAGAGGCAGCGGAGCACGGCTATGTGGGTGAATGGCGGGAGCGCGTCGCGGCGGTATTACATGTGCTGTACCTGATTTTCACCGAAGGCCACACCACCTCGGGTGCTCGGTTGCGCCGGGCAGATCTGTCGGCGGAGGCAATCCGGCTGGCCCGCGCGCTGCACGGCCTACTGCCCGATGAGCCGGAAGTCACCGCACTGCTGGCACTGTTGCTGCTCAACGACTCTCGCCGGGCCGCGCGCATCGGATCGCGCGGTGAATTGATCCCGCTGGCCGAACAGGACCGGCGGCTGTGGGACCACGTGGCCATCACCGAGGGGGTGCGGCTCGTCACCACGACACTGTCCAGCGGGCTCAGTGGGCCGTATCAGATTCAGGCCGCGATTGCCGCGTTGCATGCGCAGGCGCTGCGGCCCGAGGACACGCAGTGGGATCGAATCCTGCAGTTGTACACCAGACTCGAAACGCTGCAACCCAATCCGATAGTCACGCTGAACCGTGCGGTGGCCGTTGCCATGGTCGACGGTCCGCGTGCGGGGTTGAAGGTCACCGAGCAGCTCGACAAAACCCTCACGGGCACACATCGACTCGATGCCGTGCGCGGTCACCTACACGAGATGGCAGGCGACACAGCGGAGGCCGTCACCGCCTACACCGCTGCGGCGCGGCGCACCACCAGCGTCCCCGAGCGCGACTACCTCATGCTTCGCGCTGCTCGTCTGCGCCGGGGATGAGTTCGACGCGGCACGGCCTACCGGAACAGCTCACGCTGCGGCGCGAAAAGCGCTGGGGCTCAGCCCTTTGTGCCGTTTGAAGGCGGCGCTGAACCCGAACGGGTCGGCATAGCCCACAGATCTGGCTATCTGCGCGACGGTGAAGTCGGTGCCGCTCAACAGTTCCTGGGCCTCGTCCATGCGGAACTCGGTGAGGTAGGTGAGCGGCGGCTGGCCCATCAGCGCGGCGAAGCGCTTGGCGAACAGGGCGCGGGAGACGCCCGCCTGCGCGGCCAGCGAGGCGACCGTCCATCCGGCGGACGGCTGATTGTGGATGGCTTCGAGGGCCGGGGCCACCACCGGATCCCCGAGACCGCGGAACCAGCTCGGGGCATCGGCGCCCGCACGGTCGAACCAGGTGCGCAGGGTGCAGACCAGTGCCCAGTCCAGCAGCCGGTCCATCAGCGCCTGGGATCCGGCGATCTGAGCGGCCGCCTCGTTCGCGACCGACTCCATCCAGGCGCACTGATCCGGATCCTCGGTGATGACCATGGCGGGCGGGAGCACGCGCAGCAGTCGTTCGTGCCGGTTGCCGGTGGCCTGATACGCACCGACGATGAGCGCGGTCGCGCCGTCCGAGTCATTGCCCCAGCTGATTCCGCCGAGCGATTCCGCCTCGCACTCGGCATCGGTTGTGAAGCAGGCGATTTCGAACTCTTCGTGCGGGCCGTGCAGGGAATCGGCCTCATCGGCCAGGTGGAAGGGTTCGGGGCCGCGCACGATGACGGTGTCGCCGCGATTCACCCGAATATTGTTGTGCCCCGGCAGGATCAGCGTGCCGCCGCCGTGCAGGACGGTGATCATGGTCAAGGGTGCGCGGTCGGCGAAGCGGATGGTCCACGGGGCCGCGAGAACGGCGTGACTGACCACCGACCCTTCGGCGCGGATACCGCTCAGGAGCGAACTCAGTGGATCCATGCGAACCACTGTAGACGAACTCCTATCCATCGAAGCTTTTCTCCCATGGATCGTCCACACGATCCCGGGTCTACTGGAGCCAATCGATTCGAGCAACCCGATCATCGAGGGGAATCCCATGCAGCACAACGGAACTCAGCAGAACGACAGCTCGGCCCCGGTCGCGCTGGTGGTGGTCGCCCACCACCGCGGCGATTCGCTGACCGCGCACATCGGCCGCAATACCGTGGCGCAACTGGAGGCGGCCGGCTACCGCGTCGACCTGCTCGACCTGCATGCCGAGGGCTACGACCCGCGCATGAACACCGAGGACCAGCCCGATTGGGGCAATCGCGACAAGGCGTACTCCACGGAAACGCAGGACCACATGCGCCGCATCCTCGCCGCCGACATTGTGATCGCAGCCTTCCCGGTGTACTGGATGAGCGTTCCCGCCATCCTCAAGGGCTGGATCGACCGCGTCTGGAACTACGGATTCGCCTACGGCCGCAGCAAGCCGCGCCTGGCCGGCAAACGCATGCTGTGGCTGGGTCTGGCCGGCGCCACCGCCGACGACGCGATCGTTCCCGCCATGACCGAGGCCCTCGACGCCCAGCTCAGCGCGGGCATCGCCTACTACTGCGGCTTCGCGCACTCGAGCGTCGCCCTGCTCCCCGATGCCGAGGAGCGCCCCCAGCGCGTGGACGACGCGGGCAACCTGTCCATCGGCGACGCCATCAGCGGTGACCTGCGCGAGCAGCACTACCGCGAATTCGACCGCAAGGCAGCCGCATTCGTCGAGGAATTCCTCGCCGCCGACCGCGTCCCCGCCTAGCCGGACATCGAGCGGGACCTGGTGGCGTGGCCTACTCGGCCGATGCCGCCATCAGGTCCCGTTGATCTTGTGGGGCTATGCCCAGGACTTGCCGGTGATGAGTTCGTAGGCCTGCATGTACTTCTGGCGGGTGACCTCGACGACCTCGGCGGGGATCTCCGGGCCGGGGTACTCCTTGTTCCAGCCGGTGGAGGTGGACCAGTCGCGCACGTACTGCTTGTCGAAGGACTTCTGCGGGCGGCCGGGCTCATAGTCGTCGGCGGGCCAGAAGCGCGAGGAGTCCGAGGTCAGCACCTCGTCGCCGAGGGTGAGAACGTCTCCGTCCCAGCCGAGTTCGATCTTCGTGTCGGCAATGATGACACCGCGCGCGGCGGCGTGCTCGGCGCCGCGGGCATACACGCCCAGGGTCAGGTCGCGCAGCTGCTCGGCGACCTCCTTGCCCTCCTGGTTCACCACATCCGCGAAGCTGATGGGCTCGTCGTGGCCCTCGTCGGCCTTGGTGGTGGGGGTGAAGATGGGCTCGGGCAACTTGTCGCCGTCCCGCAGGCCGGGCGGCAGCGCGATGCCGGAGACGGTGCCGGTGGCCTGGTACTCCTTGAGGCCGGAGCCGGTCAGGTAGCCGCGCGCGATGCACTCGACCTTGACCATCTGCAACGGCTTCACCCGCACGCCGCGGCCGGCGAACTCGGCGGGCACATCGGTGGTGGAGATGATGTGGTTCGGCACATCGGAGAAGAATTCGAACCACCAGTTCGACAGCTGGGTGAGCATCGCGCCCTTGTCCGGAATCGGGGTGGGCAGCACCACGTCGTACACCGACACGCGATCGGAGGCGACCAGGATCAGCGAATCGCCGTCCTCGTACAGGTCGCGCACCTTACCGGCGTGGATGTGCTTCAACTGGCTGCCTCCTGTGTCTACCCGCGACTCTCGCAGCCACCACCCTACCGAGGGCGCTCTCCGGCCCTGAACAGGGTGTGAACGTGGCATTCTGGTCACCGCACGACACAGTTCTCCCAGAGCTAAGGAGCCCTCTTGTCCGCACCGAATCTCACCCGCGAGCAGGCGATCCAACGCGCCGCGACGGTCCAGGTGGAGAACTACCGCGTCGAATTGGATCTGACAGGGCAGCCCACCAGTGCCGAGGCCGCGCGGAGTGAGCACTTCCATTCGAAGTCGACGGTGACCTTCACGGCGACGCCCGGCGCGGAAACCTTCATCGACATCGTGGGCGCGGGCGTGCGGTCGGCGGTGCTCAACGGCACGCCGATCGATGTGAGCGACTACGACGAAGCCGAGGGCCTCACCCTCACCGGACTCGCCGAGCACAACACCCTCGTCGTCGAGGCCGACTGCGAATACTCGCACACCGGCGAGGGCCTGCACCGGTTCGTCGACCCCACCGACAACAAGGTCTACCTGTACTCGCAGTTCGAAACCGCCGACGCCAAGCGGATGTTCGCCTGCTTCGACCAGCCGGACCTCAAGGCCACCTACGACATGATCGTGACCGCGCCCGAGGACTGGGAGGTCATCTCCAACGGCGCGGCGACCGGCACCCGCAAGATCGGCACCGTGGTCGAGCACACCTTCGCCACCACCCCGCGCATGAGCACCTACCTGGTGGCGCTCATCGCCGGACCGTACGCGAAATGGACCGACTCCTACTCCGATTCGCACGGGGAGATCCCGCTCGGCATCTACTGCCGCGCCTCGCTGGCCGAATTCATGGACGCCGAACGGCTTTTCACCGAAACCAAGCAGGGTTTCGAGTTCTACCACACCAATTTCGGTGTGCCGTACGCCTTCGGCAAGTACGACCAGCTGTTCGTGCCCGAATTCAATGCGGGCGCCATGGAGAACGCGGGCGCGGTCACCTTCCTCGAGGATTACGTGTTCCGCTCCAAGGTGACTCGCGCCTCCTACGAGCGCCGCTGCGAGACCGTACTGCACGAGATGGCGCACATGTGGTTCGGCGACCTGGTCACCATGAAGTGGTGGGACGACCTGTGGCTCAACGAATCCTTCGCCACCTTCGCCTCGGTGCTGTGCCAGGTCGGCGCGACCGAATACACCAATGCCTGGACCACTTTCGCGAACGTGGAGAAGTCCTGGGCGTACCGGCAGGACCAGCTGCCCTCCACCCACCCCATTGCCGCCGACATCCCGGACCTGGCGGCCGTCGAGGTGAACTTCGACGGAATCACCTACGCCAAGGGCGCTTCCGTGCTCAAGCAGCTGGTGGCCTACGTCGGCCTGGAGCCGTTCCTGGCTGGCCTGCGCGACTACTTCACCGAACACGCCTACGGCAATGCCACCTTCGACGATCTGGTGGGTGCGCTGGAGAAGTCCTCCGGCCGCGACCTGTCCGACTGGGGTGCGCAGTGGCTCAAGACCACCGGGCTGAACATCCTGCGGCCCGAATTCCAGGTGGCGGACGGCAAGTTCACCTCCTTCACCGTCGTGCAGGACGGCGCGGAGCCCGGCGCGGGTGAGCGGCGCGTGCACCGCATCGCCGTCGGCATCTACGACGATCAGGACGGAAAGCTGGTGCGCACCAAACGCATCGAGCTGGACGTGAACCCGGCCGAGCGCACCGAGGTGGCGGAGCTGGTCGGTGTCGCCGCGGGCAAGCTGGTGCTGGTCAACGACGACGACCTCACCTACTGCTCGCTGCGCCTGGACCCGGAATCCCTTGCCACCGTGGTGGATCGGATCGCCGATATCGCCGAGCCGCTCCCCCGCACACTGTGCTGGTCGGCGGCGTGGGAGATGACCCGCCAGGCCGAGATGAAGGCTCGCGACTTCGTGGCCCTGGTCCAGCGCGGCGTCGGCGCGGAGACGGAAATCGGTGTGGTGCAGCGCCTTCTGATGCAGGCGCACACCGCGCTGTCCGCCTACGCGGATCCGGCGTGGGCGGATCAGCACGGCTGGCCCGAATTCGCCGACCGGCTGCTGGAATTGGCGCGCGCCGCCGAGGCCGGTTCCGACTACCAGCTGGCCTTCGTCAACGCGCTCACCGGCGCCCGGCTCTCGGCCGCGCACACCGAGGTGCTGCGTCAGCTCCTCGACGCCGACCCGTCGACCGTGGGACTGGCGGGCCTCACCGTCGACACCGACCTGCGCTGGCGGCTCGTCCAGGCGCTGGCCGCCGCCGGTGAGATCGACGCCGACGGCATCGAAACCCCGTTCATCGACAGCGAATTGGAGCGTGACCCCACCGCCGCCGGCCGCCGCCAGGCCGCCGCCGCCGGTGCGGCCCGCCCGCAGGCCGCCGTCAAGGACGTCGCGTGGGCGACCACCATGGGCGACGACTCGGTCCCCAACATCACCGCGCGCGCGATCGTCACCGGCTTCGCACCGGTGGGCCAGGCAGAACTGCTGTCCCCCTACGTCGAACGCTACTTCTCCGAGGTGGCGGGCGTCTGGGATCGCCGCTCCAGCGAGGTCGCGCAGACGGTCGTCGTCGGCCTCTACCCGCACTGGGCCATCACCGACGAGGCGGTCGCGGTCGCCGACAAGTTCCTCTCCGACGACCACCCGCCGGCCCTGCGCCGCCTGGTGGTGGAAGGCAAGGCGGGCATCGAACGCTCCCTGCGCGCCCGCGCCTTCGACCAGCAGTAGCCGACCGTCGTAAACCGCAGTGCCGCACCCTCTTCCGCTCGGCCGGAAGGGGGTGCGCGCATTTCCGGACCCGCCTCGAACTTGCCCGGCTCAGGTGGACCTACTGAAGCCGGAGTCACGAAGTTGCACCGTCATCCCGGCCAAAAGCGCGCCGGGATGACGAGCGATCACCTCGAGCCGACGACGTCGGTAACCCCTCCTCAGCGCCACCTGGCGTCCCCGGGGCGGGGTGTCGCAGCGGACCGCCGAATCCACGCTGCTGTGAGCAGATCCGCTCAGGGCAGCGTGGGGCGAAATCCGTGGTGCGGCTGCGGCACGGTGGATGCATGGCACAGGACAACAAGACGCCGATGTTCAACTGGCGCACCCGGGAACAGCTTTTCGCGCGGCGGATTCTGGTGTTGGACGGTCCGCTGGACGACGACAACGGAACTCTGCTCATGACGCAGATCCTGAGTCTGGCGTCCGAGGATCCGGAGACCGGCATCTCGCTGTGGATCCACTCGCCGGGCGGCTCGGTGCCGTCCATGCTCGCCATCCGCGACGTCATGCGGCTGGTGCCGTGCGAGGTGTCCACCCTGGCCCTCGGATTGGCGTGCAGCGCAGGACAATTCCTGCTGTCGGCCGGACAGAAGGGCCGCCGCTTCGCGCTCCCGCACGCCCGCGTCCTCATGCATCAGGGTTCGGCCGGAATCGGTGGCAGCGCAGGCGAAGTCGAGGTTCAGGCCGACGATCTGCGGCACACCGTGCAGACAGTGCTCGGCCTCATCGCCGAGGACACCGGCCAGCCCTACGACCAGATCTACGAGGACTCCCTGCACGACCGCTGGTTCACCGCCGCCCAGGCCCGCGACTACGGCTTCATCGACGGCATCGTGGATTCGTTCTGGCAGGTCGTCCCGCAGCGCCACAAGATGGGAATGTCGGCATGAGCGGTCAGGCGCGGAGGAGGCAGCGCAGCGTCACCACGCAGCGCCCCGATCAGGCCGGAAAGGACAGAGCATGAGCAGCTACACCATCCCCAATGTCATCGCCCAGAACCCGCGCGGCGAACGCATCATGGACGTCTACTCGCATCTGCTCAGCGAGCGCATCGTCTACCTGGGCACCCCCATCGACTCCGGCGTGGCCAACGCCCTGATCGCCCAGCTGCTGCACCTGGACGCCGACAGTCCCGGCCAGGAAATCAACCTCTACATCAACTGCGAGGGCGGCGAACTGCCCGGCATGCTCGCCGTCTACGACACCATGCAGCACATCTCCTCCCCCGTGGCCACCACCTGCGTAGGCCAGGCCATAGCGGTGGGCGCGGTGCTCCTGGCGGGTGGCGCGAAGGGCCGCCGAGCCATGCTCCCGCACGCCCGAATAGTCCTGCACCAGCCCGCAACCCGAGGCCAGGGCACCATCCCCGATCTGCTGCTGGAAGCCGAGGAACTGGTCCGCATGCGCGCCGAAATCGAGGGCATCCTGTCCCGCCACACCGGCCAATCCCAGGAAACCCTCCGCCGCGACACCGACCGCGACCGCGTCTTCACCACCCAGGCAGCCCTCGACTACGGCCTCATCGACCAAGTCCTGGGCCCCCGCTCCGACTGAGCACCCGGCCTGAGCGCACACTTTCGGCGGGGTTTCTGCCATTCCGACAGAATTCGCGCCGAAAGTGTTGGCTCAGGCCGGATACCACCTGAAAATCACCTGTAGCCGAGGCCGTCGCGGTGCGAGCAGGGCGTCAGGCCGCGAGGGCCAAGAGCACCGGGCTGGAGGCGTAGCCGCGAGCCGAAGGCCGCGAGAGCGCGGCCAGGCGCTGCCGCTGCAACTCTTCGACCACCTGCTGGGTGAGTCCACCCAGTGTGGTCCCGAGCGCACCGGCCAGTGCCGCGATCATCTCGCTGGAAGGCTCTTTGCGCCCGCGCTCGACCTCGGACAGGTACTGCGGCGAAATCCCGGCCCGCCCGGCTGTTTCGGTGAGCTTCTCCCCCTGATCGAGCCGCATGGCCCGCAAGCGCTCCCCGAGCACTTCCCGCCACAGCGGCTCACGCACGGCCTGCTGCGGCTCACCCGCCCGGCGCGCTGCGGACTGTTCATCACGCCCGCCGGGAATCGAACGAAGTCGCGGTTGCTCGGACATACACCGAGCCTAAAGTCAGCGCCCCGGAATCGCGCATCCTTACGCTCTGGGCGAACCGCGACCACGCGGGCGTACGCTGTCCCGCTGGGGGTTTGGGGGCTGGGCCCCCAAGCCTCCCTTGGGGTTTCAGGGGGCAACGCCCCTGAGAGTCCTCCCGAGAGTTCCGGGGGAACTCAGACCCGGCCGATGGCCGCGGCCATGACGCGCACGGCGGAGACCAGTCCGTCGATGAGTTCGCCCTGACGGAACGAGCTCAGCGCGGCGGTGGCGCCGAGCTGGCAGACCCGGTCGTTGGCGCGCTCGGCGACATCGCGGCCGGAGCGGACCTCGACGGCCTTGGCATTGGGGTCGACGGCGATGAGCACCGAACGCGCGGCTTCCGGGGTGCCCGGGAAGATGGCGTCCGCGCCGTGGGCGGAGTCCGAGCCGAGGTCGCCGATGAAGATGTTGAACCGCACCTTGGTGGCGCGGGTGGCGTCGGTGAGCGCGTTGTCCATGAGCAGGCGCTCGTGATCGGTGAACGGCACCTCGGCGAAGTAGTCGCCGGCCTCGTGCACGCCGGAGACGCGTCCGCTGGTGGTGATGGCGTAGCCGTGCGGTAGGTCGGCTTCGTTCACCGCGGGCCAATTAGAACTTGCCACTTGCCCGGCCTCCGATCAGGTCCGCCTCGGCGGAGTCGATAGCTGCATGGTTGCCATGCGATGCCTCATGGGTGTCGTGGTGCCCGGAACCGGTCACCTCGTCCATGGCGCTCCACAGCACCGGCGGCTCGGTCCACTGCGCACCGAGTTCGAAGTGTTCCGGCTTCTTGCCGGGAAGCGGCTTGCCGAGGAACGACAATCCGGCGATCACCAGATAGATCGCAAGCGGGATGCCGACGTAGATCAGCACTGTCTGGAGAATGCTCACGGCACAACGGTAATCGATGGTCGGATCGACCACGCCGACCGGTAACCGTGCACGTGCACGTGTCGTGACAAACCGCTTCAGATCAGCCAGGCCGTTGAGTTTGCCGGAAGTTTCCTCGCACTAATCGGCGCACTCGCGAGCAACACCTCCCCCGCGGGCAGCGAGATCTGCGCGTCGGTCGCATTGAGCACACACAGCAGCCCGCCCTCCCGCCGGAAGGCCAGGCAGCCGGGCGGCGAGCCGTACCACTCCAGCCCCGGACCAGCGAATTCCGGCCGCACGGCCCGCAATTCGATGGCCATCCGATACAGCGACAGCATGGAATCCAGCCGCTCCAACTGCTTCTCCACCGTCACATTGGCCCACTCCGGCGGCATGGGCAGCCACGGCGCACCGGTGGTGAATCCGAACGGTGGCCGCTCGCCCTCCCACGGCAGCGGCACCCGGCAACCGTCCCGGCCGCGCTCGACGCCCCCGGATCGCGCGAACGCCGGATCCCGCAGCGCCTCGTCGGGCAGGTCGTCCACGTTCGGCAGCCCCAATTCGGCGCCGTTGTAGACGAATACGGCCCCGGGCAACGCCATCTCCAGCATCATCATGGCCCGCGCCCGCGCCTGTCCCAACGCGCCGCCGCCGTAGCGGGTGACCTCGCGGGCAATATCGTGATTGGACAGCGTCCAGGTGGGGCTGGCGGCCACCAGCGCCACGGCCTGGATCGAGTTCTCGACGGCCGCGCGGATCTCATCGGGCTGGAACGGCGTCTCGGCCAGCCGGAAGTTGAAGGCCAGATGTAGTTCGTCGGGCCGCACGTACTCGCCGAAACGATTGTTGTCGTTGACCCACACCTCGCCGATGGCCACCGCGTGCGGGTACTCGTCCAGCACCTTGCGCAGCCGCCGATGAATCCGGTGCACACCGGGATTGTTGAAGCGCGGGTCACTGTCGTCGTGCACGAGCATGCGGGTGTCGACGACCTCCATATCGGGCAGCCCGGCCGGTTTGGCCATGCCGTGCGCGACATCGATGCGGAAGCCGTCCACGCCGCGATCCAGCCAGAACCGCATGGTCTGCTCGAAATCCTCGGCAACCTCCGGGTTCTCCCAGTTCAGATCGGGTTGCTCCGGCGCGAAGATATGCAGATACCACTGGCCCGGCCGACCGTCGGCCTCCCGGATCCGAGTCCACGCCGGCCCGCCGAAGACGCTGGGCCAATTGTTCGGCGGCGCACCGCCATCGGGCCCGCGGCCGTCCCGGAAGATATACCGCTCCCGCTCCGGGCTACCCGGCCCCGCCGCGAGCGCCGCCCGGAACCACGGATGCTGATCGCTGCTGTGATTGGGCACCAGATCCATTGTGACCCGCATGCGCCGGTCGTGCGCCTCGGCGATGAGCTCGTCCATGGCCTCGAGCGACCCGAACAGCGGATCGATGTCACGCGGATCGGAGACGTCGTATCCGCCATCGGCCATGGGCGAGCGCATGATCGGGCAGATCCACAGCGCGTCCACCCCCAGCAGCTCCAGGTACCCGAGCTTGTCGCGCAGCCCACCCAGATCGCCGATGCCGTCCCCGTCGGAGTCCGCGAACGAGCGCGGATAGACCTGGTAGAACACGGCGGATCGCCACCACGGCGCGCCCTTCTCGTCTGTCACAGCGGTAATGGTGCCAAAGCAGACCGGTTCGTGCGGGCGCGTCGGCGACACTTGTCCAGATTCAGCAAATGATCAGCTGACGTTCACTTGAACCGGAAACGCTGTGGGGGCCTGCGACTTCTGCGAAACGAATTCAGAAGGGCGAGTTCATGAGCGAATTCGCCGCCATCTCCAGGTAGTCGAGCAGCTGCTTGCGGTGCTGGTCGTCGAGCACCTCGGGCTCGATCTCCGCGACCGCGATGTGCATGGCGCGCAGCCAGGCATCGCGCTCGATCGGACCGACCTTGAACGGCTGATGCCGCATACGCAGCCGCGGATGCCCACGCTCGTCGGAGTACGTGCGCGGCCCACCCCAGTACTGCTCGAGGAACATGCGCAGCCGCCGCTCCGCCGGACCGAGATCCTCCTCCGGATACAGCGGCCGCAGCACCTCGTCGTCCTTCACCTCGCGGTAGAACGCCGCCACCAGCCGCTGGAACGTATCCGCCCCGCCGACGGCCTCGTAGAAGGAAGTCGCAGTCTGCTGCTCACCCGAAGTCACGTGTCCATTGTGCCCACACGAGCGAAAACATCGAGACACGAGCCCAAGGGTTCGCGGCCGTCCCGATTCTGGACTGACGGAGCGGGGGAGCGAAGCGGAGGAGCGGAGGAGCGGAGGAGGGAAGAATCGGGACTTCAGGGCCGCGAACCAGCCCGTAGTGAAACGGAGGGCAAATCGAGCACAGAATGTGCCCGACAATGTGTGAAATCACCTCGCAAAGTGGCGCGTTCCATGGTCAACTGGGTGGCAGTCTGCCGAGATACCACACCATCGGACCGAATTGAAACCGGGGTATGCGCATGAAGCAACGGCACGGCGGCCGTCACGGTCACCCGACAGCGCAACACGAGGCGCGCACGCATCGACAACTCCAGCCCGCCGACGTCCACAATCGTGGGTCGGGGGCTACTCCGCTGCATGTCTTGTCCGACCATTCGTATCCGGGTGCGCACCACGATCATGGTCATCACGATTCCGTCCATCACGCGCATCGCCCGCCCGAGCCGGCTCCCGGCTCCACCTGGTCCAAACGCCGCGTTCTGCTGCTGAACGCCACCTACGAGCCGCTCACCGCCCTGTCCGCGCGTCGCGCCATCGTGCTGCTGATCTGCGACAAGGCCGATACCGTGCACGACAATCCCGAAGGCCCGGTTGTCCATTCCGCCGGCACCTCGGTGGCGCTGCCCTCGGTCATCCGGTTGCGCACCTATGTGCGTGTCCCCTACCGCGCTCGCGTGCCCATGACCCGTGCCGCCCTCATGCACCGTGATCGTTTCCGCTGCGCCTACTGCGGCGGCAAGGCCGAAACCATCGACCATGTGATTCCGCGCAGTCGCGGGGGCGCGCATTCCTGGGAGAACTGCGTCGCCTCCTGCGCCCCGTGCAATCACCGCAAGGCCGACAAACTGCTGAGCGAACTCGGCTGGCAACTGCATCACCCGCTCGAATCCCCCAAGGGTCCGCACTGGCGGCTGCTCTCGGCCAGCTCCGAACTGGATCCCATGTGGTTGCAGTACCTCGGCGAGGGCGCGGCCTGACGGTCTAGGTGGATTCGAGCACCATGGTGGCCCAGGTGCCCGGCTCCAGCGCCTGGAACAGATGCGGCAGATCGCCGGGATAGGCGATGTAGTCACCCGGGCCGAGCTCTTCGGGAGCCTCACTCAGGCCGACGAGAGCCCGGCCCGCACCGAGCACCACATGCTCCATGACGCCGGGCATGTGCGGCTCGGACCGCCGGGGTTCGCCGGGTTCGGCGGTGATGCGGTAGAAGTCGCGTCGCACATTGGGCGGCGCGGCCGACAGCAGAATCGACCGGTAATCCGCGTGCTCGGAGAAGACCACCGTCCCCTCATCGGCCCGGATCACCTGCACGCGCGGCCGCGGCGGCAGCTCGAACAGCTGCGCGAACTGAATCCCCAGCGCCACACACAGCGCCCACAGCGTCTCCACACTGGGATTCCCCGCCCCCGACTCCAGTTGGGACAGAGTGGATTTCGCAATGCCCGCCCGCTTGGCCACCTCGGTCAGCGAGAGCCCGGCACGCGCCCGCTCCCGACGCAGCGCGGCGGCAATATGCTCCTGCGGATTCGCAGCAGCGGTCGGAGTGATGTCGTCGGCAGTCATGATCGCCCCAGACGCTACCGTCCCGAGGTCACGAATGCCGCTACGGCAGGCGGACACTCGCCGCGCGGTCACGCACACCGATGAGGGGTTGCTCACCACTCAACGCGCTGCGGCGACCGTGTTCGCCCCGCTCGCGCGGCCGCCGACACCGGTCCAACGTGCGAGGACCAGCGCCGCACAGCAGGGAAGAATGACCAGAGCGCACACCAGGGGCCTGGCGTCATGCGGCCCGGCAATGCCGACCATCGGCGCGATCATCCCGCCCAGGACGAACTGCGCCAAGCCCAGCAGGGCCGATGCGCTGCCCGCCGCCGCGGCCGGCACGGTGGACAACGCGAGCGACACGGTGTTCGGCATGATCACACCGATCGATGCGACGACCAGAAAGAACCCGGAAAGCAGAAGTGGCAGACCAACGTTGGCGAACACCGCGACGGCCGCGAGCACGCCGCCGACCACCGAGATCACCACACCGAAGGCCAGCACAGTGCGAGATGACCAGCGCTGGATGCTGTTCGCCACCCGACCGGCGACGATAATGCCCAACCCATTGACTGCGAAAACCACGCTGAATGCGGTAGGTGACAGCCCGTAGATCTCGCACAGGACGAACGGGGAACCCGCGATGTAGGCGAACATCGCCGCGAAGGACAACCCGCCGACCAGGGCGTAGCCGGCGAAGGTGGGTGCCGCGCTCACTCGCAGCAGTGTGCGGAGCATCGGAGTATCGCCGCGACCCGGATTCGTTTCCGGCAATCGCACGACGGCGACGACCAGCACGACGCTCAATCCCGCCATCACCAGGAACAGCCCACGCCACGAGGTCGCCTTCAGCAGCAGCCCGCCTGCCAGCGGCGCGAGAATCGGTGCGACTCCACTGATCTGCATCAGCGTGCTGAAAAGGCGCGCGGCGCGAGCCCCCTCATGGAGGTCGCGCACGATCGCGCGGGCGATCACGATCGCCGCTCCGCCGGCGAGCCCCTGAATCAGCCTGGCGACGATCAGCAATTCCACGCTCGGCGCAACCGTGCACAGCAGTGCGGCGAGCGCGTAGCTGCTCACCCCGATGAGCAGGGGCCGGCGTCGTCCGAAACGGTCGCTGCACGGACCCGCGATCGCCTGGCCGAGAGCCAAGCCGATCAGACACGCGGTCAGGGTCAGCTGAACCGAGGACGCCGCGGTGGCGAGCTCGCGGCTCAGGTCTGGTAACGCGGGCAGGTAGAGGTCGATCGACAGGGGACCGAGTGCGGTCAACGCCCCGAGGATCAGCGCGAGGCCGGGGACGGCCGGCCGGTGGACCTTGGTGGTCACGGTGAGCTCCTGGCGAGCCTGCCCGCGGGTGCGGGCAGGCTCTGGGTCCGAGGTCAGTAGGAGACGGTGAAGCGTTCGCCGATGAACGAGCCTTCTTCGAGCGCGTCGACGATGGCGCTCGCGTAATCGCCTACGCTGATCCGGCTTTCACCGTTCGCATCGGCGATCGGCGTGTCGCGTGCCTGCGCCCGGTAGGTTCCGGTGGCCTCGCCGGGAACCAGGTGCACCGGCGGCGGGCTGACGTAGGACCAGCGGACCGCCGAGCCGGAGCGCCGGAAGATGTCCAGCGCCTCGGACTGGTCGCGTGCGGTCTCAAAGTATTGGGCGGGGAAGTCGGGAGCGTCGACGAAGCGCTGACCGGGCGCGTACTCGAGGCTGCCACCGCCGCCGAGGAACACCAATCGTTGCACCCCGGCCAGCGGGAGCGCCTCGAGCAGTGCCTCGGCGCCGCGGGGGACCAGCCGGTCGGCGCCTTTGATCGCGGCGACCACTGCGTCGTGTCCGGCGACCGCGCGGGTGATCGAGGCGACATCGGTCACGTCCATGGTGTCGCGGTCGAGCAGGGTGATCTGGATTCCGCGGGCCGCGGCTTCGCGGGCGACGGCACTGCCGAGGTTTCCGCGGCCACCGATGATGGCGAGTTTCATGGGCTTGTCCTCGAACAGGTCACCGACGAATACGTCGATGAGGGGGGCGATCTCGGGCAGGTTCTCCTCGAGCGCGAAGTGCCCGGTCTCGAAGAGATGCACCTGAGCGGCGGGTAGGTCACGCAGGTAGGCATGCGCGCCTGCCTCAGGGAAGAAGGCGTCGTTGCGGCCCCACAAAATCAACGTCGGCGGCTGATGTTCGCGCAGCCAGCTCTGCCACTCGGCGTAGTGGGCGAGGTTGGTGTGGTAGTCCAGCGCGAGGGCGAGCTGGGCGTCCTTGCGGCCGGGTAGGTCGAGGAAGTGCTGGTCCAGGGTCCATCCGTCGGGCGCGATCAGCTCGGGTCGGGTGGTGCCGCCTTCGTACTGGCCACGGGTGACCGGCAGGGTGAACAGGTCACCGAGCGCGTCGGCGGGCGCGGCGATCGTTGCCCGGGCCATATCGGACAGGCCCTCGTCGTAGACGTTGGCGTTCTGCACGATCAGCCCGGCGATCGCCGCCGGGTTGCGGGTGGCCAGGCGCAATCCGATCGGGCCGCCGAAGTCGAAGGTGTAGAGCACGAATCGGTCCACCTCGAGTGCGGCGAGGAAACCTTCGACCACATCGGCGAGACGGTCGAAGGAGTACACGAAATCGGCCGGGGCTTCGGTGTGCCCGAACCCGGGATAGTCCGGGGCGACCAGGCGATACCGGGATCCGAGGGTGTCCATGAGGCGTCGGTACTGGTGTGAGGCGCTCGGGAAACCGTGCAGCAACAGCACGGGGATGCCGTCCTGGGGGCCGGTGTCGCGGTAGAAGACGCGGACCCCGTCGACGTCGACGAACCCGTGGGTGATGCGGGCGATGTTCATGGATGGTTTCTTTCTGTCGATCACCGCTGGAGAACCGGTGAGCAGTGGATCGCCGACAGCGGTGACCTGGCCGGCGCTGTCAGTTGCCGCTGAACGGCTAAGGCGCACAGCGGAACTCGTTGGGAGGTGTGGGCCGATCCGCTTGTCGCGAGATCGTGTGTGTCAGGAGCCCGGCGCCGTGTTCTCGGCGGCAGCGGCCGGCACGAGGTGGCGTCGGCGACTGGGCTTGAGCATGGTCGGGTGCACGACGCACCAGGCGGCGATCGAGCAGATCAGTTCCTTGAACCGAGCGCCCTTGCGTCCGGTGACGACCTTCTCGGTGGGCTGATCCTCCGGCGTCACGACCTGACGGATACCGTCACGACGGCCCAGGCTGATGAACTGACTCTGGTAGCCGATCGGGGCGTCGGGAACCGCGCGTCCGGTCAAACGCGCGGCGATCGCGTCGGCGCCGAGCCATGCCATCGGCGACGCGACGGCGCAACCCATCCGCAGCGCTTTGCCGCCGACGCCGATCGCGTGTGCGGCGTCGCCGATGGCGTAGACGTTGGGGTGCGAGACCGAACGCTGGGTCGCGTCCACGACGATGCGTCCCGTGTCCGACAGTTCCAGGGTTGTGGCCTGGGCGAGTGGGTGTGCGGTGAAACCGGCCGTCCACACCGTCATCTCGGCGGGGATGAACGCACCGGCGGCGGTGGTCACGCCGTGGGCGTCCACTCGGGCGATGTCGGTGCCCTCGTGAATGGTGATGCCCAGCCGGTCGAACGCGCCCAGCAGGTAGCGCCGGGCCTTCTCGTCGAGCCAGTCACCGACACCGCCGCGCGCGGCGATGGCGACGTCGAGATCGGGTCGAGCTTCGGCTATCTCGGCGGCGACCTCGATGCCGGTCAGGCCCGCGCCGGCGATGAGCACCTGCGCGCCCTCGCCGAGCTCGTTCAACCGTGCTCGTAGCCGCAGCGCCGCCGGCTTTCCCGCGACGTTGTGGGCGTATTCGGCGACACCGGGCACACCGTAGTCGGCGATGGTGCTGCCCAGGGCGTAGACGAGGGTGTCGTAGCCGAGGGTCTGGGCTCCGTTGTCGTCGGTGACGGTGACGATCTGGCTGTCGGTATCGACGGCGGTCACCCATGCGATCCTGACCTGCACGCCGGAGTTGGCGAAGATCTGGTCGAGCCGGCGTGCGGGCAGGTCCTGGCCGGCCGCGAGCTGGTGCAGGCGCACTCGCTCGACGAACTCGGGGTCGGCGTTGACCACGATGATCTCGACGTCGTCGCGGTGCAGCCGCTTGGCGAGGCGTCCGGCGGCGGTGGCTCCGGCGTATCCGGCGCCGAGGACGACGATGCGGTGCTTCATGGTCTCGCTCCTGTCTGAGTGGTTCGTATCCAGAACCGAGCAGCACCGCGAATGCTGACAGGAGATGGCTGTGACGTGAGTCACCAGGATTCGACGAGGGGGTTCCCGTGTTCGATATCGGCCCACCACTGGTTGGCTCGCACGAGTTTGCCGGGGTTGACCTGCCCGTGGAAGGCCGCGATACCGTCGGTGGTCACCTCCAGGCACAGCAGGCCGACGACCCGGCCGTTGACCGTGATCACCACCGCGGGCATCCCGTTGACCACCGCGGCGAACATGACGGGCGCACCGCCCAGGTTCGTGCGCTTTTTCTCGGTCGGTCTGACGAGCAGCCGCAGGAACCGGGCGACCCGGTCGGCGCCGACCAGCGGCCGCGACAGCGTCGACACGAAGGCGCCGCCGTCGCCGATGCTGATGACGTTCTCGGTCAACAGGCTGATCAGGGTCTCGGTATCACCGTTGATGGCCGCGTCGAGGAAGCCTTCGACGATTTTGGTGGCGGCGGCTTGATCGACCTCGATGCGGGTTCGGCCGGTGGCCATGTGCTGTTTGGCCCGGCGAAAGATCTGCTGGCAATTGGCCTCGGTGATCTCGAGTATCTCGGCGATCTCGCTGTGCTGGTAGCCGAAGGCCTCCCGCAACACGTACACCACACGTTCGTTCGCCGAAAGCCGCTCCATTACCGTGAGCATCGCCATCGACACCGATTCACGCTGCTCGACGGTGTCGGCCGGGCCCAGCATCGGGTCACCGGTGAACACGGGCTCAGGTAGCCACTGCCCCACATAGGTCTCGCGCCGGGCACGAGCCGAGGTGAGCTGGTTGAGACAAATGTTGGTGAGCACCTTGGTCAGCCACGCTTCGGGCGACTCTACATAGTCGCGCTCGGCGCTCGACCACCGAAGATAGGTGTCCTGCACGGCGTCCTGGGCATCGGCGGCCGAGCCGAGCAGGCGGTAGGCGATCGCCTCCAGCCGACCCCTGGAGCTCTCGAACAGATCGGCCTCGGACGCACCCGCAAACATCAGGCCATTATTGGGCAAACGTCCATCAGCAGTTCGGGTGGCCCGGCGAGCCGACCTGCGGCCGTCCGACTCGATGGCACGCGCGTACCGAGCCGGGCGCCGCCCACACCGGGATCGCCGCCGCCGCTCGACAGCAAAACAGCACGTCAACGGCACTCGCGACACCTGCGAACGAATAGCGGAGACCTTTGACGGCGAAGCCGATTTCGTTCACTATAGACGACATGCGTTCGATATGGCGAACACTGGATCGGGGTGTGCTCACCGGTATCGCGGCGATCTGCCTGGCAGTCGCCATGATCGGCGTGTCCTATGGCGCTACCGCCGTGACCTCCGGCCTGCCGGCCTGGCTGCCCGTGCTGCTCAGCGTGGCGGTGCTCGCGGGCGGGTCCGAGTTCGTGTTCATCGGCATCATCACCGCGGGCGGCGGCCTGATCGCAGCCGTCATGGCCGGTTTGCTGGTGAACGCGCGCCATCTCCCCTACGGCCTGTCCGTGCCCGATGTGGTCGGTTCCGGGTGGCGTCGACTGGTCGGCACCCACGTCATGAACGACGAGTCGGTAGCCCTGGCCATGTCCCAGCCCGACCGCGACCGCCGCCGCGCCGCCTACTGGCTCTGCGGTCTGGGCGTCATGATCTCCTGGCCGCTGGGCGCGGTGATCGGCGCGGTCCTGGGCTCGATCGTGCCCGACCCCAATGCCTTCGGCCTCGACGCGGTCTACCCCGCGGTCCTGCTCACCCTGGTGATCCCCGCCCTGCGCGAACCCGTCACCCGCACAGCGGCCTTGGCCGGAGCCGCGGTAGCCGCGATCAGCACCCCGTTCGTCGGCGCAGGCGTCCCCGTACTCCTGGCGCTGACCGCGGTCCTGCTGGTCGCCCGCCGCGCCGATGCCGGCGAAGCCACCTCCGCGCCCGAAACCCCCACGGCCGAAACGGCGGCAGCGACCATTACCGCAGACGACATCGCGCAGGCGAGCGGCGATGCGCGGGTGGGCGGCACCGCATGATGCGCAGGCCACCAGCGCTCCGGCCGAAGCAGTCGATTCGGCCTGTGACCCAGCGCATCACCGCAGGCGTCGACGAGGCAGCCGGGTCGCTCCCCACCTTCGAGAGCCGGACGAGCCGATGACGAAAGCCCTCCTCTACGGCACCCTCGCACTGGCGTTGGGCACCTTCGCATTCCGCTTCGCCGGACCTGTATTGCGCAGCCGCGTAAAGGTTTCCCCGCGCGCGATCAAGCTGCTGGAGATCTCCTCGGTCGTGCTGCTGACCGCCCTGGTGGTCACCACGCTCGTCCCGTCCGGCGGCGCGGACTTCGGATTCGCCCTGCCTGCAGGCGTTCTCGTCGCGGCCGTACTGGCGTGGCGTCGCGCGCCGATCCTAGTAGTCCTGATCGCCGCCGCAGTCGTCACGGCGGGCCTGCGCTTGCTCGGCGTCCACTGACCGCCCTCGGCCCTGCGTCGATCATGTTGGCGGGCAACGCCGCCGGGCTCGACTGCTCGGGCGTGCAGCGAGATGCGCGCGCAGTCCGCTCTCAGCGTCGGCGTCAGAGCTGGGTCAGCGAGGCCAGCAGCGCCAGCGCGGGGACGGCTCCCTGCTTCGTAGCCGCTGCGGCGTAGCTGCGGTCGCCGGCGATCAGGACCAGGGCGGCGGCCAGCATGGAGCCGCAGCTCATGATGATCAGGGCCCAGCCCGCGGCGGGCTCGCAGCGGACCAGTGCGGCGCCCGCGAAGGCTCCGAGGGCCAGGAAGAGGTTGTAGAACCCTTGGTTGAAGGCCCAGGGGCGGGCTGCTTCCACATCTGCCGCGGGGACTCGGAAGACGCCCTGGTGGATTTTGGGGTCGCGGAACTTGATCGACTCCATGAAGAAGATGTAGCAGTGCACCAGTCCGGCCAGGACTGTCAGGATCTGTACGACCGCGAGCACGCCGACCCCTTCCGTTCGAGGACACCGATGCTGTCGAGGACACCGGTGGCCTGAACCGTAGTGGTGGAAGCGGGTGAACAGCGGGAGCTGCGGTGCGTGTTGCGCGGGTGCGCGGTCAGGGGTGCAGCAGGGCCTCGAGCTTCGACCAGGTTTCCTCGGCGTATTCCTCGCGGTATGCGGGACGTCCGGGGAGGGTGAAGCTGTGTGGGGCGTCGTAGATCAGGATTTCGTGGTTCACCCGCTGTTCGGCGAGGGAATTCGCGATGACGGCGCGGGCATCGGCATCGACGAGAGGGTCCTGGCTGCCGAGGATGAGAACGAGTTTGCCGGTGATGGTCGCGGCGGATTCGATGGTGGGTTCGGGGGTGGACAGAGGGACGTCGGTGTTGGTGAGCCAGCCGGGGCTGAAGGCCGTTACCGTGGCGAAGGGGAGTTGCGTGGCGGCGTAGACGGCGGCGTGGCCACCGGCGCTGAAACCCACCATGTGCACGGATGTTGCTGCGCGGCGGTGCAATTCGCCGAGGCATGCGGTGACATCGGCGACGACATCGGATCTGGTCAGGGTGCGCAGCAGCGCGAGACCACGCTCGCGGCCCTCGGCATTCCATTCCAGGCGTTCACGGGGTGCGGCACGATGGAACAGGTCGGGCAGGATGGCGATGACACCCAGGCCCGCGAGCCGCTCGGTCACCGCGAGCAACGATTCGTGCTGGCCGTAGATCTCGTGTCCGACAACGACTCCCGGATACTCCCCCGGCCCGTCCGGTCGCGCCACGTAGGCGCTCAGCACGCCGTCGCCGACGGCCAGTTCGATCCACTCGGTCACGATTCCGGTGTCGCTCATGCGATCACGCTAGTGAGCACCGACCGTCCCGGCCAATCGGTACGGTATCAGCGCGGCATGAGCGGCAGGCCCGGGCCGCGCCGCCGCGCCACCGAACCGTAGCGGGCGTCGATGCGAAGCCAGGTGCGCGCCGCGCGGATTCGGACGATCTCGTCGACCGAGATGCGCCGCGAGTCGGTCTTCTCCCCGCCGTGCGGGATGAAATCCATTGCGGCGAGCGCGAAGACGACCCGCATGGGGACTTCGACCTCTTCCCCGCCGCCGGAGACGGTGAGCACGGTCTGGTCCAGCAGCGAGGCGGGCGGCCCGTGGCTGCTGCGATGCTCCTGCGCCAATTCCGCTCCGCGCTCGGCCAATTCGACGAGCATGCGGGCGGGCACGTCGTCGACGTGGACGAAACCGGTTTCCGGGGGCAGGGCGGTGCGCCAGGACGAGTCCATGGTGAAGCCCAGGCCGAAGGGTGCGCCGGAGTCGGGGCCGTGCAGGCCCGCGAGCACGGCGTCGGCGGCGACGGTGACATCGTCGGTGCCGAGCGCCGCGACCACGGTGCGCACCGCGAGCGCCTCGAAACCGGTTGCGGCCCAGGCGGAGACGTACCGGTCACCGCGGCGGCGGAGCCGGATCACGGCGGCGGGGTCCAGGCGTATCGCATGATTCACGAAGGTTGCCAGGTTCTCCCGCTCCGCCGGATCCGGAACATGCAGGGTGAGTTCGCCGAAGGTCACAGGTGCTGTGCTCGCGTCACGCGTCCTGCCACAGGGACAGGTAGTCCCGTTCCTCGGTGGTGAGGCGACGCAGGCGCTGGGTGTCGATGTCGAAGGCCGCCAGCTGGGTGGAGGCGATCACCGCGGCGGGCGAGTCCGGGGCGGCGCCGGCCGCCCGGACCTCGTAGCCGACGGTGAAGTCCACCGCGCGCAGGCGTTCCACCCACATGGAGATGTCCAGCGGCGAATCCTCGTGCCGCAGCTGGCCTTTGTACTGCACGCGCAGGTCGGCGAGCACACAGCCGGACTTGAGCCCGACGGTCGGCCGATCGTCCAGGAACAGCCAGGGGATGCGCGCCTCTTCCAGCAGGGTCACCATGCGGGCATGGTTGATGTGCTGGAAGGCATCCATATCCGACCAGCGCACCTCGACCTTGGTGTGGAAGCGCTTGGGTGCGACCGGATGGTCTTCTCCCAGGCTCGGCGCCTTCCCATGGCCATTGAGCGATCCGACACTCGTCAACGCGGTACCTCCGATTGCGCACCCACCCCGCTCACCATGCTGCGCACCTGCCGCGCCGCAACCGACAGCGTGGCCAGGTCGTGGGTTCCGGACTCGAACAGTTCCGAGAGGGCCGCACGGGCGCGACCCAGCCGGGACTGATTTTTCGACTCCCAGTATGCAATTTTCTCTTCGGCCGTCTCCTCCGGGTCACCGGCGGAGAGCACGTCGAGGGTGAGCGAGCGCAGCGACCCGTACATGTCGTCGCGCAGTGCGAGCCGGGCCAGCGCGTGCCAGCGGTCGCCGCGTTCCAGGTGGCTGACCGCCTGCAACAGCCAATCGATCTTGAGGTGATCGTTGAGCGCGTAGTACAGCGCGCCCACCTCGTCGCCGCTGCGATCGGTGATGTCGGCGATATCGATCACATCCAGCAGCGGGAAGAGATTGAGCAGGCCGAAGACCTCGGTGGCCAGCGCCGACGGCGTGCCCTGGCCGATCAGCGCCTGCGACTGCTCGTTGAGCGTGTCGATGTGATGCCCGCGCAGCCAGCCCGACACCTTGGGCGCGAGCTTGTGCACCTCCTGCGAATACCGGTGGATCTCGGCGCCGACCGCGATGGGCTGCGGACGATTGTTGAGCAGCCAGCGCGAGGCGCGGTCGAGGGTGCGCTTGGTCTCGAGCTCGAGCACATCCTTGGTACCGGTCGAGATCTCGGCCTCCCGGATGCGATCCCAGATGGAGTGCAATCCGAAGATCTGGGTGGCGGCGGTGAAGGCGCGCACGGCGTCGGAGGCCGTCGCGCCGATCTCCTCGTTGAGCCGGTGCGCGTAGGTGATGCCGCCCAGATCGACGACCTCGTTCACCAGCATGGTGGTGGTGATCTCGCGGCGCAGGCGATGCCGTTTGATGGCCGGGGCGAAGCGGGTGCGCAGCGGCTTCGGGAAGTACTGCGGCAGCCGCGCCGAGAAGTAGGCGCTGTCGGGCAGCTCCCCGGCCAGCAGATCGGCCTTGAGCGAAAGCTTCACGTGCGCCATGAGATTCGACAGTTCCGGCGAGGTGAGGCCGGTGCCCTGCTCACTGCGCGCCTTGATCTCGGCGTCGGTGGGCAGTGCCTCGAGCTCGCGGTCGAGCCCGCGGCGTTCCTCCAGATCCTCGATGACGCGCGCGTGCACATTGAGCATGCGCGGCGCCTCGGCCCGGGACATGCCCATGAGGAAGTTCTGGGAGATATTGTCCTGCAGCACGAGTGCCGCGACCTCGTCGGTCATGGACGCCAGCAGCGGATTGCGGTCGGCTTCGGGCAGTTCGCCGCTGGATACCACGCCGTCGAGCAGGACCTTGATATTGACCTCGTGGTCGGAGCAGTCCACACCGGCGGAGTTGTCCAGGGCGTCGGTGTTCATCTTGCCGCCGTTGCGGCAGAACTCGATGCGGCCCAGGGCGGTGGCGCCCAGATTGCCGCCCTCGCCGATCACCTTGACGCGCAGGTCTTTTCCGTTCACCCGGACCGCGTCATTGGACTTGTCGCCCACATCGGCATTGGTTTCGGTGCTGGCCTTGATGTAGGTGCCGATGCCGCCGTTCCACAGCAGCTGCGCCGGGGACTTCAGGATGGCGCGAATGAGTTCCGGCGGGGACAGCGCGGTGATGTCGGCCGCCAAACCCAGTGCCTCGCGGGCCTGGTCGCTGATCGGCACCGATTTCACGGTGCGGTCGAAGATGCCGCCGCCCTCGCTGATCAAGGTCTTGTCGTAGTCGGCCCAGGAGGAGCGGGGCAGTGCGAACATGCGCTCGCGTTCGGCGAAGGACGACTCGGCATCCGGATTCGGGTCCAGGAAGATGTGCCGGTGGTCGAAGGCTGCCACCAGGCGGATGTGCCGGGACAGCAGCATGCCGTTGCCGAACACGTCGCCGCTCATGTCGCCGACGCCGACGACGGTGAAATCCTCTGTCTGCGTGTCGATGTCCATCTCGGCGAAGTGCCGTTTGACGCTCTCCCAGGCGCCGCGGGCGGTGATGCCCATGGCCTTGTGGTCGTAGCCGGCGCTGCCGCCGGAGGCGAAGGCGTCGCCGAGCCAGAAGCCGTACTGGTTGGCCACGTCATTGGCGATATCGGAGAAGGTGGCGGTGCCCTTGTCGGCGGCGACCACCAGGTAGGTGTCGTCGCCGTCGCGGCGCAGCACCCGGGCCGGTGGGATCACCTCGCCGGTGGCGCGATCCACATTGTCGGTGACATCGAGCAGGCCGGAGATGAAGGTGCGGTAGCAGGTGATGCCCTCGGCCTGCAGGGTCTGCCGGTCGGCCACCGGGTCGGCGGTCGCGGCGGGCGGCTGCTTCACCACGAAGCCGCCCTTCGCGCCGACGGGCACGATGACGGCGTTCTTCACCGCCTGCGCCTTGACCAGGCCCAGGATTTCGGTGCGGAAGTCCTCCAGCCGGTCCGACCAGCGCAGGCCGCCGCGCGCCACGGGGCCGAAGCGCAGGTGCACGCCCTCGACCCGCGGCGAGTACACCCAGATCTCGAATTGCGGTCTGGGCTTGGGCAGTTCGGCGATCTCCTGCGGTTCCACCTTGAACGACAGGTAGTCCCGGACTTGGCCGTGGGCGTCGGTGACGTAGTAGTTGGTGCGCAGGGTGGCCTTGATCAGGCCGAGGATGGCGCGCAGGATGCGGTCGGCGTCCAGGCTGACCACTTCGTCGATGCGGTGGCGCAGCGCGCCTTCCAGATCGCGGGCGTGTTCCGGGTCGGCGGAGTCGGGGTCGAAGACGGCGGCGAACAGGTCCACGAACATCTGCGCCGCCTCCGGGTAGGCGAGCAGCACGCGGGTGATGGCGGCCTGGCTGTAGGGAAAACCGGCCTGCTGCAGGTACTTCGAGTAGGCGCGCAGGATGGACACCGCACGCCAGTTGAGCCCGGCGCGCAGCACGAGTTCATTGAGCCCGTCGGCCTCGGCGCGGCCGAACCACAGCGCCTCGAACGCCTCGGTGAAGCGTTCCCGCAGCCCGCGCACCTGATCGTCGAGCACGCCGAGCCGGACCGAGGATTCCACCAGTTCGGCGTCCATGTTGCGGTCCAGCGAACTGCGCAACAGCTCCGGCCGGGCCAGCAGGCCGAAGTCGTAGATCCATTGCTCCGGACCGTGATCCAGCTCCACCTGGTGCGGGCGTTCGTCGATGACCTCCACGCCGAGGCTCTGCAGCACCGGCAGCACCTGGCTCAGCGAGATGCCGCTGCCGCCGATGTAGAGGGTGAAGCGCCAGGAGCCGGGCTCGGAATCGGGCCGCCGGTACAGGTGCTGGTCGATGCCGCCGTCAGGAATCCGTTGCAGCCGGACGATATCGGCCAGTGCGCGGGTGGAGCCGAAATCCTCCTTGTAGCTTTCCGGGAAGGCGTCGGCGTAGCGCTGCACGGCGGCCGGATCCAGCACGGTGGAGGTGGCGGCTTCGTCGCGCAGGTGGTCGTCCCAGGTGCGGCTGGCCTCGGCGAGCAGGTGCTGGATGCGCAGCCGGTTGGCCTCGGAGGTGTCGGCCGAGATGCCCTGGTCGGGCAGGCGGACCGTGAAATACACACTGGCGAGGTCGCTTTCGGACACGCGCGCGGAGTAGTCGATGGATTCGGCGGCGAGTTCGCGGACCAGGATGTCCTGCATCTCCAGGCGCACCCGGGTGGTGTAGCGGTCGCGCGGCAGATAGACCATGCAGGCCACGAAGCGACCGTAGCCGTCCATGCGCATGAAGAGCCGAACCTGGCGGCGCATACCGACATTCAGGACCGCGGAGGCGGTGCGGCGCAGGGTGTCCGCGTCGGAGGAGAACAGTTCGGTGCGCGGGAAGGACTGGATGACCTCGAGCATCTCCTGGCCGGAGAAGGAGTCCAGGTCGAAACCGGCGGCCTCGATGATGGCGCGCACCCGGCGTTCGATGACGGGGATGTCGAGCACGTTCTCGTGCATGGCGGTGACGGTGAAGACGCCGATGAACAGGTGTTCGCCTGTGACAGTGCCGGTTTCGTCCAGCTCGGCGACGCCGACGAAGTACGGGTACACCGCCCGGTGCACGGTGGCCGGGACCAGGCCCTGGGTGAGCATGAGCAGGGGCTGATCGCCGCCGTTGTCGGGGACGCGGAAGTCGGTGCCGACATTGGGGCGCAGCACGCCGAGGCTGGTGTCGGGCAGGATGACGGACTTCTGCTCGCCGTCGACCTGGCTGCGTTCGTAGCGGGCGTATCCGAGCACGGTGAAGTGGCCGTCGGCGAGCCAGCGCAGCAGTTCCGCGCAGTCCCTGAGATCCGTTGCGGGGAACGGGGTCATGCCGGTTTTGGCGGCGGCGTCCAGTTCGTCGGCGACCCGCTCCTGCGCCTCGCGCATGGCGTCGGTGTCCTCGATGACGCGGCGCACGTCGGTGAGCACGTCGGGCAGCGCGGATTCGATGAGCCGCAGCTGTTCGCGACTGGTGGAGGGATGCAGCTGCACGTGCATCCAGGATTCGCGTAATCCGGTGGCGCCGTTGCCGTCCACCTCGTGCGGCACGGCCGTCTCCAGGTTGCCGCCGGCGTCGCGGGTGACCTCGAAGATGGGGTGCACGACCTCGGTCACGCTGATGCCCATGCGGCTCAGCGAGGAGGTGATCGACTCGACCAGCATGGGCATGTCGTCGGTGACCATCTGCACGGCGGCGCCGAGATCGGTCTCGTCGTCGGGGTGGTAGACCCGCACATCGGCGGTGGCCGGTGCGCGGTGTATGCCGAGTTCCATGTGGCGGCGGAAGATCTGGGTGGAGGTCGCGGGAATAGCGCAGTCCGCATCGCCCGCGTCCACGTGTCGGAAGTACGCCTCCTCGAGGGACACGAGATTGCCGCGCAGCGTAGCCGGCAAACTCGCAGCCCAGGCCGCACTGGACAATTCGGACGAGACGGTCATTTCGCCAACTCCCTCGGATTCGGTTCCGTAACAAAGTGACGCCGGGTCCGAGAGTAGCTGGGCGCTGGAGACGCCGGGCTGAATTCCTCTCAATGCCGCGCCGCGTCGCACACTTCGGACAAACCAGACGGTACGGCGCATGCCGTACCTGACCGGAATGACCAGGTGACGTACGACAAACCTTGCACCAAAACGGATTTCACGCAGTATTGCGCACGCGAAATCTACGAGTTCGCTCAGCGATCGCTGTTCACGCAGCGGCTACCTATGACTGCACAGCAAACGTTGAGCTGTCCAGCTAACGACCGATTGCTTGCACGCAGACAGCAGTGCCGCTGCGCGCAATCAAACAGCCGAGTACTACCCCAACGCATCCCCCACCCGAAGTGAGGGATGCGCGGACCGCTTCCAGCGGCCCGGTGGGGTTCCGGGGCGAAGCCCCTCGAGAGCCTCCCGAGAGTTCCGGGATTACCCGCGGGTGAGCTTGCGGTGGGTGACCCGGTGCGGGCGAGCCGCTTCCGGACCCAGGCGCTCGATCTTGTTGGCCTCGTAGGCTTCGAAGTTGCCCTCGAACCAGAACCAGGCGGCCGGGTTGTCGTCGGTGCCCTCCCACGCCAGGATGTGCGTGCAGGTGCGGTCGAGGAACCAGCGGTCGTGGGAGATGACCACGGAGCAGCCCGCGAAATTCTCGAGCGCGTTCTCCAGCGAGGACAAGGTTTCGACGTCGAGGTCGTTGGTCGGCTCGTCGAGCAGGATCAGATTGCCGCCCTGCTTGAGGGTGAGCGCCAGGTTGAGGCGGTTGCGTTCACCACCGGAGAGCACGCCGGCCGGCTTCTGCTGATCCGGGCCCTTGAAACCGAACGCCGAAACGTAAGCGCGGGAAGGCATTTCCTGGTTGCCGACCTGGATGAAGTCCAGCCCGTCGGACACCACCTGCCACACCGTCTTGTTCGGGTCGATGCCGGCGCGGTTCTGGTCGACGTAGCTCAGCTTGACCGTCTCGCCGACCTTCACCTCACCGCTGTCCGGGCTCTCCAGGCCGACAATGGTCTTGAACAGTGTCGACTTACCGACACCGTTCGGGCCGATGACGCCGACAATGCCGTTGCGCGGCAAGGTGAACGACAGATCCTTGATGAGCTGGCGGTCGCCGAAGCCCTTGTCCAGGTTGTTGACCTCGACCACGATATTGCCCAGGCGCGGACCCGCGGGGATCTGGATCTCCTCGAAGTCCAACTTGCGCATCTTCTCGGCTTCGGCGGCCATCTCCTCGTAGCGGCCGAGGCGGGCCTTGTTCTTGGCCTGCCGCGCCTTGGCGCCCGAGCGCACCCACGCCAGTTCTTCCTTGAGGCGCTTCTGCAGCTTCTGGTCCTTCTTGCCCTGGACCTCGAGCCGCTCGGCCTTCTTCTCCAGGTAGGTGGAGTAGTTGCCCTCGTACGGGAAGGTCTTGCCGCGGTCGAGCTCGAGGATCCAGCCGGCCACGTTGTCGAGGAAGTACCGGTCGTGGGTGACGGCCAGCACGGCGCCCGCGTAGTTGGCGAGGAACTGCTCGAGCCACAGCACGGATTCGGCGTCGAGGTGGTTGGTGGGCTCGTCGAGCAGCAGCAGGTCGGGCTTGCTCAGCAGCAGCTTGCACAGCGCGACACGACGGCGCTCACCACCGGAGAGGTTGGTGACCGGCTCCTCCGGCGGCGGGCAGCGCAGTGCGTCCATGGCCTGCTCGAGCTGGGAGTCGATATCCCAGGCATCGGCGTGGTCGAGGTACTCCTGCAGCTTGCCCATCTCTTCCATGAGCTCGTCGGAGTAATCGGTGGCCATGAGTTCGGCGATCTCGTTGAAGCGGTCCAGCTTCACCTTGACCTCGCCGAGGCCCTCCTCGACATTGCCGCGAACCGTCTTCTCCTCATTGAGCTCCGGCTCCTGCATGAGGATGCCAACGGTGGCGCCCGGCGCCAGCCAGGCATCACCATTGTTCGGCTGGTCCAGTCCCGCCATGATCTTCAGCACGCTCGACTTACCGGCACCGTTCGGACCGACGACACCGATCTTCGCGCCCGGAAGGAAGTTCAAGGTCACATTGTCGAGCACGACCTTGTCGCCATGCGCCTTTCGAACCTTCGTCATCTGGTAAATGAACTCAGCCATATCGGCAAGCCTATCTGTGTTCGATTGCCGGATCTCCGGCGCGGTCATCATCGGTCGGCGGGTGTTGCACGGGCTCCGGGCGAGGCGGCTCACCGAAGTGTTTGCGCTGCACCGGGGCATGGCATCGCCCCAGGTCGGGCCCCAATGCCAGCGCCCGCATCTCGAGGTCCACCCGCTCCACCCCAGCGCGGCTGGTGTACTCGTTCGAGCGCAGCTGACCATAGGCGATAACCGGATCACCGCGCTGCAGCGACGCCTCCACCCCGTCCACCAACTTGCGCCAGCAACTCACCGTCAGATACAGCGTGCCAGCATCGGCCCACTCCCCACTGTTCTGATCGTACCGACGCGCGGTACTCGCCAGCCGGAAACTGATCACCTGCTCCCCGTTCGGCAACTGCCGCCGCGTCGGATGAGTGACCACCCGCCCCACCACCGCCGTATTCGCCTCGTACATCGCTGTCCCCCTTGAATTCTCGTCTGTCCTTCAAGGGTGACGGGGCCACGAGGCACACAACAGCCCCAGTTCCGGCAACTGTGGATAACTCGCGGATGTGAATAACGGCTATAGCGTGGCGAGATCGGTATTGGCCCCGCACAGGACGACCACCGGCCGCTCCCCCGGCTGTGGCTGGTACGCGCCGCTCTGGATGGCGGCCACGGCGGTCGCCCCGGCCGGTTCGACCACGATGCGGAACTCCCGCCACAGATATTCGCGAGCCATGACGATCGCGTCGTCGGTCACCAGTAGCGATCGCACGTCGTACCGCTGCGCGACCTCCATGGCGATGTCGCCGATCCGGTTGGCTCCCAAGGCATCCGAGGCCACACTGGCCACATGCACGTCGACCGGGTGACCGGCGGAGAGTGCCGCGTGCAGCGTGGGCGCGCCCTGCGGTTCGACGCCGATCACGCGCCCGCGCAGCCCCAAGGCCACCGAGACGCCCGCGACGAGGCCCCCGCCGCCGACGGCCACCAGCACCGGTGGTCTCCCCCGCACCTGCTCCTCGATCTCCAAACCGACCACTCCGGCGCCGGTGACGATCGCGGGCTGGTCGTAGGCGTGCAGTTGCATGGCGCCGCGTTCGGTGGCGAGCTGCGTGGCGTACCGGTGCGCTTCCGCGTAAGTCGTTCCGTGCCACAGCACTTCGGCCCCGTGCGACCACATGGCCGCCACTTTGGTGTGCGAGGCCGATTCCGGGACCACGACGGTGCAGGTCAACCCGCGCACCGCACTGGCCAGCGCGGCGGCGATGCCGGCGTTTCCGCTGGACGCCACCACCACGCTGCTGGTCCCGCGCTGCGCCTGCAGCAGGGCGTTCAAACATCCGCGCACCTTGAAGGTCCCGCCGTGCTGCAGATGCTCCATCTTCAAGGTCACCGGAACCAGCCCGCGCGGGCCGAGGATCTCGGTGTGGAAGACCGGTGTCTTGCGAATGTGCCCGCGCAGCAGCCGTCGTGCCTGCCGGACGTCGGATCGATACAGTCGCTTGGGTTTCCGGGTCGCCGGGGCGACGTCAATCACTTGCGTACCTCTCGATCACGCCGGGCCAGCTCGGCGTACATGGCGTTGTACGCGGCCAGCTCCGCGTCGTCGTCCCGGTCGGCGGCGCGGTCGAGCCGGGTGGCCAGGCGGTTGTCGCTGCGCGACCATTGGATGAGCAGGGCCAGCATGACCACGACGAGCGGGATCTCACCACTGGCCCAGGCGAGGCTGCCGCCGGTGTGCTGGTCGTCGAGCAGGTTGCCGTTCCAGCCGAGGTCCAGCGAGCGGTAGAACCAGCCGCCCAGCACGGTATTCATGCCCATGAGCGCGATGCCGAAGAAGGCGTGGAAGGGCAGCGACCCGAACACCATGCCCACCTTGGTGAGCGGCTCCACCTGACGCGGCTTGGGGTCGATGCCGATGACCACCCAGTAGAAGAGGTAGCCGCTGAGCAGGAAGTGCGTGTTCATCAATAGGTGCGCGCCGTGCGAGTCGACGAATTTGTCGAAGATGCCGCCCAGGTACAGCGCGTAGAACCCGGCCACGAAGAACACCGACGCCACCACGGGCTGAGTCATGAAGCGCGACACCGGATTGTGCACGGCGGCCAGAATCCATTCGCGCGGTCCGGGCGGCTGTCCCTTGCCCGCCGGCTTGATGGCTCGCAACGCCAGCAGCACCGGTCCGCCGAGCGCGAACAAAATCGGCGCGAGCATCGACAGCATCATGTGCTGCACCATGTGCATGCTGAACATGGCCGGCGCGTAGCGGCCGATGCCGGAGCTGGTGGCGATGAGCAGCACCACGCATCCGGAGAGCCAGGCGATGGTCCGCCCCACCGGCCACGCGTCGCCGCGGCGGCGCAGCCGGAGCACGCCCCGCAGATACAGCACGGCCAGCACGATGGCGAGCGTGCCGAAGATGAGGTCGAAGCGCCAGTCGAAGGCCACCCGCGCGGCGGTCGGCGGCCCGGCCAGGTTGTAGCCGATCTCGACTTCCGCGGGCGTGGGCACGGTCCGCAACTCCGGCGGCGGGGTGCGGCCGAGACCGACGGCCAGTCCGATGGTGGCCGCGAAGATCAGTGCCTCGACACTCGCGAACCGGATCAGCGCGCCGCGATCCTGCGGGTCGGCCTCCAGCGCCGGAAGCGCCTTCTGCCGCTGCGCGAATCCGATGATGCCGAGCACCGCCAGTGCCGCCGTCTTGGCCAGCACCAGCTGCCCGTACGTGGTGGTGAACAGGTCGTCCCACGGCACCCGGACCCAGGCATTGATGACGCCGCTGATCGCGATCACCACGAATGCCACGGTCGCGACCTTGGAGAATCGGCGCACCGCCAGCGCCGTGTACTTCCCGTCCCGGAACGCGTAGGCCAGTACCGCGAACAGTCCGCCCACCCAGAAACACGCCGCCAGCAGATGCAGGATGAGGCTGTTGGTCGCCACATCGTGCGACCCGCCCGCCGCCGAATGCCCGGTCAGCGCGACCGGCAGCAGGCAGATGATCGACCACCACAGCAGCACCGGAGTCCAGCCCCAGCGCAACGCCACTCGGCAGCCGATGGCCAGCGCCAGCACGAAAAAGATTGTCAGCCGCCAGGATCCGGCCACATCGACCTGATCCGCGGCACGCCACACCGCCTCGGGGCGCAGCGAGTCGAGGAAAGGTTGCCCGGTGGTGTCCGACAGCGTGAGCGGCACCAGCAGCGCCGACGCCCCCGCCCACACCAGCGCGAAATTCCCCGCGCGCCGCAGCGCCCGGAACCCGCCCACATCGAGCAGCCCGTTCTCCTGCGGCGGCACGAAGAACGCCGCGAACACCAGCGACCCGACGCTCAACGCCGCCGCGAGGTCAGCGATGGCCCGCACCGCCGGCAACCCGTACGTGGTCAGCGGCCCCGGATCCGGGATCCCCAGCAGCGTCAGCGCCTGCGACGCCGACAACCCCACCACCAGCGCCGCGACCACCGCAGACACCGCAACCCCCATCGCGGCGAGCACCGCGAACGTCCCACCGGACCCCCACCGATTCACCTCGACACGTGTTTCAGCGGACGGGTCCAGCGACGACGACATCCCACCAGGGTAGTTCGGAGCGCCGGTCCGGACTCCCCTGGGGTTTCCGGTCGCCCGGTCTGTCCCACCGCCCCGACGCGCCGAACAGTTGCTAGACGACGCCGCTTTACGTATCTGGACGCTCGCTATACTCAAGTCGCTGGACACCACGATCGGAATCGGTCAATGTGGTTGGTGGTCATCACCCGATGCCCACATGCCTCCGTAGCTCAGTTGGATAGAGCAAGGGCCTTCTAATCCCTAGGTCGCAGGTTCGATTCCTGCCGGGGGCGCTTTCGGGCAGTGACCTGTGCGCACAGCGCCAGGTTCACTGATACCCATGCCGAGCAGCTCTCAAACCGCCGCCGTGTGAGACCGCTCCTATTCCTTTTATATGTGCATTACTGCGCGCGTGAACACGCCGCGGAAGCCCAAGGGGATGTGGTGGTCGAGCCGAGCCGGTATCACGGGCGTCGAGGACAACCTGCTGGGAGAGGGCTGCGGCTCCATCCAACCCCTTTTCGGTCCTCCCAAGGAACCTCGAATTACGCTGCAGCCGAATACTATCGGCTTCGTACCAGGTGACGTCGCCCGCAGTCCGGCCCGTGTTCCTCGCCTCGGTGACTCGTGTTGTCGCCATGACGCGGTGGTCGGTAGCATCGCGGCATGGGTAGTGGGGGGACACCGAACGCTGGGCAAGGATTTTCCGTTGTGCCCGACGAAGTCGTCGAACTTGGTCGGCAGATGTCGGATGCGGTGCAAGCGTTGAGGTCGGCTGGACCGGGACAGCGGCTGACAATTTCGGCAAAGAATGGGCCACCGTCCCCGCGACGGCGACGCAGTTGATGAACTCCCTTGCCGGTCTTGCCGGCTCGCTCGGTGTAGCCTGCCGACGGCTATCGGCAGCAGGATGACACGTCCGCCGCAGCTCTGGATTCGTCAAGCCTGGATCTATGAGCCGCAGGTTCACCGTCGACGTCGATCATCTCGATCGAGCCGCACTTCAGCTGACAGGATTGGCCGATTTCGTCGAAGACCAACTCGACGGGCTCGACGGCCAAGTATCGGCTCTCACCGGAAACTGGAACGGCGCCGCCGCCCAGGCATTCGACGACGCGTACGCCCAATGGGTCACAGCAGCACGGGAATTCGTCGCCAGCATCCGCGCTGCCAGTGACACAGTGCGACAAGCCCACGACCGGTTTATCGCGGCCGCTGAGCTCAACCGCCGGATGACGTAGGGGTCGGGTGTGGGCTGGGAGATCGATGCCAAAGACTATGAGCGTGCAGCTAAACAGTGTCACGATCTCGCGACGACCGTGCTCAGTCGCGTCGGCGGACTGCACAAGGAGCTCACCGGCTCGTGCACGGGTATGGCAGGCGACTACTCGACGACGCTGCAGTGGATCTCGGACTACGAGAGCGCCACAGTGAAATGGGTGTCGACCGGCACGTTGTTGTCGGACGCGCTGAACCACTACGGCGATGTCCTGGCGGCCATGGCCTACAACTGGGATATCGTCAACCAGACGCTGCCTGTTCCCGATCCTCCGGTCCCTACTGCCCCGAGCGGCAACCCGTATACGCTTCCGCACACCGCCAAGGGGTCGAACGGCGACGGACTGGAGATCAAGGGCGTCGGACTGTCGAAAGTCGAGCCGATCCCGAACGGCGACACCGACAAGCTTCTCAAAGCGAAGGACCAGGCATGGCTCTCGCAGGCGGTCCAATCCGAGCTGGCCACCGCCGGCGATCGCATCAAGGAAATTGGATACAACTTCGATCATTCCGCTGAAGACAATGTGGATGACATCAAGCAGAAGCTGAAGGCGCTGCAGAACGCTGCGGAGGCCCTTGCCGATGCCTCGGAGCTCATGGAGTCCTCGGTCGGGGAGTACGGCACGACCTTGGGGAATCTGCGGTCTTCGATCAAACAGAGTCTCGAACAGAAGATTTCGAGCGTGACGGTCACGGTCGAACCGGCCAAGATCCGCGTCGTCTGTGCTGCACCGATTTTCAGCAAGGATCTCGAGGATCCGGTCTACACGACCGTGACAACCAGCAAGTTCTCGGTGGTGGTGATCAGTCTGCCGTTCGCCAAATTGCCCGATCTCGATTTTCATGCGTCGCAGTTACAACAGGTTATCGCGGTTAAGATCATCTTGACGGAAGAGAACTCCGGCGCGGGCGACAGCGGGGGCGGAAGCAGTATCCCCCCACCAAGCCTGAATGCCGAGAGCGAGGCGTATGTGCGGTCGAAACACTATCCCGGTGGTTCGCAGAACACCGTAAGGAAGAGTACTTTTCATGCCGACGAGGACCCCTATGCGCTGGTCGCAGCGGCGGCGAACAGCCCGGCGATCGATCAAGGCGATGGCAGCTACATGCGGGTGGTCACGGTCCCCGACAGATACATCGGAAATGAGTCGAAAATGCGAGGCGCTGCGGCGACGCAAACATACGTCGTGATTCAGGACAGGTTCGGTGGAGTGCTGACCATGCACCCGGCAGGAGATGGGTAGAGCTATGGGGCTGGATATCGTGGTACAGAACATGAACCATGAAGAGAAGTACCATTTCGGTGACGACGCGGAAGACACGTTGTACAAGCTGTGCGCAGCGCAGCCCACAACCAGCATGGTGCGCAATGTCTCCCGCTACGGCGACACCATGTTCAACCGATACCAACTCGGTGTGATCTTGGAGCAGATCGACGGGATCGAGATACGAACCGATGCCGAGCGGCAGGCTATCGACCAGCTGCGGGAGGCGGCGTCGATCGCGCGTCGTGCCAATGGATATCTCCTGTTCATCGGCGACTGACACGTTCCGACCACGCGAGCGGCACCAGCCTTCGGCCGACGACAGGCGGTAGCGCGCGGGACACTCTGAACGAGCTGGCCAGTGCGAGGTTGGATGGTCTTCTGCCGATGGCATTCCGATGCTCGGACGGACGCCGGACATGCGGCATGATCGGCTTCATGGCTGGTCACGCATGAGCGATTCGGTACACGATGCGGTCCGAACAGCGCACGAGCTGTTCGGACCGGTTGCCGAGGTCTCGGCAACCGAATTCCCCTCTGGTGCATTGGATCTTGTCATCCGTCGGTCAGGACGCATTGTGGTGATCCAAGGACTGAATGGTGTATGGGGCGTATCGGTCGACATCTCCCGCGGGGAGGAGTTCACCGGCCACCAGCAGGCGTTCAGCTCGCTCGATGAGGCTCTGCACGCGGCGAAGAACTCGATCGACAACCCCAAAGCCTCCGGTGCCGCCGACAGCGGCAGCGGATGGCTCACGAGCCGGCTCAACGAATCAACCGACTCTTCACCGAGCGCGGCAGAAACACCATAGACGTTGCCGGCGAACGCATGACAAAGGATTACGGTCGGCAGACCGCATGATGATCAGTATGGGCTTACCCTCCACTGACCAACTCGACTCGGCCGCTCTACGATTCGGGGCGAGGTGGGTCCGGTCGGCCGGCGGTCATGATCGCGAACCCACAGGGGTTGGTGGGGGCGCTAGCGCGCGTGTGTGAAGGTGCCGTGGAAGCCCCAGGGGATGTGGTGGTCGAGCCATGCTGTGGCGAGGGGGCCTGACTCGAGGTCGCGGGCGTCGAGTATGACCAGTTGGGAGCGGTTTTCGGGGAGGTTGTGGTTGAGGGTGAGGAGCCAGCCGTCGTCTTCGGGGGCGGTGCGGGTGCGGGGGACGAAGAGGGGTTCGCCGGTGGAGCTGGAGCCTAGGTCGCAGGTGGTGGTGCGGCCGGTGTGGTGGTCGATTTTGAGGATGGTGTTGAAGAGGCCGGCGGGGCCGCCTGCGCCGGCGAGGTAGGTGTAGCGGTGTTGGCGGGTGCCTCGGCGCCAGTCGTATTGGGGGAATTCGCCTGGGCTGTCGGAGAGTTGGCGTTCGATGATGGTGCCGCGGCGGGTGATGCGGTATTGCATGAGGCGGGAGTCGGGGAATTGGGGGGCTGCGGTGTCGCGGTTGACCATGCCGGTCATGGCGCGGAAGGGGTCCCATTCGGTGTCCAGGCGGACGAGTTCGATGACTACGTCGTCGCCGTCGTCGTAGGCGTTGGTGAGGTGGACGTGGAGCAGGGCCTCGTGGTCGATGATGCGGGGGCGGCCGCCGGATCGGGGGACGAGTAGGAAGCGGGTTCCCTTGGCGCGCTTGAATTCCAGGGAGTCGATGAACGAGTCGGTGGCCAGGGCGATCTTGGTGAGATTCGGGAGGATCGGGTCGAGGACGAAGACCAGGTACTGCGAAGTCAGGGCGAAGTCGTGGTTCCAGGGGAGGTCCCACATGGGGATGGTGGCGAGGCGGTGCAGGCGGCCGGTGCGGTCCACCCGGTAGGTGCGGATGCGCGGGGTGGGCAGGAGGTCGAGGCCGAAGTTGTACATGTCGCCGGTGACGGGATCCCATTTCGGGTGGGCGGAGAAGGCGCCGAGGAAGCCGAGTCGGCCGCCGAAGTCGGTGGGGCCCAAGGTTTCCAGCGAGTCGGGGTCGATGCGGTGTGGGTTGCCCATTTCCCAGAGGGCGAGCAGGCCGCCCGCATAGTTGACGATATTGGTGTTGGCCACATTGGCGGGGAGGCGGCCGATATTGGCGAGTGGCCCGCCGGGGATCTGGTCGCCGACGCCGCGGTAGCGGATGCGGTCGGAGTGCCGGCCGTGTTCGTAGTGGCGGGTGCGCACGTAGCGGTTGCGGAAGCGGACCGACGAGCCGTCCAGGGCGAATCTGGAGATCATGCCGTCACCATCGAAGATATTGTGCAGCAGGGTTTTTCCCACCTGATGCTTGCCGGGGCCGATGCGGTAGAGAGTACCCCTCAGGTCTTCGGGCAGGCGGCCGTCGATGCGGGTGATCGGGTAGTCGTGTTCGTCGAGCAGGGGTGCGGTGGCTGCGTGATAGGCGCCGAGGCTGATGGTCATCGCGGATTCTCCCTCGAATCGCTAATCTGATGACGACTGTCATCTGATGACGTATGTCTGCCAATTTAGGGAAGGGCCTAGAGTGTTGTCAATGCCCAGACCAGCGACCGCGCGCAGCTACGGCGGCGTCAGCGCCGAGGACCGCCGTGCCGAACGCCGCGCCCGGCTGCTCGCGGCTGCCCGCGAAACCTGGGGTGAGGCAGGGCTTTTCGCGGTCACCGTGCGCGGCGTCTGCAAACAGGCGGGTCTGACCGACCGCTACTTCTACGAGCACTTCGCCAATCGGGACGAGCTGCTGGCGGCCGTGGCCGACGCCCTGAGCGAGGAACTGCTCACGATCCTGGTGCAGGCCGGGGTCACCGCACCCGGCAGTGCCGAGGACAAGCTGCACGCGGCCCTGCGAGCATTCCTGGAAGCCGTCGCCGGTGATCCGCGCATTCACCGAATCATCTCCACCGAGACGGGCACGGTCCCGGCGCTGGCGCAACGCCGCCGCGAAGTGCTCACCACCATCGCCGATCTCGTGGTGCAGAACGCTCCCGAGGCGTTTCCGGGTGACCACGATCCGGACAGTCTGCGCCGCGCCGCGCTGTTCGTCACCGGCGGCGTCAATCAGCTCATCGACGGCTGGCTCGACGGCGCCATCGACCTGAGCGCGGACGAACTGGCCCTCGACTGCGCCCGCCTGTGCGTCAGCGTCCTCGAAAGGGCCACGCGGACTGGATCATTCGCCCGCGACCGGCGGTAATGCTCCGCGGCCGGTAGGTGGCTAGGCTGGTCCGATGCCCTTGGTCGAGGTGACTTACGCGCCGCACGTTCCCGACTCCACCCTGCGCACGCTCGGTGATGTGCTGCCGCATCTGGTTTCGCTGGCGGTGGAGTGCCCGGAGGAACCGTACGACGGCGATCTGCAGCCGGGTGATGTGGAGATTCGTTTTCGCCCGCTCGGCCCGTTCGATCGCAGCGGCATGGACGCGGTGATCGAGATTCGCTCCAAGTTCTTCGAGAGCCGCGCCGGCAATCGGCAGGAGCGGATCGATCTGTTGCACGAGCGGATCGAGGACGCGACCTCGCTGGAGAACTTCGGGATCTACCTGTCGATGCCGGTCGCGGCTTGGGCGCAGAGCGAATAGCCCTCTCCCCCAGTCGATTCGGGAGCTCAGCTGATCTCGACCACGATGATGGCGACAGCCAGCACGGTGTCGAGGACCATGCAGAACTCCGACATCGATCGCGCGACCACCCGGTCGGTGCGGAAATGGTGGATGTCCCAGGCGGTGTGTCCCAGCAGCCCGGCCGCCACCAGGTAGGCGCCGACCGTCTCGTCGATCAGCAGCGCGATCACGGCGACCGCTCCGAACGCGAGCATGGCGGCCCCCTGGAGGCCGATGTCGCGCCGCCGGGTCAGACCGTAGATCGCCAGTGGCACGGCCAGCGCCAGCAGTATCCAGGTCCCGTCGAATCCGATCGCCTTGGCCGCGCCGATGACGACGAACGTCACGAGGAAGACCGGCCAGGCGGTGTTCTGATTGCCCAGCGCGGCGCTGCCGAGATAGACGATGGCGGAGGCGGCGATGATCTGCGCGAGATCGACGCCGCTGGTCAGGTCGTAGGCGGTGGCCGCGGCCAGGATCAGCGCGGCGAGGGCGGGCCAGATGGCGGCCCGTCGGCCGGTGTGCGGGTGCGTCGGTGTGTCCTGCATGCCAATCACCGTCGCGCCGCACACGAACCCTGACCACACCGCCGTCCACTCATGGCGGAACCGCTGGGAATCGTGTCGGTTTCACCAGGATTCCCGGCACCGGCAGGGACCGACACGCGGATTGTCCGGTATTAGGCTGGTCGGCGTGGACGGACGACTTGTGGTCGTGGTCGGCTACCACGGGGTGGAGCTGCTCGACATCGCTTCGGTGACATCCACATTGGATATGGCCAATCGGATGGGCGCGACGCCGCCCTACCGCATGGTGCTGGCGACGCAGGGCGGCGCTGCGGTGGAGTGCGATTCGGGTTTGACGCTCACCGCCCAGCAGGCGCTCGAACAGATCAACGAGGTCATCGACACACTGATCGTCTCCGGCGGACTGGGCCATCTGGACGTCGCCGCCGACGAGCGCTTCGTCGGTCATGTGCGGCGGCTGGCCCGGCAGGCGCGCCGGGTGGCGTCGGTGTGCACGGGCGCGAGCGTGCTGGCGGCGAGCGGTCTGCTCGATGGCCGGCGCGCCACCACGCACTGGTTCTACGCGAAGCAGCTCGCCGCGGCCTATCCCAAGGTGCACGTCGATCCGGAGCCGATCTTCGTGCGGCACGGCCATGTCGCGACCTCGGGCGGTGTCACCAGCGCGCTCGATCTGACGCTGGCGTTCATCGAGGAGGACCACGGCGCGGAGCTGGCGCGCCGGATCTCCATGGGCCTGGTCACCTATCTGCGCCGGCCCGGCGATCAGGCGCAGGTGAGCGTGTTCGTGGGGAACCCGGAACCCGCGCACCGGCTGGTGCATCGGCTGGTGGAGCACATCCAGGCACATCTGGCCGGTGACCTGAGCATCGAGAAGCTGGGCGCGGCTGTGGGTTTGAGTCAACGGCATCTGACCCGCCTGTTCGTGGCCGAACTCGGCGACACGCCCGCCCGCTATGTGCGACGCGCCCGGGTGGAGGCGGCTGCGCGGCTGCTCACGTCGACGGGATTGCGATTGGACGAGATCGCCGTCCAGTGCGGGTTCGGTTCGGCCGAGACCCTCCGGCAGGCGTTCTCCGCGCAATTCGGTACCGCCCCTTCGGTTTATCGGACACGCAATCGATCCCGCGCAACACCGCCCGCATAACCGTTTGCCGCCGATAAACTGAATGCTGGTCCACATCAGGGTCTGAAACGCGGGGATCTATCATTCGCTGTGCCCCGGTAGCGGCTTCGAGACATGATGGGGAGATCCCGTTAATGGTCAGTGAACACACCTCCGCCGTGGAAGACGGCATCGAGCGGATGCGCGCCGAGTACCGCGCCCTGCTGCGTAGCGACCGGCGCTGGTCGCTCCGCGAGCTGTTCAGCGCGCCGGGCGCCGATATCGCGGAATACTGCCGGGCCTTCCGCCCGAATCGTTTCGGCGAGGCCGCGTGCGCGGCCGTGGAACAGTTCTGCCGTCGGCATTCGCTGTGGCTGGACGCCGGCGGCGCGCACTACAACAGCATGACGCCGTACTTACATCCGGGCGCGATCACCGTGGAGCGGATGACGGCGATCGGGATATACAACGCGATTCTGTTCTGGCTCAACGACACTGTCGGCCGCGAGAAATTCGGGCATTTAAGCCGAAGCGGTCAGCGTGCGGCGGGCGTGGCGGTGGAGCGCATGGTGCGACTACTGGAAACCCGTGCGGCGCCGGACGATCCGACCCCCCTCGAGGCGGCCTGCGGCGAATACCTGGCGATGATGACCGGCCTCGCGCAGCCGGAGTGGTTGGAGCGCTTCCTCACGCAGACCGTCGAGCATTTGCTGCCCGCCATTCAGGACCAGAACGCGCGGGCTCGCGGCTCGCTGCTGGATGTGGACGAATACATCGAACTACGCGCGCATGTCTCGGGCATGTATCCCGCGATCGCGCTGTGCGAGTTCGGCCAGGACAGCTATCTGGACTGGGCCGACATCGAGAGCGCCGGACTGGCGGACGAGCTGCGCCGACTACGCGTGCTCACCGTCGACATCGGCGCACTCATGAACGACGTCTTCTCCTTCGAGAAGGAGTGCATCACGGATCTGGCCGATTTCAACCTGATTCCACTGTGGCTGCTGAACCATCCCGGAACCGATCTGGTGCAGGCCATCGAGGGCGCGGCGGCGATCGTGCGGGACCGGCTGACCGAGTTCCGCACCCTGCACGAGCGGGTGCTCGCGGACTGCGATCGATTACGGGCAAATGCCCCGGAATCGGCGAAGACCATCGCCCTGCACGCCGCCGATCTGGCCGATTGTGTTCAGGCGACCTGGGTCTGGCAGATCACCACGCAGCGGTACAAGGGCGAGTCGATCTTCATCGAGAATTGCCTGGTCCGCGCATGATTGCGAAAGCCTTTCCGAGCGTCGCGATTTCAGTGTCGCCGCAGGTTGATACCATCGAGCAAGCCGTAAGCCGCACGGTCGGGGTGCCTCGGAGCAACGCTTGAGGGGGACTGGTGGACGAAGTCGAACAGTTCGGTCTCGCACGAAAATGGTGGCTTGCACTTACTGAAGCCTGCTTTCTGCCGCTACCGCCGGGTGCGGTACAGAGTTTGCTGACCGGTCTCGTCGCTGACCTACTGGCCGGTCTGCATAGTGAGCTCTTCGATCCGTCCGTCGGCGCGAGCACGGGCGCGGCCCTGGTCGACGCCCGGCTGACAGCCGATGCGGTGCTGCCGGTTTCGGCCGGCGTGCTGGCGGGGCTGGCCGCCTACACGAGCCACCCCGAGGCCACGCCGCGCCTGGCCATGCTGCTGGCCGCCTTCGGGCAGGGCTACGGCAGGGCCCTCGCCGATGCGCGGTGGGCGGGCCGAAAGTCCGTGGAGCAGGCCATGTCCGAGGCGCAGCGCGCGGCGGACGAACGCTTCCGGGTGGTGTTCGACAATGCGGCCGTGGCCATCGCGGTCGGCGATATGGACGGCTGCCTGGTGGATGCGAACCGCGGCCTGGCCGACATGATCGGCGTCCCCGTCGAGGCCCTGCGCGGCATCTCGGTCTACGACTTCGCGCACCCCGATGATCGCGACGGCATTCGCGCCGTGATCTACGACAAGCTGGTGCCGGCCGGTGCGGGCACGGTCAAACTCGAGCAGCGCATTCAGCGCGCCGACGGCTCGTACGGCTGGGCGTCGTTCGCCATCACCTTCGTGAAAGGCGCTGCCGGACATGCCGATTACCTGCTCGCGGTCGGTGAGGATGTCACCGAGCGGCATCGCATGGAGGACGAGCTGCACTGGCAGGCCCGCCACGATCCGCTGACCGGCCTGCCCAATCGGCGGCAGCTGGTCGAGCGGCTCGAGGGCGCCATCGGCTTGGCGGGCGACGACGATCAGGTCGGCCTGTGCTTCCTGGACCTGGACGGTTTCAAGAACGTCAACGACCACTACGGCCACGGCGCGGGTGACCGCCTGCTGACGGCCGTCGCCACCCAATTGCGCGCCAGCGTGCCCGAACACGGGGTGCTGGTCTCACGGATCGGCGGCGACGAATTCGTGGCGCTGATCCCACCACCGGCCGATCAAGACCGGGTGGCCGCGGTGGCGGATAGCCTGCTGTCCTCCCTGGAGGAGCCGATCACGGTCGGCCACAACAGGTTACGACTGTCCGCGAGCATCGGCGCGGTGGTCGCCCCGGTATCCGGAGCCGACGCCGAGGCCCTGCTCGACGCCGCCGACACCGCCCTGTTCCGCGCCAAGGCGGACGGCAAGGGCCGCTGGGTATTGCGCGCCCACAGCGCACGTCCGGGCGCACTGGCCATCTATTCGGACGAATCGAGCGCCTGAGCCGCGAATGTAGTACCGCACCGGATCGTGTGGATTCCGGCCAAAAGCGCGCCGGAATGACGGGGAGGACCTTCGACCAGGCGCTCAGCGGCAGCGTGGCCTGGTCAGGCCGACTCCGCATGCACGGCAGCGGGTTCTACCGCCGGGTAGAGGCGATGGACTGTCAGCGCTGCTGCCAGCAATCGCGAATCGTGCGGGTCGCTCGGGTCGAGGCCGGTGAGTTCGGCGACGCGGCGCAGGCGGTAGCTGTGGGTGTTGGGGTGCACGTGCAGCACCGCGGCGGCGGCCTTGCGGTCGGAGCCGTGGCGGATGTGGGCGTCGAGGGCCTCGAACAGGTGCGGGTGGCCGAGGATGGGGGCGATGCGTTCGGAGAGCCGGTCGCGGGCGGGGCCGGGGCGGGTGAGCTGGTATTCGAGCAGTAGATCGTCGAGGCGGTAGATGCCGGTCGGGCGGCCCAGCAGGCGGGCCAGTTCGGCCAGATCGGTGACATGGCGGGCCGCCTCGGGCAGATCGGCGCGGGCCACGCCGGAATACTCGGCCATGTGCACGTCCAGGCCGAACTGCTGGGCGAAGGTGTCGGCCAGATCGTCGTAGGCTCCGGATCCGCTGGGCAGCAACGCTATTCCGGCACTGCCGTCGAACACGTACAGCGGCGCGCTGCCCGTGCGGGCGGCCAGCGCGCGGTGCACCAGGCGGATGCGGCGGCGGGTGGCCAGATTGTCAGCGATGGGCACCAGCGGGCCGGTGCGGGCGTGGATGGCGAGGACGTCGTAGTGCTCCTCGAGGGTGACGTCGGCGCGGGCGGCGAGGTCCTCGGCGGGTGCGCCCCGCAGCAGGGCCGTGGCGAGGGTGCGGTGCGCCTCCCGCTCCACGGTGTAGACGGTTTCGCCCACGTCGGCGTGCACCTCGGCCATGGTGATGGTCAGGTGCATGAGCAGGTCCAGCGCGTAGGCCCCGAGGGTGATCAGCTCCTCGAGGTCTTCGGGCCGCGCCTCCCCCGCCATCTCCAGCCAGCCCCGCCGGGCGCCGACGAAGACCGTTGTCATCAACAGCCGCAACGGGATTCGATCCTCGGCATTGCGCTCCACCACCGGCACCACGAACTCGGCGACCTCCTCCGCGGTGAGCGGACGGCGTTCCTCGATGACCCGCAGGAAGTTGATGAAGCCGGAGACCATGTGCGGCAGCACCTCTTCGGCGAAGTGCTCATAGGGCAGATCGGCGGTGGCGGGCACCGTGCCGAGCCCGGCCTCGAACACGTTCTGCGCGATATCCCCCAGTCGCGCAAGCAATCTCGTGAGAATCGGTGAGTCCAGACCGGGCAGCGCTTCAGGGTGGGGCATACCCCGATTGTGAACAATACGACGGGCTCGCGCCAAAGATTGTGACGCGACCACAATGGTCGGCCGCTGAACCTTGGCACAGAAGACAAAACGAGATCGCGGTCACTGCACGCGAACTGCGGCTATGGAATTCCACGGGTGGTGACCCGGGCCATAGCCCTCGTCTCGCACGACAATTTCATCGCCTGTTCTTGTCGCCTAAAATAAAGGCTCGCAATGCAATTCGCCGAAACTCGAATTCGCGGATACGCTGCGCAAGGTGTCCGCCTCCGCACCTTTTTCCGGCACCGCCTTTTCCGACTCCGCACGACGGCTGTCCGTGGACGACCTGCCGGGGCCCGGCGGATGGCCGGTGCTCGGCAATCTGCCGCAGATGCCGCCCGCCGCCATGCATCGCCGATTCGACTCGTGGGCAGATGAATTCGGCCCCATCTATCGGCTGAACGTGGCCGGTAAACGCGTTGTGGTGGTGAGCGACCCCGATCTCAACAAGGAGATCCTGCGCAATCGCCCCGGCGGATTCCGGCGTCAGTCCTCGATCGAATCCATCATGGACGAGATGGGTTCCAACGGCCTGTTCTCCCTCGAGGGCGAGGCCTGGCGGCGACGCCGCAAACTCGCCATGCCGGCCTTCAACGCCTCCCATCTGCGCGGTTTCCATCCCACCCTGGAAGCCATTACCGAGCGGCTGCGCAAACGCTGGGAACGGCAGGCGCCGGACGATATTCGCGCCGAGCTGACCCGCTACACGGTCGATGTCACCGCGAAACTCACCTTCGACTACGACATCAACACCATCGAGCAGTCCGGTGATGTGATCCAGCGGCATCTGGAACTCATCTTCCCCACCCTCAACCGCCGCCTGGGCATTCCGATCCCCTACTGGCGCTATGTGAAGCTGCCGCAGGACCGGGCCCTCGACCGGGCGCTGGCCGCGCTGCGGGAGGACCTCACCGGCGTCATCGCGCGGGCACGCGCGAATCTGCCCGAGCGGCCGACGAATTTCATCGAAGCCTTGCTACTGGCGCAGGACAGGCAGGAATCCTTCACCGACGACGAGCTTTTCGCCGAGGCGCTCACCATTCTCATCGCCGGGCAGGACACCACCAGCAATGCCACCGCCTGGCTGCTGTACCACCTGGCGGGCAATCCCGCTGTGCAAGAGCGCATTCGCGCGGAGATCGCCGAGATTCCCTCCGTGCTGGACCGGCAGCCTTACCTGGAGGCGGTGGCGGCCGAATCCATGCGGCTGCAACCCACCACGCCGCTGCTGGCCATGGAAGCGGTGCAGGACACCGAGATCGGCGGGGTGCGGGTGCCCGCCGGCACCTGGGTCATCGTCAATGTGCAGCATGCGGGTGTGCAGGATCGGAACTTCAGTGACCCGCTGGCTTTCGATCCGGAACGCTGGCTGGGCGGCGGGCACGGCAATCACCGGCCGGACGCCTCCATCCCGTTCGGCTCGGGTCCGCGGTTCTGCCCCGGTCGCGGCCTGGCCATGCTGGAGATCAAGAGTGTGGCGAGCATGGTGTGCCGGACCTTCGACCTCGGCCTGCCCGCCGACGCCGAACCGCCCACGGACCAATTCCATTTCGCCGTCATCCCGATCGGCATGCGCCTGGATCTGCAGCGTCGCAGGGCCTGAAAACCACGGTGCCTCAACCCAGCTCGAGGAGCATCATGTCCATCAAGCGGTTGTCCGCGACCGACGGCATCTGGCTGTCGCTCGAATCACCCGATATGCCCATGCATGTCGCGTTCCTGCTGGAGTTCACCGCACCCGACGGTGACGCCGCCCGCTACGTGCGCCGCTGGCGGGCACAGTTCACCGCCCCGGTGCCGGTGCCGCAGCCGTGGAACCTCGCCCCGGTGCCGGGCCCGCTGGGCCGGCTGCTGGCGCTCGTGCGCGAGACCGACGAGATCGACCCGCTCCAGCACATCCACAGCCGCCGGCTGACCCGCGTCGGCGACCGGCAGGAACTGGTGGAGCTGGCCACGCGCATCCACCGCGAACAACTGAATCCCGCACGGCCGCAATGGGAAATCCACATCGTGGAGGGGCTCGCGGCGGACCGGTTCGCGGTGATCCTCAAAGTGCACCACAGCCTCTTCGACGGGGCCTCGCTCATGCGGCTGTTCACCGACACCTACTCGGAGGACCCGGAGGATCGAGATACGCCGGAGCTGTTCAGTATCGGAAGAGCGCAGTCGGCCGGAGAACCACACCCGGACGCTCCAGCACCCGCTGAGCAGCCATTGCCGAATCCCCTCACCTCGAAGCCGTACTCCGCGAACCCGCTGTTCTCGTCGAATCCGCTGCGTGCCTTGCTGATCGCATTGCGCGGCGTGCTCGAACTGGTCCGCGGCATCGGCAGTGCGGCACGGGATGCCCTGCGCCGCAGGCGCGGCCGGCGCGATCTCCCCCAGCGGGCGTACCAGCAGCCGCACTCGATCTTCGACGGACCCATCACCGGCGGCCGCGATCTGTCCCTGCGCCGCTACGATCTGGCCAGATTCAAGCAGCTGGCCAAGGCCGCCGACTGCACCATCAACGACATCGTGCTGTATCTGGTCGGCACCGCCCTGCGCGAATACCTCGGCGAGCACGCCGAATTGCCGCAGGAGTCCCTGACCGCCGGTGTGCCGATGGACCTGCGCGAGCAGGACGACGATCGGGTTGGCACCCGTGCGGGCATGATGTTCACGGCACTGGCCACCGATGTCGACGACCCGCTGGAACGCCTGGCCGCGGTACGCGCGTATATCGGTGCGGCCAAGGGACATATGGCCGACATGTCCCCGAATGCCGTGATCGGCTACGGCCTGGGCGTCACACTCCCGTGGATCCTCGGACTCAGCTGGGGATTCGACCGCACCCCCGCCTCCCACCCCATGGGCATCTCCAATGTCCCGGGCCCCCGCAACCCCCTGTACTGGAACGGCGCCCGCCTCGAAGCGCTCTATCCGATCTCCCTGCTCATGCACGGCAACCCGTTCAACGTCACCTGCGTCGGCTACAACGGCGCACTGCACTTCGGCGTGCTGGGGGCTTCCGATTCACTCCCGCCGATGGAATACCTGACACAGAGCCTGGACGCCGCACTCGACGAACTGACAGCACTGCTGCTACCGGCTGAGGAGCGGGTCATGCCGTCTGCCGGATAGGCCGCCGTCGCCGAGACCTGAAACAGCAACGCTCCCGGCCATTCCGGCCGGGAGCGTTACTTTGGTTTGCCCGGCAGTGGTGGTCGGCCGGGTGGAGATGGCGGTCAGCCGAGCAGGGCGGGCAGGCCGCCGATCGAGTTGACCCACTCGACGTAGCGATCCGTGCCTTCGCGCAGCGACACCGTTGGCGTGTAGCCGAAGTCCCGTTTCGCGGCAGACGTGTCGTAGGTGTTCGAGACCGTGAGCGCGGCAACTGTCCAGCTCGACAGCGGCGGGGCGATCCGCTCCTGCAGTCCGGGAATCTTCCACACGGTGTCGAAGACGCCGATCACCGCGTCCAGCAACGGTTTCGGAATGGTTCGGGTCGGCGGGGTGAGGTCGAAGGCGGTGGCCAGGTCCCGTGCGAAACCCCAGAGGTCCACGTCCTCGGCGTCGGCGAGGAAGTACGCCTTGCCCGCTACCGCGTCCGACCGGGAAGCCTGCACGCACGCCTGCGCCGCGTGCTCGCAGTAGGTGATCGAGACCATGACCGGCTTGCCGCCGGAGAGGTCGGGCAGCCGACCGGAGCGAATCTTGTTGAGCAGCAGTGTCATCCAGCCGCCCGAGCGCGGGCCCCAGATCATGCGCGGGCGCAGCGCGCAGGTGGTGAAGTCGCCGCTGTCGGCGGCCAGCACCTCGCGCTCGGCGACCGCCTTGGTTTCGACGTAGTAGCTCTTGGGGTTGCGGACGTACGGTTCCGACTCGTCCATGCCGAAGCGGTCGCGGTCGTATTCGGTGGCGACGCTGGGGCTGCTCACGAAGACGAACCGGCCCACGCCCGCACCGCGCGCGGCGTCCATGAGCCGGCGGGTGCCCAGCACATTGGCGTCCCAGAATTGGTCGCGGCTGCCGGTCTCCTCCACGCGGCCGGCGCTGTGGTGCACCACGTCCACGCCCTTGCAGGCGGCGGCGAGGGATTCGGCGTCGCCGAGATCGCCGTGCACCACCTCGATATCGGGCAGAGTGCTCAGATGGCCGAGATTGCTGGTGGGCCGGGCCAGGACGCGCACCTCGTCACCGGCCGCGAGGCAGTGGTCGACGATATGGCTGCCGAGGAAGCCGGTGGCTCCGGTGACGAGGACTTTCATCGCTGCTTGCTGACTTTCATCGGTGTTGGATTGCCGAGTTCGCTGTCGGCGCTGGGTTTGTCGGCACTGGGTTTGTCCGCACCAGCCTTGTCGTACCCGAGCCGCTGCGCCGCCCACACCGCGAGCTGCTCGCGGCCGATCTTGGCGTTGTGCCTGATGTCGACCGGAAAGCCACTGTGGTGCAGGAAGGTTCGGATGGGCGCGGTGAGTTCGCGGGTCGCCGCCAGCCGCCACAGTTCCCGCTCGACGCGCGGGGCCTCGGCCGGATCGACACCCTCGCGCAGTTCGTAGCACAGCACCGGCACCTCGGCGCCCGGTCGGCCGACGCCCACCAGCGCGGTACGGTGCACGTCCGGATGCGCGGTGAAGACCTGCTCACAGCGCACGGTGAACATATCCCCCGCCGCCGTGCGCACCCGCTGAGAGATTCGCCCGCAGAACCACAGTGCACCGCTCGCGTCCCGCCACGCCAGATCGCCGACGCGATGCCAGCGACGCACGGTGCCGTCGGGCAATCGCTCGTCGATCTTGGCGCGGGCATTCGCCGCCGGATTCCGGTGATAGGACTTGCTGACCTGCCCGCCGGTGGCGACGATCTCGCCCACCTCGCCGGGCGCGACCTCCAGATCATCACTCCAGTACGGGATTTCGTCATCGGTGATGCGGATGAGCCGGACCCGCGTGTCACTGTCGGTCTCCGGCAGCGCACGGCCGACGCAGGTGCCCGCGCCGTCGAGGGTGCGGGCGCGCATCTCGTCGAGTTCCGACCATTCCAGCGTGGTCAGCGGCAGCGCCTCGGTCGCGCCGTAGGTGGTGAACACCCGCGCCCGCGGTCCGAGCGCCGCACGCACGCCGCCGAGGGCGGACAGGTTCGCGGGCGCGCCCATGGAGATCACGGTGGTGAGATCGGGCAGCTGTACGCGCTGCTCCGCCGGCGTGGCACCGCGTGCCGGAGAAGCACTGTGCCGCAGGTGCTCTCCGAGCGGCCCGAGCAGGGCGGGTGAAGCGGTCAGGTCCGTGACCCGGAAGCGTTTCGCCACATCCACCAGCAGCGCCGGATCGGCCTGCGCCACCCGCACCGGGTCCACCGGCCCGAGAATGAGATGCGCGCCCTGCAGCAGGTCGAAGATCCCGAACAGCGGCACGGTCACCAGGGAGGTGAATCCGTCTGTGCGCCCGTGCAAGTCGGTGACCACGCGCAGCGAGGCGGCGAAGCCCGCGCGGGTGAACTCGACGCCCTTCGCCGGTCCGGTGCTGCCGGTGGTGAAAGCGATCATGAGCAGATCGTCGGGCCGATGCGTGATCCGGACCGGCGCGGCCGTCTTGCCGCGCTCGGCGAGCTCCTCGAGCGTGTGCCCGCCCCAGAACGAGCGGCCAGCCGTCACCTGCACCCGGATCTCGCGGAAGGTCCGCCTTGCCGCCAGCCGCACCGCATGCGCGCGCGGCACCCCGATGAATGCCTGCGCGCCCACACTCTGGAAGCAGTGCAGCATGCGCCGCACCCCCATGCCCGGGTCCACCACAACCGGCACCGCACCGACCCGGAACAGCGCGAAGATCACCGCGAACAGGTCCGGGTCCGGGCGGACCATGACAATCGTCTTGACGCCCTTGCCGATGCCGATCTCGACGAAGGAGCGCGCATAGGCGTCGATCCGCTCGCCCAGCTCCCGGAAGGTCAACTGCGCGAAGTCGAGCGCCTCGGCCGAAGGAGCGCGATCGGCATTGCGAACCGTCGGATAGGTCACTGCGGGCATGGCTGCGTACTTCTCGACCTGCCGCTGCAACAGGATGTCGAGATCCTCAGCGGCTGAGCTGGTTGCCCTGCCTTCGGACGCCGCCGTCACGCGTTCCCGGCCATCCGGTAGCCGGCGGCCGCCGCCATCGGGCCCGAACCCGCTGCGAGCAGGACCAATTCCGAGTCGGGTGCGATCTCGCCGCTCTCGCGCAGCTGATGGTAGGCGATCGCCAGTCCCGAGCTGCCCGCGTCGCGGTCACCGGTCATGGCCTGATAGCCGCGTGCGAAGCCGAACCGCTCTGCCAGATCGGCAGCCAACTCCGGAATCGGATTATTGGTGACGAGAACAGCTTTGGCGGAGTCCAGGCCGGTGCGGTCCAGATGCTCACGCAGGGTGTCGGCGGCGGTGGCGGCCAGCACGCTCTCGTAGTCCTCGGCGACATCGACCGTAATCGTCTGCTGCCCAGCGTTTCCCATGGACTTCAAGTCCAGGTATCCGCGCACCCCGGGATTCGTCCCGGCGACCCGGCCGCGCACCGGCGTGATGGTGATGGGACCGAAGCCCGCGTCGACGCCCTGACTCAGCAGCCAGGCCGCACCGACGGTGGCACACCGGAAGTCCTGCGGCGCAGCGTTATTCCCGCCCGGATGCGCATCGCTGCCGACGATCAGCACCCGTCCCGCGGTCCCATTGGCCAGCAGGGCGGTGGCCGCCTGTGCGGCATTGAGCACCCCGCAGGCCCCATTGCGCAGATCGAGCGAGAAGGTGGAGCGTCCCGACCCGGCCACGTAGTCCGGGTGCATGTCCAGCCCGAGCTGGATGAGCGCGGAGTTGGCCGGTTCCACCACATTGCCGTCGCGGTAGACGCCCACATTGATGAGCACGTCGATGTCGTCGGGCCCGATTCCGGCCCGCTCCAGGCACTCTCGTCCGGCGGCGACGGCGTGGTCGATCGAGCCGGTGCCTTCCGGGGCGGCGCTGATCGCGGACTGTTCGATTACTACGGACACGTTCATCCCACCAATCACTTCAGCCGACGAGCGCATCGACGGTGGCCGACATGACGCCGAAAATCATTCCGGACGCGGTCGGCACGAAACAGATCTTGGAACCCTTGGGTATTTCGCCGCGCGAAATGTAGTCGTACAGCGCGAGGAAATGCGTGCTGGCACCGGTATTGGCGTATTTGTGCACGGTGGCCAGGCGCGGCGGCATCTCGGCCTGGTGGATCTTGCTGCCGGATTCGGCGAGTTTCTCGGTGAAGGCGACGCCGAGCTGATGGAAGACGATGAAATCGAACTTCTCCTCGGCGAAGCTGCTGCCGCGCTTTTCCAGCAGATCGCGATGCAGTTTCGCCCAGGTTTCCCGGCGCGGGGCGGCCTGCATGGTGATGTTGTCGGTCAGCATGATCATGTTCTCGCTGGCGTCGCTGGGCTTGGCGATGCACAGCGGCGAGAATTCCGCGCTGCAGATCATGTCCACGTAGTGGATGCGGTCCTGCTCGTCCTCGGCGCGGTCCACCAGGATCGCCACCGCGGCGTCGGCCAGGGTGAGCGCCGGGAACTGGAGATCGCGCGGATCCTTGGCCTCGGCGAGCGCGCCCTCGGTGACCGGGGAGATGATCTCGGAGGTGACGACCATGCCGGTGCGCACGATGCCGGCCCGAATCATGTTCTCCAGCAGGTAGATCGCGGTCATGGTGCCGCCGCAGGCATTGACCACGTCGTAGCCGGTGGCATTGTCGGCGCCGATGCGCCGGGCGATCTCGTGTGCGGCGGCGGGCTCGAAGACCATGTGGAAGCCGTCGTGCACGGTGGTGCCGGCGCTGATGATGATGTCGAGATCGGCGGCCTCGTACTTCGACCGGGCCAGGCAGTCGAGGGCGGCGCGTTCGCCCAGCGACAGCGTGTCCTCCCCCGCCGACCGGTCCACCATGCGCCGGGTGCGGATGCCGGTGATCCGCTCGACCTCGAATTGCCCGCCGCTGGACATTCTTTCCAGCACTTCGTCCGTGGTGTATTCGCGCCGGGGCAGGGCGGCTCCGAGCGCACCGAGGCGTGCAGCACTCACAATCGTGACTCCCGCTTCGTGAGTAGAAATGGCGTCGGCGAAATACGCCGTCCATGGGAAGAACCGAGGCGATCAATGGCTCGGGCTCGTATTTCACGGACGGTAGGAGCCGGAACCGTACGCTGTCAAGGAAACCGGCGGGCCGGAGCGACCCACATCACCGTGATAGCCGTATTCGTACTCCTCCGATAGCAATTGCCGCAGCGCTTTTTGGTGCGGGTGACAAAACCCTTCTCGTGGTTGCGACTTCGGCGAATCCCTGAGCTAACCTGGCCGCAACCGGACTTCGTGGCCATTCGGCTATTCGCCTGTAGCGCAGCAGATTTGGAGCTTGTTCGCGATGACACTCATTGGTACGGACACGGCACGGTCCACCACCGGATCCAGCCGCCCGGCGGCAGGATCCCCCGCCACCCGCCGGGCGCCCACCGCGCCGGGCGCGCTCCCGCTGCTGGGGCACTGGCCGCGCTTCGGCCGCCGGCCCTATCGCTTCCTGTCCACCCTGCCGGCCGTGGGTCCGGTTGTGCGCGTGCGAATTCCGGGCTACGACACCTACGTTGTCACCGACCCCGAACTGGTGCGCGAGTCGTTCGTGGCGCTCTCGGATCAGGGCATGATGATCGAACGGGCCGAGGCGCTGCTCGGCGAGGGCGTGACCGTGCTGCAGGGACAGCGGCACCGGCGGGAACGCCGCATGATCGCGCCCGCCTTCGCCAAGGCCCGCATCGCCCGCTACGCCGAGGTCATGACGAGACACGGTGCGGCGCGGGCGGATTCCTGGCGCGTGGGTCAGGTGCTGGCCGTCAACGAACAGATGCACGATCTGGCGCTGCGAACTGTCGCCGGGGCGCTGTTCAGCGGCGAGCTGGGCGCGGAGACCGCCGAGCACATCCATCGACTGCTGCCGCCCGTCATGACGTTGCTCTCGCGCCGGGTCACCCGTCCGGCCTGGATCGACCGACTCCCGCTGCCCGGCAACCGTCGCTTCACCGCCCTGGTCGCCGAGATGAAAACGGCGACGGGCACCATTATTTCGGCCTATCGCGCCGAACTGGCCGCCGACCCGGAGCTCGATCACGGCGATCTGCTCGACACGCTGCTCAAGGCCCGCGACGAATCCGGGGCCGCGCTCACCGACTCGCAGGTGCACGACGAGCTGATCAACTTCCTGGTGGGCGGCACCGAGGCCATCGGCGCCACCCTCGCCTGGGTGTTCCATGAACTGGGCGCCAACCCGGCGGTGGAAGCCGCACTGCACGCCGAGGTCGACGCGGTGCTCGACGGCGGGCGCGCGGCGGAATTCGCGGATCTGGCCCGGCTGGAGGTGACCAAGCGCATCGTGCTCGAGACGCTGCGCAAGTACTCACCGTGGTTGACGGTGCGGCATGTGCCGGAGCCCTATGTGCTCGGCGGGGTCGAGATACCCGCGGGCAGCATGCTTTTCGTGTGCCCGGTCGCGGTGCACCGGGACCCGGCCGTGCACGCCGATCCGCTGCGCTTCGACCCGGATCGCTGGCTGCCCGAACGCATGGCCGACCTGTCCAAGGGGGCGCACCTGCCCTTCGGCATGGGTGCGCGGCAGTGCCCGGGCAATATCTTCGCGCTCACCGAGATCGCACTCCAGGTGGCGACCATCAGCGCTCGCTGGCGGCTGCGGCCGATTCCCGGAATCCCGGTGCGGGAGACCGTGATCGGTGCGCTCGTGCATCCGGAGCAGCTGCCCATGCAGGTGGAGGCGCGCTGACCGTGCTGGACTTCGTAATGCGCCGGCACCGGCTGGTGCTGACGATCGCCGCCGTCTTCGCCCTGCTGGCGGGGGCGGCGGGCATGACCCTGTTCGACAGGTTGCAGGGCGGTGGCTACTTCGATCCGGGCGCGGAATCCACGGCCGCGAGTGCCGCGCTGCGTGAGCATTTCGGGCAGGGCGCACCGAATCTGGTGCTGCTGGTGGACACCGGCGGATCGGTGAACGACGCCGAAACCACCCGTGCCGCAACCGCACTCGTCGATCGACTGCGCGGTGAAGCGGATGTCACGGGGGTGATGTCCTACTGGACCTCCGGTCAACTGCCCGCGCTGCGCGACAAGCAGGGCGGCAAGGGGCTCGTCGTCGCCACCATCCTCGGCGACGAAATGCACATCGACGACCGGATCGCCGCGCTGGCACCGGAATTCGGCGGTCGCCACGACGGCCTCGACGTGCGCGTGGGCGGCTACGCCATGATGGCGCACGAGACGGTGAAACAGGGCGAGAAGGATATCGTCGCGGGTGAGGCGATCGCCTTCCCGCTCACGCTGATCGCGCTGCTGCTGGTGTTCGGCAGCGTGCTGGGTGCGGCGCTGCCGCTGCTCACCGGGACCGTCACCACCATGCTCACCATGGGTGTGCTGTGGCTGATCGCGGCGGTCACCGACCTGTCGGCCACCGCCTCGAATGTGGCCTCGCTGCTGGGGCTGGGGCTGGCCATCGACTACAGCCTGCTCATCGTCAACCGGTACCGCGAGGAGCTGTCCGGTGCGGCCGAACCGCGAGATGCCTTGCGCGCCACCATGTCCTCGGCCGGTCGGACGGTGGCGTTCTCGGCGCTCACCGTGGCGGCGGCGCTGTCGTCCATGCTGTTCTTCCCGCTGCTGGCGGTGCGGTCCATCGGGTATGCGGGCATCGCGGTCGCGGCGACCGCCGCACTCGTGTCGCTGACCGTGCTTCCCGCCGTGCTGCTGCTCGCGGGCCCGCGCATCCGGCGGTCACGCTTCGGGCGGAAAGGGCTGTCCAGCAAGGATTCCCAGACCTTGGACGAGGGATTCTGGCATCGGCTGGCGACCATGGTGATGCGGCGGCCGGTGCCGGTCGCGACCCTCACCGTAGTGGTGCTGCTGGCGCTGGGCCTGCCGTTCCTGAAGTTCCACGCCGGATTCCCGGACTACCGCTCCATGCCGGCCGACACCTCCGCGCGGCAGGTCGCCGAAACCGTGCACGACGACTTCGACGCGGCCGAGCTCAGCGGGCTGTTCGTCGTCCTGCCGGACGGCAAGGACGGCCTCGGCGCGTATGCCGCCGCACTGTCGGCGCTCGACGGCGTGCAGCGGGTCGACACCGCCACCGGGAGTTACACCGCGGGCGCACCGGCGATTCCGGCGACGCCCGCGCACGCTCGATTCCAGAACGACACGGCCGCATACCTTTCCGTCGTGCCCGAGACCGCCGACCCAGATGCGGTCGGTGCGGTCGTCCGCGAGATCCGCGACACCGCGGCCCCCTCGCGCGCACTGGTGGGCGGTGTGGACGCGGCGAACCTGGACGCCATCGACGCGCTGACCGGCCGCGCCCCGATCGCGCTCGGCTATGTGCTGATCCTCATGGCCGTGCTGCTGTTCCTGCTGACCGGAAGCCTTTTCGTGCCGGTGCTGGCGCTGGTGCTGAGCGCCTTGAGCCTGACGGCCACCTTCGGTGCGCTGGTGTGGATCTTCCAGCAGGGGCATCTGTCCGGGCTGCTGGGCTTCACCGTCACCGGCGACATCTCGGCGGTCGTGCCGGTCATGTTGTTCGCCGTGGCCTTCGGGCTGGCCATGGACTACCAGGTGTTCCTGCTGGCCCGCATCCGCGAGGAGTACGAGCTGTCCGGTGACCCGGTGGGCTCGGTCGCCATCGGACTGGAACGCATCGGCCGGATCGTCACCGCGGCCGCCATCCTCATTTCCATTGTGTTCCTGGGATTCCTGGCCTCCGACATCACCTTCATGAAGGCGTTCGGTATCGGGCTGCCGCTGGCGGTGCTCGCCGACGCCACCCTGATCCGCGGCTTCCTGCTGCCCGCCGCCCTGCGTCTCGGCGGCCGCTGGACCTGGTGTGCGCCCGCGCCGCTGCGCCGCCTGCACGACCGCATCGGGATTCGCGAAAGCGCCGCGCCGCCGGTGACGGCCGCCGTCGGCGCATGAATCCGCCTGCCTCTCAACCGTTTCGAGGAGTCGCATGACCACCGCTTCCGACCATTACGACGTCGCCATCATCGGCTCCGGCTTCAGCGGACTCGGTGTTGCGATCAACCTGCGCCGGTTGGGGATCGACAACTTCGTCATCCTGGAGCGGGCGGACACGGTCGGCGGCACCTGGCGCGACAATGTGTATCCCGGTTGTGCGGTGGACGTTCCGTCGGTCCTGTACTCCTACTCGTTCGCGCCGAACCCGGACTGGACGCGGCTCTACGCCACCCAGCCCGAGTTGCGCGAGTACACCGAGAACGTGGTCGACAGTTTCGATCTGCGCCGCCACGTGCGATTGCGCAGCGAGGTCGGCTCGGCCGATTTCGACGAGTCCGCCAAGCTGTGGACGATCCAGCTCACCGATGGCCGCGAGATTCGCGCCCGCGCCGCCGTGATGGGGTACTTCTCGCTGCACGAGGCCACCGTCCCGGATATCCCCGGCCGCATGGAATTCACCGGCCCGCAGATGCATTCGAGCCGGTGGGATCCGGCCTTCGAGCCGGAGGGCAAGCGCATCGCCGTGATCGGCTCCGGCGCGAGCGCGGTCCAGATCGTCCCGGCGCTGGCCCGCACCTCGGCCCGCGTCCTGTCCTTCCAGCGCACCGCCGCCTGGGTGCTCCCCCGCGGTGACCGCCCCATCCCGCCCGCCGTGCGCACCGTGCTCCGCCGTATCCCACCGCTGCGACTGGCCGCGCGCGCCTTCGTCTTCACCTTCCTGGAGGCGCTGCACTTCGCCGAATTCCACCCGCGCCTGGTCTCGCTCTACGCGCGGGTCTGCCTGGCGGCCCTGAAACGCCAGGTGCCCGACCCGGAAACGCGCCGCAAGCTCACCCCCGACTACAGCTTCGGCTGCAAACGGCCCATGGTCTCCGACGAGTACTACGCCGCATTCGCCCGGCCCACAGTGGATCTCGTCACGGAGAAGATCATCGAGATCACGCCGACCGGCCTGCGCACCGCCGACGGCGCCCACCACGAAGTGGACGCCATCGTCTGGGCCACCGGCTTCCACGTCCAGGACTCCATCGCCCGCTTCCCCGACTTCCGGACCCCCACCACATCGACCCGCCGCAAGTTCGCCGAAGACGGCTTCACGGCCTACCGCGGCATAGCCTTCGCCGGCCTCCCCAACCTGTTCGCTGTGACGGGCCCCAATACGGCCCTCCCCCACACCTCGCAGTTCCTCGCCATCGAGCCCACCGCCCGGCTGATCGCCCGCACCATCGCCCACATGCGCGCCCACCACATCCCCCGCTACACACCGAGTGCGGGTGCCGAGCGTGAATGGGTGACGCGCGCACGGGATCTGCTGAGTTCGCGGGTCTGGTCGACCGGTGGCTGCACCAACTACTTCACCACCGCTGACGGCACCAACACCCTCACCTACCCCGGAGGTACCTGGACGCTGCGGCGGGATCGCCGTCAGCTGCGGCTCGAAGACTGGCAGCTGGGGTAGTGCTCAGGCCAGGAGGGCGAACAGGAGGGCGGCTACCGCGAAACTGACCACGGAGAGCACTGTTTCGAGGACCGTCCAGGTTTGCAGGGTTTGCTTCACCGTGAGGTTGAAGTACTTGGCGATGATCCAGAATCCGCCGTCGTTGACGTGGCTGAGGATGATGGAGCCGGCGGCGATGGCCATGGCGATGAGGGCGAGAGCCAGTTGGGAGTAGCCCTTGTCGGCGATCAGGGGGGCCACGATGCCGCCGGTGGTGACGATGGCGACGGTGGCGGAACCCTGGGCGATGCGCAGGCCGCAGCTGATGATGTAGGCGAGGACTATGACGGGGAGGCCGGCGGCGGACATGGTTTCGGCCAGGGCCGCGCCGATTCCGGTGGCGGAGATGACCTTTCCGAAGAAGGCGCCTGCGCCGACGACCAGGAGCAGCATGCCGACGGGGCGCAGGGATTCGGCGGTGAGGGTGCTGAGTTCCTGGACCGAGGAGCCGCGGCGAACGCCGAGCACGTAGAAGGCGATCAGGACCGCGATGAGCAGCGCCACCGCCGGGGTGCCCAGGAAGGTCAGCACCTGGAGCGGTTTCGAGTTCGCCTCCAGCAGCTGGCTGCCGAAGGTGGCGCCGAGGATGAGAACCAGCGGGATCGCGATGATGCCGCCGATCAGGCCCACCGACGGGGGACGGCGGACGAGCGTGGCAGCGGTGCTGGACACGTCGGTCGCCACTCCAGCTCCGGAAGGCTGGGCCGAGACCCCGCCACCGGGCTGTGCGGCCGAATCGCTCGGGGAGCCGGTATCGGTGATGCCGTTCGCGCCATTGTCCTTGCGGACCAGGAACTCGTCGGGCACCTCGACGTACACCCGCTTGCCGATCCAGCCGCCCCACACGATGCCCGCCGCGACGAATCCCGGTAGGCCGCAGACGAATCCCATGAGGATGAGCCAGCCCAGGCTGACGCCGAGCAGGCCGCCCAGCGACACCGGGCCCGGGTGCGGCGGGAGGAAGGCGTGCGTCATGGACAGGCCCGCGAGCATGGGCATGGCGTACAGGACCAGCGAGCGGCCACCGCGTTTCGCGGCCACGTACACCAGCGGCGCGAGCACGAAGATGCCGATGTCGAAGAAGACCGGGATGCCGAAGATCAGGCCGAGCAGACCCATGGCGAGGGGTGCGCCCTTCTCGCCGAAGATGCTCAGCAGTTTCTCGGTGAGGATGTCCGCGCCGCCCGAGCGTTCCAGGATGGCGCCGAGCACCGTGCCCAGGCCGATGATGACGGCGATGTGGCCGAGGATGCCGCCGAAGCCGGTTTCCAGCAGGGATTCACCGGCTTTCAGCGGGGTGCCGACGATCTTCGACACCGGCAGCCCCGCCGCCAGCGCCAGCCCGAGGCCGGTGAGCAGCAGGGCGATGAACGGTTCCAGTTTGAACCGGATGATCGCTACCAGCAGCACGGCGATGGCGAGACCGCAGAGCAGCAGCAGTCCTGGCGTGGTGGTGCGCAGCCAGTCGACGGTGGCGCTCATGTTTACCTCTCAGAATTCAGCGATCGAACGAAAGCCGCCGCGCGAGCGGCGATTTCCGACCAGTTCCCGGCCGCGACCGCGGCGGGCGGGACGACATCGGTTCCGGCGGTGACCGCCACCGCGCCGTGCGCGAGGAAGTCGGCGGCATTGCCCGCATTGACCCCGCCGGAGGGGATCAGTCGAGCGTCGGGGAAGGGGCCGCGCAGGTCCTTCAGATAGCCGGGGCCGAGAGCGCGGGCGGGGAAGATCTTGACCGCAGCCGCGCCGAGCGTCGTGGCCCGCATCACCTCACTGGGCGTGAAAGCGCCCATGACAACCGGAATTTCATGGCGAGCGGCCACCTCGGCGACCGGCTCGGTCACACCGGGGGTCACCAGGAATTGCGCGCCCGCGTCGATGGCCGCCACAGCCTGGTCCGCGGTCAGCACGGTGCCCGCACCGATCACAGCCCGGTCGGCGCCGGACGCCTTGCGCAGACAGTCCAGTACGCCCGGCGTGGTGAAAGTCAGTTCCACAGCGCGGATTCCGGCGCCGGCCAGCGCCTCGGCCAGCGCCGCCGGATCCGGAATCTCCGGTGCGCGAACAACAGTCAGCGCACGGTCGGCCAGCACGGCCGCCATGGCGGTGGTCATCGAGTCTCCTGACGGTCGGAATCCATGCGGAGGGTGCGGCCGGCGCGAATGCCGGTGGGTTTGCCTGCGTCCAGGGCGAATTCGCCGTTGACGAGCACATACGGGATGCCGTGGGCCTGCTGCTTCGGTTGTTCGAAGGTGGCGGTGTCGCGCACGGTGGCCGGATCGAAGAGGACCAGGTCTGCGGCGTGGCCGGGCCGGATCAGGCCGCGGTCGCGGAGGCGCAGGCGTTCGGCGGGGCGGCCGGTCAGGTGGTGGACGCAGTCTTCCAGGTCGAGGACGCCGAGGTCACGGGTGTAATGGCCCAGGTAGCGGGGGAAGGTGCCCCAGGCTCGGGGGTGCGGGCGGTCGCCGACGAGGAGGGCGTCGCTGCCGCCCATATGGCGGTGGTGGCGCATGATGGCGCGGACGTTCTCCTCATGGCCCACGTGTTGCAGGATGGTGGTGGCCAGCTGATCTCGGGTCAGCAGGTCGAAGAAGACCTCCACCGGGGGCAGGTCACGGTCGACGGCAAGCTGGGCGATGGTGCGGCCGACGTGCGGGGTGAGGTCGGGGTTGGCTACGCCGCTGATCTGAATGGTCTCCCAGTCGACGGTGACGCCGTGGCAGCCGTCGGAGCCGTGCACATTCACATCGAGGGCGATGGCGAGGCGGGTGTCCAGGTCGGCGATGCGGGTCAGGGCCGCGTCGGGGCCGCCGGACATGGCCCAGCTGGGCAGCAGCGCCGACAGGGTGGTGGAGCCGGGAAGATAGGGGTAGGTGTCGAGGGTGATGTCGCACCCCTCGGCCAGGGCGGCGTCGATCATGGCCAGGAATTCCGGTGCGCGGCCGCGGTTCTCGCCGAAATTCATGGTGGCGTGGGTGAGGTGCAGGGCGCAGCCGGTGCGGCGGGAGAGGTCGATCATCTCGGCGTAGGCGTCGAGCGCGCCCTTGCCGTAGGAGCGGGTGTGCGGGGCGTAGAAGCCACCGAACCGGGCCACCACCTCGCACAGGGACGCCAGTTCGCCGGTGTCGGCGTACATTCCGGGGGTGTAGGTGAGGCCGCTGGACATGCCGACCGCGCCCTCGGTGAGGGCCTGAGCCAGGAGCTCACGCATGCGGTCGATCTCCGACGGTGTGGCCGAACGCTTTTCGGTGCCGACCACCATCAGGCGCAGGGTGCCCTGCGGGACCAGGTAGGCGGCGTTCGGGGTGATACCGGCGGTGTCCAGGCGGTCCAGGTATTCGGCGACGGTGCGCCAGGAGAAGTCGAGGTCGGCGGGATTGCCGTTCCAGCCCGCGATCTGGCGGCGCACGAGGTCGAGTGCCGTGTCGTCGATGGGCGCGTAGGACAGGCCGTCCTGGCCGATCACCTCGGTGGTGATGCCCTGGCTCAGTTTCGGGAAGTGCCCGGGTTCGGTGAGCAGGTGCAGGTCGGAGTGGGCGTGCATATCGATGAAACCGGGTGCGAGGACGAGGTTTTCGCCCTCGTCCAGGATGCGGCCGGCGGTCGCCACCGTTCCGGGGGCGGCTATCTCGGTGATGCGGCCGTCATCCACCACCACGTCCGCGCGATACCGCTGCGCGCCGGTGCCGTCGATGACGTCGATGTCACGAATGAGCAAGTCGGGCATGATGTTCCGCTCAGATGGATCAGAAGAAGGTGTGCAGGAAATCGACGACGCGGGGCCGCGCGGCCGCGGCGTCGTCGAGCACCGGGATCAAGCGCCACTTGTCGAAAGCGGTGCAGGGGTGCGAGAGACCCAGGCGCACAGTGCTTCCCACCTGGACATCCGCCGCTGACGCACCGGGCAGGCGCAGGAAGGCGTGCTGGTCGTTGAGCGCCGAGACGTGCGCACCCTCGGGCAGAGGTTGCGCCGCCGGTCCCGAAACCTGTTGCGGGACCGGCAGCCCCTCATCGAACGGGAGATCGCGCTTGCCCGCATCGAGCAGGGCGAGCTCCCCCTCCGGGCGCGACACGCATCGCGCCCAGCCGTGCATGGCCGAACGCAGGGGGCGTTCGGCACGCCCCTGCGCCAGCGGGGAGATGCTGGAGTAGAAGCCGTCGTCGTGGATCAGGTAGGCGCCGGAGCGCAGCACGACCGTGGTCGGAACGCCCTGTGCGCCGGCCTCATCCGCGAGTGGGGCCAGATGTTCCACCACGAGTTCGGGGTATGCGCTGCCACCGGCGGTGATGAGCGCGCCGCGCGTGGGACCGGACCGGGCCGAACCGGGCTCGGCCGTGGCCGATTCGGCACCGGTCGACGCGACGGCGGAAGGGGCCGCAGCGTCCTCGTACCAGTCCGCCGCGGCGAGTTGCCGGTGCAGTGCGGCGATTTCGTCGAGGTAGTGCCGGACCGCCGCCAGGCTCTCCGGGGTGCGGTCGTGGGCCAGCGCGCCCTCGTAACCGCCGATTCCGGCGAGACGCAGTCGCGGCGACTTGTGCACGGCCTCGGCGACTCCGAGCGCGGCGGTCCGGTCGCGGGCACCCGTGCGGCCGTGCGGCCCACCGAGTTCCACGAGCACCGACAGGCGCACGGCCTCCGGGGCGGCTTCGAGGTGGCGTTCCATCTCGCGCACCGAGTCGACCCCGTCGACCCAGCTGAAGAGTTCGAAGCCGGGGTCGCGGGCGATTTCGGCTGCGGCCCAGCGCAATCCGACCGGATCCAGCAGCGCGTTGGCGAGCATGATGCGGTTCAGGCCGAAGGAGCGGCCCACCTGCGCCTGCCAGCCTGTGGCCAGGGTGATGCCCCAGGATCCGGCGGCCAGCTGTTCGGCCCACAGCTGGGGTGACATGGAGGTCTTGCCGTGCGGAGCCAGGCGTACGCCGGCCGCGGCGGCCCAGTCCGCCATGACGGCGCGATTGTGATCCAGGGCGGCTCGGTCCATGGTCAGCACCGGGGTTTGCAGGTCGTCCAGACGCGGTGCGGTGGCCAGGTATTCGCGCACGGTCAGGCCCCAGGCCGCGGGCGGGAGCGATTTGTGCTCCGGTCCGAGGATCCGATCGTGCAGGGCCGCGATGAGCGCGTTGTCGATGGCCACGACGCTCCTTCCGAAATCGATTGAGCCGCGGTCGTACCGGCTCGATTGCCAACCAGCTGTGTTCAATAGCATGTCTGCATTGCATAATTTGCAACGCTTGTTGCGCAATGTGTTTCTGCTGGTTATTCTGCACACGTTGTCCGAAAGCCGCAAGCATTCGAAGGAGATTGGTGTGATCCAGCCGATCCGGCGGGCGGTGACCGTCGGGGAAGGACTCGCGGTCCTCATCGCACGGCCCGGCCCGCTCGAGGACTCACCCGTCTTCGAACGCGGAGCGGCGGGGGCGGAAGCGAATGTGGCGGGCGTGCTGAGTCAACTCGGGGTGCCCACCGCGTGGCTGTCGCGGGTGGGAGACGACGGGTTCGGGCGGTATCTGGTACGGGAACTGAGTGCGCGCGGCGTGGACACCTCCGCGGTGAGCGTCGATTCGCTGCGGCCGACCGGGGTGTACGTGAAGGAACGCGGGAGCGGCTCCGGGCGGTCCGGTGATCTCGCGGCGGGCACGAGCCGAATGCTGTACTACCGCACCGGATCCGCGGCCAGCGCGCTGTCACCGGCCGATCTCGCGGAGGCGAGCGGGCTGCTCGACGCGGCGGGATTGATCCACTGCACCGGCATCACCACCGCGCTCTCGCCGTCGGCCACCGACCTGACCGAGGCGCTGCTGACGCTGCGCAGGCCCGGGCGATTGATCAGCTTCGATCTCAATTACCGTGCCGCACTGTGGAATCGGCCCGCCGATACCGTGGCCGATACCCTGGCGCGGCATATTCGGGGCAGCGATATCGCGTTCCTGGGGGCCGATGAGGCCGACGCGGTGTTCGGGACCTCCGAGCCGGACGCGCTGCGGGCCCTGTTCCCGCAACCCCGGCATCTGGTGGTCAAGAACGACAAGCATTCGGTCACCGGGTTTCTCGGAGCCGAACGGGTCGAGGTGCCCGCATTGAGCCTGGAGGTCACCGAAAGCATCGGAGCCGGAGATGCTTTCGCGGGCGGCTATCTGGCCGCACTGCTCCAGGGGCGTCCGCATGAGCAGCTGCTGCGCTTCGGGCACCTGTGCGCGGCCGCCGCGCTCACCGGCGCCGGCGATGTGGCCGAGCTGCCGCCGGTGCGCACCCTCGAAAACCTTGCCGCCGTCGCGGCTTCCGAATGGGCGGGTATGCGCTATCGCCCGGCCGCCGTCCCCGAGAATGTGAGCTCATGAGCCAGAGCCTGCAGCGCGCCCTCACCCTGCTCGTCGAACTCGGCGAGGAGCCGAAATCCCTGGACCAGCTGGCCACCGGGCTGGGCGTGCACAAGTCGACGGTGCTGCGGCTGTTGCAGACCATGGAGGGCGAACGGTTCGTCACCCATGACAGTGAGCATCGGTATCGGCTCGGGACCCGGCTGTTCGAGCTGGCCAACCGGTCACTCGAGGGACGGGATCTGCGGACCGTGGCGCGGCCGCACCTGAGCGCGCTCAATGCCGCCACCGGGCAGACCGTGCACCTGGCCACCTACGAATCCGGCGAAGCCGTGTACATCGACAAGCTCGATGCCACCCACAGCGTGCGCATGTACTCGCGCATCGGGCGGCCGGCGGCGCTGCACTGCACGGCGGTCGGCAAGGTGCTGGTGGCCGCGCTGCCCCGCGAACAGTGGGCGGCCATCGCGGAACGGCTGGACTACCGCAAGTTCACCGAACGCACCATCCAGAGCCCCGAGCAATATCTCGCGGAGTTGGAACTCGTTGCGGCCCAAGGGTTCGCCGAGGATCACGAGGAACACGAGAGCTTCATCAACTGCGTCGCCGTCCCGATTCGCAATGGCACCGGCGCGGTCGTCGCCGCACTGTCGGTGTCGGTGCCGGACATGCTGCTCGATCACGACCAGGTGCTCGGCCTGCTGCCGCGGGCACGCGCGACGGCCGACGCCGTATCCACCGAGCTCGGCTGGAGCCCGAGCCCCGACAAGTGAAAGGCCCGTCCATGAGTGAGAAGATCGCCGTCCGCACCGAGCTGGCGCCCGCACCCGCGCACACGTTTTCGCAAGGGGTGCGCAAGGGGCCGTTCGTGCAGGTGTCCGGACAGGGGCCGGTCGACCCGGTGACCAACGAGTACCTGTACCCGGGCGATGTCGCGGCGCAGACCATTCGGACGCTGGAGAATGTGAAGGCGATCGTCGAGGCGTCGGGGGCGAGCTTCGACGATGTGGTGATGCTGCGGGTGTATCTGACCAAGCGGGAGGACTTCCCGATCATGAACGAGGCGTACGGGAAGTTCGTCGAGCAACACACGAACGGTGGGGTACTGCCCAGCCGCACAACGGTTTTCACCGGTCTGCCACGGGAAGAGATGCTGGTCGAAATCGACGGCATCGCCATCGTCGAAAACTGAGCAGCCGCCGCCCGATTCGCTCAGCCGCGGGCGGCGTTGCGGGCGGTGCCGCGATGCGGTTGCACCGTCGTGGGGTCTTCCGGCCAGGAATGCTTGGGATAACGCCCGCGCAGTTCGGCGCGCGCCTGCGGCCAGCCGGTGCGCCAGAACGACGGCAGGTCGGCGGTCACCGCGATGGGGCGCTGCGCGGGTGAGAGCAGGTGCAGCAGGATCGAGGCGCGCCCGTCCGCCAGGCGCGGCGGCTCCGTCCAGCCGAAAATCTCCTGCACCTTGACCGCAAGAACCGGCGGATCCGCCGAATAGTCCAGGCGCACGTGGCTTCCGGAGGGCACCGGCAGGCGCTCCGGAGCCAGTTCGTCGAGCCGGGCGGCCTCGGGCCACGGCAGCAGCCGGCGCAACGCCTGACCGGCGTCGATGCGTTCGAGGTCGGCGCGGCGGCGGGCGGTCCCGAGATCAGGAGCCAGCCAACGGTCGAGGGCGGCGAGCAGCGACTCGTCATCCACCGCAGGCCACGGCTCCCCCAGCGTGCGATGCAGGAAGTCCAGCCGCTGCCGCAACGACACCGCATCGGCACTCCAGCGCAGCAACGACAAGCCCAGCTCCTGCAGTCCTCGCCGCAGCGCGGCCTCCAGCAGTTCCGGCTCCGGCTCCCGAATCGGCTTCTCCGACAATACGATCGCCCCGAGCCGCTGCACCCGCCGGGCCACCACGTCCCCGTCGACCCAATCCACCTCGTCGCCGCCGGTGAGCAGCGTCGGCGCAGCCCGCCGCGCGAGCTCCTCATCCGCGATGGCAGCCAACCGAATTCGCCCTTCGGAGCGCCCCGGATCACGCGTCGCCACGGCGACGGCCAGCCACTCGGCATCCCCCAACCCGGATCCGGGCGGCAAGGTCACCGCGGTCCCGCCCGCCATCAAGTAGCTCGCCGACCCCGGTCCACGCCGCCGCGCCAACCGCTCCGGATACGCCAGCGCGACAACCGATGCCGGATCATCCGCCTGCCCCGAGAGCGCAGTCCCCCTGCGCTCTGCTGGGCCGGACTTCCCATCACCGGTGCTGGATCCGATGTTCCGGCTCCGATCTGGTTCGGCCGTCGATCCGTCGATCAGACGGGTCAGGCGGTCCACCTCTCGGAGCCAGCGCTGTGGGCGTTCGCGGCGCAGGGTTCGGAGTGCGGAAACGAGATCCACACCGGGAGAGAGGGACTCGTCGTCCAGCAGAGTCACCACCTCTGCCGCTGCGCGGGGGCCGACCTCGGCGGCGCCGTCGAGGAGAGCGCGGGACAGGCGCGGGTGCAGGCCGATCGCGGCCATGCGGCGGCCGCGCGGGGTGATGCCATTGCGGTCTTCGGCGGCCAAGGCGCGCAGGACTTCTCGGCCTGCGGCGAGACCGCCCGGGGGTGGGGCGTCCCACCAGGAGAGGGCGGAGCCGTCGGGGGTGCCCCAGCAGGCCAGCTCCAGGGCGAGGCGGGTGAGGTCGGTGGTGCGGATCTCGGGTTCGGGGTAGGCGGGGAGGGTGGCGTGCTCGTATTCGGGCCAGCAGCGCCAGGCTCGGCCGGGGGCCTCGCGGCCCGCGCGGCCCGCGCGCTGCTCGGCTACGGCGGACGAGACTCGCACTGTCGCAAGGCCGGACAGGCCACGAGCACGGTCGATGCGGGGGACTCGAGCGAGGCCGGAATCGACGACGGCTCGCACACCAGGGACTGTGAGACTGGATTCGGCTACGGCCGTGGACAATACGACCCGGCGGCGGGCGCCGGGACGCAGGGCGGTGTCCTGGGCTGCGGCGGCGAGGCGGCCGTGCAGGGGGATCACATCGATGTCGTGCAGGCCGGAGAGTTGTTCGGCGGTGCGGCGGATTTCGGCAGCGCCGGGGAGGAAGACCAGGATGTCGCCGTCGGTTTCGGCGAGGGCCGTGCGGGTGGCGCGGGCGACCTGAGTCTCGATGCGTTCGCGGGGCAGCGGCGGGACGTAGGCGATATCGACCGGGTAGGTGCGGCCGTGCACCTCCAGCACCGGAGCGGGTTCGTCACCATCGCCGAGAAGGGCGGAAAGTCGTTCGGCCGCAACCGTTGCCGAGGTCGCCAGCAGGCGCAGATCGGGTCGCAGCCCGGCGCGGGCGTCGAGCAGCAGGGCCAGCAGCAGATCCGCGTCGAGGTGGCGCTCGTGACATTCGTCGAGGACGACCACATCGACACCGGCCAGCTCGGGATCGTGCTGGAGACGGCGCACCAGCAGGCCGGAGGTGACGACCTCGACCCGCGTGTCCCGCCCCGCCTTCCGATCGCCACGCACGGCGTAGCCGACCGTGGCCCCGACCGGTTCCCCGAGCAGCGCGGCCATGCGCGCCGCCGCAGCCCGCGCGGCCAGCCGCCGGGGCTCGGCCACCAGCACCCGGCCCGTCACCCCGGCCGCCAAGGCCAGCGGCACGAGCGTCGTCTTGCCGGTGCCCGGCGGCGCGACCAGCACGGCCGTCTCACGCTCGGCCAGCGTCGCGACAATGCGGTCGAGGGCGGCACGAACGGGCAGATCGGGGAGTTCAGGCAGTTTCATTGCCGACCAGTCTGCCCGCCTGCGGCACGCGATCGAAATGCCACCACCCCGATCGCCACAACGCGGACCGGCTCCCCGAATCGCCCACCGAGCCCCCGCCCCGGGCGGAGCGGTCCCCCCAACCGGCACGAGGCTCCTACACTGGGCGGGGTGCAGATTCGACGGCTGATCGCCCTGTCCACGTTCGCGGTGCTGGTTCCGGTGGGAGCTGTGGCCTGCACGGCCGAGGGGCCGGGGAGCAAGTCCGAGTGTGATGTGAGTGGATGCACCATCACGTTCGATCGGGGGGTGAATGCCAAGGCCAGCGTGCTCGGGGTGGATGCGGAGCTGGTGGCCGTGGATGGGAACAATGTGACATTGAAGGTGGGCGGTCAGCAGGTTGTGGTGCCGGTGGGGCAGTCGCAGCCGACCGACGGGCTGAACGTGAATGTGCAGCAGGTGACGCAGGACAATGTGGTGGTGCGGATCGGGACCGGGATTCAGACCGGGAACTGAGACGCCTGCTCGGGTGCCTGACGACAACCCGGTCATTCGACAGAGGCGAGCATCGACGGGTGGTACCTAGCGTCGGTGGCATGACTACGACGTATTCCGCCGATGTGCTCGAATGGCTGCGGGCCGCGGCGCACCCTGTAACAGGTACTCGATCAGATGACACCGGGGCGGATCTCGAGTGGCTGACCGGCGGGCTCGGGGACGCCACGGTGGTCGGGCTCGGCGAGTCCACGCGCTTCTCGGCGGAGACCTTCGGCGTGCGGGCGCGGATCTTCCGGCTTCTCGTGCGGGAGTACGGATTCCGCGCGCTCGCGGTGCAGGACGGGGCTCGGGCCGGGGAGCGGATGGATCGGTTCGCGCTGGGCGGGGCGGAGACGGCCGAGGAGGCGCTCGCGCAGGCTTGGGCGCCGCTGCGGACGCGGGAAATGGCGGAGACGCTGCGGTGGATTCGGGAGTTCAATCTCACGCATGCGGCGGATCCGGTGCGGGTGTTCGGGATTCAGCCGCCGCACGCGGAACCGTCCGATTACGACGCGGTGCTCGAGTTCGCGGGGCGGGCTGCTCCGGAACGGCTGGCGGAGTTCACTTCCCGGCTCGAGACGATCCTTACGGCGCATCGGATGGACGAGCATGTGCAGCGCCACAATGGAATTCATCCGGGTCGGCCGTTCGCCGAGCAGGCGCGTGAGGTGGTCGAACTACTCGAGACGCTGCCGGTCACCGCGGAACGGGATGCCGCGCTGGCACATGCCCGATTGATCCGGGAGTTCCACGAAGGCAGCGTCGCGGGCCGGGGTGGTTTCGCCAAAGATGAACGGGCGGAGTCTGATCGGATCATCGATTGGCACGAGCGCACCGGAGCGCGCATCGCCTACTGGGACGGCATTTCGCACACCGGTGTGCTGGCCGATGGTCTGGGCGGGCACTTGCGCGGGCGGTTCGGCGATGGTTATGCGGCCGTCGCCATCGGGTTCCATCACGGAGATCTGGGCCTGACCGTGGTTCCCGAGCCCGCCGCGGATCTGGTGGACGCGCAGTTGGGTGCGGTGGGACTGGATGCCTTCGCGGTGGATCTGCGTTCTGCCGCACCGGAATCCGTCCTGGCATGGCGGGCGGGACCGGCGGCGCTGCGGGTGATCAGCGGGGTGTACGACCCGGCACAGGATGCGGCGGCACGGATGACGGTGCCCTCCCTCGCCGGGGCGTTCGATGTGCTCATCCACATTCGCGAGGCCACGCCGGTCGACTGGCTGCCGGTCGGCGAGCAGTGATCACACCGTCGCGGCGACGCGCTCCACGATCGGCCGCCACCATTCGACGGGGTGCACGGCGAGGCCGACGACCTTGCCGGCGTCGTCGGCGCGGCGCAGGTACAGGGCGGACCGGAAATCGGGATCCGCAGTCGAGATCGCCTTCATGGGCAACACTCTGGCGAATCACCGTGAACGCGGCGTGACAGGGACCGAAACACTGCGCACCGTCCCACTCGATGAATGATTGACTCTCAATCGCTCTCATCCTCCGCGCTTTCCGGTTATGGTCGGACACGTTGTCACGGTGGGAGGGAGCCCGCGGAATGGGCAGGTTCATCAAGAGTTTCGGCTGGGACGTGTCCGCGCCACTGGGCCCGGAATCGCTGACCTGGAAGCACTTCGGCGATATCCGCTCCATGTTGATCCTGGGCCGCGCCGGGACGCTGCAGAATATGCACCCGGTTCTGGACAAAGCGCTGCAGGAGCATTCGAACTTCTTCAGCGATCCAATGGACCGGTTCGATCGCTCCATCAAGCCGATTCACGCCATGATCTATCAACCGCGCGCGGGCGAGAACGCCGCCACCGTGCGGGATTTCCACAAACCGATCAAGGGCGTGGACGAGCAGGGCGAGCGGTATCACGCGCTGGATCCGGACGTGTTCTGGTGGACGCACGTCACCTTCTACGAGTCCATCATCGCCACCCAGGAGTTCTTCGGGACACCGCTCAGCGAGGACGAGAAGCGGCAGCTGATCGCGGAGGGGCTGACGTGGTGGCGGCTCTACGGGATGAGCGAGCAGCCCGCGTTCGGGGATTACGAGAGCTACCAACAGTATTGGCGGCACATGTTCCAGGAGGTACTGGGCAGCAATCGCACCACCGACTTCGCGGCGGCCATCCACCGGGCGAAAGTGCCCGCACCGCCGGGGATTCCGGAGCCGGTGTGGCGGCTGGCGCGGTTTCCGGTGATGAGTATCGGGGTGTGGATCTCGAACGCCACCATGCCCGCCGAGGCGCGGGAAATACTGGGCTGGAAGTGGACTCGCGCGGATCGAGCCGCGTTCGGGGTATTCCGGCGGGTGGTGCGGTTGACGTGGGAGATCGCGCCGAGGCGGCTGCGCTACATCCCTGATTCGTGGGCGGGCATGCGGCGCTACGACGAAGATCCTGCGGCCTACGCGGAGAGCGCCGCGGGCTGAGGACGGCGGTCCCGGGCCGACCCGGACACCGCGTTGCGGCTTCGCCGCCGACGCGACCCGCCTCCCCATCCGGTGTGACTCAGCGTTTCCGACGCCGAGACGGCATTGGTTGCTGCCAGGATGCTGTCCATGGCGCATGCAGGACGGACCGCAGCGGCCGAACCCATGACGGCTCGGCAGATCACGGTGCTGGCCATCTGCTGCACGGCCGTGCTCATGGCCTATCTGGACACCACGGCCATCAATGTCGCGCTGCCGGCCATCGGTCGCGACCTGCACGCCTCGCTGTCCGGTGCGCAGTGGACGGTCGCCGCCTACACCGTGGTGATGGCCTGCTCACTGACACTCGCGGGATCACTGGGCGATCGGTTCGGGCGGCGCACGGTATTGCAAACCGGCTTGGTCCTGTTCGCCGCGGGATCGCTGGCGTGCAGTCTCGCGCCCTCGCTGGGCTGGCTGGTGGCCTTCCGCATGGTGCAGGCGATCGGCGGGGCCACGCTGAGCCCGGTCGCCATGTCCATTCTGAGCGCGACCTTTCCGAATCCGGCGCAGCGGGTGCAGGCCATCGGATTGTGGAGCGGCACCATGGGAATCAGCATGGCCGCCGGGCCCGTGGTGGGCGGATTCCTGGTGGATGCCATCGGCTGGGAGGCCGTGTTCTGGATGAACGCGCCGATCGCGGCGGTCACGCTGGTGCTGACCGCACTGTTCGTGCCGCAGTCCCGGGCCGCGCGGGCGCGGGATCTGGATCCGGTCGGGCAGGTGCTGGTGATCGGATTCCTGGGTGCGCTGGTGTTCGCGATCATCGAAGGGCCGCACCGGGGATGGGATTCGGCGGTCACCCTCGGCTGCCTCGGGTGCTCGCTGGTCTGCCTGACAGCCCTGATTGCGTACGAGTCACGGCGGGCCGAGCCGCTCATCGATGTGCGGGCCTTCCGCTCCCCCGCCCTGCGCGGCGCGACCGCCATCGCGGTGTGCGCTTACGCGGCAATGGGCGGGTTCCTGTTTCTGAATACGTTCTTCCTGCAGGAGGTTCGCGGCGATCGGCCGTTCCGGGCCGGGCTGGAACTGCTGCCGATGGCGGCGGCCATGTTCGTGTTCAGCCCGCTCTCGGGGCGGATCGTCACGTGCTGGGGTGCGCGCACGGCGCTGGTGGCCGGGGCGGCGACGGCCGCGGTGGCGAGTGCGGTGCTGGCGTATACCTTCGACGGCGGCGGGCAGCTGGTCCTGCTCGCCGGGTACGCCTTGTTCGGCGCCGGAATCGGTTTGGTGAATCCCCCCATCACGGACGCGGCAGTGTCCGGATTACCGCCGGATCAGGCGGGTGTGGCCTCGAGTCTGGCCTCGACATCCCGGCAGATCGGGCAGTCGCTGGGTGTGGCGGTGATCGGGTCGATCCTGGCCGCACACCACGGCGCTCTCGACTCGGCAGCCGCGTTCCATACGCCGGCGCTGCTGAGCTGGCTCACCATTGCCGGGGTGAGCCTGATCGCGCTGGTAATCGCTGTGATGACCGGTCGGTCCGCTACAGCTCGTCGGTAGGTGGAAGTACAGGCAGGACAGGGTCTTCCAGATCTTCCAGCGCCGCCAGCTGGAGGTGGATGAAGGCGGCTACCCGATGCCGGGTCGATGCGGGGAATCCTTCGAGATCCGCTGCGGTGAGCACCTTTTCAGCGGACGGATAATTCTGCAGATCATCGGGCACTTCGCCGACGAGTTCTAGGTGTGGCCGCGGTGTGGACGTCGGACCTTCGGGCTCGTCCGGGTCTTCCGCGGCGACAGCGGTTCGCGCCATGGTGTGACCATAACCCCTCACCGGCCCGCTCGGGAGCCGTTGGCGCACTTGGGCCTTCATTACACCATTCGTATTTCGCACCGGCATGGGGTGGGTCACATCCGGCACGGCTCGTCAGGCGGGGCGGCGGGCGATGGTGTAGAGATCCCGGGCCGGACCGGTGGGACGCTGACCCTTCGGCCATACCGCGCGCAGCGAACGGTCCAGGTCGAGGCCGGTGACGGCGGGCGAGATCAGCGAACCGTCGGCCAATTCGCTCGCCACCGCCAGCGAACTGAGCACCGCCGGGGCGACGCCCTCGGCCACCGCGGTCTTGATGGCCGTGGTCGAGGACAATTCGAGCAGCACATTGGGTTTCCAGCCCGGAATCCCCCGAATCATGGCTTTCTCGAACGAAATTCGGGTGCCGGAACCGCCCTCCCGATAGATGAGCGCGGTGTCCGCCAGCTCCTGCGCGCTGATCTCGGAACGCCGAGCCCAGCGATGCCCCGGCCCGACCACCACCAGCAGGCGATCCCGCGCCACCACATGACTCTCCAGATCGCGTGGCACCGACGGGCTCTCCACGAATCCGATCCCGGCCCTGCCCTCCAGCACGGCCTTGCCCACCTCCGCCGAATTCCCGGACACCAGCGCGATGGAGGTGTCGGGCATGCGCGCCCGCAGCGCCATGAGCCATTTGGGGAACAGATACTCGGCGATGGTCTGGCTGGCCGCCACCCGCAGCCGCGAATCCCGCTGCGCGCGCAGGGTGTCGATACCGGCATCCAGCCGCGCCGCCGCCTCCACCACATCGCGCGCCCACTCGGCGATCAACGCTCCCGCCGCCGTGGGCCGCGACCCCAGCGTGGTGCGCTCCAGCACCGGCACCCCCACCAGCTGCTCCAGATACCGGATCCGCGAACTCGCCGACGGCTGACTGATCCCGTGCGCCTGCGCCGCCCGCCCCAGACTGCCCAGTTCGATCACCGACAGCAGCAGGTCGAGCGCACCCAGATCCGGAACCCGCGGGGACAGTGGCATAGGCCGAGTCTATGTAGCCGACCGGTCGCCATGCCCGCGCGCCGACCCGTGTCCGGAAACGTGCAGCAGTGCCACCACCGATCCGAGAACAGACCGCGATGGCTCAGCGGCGGAATTCCTCCACGGGCTGGAATTCGGCGGCGCGGTCGCCTACCTCGTTGCGGTACCACTGTTCTCTTCGACGGCGTTGGACGCGGTCGGCGACGGTGTTCAGGGCGGGGAGGGTGCGGCGGAGGGTTTCGGCGGCGAAGACGACGGGGGCCTGGGCGAGGGGGTGCAGGATCCAGGGGAAACGGGTGGGCATGCGGTGGCGGGCATAGGTTTTCGGAGGAAGCCAGAAGGCGGTGTAGCCGATCTGGACGCGGTAGTTGAATTCGTCGCGGATGCGCTTGGGCCAGGGGGTGTTCGGGGCCGGGGCGAAGGCGGGGAGGTAGGACTCGACCAGTTCTTCGCCGTCGGGGCCGGCGGTGTGGGCGCGTTTGACGAAGGCGGCGAACATGAGCTGCACCGCTTCGCGGAAGTCGCGGGGGTACCAGGCGGGCTGGACGCCGAGCAGATGGCCGACATAGCGCCAGAAGTGCAGGGTGGCTTCGATTTCGGGCTTGGTGGTCTGGTGGCCGACGCTCCACAGGGCCAGACCGGGGACGACGCTGCCGCCCATGAGGGTGAGGGTGGCGTCGCCGACACTGATGGGGACACCCCAGGCGTCGTAATCCCATTCGGGGCGCTGCATGAGCTTGCGGCGGATGAAGACGTGCATGATGCGCACCCGCATGGCGGTCTGGCGACCGCGCGCGCCGGGAGCCAGGCCACCCGGATCGGAGACGTCGATCCAGAAGCGGACGGTTTCCAGTTGCCGCTTGTGCGCCTTGTCGCCGGCGTAGCCGCCCGCATAGGACAGCGGCTTGGCGATCGAGCTCTCCGAATACATTTCGAGGGTGCTGGTGGTGGCGAAGCTGAACACCGAGGTGCCCCAGCGACGGAAGACTCGCGCGCCCTGCTCGACCAGGTCCAGGTCGAGCCAGTCGGGGGCGGTCTCGAATTCCTCGAACAGGCGGATGAGCGAGGGCGGGGCGTCGGGCACCGAGTCCACGCCGTGCGCCAGGGCCTGATCCAGCATGGCGCGACCGGCTTTGGGGCCGATGTCGCCGAGGTACACCTCGTCGACGAACGCCTCGGCCACCGGATCGGCCTGGTAGTAGGCGGCGGCGAAGGAGTCGACGAGTTCGCCGGAGGGCTGCGGATCGAAGCCGAAGGCCAGGCGCGCCGCGCGGCGGGCCCATTGCACGCGTGGGTCCCAGACCTTCTCCCAGTAGCGGAACTCCGTCGGAATCTTGCCTGCCGCAGCCGTTTCCAGCGTCGCGGGCGCCTTGCCACTCATGTCTGCGGAGCCTAGGCGAGCCGGCGCAATTTTGGCAGGGGTTCTTGCCAGATTTGCTCGGCGAATTCCCCGCTCGCCGGTCCGCCCTACACCGAAAGGGTTAGCCGATCGTGTGCTGTCGGCCGATGGCCGCGGCACCCGAACCCGGCATCGTCGGTACGGACAGCGTCACCACCGGCGCGATCCACGAACGAGGGGAACGAGAGATGATCCAGGCGCGCGGCCTCAGCAAGCACTACGGCGACGTCCGCGCCGTCGGCAATCTGTCCTTCGATGTCCAGCCCGGTGTGGTCACCGGATTCCTCGGGCCCAATGGCGCGGGCAAGTCCACCACCATGCGGCTCATGCTCGGACTCGACCACGGCGGCGGACGGACACTGTTCGACGGGCACACCTACGGCGAACTCACCGACCCGCTGCGCTCGGTCGGCGTCATGCTGGACGCGCGGGCCGTGCATCCCAAGCGCACCGCACGCGGGCACCTCCGAATGGTCGCCGCCGGCGCGGGAATCGACCACGGCCGGGTGGACGAAGTGCTCGATACCGTCGGCCTCACCAGCGCCGCCGGCAAGCGCGCGGGCGGCTTCAGCCTCGGCATGCAGCAGCGGCTCGGACTCGCCACCGCCCTGCTGGGCGATCCAGCCACCATCATCCTCGACGAACCCGCCAACGGGCTCGACCCCGAAGGCGTGCGCTGGCTGCGTGACACCCTCAAAAAGCTGGCGCAGCAGGGCCGCACGATCTTCGTCTCCTCGCATCTGCTCAATGAGATGGCGCACCTGGCGGATTCGCTGATCGTCATCGGCACGGGTGAACTCATTGCCGCGGAATCGGTCCCGGAGTTCGTGAACCGGAATACCGCGCAGCGCATCGTGGTCCGGTCGGACCGGCCGCGTGAACTCGCGGACGCGCTGTCCCGCAATGGTTTCCAGGTGGCGCTCGAACCCGATGGCACGGTGGTGGTGCGCGGGCACGACCGGCAGGCGGTGGCCGCGATCGCCATGCGAGCCGGACTGCTGATCACCGAACTCACCCAGGCGCAGTCCAGCCTCGAGGAGGCGTTCTTCCGCGCCACCGCGGGCGCCGCCCAGTACCGCGGTCACGTCACCGCCTGAACCGGAAGGAATCCGACTCATGACCAACGCGATTCGCTACGAACTGACCCGGCTGCGCACCGTGCGGTCGACCTGGGTGCTGCTGGGCAGTGGCCTGGTCCTGCAGGCCCTGATCGCCCTGATCGTCATGAACAAGACCGATCTCACGCCGGGCGCACAACTCACCATGGCCTTCGACGGGCTGCCGCTGCTGCTGGTCTCGCTGTTCAGCACCGCCGTGGCGGTGAGCGCGTTCGGGCACGAATACCGTTACGGCACCATCACCACCACCATGCTGACCCTGCGCGCGCCCGGGAAGGTCCTGGCCGCCAAGGGGCTCACCTGCGGCGCGCTGGCCGCGGCGACGGGGGCCGCGCTGGTGGCCGTCACGCTGGCGGTGCAGGCGGCGGTCTCCTCCGTGCCGGGTGAGACCGCGCTCATCGCACGGACTTTCGCAGCGGTCATGGTGTACACGACGCTGGCCGCACTGGTGGGACTGGCCATTGCCGCACTGGCCCGCAATGCCACCTTCGCCATGGTCGCGGCCATCGGACTGCCTACCGTGGTGGAGATGCCGGCCATGCTGGCCGGAGTCAGCCCGAAGCTCATGCCGTTCACCGCGGCAGGACGGCTGGTGGATCCGAGCGTGGGTCATCCGGCGCTGACGGCACTGCCGCTGCTGGGACTCACGGCTGGTTTGCTGACAGTTGGCGGAATCATGCTTGCGCGCCGTGACGTGTGATCAGGGCCGCATGGCTAGGGTAGCCAGGGTGAGCAGGCATCGGATACGCACCGTGATCCTGGATGTCGTGCTCGCCCTGGCTTTCGGCCTGTTCGCCGTCGACCAGGTCAATGGGTCGCCCATCGGCGTGCTGCCCGCCGCCTGGGGACCGCCGCTGGCGGTGGCGGCCGGTGCGGCCCTGCTGTTCCGGCGATCCGCGCCGATTCCCGTGCTCGTCGCCTGCGTGCTCGCCGATATCGCGGCCGGCGCGAATCTGCCTTCGGCGCTGGCGCTTTACACGGTGGCCAATCGGTACGGCAATACCGCGCGAACCTGGGTGTCCACCATCGCTAGCATGGTCGCGGGGGCGGTGCCGTGGGGTGTGTGGACGAAATACCAACTGACCAACAGCGCACCGATCTCCGTGCTGTTCTTCCTGGTGCCGGCGCTGCTCGGACTGTGGATCAATCAGCGCAGGCAGGTGCTGACCGGCCTGCGCGAACGCGCCGAACAGGCCGAGCGGGAACGTGATCTGCGCGCCGCGGCCGCGGTGGAAGCCGAGCGCCTGCGCATCGCGAGCGAGCTGCACGATATTGTCGCGCATCGTATTTCGCAGGTGACGGTGCTGGCGGGCGCGCTCGAGGTGTCCGCCGACGGGAAGCCCGCCGAGATCGCGGGCACCATTCGCGATACCGGAGCGCGGGCGCTGGCCGAGATGCGGGAACTACTGGGTGTGCTGCGCACCGACGCGCCACTGCGGCCCGCGCCCGACCTCGCGGCCGTGCGCGAACTGGTTTCCGACGCGGTCACCGCCGGGCAGCGCATCGAACTCGTTGCGCCCGAACAACTTCCGGAAGTCACGGGGCCGGTCGGGCGCGCGGTGTACCGGCTGGTCCAGGAAGCGCTCACCAATGCGGCCAAACATGCCGCCGGAGCCGTGGTCCGGGTGCAGATCTCGGCGGGCGACACGGTCGAGGTCGATGTGCGCAACGGTGCGGGCGAACGCACTACCCTGGCTGCCGAGGGCTCGGGATTCGGCCTGATGGGGATGCGTGACCGAGTCGAACTGGCGGGTGGCACACTGCATTCCGGCCCGCTGGCCACCGGCGGCTTCGTGATACACGCGAGTTTCCCTTCGCGATCACACGAACAACAACCCCACGACAAGGAGAACACATGACAGCAGGAGATTCCGCACGGTCGGCGACCGGGGGTCTCACCAGCGCAGCACGCGATGCCCGCGAACTCGTCTCGGGACCGGCCGGGGGTCTGGTCGTGCACGCGCATATCCCCGCCGATCACAGCACCCGCGCGGCGAGCGCCGCAGCGGCCCGCGCTCCGGGTTTCGTTGTGCATGTGCGCATCCCGGCCGAGCGCAAGCGGGCCATGGTCGAGAGCGGTGCCGTAGGGGAACGTCGCGCGGTCGGGGAAGACCGCGCGGCGGGAGCCACCGGCACGGCCGGGCCGGGCCGTGCGCCGAAGGGCCGCGGCAGGGCGGCGAAGACCCCGGAAAGTGCCGCCGTGCGGGCGGTTTCGTGATCCGCGTCGTCCTGCTCGACGACGAGGAACTGGTGCGCTCGGGGATCGCCATGATCCTCGAGGCGGGCGGCGGCATCGAGGTCGTCGCCCAGGGCGGGGACGGGCGCGACATCGTCGACCTGGTCGCCAAGCACCGGCCCGATGTCGTGGTCACCGACATCCGGATGCCGCACATGGACGGGCTCGAGGTGACGCGGCGGGTACGCGCGCTGCCGGATCCGCCGGCCGTGGTCGTGCTCACCACCTTCGGGCTCGACGAATACGTCTACGCCGCACTGGAAGCCGGGGCGGCCGGCTTCCTGCTCAAGGACACGCCCCCGCGCGAGCTCGCGCACGGGGTGGAGGTGGTGGCGCGCGGTGACGCCATCCTCGCGCCCGCCATCACCAGACGCATGCTCACCGCCTTCGCCACCGGCGCCCAGCAGCCCGAGGCGCGGGCGCAGCTCGAACAGCTCACCGAGCGCGAGGGCGAGGTCGCGCTGGCGGTGGCCACCGGGGCGGGCAATGCGGAAATCGCGCGCACCCTGCACATGAGCGAATCCACGGTGAAGGTGCACATCAGTCGCATCATCGCCAAGCTCGGGCTGGAGAACCGCACCCAGATCGCCATTCTCGTGCACCGCGCCGGGCTCGCGTGACGCGCTGAGCGGGGCCCGCCGCAATCCTTGATTCTTGGCTCAGCGGATCCGTGAACTGCCACAATGGATCCGCGACGAGGAGCCGAGGGACGCGCCATGACCAGTCCGCACCACCCGCTCACCGTCGGATCGCGGTTCGGGCCGTACCGGCTGGACCGGCTGATCGGACGCGGGGGCATGGGCGAGGTGTATCAGGCCTACGACACGGTCAAGGACCGCACGGTGGCCATCAAGGTGCTGCCCGAACGGCTCGCACAGGATCCCGTGTACCGGCAGCGGTTTCAACGCGAATCGCACGCGGCGGCCCGGCTGCGGGAAGCGCATGTCATTCCCATTCACGATTACGGGGAGATCGACGGGCGGCTGTTCATCGATATGCGGCTGGTGGACGGCGAGAGCCTGCGGGAACTCGTCGATCGGACCGGGCCCGGCCTACCCGAGCGAATGGTCGGCTGCGTCGAGCAGGTGGCGGCGGCGCTGGATGCCGCGCACGCCGACGGGCTGCTGCACCGGGATGTGAAGCCGGACAATATTCTCGTCACCCGCGACGGGTTCGCGTACCTGGTGGATTTCGGGATCGCGCAGTCCAGCACCGATCCCGGCCTCACCAGCGACGGGTCGGCGGTCGGCTCGTACCGGTACATGGCCCCGGAGCGGTTCTCCTCCCGCGACTTCGGGCCCGCCTCGGATGTGTACGGGCTGGCCTGTGTGCTGTACGAAGCCCTCACGGGCGCGCGGCCGTTCACCGGGGAGACCGACGGGCAGATCATGCGCGCGCACCTGTTCGATCCACCGCCCAAGCCCAGCCGGGTGCGCGACGGGCTGCCGGAATCGTTCGATCCTGTCATCGCACGCGGCATGGCGAAGAATCCGAACGAGCGATACCGCACGGCGGGGGAACTCGCCGCCGCCGCACGCGCCGCGCTCTCGGGCAGGCACGACGATGCCACGGTGGTGACCGGCACGGTGGATTCGGCTCGGGCACACACGGAACCGGAGCACGCCGTCGCAGCGGCCGGAGCCACTCCGCCACCGCAGCATTCGGCCGCCGATGCGGCCCCGCTCGGCGGAGCTGCGGCCCTGGGCAATGTGGGCGGGCTCGGCAGGGCGGGCGACCCGGTGCCGCGACACCGTCCGAACCGGCTGCTGCGCGGTGCGGCGCTGGTCGCCACGCTCGTGGTGGTGCTCGCGGCGGTGACTTTCGCCGGGTGGGCGGTGGCGCTGGGCAATCGAACCGACGGTGTGGCGGTGGCGGGGGAAACCGCGTTGCGCCAGGCCGATATCGAACTGCTGTCGCTCGTCGGGCCCATCGGGTATCAGCGGTCGAACTGCTTTCGCGAGCAGGGGGACTCGTCGATGGTGGCGTTGTTCGGCTGCCAGGCGAATCCGGCGGCGTCGGCACCGTATGCGCGGTTCTTTCGGTTCCGCAGCATCGATGCGCTGACCACCTACTACAAGACGGTGGTGCTGGAGGGACTGAAGGGCACGAGTTGCGCGGGCGATCCGGTGGGCAGCGACGCCGCCTCGGTGGTCGACGGGAAGACGCTGGGGCGCAAGACCTGTGTCGAGAGCAAGGTGGACAACCCCGGCTCCCCCAAGCCAACCCTGGTGCTGACCAATGAGAATGCCGTCGCCATGGCCGTCTACGTGTGGGCGGACCCGACCGAGAAGGCGCTGCGGGACTATCGCGCCGTGATCAATGCGGGTCAGTTCCGGACCGCCGAGAACGCGCAGGACCCGGACGAGAAGACCCAGGACGACCGGCAACTGCTGGCGCACACCGGCGACGCCTTCCGCAAAGGCAACTGCCGCCATGTCGATCCGCCCGGCGCGTCCATCGTCGCCGCGCTGGACTGCGCCACCGAACTGGGCAAACCCGCGGTCAGCTGGATGGGCTTCGCGGATCGACGCGGCGCGAACACCCTCTACCAGGGCAATATCGCGCAGTTCGGCGGCCGGGCGTGCGGGGGCGGCGCGGGATCGGACGCGGTGTGGCGCAAGACCAGCGGCGTGGTCGGACGGTTCTTCTGCTTCGACTCCACATCCATCGTCGGCTCCCCCATCGCCTGCCTGATGGCGGTGCACGACGAATTCATGCTGGTGCTCATCGCCTGCACGGCCCCGGCGGAGAGCCCGGAGGGCGGGCCGAAAACCGAAGCGGCACTGGCCGCCTACTTCGAGGAGGACTTCGGGTAGGTCCGCCGTTAACGGTCGCCGCGCGCCCGGCAATCACAAGCAGTGTGGCGGATATCCATCCGGTCACAGTGGATCCCTGACGAGGAGCCGAGGGGGCTTATGGCCAGCCAGCAACAGCCGCTGACGGTCGGGTCGCGGTTCGGGCCGTACCGGCTGGACCGCTTGATCGGGCGCGGCGGCATGGGCGAGGTGTTCCAGGCCTACGACACGGTCAAGGACCGCACCGTGGCGATCAAGGTGCTGCCCGAACGGCTCGCGCAGGATTCCGTGTACCGGCAGCGATTCCAGCGCGAATCGCATGCGGCGGCCCGGCTGCGGGAAGCCCACGTCATTCCGATCCACGACTACGGGGAGATCGACGGGCGGCTCTATATCGACATGCGACTCGTGGAAGGCGACAGTCTGCGAGAACTGCTGCGGCGCTTCGGGGCCGCGACCCCGGAGCGCTCGGTCATGGTGGTCGAGCAGGTGGCGGCCGCCCTGGACGCCGCGCACGGTGAGGGGCTGCTGCATCGAGATGTGAAGCCCGACAACATCATTCTCACGCGAGACGATTTCGCCTATCTGGTGGATTTCGGTATCGCGCAGTCGGTCTCGGACGAATCGCTCACCAGTGACGGGTCGGCGGTCGGGTCGTTCAGCTACATGGCCCCGGAGCGTTTCTCCTCGCGCGACTTCGGGCCCAGCTCCGATGTGTACGCACTGGCCTGCGTGCTGTACGAATCCCTCACGGGCACAAGACCGTTCACCGGCGGCACGGACGCGCAGATGATGAGCTCGCATCTGTTCGACGCGCCGCCGCGCCCCAGCCGGGCGCGGGCGGGCGTGCCCGAATCCTTCGATCAGGTCATTGCCACGGGCCTGGCCAAGAATCCGAACCAGCGCTACCGCTCGGCGGGCGATCTGGCCGCCGCGGCGCGCGCCGCACTCGATCAGCCGCGCACCGATTCCCCTGGTGTCCAGGCCGATTCGCGCCAGACGACGATGACCGGGCCCACCGCGGTCACCACCCCCGCGCCGCCCGTGCAGGTCAGCACGCCACCGCCGACGCAGATCCCCACCCCGCCGCCCACGCCGATACCCGATCCGGTGGAGTCGCCGCGCCAGGGACGCCACCGGGCACGGTCCGCATCGATCATCGCGGCGTGCCTGATATTGATCGCCGCCGCAACAGGTTTCGCGGCCTGGGCCTACACCCAGCAGACGACTCCGGGCACCCCCGTCGCCGATTCCCTGGCCTTGCGCGGCGCCGACATCGAACTGCTGTCCCTTGTGAACGCCTACGGCCACAAACGCAACAACTGCAGGCACATCGATACCGACTCGACCACTGTCGCGGTGATCACCTGCTACTACAACCCGCTGACCGACGAACCGCTGACGGTATACCGCAAGTTCCGGAGCGCGCAGGACCTGCAAACGTTCTACAAGACCTACGTCCTCGGCGTCTTCACAACCGATGCCTGCGGCGTCAACTCCACCGACCGCGACATTCCCTCGAAGATCGACGATCGCGAGGTCGGCCGTATGGCCTGCTGGGACGACCTCACCGTGGACCCTTCGTCGCCGATACCCACCCTGGCGGTCACGAACACCGAGCTGCTCACCATGGCCGTCCACTTCTACGAGTCACCGAATCTGCGGCCGATCCGCGACTATCTCGCCAAGAACGATTACGTGCAGTTCCGCACCCAGCAGAACACTCAGGACCCGGACGCCTACACCGACGAGGATCGCGCCCTGTTCAGCCGCCTCGGGTCGGACTACACCTATCGCAACTGCATTCACTTCGAGCCCGCCGCAGGCGATCCCATGAACGCTCAGCTCGGCTGCGGCACCACCCGGGGCAACCCGGCCGTGTACTTCCTGGGCTATCCGGACCAGAGCTCGGGCTCGCTCGCCTATCAATCCCACCTCGCCCAATCACCGGGGCACGCGTGCGGGGGCGCTGCCGGGTCCGACGACGTCTGGCGTTTGAACGGTGAGATTGTCGGCCGTTTCACCTGCTACACCAACAAGATCCGCACCCCGCCGCGGCACTGCATCATGGGCCAGCACGACAGTGCCAAGCTGTCGGTCATCGTGTGCTCACTGGACCCCGACTCACCGGAGAACGGACCCAAGACCGAAGCCGAGCTGCTCACCTGGTTCAAGAAGAAGTTCGGCTGACGTACTTCGACTGACGAAAGGGGTGCGCCGGGTTCCCTCCGCAGCTGGGAACCCGGCGCGGTCGGCACCGGTGTGGGCGGTGACCGACGGTGGTGCGCCCGCGTGGGGGGCGGGCACGATCTGGGTGCGGTTCAGTGAGTGTCGCGCACGATCTCCACACTGCGAGTGAGAATGCCCAGTCCGTGGGAAATCTCGTCGTCGGTGATGGTGAGCGGGGGCAGCAGCTTCACGACTTCGTCGCGGGTGCCGGAGGTTTCGACCAGCAGGCCCAGTTCGAAGGCGGTGCGGCAGACCTTCGCCGCCTGCGAGGCGTCGTCGAACACGATGCCGTGCACGAGCCCGCGCCCGCGGGTGGTGATGCCGGGCAGCTCGGCGGTGAAGTCGGCCAGGTGCTTTCGGATGCGCTCGCCCTTGGCGAGGGTGGCCGTCTCCAGGCGGGAGTCCGACCAGTAGTGGCGCAGCGCCACCTCGGCGGTCACGAAGGCGGCATTGTTGCCGCGGAAGGTGCCGTTGTGCTCGCCCGGGGCCCACAGGTCCAGTTCGCGGCGCATGAGCACCAGGGCCATCGGGAGGCCGTAGCCGCCAATGGATTTGGACAGGGTCACGATGTCGGGGGTGATGCCGGCGTGTTCGAAGGAGAAGAACGGGCCGGTGCGGCCGCAGCCCATCTGCACGTCGTCGACGATGAGCAGGATGCCGCGATCGGTGCACAGCCGGGATAGTTCGCGCAGCCATTCGGGGCGGGCGATGTTCACACCGCCCTCGCCCTGCACGGTCTCGACGATGACGGCTGCCGGCTTGTCCAGGCCGGAGGAGCTGTCGTCGAGGGCCTTGCGCATCCACGAAAGGTCGTCGGCGGACTCGAGGTAGCCGTCGTAGGGCATGGGGGTGGTGTGCACGAGCGGGACGCCCGCGCCCGCGCGCTTGGCGGCATTGCCGGTGACCGACAGCGCGCCGAGGGTCATGCCGTGGAAGGCATTGGTGAAGTTGAGGACCGCGGTGCGGCCGGTGGCCTTGCGCGCCAGCTTGAGTGCGGCCTCCACGGCGTTCGCACCGGTCGGTCCGGGGAACTGCACCTTGTAGTCGAGGCCGCGCGGTGCGAGCAGCACATCGCGGATGGTCTCCAGCAGCGTGCGTTTGGCGACGGTGGACATGTCCAGCCCGTGCGTGATGCCGTCGCCGGTGAGGTAGTCGAGCAGCGCCTGCTTGAGCAGCGGATTGTTGTGCCCGTAGTTGAGCGCTCCCGCGCCCGCGAAGAAGTCGAGGTAGTCCTTGCCGTTCTCGTCGGTCAGCCACGCGCCGCGGGCGGTGTCGAAGACAGTGGGCCAGGACCGGCAATAGCCGCGCACGTTGGATTCGAGCGCCTCGAATACCGTGGTCTCGGCAATGGTCATCGGTCGTTCCTAGCGTAGCGGGCAAGTGAAACGAGACCGTTTCTATCATTGCCGAGTCTGCTCCGGGGTCGTTTTCGCGATTTCTGGAGCAGCCCTGCTCCCCCCGGCCGGAATACACAGCTCCCCCATCGCACGAGAGCCGATGCGAGCGTAGCGCCGAATCCCAGGTGGGAAAACAGTTTTCAGCACATCCGGGTAATCGTTTGCCGCCCATGGGACTCGCACGTAGTGTCAAACTCTTGTGCGCGCTGACATGGGGGTGTATTGGCAGCTGGCCAGAGCGGGGTTTCGCAGGCAATCCACCTACCGCCTGGCCATGATCGCCGGACTCGTCACCAATCTGGTCTTCGGCTTCGTGCGCGCCGCCGTACTCACCTCGGCGGTCGAAGCCAACGGCAGCTTCGGCGGCTACGACCGCGGCACCATCGGGGCCTACACCTGGCTGTCACAGGGACTGCTCGGGGCCATCGCCTTCTGGGCCCTGCCCGACATCGTGGAACGCATTCGCACCGGGGACGTCGCGGTGGACTTCCTGCGGCCCATCGACATCCAGTTCGCCCATCTGGCCGAATATCTCGGCCGCGCCACCTGCACGCTCATACCGCGCAGCCTGCCCAGCGTGCTCATCGGCGCAGCCACCTTCGGCATGGTCATCCCGAACACGCCCGCGCCCTACCTGCTCGGCGCGATCAGCCTGCTGCTGGCCATCGCGGTGTCGTTCCTGTCCATGTTCGCCGTCTGCCTGGCCGGGTTCTGGCTCGTGGAGACGCGCGGACTGCGGGCGCTGCACATGATCCTCGGGACCTTCCTGGCCGGGCTGTTCGCGCCCGTGCACCTGTTCCCGGACTGGTTGAAGGCCATCGCCTACGCGACGCCGTTCCCGTCCATGCTGCAGTGGCCCATCGACGTGCTGTCCGGGCGCACCCTCGGCATGGCCGCCGTGCAAGTCGTTGCGGTGCAGTGCTTCTGGCTGGTCGCGCTGGCCGGCGTGGGGCAGCTGCTGCTGCGCGCCGGACGCCGCAAACTGGAGGTGCAGGGTGGCTGAACCGCGACCCTCCCGGCTCGCGCCCTACCGCGCCGTGCTCGCCTCCCGACTGCGCACCCAGCGTGCGTACCCGCTGTCCTTCGCCACCGACCTGCTCAGCGCCTTCCTCATCGGACTGCTCGAATTCGCCGAAATGTGGGTGATCTTCAGCAATGTGCCGCAGCTGGGCGGACTCGACCTCGATGGAATGCTGCTGCTGTACGGGCTCAGCAATACCTCCTTCGCCGTGGCCGACATGCTCGTCGGGCACGCCGACACGCTGCCCACCTATATTCGGCTCGGCAGACTGGACGCGTTCTACCTGCGCCCGCAACCATTGCTGTTACAGCTCATGACCAGCGACATAGCCTTACGCAGGGTGGCGCGCATCGCCGTGGCGGCCACCGTGCTGGGACTCGGCGTCATGCGGAACGACATCGACTGGACCGCAAGCCATCTCGCGCTGTTCGGCATCACCCTGCTCTCCGGCATCGCCATCTTCGCCGGGCTGTTCATCTGCGCGGCCGGAGTGCAGTTCTTCCTCATCGACGGATCCGAGCTGACCAATGCCTTCACCTACGGCGGGTCCTACGCGTCCATGCAGCCGACCTCGGTGTTCCCGACGCCGATGAAGCTCATCTTCGGATTCCTGGTACCGGTCGCCTTCACCTCGTACCTGCCCGCCATCGCACTGCTCGGGATACCCGGGCCGGCACTGCTGCCGGGCTGGCTGGCCTGGGGTTCGCCGCTGGCGGCGCTATGGGTGTGGGCGGCAGCACTGTTCTCGTGGCGGGTGGGCACTCGGCACTATCAGGGAGGCGGAGGATGACGGCGATAGTCGATGTACAGGGGCTGACAAGGACTTTCGTCATCAACCGCAAGGATGGGCGGTGGCGGCGACGGCGCGAAGTGCTGACCGCGGTCGATGATATGAGCTTCCGCATCGAGCGTGGGGCGGCGGTCGGGTACATCGGGGCCAATGGGGCGGGCAAGTCCACCACCATCAAAATGATCACCGGGATTCTGGTGCCCAGTGCGGGCACGCTGCGCACCTGCGGACTCGATCCGGTGCGGCAGCGGCGTGAGCTGGCCGGGCGGATCGGGGTGGTGTTCGGGCAGCGGTCGCAGCTGTGGTGGGATCTGCCACTGCGCGAATCGTTTTCGATTCTGGCGGCCATTCATCGACTGCCGCCGGGTGCGGCGGCGCGGCGCACCGCGGAACTGGTGGACCAGCTCGAGATGGGCGGCACCCTGGACACGCCGGTGCGGCAGCTGTCGCTGGGGCAGCGCATGCGCGCGGAAGTGGCTGCGGCACTGCTGCATTCACCGGAACTGGTGATCCTGGACGAGCCCACCATCGGGCTGGATGTGCTGTCCAAGCAGCGATTACGCGAATTTCTGCGGCACGAGCGCACCGAACGCGGGACTACGCTGCTGCTCACCACGCACGATATGGGCGATATCGAGCGGCTGTGCGAGCGGGTGCTGGTGGTCGATCACGGGCGGCTGGTGTACGACGGCTCGCTCACCGGCCTCGCCGCCACCGTGGGCGAATATCGGGTGCTCACAGTCGATCTCGTGGAACCCACGCCCGATCTCACCGATCTCCCGGGCGCGAAACTGCTCGGCAGCGAAGGCTCCGGCATGCGGCAGCGGCTCGCCTTCGACACCGAGATCACCACCGCCGCACAGCTTCTCGCCGCCGTCTCGGCGCGCGCGGAGGTGCGCGACCTGTCCATCGAGGAACCCGATATCGAGGACGTGGTGCGGCGCATCTACGAGTCGGCGGCCAATCCGCTGCGCTGAGCGGACGACACGTAGCGTTTGTTCACCCCATTGTTTCCGATATGTCCCGGCGATCACATCTCGATATCACCCGGAGTGAGCATATTCGGCGTGAGCATTTTCGTGATAGCGCATGCGCCAAGGAGTTCCACAGACCACACCATCCGGCTTCGAATTGCGGACCTCTCCAACCTGTGCAACGTTTGCTGATAGTTCATTTCGCACCCGGGAAAATACCGGAGCGACAGCGTTTTCCAGGAGAGAGTGGTGTATTTGCGTCCGGCAGATTTGTTGCCACGCGGTAACAAGAAGCTCACTCCGGCAACGGGACTCAGCGCCCGGCCGCGCACGATCCGGGTGCGGCTACGGCGAATTCTGATCTTCTCGGTGGCCTTGGTGCTGGCCCTGCTCACGGTAATCGTCCTGCGCGAGGCGGAAAGCTACCGGCACACCGGGTCCACGGCGCGATCGGTGGAATTGACATTGGCCGCGCAGGATCTCGTACATGAAATGCAGCGGGAACGCGGACTCACCAATGGCATGCTCGGTGGTGACGAGAGCCTGCGGCAATCGGTCTCCGATCAGCGGGCCGCCACCGACTTCGCGCTGCAGGCGCTCAACCGCACACTGGCCGACGCTCCGCCGGGCGCCGAGGAGGTGCGGACCGCACTGGGCCAGTTCTCCGGCATCACCGCCAACCGCGGTGATGTCGATACCCGGCGCATCGATCGGGCCACCTCGTTCCAGTTCTACTCCAATGCCATTGCCGCGCTGAATCGGACGCGACCCGGCATGAACGGGGCACAGGACGCCACGCTCTGGCACGGATTGCAGGCGCTGCACGCACTCGGCGACGTGAAGGAATACACCGCCCAGGAACGCGGATTCCTCAACGGCGTCTTCGCCGCGGGCGGCTTCGGGGCCGGAGAGTACGTGCAGTTCCTGGACATTCGCGCCGCCAAGCAGGCCGCCCTCACCGCCTTCGAACGCGACGCCACCTCCGCACAGCGGTCCCAGCTGTACGCGGCCATGCGCACCGAGGACTCGCTGCGCGCCGCCGAAGCCGAGGCCACCGCCGTCGAATCGGTGAGCGGGCCGCTGGCGCAACCGGTGCACCCGGCCGACTGGTGGCGGCAGATGACCTCGGTCATCGACTCCGAGCGCACCGTGCAGCGTGCCGTCGGCGACCAGATCCGCGACCGCGCGGACGAATTGCGCGCCGACGCGGCGGTGAGCCTCGCCCTGTACCTCCTGGCCGCGCTGGCGGCGCTGGCCGCACAGGTGGGCCTGATCCTGGCGGCCGTGCGCGCCATCGTGCGACCGCTGGCGCGGGTCGCCGCCGACGCCGACGACATCGCCTCGCAGCGGCTGCCGCGGCTCATCGCCGACTGGAACGACACCACCGCCGGCGATCCGGAACCACCGGAACCCGTACGCGCCGACCACACCTCGGGTGAGGAGATCATCTCGGTGGCGCGCGCGCTGGACCGGGTGCAGACCACCGCCTTCGAACTCGCCTCCGCGCAGGCGCGGCTGCGGCGCAATACCAGCGAGTCCATGGCGAATCTGGCGCGGCGCAATCAGAACCTGGTGCGCCGCCAACTCGGACTGATCAGCGATTTCGAGAGCGAGGAACTCGACCCCGACGCGCTGTCCAAACTGTTCGAACTCGACCACCTGGCCACCCGCATGCGGCGCAATGCCGAAAGCCTGCTGGTGCTGGTGGGCGAGTCCAGCCCGCGCCGCTGGTCGACGCCCATTCCGCTCAATGACGTCATTCGCGCGGGACTGTCCGAAGTGGACGATTACCGCCGGGTGGTCCTACGCCGCATCGACGATGTCGCCATCGCCGGCGCGCACGTCAGCGAGATCGCGCACATGCTCGCCGAACTCATCGAGAATGGATTGTCCTTCTCGCCACCGGATCTGGAAGTCGAGATCTACGGCCGCAAACTCGGCTCGCGCTACATGCTCGCCGTCGTCGACCACGGCGTCGGCATGCCGCCCGACCAACTCGCCACCGCCAACGCCCGGCTGCGCGGCGAAGCCGACTTCCTCGTGGCCCCCACCCGCTTCCTCGGTCACTACGTCGTCGGCCGCCTGGCCCGGCGCCTGAAAATCGAAGTGGAGCTGACGGTCTCGCCGACCAGCGGCGTGGTGGCCCGCATGCTGTTGCCCGCCGACCTCCTCGGCGACCCCAAGGCCCCGGCTCCGGCCGTGCCCACCAGCGACGCCAAACACGCTGCCGGACCGCAGATTCCGGAGCCCGTCCGGGGCGAGGAGGGCAGCGCGGGACGACACCGGCCCGCGCACGCGGCGCAGTCGTCCGACCCGGCGGCCGCGGATGCGACCGCCGGTGGAACCGATACCGGCAGCTGGCTTTTCGGACCCGCGGCCGGGTCGGCCATCGGCGCTGTGGTCAATGGCGTAGCCGCCGTACCCGCCCGCGAGCGCGACGGTGTCGGCACGCCGGTTGACAGCCGGGCATCCGTCCATGAGCGCGACGGCGGCCCGCCGGTCCGGCCGTTCGACAGCCAATCCCGCACGCGCGGTGGCAAGAACACCGATCGGCAGGATGGCCGGGTTCGGCCGCCCATCAGACTGGTTCCGCTCGACGAGGCCCCGATCCCCGCAGGCACCGCCGGAGCCGGGCCCGCCACGAGTGGGCGGGCGTATTCCACTGCCGGGCACCATGGTCCGGGTGGGGTGCCGCCCGCGCACGCGACAGGACAGAACGGTCATCGAGGTCCGGTGGACGGGGCGGTGTCCAACCCTTCGGCGACCGGCGGACCGTCGGTCGCGGTGGGGGCGAAGGCATCTCACAGCGTGGAAATCGACGGCGCTGCGGGAGGTGTACCCGCGGTGCAACGTACGCGAAACGGTCTCGTCAAGCGGACCCGCAAGACTAGGGGCACTGTGGGCGGCGGGCCGGCCGTCACAACCAATCAGCCAGTCGCGCCGCTGGCCGATCGGTCGCCGGATGAGGTGCGCAGCATGTTGGCCGGATTCCGGGCCGGGCATCAGCGCGGTGCGGACGGGGGGCCGACACGGCCCGGATCGAAGTCAGAGGAGAAGAACAGGTGACCACCCACTACACCGACACCGACCCGCACACCTTCAACTGGCTGGTGGCCGACTTCGTGCGCACCACCGACGGGGTGCGCGATGCCGTCGCGGTTTCTTCCGACGGATTGCTCATGGCCATGTCCGAGGGCTTGGACCGGACGGGCGCGGATCGGCTCGCCGCGGTTGTGTCCGGGCTCACCAGTCTGGGTCGAAGCGCCGCGCGCAGTTATGCTTTCGACGGACTGAAGCTGATCATGATCGAAATGGGGAGGGGATTCCTGCTCGTGTCGTCCATGGCCAACGGCAGTTGCATCGGCGTCATCGCGGACAACAGCGCGGACGTGGGCCTGGTCGGCTATCAGATGGCCGTGCTCGCCGAGCGGGCCGGCGCCCTGCTCACCCCGGCGTTGATCACCGAATTACGAGAGTCGTTGAGCCGATGAACGATTCACCACGACTACCGGATCCGCGCATGATCACCCCGCACCGGACCGAGAGCTGGGGCACGGCGCCGCAGCCGACGGAACGGCCTCGGCCCTATATCGCGCCGCTTCGTTCGGCGGCCGAACCACAGTCCGCGTCAACACATTTCGATGAGCAGGTGGTGCGGCCGTTCATGGTCACCGCGGGCCGCACCACACCGCTGATCGACGGGCTGCGAATCGAGACGCTGGTGCGCACCACGCCCGCCGCCCTGTCCGCACCGCTACGCTTCGAATCGGAACGGGTGGTGCGGCTGTGTCAGCAGCCGCACTCCATCGCCGAAGTCGGTGCGGCCCTGCGCATTCCAGTCGGCGTGGCGCGGGTGCTGGTCAGCGATCTGGTGAGCGCGGGCCACGCCTCGGTCAGCCGGTCCGACGAATTGTCCACCGCCGCCCTCGAAAGGATTCGGGATCTTGTTCGGGCACTCTGAGAATCCCAGCCCCGCCGCCGCCCCACTGGCCTCCTCGGTGAAAGTGGTGATCAGCGGCGGCTTCGGCGTCGGCAAGACGACCTTCATCGGCGCCATCTCCGAAATCGAGCCGCTCGCAACCGAAGCGGCCATGACCGAACTATCGGTGGGCGTCGACCACCCCGGCCTGGCGAGCGGGAAGACCACCACCACGGTGGCCCTGGACTTCGGCCGCGTCACCCTCGACAAGAGCCTGGTGCTGTACCTGTTCGGAACCCCGGGCCAGGAGCGCTTCGAGTTCCTGTGGGACGACCTGCTCGACGGCGCGCTGGGCGGGGTGATCATGCTCGACACCAGCCGCATCGAGGACTGCTATCCGGTGCTGGACTTCTTCGAACAGCGGCGCACGCCATTCGTGGTGGCGGTCAACCGATTCGACACCGCACCCGGCTTCGACCTCGAGGAGGTCCGGGAGGCGCTGGATCTCGATCCCGGCATCCAGATCCTGGATTGCGATGCACGCGAACGGAACTCGGTCAAGCTCGTACTCGTCGCACTCTTGGAACAGATCTTGCTGGCCCGCCGCTCCCCCGCCCTGGTGGGCTGAACACCCAACAAACCGAAAACCGCAAAAAACCCCGGCCCCGTAACGGGGGCCGGGGGCAGCGCCCCCGATACCGGGGGTCCGGGGGCAGCGCCCCTGGGAAAAACTCAGCCGAAGGAACCTGTGAACAGGGTGTTGAGAATGCCACCGAGGGCCGCGCTTCCGGTGTTGACCACACCGCCGAGCGCCGCGGAACCGGTGTCGATGGCAACCTGGGCAGAACCGAAGATAAGCGGGATCATTTTTCAACCTCTCTGTCGGAAAGCCACCGGGCGGGATCTCCACTCGGCGACGAGACCCACAGTGCAGGGCCAGCCTTACACGGCCCTGGTCGATAGCTAAGAGGTTGCTGAGATGCCTTGTGGCACCGGCCACTTCAATGCACAGCGGCTATGACTAGCGCGGCGCCTGTCCCTCGGCCGAATAGAGGCTCACCTCGCCGTCCTCGCCGAGAAACGCGTTGACCAGCATCGTTCCGCTGGAACGCAATTCGTCGGCGTCCGGCGCGGCCGTCGTGATGGAAATCTGCGGCACGGCGGCCCAGTTGACGACATACCGTTCCGGCGGGCCGCTGTCGTCCGACAGGTGCGCCAACCGGAACACCGACACACTCCGGCGAACGATCAGGTTGCGCACGACTTCCGCGATTCGCTCCGGGTCTTCCAGCGCGAACATGAAACCGAAGCGCAACTCCGGCGAGGATGCGTATGCGGGCACGAATACCGAGGCTAACGGACCGCAGCGCGTGTCGGCCCCGGCACGCCGCACCGATTGCTATTCATAAGCCTCAGTAATCTGATTCATGACCGATTCGGTGGGAACCGCCGGCATACCGGCGCCCGGCGCCCCGCACGCAGGTGTCGATCCGCCTCGAACCGCACCCCCCACGTGACCGTCTTGTAATGCTGTATAACGATTTTCCGGCAGGTTCCCCGATCACGCGCCGGATGGTTGCGCCCGTTCGACTATCGCGCTTTCCTGAATATGTCCCGTATTTCGGACAGTCTCCCATCGCATCGTCGCGAAAATTTCCCGGTTTTTCCCGTGCCGTCGTGGTGGGCTGTTGCGTTCCGCAAGTACGAGACTGCGCCGAGGCCGAGGGGAGCCCCTCCCCGAAACCCCCTCGGCCCTGGCGCATCCAAAACTGTGAACAGCACAAGGGTGGGAATATGGCAACCGACTACACCGGAGCGGGATTCGGGGCCGAGCTCCCGTCGCCGTCAACGTTGCTGCGCGCCTTCAGGGAACCCGTCACCATCGACCGTCGCGATCGCGACGTGCTCGAATCCGCACATGAACTGGCTCTGTGCCACGAACGCCGCCGCAACGCACTGCAGGCGGCCCACGCTGCCGACGCCACCGCGCAATCCGTACTGGCCTGTGGGCAAACCGTGGAAGAAATCGACGAACGACGAACGCACCTGATCGCCCGCATCGACGACTGGGTGGCGGGCAACATACCGAATCATCGCAACGGGGCGTCCCTGCACACCGAGACGCTCGGGGCCGTCATCGACCGAATGGCGGCGAAATGGGTTGCCGCGCAAGAGGCGTTGGGCGGACCGACACCTCCCGCGCGGCCTACGAAAAGCCCCGACGCACGGGCGCGGCGACGCGGAGTGGTGGCGTCACGGCACATCGTGGACAGCGAGGCGCACCTGCAGTGGTATCGCCTCGCCGAACTCGCCGACGGGTACAAGGATCTGATCACCGAAGTGGCGCAGCATCGCCGACGCCTGCCTACTTGGTAATCACGGCTCGCGCGGGTAGACGACCTCGGCGTCGATGACGTCGGCGGTCGGGTACTCGGCCGTCTTGACCACCGGGTCCGGTTGCGGGGCAACGGGATCCGGGGTGTCGTCGATGTCGTCGTCCGCGGCGTCGAGGTCGTCCGCGGCGCGCTGGGCGGCGGCGTCCTTGGCGGCGGCCGCGGCGGCCTCGCGCATTTCGATGGCGTCGGTGATCCAGTCACCGATCTCGCGGGTCACCTCGGCCACGGTGCCGGTGATGATGGTCGCGATATTGCCGACGTGCCGGGCGCCCGACGACGTCAATTCCTGGATCAGATCCTTGTTGCTTTCGAATTTCCCGATCATTTACACGCCCACTTCGCTAGCCTGCCCCCGGCGCATCACGATAACACCGGCCTGCTGGCCATTCTTCATGAGGAACGGGGGCAGGGCCAGTTTGAAGAGCTTGCCCCACACCGAACCGATCTGCTTGGAGAAACGGCCGGTGTTGTAGGGCAGGCCGTGCTTTTTGCACAGCGCCTCCACCTCGGGGGCGATTTCCGGGTAGCGGTTGGCCGGCATGTCCGGGAACAGGTGGTGCTCGATCTGGTGCGACAGGTTGCCGGACATGATGTGGAAGAGCTTGCCGCCGGTGATGTTCGCCGAGCCCAGCATCTGGCGCACGTACCACTCGCCCTGCGTCTCGTCGGCGGTCTCCTCCTCGGTGAACGTCTGTACGCCGGTCGGGAAGTGCCCGCAGAAGATGATCGAGAACGTCCACAGGTTGCGCACGATGTTCGCGGTGAAGTTGGCGGCCAGCGTGGACAGGAACAGCGGGCCGGTCAGCGCCGGGAACACCACGTAATCCTTGAGCACCTGCCGACCGGCCTTGCGCGCCTGGCCCTTGACCAGCGCCTTGATCTCCGGCCACTTCTTCTTGCCGCGCAGGATGTTCTCGACCTCGAGGTCGTGGCCCATCACGCCCCACTCGAAGGCGAGCATGAGGATGAACGCGTAGAGCGGATTGCCCAGCCGCAGCACATTCCACGACTGCGCCTCGTCCACCCGCAGGATGCCGTAGCCGATGTCGCGGTCCATGCCGTGGATATTGGTGTAGGTGTGGTGCATGTAGTTGTGCGAGTGCCGCCACTGGTCGCCCGGGCAGACGGTATCCCACTCGAACTCGCGGGAGTTGATGCCGGGCTCACGCATCCAGTCCCACTGGCCGTGCATGACATTGTGGCCGATCTCCATATTGTCGAGAATCTTGGAGATGCTCAGCGCGGCCACGCCGGCCAGCCAGAACGGCGGCAGGAAGCCGAGATACAGCAGGCCGCGGCCCGCGATCTCGAAGCCGCGCTGCGCCTTGATGACCGAGTAGATGTATTCGCGGTCGCGGTCGCCGAGTTCGGCGGTGATGCGGGCGCGCAGGGCGTCGAGCTCGCGGCCGATCTCCTCGACCTGCTCGATGGACAGGACCAGCGGGCCCTCTTTGGTTTCGGTAAGGATCGCCATGATGGTTCTCTCCTGAATTCAGCGTGGCGTGTCAGATTGCGATGTCGACGTCGCCGACCGGCGCGTTGATGCAGAGCTGGATGGGCTGATCCGGATCGGCGTCCAGCTCGCCGGTGCGCAGATTGCGGGTGCAGCCGCTGCGCTTGACGGCCGTGCAGGAGAAGCAGATCCCCATGCGACAGCCGTATTCGGGGCTGAGACCGGCGGATTCGGCCTGCTCGAGCAGGCTCGCGCCATTGTTCTCGTGGGTGATGCCGCTGCCGGAGAAGGTGACCGCCCCCTCCGCGGTGGCCGGATCGGCCGGCGCGAGGCTGAGCGTGAACTCCTCCGAGTGCAGGCGATCGGTCAGGTTCTCCGCCTCGTAGACCGTGCGCACCGCCTTCATGAGTCCGGGCGGGCCGCACAGGTAGGTCTGCGCCTGCGCGAACCACGGTGCGAGGCTTTCCAATTCGTCGTAGCCGAAGTGCGGATCGCGCTGCAGCTCCGGATACCGGAATTCGATGCGGAAGTTGCTGTGCTGCATGGCGATCGCCTCCAGTTCGGTGCGATGCGGCACCCATTCCGGAGAACGGTTGTAATGCAGGAACAGCAGCTGCCCGCGGTAGCTCTCATTGGCCAGGGTGCGCAGCATGGACAGCGTCGGCGTGATGCCGCTGCCGCCGCTGATGAGCACGATGTGGTCGGGCCGATGCTCGGGCAGGTGGAAGACCCCGGCGGCAGGAGTCAGGTCCACCACCATGCCCGGCACAGCCTCCTCGTTGAGGTATTGGGAAACCAGGCCGCCGGGGTGGGCCTTGATCGTCAGTTCGATGTGCCGATCCCGGCGGCCCTGCGCGTGCACCGGTGAATAGCAGCGGGTATGGCGCACGCCGTCGATGACCACGCCGATCTGCACGTACTGTCCGGCCAGGTGCGCCGCCGCCCATTTCCGATTGGGGCGCAGCGTGAGCGTCACCGAGCCCACGGCGCTGCGGCGCACGTGGGTGATCTCGGCGCGCAGCGCGCGCACGGTCAGGGTCGGGTTGATCAGCTCCAGGTAGCGGTCCAGTGGATGCGGGGTGGTCAGGGTCTTGGACACCAGATCTGCGAGTCCAGCCATGGGGGCCTCCTGTCACGTCGCCGGGCTGTCGGCGACGCCCTCACTACTGCTTGCGTGTGTGCCGAAATTCATTTCGGTGCACATCTGTACACTGAGTTAGTCTGCCGGGAGGAGCCCCTCCAGTTCAACCTGCAGTTCGTGTGACCCACACGACATCTTTGAAACGGACCGAATGTGAACGGATGTATGCTCATCGAGATGAGCGAGCACGCAGCAACCCGAGTCGAACGCAAGGAGCGCACCCGCGCAGCCCTGCTCGAAGGCACCCTCGCCCTCGCCGCGGACCGCGGCTTCGCCGCCCTGTCCCTGCGTGAGATCGCCCGCTCCGCCGGCATCGTGCCCACCGCCTTCTACCGGCACTTCACCTCGCTCGACGAACTCGGCACCACCCTCGTCGAAGAGGGCGTACGCCAATTGCGTTTGGCGCTACGGGAAATGCGGCGGACCCCCGAGGCACGGCTGGCCGACACCGTGCGATTCGTCTTCGATCAGGTCGACGAACAGCGCGACCTGTGGGGCTTCCTGATTCGCGAACGGCACGGCGGCTCCGCACCCCTGCGCGGGGCCATCGCCGTCGAAATGCAGCTCATCGTGCGGGAACTCGTGGTCGACCTGTCCCGCGTGCGAGCCCTGGACTCGTGGTCGCCGGACGATCTGGAACTGGCGGCGGACCTCATCGTGTCCACCGTCGCGGACCGGATCGCGGACTACGTGGTCGCCGAGAAGCGCGAACGCGCCCGCATCGTGGACCGCGCGGTGCTACAGGTCCGGCTCATCGCCCTCGGAATGGGTACGTGGCGAACGTAATTCAGGACGCGGGCAGGTCGGCTCCGCGGGCGGGCAACTCCGGGGCACGGACCGGAAGCAGCACGACCAGGCCCACCGCCAGCACCAGCAGAATGCCGACAATGCCCGCACGATCGGCATCGAAAAGCCAAACGAACACGCCGAACAGGCTGGGCGCCAGGAAGGATACGGCGCGCCCCGTCGTGGTGTAGAGACCGAACAGCTGCCCCTCCCGCCCGGGCGGGGCGATGCGCGCCAGAAACGACCGCGCGGAAGCCTGTGCGGGGCCGACGAATACGGTCAGCGCCAGGCCGAAGATCCAGAACATGAGCGGGCCCGACACCACCAGCAGCAGTATGCCGCAGCAGATCATGGCGGCCAGCGACGCGATGATCACCCGCTTCGGGCCGATGCGGTCGTCGAAGCGCCCCGCGACCAGAGCCGCCAGTGCCGCAACAACATTCGCGGCCACACCGAACAGCAGCACGTCGGAATCGGCGATGCCGTAGACGCTCACGGCCAGCACGGCCCCGAAGGTGAACACACCCGCCAGCCCATCCCGGAAAACCGCACTGGCCACCAGGAATCCGACCGTGCGGCGATCGACCCGCCAGAGGTCCCGCAGGTCTCGCCACAGCACCCGGTAGGAGGTGATCAGCGCGCGGTACCAGCCGGTGAGCGCACGCCCCTGCTCCCGAACATGCACCGCCGCACCGGGATCGGCGGTGGTGCGCGGCACCTCCGGAACCAGGAACAGCACCGGCAGCGCGAACGCCGCGAACCACACCGCGGCCAGCACCGCCACCAGGCGGATGTTCAAACCCTCATCCGTGGGCACCCCGAGCAACCCCCGGTAATCCCCCTTGCCGCTGATGAACCCGAAATAGCAGATCAGCAGCAGGAAGATGCCACCGAAATACCCCATGGCCCAACCGAACCCGGAAACCCGCCCCACGGTCGCGGGCGTGGACACCTGCCGCAGCATGGCGTTGTAGGGCACATTCGCCAGCTCGAAAAACGTCGACCCGATCGCCAGCAGCACCAACCCCAGCCACAGGAAGTGGTAGTCGTCGCGAACGAAGAACATGCCCGCCATGGCCAGCACCGTCAGTCCGGTCAGGAAGCCCAGGGACAGTTTGCGTTTCGCGGTGGCGTCGAACCACTGCCCGCTCACCGGCGCGGTCAGGGCCACCACCAGCCCCGCGATCCCCAGTGCCCACCCCAGCCAGGCACTGGCCGAAATCCCGCCCGGCAACTCCTCCCCCACCTTGTCGGTCAGATACACCGAGAACACGAAGGTGAGAATCACGGCATTGAACGCCGACGACCCCCAGTCCCACAGCCCCCACGCCGCCACCTGCCGCCGACCGGTGGCCTGCCCGATCGTCGCCTGCCCCGGAACCTCGGTCATGCTGCGCAGACTATGCGACGAATCTCGCCCGGGACAGCCGAAACGACCGTCCACGCTCGGCGAGATCGAGTCGGCCGCACCCGGACGCGCCGTCCCATGCGGGCTCTATGCACTAAGTTGCATAGTACGGGGCGTCTCAATTAATCTGAGGGCATGGCCCTCGAACATGCGCTGCTGGTATCGCTGACCGAACGTGCCAGCTCGGGATATGACCTGGCGCGGCGGTTCGACAAGTCGATCGGGTTCTTCTGGAACGCCACCCATCAGCAGATCTATCGCGTATTGAAGCGGATGGAGGAGCAGGGGTGGGTTTCGGCGGAGGCGGTGGCGCAGGAGGGCCGGCCGGACAAGAAGGTCTATACGGTCAGCGATGCCGGACGAGAAGAACTCGTGCGGTGGATCGCGGAGCCGATCGAGATCGCGCCCATGCGCAATGAGCTCGGGGTGAAGTTGCGGGCGGCCTCCCTGGGGGACGTGCCCGCGCTCACCGCCGAAGTGAAGCGGCACCGGGATCAGCACGCGCATCGGCTGGATCTGTACCGGACCTTCGAGAAGAAGGACTTTTCCACTCCGGAGGAATACACCGGGTGGAAGCTGCACCAGTACCTCGTGCTGCGCGGAGGCATCCGCGTGGAGGAGGGATTCGTCGACTGGTGCGACGAAGTACTCGACGCCCTGCAGCGCGACACAGCCCGGTCGCGCGCGTCCGAACCGAAAGGCACTCAGGGATGAGCGCATACCCGCACCTCTTCGAACCCCTGGATCTGGGATTCACCACGCTGCGCAATCGCGTGGTCATGGGTTCCATGCACACCGGTCTGGAGGATCGGGCGTGGAACACCAACAAGCTCGCCGCCTACTTCGCCGAGCGGGCCAAAGGCGGTGTGGGCCTGATCATCACCGGCGGCTACTCGCCCAACCGGACCGGCTGGCTGACCCCGTTCGGCGGCAAGCTCACCAACAAGACCGAGGCGTACCGGCATCGCGTGATCACCAAGGCGGTGCACGACGAGGGCGGGAAGATCGCGCTGCAGATCCTGCACGGCGGGCGCTATTCCTATATGCCCAACAGTGTTTCGGCATCGGCCATCAAGGCGCCGATCAATCCGTTCAAGCCGCGGGCGCTGTCGTCCAAGGGCGTCGAGGACACCATCGACGACTACGCGCGCTGCGCCTACCTGGCCAAGTTCGCCGGGTACGACGGCGTCGAAATCATGGGCGGTGAAGGGTATTTCATCAACCAGTTCCTGACGCCGCGGGTCAACAAGCGCAAGGACAAGTGGGGCGGCAGCTCCGAGAACCGTCGCCGCATCGCCGGGGAGATCGTGCGCCGGGTGCGCAAGGCGGTCGGGCCGGACTTCATCATCGTATTCCGGCTGTCCATGGCCGATTTCGTGGAGGACGGCCAGACCTGGGCCGAAATCGTCGAGGTCGCCAAGGATGTCGAGGCCGCGGGCGCGACCATCATCAATACCGACATCGGCTGGCACGAGGCGCGGGTGCCCACCATCGTGACCTCGGTGCCGCGCGCGGCGTTCGTGGAATGGACCGCGAAAGTCAAAGACGTGGTGAGCATTCCGGTCTGCGCGTCCAACCGCATCAATATGCCGGAGACCGCCGAGGAGATCCTCACCCGCGGTGACTCCGACCTGATCTCGCTGGCCCGCCCGCTGCTCGCCGACCCGGAATGGGCGCGCAAGGCACAGCAGGCCCGCGCCGACGAGATCAACACCTGCATCGCCTGCAACCAGGCCTGCCTGGACCACGCCTTCCAGTACAAGACCGTGTCCTGCCTGCTGAATCCCCGTGCGGGACACGAGACCGAGCTGAAACTGCTGCCCACCCGGCGCACCCGCAAGTTCGCGGTCGTCGGCGCGGGACCGGCCGGACTCTCGGCCGCGGTCAGCCTGGCGCAGCGCGGGCACGTCGTGGACCTCTACGAAGCCGACGACAAGATCGGCGGCCAGTTCGACATCGCGCGCCGCATCCCGGGCAAGGAAGAGTTCAACGAGACCATCCGCTACTTCTCCCGGCAGATCGAAATCAGCGGCGTGCGTTTGCATCTCAACACCAAGGCCACCGCGCAGCAGCTCATCGACGGGCGCTACGACGAGGTGATCCTGGCCACCGGCGTGAAGCCGCGCATCCCGAACATCCCCGGCATCGACCACCCGAAGGTGCTCACCTACGCCGAACTCGTGCGCGACGGGAAGCCGGTCGGCAAGAAGGTGGCCGTCATCGGTGCGGGTGGCATCGGCTTCGACGTGAGCGAATTCCTCACCGTCGAAGGACATCCCAGCCTCAAGCTCGACGAGTGGAAGGAAGAGTGGGGCGTCACCGACGATCCCGACGTGCGCGGCTTCGTCACCACCCCCAAGCCCTCCCCCGCCGCCCGCGATGTGGTGCTGCTGCAGCGCAAGTCGTCCTCGTTCGGCAAGGATCTGGGCAAGACGTCGGGCTGGGTGCACCGTGCCGCCGTCAAGGCCAAGGGTGTGGAGCAGATCGGCGGCGTCAACTACGAGAAGATCGACGACAAGGGCCTGCACATCAGCTTCGGCGAGAAGCGGCAGCGGCCGCGCGTCATCGAATGCGACAACGTGATCCTGTGCGCCGGACAGGAATCCGTGCGCGATCTGCACGAGCCACTGCAGAACGCCGGCGTCAAGGTGCATCTCATCGGCGGCGCGGATCTGGCGTCGGAACTCGACGCCAAGCGCGCCATCAACCAGGGCACCCGGCTGGCGGCGGAACTGTAATGCCGCTGCTCACCCGCCTCGGCCTGCCCGGCGACGAGCAGGCTTGGGCGGCACTGGGATTCACCGTCGACGCCGGGCGGATCCGGATCGGACAGGTCACGTGCAGCCTCGGCGAGGCGGCGTGGGGGTTCGACGAGGTGCAGGCCGACCCGGCGGTGCTCGGCGTGGCCACGCTGCCGGAGAGCACCCCGGACGGACCTGCTTCCGCCTCGGATCCCGCTACCGCGCCGCACGCCAACGGCGTCACCTTCATCGATCACGTCGTGTACTGGGTGCCCGATCTCGACCGGGCCGTCACCGATCTCGGTGCCGTGCTGGGCATTCCGCCGCGCCGCCGGTTCTTCCCGCGCGGCCCGGAAGGCCCGGAGATGGCGTTCCACCGCGTCGGCGAACCCTTCATCGAGACGGTCGGCGCGGGGCTGCCGCCCGCGCTGGTCGGCGTCGCCTTCATGGCCTCGGACCTGGATGCCACCGTGGCCGCCGTCCGCGCGGCCGGCGGTCCGATCGGCGATCCGAAACCGGCCGTGCAGGGCGGACGCATCGCGAGTGTCTGGCGCGGGCACGTGAATTGGGGCATCGCATTCATGGAACCGAAACCCCGCGGCTGAATTCGACTGATTAACCGACGGATTCGAGAATTCCCAGCCCCCGGAACCTGCACTGGATCATGTCGGTCCGATCTGCCATGATCACAGCGCATTTGTCGATCGAAGTGGGAATTCTCAATGTCACTGTCTCGTAAGGCCGCCTTCGGCATCGTCGCGGCGGGCGCCGCCGCACTGATCTCCGGCGGCATGGGCACCGCCAACGCCGCCAGCTACTACGGCTCCATCGCCGTCGGCGACCTGGGCGACCGCTGGGCCATCGGCGTCACCTGGAACTACCAGGACCAGGGCCGCGCCGACGACGAAGCCCTCGACCAGTGCGGCTGGACCAACTGCCGCGTCCAGGTGCGCTTCGTGAACGGCTGCGGCGCGGTCGCCGACCGCGACGGCCGCCTGTACTCCGGCACCGGCGCCACCCTGGCCGAAGCCGAGCGCAACGCCCTCGCCGCCTCGGGCCCGGACCCGAACCCGCTGCTGGTCAGCCTGGGCAGCGCGCAGAAGAGCGAGGCCGGGATCATCGCCTCGCAGTGCACCTAGGCCGCCGAGTTCCACGCAGGCGTGAATATCCGTTCGGGGACGGATATTTCACGGCCTGTGAGCTATATCCCAATCCCCCTGCCGTGCTTTGAATTCCGGCGCACGCCTGATGATCATCGTCGAGATCATTGTTTCCTAGCAGGGGAGGAACCTCTCGATGACTCAGCTCTCGAAATCGTTGTCCCGCAAGTTCGCCGCCATCGCATTCACCGCATCCGCCGGTGCGCTCACCCTCACCGGAGCGGGCAGCGCACACGCGAGCGGCGACCTCTACGGCGCGATCGCCTATCGCCTCGCCGCCTCGAACGTCTACACCTTCTCCGCCGTCAACCAGTCGTCTCAGGAAGCCGCGGACGAACTGGCCCTCGCCATCTGCAACGAGGGCAAGGGCGCCACGGAAACCTGCAAGGTGCAGGTGCGATTCGTGAACGCGTGCGGCTCGCTCGCCGAACGGTCGGTCTCCTTCGCCGGCGGCACCGGCGCCACCCGTCAGGAAGCCGAGGGAGCCGCACTGACGGCCGCCAACAACGCGCCCACGATCCAGGACCTCACCGGCAGCTCCTCGGGCCGCGTCAGCGCACGGATCCTCCTCACAGCCTGCAACCGCAACGCGGGCTGACGGTAGGCTCCCGGTCGTGAGTCTTCCTCTCCCCACCGCCGACAATCGTGCCGTCGTCACCGGAGCCTCCTCCGGCATCGGAACCGCCCTCGCCGAGGAACTCGCCTCGCGCGGCTACTCGCTCATCCTCGTCGCCCGGCGCGAGGATCTGCTGAACCAGCTGGCGCAGCGGCTCAGCGCGCGGTACGGCATCACCGCCGAGGTGCGGGCCGTGGATCTCTCCGACCGGGAGGCCCGGCAGCCCCTGGCCAAGGAACTGGCCTCGCGCGATATCGCCATCCTCGCCAATAACGCCGGTGTGGCCACCTTCGGCCCGCTGGCCAAGCTGGACCTGGACTTCGAGCGCGACATCATGGAATTGAACGCCGTCGCCGTGCACGATCTGACGCTGGCGGTGCTGCCCGGCATGCTGGAGCGGCGCACTGGCGGCATCCTCATCACCGGGTCGGCGGCCGGCAATATGCCGATCCCGAACAACACCACCTACGCCGCGAGCAAGGCGTTCACCAATACCTTCTCCGAGTCGCTGCGCGGGGAGCTCAAGGACACCGGCATCCATGTCACGCTGCTCGCCCCCGGGCCGGTGCGCACCGACAATCCGGACCAGGACGAGGTCGGCAACAAGATCCCGGAGTTCATCTGGGTCACCGCCGCGCACACCGCCAAGATCACCATCGACGCGCTGGCGCGTAACAAGATGCGCGTGGTCCCGGGCCTGATCAGCAAGGGCATGAGCCTGGCCGGACAGTTCGGCCCGCGCTCCATCACCTCCCTCGTGGCGGGCGCGGCCTACAAGAAGCTGGGCGAGAACTAGCTCGTCAGGAAGCCGTCAAGAAAAGACGGGAGCACGTCAAAGCCGCGTAGCCGGAGGTTCCGGGTGCGCGGTTTCGGCGTAGTCCTGAGGGTGGCCCCGCATAAGAGAAAGCGGGGACGCCCACACAGGAGAGTTCGTGACGCTTGCCGACATATTCCCGTCGCTGCTGTCGGGAACACCGCCTCGCCTGGACTCGGCGATCTGGCCTCGGGAAACCCACTACGACGAGGAAGGCCGGATCACCGTCGGCGGAGTGGCGCTGGCGGATATCGCCGACCAGTACGGGACACCCACCTATGTTCTCGACGAGAACGAGGTGCGGGATCGGTGCCGGGCCTACCGGAAGTACTTCCCGGAGGCCGAGACCATCTACGCGGGGAAAGCCTTGCTGACCCGCGCGGTGGCGGAATGGGTTGCCGAAGAAGGACTTTCGATCGATGTATGCTCGGCCGGGGAACTGGCCGTGGCGCTGTCGGCGTGGGTGGATCCGCGGCGCGTCGTGCTGCACGGCAATGGAAAACCCTTCGGGGAGCTGGAAACCGCGATCGGCTCGGGAGTCGGGCGCATCGTGCTCGACTCGCTCAGCGAGATCACGCTGGTGTCGGCGCTGGCCACCACGCCGCAGCGGGTGCTGCTGCGGGTGACGCCCGATATCGACGTGCATGGGCATCCGGCGGTCCGCACCGGGGTGGCCGATCAGAAGTTCGGGTTCCCGATCGGCAGCCACATGCTCGACGAGGCCGTGGAACGCATTGTGCGGCAACCGAATCTGGAGTTCGCCGGGCTGCACTGTCATATCGGCTCACAGATCTCGGACACGTTCCCCTACGGGGAGGCGGTGCGCCGGATGATCGCGGCCATGGCGCGCATTCGCGACGAGCACGGGGTGACGCTCACCGATCTCGACCTCGGGGGCGGGCACGCGGTCGCCTACCGCAGCGGTGACGCGGAGATGAACCTGCCGGAGCTCGCCGACATCATCGAGGATTCACTCGACGCCGCCTGCGCCCGGCACGGATTCCCGCGCCCGCGAATCGCTTTGGAGCCGGGACGGGCCATAGTGGCGCGCGCCGGGGTGACGCTGTACCGGGTGCTGACGGTCAAGCACATCGACGACGGGCAGACCTATGTGACCGTCGACGGCGGCATGTGCGACAACCCGCGCGTGGCGCTGTACGGGGCGCGCTACGACGCGGTGGTGGCCAACCGGCATCCCACCGGGCCGCACATGACGGCCACCATCGCGGGACGCTACTGCGAGGCGGGCGACATCCTGGCACGAGACGTCCGGCTCCCGGTCGACCTGCGGCCCGGCGAAGTGCTGGCCGTGCCGTGCACCGGCGCGTACCACCACAGCCTCGCCTCCTCCTACAACGGCGTCGGCCGCCCGCCGATAGTCGCTGTGCGGGAGGGACATACGCGGGAACTGGTGCGCCGCGAAACCCTCGAGGATCTGATGCGGCGCGACGTCGGACGCTGACGCTCCCCCGTCAGCCCGGCATGCCACCCCGTCATCCCGGCATGCCACCCCGTCATCCCGGCATGCCACCCCGTCAGCCCGGCATGCCACCCCGTCATCCCGGCATGCTTTTGGCCGGGATCCACAGCAGGGAGGTGGATCCCGGCCAAGAGGCACACCGGGATGACGGGCTTCCGGCCGCCGCCACGCAGCGTTTTACAGCTCAGCGCTTACGCGTACCGAAGATGCTGCGGCCGATCTCGCGTCCGGCGACGGTGGCCGCCGAGCGCAGGAAGTTCTTGAAAGCCGTATTGTTGACGATCTTCTCGGCCATCGATTCCTCTTCCGGGGCGGGCTTGGACGAGCGGGAGCGCGACGGCGCGGGCTCCGGTTCCTTCTCCGCCGCAGCCGCCAGCTTCTCGGCCAGGATCTCGTAGGCCGAATCCCGGTCGATGGTGGTCCCGTACTTCGAATACAGCGAGGATTGCTGTGCGCGCGAACGGATTCCATCATCCCCGATGGTGTCCATGAGTGAGCGCGGCGGCTGCATGCGCGCCCACGCCACCGGCGTCGGCGCACCCTTCTCCGACAGCACCGTCACGACGGCTTCACCGATACCCAGTGAGGTGAGCGCCTTTTCGAGATCGTAGGTCTTGGTCTTCGGGTAGGTGCGCACCGTCTTCGACAGTGCCGCTTGATCTTCCGGCGTGAAGGCGCGCAGTGCGTGCTGAATGCGCGCACCCAGCTGGGAGAGCACGGCATTCGGGATATCGGTGGGCAGCTGGGTGCAGAAGAACACGCCCACCCCCTTGGAGCGGATGAGCTTCACCGTCTGCTCCACCTGCTGCAGGAACGCCTTGGACGCCCCGTTGAACAGCAGATGCGCCTCGTCGAAGATGAACACCAGCTTCGGCTTGTCCATATCGCCGATCTCGGGCAGCGTCTGGAACAGGTCCGCCAGCACCCACATGAGGAATGTGGAGAACATCTGCGGGCGCGACGCCTGCGCGCCCAGCTCGAACAGCGTGATCACGCCCTGCCCGCCCGCGGTGCGCATGAGATCGGCCGGATCCAGTTCCGGCTCACCGAAGAACGTGTCGCCGCCGTCGGCCTCGAGGTTGACCAGCGCGCGCAGAATGACCCCGGCCGTCTGCGCCGAGACGCCGCCGATGCCCTTCAGATCCTCCTTGCCCTCCGGGCTGGTGAGGAACTGGATGACCGAGCGCAGATCCTTCAGATCCAGCAGCGGGAAGCCGTTCTGATCCGACCAGTGGAAGATCAGCCCCAGCGTCGACTCCTGGGTTTCGTTGAGCCCCAGCACCTTCGACAGCAGAATCGGCCCGAACGAGGTGATGGTCGCGCGAATCGGGATCCCGATCCCCTCGGTGCCCAAAGACACGAATTCGCAAGGGAATCCGGTCGGCTTCCAGTCCGGGTCGCCGGTTTCCTGTGCGCGCGTGAGGATCTTGTCATTGGACTGCCCCGGTTGCGACAGCCCCGACAGATCCCCCTTGATATCGGCCACCACGACCGGCACCCCGGCCGCCGACAACTGCTCGGCGATGCCCTGCACGGTCTTGGTCTTACCGGTGCCGGTCGCGCCCGCGATGAGCCCGTGCCGGTTCATGGTCTTCATCGGAATCCGCACCCGCGCATCGGGATGCACCACACCGTCCACGATGACCGTGCCCAGTTCGAGCGCGAGCCCCTCCATGGCGTATCCGGCCGCGATCTCCGCCGCCGCGCCGCCCTCCCCCGAATCCGCTTTCCCGGCGGCGCTCGGCGCGGCCGCGGCCTGTGCGGCGGCTGCTTTCTCCGCAGCCTCCTGTTCGGCCGCTTCCTTCTCCGCGGCCTCCGCCGCCGCTGCCGCCTCCGCCGCCATGCGCGCGGCGTCCTCCGCAGCCTTGCGGGCTGCCGCTGCCTTTTCCTGAGGGGTGGTCATCGCGCTGTCCTCCGTGTTGCTCTGCCGAACTACCTGGGGAGTGCACTGCAAACCGTGCCGACCGGCCGGTCACACACGGATATGAGAGGAACCATACTGCCGGGTCGCGTGCGATCCGAGCCCCGACGCGGCCGGGTGACCCGGACGACAGCGCCGAAACGGCTAACCTTTGCCGGGTGAGCGACAAATACGTGGTGTGGATGGATTGCGAGATGACCGGCCTACGCCTCGACAGCGACAAGCTGATCGAGGTCGCCGCCCTCGTCACCGACAGTGACCTCAATATCCTCGGCGAGGGCGTGGACATCGTCATCCACGCCGATGACGCCGCCCTCGCCGCCATGCCCCCCGTGGTCACCGAGATGCACGCCCGCTCCGGCCTCACCGAAGAGGTCCGCCGCTCCACGGTCACCATGGCCGAGGCCGAACAGCAGATCCTCGACTACATCAAGCAGTACGTCCCCACCCCGCGCACCGTCCCGCTGGCCGGCAACTCCATTGCCACCGACCGCGGCTTCATCGCCCGCGACATGCCGACCCTGGACGCCCACCTGCACTACCGCATGATCGACGTCAGCTCCATCAAGGAACTGGCCCGCCGCTGGTACCCGCGCATCTACTTCGGTCAGCCCGAGAAGGGCCTGGCCCACCGCGCCCTCGCCGACATCCAGGAATCCATCCGAGAACTCCAGTACTACCGCCGCACCGCCTTCGTGGCCCCGCCCGGCCCCTCCACCGCCGAGATCGCCGCCGTGGCAGCCGAACTCGCCACCACCCGCCCAGCAACCGAAAATGACGCCGTAAACCCCGCCTCACCAGCCGATTAGGAACTGACGGCGGTGTCACGCTAACATTTACCGCGCCGGAAGTTACCGGCAAATGGTGGCTGTAGTTCAGCTGGTAGAGCACCAGGTTGTGATCCTGGGTGTCGCGGGTTCGAGTCCCGTCAGCCACCCTCATCGGCCCGGGCCGGAGAATCTTCTCCCGCCCGGGCCGAACTGCGTTTCGGACAGCAGCCACAGACGAGGTAGAGGCCGGTGATGCGGTCGCCGTCGAGGGCCATCGCCAGGACGCTGTGGGGTGCGCCGTCGGCACGGACGGTCAAGGCCGGGGCGCCGTCGACGGGTTCGCAGGTGAGTGATGCCGCGCCGACGCCCAACCCGGCGGCGACGAATCGGGCCACCTTGGCTGCGCCGGTGATCGGGCGCACCGGGGATCCGGCGCCGCCCGCGTCACTGACGAGGACCGCGTCGGGAGCCAGGAGGTCGTGCAGGGCCTGGGTGTCGCCGGAATCCAGTGCGCGCCTCAAGGATTCGGCTGCCGCCCGGGCCCGGTCCGGGGAGACCGGACGGTGCGGGCGGCGGACGGTGATGTGACGGCGGGCGCGGTAGGCGAGGTCGCGGACGACGGGGGTGGTCAGTCCTACCGCTTCGGCGATTTCGTCGTAGCCGAGGTCGAACGAGTCGCGCAGGATGTAGACGGCGCGTTCGGTCGGGGAGAGCGTGTCGAGGGCCAGTTGCAGGGCCATCGACATGGTCTCGGCGAGTTCGGCATGGCTGTCCGGAGCGGTCTGCAGCGACTCGGGCAACCACGGACCGTATTCGCCGGGGTGGTTGGCCGAGCGCAGCCGATGCATGGACTGGCGGGTGAGGATTCGGATGAGGTGGGTGCGCGGGTCGCCGATGTGCTCGGAGTCGATGGTCCGCCAGTGCAGCCAGGTTTCCTGCAGTACCTCCTCGGCGGCGGCCGCGGATCCGAGCATCCCGCGGGCGACGGTGAACAGCAGATTGCGGTGTGCCAGAAAGGTTTCGGTCGACTCGCGCACCATGACGGGGCCTATGCGACCGGCACGGTCGTATTGTCGCGCTGGGCCTGCAGCAGGGTCGGGCGGTACTTGCCGTCCTTGAACCAGTGGTGAGCGCCGGGCTTCTTCGCCTCCTTGGCCATGTGGTCGATGCCGGCATTGCAGGCGAACTCCTTGAGCTTCTTGCCGAGGGCCCCACCGAAATACACGCGCATGGCCGTCTCGTTCTTGTGGCCGAGCTGGTAGATGCCCGCGTCCCGGCCGAAGCTGAGGCACATGGCGGGGAACGCCAGGTCGACGGGCTCGGGCTGCTCGCCCGCGACGCGGTGCAGCAGGGTGTCGGCGGCGTGTGCGCCCAGGCAGTAGGCGACGTAGGCGCTCATCCGGAACGGCAGATCCGACGGAGCGGCGGAGTCACCGGCCGCGACAATGCGGTCGTCGTCGATGCTGGTCAGCGTCTCGTCGGTGAGCAGTCGGCCGGATTTGTCGGTGCTCAGCCCGCTGCGGGCGGCCAGATCGGGGACACCGAAGCCCGCCGTCCAGATGGTGAGGTCGCTCGTCAGCGTCCGGCCGTCGGCGAGCCGCACGGCATCGCGCATCACCTCGGTGACGGCCGCGTCGGAGCCTTCGATGACGGTCACGCCCAGTTTGGCGAGGTACTTGTGGGCCGTGCGGCGCGCCTTCGGGTGCAGGTACGGGACGAGGGAGCTGCCGCAGACCAGAGTGACCTTGCGGCCCTGCTCGGCGAGCTCGGCGGCGGTCTCGACGCCGGTCGGACCGCCACCGATCACGGTGACCGCGGCCGCCATGGGCGTATCGAGCAGCACCGAACGCAGACGCTGCGCGGCCTCCAAAGTCGCTACGGGGTAGGCGAATTCGGCCGCACCCAGCACCTTCGGCGCGGGGACGCCGCTGCCCACCGCATAGAGCAGGTAGTCGTAGCCGATGCTGCCGCCGTCGGCCAGTTCGACGGTGCGGGTGGTCGCGTCGATCCGGGTCACGCTGTCGACCACGAGCTCGATGCCCTCGGCCAGGATGTCGGTGTAATTCACGACCGCCTCGTGGGTTTCGCCGACCAGCTGGTGCAGCCGCAGGCGCGGGACGAAGACCTGGCGGGGGTTGATCACGGTCACCTTGACGTCGTCGCGCTGCGTCAGGCGGTTGGCCGCCATGACACCGGCGTATCCGCCGCCGACGACAACGATTTCGTGCTTGCTCATGGTGACTTCCTTCGTTCGATGAGGGGTTCGGGCACAAGACACCGCATCCCTCGAATCTGTGACAGCCGATTCGGAACTGTGGGGTCCGGCTCTCGAATCAGCGTGTCCACCAGGGCATCTGCCGTGGTGACTCCTCTACCTTCGCGGCAGGCCGACAGTTGATCAACGTAAGCTTCGTGGACTGATCGATAACCCTGGAGTTATTTGTGGAGCTACGCGATATCGAGATCTTCCTGACGCTGGCCGAGGAATTGCACTTCGGCCGCACCGCGGAACGCCTGCACGTGTCCCAGGCGCGGGTCAGCCAGGCCATTCGCACACAGGAACGACGCATCGGCACGGCACTGTTCGAAAGGACCAGCCGCCGTGTGCAACTGACTCCGGTCGGCCGGCGGCTGCGCACCGACCTGCAACAGGTGCACGATCTTCTCCAGGCCGCCCTCGCCCGCGCCGAAGCCGCAGGCTTGAGCGCCGGCCAGACTCTGAAGGTCGGTGTGTTCGGATACGCCGGACACGAACTGCGGCCCCTGGTCGACGAGTTCCGCACCCGCTACCCGGGGAGCGACATCAGCTTCGGCGAGGTCAATGGCGTCGACCCGTTCAACGCACTGCGCAGCGGGGCACACGATGTGAACGTGCTGTGGCTACCGGTCCTCGAACCGGATCTCACCGTCGGTCCCACCGTGCTGGTCGGCCGCCGCGTGCTGGCCGTCGCCAGCGACCATCCACTGGCCGAACGCGGTCACGCCTGCCTGGAAGACCTGGGCGACAACCATGTCGCCGACTTCGGCCCCGACGCCCCCACCTACTGGGTCGAGTCCATGGTTCCCACCCGCACTCCGCAGGGCCGCCGCATCCGGCGCGGGCCGATCGCACGGAACATTCACGAGATCCTGTCGCTGGTCGCTTCCGGCCAATGCGTCCATCCGCTGGGTGAGATCGCCGCCCGCTACAACAAACCCCCGGGCATCGTCTTCCTGCCCATGCCCGATGCACCGATCCTGCAGTGGGCGCTGACCTGGCGCTCCACCGCCGACAGCCCCGCCATCCGCGCCCTGGCCGGAACCGCGGCCGAGTTCGGGCCGATTCAACTGTGACGCAACGGTTTCCGAGACTCCTCAAGGAGTGAGGTGGGCGAGGGCGGCAGCCAGGATGGCGTCGGCGTACTCCTCGGTGAGACCGTCCAGCCCCAGGGACCAGCGGGACTGGATGGGGCCCAGCAGCAGGTCGAGGGCGATCTCGGTGTCGAGGTCGGGGCGCAATTGGCCGGCTTCGACGGCGGCGGCGAGACGGGCGGCCACGGCGGCGCGCTGCGGGAGCAGCAGGCGTTCGCGGTAGTAACGGCCGATATCGGGGTCCTGCTGGATCTCGATGTACATGGCGCGCAGGAAGCCTTCGACGGCCGGGTCGGTGAGTTCGGCGACCGCGCCGCGCAGCAGCAGGGTCAGGTCGGCGCGGATGTCTCCGGAGTCCGGGAGGACCAAACCTTCGGGGCTGGAGTCTCTTTCGAGCATGGCGTCGAGGACGACGGCGCCCTTGGAGGGCCACCAGCGGTAGATGGTCTGCTTGCCGACGCCCGCGCGGGCGGCGATGGCCTCGATGCCCAGTTTGGCGTAGGGCATTTCGCGGATGAGTTCGGTGGTGGCGGCGAGGATCGCCGATCGTGCACGTTCGCTGCGCCGAGCGGCGCTCGGAGTCTCGGACATGCGGCCAGGGTAACAGTTCACGAGACGAAACGTCTCGTCTTGACGGCGGCGAAATTCCTGGGCATACTTCTCCAACGAGACGGAGCGTCTCGCGACGAAGGGAGTCAGCACATGACCCGCACATGGTTCATCACCGGCGCGAATCGGGGCCTGGGCCGGGCGTTCACCCTCGCCGCGCTCGAGCAGGGTGACCGCGTGGTCGCGACCGCTCGCGAGCCGGAGAGCATGAGCGGCATCGCGCAGGAGCGGCTCACCGTGCTGCCGCTGGACGTTCGCGATCGAGAGCGCGCAATCGCCACTGTCGACCGGGCATTCGAGATCAGCGGCTCGATCGATGTAATCGTGAACAATGCCGGATACGGTCTGGTCGGCGCGGTCGAGGAGCTGAGCGAGCAGCAGATCCGCGCCCAGATGGACACCAATTTCTATGGCGCGCTGTGGGTTTCGCAGGCGGCGATTCCGCACCTGCGCAAGCAGGGGTCCGGGCACATCGTGCAGATCTCCACCGTCGGCGCGGTCGGGTCACTGCCGCTGTTCAGCCTCTACAACGCCAGCAAGTGGGCGCTGGAAGGGTTCAGCGCATCCATGGCGGATGAGTTGCGGCCCTTCGGAATCGCCGTCACCCTCGCGCAGATGGGCGGCTTCGACACCGACTGGGCCAAGTCCAGCATGAAGTTCGCCGAAGCCCTGCCCGCCTACGCCGACACCCGCGCGGGCATCCTCGGCATGCCGGACTACCCGGACCCGCTCGCCCCGCCGCCCGCCGCCGATCATCAGCCGGAATGGGTCGAGCCCGGACCGGAAGTGGCTGCCGCCGAACTGATGTCGCTGGTGAACATGCCGAATCCGCCGGTGCGCAGGATCATCGGCCCGGGTGCGCGGGAGATGGTGGCCATGGCCCTGGACCAGCGCCGGCTCGACTACGCGACAGATCCGGAGTTCACCTGGCCCGCGTGCTGACCTTCGTGCGATCCGTCCCCGGTCGATGGTCCGGCACCACGCGCTAGGGCTGGTAGGCCGCCACGAACGGCGTATCCACACCCAGCGCACCCATTCGCGCTCCCCCGCCACCGGGCGACCCGAACGGTGCGTCCCGGCCGGGCAGCGTCTCGGCGAAGAACCGCGCGTTCTCCTTCACGAAAACCTCCTGCCCGTCCGGCATGTCGTCCTCGTAATAGATGGCCTCCACCGGGCAGGCGGGTTCACACGCGCCGCAGTCGGTGCATTCGTCGGGCTGGATATAGGCCATCCGCTCCCCGATGTAGATGCAGTCGACCGGGCATTCCTCGATGCACGCCCGGTCGAGAACATCGACGCAACTCGCTGCGACAACGAAAGTCATGGTGTCTCCTCGGTTTTCACCACCCGCGACGGCGGTCGGCGACTCGAGCCCCGGGCGTGGGTCAACGATCGCCGCCGGCGGGCCGTACCGGTAGCCGGCTGAAATTGCGGTTACTCGACCGCGGACCAACAGGTTCGGTGCTCACCGCCGCGGGCAAGGCGGTGGTCGAGCACGCCGGCCCGATGCTCACCGCCGCACAGACCTTCTCCGACGGCGTCACCGCACTCCGCGCCGAGGATCACCCGCGCCTGCGCCTGGCCGCCTCCAAAACCATTGCCGACCACCGGATGTCGCAATGGCTGGCAGCCCTGCGGGAAGCGCGCCCGGAGGTGACGGTCACCCTGGAGGTCGGCAACTCCCGCCAGGTCGAATCCTGGGTCCGCTCCGCCGCCGCCGACCTCGGCTTCGTCGAAGGCCCCCATCCCCCGGCCGATCTGGCCAGCCGCGTCCTCGGCTCCGACGACCTGGTGATCGTCGTCGGCCCCGATCACCGATGGGCCCGCCGCCGCACCCGGCTCACCGTCCGCGAACTCGCGACCACCGCCCTGCTCTGGCGCGAGTCCGGCTCCGGCACCCGCGACACCGTCGAAGAAATCCTCGGCACGCAGCCCGCCCCACCCGCGGCCGAATTGGGTTCGGCGGCAGCAATTCTGGCCACCGCTCGCACCGGCGTCGCGCCCGCGGTCCTGAGCAGGCTCATCGCCTGCGAAGACCTGCGTACCGGCACACTGATCGAAGTCCCGCTCGCGGACGCCACCTTGACCCGCATGTTCCGCGCCGTCTGGCGCAGGCAGTCGCCGCCCGCCGAGCCCGGCGAGCTCCTCGTCCGCATCGCCGAACGCGGCCAGACCTGATCCTCGCGCACGATCCGGCCGACGATCCCTATCCGGTTGTGCTCGCCGGGATTCCGAATCCCGCCCGCACGCGCCCGGGTTCGGGTAGCGCGGCGTGCCAGAATGCGTCATGCCCATCAAGATCGACGCATTGGATTCGCGGCTGCTGGCGGAGCTGGCGCGGGATCCGCGGACACCGATTCTGGAGTTGGCGCAGCGGCTGGGGATCGCGCGCAACACGGTGCAGGCGCGGATGCGGCGGCTGGAGGAGTCGGGGGCGGTGCGGGGGTACCCGCCGAATGTGGATTTGCAGGCGATCGGATTCGCGGTGAACGCGCTGCTGGGCATCGAGCTGGATCAGAACAAGATGGATGCGATCGTGGAGGCGTTGCGGGAGTTTCCGCATGTGCTGGAAGTTCACGCGACCACCGGGCGGTCGGATCTGCTGGTGCGGATCGCGGCGCAGACGCAGCAGGATCTACTGGGGATCATCCAACGGGTGCATTCCATTCCGGGGGTGAAGCACACCGAGACGATGCTGGCGCTCGCCACGCCCATCGAGTACCGATGCCTGCCACTGGTCGAGCATCTGACCGCGAACCCCGACAACGCATGATGTGACGCCGGTCTCGTCTCGCTCGAGCAGAATGACGCACACACCACAGTGCGCTAGATCACTTTTGATCAAATTGATCAACGTGTCGCCCGTCTGTTGACACAGATCACCCATTTCGGCAGATTTCGCTGCACCGATTGCAAGTTCCATCGTTTGCAGCTCACGATCTGGGTTGTGGAAAGTGTGGTGACTGTTCATGACCAGCGTCGCCTGGCCGCCGGCCCTACAGCAGGCCGAGAACGCCCCGTACGACCTCGCCGACCGGTATCGCTCCGGGGCGGGACCGGTGCTCCTCACCGGGGTGCAGGCCATTGCCAGACTTCTGGTCGAGCAGCATGTGCGCGATATTCGCGCCGGTCGCCGCGTCGCGACATTCGTGTCCGGGTATCAGGGCAGCCCGCTGGGCGGGGTCGACAAGATGCTGCTGGGCATGCCGAATGTGCTGACCGAGCACGACATCACGTTCGTGCCGGGATTCAACGAGGAACTGGCCGCCACCTCGGTGTGGGGCAGCCAGGCCGATCTGCCCGCCGGGCGCGCGACACACGATGGCGTCGTGGGGGTGTGGTACGGCAAGGGTCCGGGCGTGGACCGCGCGACCGATGCGCTGCGGCACGCCAATATGTACGGGGTGAACCCGCGCGGCGGTGTGCTGCTGCTGGTCGGGGATGATCCGGCGTCGAAATCCTCCACCGTGCCGGCGGTGAGCGAGCGGTCGCTGGCGGCCATGGGAATTCCGGTGCTGTTCCCGCGCAATGCCGAAGAGATCATCACCATGGGCATGCAGGGGGTGGCGCTGTCGCGGGCCTCCGGGTGCGTGGTGGCCATGAAGATCGTGGCCGATGTCGCCGACGGGGCCTGGACGGTCGACGCCTCGGTCGCCGATCTCGCGCTGACGGTTCCCGAAGTGCAGTGGGACGGAAAGCCTTTCGTCTACAAGCAGCGTCCGATGGCGGCCCCGACGGACAGTGTGATCGCCGAGGCGGACCTGTACGGGCCGCGCTGGGAGATCGTGCGGTCTTTCGGTGCGATGAACGAACTCGATGTGATCGAGGTGAATCCGGCCGACGCGAAGCTCGGACTCGCCGCCACCGGAACGACTTTCGACTCCATGCGGCAGGCGCTGCTGGATCTCGGCGTGGACGATGCCGCACTGCATCGCGCGGGCATTCGACTACTCCGCATCGGTATGCCCTATCCCCTTGGCGCACAGCAGGTCACCGAGTTCGCGCGCGGGCTCGAGCAGCTGATCGTGGTGGAGGACAAGACCGCGTTCATCGAGACCCAGATTCGCGAGATCCTGTACGGCACAGCGGATGCGCCCCGCATTCTCGGCAAGCAGGACGGTCAGGGCGCGCGGCTCATGCCCTTCGACGGCGAGCTGACCCCCGGCCGACTACTCGGGCCGCTGCGCCGGGTGCTGCGTGATCATGTCGAGCTGAAAAAGGCCGCGCCGCCGCCGCTTTCGCTGGAGGTGCTCTCGGCCAAGCGGACCCCCTACTTCTGTAGCGGCTGCCCGCACAATCGCTCCACCGCCCTGCCCGAGGGCTCCATCGGCGGCGGCGGCATCGGCTGCCACACCCTGGTCACCATGTCCGGCCGCAGCGACAGCGCGGTCACCGGGCTCACCCAGATGGGCGGCGAGGGCAGCCAGTGGATCGGACAGGCCCCGTTCACCGATGTGCCGCACCTGTTCCAGAACATCGGCGACGGCACGTTCTTCCACTCCGGCCAGCTGGCCGTGCAGGCGTGTGTGGCGGCCGGGGTGAACATCACCTACAAGCTGCTGTGGAACGAAGTCGTCGCCATGACCGGCGCGCAGGATGTGGAGGGCGGCCTCAGCGTCGCAGGGCTCACGCACAAGCTGACCACCGAGGGCGTCAAGCAGATCATCATCTGCGCCGATGATCCCAAGCGGCACAAGAAGAGCGCGCTCGCCAAGGGCACCCTGCTGTGGCATCGCGATCGGCTCGACGAAGCACAGCGGCTGCTGCGCGACATCCCCGGCGTGACCGTGCTGATCTACGACCAGCACTGCGCCGCCGACGCCCGCCGTCAGCGCAAGCGCGGCGCGCTGCCGGTGCGCAATACCCGCGTGGTGATCAACGAGGCGGTGTGCGAGGGCTGCGGCGACTGCGGCACCAAGTCGAATTGCCTTTCGGTGCAACCGGTCGAGACCGAATTCGGCCGCAAGACGCGCATCGACCAGACCTCCTGCAATACCGACTACAGCTGCCTCGACGGCGACTGCCCGTCCTTCGTGACGGTGGAGCTGGTGCCGGACAAGAAGGGGCGCAAGCCTGCCCGCCGCAAGACCGCCGAACCGCCGGTGGTGGCCGACCCGAATCTCGGTGCGCCGCTGGGCACGCAGAACGTCTTCCTCGCGGGCATCGGCGGCACCGGCATCGTGACGGTGAACCAGGTGCTGGCCACCGCCGCGCTGCGCGCCGGCTACGAGGTGGAGAGCCTCGATCAGATCGGGTTGAGCCAGAAGGCCGGACCGGTGGTCTCGCACCTGCGGTTCTCGGCGACCGCGCTGGAACCCTCCAACCGGCTCACCCCGGGCAGCGCCGACTGCATCATGGCGATCGACCTGCTCACCGCGACCGATCCCAAGAACCTCCAGTACGGCAATGCCGCGAGCACCATCGCGGTGGCCTCGACCAGCCAGACCCCGACCGGCGACATGGTGTACGACAAGTCCGTCGCCTACCCGCCGACCGCGTCGCTGCTGGATCGTCTTGCCGCCGTGTCGAATTCGCTGACGCACTTCGACATGCTGGCCGCCGCCGAGAAGCTGTTCGGCAATACCGCCGCCGCCAACTTCCTGATGGTCGGCGCGGCCTTCCAAACCGGCGGGCTGCGGCTGCCCGCGGCGGCGATCGAGGAGGCGATCGGCATCAACGGCGTCGCCGTCTCCGCGAATATCGCCGCATTCCGCTGGGGGCGTGTGGCCATCGCCGATCCGGCCGCCTTCGCCGCGGCTGTCGATGAGGGGCAGCCGCGGCGAACCACCCCCGCAGTGCCCGCGGAACTGCTGGCGCGCACCAGCTTCGACGGTGAGGTGCGGCGGGTGGCCGAACTGCGCGCCGCCGAACTGATCGGCTACCAGAACGCGAAGGTCGCCGCCCGCTACCTCGATACCGTCGAATTCGTCTGGGCCGCGGAGCGTACCGTCACCGAGCGCACCGACTTCAGCGAAGCCGTGGCGCGCGGGCTGTACAAGTTCACCGCCTACAAGGACGAGTACGAGGTGGCCCGTCTGCTCACCGACCCGGCCTTCCTCGCCGAGGTGCAGGCGCAGGTGCCCGGCGGCGAAAACCTCACCTACAAGCTGCATCCGCCGATCCTGCGGGCCATGGGCCGGGACAAGAAGGTCGGCTTCGGCCCGAAATCCCATGTGGCGCTGAAGGTTCTCGCCAAGGCCAAGGCGCTGCGCGGCACCAAGCTCGACCCCTTCGGCTACGCCCACGTGCGAAAGGTGGAGCGGGAGCTGCTGTCCCACTACACCGATATGGTCCGCCGCCTGGCCGTCGGCCTCAGCACCGACAGCTACGACACCGCCGTCAAGGCCGCCGCACTGCCGGATGTGGTGCGCGGCTACGAGGACGTGAAGCTCGGCAATGTCGAGCTGTACTGGACCGGCCTGCGCGAACTCGGCATCGAGCACTGACACACCCGTTCACCGGAAACCCGCCGCCACCCGCGGCACCGCCCGGCCGTCACCATGCGGCCAACTCCCTGCCGCCCACCGAGCGGCGAACTCGAAAGGATCGACACAGTGTCCGTAATGCACTCCGAGGCTGGGGTTTTCGCCCGCTCGCACGACCTGAGCGCGCGCAGCCACGAGCAGGTGATGTTCTGCGAGGACGACAAGACCGGGCTCAAGGCCATTATCTCGATTCATTCGACCACGCTCGGTCCCGCGCTCGGCGGCACGCGGTTCTACCCGTACGCGGACGAGTCGGCGGCGCTGCAGGATGTGCTGCGGCTGTCGTGGGGCATGACCTACAAGGCGGCGGCCTCCGGGGTCGATCTGGGCGGCGGCAAGGCTGTCATCATCGGCGATCCGGCGATCCACAAGACCGAGGAGCTGCTCGCCGCGTACGCGCGATTCGTGGAAACCCTTGGCGGCCGGTACATCACGGCCGGAGATGTCGGCACCAACACCGACGATCTGGATGTCATCGGTCGCCACACCCGCTGGGTGATGGGCCGCAGCAAGCAGGCCGGCGGCTCCGGTGACAGCGCCCGCCTGACCGCGCTCGGCGTCTTCCACTCCATGCGCGCCGGTGCCGAATCCGTCTGGGGCGCACCGACTCTGGCGGGTCGCACGGTCGGCATCGAGGGCGTCGGCAAGGTGGGCCGCGAGCTCACCGCGCTGCTGCTCGAGGACGGCGCGGAGGTCTGCGTCACCGATGTGAATCAGGCTGCGCTGCAGAGCATCTCGCAGGAACACCCGTCAGTGCGCCTGCTCAGCTCGGTCGCCACCGCCCCGGTCGACGTGTACGCCCCCTGCGCCCTCGGCGGCACCCTCACCGCGTCCAGCGCCGAGGCCATCGAGGCCAAGCTGATCTGCGGTGCGGCCAACAACCAGCTCGCCACCCCCGGCATCGAGCGGGCGCTGAACGAACGCGGCATCACCTGGGTGCCCGATTTCGTGGCGAATGCGGGCGGGCTCATCCAGGTGGCGGGCGAATTGCGCGCCGCCGCACCAGCGGATGTCGAAGCCGATGTCGCGGGCATCTACGCCCGCTGTCGCGACATCATCACGGCCGCGAAGGCCGAAGGAATCGGAACCGGTGAGGCGGCCAATCGGTTCGCCGAACGGCGTCTGGACGCCATTCCGCGGGCTCTCTGACGCGGCACCGGAGTAAGGAAGGAAAACAGCAGTGGCGATCGCGAGCGGATTATTCCGCACCAAATCGGTTGAACAGTCCATCAGGGATACCGATGAACCGGATTCCAAGCTACGCAAGGATCTGACGGCCAGGGACCTCACCATTTTCGGTGTGGCCGTGGTGATCGGCGCGGGCATCTTCACCCTCACCGCGCGCACGGCGGGCACGGTGGCCGGGCCCTCGGTCTCGCTCGCGTTCGTCTTCGCGGCGATCGCGTGCGGATTGACGGCGCTGTGCTACGCCGAATTCGCTTCGACCGTCCCGGTGGCGGGCAGCGCGTACACCTACGCGTACGCCACCTTCGGCGAGGTCATCGCGTGGATCATCGGCTGGGATCTGATATTGGAATTCGCGCTCGCGGTCTCCGTGGTCGCCAAGGGCTGGTCGCAGTATCTGGGCGAGGTGATGGGTTCGGGCGCACCGGTGCTCAGCCTCGGCTCGATCCAATTCGATTGGGGCGCGGTGCTTATCATCGCCGTGGTCGGCACCCTGCTGGCCACCGGCACCAAGCTGTCGTCGAAGGTGTCGGCCGTCGCGGTCGCCATCAAACTGGGTGTGATCCTGCTGGTGCTGGTGGTCGGCGCGACCTACTTCAAGCCGTCCAACCTGACCCCCTACATCCCGCCGTCCGAGCCGTCCGAGCACGCCGACGGCCTGCGTCAGTCGCTGTTCGCCTGGCTGACCGGTTCCGGCGGCACCAGTTTCGGCTGGTACGGCCTGCTGGCCGCGGCCAGCCTGGTGTTCTTCGCCTTCGTCGGTTTCGACGTGGTGGCCACCACCGCCGAGGAGACCCGCAACCCGCAGCGCGATGTCCCGCGCGGCCTGTTCGGTTCGCTGGCCATCGTGACGGTCCTGTATGTCGCGGTGTCGCTGGTGCTCACCGGCATGGTCTCCTACAAGGAGCTGCAGGGCGGAGACGCCACGCTGGCAACGGCTTTCGCCATCCACGGCGCGACCTGGACCAAGAACATCATCTCCATCGGCGCGCTGGCCGGCCTGTCGACGGTCGTCATGGTCATGTACCTGGGCCAGACCCGTGTGCTGTTCGCCATGGCCCGCGACGGCCTGCTCCCCCGCAGCCTGGCGCACACCGGCGCGAAGGGCACGCCCGTCCGGCTGACCGTCATCGTCGGCGTGATCTGCGCGCTGCTGGCCGGTTTCGTGGACTTCGGCACCCTCGAAGAGATGGTGAACATCGGCACCCTGGTCGCCTTCGTCATGGTGTCGATCGGCGTCCCGATTCTGCGCCGCACCCGACCGGATCTGCCGCGCGGCTTCCGCGTCCCGTTCGTCCCGGTGATTCCCATTCTGGGCGCGCTGGCCTGCCTGTGGCTGATGCTCAACCTGTCCATCGAGACGTGGCTGCGCTTCGTCATCTGGATGGCGCTGGGCGCGATCGTCTACTTCGCGTACGGCCGTAGGCATTCGGTGCTGCGCAAGCAGCAGGAGGCCGAAGCCCCGGAGCCCGCGCGACTCTGACGTCACCGACGAAAAAGTCCCGATCCGTGATGGATCGGGACTTCTTCGCGTTCGGGCCTCAGTTGTGCAAGGCGGCTTCGAGGATCGGCCAGGATTTGTGCAGGTCCTCCTGCCAGTAACCCCAGGAATGTGTTCCGGCGGGCCGGAATTCGACGGTGGCGGGAATGCCCAGCTCGCCCAGCCGGGTGGCCAGGCGCTGCGTGCACAGATTGGTGGCGGCCTCGATCACACCGCCGAGCATGATCTGATTGGCCAGCGTGTAGGTGTTGCCCTTGAGGGCGGGATTGGCCAGAGTGTCGTACTGCCCGGGCAATCCGGTCGCGCTGGAGATGTAGAGGGTTTTGCCGCGCAGGCCCTCGGCGTTCAGCACGACGTCGTGGCGCAGCCATTCGGGGTCGTCGTCCTCGCCCCACATATTGCGCACGTCGGCATCGGCGCGATCCATGACGAGGCGAATGAAGGTGCGGCTCAACTCGTCCGCGGTGGACGCGCAGCCACTGTAGGAGCCGACGGCCCGATAGAGATCGGGTGCGGCGATGGCCAGATCCAATGCCGCGCTGGCTGCCATGGACACACCCGCGATGGCATTCACCCCGGAGGTTTTCAGTTCGGCGTCGATCACCGGCGGCAGCTCTTCGGTCAGGAAGGTGGCCCACTGGTTCCGCCCGAGCTTCGGATCGTCGCGCTGCCAGTCGGTGTAGTACGAGAACTTGCCGCCCACCGGCACCACCACGTTCACGTTCTTCTCGGCGAAGAACTGCACGATGTCGGTCTGCCGGAACCAGGTGGCCGCGTCCTCGCCGCCGCCCGCGCCATTGAGCAGGTACAGCGTCGGCCGCGGTTCGCTGGTGTCGAACGGCGTGAGCACCTGCAGCGTGATGGTGCGCTGCATCGACGGCGAGTAGACGTGGAATATCTGCTGCCGCTGCCCGGCCCGGTCAACGAGAACAAGTTCACCGGGCGGAGCCGCCGCGGCGCCGCCCGGGTCCACGGCAAGGGCCGGCGACATTATGAGACAAGAAATAATCGCCAATTGCGACAGTTTTCTTTTGAACAGCAATTCTTTCCTCATCATTGTCGCCGGCCGCGCAGTGGTCAGCTGCCGATGTACTTCCGGATGGCGTCGGCGATGATGTCGCTGAACGATCCGGTGGAGCTGAGCTGTCCGTCATTGGAGCCGAGGCCATTGTCGCCGAGGCTGCCGATCACGGTCTCGCCCGCATTGGTGCCGCGCGAGGTGAAGCAGGCAGTCAGGTTCGGCATTTCATTGCTCACGCCGACCGTGCCCGCGACGCCGACGCCGCCGCTGGTGATCTGCTTGCCGGTGCCCAGGTTGTCCGGCACCGGGTAGGTGATGGTCATGGTCACCGGGTTACCGGAATTCACGAACCAGCCGGTGCTGGTGACCTTCCAGCCGCCCGCGTTCGGGCTGGCGGTCACATCCTCGGTGCGCTGGCCGCCACCCAGGTGGTAGGCGGTAATGGTGGTCTTGGTGGGCGCGCCGAAACCGGCCGGCGGGAAGTCGGTGATGGTGTTGACGTACGGGTTGCCGATGCCGGTGGTGCCGACCACGATCTTGTAGGTCACCGAGGTGCCGACGCCGACGGAATCGCTCGTGACGATCTTTTCGTAGGTATGCGTGATACCGACCGTGCTGACGTCCTTCTTGGTTTCGAAGCTGCGAACCTCGCAGGTCGAATCAGCGGAAGCCACACCCGCATTCAGACCGACGCTCAAACCGGCGAGAACCAGCGAAGCCGACGCCGCCAGCGCAGTCGTCCGAGGATTCCGGAACATACATTCTCCTTTTGCGTCCCGAGCCATTCCGGGACAGACAATGATTTACCGAGCTCTGCGGATGACTCGGGGGGTGCAGGTGCCACCCGGGCTCCAAGTAAACATCTATAACTGGTCTTCTGTCCAGAAGTTCGGAAAAGTTCGCGGGATGGTCTCGCGGGTGCGATTCGCCTGCTAATGTAGCACGACTGACTAGAACGTGTTTCAGAACGAAAGGGGCAGGTGACAGTGGCTGTTCAGGGCCGATCCGCCTTCACCAGCAGCACATACTGAGCCGCCGCCTTCTCTTGCGCGTCCTGCAGATCCCGGCTGTTGACCACGCCCACATAGCGGTGCACCAGCACCTTGCACGAGTACTTCAGATCCGCGGTGACACCCGGATCGGCGCTCTCGGTGCAGCGCACATCCGGCACCCCAGGCGGCGGAGTCGTGACCCGATAGTCGGATTCCTTCGGAATGGGCGCGAAGTACTTTCGCGCGGCCACCGGATCGGTGAAACGCAGCACCCCCGCCCAGGCCACCTTCGCGAAGGCATCGGCCACCAGCGTGCCCGCATCCGGACGCGCATATTTGAGGAAAACGACGCGCGGGCCGAACACCACCCCGGAGTCCACGATCGGATCATCCCAATTGGCAATGGTGCTCACCGGCACCGAACTCTGCACCGGATACGGCCACTGCCCGCGCTTGGCCGGCAGCGTCCGCCGCAGCATGCCGTCGCGATCCAGGGCCAGCGCGGAAATCCGGTCCACCGGTGTGGCCGCGAAGCGGTCCAGCGCCGGCAGTTGCGCGTCGAACGCCTTCCGCACCACGCCCGTGAGCGCCGCCAGATCCGTGCTCGGCCACTGGGCGTACACGTTCACCACGAAGGAACCGTGCGCGATGGTCGCGGCCAGCGTCGGCACACTCGGCCGCCAATGCCCGCGCGCCGCCCCGTATCCGGGGATACTCACCGCGACATTGTCCTTGCTGACCGCGAAGTCGGCGGCGTCGATGCCGGTGGCGGCGGCCTGCGCGGTCGCGTCGTCGGGAAAGCGCAACAGCACCACCGACACTCGATGCATGCCCACCTGAGCGCTGTCGTCGTCGGTATCGGTGCCGCCGACCCAGAAGCCGGTCAGCATGCGCTGCTGATCCAGCACCGGTTTGACCGCGTCGCCCAGCCGCCGGGTGGCCAGATCCGAGCTGGGCAGCGCGGCAATCCCCACGCCCAGACTGTATTTCGCGTCCGGGTCGGCCTCGGCGGGATCGATGATGGCCTCGCCCATCCGCACCGCCTCGACGATCTTGCCGTATCTCCCGTCCCCCGGGGGCGGCTCATCGAGCAGGTCGGTGCCGTAATCGCCCACCGAGAGCGTGTTCAGGTCCACCGTGGTCTCCTGCGGCGTGCCCGGCACCGTGCAGCCGGTGGCGAGAACGACCAGGGCACACAGCATTCCGAGCCAGGCGAGTCTCCCGATGCGTTCCGTGGACTGGGACATCATGCGACTTCCTCGGGGCGGCAGGGGATCTCGGTCAGAGTGGCGCGGACGGCCACCAACGCTGCAGGAGTTCGTTACCGGTGGATCCGCCGGTGACCATGACCATGCAGAAGTAGCGGGACGGGCTCTCGAAATACACCTGCAGCACCCCGCGCACCCGGCCCGGCGTGATTTCGGCGTGGCCCCAATACAATCGGCCCGAACCCGAGGCGCGAGTCCAGTCCTGATTGCCCTCGCCGGTGTAGCCGGCCTGCTCGGTGAAGGGCATGGGGGTGCGATCGGCCATGCAGGTGAAGGCGGTCGTATCGGCGGGCGGGGCCGCGCCGGTGCAGAAGATCTGAGCCACCGGTTTGGCCTCCTTGTCGACCGGGACGCTGGTGCCGCCGGTATCGGTCGGAAAGCAATTGCCGCTGCCGATTTCGATGGTGTCCGGGCGTTCCGGCAGCAGGCTGGGGAAGGCGGCGACGATATAGGCGTAGGACTTCCACTCCGGGAAGTCGTCGGCGGAGACGGTGGTGGTCGGCGCGCCGATGGTGAGCGCGGCGACCGGCTTGCCGGTGACGACCCGCGCATCCGGACGCACCAGCAGGGCCAGAGCGACGGCCAGCGCGATCACGAGAGTTGTGGCGCCGAGACGTATTCCGAGCCATCTGCCGGATGCGGCACCGGGCGGATCGCCGCGCAGGACCCCGGCGGCCTCCTCCGCCAGCGCGCCGCAGCTGGGATGCCGCCGCCGCGGGTCCTTCGCCATGGCCCGCGCGATCACGGCGTCGAATCCGGCGGGCAATCCCGCGCGGGACGGTTGCGGCGGCGGATCCAGCAGATGGGCGCGCACCACCGAGCGGGGATCGCCGCGTTCGAACGGCAGTGCGCCGGTGAGCATTTGATACAGCGTGCAGCCTAGGGCGTAGACATCGGCGCGGTGATCCACCGGCCCGTTCTCCAACTGCTCCGGGGCGATGTAGCCGAGTGTGCCCACCACCGCGCCGGATCCGGTGATCCGGTCGCCGTCCTCGGTGGTGCGGGCGATGCCGAAGTCGGTGACCAGCACCCGATCCCGGCCGTCGCGGCCCCGGGTGACCATGATGTTGGCGGGCTTCACATCCCGGTGCACCAGGCCCGCCCGGTGGATCTCGTCCAGCCCGCGCGCGGCCTCCCCGAGAATATGGACGGCCCGCTCCGGCGGCAGCGCGCGCGGCCCGTGCCGGATGAGCGTGGCCACATCCGTGCCGTCGATGAACTGCATGGCGATCCACGGCCGGCCCTGGTGAATGCCGCGATCATGCACCGACACCAGATTCGGATGGTCCAGGCGCGCAGCCACTTCCGCCTCACGCAGGAAGCGGAACTGGAAGTCCGGATCCTCGGAATGGTTGGCCAGCAGGATCTTCAGCGCCTCCTTGCGCGGCAGCCGGGGATGCTGGGCGCGATAGACCACGGCCATGCCGCCGGAGCCGAGCCGATGCTCGATGCGATAGCCGGCGAAAACGCGTCCCTCCACCCTGGCTCCCTTTTTCCCAGGGGCTCCGCCCCCGGACCCCTGAGAATCGGGGGTGTTGACCCCGGTTCCAGTCCCTCGATCCGACGGTAGCAAGGACTTTCGGTGCACTGTGCTCGTTCCGGTACGGAATCCGGGCACGGCCGAATGCCTCAGGACGACTCGGCCACCGAGGTCTGGGGCTGTCTTGGCGAAACGGGCCATGGCAGGCGCGTCGGCCGCGGCGGGCCGATCGACTGTCATGAGCCCGCACAGTTTCGCGAAGAAGCTGCGCGGATCCATGGATTCGACCTGCTTGGCCGGTCCAGGCGTCCATGACCTGCATGAGCCAGTAGCGATCCGCCATGGCCGGGATCTGCATGATGCCCGCGGAGTGTAGCCAGACGATTGCCCGCACTCGGATATTTCCGGCATGGTCCTTGCGGTCCCCCGCCGTGACGGCCAGGCTGATGCCGTGCGTCTCATCGACCTGTCCGTACCGCTCCGGACCGGCATGCCCGTATACCCCGGCGACCCGGAGGTGACGTTGAATCCGGCGCTCACCGTCGCCCGCGACGGCGTGAACGTGCTGCACCTGGACCTGGGCTCACAGACCGGGACCCATGTCGACGCGCCCGTGCACATCGACGACCGGCTGCCCGCCCTGGACGAACTGCCGCTCGACCGATTCCTCGGCCCGGCCGTCGTCATCGACGCCCGCGGTCTCGCGCCGCGCACTCCCCTCGGACTCGAATACTTCGAGGGCCGCGTCGCATCCGGCCAGATCGTGCTGATCGCCACCGGCTGGGCTCGGCACTGGGGTACTCCGGACTATCTCGCGCACCCGTATCCGACCCCCGAAGTCGCCGCCTACCTGGTCGAATCCGGTGTGCGCACAATCGGCGTCGATGCCCTCAGCGTGGATCCGACACCGGCGGAGGACATTCCCGTGCATCGCATTCTCTGCGGTGCGCACGCGGTGATCGCGGAGAACCTCACCGACCTGAGCGAGGTGCTGGCGGCACAGGATTCGGGGCATCGCATCGAAGTGTCTCTGCTACCGCTCAGCATCCCCCGCGCCGACGGCTCACCCGTGCGTGCCATCGCCAGAATATGGCAGGACGAGCCACCACTCTGAGAGTTCGCTGTGACCGGTACATCACTGTATTGGAAATTGTGGCGCGGCCCACTCGATCTTCGTAGACTTCATCCGATAACGGGGGGAGTCGGGGCCCCCGACGCCTGCTCGATCAGAAAGACCCTTACGTGAAGCGTTCCGCCGTAACAACTTTGCTAGCCACCGCCGCCATTTTGTCCGCCGCTCCCGCGGTCGCCTCCGCGGACATCGTCCTCACGGATGCGGCCACCACCAACGCCGACGATCCGCTCCAGTCGGAAGTCACGGGTTCGGCGTCCGGCTCGGCGAACACCGGCACCTCGGGCGGCCTGGCCACCACCGGCTCCACCGGCACCGGCTCCTTCGGGCTGCCGAACCTGGACAAGCTGCTGTTCGGCCCCTTCGACACACTGTGCGCGGTGACCGGCAGCGCGTCGACCATCCTGGGCAAGACGTCGTTCGGCTGCGACAACCTCAATGGCAAGGGCAACCTCGGACTGCCCACCACGTAGCGAACCGTCCGGACCGCGGTCGAGCAACAAGGAAGGGGCACCGGCTTCACGGCCGGTGCCCCTTCTGCTGCGTTACTCGCGCGGTCAGCGGTTGTCGTCGGCGTTGCCGGCCTTCCACTGCGCCCACGGCATGTTCCAGTCGCCCAGGCCGTCCACGGCCGAGAGCGTGCCGCCGACCGTGTTCTTCACGATGGCGACGTCACCGCGCTTGGCGTTCTCGAACACCCAGCGGGCATCCGAGGGGCTCAGGTTGAGGCAGCCGTGGCTGGTGTTGTACGAACCCTGCGCGCCCAGCGACCACGGGGCCGAGTGGAAGAAGATGCCGGAGTAGGACATTCGCGTCGCGTAGTCGACCGGCGTCTTGTAACCGTCGGGCGAGTTCACGGCCACGCCGTAGGTGGACGAGTCCATGATGATCTTCTCGTGCCGGTCGGCGATGATGTAGATGCCATTGTCGGTGGGAGTGCTGTTCTTGCCCATCGAGGTCGGCATGGTTCTGATCACCTCACCGTTCTTCTCCACCGTCACCATGTGGGTGTTGTCGTCGGCGGTGAAGACCATGGCGTCGCCGACGGTGAAGGTGGAGGTGAGGTCGGCGTCACCGACCAGGCCGTTGCCCAGGTCCTTGCCGTACACGTTCACCGCGATGTCGACCTTGGTGCCCGGAGCCCAGAAATGCTCGGGCCGCCAGCGCACCTCACGATTGTTGACCCAGTAGAACGCGCCCTCGACCGCGGGCGTGGTCGTGATCTTGATCGCATTCTGCGCGGCCTTGCGGTCGGGAATGTTCTCGTCGAACTGGATGGCCACCGGCTGCGCGATGCCCACGACCTCGTTCTCACCCGGCAGCAGATACGGATGCGTGCGGTTGTTGGGCGAGATGGTGGTGAAGCTCATAGCGGTGCTGGACTTGCCGCCCAGCCCGATGGCCTCCACCGCCAGCGCATAGGTGCGCCCGAATCCCAACTGCTCGACCGGCTTCCACGACAGCCCGTCGGCGGCCAGTTCACCCGGCACCGCACGACCCTCGGGATTGGTGAGCGTCACATTCGTGAGCTTGCCGTCTTCCACCTTGAGCACCAACGGATCTCCGGGCGAGACGCCCTTCTCCCCGTCCTTCACCGGTGAAATCAGTTTGGGCTTCATGAGTTCGGTGATCGGATTGGAATCGATTGCGACCGAAGAGGAGTCGCTCGATCCCCCGCTCGAACAGCCGGTCAGCGCCAACGCCAGCGCCGCCGATACCGCTACGAAACCAAGCCATCTCCGCGACCGGCGCCGGCCCTGACTCTTACTCATTGCAACCCCGCTTCACGTCTCCGGTGCGTGGGCGGCCCCGAGTTCCTCCGACCCCGACCACGCCTGCTCGACCACCACGCCTACGGGTTCGGCCGAGACCACGCCCTGCCCATTCTGCCAGGACCAAGCCCCAACCAACGACAAGACGTCAGCCCCCGCAGGGCTCGAAAGAAACATCGCACCCGCCCCAACTTCGTTAACACCACCGAGCAAGTCCGGCACTCCTGACAAAACCCCAGTTCAAGGGGGCGATTTCACTTTCCACACCAAAGCCTGTTAATGTTCTTTCCGCACCGCAGAGGGGCCGGAACGGAAGCCGAGAGGTTCTCCGGAAAGCCACAACGCAGTACGCGCCATTAGCTCAATTGGCAGAGCAGCTGACTCTTAATCAGCGGGTTCGGGGTTCGAGTCCCTGATGGCGCACCAGAAGACCGTTACTAGAAACACGGCCCGAATGAACGGCGCAAGCCAGGGCTGTGAGCAGATTCACATACTCGCCACCCGACCGGGTGGCGAGTTGCTTTTCTGGCAGATGTCGCCTCAACACGCTCTCGGCCACGCAGGTAGCCGTCGCTTCATCATGACCGTGCTGCAGTGTCGAGTAGCCCGCTTCTACGGCATGCAGCTCCGCAATCATCGGCTGCAGCTCGTGACCGGTGATCTTCTCTTCGAACACGTACAGCCGCTTGAAGATTGCCTGATTGAGTCTGCGCCGGGTCTTGTCGCTCGCCGCCTTATACAACCGGTGCGGATCGCGCAGCAGCTCCAGGCACGTCGTTAGGTACTTCGCGCTTGCGGACAGATCTAGCCGAACGTCGACCAAGTCCGCCTCAAGCTTCTCCCGCTCCCGTTTGATCTCGGTCAGCCGCGACCGGATCTTGGCCTGCGGTAGTTCGCCGTCAGCAGCCAGTTCGATCAGGTTCGTCTCTTTGGTCTCAAGGTCCTTTAGTTGATCCTGTAGCTGCTTTCGGTACAGACGCTGAGCCATCTCGTTCTCGGCCAGCATCTGATCGAGGGCCAACTGCATGGCGCTGATGAACTCCGGGGAGAAGGCGATCGTCTTGTAGTGCTCGACCACCGCCTCTTCCACCCGGTCGGCGTTCAGATGCGGGGAGTGGCATCCTGCGTTCTTCTGGTTGCCAATGCAGAAGAAGTACCAGTAGTCCCCGCCGTGCCGACCCGGCGTGCGCTGGATAATCATGCGGCGCAGAATCGCGTCCGTCCGACACCGACCACAGAACAGGCTGCCCTTGAGATAGTGGTGGTGGACTCGGCGGCGTTCGCCGGCCACCCCATGCTCATCGAGCACCCGCTGCACCCGGTTGAACGTCTCCTCGTCGATGAGTGGTTGGTGGCGGCCGGGGATCTCCTCCCCCTTGTAGGTAACGATGCCGATGTAGTAGTTGCTGCGGAAGAACCGCGCCCACTCCTTTGCCGTTACCGGCTTCGGGACCCGCTTCGGCGTGCGACGGGTACGAAGCCCGCGGTCGCACATGATGCGCTCTATATCGGTCAGGCTGTAATCGCCAGTGGCATAGAGCTTCCAGGCTTGCTCGACCAGTGGACCACGCTGGGCATCGATCTCGACCGTGCGAATCTTTCGGCCGTCGTCGGTCTGCAGTAGCACGTTCAGATACCCGATCTTTGCCTGCCCGAGAGTGCCGCCCTTGCGGGCCTTCTCCCCCATCTTGAACGAGACGTCGGCTCCATCTTTACGCGAGCGGTACTCGTTGAACGCCGCTAGGATGCCGTGCATCAGCTGCCCCACCGGAGTATCGTCGATCGACTCCGTTGCGCTGATCAAGGTGACGCCGCGCTTCCTGAGATCGGCCATGACGATCGCGTCATCGAGCCGGTTACGTGCGAAGCGAGCCAGCTCGTACACGATGATGTAATCTACGTCGCGCTCGCGCCTGATGCGGTCGAGCATACGCTGGAATTCCACCCGTTTGGTTATCTCGGTCGCCGAGCGCCCAGGCTCTATATACTCACCAATAACGTTGAGCCCCAACTGGTCCGCCTTGCGTTGACCGGCCACGCGCTGCGCAGGAATCGAGATGCCTTCCGGATCGAAGTCCGTGTTCAGCTGCCCGGGGGTCGAGACCCGAAGATAGAGAAGCGCTCGGGTGCCGGGCGGCGCCTCGCCGTCGTCGACGAACGCCGTTCCGCTGTCTGTGTCCACCGCATCCGTTGTGACAGCCGGGTAGTGCCAGCCCTCCGCTGCGGGAAGATAGGCGCTGCGGCCGACCTCGCCGCTGGACGGGGAGCCGTTCATGATTCATCTCCTTGCGCGTTGCGACTCTCCGCCGACGTACCCTTCCCATCTGCCTCGAGCAGCGCTCGCCCGACCTTTTCCGCTTCCGCGAACAACTCACTCAACGGCCGGGTTCGCAGGCGTGTTGTTTTTCGAGAGCGAGCTTGAGGAACGGGAGCCACCCAATATTTCACTCCCATCTGCCTGATTTGATATCTGACGTCATTCATCGCGGTGCGCGAGCTATTGTTTGCTGCGGGAATTATGATATCTCGAACCTCGGAATGCGCTTCCAGGTATTGCTTCACCGCCGGGAAGGCCAGCCGATCACAGAACTGTGTGTCCCCTGTACCCAATTCCACTATCTCATGTACAATCCGAATCCCTTTCCAGGACGCCCAGCTTTGCGCGGCTGCACGGTAGTGCTCGACGGTCGCACGTCTGGCCATCGTGGTGAAGGTGAGGAACAGGACAGCAGGCGTCATCGACTCTAACTTGGAGTCGCAATTCTCAGCCATCACTCAACCTCCCCACAGATGATCGCGAGCCCCGACTTACGTTCGAATTGCTTTTCACTAGTGTCGTCAACTTCGTTTTCCCTGCTTCCGATATTCCCACGTTTTATTGGTACAATTCCAGTGGCCGCCTCAAGCCTAGCGCGCTTTGTCGGGTTTTTGACTAGCCCCCTTGTCACCGAATTTAGTCGGCGCGAGAAGTGGCCGGAAATGAGTGGCACTCCACGGCTTCCCGACCGTTCAGTAATGCGATGACATTGCGCCATCGCCTCCTCGGCAAACCGATCAGCCGCGCGTGCCGCATCCGACTGCTCACTGTAGAGCCGGGCACGATATGGCAAGTCGACGATTGTCTTGTACTGGCGCAACAAGGACCGATACATCCGGCCAGATTCGGCCAGCACCGGAATTGTCACGATCTCCGAGCGACATTCCTGGTCACCGACACGCGCTGCGGGCACGAACTTCATCACAACGCCCCCATACCGGCATAGGTATTCAACCAGCGGCAACTTATTGAAATAGGCCAATTCAGCTATCAACTGCCCCTGAGTCAACGCTAGTTCAGTAGCGGTGCGCCGATTCGTTTTCTTCGTCGCCGCAGGCACAAGCGCTCGAAGCCCTGCCAGCGCATCACCACAATTCGTAACGCCATTCATAGTTGCCCCCGCAGGACTACGCCATCTGCATACTCACGCCTCGCCACCAACCGCTCAACCACGCCCCCACACTTGGTTGCATTCGAGTCCGCTTTCGTCGCCCAGCCGCGCCAGACGCCGCGGTGGACTGCAATCCAGGCGGCTCTGATCAGCTCTATTTCGTGGCGATATCCCTCCGACAGCTCCTTCACATTCACATGGACCATGAGACCCTCCTTTCATTTCATGCTGGGGAATTTTTCGTTCCCACCCAAACTGTAACTCTCTTTGCGACATAAATGGATAGGATTTCTGACGCGGAATTTACATCTCCAACACGTCGGCGATTGAATCATTGGGATCCGATTCCAACCGCCTTTCGGTAGATTCGAGGATTCCCGGCAATGGCATCGATTCACCCCCGTTCGTCGCTGTGACGACGAAGCCAATAAACCGGTCATACGTGCATATTTCAAATAGTCTGGGTGATCCCAACTCGATCGTTGCGATAAGTGCACTCAGTACTGCAGCCCGCTTATCGTCGGGCACAACCCACAGCACTGATGGAAATAGACCATGCTCAGCCTGGTAACGACCACTCTTGAAAAAGCGACTATAGGCACCCAACTTTCTCGCCAGATGCGGATCATGCTCAGTACCCCGGTCCGCCTCGATGAACCAGTGGTGCTCGAACTCCCTGCCAGCCGTCACCGCATACAGGTCCGGTTTGAGGACCTCTCTGGCCCCGTGCCGACCGACGAACATCCGTCGGGCCTGGCCCTCGACGCCGATCTCGGACAATTCGATCCGACCCGCTTGTTCGGCTTCTCGCAGCAGCACCCCGAGGTTGGCGACGGTCAGAGTGTGCTTGGTGAATTCGGGCGACGGTTCGCGGTACCGCCGCCGATACGCGCGCCCATGAAGGTGGCGGAGCAAGCGGTCGCCCGTCGCCGTCAGTTGCCAGGTCAGGCTGTCCGAGCCCTGGCGAACACCACCGACACGACGGGTCAGGGTGGAGATGACGCCATGGCCACGCAATCGCTGTAGCACGCGCGTGGTGGCCCGTGTCGCGGCTGCCACGCTCTGATGGCCGGTGGTGAAGTGCAGGCGCTGAATCTGCCGCGTAGTGAGTAGTCGGAAGCGCTCGACATCCTCCACGATGGCAATGTCGCGCTCGCTGAGCTGCTCGCGCAGGAGGTCCACTTGTCTCATGTCCGCGCCTCGCTGCACCCACCACCCGCAGCACCGTCGCCGGGCCTTCTGAGACCGCTGAACCAGCGGTCAGTCCCGTCCCGGAAGGAGCGGACGAGGCGGATCGACCGGGCCGAACGGAAGCTTGTATGCGACGTGGCCGGACGGTCGGAACGACACATCCGCTTGGCTTCCTTCGTCCGCACGCCAGTCATGGCAGTTCTCCCCCGGTCGGTTTCATCCGCCGTTTCCGTCCCACTGGCGCGTCAGCCTGGTCAAGCGGCGCCATTGACGCTGAGGTTGTCGGCTTGGCAGCCGCGCGGCCCTTGCCGCCGTACAGCTCGCGGCTGCGTTGCCGAATCTGGTCGGCCAGCCCAGTCTTCGGTGGCGGCGGCAGTGTGGTGATCGCGGTCCAGCCGCTCGACTCGCCTCCCGTAACCACGCGCACATAGGCGTGATGTTTGGGCAGCATCTGGATGTCGGTGGCATCGAGTTCTGGTGCCAGCCTGGCGATGTCAGCGGCGTCCTTGGCGCTCTCCAACCGGAAGATCACCTTGGTACGCGCGTTCGAGTCGATCGACTCAAGTAGCTCGGCCGGCATCTGCTTCCGAGATTGATGGGCAAGCACCCAGGCCACGCCGTATGAACGGCTCTGGCTAAGCGCATCACCGAATGAGGTAGGTAGGTGAACGAAGTTCTGGCATTCGTCGACCACCACGAAGCCGGGCCGGTCCATAGGCAGGTCCTCGGCGGCGCGTTCCAGGGTAGCCATCCAGGTTTCGGAGACAAACAGGCTGCCGATCAGCTGCGCGGTGATTGGACCGATCAGTCCCTCATTGAGGGCAATCAGCACAACCTTGTTGTCACGGAAGATATCTCGGAACCGATACTGCGGCCGAGCTTGGCCAAGCAGCCGGGCTACTGAGGGCCGCAGCAAGTATCGGCGCAGCTTATTCATGGGTGCGGCGATCATCGCCGCCTGGGCAGCAGGCGAGAGCTCGTTGTAGGCCGCCCAAAACCCTTCCAGTACTTCGTCATCGGATACCTTGCCGATGACCAAGCGGCGGAAGCGTTCGTCGGTCAGCAGTTTCGGGAGATCCAGCAGCGTGAAGGGCTCCTTGCGCCGTTGGCCCACGCGCCCCAGCGTCAGTAACGACGCAAGAAAGACGTCCTCCGTCCGCGGTCCCCACCCATCTGCAAAGACAGCCCTAAAGACCGCGAGCAGCCCATCAACCACGACATCAGGGTCACGGTCGCCGACATCGAGCGGGTTGAAGCCGGGAACCTGCGGATCTTCGGGGTCGACAATTACAACCCGGCCCAGCTCCCCCACCGGAATACAGCGCTCGACAACGTCATTGACGAGCTGCTTCTTCGGATCAATCAGCAGCAAACTGCGGCCCGCCTCAATATCGGCCTTGATCTGGGCCAGTAGTACGGTGCTCTTCCCGGAACCCGTAGGGCCGAGCAGTACTTGATGCATCAAGGAGTCCTGCGCACTGACGCCGATCGGAATATTGGTGCCGGGCAGCGCTGTGTAGCCGATGATTCGCTTTTCCTCAGTCGGCATGCGCCTGGGCAACAGCAGCTTTGGATGCACCGGCGCAACACCGGGCAGGTCCCTCGTTCCGATCGGCCATCCCAGCACACAGGGCAACTCGGCCGCGGTCAGTCGGAGGGGCCACCGCATCGGCGGCCGCCCCTCGTTGATGACCGCAGGACGAATCCGCTTGGCGAGTAACGACGCATCCGGTGGCTTGGCGCTCGCCAGCGCGCCCATCAGGCCGCTTCCCAATCGCTTGGCGCGCTCCGGAGTCGTGGCGGTGATCCCGATGCGAAGGATGGCCCGAAAACCGTTGAGGGATAGCCTCCCTTCGATCTGCTTGGCGATGGCGGGTGGCGCCAGCTGGCGCCCCTGTGACAGGGCACGCCAGAGACTTGAGCCGGGGTCGCTCACCCGGCTACGGAGCGACCGACCCGCCAACGTGGGGCCGAGGAGTACTTGGACTGCCAGCTCCTCGTTGGCCAGTAGTCGAGCGTTGAGAGCCGACAGTAGGGCTGCGGAGGTATCCTCGGCAGCCACTCCGAGTAGGCCGAGCAGCGCCGGCCTGACTGCTATCTCCGCTGCTGTTGTTACGTCGGCCCGCGGTCGCTCAACACCGACGGGCAGAATGGTCAGGCCGGGCAGCAGATCACAAAGGGTCCGGTGGATCCACCGAATGTGTTCTGGTAACACGCCGAGTAGGTGCCGCGTGCCACGTTGGTCAGCCCGGCATTCCAGCACGACGAGAGGTGTGTTCGGATCGGCGGCTAGCCGCCCGAAGGGGCGCACGATGTCCTCGACACAGAGCGGCCGTGGCACGTGCAAGTGCGAGAATATCAACCGCGCGGTCATGGCCGGATTCCCTTTTGTGACTTGCCTTTCGAAGTTTCCTCGACCGGCACAGCCTGTGATTTAGAGGGTTTCGCCGCAGCATCAGCCATCTCCGCGGCCAAGTCGAGCAGGGCGCGAGCGAGGAGGAAGGTGTCCGGCGGGTCATGGCGCTCACTCCGGATGTAGATCCGGCGTTCGCTTGACTTGCGGTACCTGCGCTTGGAACTGCTCATCAACGCCTCCTTCCATGACGCATCGCGGGGGATCGCCTCCATCCCGCCATAGTCATAAAGTCGGCAATGAGTCCCCATCCATCTATGACGAACCGCGAAGCGCGTTGCAATGAAATTTGTATATTCCACAACAGAAAACCAGCCGCATTTAAGAAATAGTTAACGTTTACCACGGCCGCCTCCTTGACTTCCAAATGGCGATGCCGAGCACGACGGCGCCGATGACCAAGCCAGCGACCACCAGCCACACCCAGATCCGGCTCAGCAGGTCGATGGCCACGATTAATGCGACGGCGGCAAAGAGCACGAGCAGGCTGGCGTTGAAAAACCATTGAATGGGATCCTTGCGTGGGTCACGGTCGCTCATTCCCACCCCCTTGGTCTCCGCTTCTCCGATGGCACCGGATAACCAGTGATGGCGATATCGGAACGGACCTCCAGCCCCCAGGCGTCCCACCCAGGTTGGCGTCGCCGTGCAAACAGCTCCAGATACGGGCCCCTGCTGACCCGCTCGATGATGGCGTACTGTTCTTCCGGCTTGTGGCTGTGATCTTGCACCGGCGCGAACGTCCAGGTTGGCTGACCTCGGAAGTTCACTGGCGCGTCGCCACGCGTGCCGAGGATCAGATGCTCGGTCATATTGCGTAGGTAGACACCCAGCCCGAGTCGTGTCTTCACCCAGGTGAGTGGTGAGCGCGGCGTGAAGCCCCACGCCTCCAGGACGTCGTAGCCATACCGAAGGGTGGCGTTAGTGACCCAAACCCAACAATGGCTATCATCTTCGGCCAGTTCGGATACAGGCAGCGCCTTGATTTTGTCCAGCGTCATCAACGGGTAGTGATGAATTGCCCCGCGCCCTCCCTGCTGGTAGATATCCCAAGGTGGGTCCGCCAATATGCAGTGGTAACGCTGCGCTGGCGATGTCTGACTATTTATTTCGGTCACGGGTAGTACTCCTTCTCCCCCGAAATTGACGCGCGAATCCTTCGTAGAAACTCATGTGTTTGCACCGAAGAGGTTGACTGCGCGGCTGTCTCCAGTAAAAGACGGCCAGGTTGTGAGGCTCAATCGTCCGATCGGCCGACGAGTCGCCCCGTGAGACGCTAGCGTCCTGACCATTCCCCCGGTCCACTCCCGCACTATTCCCAGGGTCGGGAGCGTCTTTCATGTTGTGTAATGCTCAACGCCGTCGGGCCAAGCGCAGCGGCGCACTGTCCGGCTGCGGCCAGCAGCGCAGCCACGTCACGGTGGAGGTGGCCACGATGGTGGCGAGATCGGTGACGCGCCGGGCGGATTCGGGTGCCCGCGCCCCATAGGTGTCGAGCAGCTCGGTGATCTCCGTCAGCGCGCGGGTGAGTAGCGCAACTGCGGTCTGCACCAGGTGCTCGCTGGTGCGCGCATCGTCACCCGCCGGCACTTCGAGATGGAACTCGCTCGGCGCCTCGGAATCGTTGTGGTCGTGGGAATTTCGCATCTTAGATAGCTTCCTGTGGATGGGTGGGTGCAGGTGGTTCGCCAACTCGGCTCCAATAGAGGAATGCCGGACAGCTGGGCAGGATCTGCCGGGGTGGTGCACCCGCGCCTGCCCCGGCAGGGCTGACGGCTACTTTGGCCAGTTCCGGACCCAGTTCAGGACTTCCTGGGCAATGACGGCGTCAAAGTCCATGGCGTGCTCGGCACTCGTCGGGGCCGCGTCGTAGCGTTCGTTCAGGAAAGCGTGCAGTCGGTCGCTGAAGCGCAGCATGTTCGTCACCACGTAGTTGGCGATCTCGCTGGCCACATCGACGTAGTCGGTCTCGGGCACCGTGGGCTGTAACTCGTCTGCCAGCTGAATCTTGGTAGTGGACATAGCGTCTCCTAAAGTTGGTGTGGGATAGAGGATTTGGTGGTCCAGGCGGCTTCCGGCCGCCCGGACCGGTGGTGTGGCGAAGAAGATCAGCCGGTGGCCACGCCGACACGGTGTTCGGTCAAACTGGCGAGCAGCGCCCGCGCCACTTCACCCGCCTCGCTTGAGCCGCCAACATTCGTCACAGTGACGCCCGGATCTGAGGTCAGGACGAGCGGCGGATTGGCGGTAAGCACCACCGCATGCACCGCCCCGGGGAACTCCGCGAGCTCGCTCAATACGGCGTCCGGCTGCCTATCGGTCAACAGGAAGTCGCTGAATACCACCAGCTGCACCTGCCCGCCGTCGAACTCCTCGGCCATTGCCTCTGCGGCGGTGAGTGCAGGTGCGAGGTCGCTGGTACCGAAAGCACCGATCGGCTCCGCCAGTCCCCGTACAAGGCGTCGGAGGCCCCGGCCACGAAGTCGCGTAACCGGAACATCCTGCGGTGTGGGGCAGTCGAAGTGCAGGACGGCACCGAACTCCTTGCCGCATGTACAGGCCACCGCCAGATGCCGCAGGGCGAGCTGCGCCTCCCGATAACGCTGGGAGACCGGATCATTGCCGCCGAGGCCGGCGACGCTGCCCGAGTCATCAAAAATCGCGATGGTGAGCGTCTTCTCACCTGAACAGCGCCCCGGATGCGGCAGGCTGAATCCCATTGCTTCCGAGCGCTTTCCGGGGACGAAGGTGACACCGTTGTCACCTTCACCGATGAGCCGCGCGCGCCGAAGCCGAGCGTGAGGCAGCATTAGACCACCGCCCCGTTCGACTCGGGCACTGCCACCTGCCGCGGCTTGCGGCCGATCTCGCCCACACCCGGCCCGTGGCCGACAATGTCCGGGTTCTGCTGCAGCGCCTCGAACTTCAGCGCCGAAATCCGGGCGGCGGCCGCCTCACCATGCAGGCGATGTTCGTCCCGGATAAGAGCGCTCCGGGCCGCGGCTCGCTCAGCACGCCGAACCGTCCACGACCACGTCATCCGGGTGTGGGCCCGAAGCTCACGGCGATATGCCTGCCGAGCCGCATCGATCTTGTCGGCCACCGCGTCGGCGTGTCGGTAACTGTTCCACCAGCTACCGACCGCAACCGCGCACGCGAAGGTGCCGTACACCATGCCCGCGGTCTCCCCCTCAACGCTCGCGCGCAGCGAGTAGATGCCGATCGCAACGGACACCGCGATGAACATCGACACCACGGTGACTATGAGGACCAACCGCCGGGCGGATATCGGGCCGAAGAGCACGGTCCGATAGGGCGCCAGCTCGGGAACCAGCGCCCCGTCTTCGGACTGCCGTTCCTGGGCCGCCTTGAGGTACTTGAATTCCGCACCAGCCAACCCCGCGAGCACCGTAGTCACGCTGACCGAAAGGGCTTGCAGGCCAGCGAGCATCGGTACCTCGCCGTAGGCAACCGCCGCCCCGGTGATCCCCGCGATGTCGCCGCCGAGCAGCAGGATCCAGATCAGGAAGTAGACCCAGCGCGATCCCGCCTTCCGCTTAACGAACGGACTCAGCAGGGTGAGGGCCTTCAGAAAGTTGTCCCGCGCGGCGACGACGAGCGGTGCGTTGATGCCGACCAATTCGTGTCCGACCGCGCGGCCGAGCTCCAACCCGGCGGCCGTCGTCACACTTTGGTGCGCCGCGGCTTCGCCAGCCGCCGCATGCTCCCGCAGCTGCTCGATCGCCAGTTCGTCGAACTCTTGCTCCAGGTAGGTTTGCGGCACCGTATTCGGCCGGGCTACAGCCGAGGCTTCTCGAACCGGAACCATCCGGGTGCGCTGCACCTTTGTGCTCATTGCCGCGCCCAGGTGGTCGGCACTGCGAATGCGCTTCGGGCGGAACGAAATACGCATTGTCATCACCGTCCCGCCGCATCAGTCACCACGGTGCAGCGCGCCGCGCCGGTCGCCATGCACACCTCGGTGAAGAACACCTTCAGGCCGTCCACATAGGCGGTCGGCGGCGCCGGATTGGCCGTCTTGCCGATGCTGGTGAACTGCACCACCGCGCCCGGCAACTCCGGCACGGTGACCTGCCCGGCCAACACCTTCGCCCGTTCCGGCGTCAGCGCCGGGTCGGTGAGATCGAAGCCCTCGGACTGCACACCATCCGTCACAACCAGCATGTCGAGCATGAAGCGCGAGCCGTACGGAGAAAGCTGAGCGAGGTATTCGGCGCTCATCCCGAACTGCGCCGTGATGTCGCTGCCGGTGAGCGGCAACGTGGCCGCCGCGTCCGGGAGGTTCCTGCGGATCTCCGCCATGATGTCCTCGGTCATGGCCGGCTCGCGGCGAAGCCGCGCATTCTCGGTGGCGCCGGGCAGCTTCAGCTCACCGTCGTATACCGCCGCCGTCGACGCAGAAGAGCCGGAGAAGACCTCGACGCGCAGGTGGCCGCCGCAGATCAGGGTGCGGCGCACCTGCTGCCGAACCGGGTCAAGACGGCCGGCATCGGCCGCAATCGGGCGCATATGGGTCGACACGTCGATCGCCGCGCGGCCGGCGACCGAACGGCCGGAGGGACAGGCGTCGGCGATCTGCTTGCCGTCGGACAGGCTGACCGGGCCGGTGCTGGCGCCGCAGCCGACGACCAGCATCACCGCGAGGAAGATGCTGGCCATCACTACGGTTCGCACCAAGCGCGAGCGGGAAAGCGTCCTCGCGGCGAACCGTGCCGCCAGTAGGGTGAGGGGGGCCATCATGCTGAACTCCTTTGCTTCTAATTTCGGAAGGTTGGAAGAGGGGGAGGAAATTGCTGGTGGTGCTTGCCGCCTGGTGCCGGACGGCCATCCGGCACCAGGCGCGTCGTTACTCCGGCCAGCTGAGTGCCCAAACACCCAGCAGCCGCAGATAACTCGTGCTCAGATTCCAGGCATGATCGGCACTGGCCGGTGCGGCGGCGTACTGGCTGTTGGCGAAGATGGTGATCTCTGCACGCAGCTCGCGGACCATCCGGAAGACGAAGGCCGTGATTTCGTACACGGTTTCGGGGTCGTCGCTCTCCGGGATCGCCAGGCCACTGCCCGTGGGCTTGGTGGCGGCCCGCGCCGAGGTGTCGATGGCGTCCTGCTGGGTGGCGTTGAAGTCCGGGTCGATCTCGGCGGCCTCAGTTGGCCACTGCCGAATCCAATCCAGGACACCGGTGTTCATAGCGCCGGACAGCTCCCAGGCGTACGCGGCGATGGTCGGAGCCGCCTCGCAGTGACCGCTGAGGAACCGGCGCAGCTTGGTGTCGAAGACGGTCTGCTGCGCGAGGGCGAAGTTGGCGATCGCCGAGGCGGCAGCCGGATCGTCGCCGGGCGGCACCATCGGCTTCAGGTCGTCGGCCAGGCCGATCTGGACGTACGAGATGGAATCGGAAGACATGCGTGTGCTCCTAGAAGTGGTGGCCGAGTGGCCGAAAAGTCGCAACGAGGTGTTGCCGATCGGGAGCTGTGACGCTCCCTGCTGGACAAGGTCAAGGTTTACCAACCGCAAACTTGCGCGCCAAGAGAGATCGAATTTGCGCACCAAAGTCGTAAAGTCTTGCAGCTCAGAGCGTTTAAGTGTGAGTTGTCCGCACGCTTGCGGACAGCGCGCAAACTGTCCACGGGCTCTCGGATCGACTTTGCGTAGCGCTTTGCGGTGACTTTGCGGCCAAAGGAGAAGCCCGCTCCCCGATATCGGGGTGCGGGCATGCGTGGGCGCGCGGGGTGGATGTGGTGATGGTTAGACCGGATACACCCCCTAACCGGAGGCCGGTCCCCACTTGTCGATGTTGCTGCGGTCCGGAGGCTGGCGGTAGTTGACCACCGGCCAGCTGCCGCCGCATCCGGCGACGAGCCAGACGATTCTGCCGAACTCCTTCTCTTTGGGTGTGGCCTCCGGTGTCTCGTTGTTGTGTTGCCAGAAGCGCGGTAAGACATCGGTGATACGGCGGGGTATGCGCTCAATCTCCTTGCCGGTCTTGGGGTCCCGCTCGACATGGTCGAGTTTGGCCGGGTCCTTCAACAGCGCGTCGATGATGGCCACGTAGATGGTCGGCACCAGTTGGACAAACTCGTGCCAGATGTCCTCGGCGCGTTCCGGGTTGAGCCACGGGAACGGTGTGCCGGAGAACAGATTCGTTCGAAGCGATGCAAGCCAAGAATCGAAATAACTCCACAGATCGGTCGGCGTGTTCTCCGGTCCGTCTTCGGTCCAATCCGAATAGTGCTGCCAATGTTCGAAGAATTGGTCACGTACTGCAGTGATCTGAATGGCAACATTGGTCACGACTCGTGGCTCGTTATTGCCGTACAGGCGGCGAAATAATTGCACCGCCCGCTCCTCGGTGGTAATCCCCGAAAGGGGCAATTGCGGCATCCCTTCTTGCGTCATCGCGAAATTCCTCTCTCGATGCGCGCCCAATTGCTTTAATAACATAGTTGTTAGATTAAGTAAATAGCTAGTTGTTTGTTCAAGGGTGACGTAACGTGACCCAGTAGCGCTCGATACACTTAAAGCCCGGCCAGCGCGATTGTGTAGATAAGGGAACGTATGACTGAGTCGCAGCCCTTCCGGCCGCCCGAACCTGACGCAAGGCTGAAGACCGCTGCCGCTCAAGAGCTGAAGCGTTGCTGGTTGACCAAGATCGGCAGCAGGAGCGACGTCCGAGGGATTGTTGTCGATGATTCAGGTGCGCTAAACAATGAGCTATTGAAGTCGTTGATCAATCTACAAGCACTCATATCGCACTGTCTGCAAGATCCGTCACTGAACCTTCATGAGCCAGCGATCCTCTATATACCGCTTCTGGAGATCCATCCGCAGGCATTGAAGCTGGAGCATGCAGGATGCGAAAATAGGCGAGCGCTGGATTCACTAAGCAGGGAGGAGAAGGTCTGGGCGATCGGCGTACTTATTCGTATTCTGAAAGACTACCCCAAAGGAAGCTACGGAAACCGCACTGAGACTGGCTGGAAAGTCGGCCGGGCGCGTTATGTAGGCTACATGTTGGATATAAATCCGGATCAACTCTACGATTCGGAGCATCCGAAGGATTCCAGCCGAAACCTAAATGGTTTTCTAACTACTTACGTCGGCTATCTGACCGAACAACTTACCGACCCAGATACCCGCGACCGCGTGATCGATGCCGCACAGGCGAAGATGCAGGAATTGGCCGCGCGCAAGCCCACTGATAGGGCGTTGGTGACTCCTCTGCGGCCTGGGGTAGGCGCCGCGGACGAGCTAATCGATCGAGACGCAGAATCGGACGACGGGCCCACGGAGAGCCAGCGAGACCGACCTACTTCGAGTGCCGGCGCTCCAGCATCCGTGCCGTTACCGCCGAGCGGCGGGAAGGGTGTCGGGCAATGGGCGAAGGGATACTGGAAGCCGCTTACAGGCGCGGCAGCGGCTGCCGCACTGGTCATCGGTGTCACCACCATTATGGTGTTCGATGACGGTAACGCCGATGACCACGGGACCTTTGCCGGGGCTACCTCGTCAGTCAGCTCAACCTCCATAAATTCGCTGTTTCCACTATCGCCAAACACGCCGTGCCATTCTCCGGAAGCCACCACTGTCCAGCTGCCCGACGTGGAGATCTGCGTGGCGTATTGGTGTGTGGGACGATTCCATGCACCGGACGGCGTCAACTGGATCGAAGGGCGCGGCCAGATAAAGTTGCGGCCGCGCATCATCAATAACTCCGCACACGCGATCGACATCTCGATCACGGCCATGTCTGCCCTTCGACTGCTGGTAGCGACACCGCTTGATCCAGCTACCTGGTGGATGCCGCCACCGATCACCGCGTCGGCGGGAGACCGGCCGATCAAGCTGTCGTTTGAAGGGCAGACCTACTGGGCTGTACCGCCAAACGCGCCCCGCGATGCCGTCCAGATCGACCTGCCCAACAATATGTACACCTACGACGGCTTTGCTACGAGCTGGTACGACACCGAGCTCGGTCCGGGCCAGACCGCGTTTAAGCCGCTGCGTAAGGACGCAGATGGCAGGCCGATCCAAGAGGGCAACCTCGTCTTTAACGTCCCCGTCGCCACTCAGGACGTTGGATTGAAAGGGCTTGTCCTGGTTGACCGTAACGATCCTACGACCGTCCTGGCATTCATCGACAAGGAAAAGTGGCCGGCGCCGGCTGATTTGAACTCGTTCTGATCCGGGCTCATCAGGATGCCGTGATTCGATTTACTCCTTGACCGTCAACTTGGCGTAGTCATATCGCGAATCGAGGACAAGTACTGCCAATCCCAAAGTTCAGAGCAGGGTAGCGGCGGCAGATCCTTGGTCACATTGTCGTCGACAGTGCCCATCAGTCCGCTCCGGGTAGCTTTCGGCCAGCTCGTCGGTCGCATTCCTGTCCTGCTCCATCTGTACCTGGTAGTCCAGCACTGGTACGCCCGACTCAATGCGGATATGCCGCAGCAGCTACCCCTTACGATTCGGCCAGTACGCAGTTGCTGGTGTCCGCCCGTAGTCGGGCGGTCGAGGGGCTATATCAGTTTGGCTCAGGTTGGCTATACCTCCGACGCATACCGCGGCCCCCTCCGCCGTACTAGGCTCGCCTCGTTTCACCCAGCGTCAAAAGACCAGGTAGAGCGTATAATTGAGGGAGGAATCAACTGCATGAGCGCACCAATCGCCGGCACCACTCCATCACCAAAACCACAGCGCCACAAAGTGACTGGCGATGTCCACCTGCTGCTTCGCCGCGGCAATCAGGTGCTGTTCGGCCAACGCCAGAACACCGGCTTCGAAGACGGCGCCTGGCACCTGCCCAGCGGCCATCTGGAGGCTGATGAATCGGTCATCGACGCCGTGATCCGCGAGGCCGAGGAAGAGATCGGAGTGGCGATCAAGCAGGAATCGGTGCAATTCAGCCACGTCATGCACAACTCGTCCTCGAGCGGCCGCATGGCCTTCTTCTTCACGGTGCGCAGCTGGGAGGGCGAGCCGACGAACAGGGAACCGGACAAGTGCAGCGCGCTGGCGTGGTTCGCGCCGGATGCCCTGCCCGACCACATGATCGACTACTGCCGGGCGGCCATGGGGCACATTGCCAACGGAACACCGTTCTCGGTCTACGGCTGGTAGCTCATGGTCAATCCGTCCGGCCCGGTGGTGTGCGTCAGCTACCTGGCCTACGCGGAACTCTGGACGGTGCCCCAGTTCCCGCGTCCTAACCATGGCGAACGTATAACCAGCATCGAACCGTCCCTTGCCGCCGACGGACCCATGACGGCGGCGGTGCTCGCATCCCTTGGAGTGCCGTCGCTCTTGCTGTCCAACGACATTGGCAACGACGACTGCGGCAGGTTCGTGCAGCAGTGGCTTACCGAGCGCCACGTTGAGGCACGATTCAACGCGCGGCCCGAGACAAATACGCCGCGGATCGTGGTCGCTGCTGACGAGGATCACACCCGCACCTGGTTCGCGCATTTGCCCGGCGTCGTGGATAGCCTCGAGCAGGTCGATCTGGCCCCCATCGTCGAGGCCTCGTTTCTTTACCTCGATTGCTACGAGCTCATCGAGCGGGCAGCCCTGCGCGTGATCGACGTCGGCTGCGCGGCGCAGGTGCCCATGCTCCTCAACCTGGGTGGCTCGGCCCTGTCGGAGCGAATGGCGCCGGTTTTGGCTGGCAACCCGAATCTCCTGCTCCAAACCAACGTGGACGACATCAACCACCGGGAAGCCCCAGGCATCGCACGTACCTTGTTGGAGCAGACAGGCGCACGATGGGTGATCGTGACGGCCGGATCATTCGGTGCTGTAGCGGTCAGCGATGCGGAAGAAGTTGCCGTGCTTGCCTTTCGGGTAGACGTGCGGCATACCCATTGCGCCGGAGCGGCCTTTTCCGGCGGCTTGCTGTACGGACTCCGCGCGGGATGGCCGATGGAGCGCAGTATGGTGCTGGGCTCGGCGAGCGCGGCACTGCGGTGCGTACGACCACACAATGCGCCGCTGCCGACTCGCGTTGAGCTGGAACGTCTCCTCACGCATCACTCATCCGGCGAAGAGGTGGCAACTCTCGGTTAGCCCAGCGAAGATCGTCTTATGAAACAGCGCCCTCCTTCGGCCCGGCGCGGGCGCCAGGGAGTCAATATCGTTGAACAGGCTGTCCTGGACGAACTGAACTGGATCTTTCGCGAGCAGCCTGCCGATGAGGACTATGGCATCGACGCTCAGATCGAGGTTGTTGACGACCAAGCAGCTACGGGAATGCTGCTTGGTGTCCAGATCAAATGCGGTGGCAGCTACTTCACCGAGCCGTCAGACGCCGGGTGGTGGTTCCGCCCGAGCAGCGATGACGTCAGCTACTGGCTCAACCACTCACTTCCGGTTCTGATCGTCCTGGTCGATCCCGAAACGCGTGACTGCTTTTGGCAACTCGTTCGCCAGGACGTCCTCGACCGTTCGTCTCGAGGCGGCTGGAAACTGCAGGTACCCAAGGCGAATCGCCTCGATGCTTCCGCAGACGGAGTGCTCCGTGAAGCCGCCCAGGGTGATCCGTACCTGTTGCGGCTCCGCGAGTTGCAACTGGCGCGACCGTGGATGGACATCCTCAACAGGGGCCAGCGCCTCGTCATTGATATTGAGGAATGGATCAACAAGTCTTCCGGGAGAGGGGAAATCACGCTCGGCATCGATAACGAAGACGGCCGACCCCCACAGGAAATCGCTACATGGGGTGTGATGCTCGGCGGACTGAGCTATACCGAGGTAGTCCCCAAGCTCTTCGCATGGGCGGATGTCACGCTGCACGAGGAGACCTACGACGAGGCCGAGTACGAGGAGTACGAGATCGAATGCGTGCGCTACGACGAAGGCGATCGAATTGTCCTTGAGAGGTACGAGGATTGGCGTGGCCGCTACCAGTGGGATCCACTGAGGCCCTACACGAACGTCATGAACGAGGTGGACAAGTATCGCTGGGAGCTGACCCTCAATGATCTTGGCCGCGGGTTTCTCGCGTTCGATCGTTTCGCGGCCCAGGATGTCCCCCTTCTGACCGCAGACCCACCCGACGAGTGATGGCCTACGGCCACTTCCGCACCGGGTGGATCGAGCCGACCAATCTCTAATACAGCTTCCATTCAGCGAGCTGTCCCATCACCTCCCTCAGCCGTTCCAACCGCATCCGCTTTTGCTCGGCCTCCTCGGCGGACTCCTGTATAGCGCCGTACTGCCACCACGCCTCGCCGGTACGCCGGTCCATTACGAGGAACCGGTCCTTCACCGCCGGGCCGCGGATGACCAGGCTCGCAGTGAACGGCTCGGCCACCACGGCATGAATCATGCTGTGGTGCAGGGCATAGCTACTGCCGACGCCTTCTTCACGGACTTGCAGCACCGGCAGCTTGTTCGGGTCCACCTGCTCGTCCAGCTCGGCATTGCCGTACAGGAAGTGCCGGTACTGCCCGCGCAGGATCTTGCTGGCGTAGCTCCAGCGGTGATTGTGCGGCCGGTCGAAGTACCCCGGCAGGAAGATGTGCAGGCGGATCCGGAAGCCAGTCTCGTCGTCGTGCAGCACGATCTTGTCGAGAATGTCGTAGTGCTCGCAGAGCTTCATCAGCTCCGGCCGGTACGGCAGCTCATCGAGCCGTTCCCGCACGATAGCCGGCGCCGCGGCGAGGTCATCGAGCACCATCTGACAGGCGTATTCGACCTCGTCGATGTCATTCCAGTCGAGCAGTCGCAGATCCTCGACCAGTTCAGTGATTGCGTCCATCAGCTTTCACTCCTCGGGCTTCGCGCTGGATTTCCACAAACGGCAGACAGGCACGATGTCCTCGTAGGCACTGCATGACGACTTGCCCATCACCAACTCCTCGGCCGGGCAACCACCCATGCAGGCGGTGGCTTTGCAACCGCCGCAAGAGCTTTCGGCCAGGACGCTGGTGAACAAGTCGAACTCGTTGGTGCCGTGGTTCAGCTCCACCTGGCCGTCGACCATCTGAGCGAAGTTCAGCTCGGTGTCGAATAGATACGAGCAGACATAGCAGCGCCCATCAGGGAAGATCGAGATTCGATCCAGCGTCCGGCCGATGCACCCCTGGTAGCCCTCGGCGGCGTAGCGGTCCATTTGGTCGCGTCGGGCGTACGTTGGCTGGTACCAGACGCGCGTCTTGTACTCCGTCGCAACCTTGTTCAGCTGATCGCAGAAGTTCACCCATTCAGGCGGCGTCATCGCCATCTCGGGGTTACCGTGCCCGGTGCCGATGGTCGAAAAGACGTGGAACTTCACCAGGCTGACATTCAGCTGGTCGGCCAGGTCCAGCAGGTTGAGCACGTCACCTTCGTTGGCCTTGTTGACCGTGCAGATGATGCGGGTATCGAATCCGCGAGCCGTCAGCTCGGCTGTCGTTTCAAGCGCGGCGTCGAAGGTGTTCGGACCTCGGATAGCGTCGTGGCTCGCAGCGGTGCCGCCGTCCAAACTGACCTGGACATAGGCAAAGTCGTCCGGCTCCAGTTGCCGGAATCGCCGAAGTGCGGGTTTCTGGGCGTTCGTCGTGGTGATGACGTGCTCGTACCCCAGCTTCCGGCTCAGGCGGATGGCATCGCAGTAGTTTGGATGCAGTGTCGGCTCGCCGCCGAGGATGGTGAGCTTGCTGCCGCCCAGCCTGCGCCAGGTGGTGAGCGTGTCCACGATCTTGGGAAGGGGCATCTTCAGCGCCCGGTCCAGTCGTTCGCCCATGTAGCAGTGTTCACAACGCAGCTGGCAGGCTTCGGTGATGTACAGGTAGACATTCCGGAAGCGACCGTAGGCCACCCGGTCAATCCGTTCAGGCTCTGGGACGTGCGCGCCTCGCGGCATCCGGGCGTGGCCGTAGCCGTCGCTGATCGGTCTGAGGGTAGGAATCGGAAGATCGGTACTCGTCATGAGATAGGGCTCCGTGAAATAAGCAGTGGGGCAAGCAGTTCCGCTGCGCCCTCGATGGTGTTGGTGGTGTCGAGCTGTGTCACGGTGATGCCGCAGCGAGTAAAGCCGGCCCGAATGCCCTCGGCGGCTTGGTGATAGCGCTGCAGCCGCGCACGAAATAGCCGAGGCGAATCTCCCCGCCGCGGATGCAGCAGTCCGCCGCACCGCGCGCACTGCCAGGGATCACCCGCGCTCGGCATAGCCGGAAGGCGCGGATCGTGGATGGGGTCGCGCTCGCACTGATGGCAAACCTTGCGGGTCCGCGCCCGCTGTTTGAGCGTCTTTGCGTCGGTCACGACCTCGACGGCCTCAATATGCGGTGTGGGAGTTAGAGCCCACAGGATGGCCAGCAGCTGGTCCACCTGGATACCCGAGCCGGGGAAGTTGTCCAGCATTACCGTGTGCACGGCCGGATCGCTATGCACTGTAGTGAAGTACGCACGAAGCGCATCGGCGACTGTGAAGTCGTCGATCCAGCCCAGCTGCTCACTGCTGGCGGCAGTGGCGGCCAGCGCTTGTTTTGAGACATGCTCGCGTAGCCGGAAAGTCGTTCGGCCATGCGCTTCGCCGAGACGCACTGTGAGCGTGGTTTTTCCGGCCGCAGGCGGGCCGAAAATAGGAATAACAAGGGACAATGCCACGACCAACCCCTTTCTAGGCGGTTTTCTTGGTGACCAGCCAAGGGTTGGCCAAAGGGGCGAAAACGACCACGACCGGGGCGAATACGCGGTATGTATGAAACGCATAACCGTTTGCAGCGTAGGGCTGGTACGGTCCCACGACCAGGGCAAATGGCGGAGAACACCCCCGAAACGCATCCCGGAGCGGAATTATGACGAGGGCGTCCCACACCCAGCGGTACTGCACGCGTTGTGGGAGTCGGCTCAGCAGCTACAACCCCGAATCCCTTTGTTCCCCATGCGAAGTCGCCTCGCGTGACGAACGCCTACAGCCACCCGTCGTGCCGCGCAACTTCTGGTTGACCGACCAAATGCGTGACGCCTTGGCCACCTGGCACATGGGCCGCGTGATCTTCGCCTACCGGCAGCACCCCCATCACGGCCGTCCGCTGCCGCAAGAGCTGGTCGCCAACTGGTTGGACGTTACCCAGGCGCAGCTGTCTCGGATTGAGAAGGGGCCCGCGCCCGAACAGCTGTCCAAGCTGGTTCGGTGGGCCGAAATCCTTTGCATTCCAAGCGAATTACTCTGGTTCAAACTGCCGGACGCTGAGAAAGCGGCAACAGACGGCGATACTGTTTCTCCCGATACGCTCACGCTTGCCCGCTGGCTGGGCTCTGACGGTGCCGCAACCCCGCCACGCCATAGCGCGGAAATCGAGCGCGTTGGCCAAGCCTTGGCGGAGGCGCGACGGTATTTCGACGGTACCGCCGTTGAGTTCTTTCAGGCGCAGCTCGCCCGCTGCAAGCGTGACGACGGCTCGCGCGGCCCGCTAGAGGCACTACCCCTCACCCTCGCCGTGCTCGGGACCATTCGTCGGCACTGCAGGGATGTTCCGCCCACTATTCGTCGCCAGCTGCTGGCTGTTGGTGCAGACGGAGCCGAGTTCGCCGGGTGGCTGTACCGCGATCTGCACGACCCGCTCACCGCGACGTTCCTGTACGACCGGGCTATGGAGTGGGCGCAAGCTGCCGGCCACCTGCCGATGCAGGGATACATCCTGCTCAAGAAGTCGCAGATGGCCTACGAAACCCGTGATGTCCCAACCATTCTGACGCTAGCCCAAGCCGCCAAGGACGGCCCCTGGCAGCTGCCGCCGCGCGTCAAGGCCGAGGTCATCCAGCAGGAAGCCTTGGGGCTCGCAATGAGCGGCGAACCCGTCGCCGTTGTCACCCAGCAGTTGGACGCAGCAGGCCAGTTGCTCGACTCTGCGGCCACCGCCACCGACGAACCGCTGGTCAGCTACTTCAACCAGGGCACACTGTTGGTGCGGTCGGCCTGCTGCCTGGTCGAGGCGGGCAAGCCGCAACGGGCCAGTCAGCTCTTCGGGCAGGTCATCGCCAGCGGCTCGCTGTCGCGTCGCGACGCCGGCTTCTTCCAGGCTCGGCAAGCTAAGGCATTGGCGCTGAGCGGTGAACCGGACGAGGCCGCCCGCGTGGCCCGTGAATCAGTAGTGGTGGCACGCGAAACTTGTTCCGAACGGACCATGAACGTCATTGTCGACGTCGTCCGCGCTCTGGACCCATGGCGGCACCGCGCACAGGTGCGGGAGCTGCGTGACGTGCTACTGCCGTGACGATCCGGCTGTCAGCCACCGGGCGACCGTCTCGATCACAAACGTCTGGTACTCCTGGCTTTTCGGGTTCAAGTACTGGGGATCGTCGTGGACCGCGAAGCCGTGTTGGGAGCCCTCCACCTCGACCAACTCGACCGGAGCCGTGAACTGAGCCAGAGCGGCCCGCGTTCCGTCGATGGGGACCAAGGTGTCCGCATTCCCATGCACGATGAGCGTCGGCGCCTTGATCTCACCAAGGACCTCGTTCGGCTTCACCCAGAACACCTCGTTCAGGAGCGGGCGGCCATGCTTCAGCGTCGGCGTGAACTGAACGGCGCCAGTGTCATTCAGTTCTTTGGCGTGCTCATCATCGATCATCTCGTTTGTCCAGTAGTCCCGGCTGTCGATGGTGCGCTTCTTGTAGTCGAACTGGGGATTGAGCAGCACCAAGCGGCTCAGCTCGCCCGGCCGCTTCGCCGCGTAGTAAGCCGTGATCCCGCCGCCGAAACTTGCCCCTAGAAGCGCCAGTTCACGAGCGCCTGTAGCCTCCTTCAGCGCGGCGAGGCTGACACGAATGTCATTGAGGATGGTCGCGATGGTCAGGTCCTCTTGGCGACCTTCGCTATCACCATGGCCGCGGAGGTCGAACCGGAGCGAAGCGACGCCAGCATCCGCCAGGCTGGCGGCCAGACGAGTGAAGAAGCCGCCCTCCTCTCGAGTGACGCCGCCACCGTGGACCAGGACAACAGCACTGTCTGTCGGTTGGTCTGGGGTAGCAAGGGTGGCAGCCAATTGGAGGCCATCGAGGGTGCGGAGGCTGCTGGCGGTGGTGCTGATGGAGGGCACGAGGGCTAGTCAAGCAGATCACGCCGCCGGAGAAGAAGCGTCAGGTGGTACTCAGTTCATCCTTACCGCTGATAGCTACTCCGGCATCGGAGAGCTGGTTGGAGTCTGTGAACCAGGGTCCCCGCCCTTACCCGAGTCACCTCCAGGAGTTTGGTTCTGGCCCTCTTCTTTGGCGGGTTGATCATCTTTTGCTTCCTTGATTATTCGATCCAGAGCTCTACTTGCCCTCGTTAAGAATCTGCGACGTGAGTCCTCGGTCATCGCTACTCCCATAGTGATGGACGCTTCGCTGCGTCCGCAAAAATCCGCGCTTTCACCGAGCGCTACCGAACCGAGTTGTTGGATCTCCTGATAAATAAGATCTGCATCAAACTCGGCGGGTGTAATTTCTAATTTTCCAGGACCTTTTCGCTCAACCATCTTACCCCCCGTTGGAACACCCGCCAGCGCGGACATAATCAACATTAAACCATTTCGTATCAATATTCACACTCCCTAACTCAATTGTCAATTCTATTTTCTAATCGCCCCGCTGACTCGGCGTTGGTATCGCCTTGCCCGGAGAACAACGAGCATTACAGCCATCGATGCACACGCCGTAACGCTCACTATTAATGCCTCCCACCAGCTCGAAGTTGTAATTATCTTCGCCAGTCCTAAAGCAGCAATAGTCATGGCCACGACTGCATTCACAATGAACCACGAACTAACCGCTAAGGTTGAGATTGACAAACGGCTGACAGCATCAGTGGTAAAGCGCGAAACGAGCCAACCGGAGACGATTGCGGGAACACCGAATAGTATTGTCGGCCAGAACTGAGACGCATTCGGACTAAATATGTCATCGTACCAGTTCCCAACCCCCAGCGTGAGAACCATAAGATATACAGACAGAAGCGCCACGACGAACATCAAACCAGGAGGCTTTTCTCGCAGCTCTATGATTAGATACGGTATTCGAGATGCCGTATTTGCAATATCGAGGTCACGACCGTACGCGTGAACATAGGTTAGCCCACGCGTATCAGCGGCGTCCCATCTAGGATCCATAGGCCGTTTGGATATGGCTATGGCTGCCCGTTCGGTTTGATTGGCTTCCTGAAGGGTAGCGAGGCCAATTTCAATGTAGTATACATACATACCCTCCGGCGCGTCAGTTCGAAAGTGATAGCTCCTTGCCTTCGTCGCTCGCGTGAGCGGAATGATGTGAGATCTCCGAGCTAATCCGAATGCGGCACGAATATGAGAGTAGGTGAGCTCGGATAGTTTCCTGACCCCGCCAATTTTTTTCTCCTCCAGGCGCTCACGTGTCTCAGTGTATTCGATTTCGAGTTTAATGGCGCTACCGGAGGGTGCCAGCGCGATAATGGGGAAGGTGCTCTGAATGCCATATACGAAGTTGTGCAACACATCGCGCCAAACGACATCGTCACCCGTCAGATTTGCAGCTTCGATCTTCTCCTTCAGAAGATCGGCGATAGCTACGCGCTCGCCGGGGTCGGTCGGTTGTTCATTGATAATCTGAAGTCGAAGCTTACCCCACAGGTCATCCGGCACATTTCCGAATACCGTCTCCAGCAACGCTTCTCCAATTACAAGAAGCGCACCATGCGTCTCTTGATAGGAGAGTGTGCGCACCAACTCCTTTTTACAGGTAACCTTAAGCTTGTCGATAAGCTCATTCTTCCGGGGCGAGAGGATGGGTATCAGCTGCCGAGTGACGTTATTGTTTTCAGCTCCAAGAACAGTGCGAGTCACCTTTACTCGGTAGGTTTCGTCCCCGAGCTCAACCCGCTCTGCTATACGACTGACATACGTTGCCGGATTGTTGAAAACCTCAAAGAACCTCAACACGTCGACGGTGGATAGGACATCTGCAAATGCGCTCGTTGCCGCCTTAATCCGAGCTTCTTCACTCGATCTTGCCGGCATGTCCTCCTTTCTGCAATTGACTCGGGTTATGTCCTTCTCGGTAGCACGATCGCGATGGCTGATATACCAGCGGACTGCGACCGCAGCGCCCAGAAGTACGCCTATGGCGAAGCGAGATAATGCCGATACGTCGTTATGAATATCGCCAAACGGAATAACTAGGACAGAGAGTAGCGCGATGCAGATCGCGATTATCAGGGTTAACGAGCGCTTAAAGAGTCGCTTCCACAGCACTCTAAGGCTTTGAGAGGCTAGCCTATCCTCGGCAGCTCCACCGACCTTGGCCAATTCTCACACCAAGCCTTTTGTCAACAATACGGAGTCAACCGGTTGGTTTCTATTCGATCCACCCACCAGCTGCGTGGCTCCCATGATGTCAAGCTGTCCCTTCACCAGATCTGGCCGGCCTTGAGCACCTAACTCTCCGAGAATCTACGATCAATTATCGCGACTCACTGCCCAGCCATTTCAAATGCGGAAAATTTAGCGCGGCCTAACGATGAGAGCAACAAGGATACGGGACACTGGGCGCTATGCGATCATTCGCTGAAGAAAAATCGGTTAGTGTAACTAACATCAAACCGTATCGTTTCGATCAAATAGAAGACGAGATGCTTCCCATTGACCAATCTATTACTTACCCAGAAATAAAGATTGGCTCAGGAGGCAGTGCTCAGAGTGCATTGCCAGACAAGGTGGGGTGCGCAGCAGTCGAGGCCCCCTCGACTGCTCATCCAATCCGTGCCACCACCTCCCCTAACGTCACCCCCAGCGCCTCCGCCACATACCGCAGCTCGATCACATCCAACCGCCGCTCGCCGCTCTCGTACTTACTGACGAAGGACTGCGGCACATCGAGTCGCGCCGCCACCTCCACTTGGGTGAGGCCGGCGTCCTGGCGCAGCTGCCGGAGCACCGCGCAAAGGCGCTGGTACTCGGCCGAATAGATCGACTTTTCCACAAGGCAAACCGCACCTTGCGCCGGGCAATATCCCAATTTAGGATATTGCGCACCGTGCCCATTCCAGCGGCATGGCAACCGAGCCAAGGAGGTGAACCATGGGCGGCGGTGACGGCTTCATCGGCGGTGGCGACGGCTAATTTGCCTCGAACCCACATGAAAGGGCCGTAGCGGTTTTCCCTGAAACCCGTTGTGGCCCTTTCCTTTTCGCTATGAATCATTAGTTAGACTTGCTACAATAATGGCAGTCTATGCAAGACCCGCTACAGCGCATCACCAAACTGCAGACCATCATCGCCGCGATTCTCGTGGCCGGTCTAGGCATCGCGCTCATGGTGCTCGGCGCCCAAACACCGACCAATCCAAATCTCGCGTGGCTCAGGTTCTTCCCGTGGAGCGAGGTCGGCGGCACCCTGCTGGTCGCAGGGTTGCTTGGTCTCGGCATCGATTACTTCACCGGAAGAGACCGCGAAGCCCGTGACACTGCCCGGCTCCAACACGTACTGGCCGAATCTGCCCCAGCCATGCGAGACGCCGTCATACAAGGCTTCGCCTTCGGAAATGACGATCTCGCCCGGGTCGCCAGTCCTGACACCCTCGACGACATCATCCAGAACAGTTTGGCGCTCCGCCTCGGTGATAAGGCCTTTGCCGAGGAGGTCTATCAGGACATCCGCGACCAGGCCATCCAGGCGTCTGAACGCTGGCATGATGCCAAGGTCGAGATCCGCCTCTCGCCGGCCGCTGGCGGCTCGGCGGAGGCTCCCGCTGCCCCGGCACTATTCACCGTCACCGTGCGCTGGGAGTACAGCGTCGTGCCCAGACATCGCTCGCGCCGCTTCGCTGCCGTCTCCGACAAAGCCGAATACGCTGAACTGGCCCGGGAAGACGGCACATTCGCCTGGTATGTCACGCCGAAGGCTGGACTCAACGCCACCGACCGTGAGGCATTCGAACTGGTTCAATTCAGCGTAGACGGGCAAGAGCGGGCGATCCGCCAGGCGTCCCGGAAGACAGGGCAGATCTACACCGTCGACCTCAGCCTCGATGCGAGGCAGGCCGAGGAGCCGGTGACCATCGCTTATACCTACCGCACCGTGACAGAACGCCGCGGCCACCTGCTTTACATCGACATCGAACAGCCCACCCGCGGGATCGAAGTCGAACTCGATTACAGCGACTGCGCTATTGAGCGGGTGAGCGTGCTCGATTTCATCGCCAGCAGCAAGGCCACCCGTATCGAACGCTCACCGGATACCGTTCCCGGCAAGTCCGTTCGGGTTGGATTCGACGGATGGGTATTTCCAAGAAGCGGCGTCGGATTCGTCTGGGTGACCGCCGAAAGCGCAGCTTCCGCCCCCACGACCAACGGCAAGCCGCGGTAGCGGCAGTCGGGCTCGGGGCCACAGTTATGTACCGGACAACCTCACCGTTATATCTCCACCAGATCGCCCCACAATCTGAGCTCCACCGACCTTGGCAAGGAAATCACGGAAGTTGCCGTAGCCGTAGGTGTTTTCGTCGAAGGTCGGGTCGAGGGCGAGCATCTTGCTCTTGATGGCACTCGCCGTCGGTGTATCCGTCGTGATCTGGTTGACGGCCTCAAGGAGCAGCTGCTTGGCCTGCATTGCATCACCATGCGCAGCAGGGGGCTGGCCCAGGCCGGCGACGCTCTTGGTCGGTTCAGCATGACGCAGCACTGTTTCCCAGAACTTGTACTCGCTGCACACCGACACCAACCGCGCGCTGGTCGTGCCCTCGCTCGCGCCAATACCGATGACGTGCTTGCCGAACTCCCGCAGCTTCTGCACGAGCGGTGTGAAATCGCTGTCGCCCGTGACCAGTACGAACACGCCGATCTCGGCGTGGGTGATGAGGGTCTCCATGGCGTCGACCGCCAGGCGAATGTCTGCCGCGTTCTTGTGGGTGCCCGGGGTGAAGCGGCCGAGCTGAACGAGATCAATGCCGTTCTCCGCCAGCAGTTTTTCGTACTGGCCAAACCGCTCGTCGCGCCAGTCCGCGTAGGCACGCCGAACTGATGCATTGCCGAACCCGCGGCACAGCCAGCGCATCGCCGCGACGGGGATGGCCTGTGCGCCAGGCGATCCCCCGCCCACACCGAGGACGAGGTTCTCGAAGTCCAGGAAGACAGCAACAGCATCACTGCTCGCAGGACGCGATTCCCGTCGCATATCCATCACCCCGCTCGTGACTCTCGGAGCGAAGCGTAGGCCCCGTCACTCCTGACGCGGCGGCATTTCGGCTGATCCAGTACGGCCGCGCGCCATCAACTTGAAGTGACATCAGCGGCAACCATTCGAGACCGCAGGGCCGGGCGAGCGCGGCAGCTCTCCGGCGAACGCCTCGTAGATCCTCTCGTGGCGTTCGCAGTCCGGAAGTCGCAGTCGCCTAGCTATTGGCCTTGTTGTACGCCTCCATGATCTCGGCCGACACTCGGCCGCGGCTGGAGACCTCAAATCCGTTCTTGCGGGCCCACTCCCGGATAGCTTGCGTCTGCTCCCGATCGACGGCCGCACGCGCCCGGCCGGATGCCTTGCCCCTCGGCGCGCGCCCCACCTTGCGAGCATGCTGTGTCCACTGCTCGAACTCCCCGCGCATCTTGGCCGCGTTCAGCTTCGACAGGTCGATCTCGTAGGCCACACCATCGATAGCGAACTGCACCGTCTCCTCGGCGGTGGACTTACCGTCGTAATCGTCCACCATTTCGACGATGACCTTGCGTGCCATGAAGTAGCCCTTCCCAGTTGATATCCGTCTGAGCAGAATCGTAATCCTCGGTAAGGAAACCGGCTTACACCGGACGACGCCAATGTCGGAGAAGGCCCGCCAGCAGACCCGGATGCCGGTTGAACCGCGGACACGTTGCGGACACCGCTGTCGCCGCATGGAACCGCCGCGCCGTGCTGCACATCGGATCCTGTATGGATTGCCATCGGCGGCAGGAGCTGCGCGAGATGGGTTACGACCCGGATGATCTGAGTGTTCAACTTGATCTGGCATGGATCAGGTACTTGCTCTGGCAGGCAGTACAGGAGGGTGCCGATCCCCGGATGTTGCCCCGCCGCCGGAGGCGCCCCTAGGTTCCATAGATATAGACGGCCGACGATCGCCGAGCGAGCCCAAATCATCGGCAGAAGGTGTACTCCCTGCTTTGTCCTTTCGAGTGGTCCAACCTTTGAAGGTCTTCCGCTTTAGTTCTTCTCTAGGGCTCCTCGTTAGCCGAAGGCTCGCTCTAATGCAGAGCTGGGTTCAAGACTCTTAGTGTCGAGAGACGATCGCTAACCGAGCGGTCCTAAACGGCCAGGATGGCCCGATATCTATTCCTACCTGTGTGTTTGGATAAGAGAAGCCATAGTGCTCATCCCTCGGTAAGAAGGATGGGTATCGCGCACATATGGCCTAGAGGAGGTAGAGTCTCCTTAGCCCATAGGGGCGCTAGCGCCCCTATGGGCACTGGCTTCACCGTTAACAGAAGAAGTCGGGCCACTCTGCTAGAGCGACCCGACTCCTCATATGGAACTGCCGCTCGCGGTCTAGCCTCCCAAGCTTCGGATCACGTGCAGCAGCTTCTCCGCCAGCTCGGCAAGAGTCGATCTCGCCGAGCTGGCGGGGTCTTCCCCTAGCTTCGGCAAGGCCCTTACCACTAGATCAGCAATGATCACTGCGGTTCGCACCCACTGGATCGATTCCAGCCAACCTCTGGCGCCTCCCCGAACGCGCCGGGGAGGGTCCGACTTGTCTGACATTGCCATCCTTTCCGACTCGGACTGTAAGCCGCCGCCCGAAAGGCGGCGGATGCCGCCTCGCGTTGCGAAGCGACGCATGCGGGCGCTCCATCGAGTGGGCGCGCACAGCGCGAGTCAGAGGATTGGCGCAGCCAACCTAGTCAGACGGCAAGAGTCTACGCAGGTTTCGCTATCCCCCATGCCCGAACCGCACTCGCGCGGCACGAAATCCGCAATCTTGGTGGGCAATTGATCGAACCACTCTCCCTGCGACAAGCAGCCTGGAAGCGCCTCCCCGGTAGAGGGGTGTCCAAATCAGAAGAGCTCATACGAATCTCGTTCTATCCGGAATCCTCGCCCGGTGGCAATGTCACGACATGTGATGCCCGCGTATGTATCGCTCTCGCACGCGAAGGGGCCGATCGTCATTGAAGTGCCGTACTCGAATGCCGCGATCGTCGGATCGACGATGGAGTCGGACGGACAAATGAAAACCGCCTCCTGGCCCGCAGTAAGCAGGATCGACCGACCGAAGGCAATTGGGTCACACCCCGGCGGGGGTGGAGGCGGCTGGTACTGAACGTTGTTGGCATCACAGCGGATTGATGCGGGTACTCCAAGCGTCGCGATGCAGGACAGGTTCGAACTCGGTGACCGGAACCGTACGGTTTCGGGCGACGGCGGCGGCTGGTTTGACTTGCGTTGCCCCCAGGACGTCAGCAGGACGAGCAGTATCAGTACGGCAATTAGCGCCAGAATGGCAATTATCGAGCCGCACCCTCGTCGGCGACCCTGCGGCTGTGCGGGTCGCGCAGGATAGTGTGCCGTAGTGGGTGGGTTGTATGGCGTCACAGGTGGTGGGTACGGCGATCTTGTCGATTGCTGCCAGGTGGGCTGCGCCGTTTCCCGTTGTGTGGCAGCCGGTCTCGGCCTCAGCGTCGGTGAACTTGGCGACTGCGGCGATGGCTCGTTCCGCTTCGGGAGTGAGGGTGCCTTGGCGGATGCCGGAAAGCGGCTCTGCATCATATTTAGTAGATCGCCGGCAGCCGCGGGGCTGCCGGGCGCAGAGGCGTGTTGCGTCGAGCGGGGTGCTCCAGAGGTGGTAGCGGTTGCCGTTGCTGTGCTCGACGGGCGCGGTGGCGGAGTCGTAGGTTGGGTTCCGGTCCGTGGCGACGCCGTCCGGCCGGCTACCGCGATCAAAGCGGCGTAGGCGTCGGAATCAAGAATGCGCAGTTGGTTAGCACGTGACAGGACCATCTGCGGCGTGAGATTGCTTGTCCGGTAGTTGTTTTCGTACAACGTGACAAGCTCGGTCAGAGCGACGCGTGCGCCCTGCAGGGCACCTAGATCTCGGCCACCGAATCGCCGCTGCAACTCTGAGGCGACTGGACCGAACGCCACAATCGTGAAGTCGCCCTTGGTGAAATCACCGAAGTTGAGGAAGGCCATCGGATTGCCGCGCCAGTCTTTACGGATGCGCGCGGCTGTGATTGTGCCGACGACGGTGATCTGGTCACCCTGACGCTTTCGGATAGCGGCTGCATGAGACGCCAGTAACACATCGAAGGCCGAACGAGCTGTGACCGTGGCGATTCGCGGTGGCGTCGGTTTGCCACGCAGCGCCTGTGGGACATGTTCGTACCCGGTCAGACTGGCGTTCTTCAGCGACTGAGCCTGCGCCGCGAGTGGGCCCTTAAGCAGCTCGTTAAAGACCTCGGATTTGTCCGGATCCGCGAAGTCCTTAGCAGTGAAGATAAGGTTCTGGCCGGTGCCGCCGAAGCGGTCCCACAAGTCATCGTTGTGGGCAATCGCCTGCAGCGACAAGTCGATCACGGCGGCGGAGAACGCATCAAGTTCAGCGTCGAACGTGTTGTCGTCCCGAGCCGGATGCTGGTAGTTCGGATGACCACGCTCGGCGGCGCCGAACGGTGCGAGATCAGCAAGATACATGCCGTCGTAATCGATCAGCGTGATCCTATGGTCGGCACTGACCATGATGTTGCCGTGCTGCAGGTCTCCGTGCGCTGCACCAGCAGCACGAAGCCGTCTAACGGCGCTCTGGATATTGCGGCGGACTTCATCGATGGCGTCGGGCTCATCGAAGTGGTCGTCGACCCAGTCTCCAAGCGGATCTCCAACAACCCATGGCATGCGGACGGTCGGATAGGTGCCCCCTCCGACCACAATGCCGGTCGGGTCGTAGCGCACGTCGATGAGGAATTCAAGCTCTCGATGTCCGGCTACAAACCGCGCGATGTGCTCGTACCGCACGGCAAGGTTGTCGTCGGCTCCGAGCTTATGGAAGCACCTGACTGCGTAGCTCCGACCCCCTGCGGCACTGTCGATTTGGAACGTCGCAGCAAAACCGCCGGAGGCAACCGCGGCGATCTTCAGCGGGGTGAGGACGGCTGTTCCCACGCGAAGATCGGGGTCCCTGGGGAAGGCGTAGTTCGGATGAAGGACTGCTTGCTGGTAGTCGAGAAGACTGGGGAGACTCATAAGCGCACCACGCAGATAGTCGTGTCGTCTGAGGACATACCATCAGCTCGGGCATACGCCACCCAGTCGGCGAACTCATCCGCGTCGTCGAGGACACGGGTCTGGATGAGTTCCTGGTGCATGTCGGCGCTGGCACCGAGCAGAAAGGCTGCCGCAGCGTCGGTGGCCAGAATGAGCGCGTCCCCTCGCTCAAAAGCCTGCTCGCGCTCCCAAATTTGCTCAAGATAATCGTTTGCCGCCGGCAGAGTCGAGATCAGGTGCGGGCGCTGACCGAAGGAGTCGGGTTGCTCAATAGGTCCTGCCACCACTATCTCCCCGTCTCGCACGTGCAGCAGGCAGGTGTCACCAACAGCCCGAGCGCGATACCGCGCGACCCGTGTGTCTACTTCCACTCCCAAAAACGTGGCTGCGCCGCCCTCTGCAATCTTGGATACCGCGTGCCAAGGGAGATTGGCGGTGGATACCAATTGCTGCCATCGATCCCGGAGCCGAACGATCTGGTCAAGCGCCAACGGGTCGTCACCCGCTCGCGCGAACGAGTCCACCAGAAGTTCTGCCCAGACTTCCGGGCGCGCCGATCGAGATGCTCCATCCGACAAGGCAATCCGGCATCCTGCGAACGCGATGCGATCCGCGTTGTCGTCGGCATCTTCATCAGACTTCGGCACGCTCGCCGCGCTGATGCGCAAGCGACGCTCGCTCACTGGTACCTAGCTTTCGATGGCCAAGGCCCCGCTCGTCAGTTCCTTCAACCCTGTCGGCGTGACGGCGCGCGTACCGAGGTTGAGGAACTCGAAGACGCTCCGCGAATCAGCGTTGTAGAGGAAGCCGCGGGCGCCGGGCGCCAGGGGCTTACCTTGCTGCCTGGCTGCCTCATACATCGTCGGTGGGAGCTGGCTGGACATTCCAAATAGCATGTCGGCGTTGTGGTCAGGAAGGCCAACACGCGAGCTGGGGTAGGTGAAGGGCTGCTCTGCACGGCCAGAAAGATGGACGTTGAAGATCAGTGACGCGCCGTCGTCAGTCCCCACTGCCCCAACCGCTTGAGCGGCAATTGTTGGATCGCCATCGGTGCTTTCACCATCGGTGATGTTGACGACGAGCGGCGGGAAGCTGGAGGGGTGCTCCGCGCACCAGCGCCGCACGATCGGCTCAGCGGTCCGGAATGCCATGGTCATGGGTGTCATCCCGCCCGCAGCTGGATCGACCCACACCGGAAACGGCTTCTCCAGGTCGACCCTTTGGCCGCTGTGGTTCACTGCCGGCACGACCCGTGTTTCAATCCGCTTCGGTGCGCGTTCGAGATCCCCGATGGTGATCGCAGGCCGACTGGAATCGCTACCTGGAAGCTGGAAACTGACGTCGGCGCCGTACCCCAACACGCAGAGTTCGAAGTAGTTTCTGATCTTGGGTGATCCCGTACTGCACAGACCGATGGCGTTGTTGAGTGTCATGTTCACCGCCTCCGCCAATGCTTGAGCTTTGGAAGCGCCGGTACCCGCCCACGGTTCTTCCATCGAGTTCGACTGGTCGATCAGGAGCACGAGCAGAGCCGGTTGTTTCCGACTGATTTCGGCTGAGTACGCCATGACACCCTCCCTTGTTCACATGCGCCTTGCTTGGCGATGCTGTCACGTATCCCCCAGCCATATCACCTGGACCGGGGACTCGTACACGATACAGCGCACTACTGACAGCGATCCCTCAGCACAGCCGAACTGCGTTGCAGCACTGCATATTTCGTCAACCGTCGAAGCGATCGACGCCCACTCGGCAGTTCAGGGACATGCGTGATGGGTCACGTTGGCCGGCGGGTCGGAGTGTACGACTGGCCCGGTCGCGGTGGGGCGGCGTCCGGAGGATTTGGCACAACATGGCATAAGCGGGCGGTTTGCGCGGCGCTATCCTGTTGGGAGGTCAGCGGTTCGGTGAGTTCTGATGAAGGCAGGAGTCTGGCAGGGTGGGCCGTACGGAGCGCGAAATCGTGGGGTCGGCTGCCCGAGGGAGGGAATAGCGTGCAGCTGTCGTCGCACCATAAGCGGATCTCGGCACAGGCGTATCAGGCGCTTCGCAACGCTCTCCCGGTCGTCTTCTGGTACAAGGAACGCACGCTGCAGCCGTTTTTGAAGGCTGCGTTCCGCGAAGATCCGAGCGTCCTTCGCGGTCTCGATTTCAAGGGCGAGACCAAGTGGGTCATCGTCGGCAAGCTGGTCGATCGACTACTGGAGCAGGAGGCGTCCTACCAGAAGGCGACGATCCACCTGATGCTTGAGGTCGCCAACATGACGCGCTTCGTTGACCTGGAGCAGCTTGAAGACGCCGACGTGAAGATCGCCAAGGCGCGTGCGGCGGTCGCCGAGCTGAAGCGGCATACCGAGGTCTTCGAACTGCTACTGACCGAGAAACAGCGGGTCGCTGCCCAGCAGGCAGTACTCAAACAGCAGATCGAGTCGCAGCAAAAGTTCGAGCAGACGCTCCGTACGATGCATAGCCACTTCATCCACATGCACGGCGACCCGAACCCCCAGGCGCGTGGTAAGGCGTTCGAGGGCTTCCTGAACCACCTCTTCGGGCTGTTTGACCTCAACCCGCGGACCGAGTACATACTCGACCGCGAGCAGATCGACGGCGCCTTCACGTTGGAGGGCAACGACTACATCGTTGAGGCGAAGTGGCGGAAGGACAAGCTCACTCGGGAGCAGGCGGACGCGTTCGCGGCCAAGGTCCACCGCAAAGCGACGAGTTCATTCGGCTTGATTATTAGTGTCATGGGATTCACCAAGGACGCAGTTGACGAGTATCGCTCACGAACGCCGTTCATCACGATGGACGGCGCGGACCTCACCTGCGTTCTGGAGGGTCGCATCCGCCTCGACGAGCTGCTGATTCGCAAGAAGCGTCACGCGAATGACACTGGCCAGTGCTATTTTCCGGTTAGCGAGATGTTTTGATCAGTCCGATTAAGCGCGCCAATCGGTTTGATGCTCGACCTACAGTGATTGAACATCCGATCCGGCGCCCTACTTCCTACTTGGGAACACCAATGTGGACTCGGCTTGCTTCCAGTGGCGTGATCGTCGGCTCAAAGCGATGGTTGGCAGTTGGCAGTTCCGATGCATACTCCCGTGACGCAGTGTTGTAGAAGCTGCGCAGAATAAATTCCACGAATGCTCCTGGAGTTATTGCCGAGGTTGCAGCGATTCGGCAGTTCGAATATTGCCCTAGCGTCAGATGAGATTTCGGATGATGTAGGTCCTGAACCACCGCATCGTCGGAGTCAAAATCGAACCGCATTGGTACCGTAACCACTCGGCGGTCAACAACCTCTGCGAACATGAGATCGAGACTATACAGCTCCGGGTCATTCTGATACTCGGACAGGTCTGGCGATGGAAGGAATGCCAAGCGGCTGGATAGCAGTCGCCTAGACCTGAACTGGTAGACCATCTGAACGATAGCGCCATCAAGCATCAAGAAGTTGTATGACCTTGCCGCCAACTGCGTAGTGTACATATCCCGGTAGGGAACATCTCTTAGTAGAGATGCGCCAGGCAATATCGTTGGATAGTCAACTTTTTCCACCTGATCTGGGAGTGAGCAGATTCTGGGGAAGTTTTGGTCATTCACCAGGCCTTTTGTAGTGAGATGACGGGTTATAGACATGATCTCCTTGTGGATATCATGAATTTTAGGATTCGCCACTACTGATCGCGCTCTCCAATGAATTTGCGCAGCCGCTCGAGTAGTTCCGGGCTGAGGTCATCAGGAAATAGCGTCTGGTCCTCGAAGTCGCGGAGTAGCCCCTCAATGGACTGCTCGCGCATACCGCGATTAAACTCAGCTTGCGCTGTCATATCGCGGTGCACAATTTGCATTTTCTGCAGGTCAGCCTGCGAGGGATATCTGAAGTTCAACTCAAATCCGGCGCTCTTGATTGCCTCAAACTCCTCGATAAGCGCATCCATCTGCGGCCCGACTCCCAGCACCCGAACCCACGCCTTACTCCTGGTCATAGCCGTGAATAGCCTGTTACGAACGCGAGCGAGATTATAGTGGCTTGCTTGACACTCCTCAGCGTTGACAATGTAGACCATGCCAGCCTCGTTGCCTTTTGCTCGATAGATGCCAGTAAACGTTACTGATTCTGAACCAGGATTAAAAAATACGTCCGCGCTTACGTCTACCCCAGCCAGATGGCTCATAATCTTCCGGTCGAGGAGGCTAGTGCGAATCGGACCGAGATTTCCCCGCGTAGTCAGAGGGTTTGTGTTGATTACGATAATATCGCTATGACGGAGCTCTTCTTCCTGGATGTTGCGTTCGATCTCATCCGCAACCCATTCGTCTTGCTCGTTCTTACTGGCAAACCTCTTAAACTCGACTAGATCTTCAAGCGTAGAGTGCTCTTCCAGGAAACGAGGGCTCGACTCCTCGGTGCGGACGAGAGAGACTTCACGTCCCGGCTCAAGAGCTCCGCGTTTGACTGAGTAGCCGATTTCTGTCCACAGGCTCGGTTGATCGAACATCTGCACAAGGCCGGTCCGGGCTTGGTTTGCAGGCTTGCGATAGATGCCAAATCCGAGACCATGGGCACTTACCAACACCGGCCGGGAATTGCGGTAGCACTTCTCCAGCACTATATCGCGTCGAGCGCCATTCTCGCGGGGCGTCGACTCGAAAGACACGTTCGGTCGACCCTGGTTGTCCGAGCCGAAAATCGATTCAGCCGGAGGCAGCCCATCTCCATTAAGCGTTTGAAGCTCATCATAGGCGTACACGAGCCGATGACGGTCATCCAACATCGAATAACAAAGGCGCAGGAACTCGGGAGGCAGATCTTGCGCTTCGTCGATTAGGATAGCGTCGTAAATAATCTCTGGCGACTTCACTTCCGCTAGCGCGCTTGCACAAGCTCCATTAAACGCACTTTCGCGACCAAACTTGCTCTGTGCATTTCTGAAATCATAGTACTCGACCTGATTCTTCATGCAATATTCAAAGTAGAGACCGTCCCGATCCGCACCTCCAGGCGCCCCCCAAGAATTGACGATACGGACATTGTCCCAGTCGGGCTCTTCGCCCAGCGTCTCGATAGAGAAGCTGGTAATTAGTCGTTTGTACTGTTCCTTCAGGGACCTGGTATTGAAAGTAACCGCGATCCGCCATTCCGGATGCTGAGCATGAAGGTAAGCTGCTTTAAGCGCAAGTACAATTGTTTTACCCGAACCGGCAAGGCCGCGAATTCTCTGGACGCCATCTACGGTTTCGATAACTGCCTTGCTCTGTAGCATATCCAGAGTCGCGATTGACCTCTCAAGCTTCTGCAGGCGCGCTCCACGTGAATCTGGACTATTAATCTTTCTCGGACTCCGCGATCTGCGGATCGTTGATATGCTCTGGATTGCCGAGATTGTTCTCTCGAAGAGGTCGCGCTCGGAGTCAGCCCACTGGAACATGTCCAGCTCGGCACCGATATTCTGCATATTTGCAATCGAGTACTCGTCATCTTCCGGGAGCTTCATGACGGCTGGCGCAAAAGTGATGCTGGATATTTCAACCTTGAGCTTCCGCTTCCTCACAAGGTCTCGATATCCGAGCAGGCGTTGCTGAAGCGCTGTTGCAGATTCGTCCTGGCGAGCCCCGTAATCTCCAAGCTCCGCCCCGTCCACCAAGTCGAATACTATGACACCCTTACTTGGGGATACCAGCACCGCGTCGATCGGATGGCTGCCTTCCGCGGTATTGATGATCGGGTACCCGATGAAGAGCTGTCCATCGAGTGCTGATACTTTGGTAAGCGCGTTAACGAGGGCGTCGCTAGCTGCCGGCTTATCGTTCGTGCCACGAACTACCGTTATCGTATTCATCGGCGGGTCCCCTGTATCCGGTGCTGTTTGGGCACTCCGGCACCCACAGCTGACTCACTCATCTCGATTAACATACTGCCACCATGCCAGATGGCTTCGACACTTCCTCGGAGCATATCGACTTTGCTGCTTGTAGGTCGTGACACTCAGATGCCTGATGTCGCGGTATTCCACCCGATTGATAGTGACAGCGCGGTGTATCCATTCGGGATCCATGTCTGCCGACAGTGCCTACGCAGCGAAGGTGTTCATTCGCCCCCAAACGAAGCCTCCTCAAGGAGAGACACAGACGGACTCTCGGAGGAGCGAGAGTCTCCGGCTACTGTTGTGGTCTGAGGTGTTCGAGATGTGATCGTTCGAAACAGTCCGGCCGGTATTCGGCACTGATCGACGAGCGCCGCCTCACCAACTCCTGCTTTCGTTAGCAACTCAACTGCGCGCGGCAGAAGGGACGGCTGCTCGATCGCGGTGACCAGTCCCGGCTCACCTCGTCGCCAGCCGCGGGTCGATATCGTGGCCATCGCGTTCCGATACGATACGTCGCTCAAGACGCCCAGCGACCGTGCGCGATAGAGCAGCGCCTGAATGCTCACTCCCCATTGCTCTTTCAGCTGAGCCAGGGTACGCCAGGTGTTGCCGCCCATGCTTGTAGGTAGAAGCTGACGGATCTGGTCCGCCGGCATCAGGAACTCCGCAGCAAAGCGATTCGCCTGGTCCTCAACGATTCTTCCGCCAGGCTCGGCATCGCAGTGCATCACCAGATGTCCCAGCTCGTGTGCGACGTCAAATCGTTGACGGTAGTAGTCACGCTTGATCGGGTTCAGGACGACGACCGGTCGAAGATGGCTCTCGAAAGAGTACGCATCGACAGAAGCGGCTTGCTCAGGACTAAAGACAACGAGCACACCCCGGTTCTCCAGCAGTCGAACGAGGTGTTTGACCGGGCCGCTCTCGATACCCCAGCTCTTTCGGACCAGATGCGCAGCGCGCTCAGGACCGTCATCGAGTTGGATGTCGCCATCCACAGGCGCATACGGGAGATCAGGCTCGGGGAACTCGACATGACGTTCAAGACTGCTTGCAATGTCGAGAGCCACTCGCCCATACGCGAACGCTTGATCCCGAGCAAGCTGGCTTGTGGACCGCAGCGAGCGGAAGTGGGGCGTGACACCAGCGGCCACTGCGTCGTCGGGTCGTACGGCAAAGAACCCCGGCTCGACGCCGAGAGCCAGTGCCAGTTGCGCGACGGTTGCAGCCGAGGGGCGCTTCGCCCCAGCCTCCCAGGCGCTAACTGCCGCTGCGCTCTTGCCGATCTTCCCCGCTAGCTCGATCTTTCGAAGAAAAGCAAGCTGACGAGCGAGCGTGAGGCGACCGCCATCGAAGAACGTGGCAACCTCGGCAGTCCGTTTTGTGGTCGATGAGCGAGAGCTCACCGTTCCCCGCCGGAGTTCCTCGACGGTCGAGATTCGGCGCTGGGGCGCAGACGAACCGGGGCATCCGGCGTTCCGTCAGGCCCAATCGGACGTGGCCGGTCGTCTGTCTGGAACCCTCCGCCGATCGGTGGGATATTCAGCAGATCTTCGCGCCAGCGCCAAGCTTTGCCGCCGCCCACATTCAGCATCGGGCGCCCGAAGACCAGTTCGGACCTTCCGTTCAGCGCATCTAAGCTGTGGGCCACAACAAAGGTTGTCATATCAAGATCAGATTCGGCAGCCATAGCCGCTTCCAGCACGCTGAGCTCCTCGTCTGCGGCACCCTCAAACAATGAGGGCTGGTCCGGGTCAGGATCGCGCTGCGATGCTACACGCTGCTTTGTTGGGCTCTTCTGCGGCCATGGCAGTTCATCAAGCTTGCCGAACGCCGACGACGCAAGCAGGAATCGGTTGCCGCCATGCACCCAACCCGGGCTGCCGTTCAGATTCTTGCGCTCGACCACAGTGGGGTCGAGGCGCGGCATGGTTCGGATGTCCTTGTCGGACAACTGAGCAAACAGGAGGTCAAGATCATCTTGGTTATCCCCAGAGACCGATACGTACCTCCCGCAGGCAAAGACACGATCGAGGCGGTCCTTGAAAAGGGTGTACCTGGTGGTACCAAGCCATCCCGCATCGTCGAATGCGCCGTCTTCAGCGTAGATCTCCAGAGATCGCGCAGCCGCGGAAAGGTAGGCCCAGCGGATGCCGCCTAGCACGCCGGCCGAGCCAAGCTCTGCGATGATCTCCTGCTGTTCGCTCACGATCGAAAAGATACACCAAAACCAGTAAGTAGTGCGGAAAAATTAACCTCAAGCGGATGTCAAGGTAACAGCCCGTCTGTAATATTTGTTGCAATTATTGTACCAAGCTACTCGTCTGCCCACGCGGGGTTAGCGCCAATAGGGACGGTCATGTAGCCCCCTATTTGGCCGTGTCGCGCCGCTTCAGCCCGGATGCCGGGGCCGACCCCACCCGGTGTGTATTTCACAACGTGAAAACCGTTGCCGCACACAGTGACCAGTCTCAGGGATTTGCCGATAAGTAGCGTGTCCGATCGCCCATCTCAGCGCCCGACGAGCCGCCCGGTCGGCCGATTGAGCCCATGTGCAGGACTGTCATTAACTGAAGGCGGCTCCACCCGAGCCAACGTCGCCGCAGAGCGGACCAGCTCGACTCCCCCAATCGGCTGGCCGCCGCGGTCGGCGGTCGTCGGTGTCCTGCGGCCGCAAACCGTAAGCGCACGAGGCGTTTACCGGCCGCTCGCACCGAGGAGAAGGACGATGTCCGAACCATCGAACCGGGAAGTCACACTGGCGATCCGGATCGACACCGCCCGGCACACCCAGCTCACCTGGATTGCCGATCTGCGGGGCACCAGCCTCAAGGCCGAGTGCTTCCGCGCCGTCGACGCCTGGATCGAAGCTGCCAAGCAGGATCCCGACCTCATGGCCAGGGCGAACGCCGCCCGAGCAGCCATTGAAGAGGAGGCACGGGCCCGGCAGGCAGCCATCGACAACCTGTTCACTGAAACCCCGCCACCGCCGCCGGATGAGGAGGACGAGACCGAGGGGCCCGTCACCGAGGGAGTGGAAGCCAACCCGACTGAGGCTGACGCGACGGTCGACGAGCCATCACAAGCCGGGCGCCGCAGTCGTGGACGCCGCGGAGGGCAGCAGGCAGGGGGTGAACAGTCAGGTAGCTGAGCAAGTCTCAGCACCTCGGCGACAAGGCCGGCGGATAGCAGCTCGAGCTTCGGCTCCCTGTTACCGGCCGGCCAGTACCCAACGAAACATTAAGGAGGTGATCATGAACGAGAAAAATCCATACCCACAACACAATTCAGGCGAGCAGCCATCTGACAGCCAGGGCGACGCGGTGTGGTTCGCTGAAGCGCCCGACCACCGCGAGCAGCAACTCATCTGGGCAGTGGGCGATGCATTGTTGCAGGCCGTCTACGCCGCCGCTGAGAATCCGGGCGACGAAACACATGCCAAGGTGGCCGACACTGCACTGGAAGTGGTCTGGGCGACGCACATCGTCAACCCGGCCAGCGCCACCGACCAGCAGGTACTGACTGCGCAGGCCAACTACATCTGCGACCGGATCGTCGAGCTGGCTCATACCTGCGACGACCTCACCACCAGCGACCTTCAGGGCGTCATCGACGCGCTTGCCCTCCGACTGGTCCGAAACCGGCTGCCGCTGGACGCAACTGAGCGGGCGAAAGGAGGTGATCATGAATGAACGGTTCCCAGATCCCAACGCACACACCGAGCACCCGCCCGCCTATGGTCAGCCAGAACTTCAACCTGGTCAGGCCGAGTCGGAGGACATACGAGAAGTTGAGCATCGGACAAACCCGCAGATCTACGTCACAAAGGGAATGCCACTTCGGGCCGAACTCACCACGGGGACGTGGTTGGACATGGCCCGACCACCCCAAGACATCTACGCCGAGCTGTATGCCGTTCTCGGCACCGAAGAGGACGCCGGCGTTGATCGCTTCTACATTTGGGACTACCGAGGCTTCGGTAGCTTCCAGGTGACGACTGGCGCGATCGGGCTGGAGGGGGTTGACTCCGTAGAGATTCTGGCGCAGATTGCTCACGGTATTGCTGAGCATGGACAGGCCTTCGCGGCGTGGACCAGTGCGCATGAAGATGACCCGGCATCGCTCGATCGCTTCGAAAGCGCCTACAAGGGGTGGTATGCCAGCCTGGCTGCGTATGCCAGGCACCTACTCGAGCCGTTACACCTCGAGGAACACCCGCGAAGAGCAGTGCCTGACGTCCTCAAGGGCTACATAACCGTCGACTACGCCGCCCTCGGCGACGCCATGATCAGCGAGGGTGACATCATCGCGGTTCCAGCTGATCAGGGCGGTGTGTGGGTATTCGACGAGGGCACGTAAATGCAATCGGACGCATATTGAATCAAATGCATAACGGAGTTATTCTAAGAACACATATGAATGAAGAGCAATTCAATGAACAATTCGCTAAGCTCTACGCTTACATGGATAGACGATTCGACGGACTAGAAAAAGAATTGAAGTCCGACATCGCAAACCTGCGTGACACTATGGACGAGCGGTTCGATCATGTCGTTGCGAAACTTGACGATCTCGATACCGAAGTTACCGCCATGCAATCCCAACTCGACCGCCACGAGCGCTGGCACCACCAGGTTGCCGATCACGTCAGACTCACGCTACGGGCAGATGCCTAGCGGGCATCCACAAGTAGCCCATATCCGGAACTATTCCTGATTAGCAGCCAACTCTAGCAATTGACCAATTGCCACGGCATACTGATTGCAGCACCGCATCTCCTCGCCAATGCCCTCGTAGTTGAGCAGACATAGTACTGTCGCCCTTCGGGCACGGTCTATGTATGGATCGCACTGATTCTATGACAACGCGAAAGCAGCCGAGTGACGTAAATACTACATCCCCTCATTCAAGAAGGGGGTATTTACTGACTTTGCGTAACGAGTTACTGTGAAACTATGAAAACGAAGAAATATTACACTCTCGGCAAGGAGATATCACGCATGATCGGAGGCCTACGAAGCACGGGCCGAAACTTTGAGAATAGGCTATCGGGAGGATTTGGAGTATGAATACTGTACAAACCACAGCCTGGAGATTCTACGACAAGCAAACGAGAACAATAGTGTACGGATTGGGTCTCTCGCCGGACACATTTGCCCGTAGGCGCTACCTAGCAATGAACCGCATTCTAGAGTCAGGTGATCGGGGCGGAGAACTGTTTGCAGGTGACGTGATTTGCTTGCCGGGTGATCGAACACGCTACGTGGTCCACTTCGACGGCAGATTATCAAGCCAAGACGGCGTCTCTGCACATGTGAAGGATATCAAGACCTATTACGTTGTCGGTCAACTACCCGACGGGTGGCCTGAGAGTGGCACGTCCCTCGATAACAACGAGGGATCTATTGACAGTCGTTAGACCATGACGAGTTACAACTGCAACGCCAATCGGAAATTGTACGGCGAGAGACTGCAGCACGCTTAGCGCTGGACGTCAATTCTGCCACAATAGACGTGAGTATTGCTAACGGCGACTCCATGCCAATATGAAAGTTCGATTGCCCTTTTTCTTGCATTCGTTTTCGAACACCCATAGGCAGCGAGGCAACGATCTGAGGGATGAGAACTACGTCCGCTTCGGGCACACGGATCATGTATTCATCCGGGGGAAAGGTTCGACGAAAGGGAGGCTCCCATCCATCGGCGATAACAACAGGGATACTACCGAAATTTAGCGCCTCGGCAAACCGGAAACTGTAGAGTTCGTCGCCACGCGGACAGACAGTGAACCAACTTCTAGACAACAAATGCACGTAACGACGTTGCATGACGGACGGCACATCGGCGAGATGAAGTTCCGAGAAGCTCTCAATAGATTCAACATGCCCGCCTTGCAGCTCGGTAATAACTTCTCGAATGGGATGGCTTATAGAACCCATGAATGACCATTCGATGTCTCGGACTAATGGTTCACATCTCTGATGCGGTAGCCCGAACATTGGAATGGAGACATCCCAGTCCTGCTGGAACGTGTGGGCATGCGATGCCGCTGATACCACTCGTACATTGAACAGGCCCATTTCAGTGCGAAGACGTGAAAAATTGCAGACCGGTGCAGCTTCTAGTACTACTACTTGTTGATTCTTGAATCTATTTGAAACTTCCGCGACAGCAGCGGGGGCGTTGGCAATTGCATTAGTTAGTTCCTGCCGAGATATTCGCCCCTTATCTGCGTCGTTAGTGCCTGGCCACCATGATTCGAACCCGGTTTCAAAGTCGCAGAATATGATATCGGCTCGCTGCGGATCGGGATCAAAGCTTGGTAACATGCGGACTGCATCGAGCATCGCCGCAGTCCAGAAGGTCTTTTTGCTAGGAGGAACTGAGCTAGGAGCACAGACCGATATCTTGCTTAGCTCCGGACTCACTCGACCGGCACCAATCCGACAGGCGCCCAGCACGACATTCCCTACTCCTTTGCAAAGTTTACAATCCAAAGCGAAGACACACCCCGGCCGCCCTCACGCAGGGTAAAATGCCGCTCCTTGTGACCGACAATTCTCCCGCCCATTTCAATCAAGGCATCAGAAAATTCACCGATACACTGGTCTGCGACGCCGGATCCGGCCGCCCAAATACCATCTACTACAGACAGTCCGTCGTCCAAAGTCAACCGCTTCATCGCACGGATCAGGTCTCGATTGCCATTTGGATAGAGGCCACGTACAGCCAAGAATGTCGTTAGCTCACTACGCCTGCTTGGCGGATCACGAGCAACGTCCCGAGCAATGAACTCGCATCTGTGCTCTAGCCCCTTGGATCGAACCAGTTCTTTGGCGAAATCCAGAACTATTTGGTCGGCGTCGTATCCCACAGCTGCCAGGCATGGGAACTTACGCGCAAGTTCCATAACCAATCGCCCCGGTCCGCATCCTATGTCCATCAGAGTCCGAGGCTGGAAGCCAATGGAATCGAGACAAGAAAGTACATCCTCGATATCATGTCCAACATGCGGCGCAGAGAGGTACCAGGATGGTGTTCGTTGGCGCACATCAGATGACCATGTATTCATTTCCGTACTGAAATGCTTAGATGCATGCTCGGCTCGCTGGTCGTAGTCATGTGCGTCGAATTCATGTGGAAGAGTAGCGCATCGCAGGGGTTGAGCCTCACTGACCTCTGCCGCTCCTGTCCTGGCCTATCGCCGGAATTCGACAAAAAGTGGAAGATCTTAACACCCTCCATTTGCATGACTACAGAATCCCACTCGTCTGTGTGCCAACCGAATGCATCCGAGTGTGGTGAGGATATATAGGCCGAAACACTAGTCGGCCTTTTTAGCTGACCGCTCACGGCACTGGCGATATCGCCGATGGTGCCGTGAGAAAGTTCCAGACTTTGAAGCACTGCCGTCCTGGAGTGAATCAGTTCCCGCAATTGATGCTCATTCTTCGGGTACGTCAACGAATCTGATTCAGCGAAGGCTAAACGTCTCGACTCAACGTGCTCTCCAAGCGGGTGTTGCATTACCCTGCGTACATCGTCGATAAGGTTCGCACGCTGTGAAGCAGTGAGCACTTCCGGAATATGAAGGAAGTCCTGGCCACTCTCTAGAAAGGCTTCCAGGAGACGGGCAAGAACTTCCCCCAACTGTCTTTGCACTGATCTACATCGCCGTCGCGAGGTGCTTATGCTTCTTGTCCTGCGGGTCTTTGTTGTAATAGTACGTAGTCCCTGCCATGGGCAGTGTTTCCTTATCCACACCAAGCTCCATGTCGGCCTCGGTGGTGGAGAGATTGTGTTCGCTGCGCAATGCAGATGCGAGACTGGACATCATCTATCTCCTTGCGGTGAAGTTGCCATCGTAGGGTAAACCCAACTGGATCGACTTGCCCGCGGTTTCGTTCAGAGGCCGGCAATAGGCCTGATTCCGGACCATCCGGCCGAGATGACTGCCACAGAGCTCCGTATGCTCCATCCAGCCGTTTTGACATCAAGGCCTTAAACTGCAGCGTTGCTCGACAGGGTAGGTAGAGGCTGCCTCGATTCCGTCTACTAGTGTTAACAACCAAGCGCTCGCTTTTTAATACCAACCAGTTTCGATAATAATGATGCACCGCGCGAGTGGGATCAAGCCCACTCTGTCGGGAATACTGCCGGGATGGGTGCCACCTTCACCTGCCTGCACGAGCTCAGCTACCGGCCTGATCCGATGATGGCACGGACGTCGTCTATAATTTGACGTTGCATTTCCGGCTCAACATAGTAATGCAGATTGCGCGCCTGCAATACTGTTTCCGGATCTCCACCCAGAGCCCTGATCTTTTCGGCTTGTTCCAGAAGTTTATTATCGTATGTAGCCCGAAGGGCGGGAATGCTGCGCATTTTTCCGTTACTTATCGCCTGAGCAACCGCCCCGATAGTCACTAATAAAGTGTGCTCCGCGGATTCCAACTGCTTCTTTTTCTTTGCGCTTCCAAACATGGCTTGTGCTCACCCATTTTCAGTCGCTGTCTCGTACTGCTATCGATATGTTTAACAAGACTCCTACCAAGCTAATCTTTTCATACAAGGCACCGGAAACAAGTCCCAGTCAAGTCCCGGTTACAGGATTGCCGAACTGATACGAGGTCACCCATTCCCGCCCTCACTCCTGCCGTGCCACCGGCTCCCGCATCCGTACCCCTCGCCGCAACAGTGCCAACCGCACCGTCCCAGCATCCGCCCCGAGCTTGGCTCCAACCTGCTTGAGCGTGAGCCGCTCCCCCAGGTACAGCTCCACGGCTCGATCCACCTGCTGTTCGCTGAGCCCCTGCTGCCGCATGGGTACACCCATCCGGTGCAGATGCTCACTCACGGTCTGCCGCCGAATCGAGTACTTCTCCGCCAGCTCATACACCGTCAGCCCGCGCAGGTAGTCCCGCGCCAACTCAGCCTTCTCCAAATCCGACAGCTTCCGGTACCGAGCGGGTAATGGCACCACCGGGCGATCGCCACCGCGCATAGCCTCGGTCTCCGCCTCATCCAACAGGGCCGAAAGCGCCTGACCAGCGCCGACAAGATTGGAGCTGTGCCTCAGGAAGCGCACAACAAGAAGGGCGAGACCACACCGGTCTCGCCCTTCTGCTGTGACCGGGGAGGGTCTCATGCTCGATCGCACCGCCGTATACCGTTCCACGGCAGCACTTCTCATACCGATCGCACTGTCGATCGCAGCCGCCCCGGCCCACGCCGACATCCCGGACTTCCTGTGCAGCGGCTCCGCCACCCTGTGCAACCCCTCCCCCATCCGCCCCGCCCCCACAGCTCCGGACACCGAACCGCCCTACCCGGCCCCGGAGGGCGTTCGCCGGCCCGCCTAGGGTGGCGTGATGCGTTTCAGCCGGTGGCGCAGGACAGCGCAGCTGTATACGGCGGTGCTCGCACAGGATCAGCCGCGCGTGCGGAAGCTGATCGCCGCGGGCGCAGCCGTCGACCGGTGTGACGCGGCCCTTCGCACACCGTTGTATCTGGCCGCCTGCCGCCCCGACACCGAGATCATCCGAATGCTCGTCATCGCCGGGGCCGATCCCAATGCTCGCTCCAGCTTCGGTGACACTCCCTTCTACAAGGCGCTGACCTCGGAGGCCGGAACGGCCGAGACTGTCGCATTGATGCGTGAACACGGCGCCGACGCACGTCTCATGATCGACATTCGTCACACCGACGACTACGACCGCACCCCACTGCATTACGCGGCCTTCGACGGACACCTCCCGCTGCAGGCCGATCTGCTCGATACCTTGCTCGCCCTCGGGTCGGATATTCACGCCCGCGACCATGCGGGCTGGACCCCTCTCCACGCTGCGGCCGGAAGCGCGAATCCCCATGCCGCGCTGACACTCCTGGAGGCCGGCGCGGAGGTCGAGGCCACCAATTTCGGAAGAACAAGCACGGATCGAGCGCGCTGAGTCTCGCTGACAGATCGGTGCAGGGCGGAAACAGCGATCAGGTGCGCGCCGCACTGGCGGACCTGATCGATGCGTACCGGGAGGAGATCGGGCGTGGCTACTTGTAGCGGGGGTTGGTGTTGTGCCATTCGAAGGAGCCGCCCATCCAGTTGCGGAGGCCGTGCAGGTAGAGGTGTAACTCCGGGGATGGGATGGCTTGCAGGGCATGGTGATCGGCTTCGAACTCGTGGACCATGCGGTTGTGGAGGGCGACGGTGATCTCGGTGGCTTGGGCTATGGAGCAGCCTCGGTCGGCGGCTATTTGGAGGACGATATTGCAGACGGGGGTTTCGTCGGCGGAGTCCTTTTTCACCGAGAGGAGGTCGTTGATGAGGACGGAGGCGGTGCCGGCGCGGAAGGCGGCGCGGCGGACTCGTTCGTCGTAGAAGAGGTTGGCGGGGACCTCGTAGCCGGCTACCGGGTCTATGAGGGTCATGGAGGTGTAGAAGGTGTCGTGCTGGCGGGCGGCGAGATACTCCCAGGCGGGCGGGGTTTCGCCGCCGTGGCGCCAGGCGGCGTAGGCGGTCCAGGAGACGAACATGGTGAAGGTGGAGTAGCAGGCGCGCTGCACCTGGGCGGGGGTGGCGTGGCGGCGCAGGTGGGATACGGCTGAGCCGAAGGCGCGCAGGACCTTGTCCTCGTGCAGGAGATCGTCGAGGGGTTCGCTGAATTCGCCGGCGTCGGGGAGGGGGTCGAGGGCGGCCATGGCCATGGTGAGGCGCTGCGGGAGGCGGGTGGGGTCGGCGCCGAGGGCGGAGTCGTCGGCGTAATAGTCGTCGGCCATCCACCAGGCGGTGTTCATTTGGGCGGCTACCAGGAGGCGGTCCGGGTCGTCGGAATCGGTGTGGGTCAGCATGACCAGGCGGCCGTAGCCGGTGTTGCGCAGCTTCGCGAGCTCGTCGGGGGTGAAACCGATCGACTCCGCCCAGGCGGCCAGGCGGTTGTCGACCTCCTCGGCGAGGCGGTCGTCGACGCGGGCGGCGGGCGGACAGTAGACGGGGGAGGCGGAGCCGTCACCCCATTCGAATTCCTGGTAGGGCTCGAGGTCGGCGGTCAGGCGGCGGATCGGGATGCGGAATGTGCTGCCGCCCAGCGCCTTTCCCGGTGCAAGCTCGTTGACCTTGACGGCGGCGGGTTCCGCCGCGGCGGCGAGTTCGGTCACCGAGGCGAGCTCACTGGCGAACGCGAGCCCTTGGCCTGACGCGAGCATGTTCAATGCCTCGGCGGACGGCTGGCCTGCATCCGGTTCAGGTACGGACTCCCGCGCCGGCGCGGTCTCCCTTTCCGGTGCCGCAGACTTCGGCTCGGGTGCCACCTCCGCGACGAACTTCCTGGCCAGTTCGGTTCCCAGTCCTCGCGGACCCTTGAGCAGTCCGGAGTGTGTGTCGTCGAGGAGGTCGGGGATGTCGCCCACTGCGACGGCGAGTTCATTGGTTTGAGGATTGCCGAGGGAGGTCATCGTGCTTCTTCCGCCGGAGGGTCGTCGGGTGGAGGCAACGCATGGTGGTGACACATCTACTGTCGGGGTTGCGACGCTGCGGCGCAGGCGATTGCGGGATTCCGTCGCTGCGAGTGCGCTGGCCGAAACCGACCGGCGCGCATGTCAGGCGGTGAAGACGTCGGCCTCGCGCAGGCGGTGGACGCGCAGGGCCAGTTGGATTTCGAGGGCGCGGTCGGGCGACTGCCAGCCCTCGCCGAGCAGGCCGGTGACGCGTTCCAGGCGCTGGGTGACCGTATTGACGTGGATGTGCAGGCGTTTGGCGCTGTTGCTGAGGCTGCAGCCGGTGTCGAAGTAGGTGTGCAGGGTGTGCAGGAGCGGGGTGCCGCGGCGCTCGTCGTAGTCGATGACCGGTCCGAGGGTGGTTCGCAGGAAGGCCAGGACGTCGGCGTGCCGGTCGAGGAGCAGGCCCGCGAAGCCGAGGGTGTCGGCTCCGGCGGCGGTGCCGGATTTGCCGAGGGCGTGCAGCGCCTGCACGCAACGGGTGGCCTGACTGTGGGCAGAGGCCGCCCGCGCCGGCAGATCGGCCGGTCCGGAACCGGCGACGGTGGCCGAGATGGACAGGGCCACACCGATTTCCCGCCACGCGTGCCGCGCCGCTGCGGCCGGGTCGGTGCCGGGCAGCAGCAGGACAGCGTGGTCGCCGCGATTGGCGGCCAGGCCGTGCCGGGCCAGGGCGTAGCTGGTGGCCCAGGCCGCCGCGCGGGGATGCTTGCCGTGGTCGACGACCACCAGCACGTGCGGGTTCGCGAGATCCACGCCGAGCAGTTCGGTGCGGCCGAGCAGCGCCTCGCGGTCGGGAACCCGGCCGTTCAGCAGATCGTCGAGCAGTTCGCCGCGCACCCGGCCCTCGGCCTCGGCGATGCTGCGGCGGAACAACAGCAGTAGCGCGGTCACCAGGGCCGCGCGTTCCAGAATCCGCTGATCCGAATCCGAGAGCTCCTCGGGATGATGCAGCACCAGCGTGCACAGTGGTTCGCTGCCCGCTCCCCCGCGCGCCGCCCACAATGATTTCAGATGCGCGGTGCGTCCGAGTTGCGCTGCCGCAACCGCGATTTCGCCGACGATGCGCTCGTCGTCGAGTAGTTCCCCGACGTCGCTCCCGAACTGTCCGTTGCCGGTTGTCGTTCCGGGCTTGTCGCGGCCGGTGGTTCCGGGCGAATCGACGCGGGCTATGCGACGACCGTCGGCGTCCAGCACGAGCAGTGCGCCGCCCAGGATGTCGGCTGCCACCGCTGCCACGTCTTCGACGCCGCCGCCGCGCACGACGAGGTCTGTCATGCGGTCGTGGGCCTGCGCGGCGCGCTCGACGGTGGTGTAGTGCGCGTGCATGGCCTCGTTGGCGGCGCTCAATTCCGCCAGGGCGGTGCGGGTTTCGGACAGGAGCCGGGCGGAGTCCAGGGCGACCGTGGCGTGGGCGGCCAAGGAGACGAGCAGGGCGATTTCTTCGGGGGCGTAGGGGCGGGCGCTGCGGTGGGAGGCGAACAGGACGCCGATCACGCGGCCGCCCAGTTTCAGCGGCACGCCGCAGATGGCGACTATGCCCTCCTCTCGCACCGCGTGGTCGATGCCGGAGGTGTGGTGGAAGCGGCTGTCGGCGAAGTAGTCACGGGTGGCGTAGGGCATGCCGGTTTGGGCGACGAGGCCGCCCAAACCGTCGCCCATGGAGAGGCGGCATTCCCGGAACGCCTGCGAGCCGCAGCCGTCGGTGACGCGCATGTAGGTGTCGCCGTGTTCGGGGTCGGGCAAGGTGATGTAGGCGGTGTCGGAGTGCAGCAGGCGGCGGGCGCGGTGCACGATGGCCCGCAGGACCGCGTCCACGTCGCGCAGGCCGGCGAGATCGCTGGCGGTGTCGACCAGCGCCGCGAGCTCGGCTTCCCGGCGGGACCGGCGTTCGAGCAGGGCGCGCACGCGCAGGGCGGACAACTTCGCGCGCTCGAGGTCGGCGAGGGTCGCCGCGGACGCACCGGCCGCGCGGGCCTCCAGGATCGGCCCTTCGAATTCGACCGGCGCGGCTTCCCGCTCGAGCAATTCCAGGAAGATCTCGCTGGTCATGGTGTTTCTACTGCCTTCCACGCTTCGAGATGTGATCTGGAACGCTATAGGTCCGGTCTGTGAGGGAGCGATGGAGATCACCCACATATTCGCTCGCTCGAACATGGGCGGAACCCACATGGCCGTCGTCGCCCGGCCGAGACCGGCAACCGCGACGCTCGCCGCCACTGTGGTGACCGCCGACACATCCCACTCTCGAAAAGTGGGCAGCGGCCACCTGGGCACGGCGCCCGGCGGTGAACAGAATTTCCGGCATTTCCCGTTCCCCGAGGAGCTCGAATGCCGTTGTTCCGCCGCCTGGCCGCACACACTTCCACCGCGACGGCCGCTATCGTCCTGGCGGGATCCGTTGCCGCCGTGGGTCTTTACGCGGTCCCGGAGGCCGGACCGTCCCCGGCCGGGTGTGCGGCCCCGCTGGTGCCGGGCGCACAGCATCAGATCGCCGCCTGCCTCGGCGACCTGACCACGGCGGGCACGGTCGCCTCCGGGCACACCGTGCCGGCCGACTGGGCGGGCCTGCACCCGGCGGGCGCGCAGAACCCCGCGACCGTGCCCGGCACGCAGATCGACGGCTACTTCCCCGACGACTCCACCACCAATGCCAACCATGGCTGGAATCACGACTCCCAGTTCGTGATTCGCTTGCCGGAACACTGGAACGGCGGCCTCGTGGTGGCGGGCACGCCCGGCAATCGCCGCCAGTACGCCAATGACTTCACCATCTCGGACTGGGTGCTGGCGCAGGGCTACGCCTATGCCGCCACCGACAAGGGCAATACCGGCGTGAACTTCTTCCGCGACGGCGCGGCTCCGGGCGATGCGATGCTCGAATGGCATCACCGGGTCACGCAGCTGACCGTCGCCGCCCAGGCCGTGGTGGCTCAGCGCTACGGGCGGCTCGCGGCGCACACGTATATGGCGGGCGTCTCCAATGGCGGGTATCTGGTGCGCTGGCAGTTGGAGAACGCGCCCTGGCTGTACGACGGCGGCGTCGACTGGGAGGGCACGCTGTGGTCCGACGCCGCGAACCCACTGTCGTCACTGCCGACCGTGCTCGCGAATTACCCTGACCAGCAATCGAATCCGGATGCACACGCCGCCGTGGTGGCTGCCGGATTCCCGGCCGAGTCCGAACCGCTGTGGGCCTACCACGCCAAGACCTACTGGGGTCTCACCCAGGGCATGTACCGTCAGGAACTCGATCCCGACTACACCGGCGACGAGGCCGTTTACGACTACGCGGCCCGCCCGGCGGCGGTGCGCGACGCGGTGGCGCGGATCGGGCTCACCGGGCGAATTCAGCGGCCGCTCATCACGATTCACGGCACCCTCGACGCGCTGCTACCCATCGGCGACTCCGATCGCTACGACGGCATGATCCGCGATCAGGGCCGCGCGGACCTGCACCGCTACTACCGCTTCGAGGGCGGCAATCACGTGGACGGCCTCTACGACCAGCATCCGGCGCTGCTGCGCCCGCTGCTGCCGTGCTTCCGCAGCGCCTTCACCGCACTCGAATCCTGGCTCACCGCAGGGCAATTGCCGCCCGCGAATGCCACTCTCCCGCGCCCCGCCTCGGGTGATCCGGCCAACGCCTGCGCCCTGAGCAACTGACCCCATCCCCGGAAACAGAAAGAAAGAAATCCCTGATGAAGCGAATCACCGCCGCCTCCGCGCTGCTCACCGCCTCGGTCTGCCTGGCCGCCGCGCCCGCCCACGCCGCACCCGAACCGGGCGAAGCGATCAACTACACCGCCACCAATACCGAGACGCAGACGATCATCCGCACCGACGCGGGTTCCATGGTCGTCGAGGACGGGGTGTTCAAGGTCAAGGCGGCCAACGGGACGACCGTGGCGGGCAGCGAATTGTCCTTCCGCGTAGACGATTTCGTCTTCCCGATCGCCGCGCAGATCACCGACCGCACGGCCACGCTGACTCCGCAGTTCGATCTGGCGCACGCGGTCTATCAACCGGTCGCCCTGCCGTACGAGAATCAGGCGCCGTGGAAGAGCGAGTACGAGCGTGAGCTGGCGGCCTGGAATCGCCTGACCAGCACCATCAGCATGGGCGCGACCGTCGGCACGCTGGTCGGCGGCATGGCGGGCGCGGCGGTCGGCTGCGTGCTGGGCGGGGTGGCACTGGGCGCGGTGACCGGGGTGCTCTCGCTCATGTTCGGCGCGCTGGGCGGGGCGGTCGTCGGCTGCCTCACCGGCATGTCCGTGGTCGGCTTCCTGGGCACACTGGCCGGCCAGCTGTTCGTGACCGCACCGGTCGCGATTCTGGCTGCGGCGCAGTACTTCACGACGATCAACCAACCCTTCAACACGGCCAAGTAAGCGACCGGGAGCCCGTCATGAAGTTACGAGAAGCACTGGCCGCCTTGACTGTTGCCGCCGGTGCGGTGGCCGTCGCTGTGGGTTCCGGGGCCGCCGCTGTCCCCGGGCCCACCCCGGAAGCCCTGCGGGGTTACAATATCAGCGACACCTATGTCTCGGGGGTTTCCTCGGGCGGATACATGGCCAATCAACTGCACGTCGCCTATTCGAGTGTCTTCGCGGGCGCGGGCATCTTCACCGCCGGTCCCTTCCGCTGCGCGGGGGACTTCGATTACGCCCAGCGCGCACAGCAGTCCTGTATGCAGAACCAGGCATACCCCGGGCGCAAGACTCCGGACCAATTGGCGACGGAGACACGGGATCTGGCGAATCAGGGCAAGGTCGACGCGGTCTCCAACCTGTCGGGCTCCCCCGTCTACCTCTATCACGGCACCAAGGACAACACGGTCGTGCAGGCCGTGAACGACGATCTCGCCCAGTACTATTCGGCGTTCGGCGCTGATGTCACCTACGACAAGAACACTGCCGCCGGGCACGCCTGGGTCAGCCCGCTCGGACCGGTCGCCTGCTCCGACACCCGGACGCCGTTCATCAACGACTGCGGCAATGATCCGGAACGGGACATGCTGCAGAAGCTGTTCGGCAGCGTCAGCGCACCGGTCGCCGCGCTCGACGGCAAGCTCGTGCAGTTCGATCAGAACGCCTACGCGCCCGGCGGCAATGCCAATGCGATCAGCATGGACGCCAAGGGTTTCGCCTATGTGCCGCAGTCCTGCGCCGATGGTGCGGCATGCCGGCTCATGGTCGCGCTGCACGGCTGCAAGCAGGGATACAGCTACACCGAGGCCGGTTCCCCCCTGGGCGATGCCTTCATGAAGCACGCGTACCTGAACGAGTACGCCGACAGCAACAGCATGATCGTGCTGTATCCGCAGGCGATTCCGCTCAGCAATGCCTCGACCACCAATCCGAACGGCTGCTGGAACTGGTGGGGCTACGGCGGCGACAGCGCCTACGCCGTGCATGGGGGCAAGCAGATCGAGGCGATCATGGCCATGGTGGAGAAGGTGAGCAGCGGCGGATCCACCACCCCGCCCACGACCACCCCGCCGACCACGACGCCTCCGACAACCACCACCCCTCCGACGACCCCACCCACCACGACCCCCGCACCCACCTGCGTGACAGATACCAACTACAACCACACCCAGGCCGGCCGCGCCCACCAGCAGCTCGGCACCGCCTACGCCAATGGTTCGAATCAGAACCTCGGCCTGTGGAACACCTTCACCAAGAGCACGATCAAGGAGACCCAGCCCGGCTACTGGGAGAAGTGCTGACGCACAACCGGCCACAACAGCAGGTGCCCCCGGCTTCGAAAGCCGGGGGCACCGCTCGTTCACCGACCCGCGTCAGTTCACCCACGGCGGGTTCACCACGGTGCCGTCCGCGAGCTCACCGGTGAAACCCACAGGGACGGTGACCAATACGACGGCGGGCTGTTCGCCGAGATTGCTCAACCGGATGGTCGAGCCCGCGGGCGCGAGCGCGGCGTCGCCGACCGCGAGGTCGGTGGTGACGCCCTCGACGGTCAGCGTCGGCCCGCCCGAGAGCACGACGAATGCCTCCTCCCGCAGGACGCGGTGGGCCACCCCCTCGGTACCGGGCGCGACCTCGACCCGCCACACGCACAGTTCGGTACTGCCCGTGCTGGGCCGGATGAGCGAGGTGAAGCGGGCATTGTGCATTTCGAAGACCTGGGCGGTAGCGGCTGTGGTCACGGGCATGGCGGGCTCCTCACTTGGTCAAGCAGATTGACTATATAGTCAAGCTTGTTGACCAAACTGTCAAGTGCCAAGATCGGAGGCATGCCCGCACCCGCCCAGGATCTGCCGTTTCTGCTGTTGGCCGCAGCCGCCGAAGTGACCGACGCGATCCACGAGGGCGTGGTGGCGGCCGGATTCGGCGACATCCGGCCGACCCACGGATTCGCCTTCGTGCGCATGGCGCCGAACGGGGCCACCGTCGTCGAGATCGCCGAGCACCTCGGGGTCACCAAGCAGGCGGCCAGCCAGCTCGTCGACGAACTCGTGAAAAAGGGCTACGCGGAACGCAATTCACACCCGCACGACGCCCGCGCCCGGTTGATCACGCTGACCGAGCGCGGCTGGGCCTGCACCCGCGCCGCCGACGCCGCAGCGGCGCGATTCGCCGAGCGCTGGGCGAGCACGCTGGGCGGCGGTGGTGTCGCCGAACTGCGAAACTTGCTCGCTCAGGTGGTGACGCCCGGCCGGGTGCGCCCGTCCATCCGCTGAGCGCCGGGCCGCACGGGCGCATGCCCCATTCCGCAGGACACGGGCGGTGCGCGGCGGCAATCGGCGGTGGCCCGATCGTGATCTTGTCGTGCGGCGTGCCGTGCTGCCGGGCAAACCGGGCTGAGCTGGGAACTTGTTAGTTTCGCGGGATGGATCCGAATCAGGCGCCGCCGCCGGAACCTGCTGTCACGCCGCAGGTGCGGCGGTGGGTGATCGTGGTCTGTGTACTCGCGCTGGTGGGGGCGCTGGCGGGAATCGGGTGGCTGGCGTTCCGGGAGGTGCGGCAGGACACCGAGGACAAGGGGCGGATATCGAGTGCGGCCGCAGGGATGAGTTTCGTGCCGCCGGAGGGGTGGACGGAACTGCCGGAGGAGGGGGACGGCGATCTGGTATTCGGGCAGGTGGCGCTGCAGCGGGCGGGGGCGGGCGGGATGATTCTGCTGGGGAAGTTGGATGGGTCGATGTTCGCGTCGGATCAGGCGGACGACGGGGCGGCGGCGTGTTCGCTGGGGTCGGGGATGGGCGAGTTCTTCTTTCCGGAATCCGGGATGCGGGTGGACAAGGAGAACCTGGATGTGAAAGGCCGTGCGGTGACCGGGAAGTCGTGTTTCTACCGGGTGCAGTTCGATCGGTCCACCAGCGCGCAGGCCGAGGTGTACGCGGCCGTGGTGCAGGCGCCCGACGAGCGGCGGTGGTGGGTCAGCTGGCTGGGTGACACGGAATCTCCGGTGGATCGGGCTGCCGCACAGAAGCTGGCGGAATCGATTCGGCCGCTGTAGCTCTCAGCCCAGTTCCAGTGAGGTGACGCCGAAGACCTTGTCCTGGTGGTGGTTCCGGACCCGGCCGGTGTACATGCGGGCCGTCTCGAAGCTGGGGGTGAGACCGGCCTCTGTCATGAGTTTCACGGCGGGTTCGTTGCGCAGGGGCACGTCCACCGCCAGCGGCGTGCCGGAGGCGAATTCGGCCAGGGCGGAAAGCAATTGGCGGGCGTCGGCGGCGGTGTCGGCGAACAGCGGGCCCACGCGCAGGCCATCGCGGGAGGGACGCGCCTGCGCGAAGCCGGTGAGTTCGCCGTCGACCACGCGCACGACCGTTCGGCGACCGGGTCCGCCCAGCCACTCCGCGAGGAACTCGGGGCGGTCCGCGGGCAGGCACGCCGAGTCGTAGCGGTAGACGGCGACGGCATCGTCCGGCGACATCGGCCGCACCGTCCCGTCGGTGGGCGGCAGGTCCGGCACACCCGCGAATCTCGCACTGCGATAAGCGAGTTCGAAGCCACTGCGACGATAGTTGTCCTGCTGATCAGGCACCCCGTCGAGGCCGACCACCCGGCCGCCCGCGTGCGCCAGGCCCGTCCGCCAGGTGGCCAGACCGAGCCCGTGGCCGCGCAGATCGGGCCGCACGAGGTAGAAGCCGAGGAAGGCGTAGTCGCTGCCGTAGTTGACGACCGAGATCGCCGACACCGGCTCACCGCCGAGCCGCCCGAGGAAGAACCCGTTCGGGTCCTGGGCGAAGAAGGCGGCCGCGTCGCCCGCACCCGGATTCCATCCCTCCCCGGCGGCCCATTCGGTGACGATCGCCCAGTCCTCGGGCGTGGCACGGTCGATGACGAGATCCTCGAGTCCGCTCACTGCGTCCGGCATAGGTCCACGGTAGCCGCCGCCGGGCCGCGACTCGCGGATCCGCTCGCGATCACCGGCATCCGAAGTGCCCGGAACCGTGTCGGCGTACAGGGGTAGGGTCGAGCCCGAACATCGACCCCTACCTGCGGAGTTTGCGATATGACCGACTACGCGCACTCCGATCACGCTGACCGCAGCCGTGAGGAGAAGGCGAAGCGACTGGCCGCCTACATCTGGCCGCGCGCGATCACCGGCGCCGAACTGCTGGACATGCCGATGCCGCAGCGCCGCAAGCTCGCCCGCGCCGCCGACGCCAACCCGCCGAGCACGGATGAGACCTGGCAGGTGGTGGCGCGGCTGCTGGACGAGAAGGACGCCTGGGCGGCCCGGCACCCCGAACACCCGGCCGCCCGGCGCGACCACGCCGACGAGAAGATCCTCTGGGTGAAACCACCGGTCAAACCCTGGGGCTGAGAACGCGAATGCCCGCCCGGACTCTTGACAGCAAGAAATGAACCGGGGTTCACTGCTTGAGTGGCACCCGATCACGAGAGCAAACCCGCCGAGAACCATGCCGGAACTCGGCCCGCGCCGTGGCGCGACGATCTGACCGGCGGCGATGATTCGCTGTTCGACGGCCGACCCGAGCCGGAGAGTGAATTCACCGGCCGCACACTGACTTACGAGGTGGACGGGCGGATCGCTCGGATCACCTTCAATCGGCCCGAGCAGGGCAATGCGGTCACCTCCGACACTCCGATCGAGCTGGCCGCCGCCGTCGAGCGCGCCGATCTCGATCCGCGGGTGCATGTGATCGTCGTCAGCGGGCGCGGCAAGGGATTCTGCGGCGGGTACGACCTGTCGATCTTCGCGGAGAACAGCTTCGCGCCCGCCGAGGGCGCGCAGCCCACCGAGGGCACCGTGCTCGATCCGGTGGTGCAGGCGCGCAACCACAATCCCTGGGGCACTTGGGATCCCATGGTGGACTACGCCATGATGTCGCGGTTCAACCGGGGTTTCAGCAGTCTGCTGCACGCCAACAAGCCGACCGTGGCCAAGGTGCACGGGTTCGCCATTGCCGGTGGCACCGATATCGCGTTGTTCGCCGATCAGATCATCTGCGCCGAGGATGCCCGGTTCGGGTACCCGCCCACCCGGACCTGGGGTATCCCGGCGGCGGGCATGTGGGCGCATCGGGTCGGTGATCAGCGCGCCAAGCGGCTGCTGTTCACCGGGGACAGCCTCAGCGGCAAGCAGGCCGAGGAGTGGGGGCTGGCCATCGAGGCGCCGCCGGCCGATCAGCTCGACGAGCGCACCGAAGAACTGCTGCAACGGATTTCGCGCGTGCCGATCAATCAGCTGGTGATGGCGAAGCTGGCGCTCAACAGTGCATTGCTCAGCCAGGGCGTGGCGACCTCGGGCATGATCAGCACCGTCTTCGACGGCATCTCCCGGCATACCCGCGAGGGCTACGGCTTCCAATTGCGTGCCGCCACAGCCGGTTTCCGCGAGGCTGTGCGCGAGCGCGACGAACCGTTCGGCGACTGGAAGCGAGCCCAGTTCGACCGGCCGGAAAGCTAGATGCCGCCGGGCAGATCGGTGCGCTCGACCTCGGCGACCACCTTCGCCGACAGTGAGCGCAGCGCCGCCGCCTCGCTGTCGTTCATCTCGTCGATGAACAGCCGCCGCACCAGGTCCACGTGATTGGGCGCGGCGGTCTCCAGTGCCCGCCGCCCTTCGTCGGTCAGCCGCACCTCGCGCCCGCGCGCGTCCTCGGCAGCCTGGCATCGATCGACCAGACCCCGCGCCGCCATGCGCGACAGATGCTTGGACAGCCGGCTCTTGTCCCAGCAGATCTCGCTGCCGAGCTCCTTGGCCCGCATGGTCCCGCCGGCGGCCGAAAGCGCGACCAGCACCTCGTAGTCCGAAGGGGACATGCCGTCCTGGGCCAGCCCGGCCGCGATGGCGGCATCGAGCCGCTGCCGCATCCTGATGAAGGCCTGCCAGGTCGTCTGTTCCTCGTCGGTCAGCCAGCGCACCATGGAATACATCTTAGCCCCGCTTGGTTGACATGGACACCAAGACCCCGCCGGAGTGCCCGGCACCCAGCTAGGAGGCGTCATGCCCGCCATCACCGTCGACGACATCCTGGTTCTGCCGCGGTTGCCGCGGCCCGATGTCACCAGCGTGCAGCGGCCCGTGCGGACCGTGGTCACCGCGGAGACCCAGCACGAGGGCGCGGGTTTCCAGGTGCGCCGGCCGTTCCCGAGTCTCGGGCTGCGCACGGCCGACCCGTTCATCCTGCTCGATGAGATGGGTCCGGTGACGTATGAACCGCACGAGGCCAAGGGCGCGCCGTGGCATCCGCATCGCGGGTTCGAGACGGTCACCTACGTGCTCGACGGGACGATGGTGCACCACGACTCGCACGGCGGCGGCGGGGTGATCTCCGAGGGCGACACCCAGTGGATGACCGCCGGGTCCGGCATCCTGCACGACGAGCTGCCGAGCGAGCAGATCGTCATGGCGGGCGGGCGCATGCACGGCTTCCAGCTGTGGGTGAACCTGCCGCGCGCGCAGAAGATGGCAGCCCCGCGCTACCAGGATCTGCGGGCGCAGGAGCTGATGCTGGTCAGCTCGCACGACGGTGGCGCACTGATGCGCATCATCGCCGGGAATATCGGCGGATTCGAGGGGCCGGGTTCCACGCATACGCCGATCGCTTATGCGCATGCCTCTATCTCACCGGGTGGTCAGCTGGAAACCCTTTGGCCGCAACAGTTCACGGCCATGGTGTACGTGATCTCCGGTAGCGGAACGGTCGGGGCGGAGCGGCGGCCGGTGCGCGCGGGGCAGCTGGTGGTGCTCGGCAAGGGTGATTCCCTGGTGATTTCTTCGGATACGAAACAAGATTCGCTCACCGGCGATATGGAAGTGCTGCTGCTGGGCGGGCAACCCCTGCGGGAACCCGTCGTGCAGTACGGACCGTTCGTCATGAATACACGTCAGGAGATCATCGATGCCGTCGAGGATTTCCAAGCCGGACGAATGGGACGTATTCCGGCGGAACATCTTTCCGGAAAGCGCCTCGGCGCATAGGCTCCCACCTCGATGGATAGCTCATCCGGTTGACAATGCAACGTTCCGCCAGAACAGTAGACGCCGAACCCGGACCGGTCACCGTGCCGCACCCCCGCAGCAGCGGTGGCAATCCGCGCCGAGCCGGGTCGCAACCCCCACCTACTGCGCCGACATTGAGGAATAAATGAACGTTCGCCGGCTTCTCGTCACCGCCAGCGTCGCGGGACTGACGACCCTCGCAGCCCCCTCCATGATTGCCCTTGCCGATGTGCCCACCGGATCGTCGGGCACCGGCTCCTCCACCATCGACACCGGCTCCGGCGCGACCGGTTCGCAGAACCTGACCCAGACCGGTTCCGCGGGCGGCTCGTACCGCAACTGCGACGATGTGCGCGCGGCCGGCAAGGCCCCGATCTTCCGCGGCGAGCCCGGTTACGGCCCGCACCTGGATCCCGACGGCGACGGATTCGCCTGCCCCACCGTCTGATTCGCAGACAAACAAAAACACCCGGCGCCCTGCGGCACCGGGTGTTTTGCTGTTCACGCCTACCGGCGGAAGAGCTTGACCAGCACCAGCACGCCGACCAGCGCGCCCGCGCCGATGAGGCTGTACTTGATCTTCGGCTCGTTCACCTTCGCCACGAACGCCTGCTTGGTGTTGTCGGCCAGCCGCTGCGGATCGGCCCGCACCGCGAGTTCGTCGAGGGTGTTCGCGAGCCGGTTACGCGCGGCCTCGATCTCGCGCTCGATCGCCTCGGTATCTCTCGCCACGTCACACTCCTGTCTAAGGGGGCATCTGCCTGCCTGGAGTGTATCGCTCACAGGCTGTCCGGCCCGTCCACTACGGTGCAGGCATGACCGAGAACCACCGACTCAGTCCCGGCGACACCGCCCCCGCCTTCACGCTGCTCGATGCCGACGGCAAGGAGGTGTCACTGTCCGACTACCGCGGGCGCAAGGTGATCGTCTACTTCTACCCCGCCGCGAGCACCCCCGGCTGCACCAAGCAGGCGTGCGACTTCCGCGACAGCCTGAGCGAACTCAACGAGGCCGGCATCGACGTGCTCGGCATCTCCCCCGACAAGCCCGCCAAGCTCGCCAAATTCCGCGACAACGAAGGACTCACCTTCCCGCTGCTGTCCGACCCCGACAAGCAGGTGCTGTCGGCCTACGGCGCCTTCGGCGAGAAGACCATGTACGGCAAGACCGTCGTCGGCGTCATCCGCTCCACCTTCCTCGTCGACGAAAACGGGAAGATCGAAGTGGCGCAATACAACGTCCGCGCGACGGGCCACGTGGCCAAACTGCGCCGCGACATCTCTGTATAGACCTCCGCACAGACCCCCGCGAGAAACAACCGCGCCGGATGACTCGCAGGAGAGTCATCCGGCGGCGGCTCGATCCCGGAGCGGCCCGGGATCGCCGGGATAAGGCCGGGTTCGGCTTGTGCGGGTGCGGCTAAACCTTCGGCAGCATCTGCGCGGCCCACTGGAGCATCATGTGCCAGTGGTTGTCCCACCACTTGGCGAACTCCGGGGTGCCGAGCGGGGGCGGGGCCATTTCGCCGGGGAACAGGCCGCCTTCGGTGGGTGCGCCCGCCGGGTGGGTGGGCGCGGGGATGATGCCCGCAGGGCTGGTGCTGCTCTCCGAATCGGATTCCGGCTGGCTCTTGATGAGCGGCTTGGTGGGACGCCAATCCGCGGGCTGCGCCTCGGAATTCCCGCCCCAGTTGTTGAGGGTGGCCGGATCGACGGTCACCACATCGGGTTCCGGCGCGACCTCGGGGGCGAGCTGCTCCTCGGGCAGTTGCAGGCCCGCGTCGGTGGGAGTGGGGACGCCCTCGGGCACCACGGCCTCGGGGACCGGGAACCCCTCGGGCAGGCCCTCGACGACCTCACCGGCGGAACCGGTGCCGGGCAGGCCGGGTGCGGCGGGTTCGCCGATCTTCTGCTCGGGATTGGTGTGCCCGTCGGCGGAGATGCGCGAGTCGATGAGCCGCGGCTCCTGCACGGTCTTGGTATTGCTGCTGGTGGCGTACACGCCGCCGGCGACCAGACCGCCCGCGAGCACGCTGGCCGCGGCGAACAGGGCGGCCGTGCCGCGCGCCCGGCGAATGCGCTCGGCCGCCTCGCCCGCGAATTCGGTCTCCGGCAGCGCGGCCAGGGCCGCACCGATGGCCGGAGCGGCGGTGGCCACCCGGCACGGGATGACCGGTGCGCCGAAGCCCGCCTCCAGCGCCGCCACCACGGCGGATTCTCTTGCGGCGGAACCGATCAGCACCACGGCGTCGGGCTTGACCCCGGCCGCGTCGAACTGGTCCCAGGCGGCGGTGACGGCCGCGCGCATGGACTCCTCGGTCTCGGCGGCGCCGGCCAGGCTGACGGCGGCGAGCACGCGGGAACGATCGGAATCGATGAGGGAGAACGCCTGGAAGCCGGGCACCACCTCGCAGACGGCGAGGTCCTCGAATTCGTCCACCCAGGTCATGGCGCGGGAGACGGCCAGATGCGCGGCCTTCGACGACACCAGCGACGCCTCGTGCCACGGGCCCGCCGCCAGCTTGGTGACGATGGCACGGCGCTCGGCCGCATCGCGGTAGGCCACCGCCGCGCCCACGACCTCACGGTCGGGCCCGAGTTTGGCGGCCATCTCCTCCAGCACCAGTTCGACCGCCGCGGCCAGATCGGCCTTGGTATCGCCGGTGACCTTCTCCGTCCGCTCCATGACCACGCGCTCGGCCAGCTTCTCGCCATGGTCGGCGAGGGCCACGGCGCGCACGGTGCCGCGTTCGGTGGCCACCCCGATGGTCACCGCGGAACGAACAACAGCAGAAGCAACCACAGATCAGCCTTCCAACGTCGTCGCAAGCGAGAGGCGTGCAGCTGAGAAGCAGCTGCGATGAAGGTTCGGAGCCGTTCCCGGTGCGGATGGGTCGCAACCTACGGCGAGATAGGGACACACGAAGCACCGCAGCGTGTCATCGGAGTGTCGCTACCTATAGGCTTTCGAACGTGGAAGCGCGCACGGGAACCAGGTCGGCACGACGACCGGACCCTGCGTTGGAGCTGCAAGACGACCCGCAGGAACTGATGCCCCGTCGCCGGCCCACGCAGGAACGGAGCAAGAGGAAGTTCGACGCGCTCTTGCAGTCCTCGCGAGAGTTGCTGGTGGAGGTCGGATTCGAATCCTTCACCTGCGAAGAGGTCGCGGCCCGTGCGGAAGTGCCGATCGGCACGCTCTACCAGTTTTCTTCGCCAACAAATACGTGATCGTGTGCGAGCTCAATCGCCAAGACCTGGTGGCGGTTTCACAGGAGCTCTCGGACTTCCACGGCGAGATCCCGTCCATGGACTGGCTGCGGCATATGAACGCGCTGGTCGATCACCTGGCCGACCTGTGGATGACCGACCCGTCGCGGCGCGAGGTGTGGCTGGCCATGCAGTCCACGCCGTCCACGCGCGCGACCGGGGCCATTCACGAGAAGGAATTCGCCGAGGCCGTCGCGCAGATGCTGCGGCCGCTGATGCCGCGCACCCCGCGCGGGCGGCGGTCCATGATGGCGCAGGTGCTGGTGCACGTCGTGTACTCGATGCTGAATTTCTCGGTGCAGGACGGGCTCTCGCACGAGGACGCGGTGGCCGAGCTGAAGCGGCTCATGGTGGCGTATCTGCTCATCGCGGAGAAGGAATCCCGGACCGGCGGCCAGCGTCTGATCGCCGATCCCGAAATGGGCTGAGCCGGGATGGATTGAGCTAGTTACCGATTAGATCCGCTAGTTCGCCCGGATCTTCCAGCACCACCATGGCGGCCGCCGTATCGCCGTCGTGGGTCAGCGACAGGTGCACCCGCACCCGGGGCAGGAATTCGGCTGCGAGACCGTGCAATTTGATGCTGGGGCGGCCCCAGGCGTCGTTCACGACCTCGATCAAGGGATACGGGTTGTCGCCGATCTGCGGACTGCGTGCGAAGCGAGAAGACGCCCACGCCTTGATGACCGCCTCTTTGGCGGCCCAGCGGGTGGCGTAACTGCGGGCCGGGTCGGTGCCCTTGCTCTGGCAGTAGCGCCGCTCCCCTGCGGTGAAACTCTCCCGGAGCATGGTGGTTCCGGTGCGTTCCAGTTGTTCGGCGAACTCGGAGATGGTGACCAAGTCCAGGCCGATACCAAGGATCGTCACAGTGCGGGACTCCTCGATTGCTGTGTCGTGCTGTCGTTGGGCGCAACTTACCAGCGGAGGCTACGGTTCCGTAGCCTCCACCAACTCTCGGAGGCTCTCAGGGGCTTCGCCCCCGAACCCCACAACGAACAGCGCCCGCCGCGCACCAGCGCGGCGGGCGCTTTCCACCCGGTGAGCAGGGGGCTCAGCTGCAGGCCGGACCCTTCGGAACCGCCACGTACGCTTCGCCGTTCAGCCGCGCGGCCGGCGAGAGCAGCATGTCGGCCTCGAGCTGGCGGACCTTCTTGGCGGGCGTGCCGTCGCCGCCGAGGCGGCGGTCGGCCGGGCGCTCGTAGAGCGGGGCGCCGCCGCACATGGCCTCGGTCATGCGCTGCCGACCGGCGAGCTGACGCTCTTCGGCGCGGCGCTGGTACGCCTCCCGCTTGTCGGCGTCCGTGATGGCCTCCACGAAAGCCTGCGGGTGCACGACGGCGAGCAGGCCCGACACGTGGCCGAAGCCGAGCGAGGTGACCAGACCGGCCTTGAGCGGGAAGCGATCTCCCAGTTCCAGCTTCTCGCGCAGCCACACCAGGTGCGGGTAGGCGAGCATCTTCTCGTCCACGCAGTCGAGGCTGCGGTTGGGCGGGATGACACCCGACTCGAGCACCTGGCACAGGCCGATGAGCTGGAAGGCCGCCGCACCGCCCTTGGCGTGACCGGTGAGGGTCTTCTGCGAGATGACGAACAGCGGAGCGCCTGCCGAGCGGCCGATGGCCGTGGCGAGCCGCTCGTGCAGCTCGGACTCGTTGGGATCGTTTGCCGCCGTGGAGGTGTCGTGCTTGGACACCACCGCGATCTCGTCGGGCGCGACGCCCAGCTTGCGAAGTTCCTTGGCCAGCAGGGACTCCGGGCCACCGCGGCCCGCGCCGAGAGCGCCCAGGCCGGGGGCCGGGATGGAGGTGTGCACGCCGTCGGCGAAGGACTGCGCGTACGCCACCACGCCCAGCACCGGCAGACCCATCTCCAGCGCGACCGAACCGCGGGCGAGCAGAACCGTTCCGCCGCCCTGCGATTCGACGAAGCCGCCGCGGCGACGGTCGTTGGCGCGGGAGAAGTAGCGGTCGCTGATGCCCTTGGCGGCCATGGTGGCCGAGTCGGCGGTGGCGGACATGTCGCCGAAGCCGACGATGCCCTCGATGCCCAGATCGTCGTAACCACCGGCGACCACGAGATCGGCCTTGCCGAGCCGGATCTTGTCCACGCCCTCCTCGACGGAGACCGCCGCGGTGGCGCAGGCCGCCACCGGGTGGATCATGCCGCCGTAGGAGCCGACGTAGCTCTGCACCACATGCGCCAGAGCGACATTCGGCAGCGCCTCCTGCAGGATGTCGTTCGCCCGCGGCTCACCGAGCAGGTTGTCGATGTACAGCGAGCGCATGGACGACATGCCGCCCATGCCGGTGCCCTGGGTGTTGGCCACCATGGCCGGGTGCACCCAGCTCATGAGTTCGGCGGGGCTGAAGCCGGAGGACAGGAACGCGTCCACGGTGCAGACGATGTTCCACAGCGCCACCCGGTCGATGGAGCCGGCCATATCGGCGGAGATGCCCCACTTGGTGGGATCCCAGCCGGTGGGGATCTGGCCGCCCACGAACCGCGACAGCTTGGCCTTGCGCGGAATGCGAATCTCGGTGCCCGCCTTGCGCGTCACCTGCCAGTCGCTGCCGCCGTCGACCGGGGTGATGACGGTCTGCTCCGGGTTGGCGGCGTGGAAGGCGCGGGCCTCGGCCTCGCTGTTCACCACGAAGGTCAGATCCTTGTCGAGGAAGACCGAGGTGAGCAGCGGGGCGGTGTTGTCGATCATGGCGCCGTCGTCGCCGTAGCGGCGCACGCCGCAGCGCTCGACCACGGTGTCGTGGTAGCGGTCCGCGACCTCGGATTCGTCGACGTACTCACCGGATTCGGCGTCGTACCAGCCGGGCTTGGGGTCGTTCTCCCAGGTGATCAGGCCGGTGGTCCAGGCCAGTTCCACCACACCCGCGGCGGAGAGCTGGTCTTCGACCTCCATCTCGAAGCGGGTGCGCGCGGAACCGTAGGGGCCGAGCTCGCCCGCGCCGACGATGACGACCATGTCGTCGAGATCGGCTGTGACCGAACCCCATTCGGGGGTGGGCAGCTTGGAGGACAGGGTCGGCGGGGCGGGCAGGGCGGCAATCATATTGCCGTCCTCGGCCTTCGCCTCGGCGGCCTCGGCCGCTTCGGCTTCGGCATGCGCGTCCTTGGCCAGCGCCGCGAGATCCAGCTTGGCTCCGGCCAATCCGCCGGTCAGGTCGATCTGCTGCGGCCCCTGCGCGGTGACGGTGCGGGCGCGCTCGGTGCACCACTTGAGCAGTTCGTCGGCCATCTGGTGGGTGGACCAGGTCTGCACCCCGGCCTTCTCGACGGCGTCGACGATCGGATCGTTGTGGCCCATGAGCCCGGTGCCGCGCACCCAGCCGATGAGCGCGTGCACCAGGGTGACCCGTTGTGCCCACGACTTCTCGGCCCGCCACTTGGCGACCACGGCGTCGAGGGCGGCCTTGGACTCGCCGTAGGCGCCGTCACCGCCGAACATGCCGCGGTTGGGCGAACCCGGCAGCACCACATGCAGTTTCGCGTCGACATCGTGGTCGGCGCCCAGCTTGGACAGGCCGCCGATGAGGCGCTCCACCGACCACAGCAGGACCCGCATCTCCATTTCGGCGCGGGCGCCGGCGTCGGCGAGGTCACCGGCCACGCGGGGCGCGGCGAACGGCAGCAGCAGCGTCGGGGTCATCGCCTCCTTGACGAGAACCTTTGCGCCACCGGCATTGTCGACCTGCTCGTTGCCGACCCAGTCGATGACGGCGTCGATATCGGTGTAGGAGGCCATGTTCGCGGGGATCACCCACAGGGCCGCGCCGTGGCGGGCGTTCTCGCGGTACAGCTGCTTGTAGAAGCCCAGGCGGGTGTCGTCCAGCTTGGAGGTGGTGACGACCACGGTCGCACCGCCCGCGAGCAGGCGTCCGGCGGCGGCCGCCGCGATGGAACCCTTGCTGGCGCCGGTGATCACGGCGATCTCCGAGGACCAGGTGCCGGGCTCTTCGTTCGACAGCGCGGCCTCGGCGATGCGGCCGTAGTATCCGGCCAGCACCGAGCGGGCCTCGTGCTTGGCGCGCTCACGCCACCAGTTGGCCTGCTGCGCAACGGCTTCACCCGCGCCGAGGTAGCCCTCGACGGACGGTTCGACCGGCAGCGAGCCGTCGTTGCCCAGCCACAGCCGCGCGAGATCCTCACGGGCGGAGGCCCACCGGTCGTCGATGAGGACGGCCTTGCGGGCGTCGAAGACGGGCGCGACGAGTCGCGGCCAGTCCGTGCCCAATTCGGCGGAGACCAGATCGATGAGGGTGTCGTCGGTGGCCTCCGGCGCGGAGACCTCGTCCACGTGGCCGAGCGATTCCAGGATCACCCGGGCGGCCTGCGCGAGCACGCCGTCGCGGCCGGTGATCTGCTCGGTGAACTCGCCCAGCGCGGCGGCGTCGACGGTGGCCCCGCCACCGCCACCGGCGGACGGCATGGAGACCGCGATGCCCCGGCGCGCGGCGACCGCCTGCACGGCGGTGTCGATGGCATTGTCCACGGCCGCACCGTCGTTCAGGCCGCCGGAGACGAGCCCGCCCAGATCCCCGCCGCGCACGGAGGCGCCTTCGCGGGTGCCGAGCGAGACCTCGGCGGTGACGTGGCTGGCCCAGCCGTCGCCCAGGCCCCAGACCTTCTTGACGCGTTCGGCGATGGCGGCGGGCCGCTTGCCGGACGGGCCGAACACCTTGCGCAGGTGGTCGCCGATGGCGTCGGAGAGCACCGAGCCGAACGGCTTGTAGGTGCGGGCGAGACGGTCGACAGTGCCTGCGAGAGCGCCCATGTCGGCGTCGGCGGCGCCGTCGATGGCGCCCAGCGAGAGTTCCGCGCCGAGGTCCACCAGCAGCTGGTTGCGGCGCGAGGAGACGCCGTCACACAGGCCCTCGATGGTGTCCACCGGGCCGATCTGGTCCAGGCGCAGCTTGGTCCACAGCGCGATGAGCACGCGGGTGGCGTCGGCGGCCACGAACGCGATGTCGTCGGGGCGCGGGCCGCCGGCGGGCGCGGCCGGAGCGGCGGCGGGCGCGGCGGCAGCGGCCGGAGCCGTTGCGGCGGAAGCGGTCTCGGCCGGGGTCTCCTCGGGCTCCTCCACCGGCGCGGGGTCGGTGTCGGTGGAGTAGACGATGCCGGCTTCGCGCTCGATGTTCAGGACCTCCACCGTGGTGGTGGCGAACAGCGGCAGCTTCAGCGTGTTGGAGGCCAGGTTGGCGACGGTCGGCGTTGCGGCCAAACCGATTTCGACGAACCGCTCCACGCCCAGGCCGCCGTGCTCGACGTCGGTGAACAGCAGGTCCTGGGTTTCGATCCAGCGCACCGGGCTGGCGAACTGCCAGGCCAGCAGCTCGACCAGCACCACGCGGCACAGTTCGACCTGGTCGGCGGCGCGCTCGTCCCAGTTCGCGAGCACCTCGGCCAGCGGCTCGGACGGCACGAGATCGGCGATCTCCTGGACGAATTCGCGTTCCAGATTGAACGGCCGGGGCACCAGGTTCGGGATGTAGCGGCCGATGAGCAGGCTCGGGTCCAGATCCTCGGGCAGGAGTTCGAGCAGCTTGTTGCGGAATTCCGGCACGCCGGCGCGCAGCACCGTCGAGTGGAAGGGCACGTCGATGCCCGGGATGAGCACGAAGGCGCGCTTGCCGCCGGTTTCGGCGCGGCGGCGCTCGATTTCGGCTTCCAGGACCTCGAGGCCCTTGACCGTGCCCGCGATGGCGTACTGCGAGCCGCGCAGGTTCAGGTTCACGACCTCGAGGAACTCGCCGGCCTTGGCGCCGACGGTGGCGACGAAGTCCACCACCGCGGAGTCGGGCACGCCGATCTGCGAGGGGCGGATGGCGGCCATCCGATAGTTGCTGCGGCCCTGGGCATCCCGGGGCACCAGCTCGTGCATGGCCGAGCCGCGCTGGAACACCACCTCGAGCACGGCGGGCAGCGGCAGCACCCCGGCGACGGCCGACAGCGCGTTGTACTCACCGACGGAATGCCCCGCGAGCATGGCTCCTTCGATGAAGGCGCCCGCCTCGCGCAGCTCCGCGACCTGGGCCACGCCGAGGGTCGCCATGGCGACCTGGGTGAACTGGGTCAGGTGCAGCACGCCCATCGGGTGGCGGTATTCCACGCCGCGGGCCTTGAGGTAGGTCGGGTTGTCGCGCACCACAGCGAGAATCGAGAAGCCGAGGACTTCGCGGGTGTGCTTGTCGGCGGCGTCCCAGGCTTCCTTGGCGGCCTTGGACCGGGTGCGGGCGTCCAGGCCCATCCCCTTGGCCTGAATGCCCTGTCCCGGGAAGGCGTAGACGGTCTTGGGCGGGGCGACGCGGCCGGTGCCGGTCATCACCAGGTCGCCGTCGATGCGGCAGGAGACCTCGACGATCTCCTTGCCCTGATCCACGGCCACCCGCTCGACGCGCACATCGATCTGCGCGCCGGGGCGGACCATGCCGAGGAAGCGGGTGGTCCACGCGGTCAGGGTGCGCGGCGGCACCTTGTCGTCGGCGTCGATGGCGGACACGGCGTGCTGTGCGGCGGCCGACAGCCACATGCCGTGCACGATCGGGTTGCCGAGTCCGGCCAGCTTGGCGGCATTGTCGGAGGTGTGGATGGGATTGTGGTCGCCCGACACCTGCGCGAAGGCGGCCATGGCGCGCGGCGCGGTGAGGGTGACATCGCGGCGGCGGCGACGCGGGGTGTCCTTGGCATTCTCGGACAGCGTGCCGCCGGCGCGCGGCGGATCGGTCAGCTCGTGCTCGCCGGTGCGGCCGCGAATGGCGAAACGCTCGGTGAGGGTGGCGATGACGGGCATGGACATGCCGGTTTCCGGCTTGTCGAGCATGCCGGAGACCTTGACGCGGACCTCGACGACGCGGCCCAGATCGGTGTCGAGGGTCTCGCCCGCTTCGGCGCGGACGGCGAGCACGCTCGCGCCGTCGGGCAGTTCGCCGACCAGCTCGATCCGATGATCGAGGTGGACCAGATCCAGCATGCCCTCGATGACGCTCGCGCCCGAGTCGGTGCGGGCCGCGCCCAGGACCGCGAAAACGGCGGGCCAGCAAGCACCCACGAGCACGTCGGGCACGGTGCGGCCCATGGTGGACAGCGTGGCGGGCAGACCGGAACCGGTGACGCCGGCGTGATCGGCGATGAGGTCCGGGCTCCACGCGACATTGAAGTGCGCGACCTTCGCGCCGTCGACGACCTTCACCTCGGGCAGCTGCTGCCCGGCGGCGACGGCCAGCAGCGCCGACATGGCGGTCTCGGCGTCGGCCTCGGTGATGACGGGCGCGCCGCCGTTGTAGACCGAGACGGGGACGGTGATGCGAATCCGCACAGCGTCTTTGCCGAGCAGCGGGACCGTCAATTCCACGTAGGCGTGGTCGGTTTCGGGGCCCTCGGTGGCGCTGAGGGTCGCGCCGGTGCGCGGGTGCTGGGCGCCCTTGCCGTTCATGACCCACTCGTCCACATTGCCGAGGCGGTGGATCGGGTTGACGGTGGTGCGGCCGGCCCACTCGACATCCGGTGCGGCGAGCACGATGTCGAGGGCGCCACCGGCGACCTCGGCGCGGCGGCGGCCGTCCACGGCGGCCGGGACGACGCCCGCACGCACCAGCGAGTAGGCGGCGTCCTGCTCGAAGCGGTCGAGGAGTTCACCGACCGGCTCGTCCACGCGGGTGATGCCGGCGACGGCCACGGTGCCCGGGATGATGCACACCTGGTCGGCCGAGTAGCGCGGATCGTGCGCCTGCCACAGCGAATCCGAACGCCACCAGCGGCGCACGTCCTGATCCACCACGGGCACGAAGTTGACCGGCTTGCCGGGGGTCTTGCACAGCGACACGAAGAACGGGACGTCGGCCGGGTGCAGCACGGTGGTGGCGGCGACCGGGTAGCGCTCCTTCAGCGTGCACAGGGCGCGCACCGGCTCCTCGAACGCGGCGTCGTCGGCGAAGAGGGTGGCGATCTCGCCGCGGTCGGCCTCGTTGAGGCGGGATTCGGTGCGGCGCACCATTTCCGCGAAGCGATCGCGCCAGGTGATGTCGAGCCACACCGAGCGGGTGGCGTCGGCGATGGCGTCGGAGAAGTCGCCGCCGCAGTCGAAGTCCTTGGCGCGGTCCAGGCCGACGGCCAGCTCGACGTAGCGTTCCAGCCACTCGACGTAGGTCATGGTGGCGACATCGCCGAAGTAGGGCTTGGCGGTGCCGTTGAGCGCCTTGATGATCTCGGCGCGGCGCTCGGCCACGGCGTCGGCGTCACCGGCGACCTCGTCCAGCAGGCGGCCGGTGCGCGAGGCGGCATTGTCGATCTCGTGGATGTCGGCGCCCAGCTGCGAACGGCCGGAAGCCATTCCGCCGGAGGCGGTGCCCGCGCCGACCCAGTCCGGGGTGCCGGGGGTGTCGACGAGCAGCTGCTTCACCTCGGGGGCGGTGGTGGCCTCCAGGGTGGCCATGGCGGCCGTGCCGACGAGCACGCCGTCCAGCGGCATGGCCGGGTAGCCGTGCTGCTGCGCCCAAGCGCCGGTGAGGTATTCGGTGGCGCGCTCGGGCGTGCCGATGCCGCCGCCGACGCAGACGATCACATTGTCGCGGTTGCGCAGTTCGGCATAGGTGTCGAGCAGCAGGTCGTCGAGGTCTTCCCAGGAGTGGTGACCGCCGGCCTTGCCGCCCTCGATGTGCATGATGACCGGGTAGCCCGGCACCGCGTCGGCGATGCGGAGCACGGCGCGGATCTGCGCCACGGTGCCCGGCTTGAACGCCACATGGGTGATGCCGACCTCGGACAGTTCCTCGATGAGGGCCACGGCCTCGTCGAGCTCCGGAATGCCGGCGGTGACGATGACGCCGTCGAACGGCGCGCCCGCGGTCCGGGCCTTCTGCACCAGGCGCTTTCCGCCCAGCTGCAGCTTCCACAGGTACGGGTCCAGGAACAGCGAGTTGAACTGCACCGCGCGACCCGGGTGCAGCAGCTTCTTCAGCTCCTCCACGCGGTCGGCGAAGATCTGCTCGGTGACCTGGCCGCCACCGGCCAGCTCGGCCCAGTGGCCCGCGTTGGCCGCGGCGGCAACGATTTTCGCGTCCACGGTGGTGGGGGTCATGCCCGCCAGCAGGATCGGGGACCGGCCGGTGAGGCGCGTGAACGCGGTCTCGACCACGATGCGGCCATTGGGCAGGCGGACCGGCTTGGGCGCGAATTCGGCCCAGGCGGGGGCGACTTCGGGCGCCGCGCCCGGGGTGAACAGGCTGCGCTGGCCCGGGCGGGTGGAGGCGGCCAGCACGCCCACCCCGGTGCCCTTCAGCGAGCCCGCGGTGAGACGGGTGAGCAGATCGCCGGGGCCGAGGTCCAGAATCCACTGCGCGCCACCGGCAACCGTCTCGTCGACGATGGTGACCCAGTCGATCGGATCGACCAGCACCTCCTGCGTGAGGGACGCCGCCAGTTCGGCATCCAGCCCGCACTGCTGCGCCCAGCCGCGCACCAGCTCGACCGTCTCGCCCAGCGCGGGGTGATGGAAGGCGACCTCGACCGGAATGTCCTCGAACACCGGCGCGAAGACCGAACCGCCGCGCTTCTTGGCGTCGCGGTCCTTGGCCTGCTCCTCGTGGATCTCGGTGCAGCGCTGGCGGACTCGATCCAGCTGGCTCACCGGGCCGGACAGCACCGCGCGGCGACGGCCGTTGCGGATGGAGACCACCGCGGCCTTCTCCGGCTCGACGCCCTGGGAGACCTGCTCCACCACGGCGCGCAACTGCTCGGGGTCGATATTGGAGACCGCGACCATGGGCGCGCGGTCACCGATCGGCATGAGGCCGCGACGGCGCGCCACCAGTCCGGCGGCCGCGCCGATCAACTGCGCGACGGCCAGCAGCTCGGCGTCACGCTGTCCGTGTGCCTGCGCGGCGGTGGCGGCGATGCGCCCCTGCGAGTGCCCGATGACGGCGGCCGGCGCCTGCGCGACGATGTCGAGCCCCTGTAGCCGCAGCGCCCGCAGCGCGGCGATCTGAGTCAGGAACACGCCCGGCATGGAGACCGCGGCCGAACGCAACACCTGCGCAGACGGCGCGGCCGACACCTCCCCCTGCTCGGTATCGGTGATCTCGTCCTCGAGCATCCAGGCGATGGGGTCGAAGCCGACCGGCCGCACCACCAGCAGCTGCGCGGCAACGGGTTCCAGCTTCTCGGCGGCCTCGTTGACGATGGCCGTCAGCTCCGGTTCGAGCGCGGAATCGCGCCCGATCTCCTCGAGCTCGGTGAGCCACGCGGCCCCCTGCCCGCCGAAGGCGAGGGCGTACGGCGCGCCCGCCAGCAACCGATCCAGCAGCGATGCCCGGACCCCTCCGTCTTGCTTCTTCCCCGCCAGCTTGCCCTTCGCTCCGGTCCCGGTGCTCTCGTTGATCGTCAAGACGTTCGACTTCCTTCTCCTGGCGACCCGCCCCCACAGGACTGGGCCGCGCTCACGGTGCGCAGGTGTTCCTCCGGCCAACTGGCCCTGGTGAAGGCCGAGTATTGCGGAAAATCATGAGGATCTCCTCATGTTTGGTAACCATCCCGTGCGCTACCGCCGAGTATTTCTGCACGCTAGTACCAGAACCTTCAGAAACATGAGCCTCTCTCATGTTCGAACCCACTGGTGAGCCCGGTTACACCGGTGTAGGAAATATGAGGCCCCCTCACATCTCGCTTTATCAAATCGTTATAATCCCAGGTAGGGTTACCGACCAGTACGCCACACCCGCCCGGTGCTTCGCGATCGTCATTTCACCCGGTAAAGTTTGGACGGTCGTACCATCAGCGCGAGTGGCGAAATTGGCAGACGCGCCAGATTTAGGTTCTGGTGTCCACGGACGTGGGGGTTCAAGTCCCCCCTCGCGCACAACCGGGATCACCCCCGATCCCTCCCCCGCCACCTCGGCGAATCCCCCACCGGCCCCACCCGTTTCAGATCACCAGCAATCGCCCGGCGATCAGAGTTCGGCGTGACCGCTCCATCCCCCGTGCTACACCCGGATATCGGTGAGGCAGTAGCCCTCCGAGGCGACCGCCAAGAGGAAGGTCACGGGCTGGGTGACGTTCGAGGAATTGGTCACCGGGACGGTTACCTCGGCGGTGCCGAGATCGGTTCGGGTAGCGGTCGGGGCGGCGAATGCGGTTGTGCCGGTGAGTCTTCCCGGGTTGTTCGCCAGCACGGAACCAGGGCAGACGAGCGGGTAGGCGCCTTCGGTGTCGGCGGGGTTCACCGGCTTGCCGATGAAGCGGGACAGGTAGCGGTGGACGGCGTAGGCGGCGTCGGCTTCGTTGTAGTTCATGGCCGAGCCGGTGGGGGCCACGCGGGGACAGGCGTAGCCGGAGGCGATTTCGGTGCGTTTCACGCTCACCGTCACGGCCGGGCCTTTCCAGAGGACCGCGAATTGGCCGTCGATGCCGGGTTCGGCGACGGCCGCCAGGATGGCGTCCTCGTCGGCGTACATGGCGCGGGCGTTGCCGGGCTCGATGGTCCAGCATTTGCGCACCAGGGTGTCGAGGTCGCCGGCGAGGAGGTCGGCCACCCAGGGGCGCAGGGCTGCCGCAGCGGCGGGGTTGCCGGGGACCTCGCCCACCGGGGCGGTCGCGGCCGGGGTGGTGGTGCGGTCGATCGTCGAACTCGGCTGGGGTGCGGTGGATGTCAGCGCCCGGGATGGGTTCGGCGTCACGGTGGTGTGACCGGCGTGCTGGTCGCTGCCGCCGCATGCCGTCAGCACCGAACACACGACGATCGCGGCCGCGCCCCACACCACGCCTGCTCCGCTCTTGGCCATGGGACCGACCCTAGCCCGTTCGGCGAGCCGTCGGGCTGAGGTCGAGGGCGGCGATGGCGGGGCCGACGGTCACGAGTGGACGGTCGGCGAACATTTCGATCGGCAGACCGTAGCGGGCCCGGAGCAGATGCGCGGATTCGTGCGGGGAGCAGCAGGATTCGAACATCTGGACCTCCGGGGCGCGCGAGGATGCGGGTACCCGGCGCCGAGGGGTCGCCCGGACACGACAGACTCGAGGACGGAGGGGTCTGCCCATACCTGGTCGGGGCGGCCCTGTGGGGGGCGGCGTCACGATTGGCGCCGGGTACGGAAAGTAGTGTGCGCCAGCGAGTTTGCCGACACGGTGACGTCTGGATGGCGTTCGGATGACCGGGCGTAAAGCTGTCTTGCCTATGCGCGTGGGGATGGCGGTGAGATGCCTCTCCGAGCTCGACTGCCCGGGGGGAGACCGCGGGCCGGTCGGATCGGTCTCACACGGCGTCACCGGATTCCGGGGCCTCGGGCGCGGGGTAGAGGCGGTGGACGGTCAGGGCCGCGGCGAGCAGGCGGGATTCATTGGGGTCGCTCGGGTCGAGGCCGGTGAGTTCGGCGATGCGGCGCAGGCGGTAGCTGAAGGTGTTGGGGTGCACGTGAATTGCGACGGCGGCGGATCTGCGGTCGGAGCCGTGGCGGATGTGCGCGTCCAGGGTTTCGATCAGATAGGGGAACTGCAGCAGCGGGGTGATGCGCTCGGAGAGGCGGTCGCGGGCGGAGCCGGGGCGGGTGAGCTGGTATTCCAGGAGTAGGTCGTCGAGGCGGTAGACGCCGGAGGGGCGACCGAGCAGGCGGGCCAGTTCGGCCAGGTCGGTGGTCTCCTGCGCGATCTGCGGGAGCCGCTGCCGGTCGATGCCGTGGCATTCGGCGACGCAGACGTCCACGCCGAACAGTTCGGAGAGGGCGGACACCAGACGTTCGAGGGCGCTGTCGCGGCCCGGGTCCTCTGGGTGGGAACGGTTGGGCAGCAACGCTGTTCCGGTCGAGCCGTCGAAGGTGTTGAGGGTGGTCGTCCCGGCGATCATGTCCACGGCGTGCTGGAACTGCCGGATACGGCGGCGGGCGACGATGGTGCCGGCCGGCCCGTCCAGGGATTCGGTCCGCAACTGGAAGGCCAGCACGTCGTACCGCTCCTCGAGCGCGATATCCGCGCGGGCGGCCAGCTCCTCGGCGGGCGCTCCGCGCAGCAGCGCGGTGCACAGTGCGCGCCTCGCCTCCCGTTCGATGGTGTAGATGGACTGCTCGACGTCGGAGTGCACCTCGGAGGTGGTGATCGTGATGTGTCCCAGCACCTCCAGCAGCCGGTCGCCGAATTCCACGATCTGCGGCAGTTCGTGGGGCTCCGCCGTCGCGGTGACCTGAGCCCAGAGATAGCGCACGGAGCTGAACAGCGCGGCAATGAGCGCAGTCATCGGAATGCGGTCTTCGGCATGCGATTCCACCACCGGGGTGATGAACTCCGCGACCTCGTCAGTGGAGAACGCGCGTCGCTCGGTGATAGCTCCGAGAATGGCCAGGGCGCCGCCCAGCAGGGCGGGCACGACGTCGGCGAAGTGATCCTCGGGCAGCTCCTCGCCGCCGGGAACCGCGCGGATCGCCGCCGCCATCACCTCGTCGGCGAGGTCCGGCAGCCGGTCCACGAAGCGGGCGAGCACCGTCGAATCCGGACCCAGCGAAGTTACGGGATCGAGCATTCGCCGATTGTGGCCAACCACAGTTCTGTGTGCCCAGCGTTTGGTGTCGACTATGAGACATCCCACCTCATCGCGTCCGCGGCGGGGCGCGCAGTGGTCACCCCATATCTTTAGCTTTGTTAAAAGAATGTCTCCCGCAACCAAAGCGGGCGCTGTTCTTCTCCTCTGCGTGCAGTGACACAGGCGTCGCGCCACCCCTAGATTCGGACAGCGGTCCTCTTCGTATGGCGGGGGTCACAGGGGCGGCAATGGAGGGACAGCAGGGTTGGCCGACATCGACGGCAGTGTGCGGGAATTGGCGGCCCCCACCACTCTCCGAAGCGAACCGAGCCACTTGCGCATCGTTCGCGACAACGTTGCCGATACGGCGCTGTCGGCGCTGCGGACCTTCGGACGGGCCGTCGATCTGGGGGTGGAAGCGGGGACGGGCGCGGTCACCGATCTCGTGCGCCGCGAATTCCAGTGGCGCGAAACCCTTTTGCAGGCGTGGCGGCTGATCACGGTCACCGCGGTGCCCGCAATTCTGATGGCCATCCCGTTCGGTGTGATCGTGTCGGTGCAGGTCGGCAATCTCATCCACACGCTCGGCGCGGATTCGCTGCTGGGCGCGGCGGGCGGGCTGGGCGTGATCAAGCAGGGTGCGCCCATGGCCACCGGCTTCCTGCTGGGCGGCGCGGGGGCCTCGGCCATCGCGGCCGATCTCGGGGCGCGCACCATTCGCGAGGAAATCGACGCGCTGCACACCATGGGCATCAATCCCGTTCACCGTCTGGTGATTCCGCGAGTGGTGGCGATGATCGCGGTCGCCCCGCTGCTGAATCTGCTCATCATCTTCGTGGGTGTGCTGGCGGGCTACATCTCCTCGATCACCGGACAGCATGTGACCCCGGGCAGCTACTGGTCCACCTTCGGATCCTTCGTGACCGTGGCCGACGTGTGGGTGTCGCTGGGCAAGGCGGTGGTCTTCGGACTGCTGGTGGTGGTGATCGCCTGTCAGCGCGGGCTGGAGGCGCGCGGCGGGCCGCGCGGGGTGGCCGACGGCGTGAACGCGGCGGTGGTGCTGTCGGTGGTGTCGATCGTGCTGGTGAATCTGGTGATCACGCAGATCGTGGCCATGTTCCTGCCGACGAGGCTGGCCTGATGACCGCGACTCCTTACTCCCCCAAGCATTTCGGCCGTCTGCTGGTGAAGCTGCGGACCGAGGGCGGGCCGCTGCGCCCGGTCGAGTCGTTCGGGTTCGTGCTGCGGTTCCTGTGGCAGGCCCTGAGCTCGATTCCGCTGACGCTCACCAGGTATCGCGCCGAAACCATGCGCGCCATCACGAATATGACGTGGGGCCGCGGCTCGGTCATCGTGGGCGGCGGCACCGTGCCCATGATGATCGTGCTCGGCCTGGCCATGGGCGCGTCGGTCGCGGTGGAATCCTTTGCGACACTGGACATGCTGGGCATGGGACCGGTCACCGGCATCGTGTCCGCGTATGCCACGACGCGTGAGCTCGCACCCATCGCGGCCGCCGTAGGCTTCGCCGCGCAGGCGGGTTGCCGCATGACCGCCGAGATCGGGTCCATGCGCATCTCCGAGGAGATCGACGCTCTCGAATCCCTTGGGCTGCGGTCGGTTCCGTTCGTGGTCACCACTCGCGTGCTGGCGGGCGTGGTGGCCATCGTGCCGACCTTCCTGATCGCGCTGATCCTGTCCTACGCGGCCTGCCGGGGTGTGATCACCCTGGTGCACGGCCAGTCCGGCGGGGTCTACGACCACTATTTCTTCCAGTTCGTCTCCGGCTTCGACGTGATCGCCGCGGTGATCAAGGTGACCATCTTCTCCGCCGCGGTGATCCTGATCCATTGCTACTACGGGTTTTTCGCCGCGGGCGGACCGGAGGGCGTCGGCATCGCCTCGGGTCGCGCGGTGCGCGCGAGTTTCGTGGCGGTGATCGTGCTGGATATGGTGATCAGCATCGCGGCCTGGGGATTCAACTCGGCGATCAGTTTCACGGGGTAGGCGGATGTCGAAGTATGTGATGCCGGGGGTGCCCACCGGCCCGAAGCGATCCATCACCGTGGGAGCGGCGGCGCTGGCGCTGACCGTCCTGGTGCTGCTGGGGTGGACGGTGCGCGCGCAGACCCGCACCGAGACCGGATTGCCCATCACCCTGCACACCGAGCGCATCGGTGACGGCGTGCTGACGGGAACGCAGGTGCGGCTCAATGGAGTTCAGGTCGGCGAGGTCACCGCGATCACGCCCGCGGACAATGGCACACAGCTGATCGAGCTGCGCCTGGATCAGGATCAGCTGGCCGGGTTGGACGACAGCCTGCGCATCGACTACGCCCCGGCGAATCTGTTCGGCATCAGCGAGATCGTGCTGCGCCGCGGGGCGGGCGGGTCACCGCTGCGCGCGGGCAGCGAGGTCGACCTGACCGGGCTTCGAGCGAACGGCGTGTACGACGCCACGCTGTCGGGGCTGCTGCGTTCGCTGGCCGGGGTGAGCAATGATGTTCTCACCCCGCAGCTTTCGACGGTGCTGGGCCAGCTGGCGGCCGACTTCCACGCCTTCACCCCTTTCCTGCAAACGGTGGTCATGCTGGCGCGCACGGTCGCCGAGCGGCAGCAGGTCGCGCCGTCGGAACTGCTGGGGCAGTACGGGTCCGCGCTCGAGGGCGGCGCGCAGTTCGTCGACTCGACGCTGCGGGTGATCGATCAGGTCAGCGGCATCGAGGTGCTGCGCACCGATCGCGAGCAGTTCGACGCCACCGTGGCGGTGATCGTCGACAAATTGTTCCCGACCCTGTCGGCCACGCTCTTCCATGCGGGCGACAACTTCTCCGGCTACACCGACATGCTCGCGCCCCTGCTGCGTGTGCTGGCCCAAATGGTTCCCGCCCCACAGCAATCCAGCGCCGAACTGCGCGCGCTGCTCGACCGCGTCCGCACCGCCATGCCGGACACTCCCGCAGGCCCGGTGCTGAATCTGGATATCGATCTGCGGGGCGTGCCGGCCGTCGCGGTGCCCTTGCTGGGTGCGGCGGGAGGTGCGCGATGACCTCGGTGAGCAAGGCGGCCTGGCGGCTGGGCCTGTTCGCGGCCGCCATGGTGGGGGTGCTGCTGCTGGTGGTGATGGCCATCAAGCGGCCGGTGGCGGGTGCCACCGAGGCGCATTACGCGCTGTTCACCGATGCCAACGGTCTCAAGACCGGGGACGACGTGCGCATGTACGGCGTTCAGGTGGGCAAGGTCGAGGAGATCGAGCTGGACGGCACGGTCGCGAAGGTGCGGTTCACCGTGCGCACGGATTCGCCGGTGTACGAGAACAGCACCCTGGCCATCCGCTACCAGAACCTGACCGGCCAGCGGTATGTGGACGTCCAGCAGCAGCCGAACCCGACCGCGCGGGTGGCGGCGGAGTCGACCATCGGTCTCGCCCACACGATTCCGTCGTTCGATGTGACCACGCTCTACAACGGATTGAAGCCGGTGCTGGCGACGCTGTCCCCGGAAGCCCTGAACCGCTTCTCGCAGAACATGATCGCGGTGATCGAGGGCAATGGCACCGGCATCGGCCCGGCGCTGGACTCGATCGGTGAGCTGAGCACCTATGTCACCGACCGGCAGCAGGTCATCACCACGCTGGTGCGCAATATGTCGGAGATCGCCGATCGCATCGGCGGCAAGTCGCCGCAGCTGGTCACCCTGCTCACCAAGATCGCGGACGTGTTCGCGGCGCTGCAGATCAAGGTGAACGGCCTGATCGACTTCGCCCTCACCGCGCCCCCGGTGCTGGAGCCGGTCGACAGCCTGCTCGCCACCCTGGGCCTCACCACCCCGGACAACCCGGACGCCGACGCGCTCATTCGCGCGGTGTTCCCGAACCCGCAGGACGCGGTGGACGCGCTGAGCCGGCTGCCCGGCCTGCTGTCCGCCCTCGCCGCCGCCCTGCCCGCGACCGGCGCTTCGCCGATCGCGGTGTGCAGCAAGGGAGCCGCCGAGGTGCCGGGTCCCCTGGGCGTGCTCATCGCCGGACAGAAGGTCTCGATATGCAACGGATAGCCGCACAGGCGCGGCCGGGCGCACCCCGCGGGCGCTCGTACATGGCGGACGAGAAGACCCGGCGGCGCCGGGAACTGCGGATCGGCGTGATCGGCGCGGCGGTCGTGGTGGCGGCGCTGGCCGCCGCGGCGGTGCTGTACGCGGTGCCGTTCGGAAAGACCACCTACACAGCGGAATTGGCCGAGGCGCAGTCGGTGAAGACCGGCGACGACGTGCGCATCGCGGGGATCTCGGTCGGCGCGGTGCAATCGCTGGAGCTGAAGTCCGATCGCGTGGTCATGAAGTTCACCGTCGACTCGGACGTATTCCTGGGCAGCGAAACAACTTTGGACGTGCGCATGCTCACCGTGGTGGGCGGGCACTATGTCGCCATCCAGCCCGCGGGCACGACTCCCTTGGGCCACAGCGTGATTCCCGCCGATCGGGTCCGCCTGCCCTACAGCCTCGTGCAGGCGTTCCAGGACGCCGCCGCCCCGCTTGCGGCCGTGGACGGCGACACCCTGCGCGGCAGTCTCGACAGCCTGGCGACCTCGATCGAGTCCAGCCCGGACGGCATGCGCGAAATCCTGGATGGCGTAGAGCATTTCATCGACGTCATGAACAAGCAGCGCTCCGACGTCTCGGCCGCCATCGCCATCGCCGATGAGTACCTCAATGGCGTGGAGGCGGCCAAGGGCGAACTGCGCCGCCTGATCGACCGCATCAACCTGCTCGAAACCGTGCTGTCCGGCAAGCGCACCGAGGTGCGGGAGGCGGTACGGGTGCTGCGGCTGGTGGTGTCACGGCTGGCAGCCCTGCAACCCTCGTGGGAGAGCACCTTGAAGCCGCTCGCCGAGCAGTTGGCCGCGGCCGCGCCGGAGCTGGAGAACCTCGGCGAGAAGCTCGGTCCCGTCATCGATTCCGTACAGGGGCTCACCCGGCAGCTGACAGACGCGGCGCTGCCCGACGGCGGGGTCACGATCGATCAGTCGGGGGAAACCGTCACCGCCGCACCGGGTTTGCAACCCGCCGCGCTGACGCTGTGCGTGCCCCTGCCCGGAAAGGCGTGCTGATGTTGCGACGCCTGCTCGGATCGCGCGGGTTCGTCTCGATCGCGGGGGCGGTGCTGGTCGGCGTGCTGGCCGTGGCAGCCTATGTGGTCGCGGCCGATCCGCTGCGCCGGACCGAAACCTATTGCGCCCTCATGCCCGACAGCATCGGCCTGTACACCGGCAATGACGTGACCATGCGCGGCATCACCGTCGGGCACGTGACTTCGGTTCGGCCGCAGGGCAAGACGGTGCGGGTGGAGTTCGAGGTGGAGGCCGCGCATCCGGTGCTCGCCGACGCCTCGGCCACCACGGTCTCCGATTCGGTGGTGGCCGATCGGGAGCTCGCGGTGCTCACCGGCGGCAAGACGACGGCCACCTGGGATCGGTCGCAATGCATTACGAAGACGCTGACCCCGAAGAGCCTGAGCCAGACCCTCACCGCGCTGGCCAAGCTCAGCCGGGAGGTTCTCGGCCCCGACCAGGCGCGCACGGATTCGCTCGGCCGCGCGCTCACCGCGCTGAACTCCGCGACCGACGGCACCGGGCCACAGATCAATGCCATTATCAACAAGCTCGGCAGCGCGCTGAACTCGCCGGATGCCGCCATCGGGCATCTGGCGGGCGTGGTGGACGCGCTGTCGTCGCTGTCGGTGAGCGTGTCCGAGCACTGGGGTGACATCAAGTCCATGCTGGTGCGGTTCGCGCCGGCGCTGGATCAGGTGAACAACGAGCTGTTCAGCCAGACGGTCGAGATCATCGACGGCTTCCAGCGGGTGCTGCCGATGCTCAATGACATCACCACGCTGTTCGGTGATCCGATCTTCGCGGTGCTGGACGCCACCGTGCCGCTGGTGCGGTTCATTCAGGCGAATGTGGGTTCGCTGCAGGACATTATCGCCAGGATGCCGCTGCTGGCCTCGGCGTTCACCACCGTGGTGAATCCGGCCACCGGGGTGGCCGGGGTGACGTACGCGCCGCCGCGGGTGGCCGTGCCCGCGGAGCAGGCCACGCAGTTGTGCGCGGCCGTGAACGCCGTCGCCCCCGGCCGGTGCGCGGGCGCCGGCGACGGCATGGCCGATCTCCAACTCGTTCAGCTGGTGCTGGGAATCGCGGGGGCGCAATGACACAGAATACTGTGCGGACTCCACAGATCCCGTCTGCCCGAAACCCGTTGTGGTGCCGTCTGTCTCGGCGTACGCGCGCGGCGGCCGGGGTGGCGCTCACGGCCTTGCTGCTGACCGCGGGCTGCGCGTTCGACCCGGCCACTGTGCCGGTCCCCGGCGCCGGGGTGGACGGCCCGACCTATCGCATCCACATCGAGTTCGCCAATGCGCTGAACCTGCCCGCCAAGGCCCGCGTGGTCGCCAATGGCGCCGAAGTGGGCAGTGTGGCAAAGGTTTCCGTGGTCGATGCCAAGCGGACGGGCGGCTCCGGCGGCTATGTGAGCGTCGACGCCGATATCCAGCAGGGCGTGCGGCTGCCGGTGTCCACGGTGGCGGAACTGCGCCAGGACACCGTGCTCGGCGATATCCACATCGCGCTCATGACCCCGCCGGGCGGGTTCGGCAGCACGCTGACCGCTGATTCCACCATTCCGCTGCAGCAGACCAAGGCTCCCCTGCAGATCGAGGACGCCATGGCGGGCATGGCCACCTTCGTGCAGGGTGGGGCGATCGGGCAGTTCCAGGACATCATCAATCAGCTGAATGCCGTGCTGCCCGCCGATCCCGCTGAGACGGCGCGCATTTCGGCGGTGCTGGGTGCGAATGCGGTGGATCTGGCGCAGCACATGCAGCAGGTCGACGTATTCCTGAACAGCCTGGTGGCGACCTCCAGCGCCCTGCACGAGCAGCCGAATCTGAGCGACATGCTCACCGCCGACGCGGTCGCGCACACCTCGGCGGCGGTGGCCTCGATCGTCGATGTGGTCGGCGTGCTGGGTGGGCTCGGCGGGGTGGCGCATTCGCTGGTCTGGCTTGCGCCGCTGGCGAATTCGGGTGATGCGGCGGCCAAGGCGTTCGTGCCGCTGGCCTTCACGGCCCGCCCGCTGGACCTGAACGCACCGTCGAATCTGAAGGCGCTGGTGGAACTGATCCGCGACAAGATCATCCCGTTCGTCGAGCGCGGGCCGAAGGTGAATCTCACCCGAGTCACGCTGTCCGGCAACGACACCGACGTGGTCTCCACCGACGATCAGGTGGACAGCATCGTCGCGACCCTGCGCATGATCGGAGCGGTCCGATGAAACTCGGTTCACTGCTGTCCCTCGGCTCCATTGCCGCCATCTCGATTCTGGGCTCGGCCTACCTGACCGTCGGCGTGGTCCGCACGGACGGGTTCACCGAGTACACGAATGCGACCATGCTGCTCACCGATTCGGCCGGCCTGGGCGCGGGATCGCGGGTGCTGCTCACCGGCGTCGAGGTCGGCGAGATCACCTCGGTCCGCAATACCGCCGGCGGCGTGGAGGTGGCGCTGCGCTTCGACAGCGAATTCGAGGTTCCCGCAGACAGTCTCGTCACCATCGAGAACCTGTCCGCGCTCGGGGAACCGTATGTGGAATTCACGCCGAACACCGACGGCGGCCCGTATCTGCGTGACGGCCAGCGCATCGACACCGCCGCCGTCACACCGCCCATGTCCATCTCGGAGGTCTCGCGCTTGGTGAATCAGGTGCTGACACAACTGGATCCGGAGGCCATCAGCGGATTCGTCGACACCTTCGGCACCGCGCTGCACGGCACCGACGCGGTGATTCCGGGCCTGGCGCGTTCCACCGATCTGCTGGCGGCCACCCTGGCAAGCCGGGATCCGAAGATCGGCGCGATGCTCACCGACCTGCAATCCATTGTCCCGGACATGAATTGGTCCGGCCCGGCCATGGCCGCGGGGGCTCCCGCCTTCATCGAGTTCGGACAGCGCGTGGACGAGATCGCGCAGGCCATCGGCCGCTTGGTCGCCACCGGTGATACGCCCGCCATGTACATGGAGGGCAATGGCCTGATCCCGTTCCTGGCCAAGCTCACCGCCTGGATCGACACCGCCGGTCCCGGATTGCAGGAGCTCGCGCCCGTGCTCCAGCCGCTCGTGGAATCCGCGACGGCGTCCGCGCCGCGCATCGACCTCAGTGCGCTGATCTCCCAGGCCCTCAATGGAATCGGCGACGACGGAGCGGTCCGCTTGCGGATCACCGTGAAGTAAGGAGTGCTCTCATGCCAAGTTCCGACCTGCTCGAGAAAGTCACGGAGGCGACTCCGGAAGGCGCCGGAGCGCCGTCGAAGGACAGCGCCGAAGTGAAAGACAGTGCCGAGGTGAAAGACAGCGCCGACGTGAAAGACAGCGCCGAGGTGAAAGACAGAGCGGCACAGCTGAAGTCGGCGACCGTCTCGATCCGGGTATCGACCATCGCCGCCGTGGCCGCCGTCGTGGTGCTGGTGGTTGTGGCCGGTGCCGCCCTCACCGCGTGGCTGTCGGCGCGTGGCGATCTTCGCGACTACCAGGCGCGGGCCGCCGACGAGCAGCACGCCGAACAGGTCGCCAGCGACTACGCCGTGGGCGCGTCGAATATCGACTACCGCGATGCCGATGCCTGGCTGGCGCGCCTCAAGGCGGGCACGTCCACCCAGCTGGCCGCCAAATTCGAGGCCACCGCACCGAAATTGCAGGAACTGCTGCTGCCCTTGCAGTGGACCTCTACCGCTGCCCCCATCGCCGCCACCGTGACCCAGGAGTCCGGCGGCGTCTACACCGTCAATGTCTTCGTGAACGTGTCCTCGACGAACGCGCAGACCAGCACCGGCGGCCAGACCACCGTCACCTACACCGTGACCGTGGACCGGAATTCGGACTGGAAGATCACCGATGTCGGCGGCTTCGCGCTGCCGGTCAAATGAACACCGCCGCCGGGGTCGTCGACTGGGAGGAGCTGACCGGCCAGTCGAAATTCGTGGTCGAGCTGATCAGCTTCCCGATCTTCAGCGCCATCGCCGGACTGCTCACCAACTGGACCGGCGTACTGATGTTGTTCGCGCCGGTGCACTTTCGCGGTTATCGCATTCCCGGGCTGAGCATCCTGTACCCGTATCTGCCGCGCCGCGTGCAGATTCTGCCCATCTATTCCGGCGACGGGAAGCGGCTCGGCTTCCAGGGTTTCATTCCGGCGCGCGCGGAGAAGATGGCCAGCCTGTGCGTGGATATGACGATCATGCGAATCGGCAGCCCACGCGATTTCATTCACGAACTGGACCTGGACGGCGTCGCCGACTACCTCACTGAACTCGCCCGCGACCGGATCGAGCCGATGGTCGACGAGGTCATGCTGGCCGAGCATCCGGACCTGTGGCGCAATCTGCCGCGGCCGATGCGTCAGCTCGTCTATGACAATGTGGCGCAGGGGCTTCCGGCCGCCACCCGGCGCGCCTTCGACACCCTGGGCGACGCCGTCGACCAGCTCATCGACGTCAAAGGTTTCGTCATCCGCTATCTCGACAGTGATCCGAGCATTCTGCGGCGGGTCATCGAGGACGTGGCGGCGCCGGAGTTGCGGTTCATGACCCGGGTCGGCCTGCTCGGCGCGCCGTTCGGACTGCTGCTGGCGCTGTATATGCATGTGCACCACAGCATTCCGCTCCTCGGAGCCGTGCCCGCCTGGCTGGTCATCCTGCTGGCGGCGGCGCTGATCGGCGTGGTCGTGAACGTGATCGCCGTGAAGATGGTCTTCGAACCCGGTGAGCCGCAACCGCGTTACCGCTACCTGTGGGGGCAGGCGCTGCTGGCGCGGCGGCAGGCGGAGGCCGCCACCGACTTCGCGAACGTGCTCGCCTACGAGGTGCTGACGCTGCCGAACCTGGCCCACGAGATCCTGGAGGGACCGCACGGCGACCGGACCCGCGCGCTGCTCGAGCGCATTATCTCCGACGAGATCCACCGCCAGCTCGGCCCGGCCACCGGTATCGTGCGCGCCGCCTTCGGCCGCGAGCGTTTCGACAATCTGAAATCGGGCGCGGTCACCGCCGCGGTGAGCCTCACCCCGAGCCTGGTCGAGGACGAGGAGTTCGCGAAGGCGCAGGCCAAGAAGATCGGCGAATTCGCGGGCCGCAAACTGCGCTCGCTGAGCCCCGGCGAATTCATGGAGATGTTCTACGCATCGATCGAACAGGATGCCTGGCTCATCTACCTGCACGGGGCGGTGCTGGGGCTGGCCGTCGGCGCGGCCCATCTGCTGCTGTTCGGCGCATGACCGGGCGCGCGCCGCGCGCACAACGCGAAAGGAAGACAATGAGCGTCAACGCCGACGTCTACGAATTCGGACCGTTTCGCGAAGCGCGGGAATTCGTGAGCACCCCGGTTCCGCTGCGACCCGAAGCCGACCCGTTCTATCGCGCGCCCGCCGATATCGTGCGCTTCCCAGCCGGGGCGATCATCCGGTTCCGCAAGGTCGAGGCGGCGCTGTTCGGCCGGCTCCGGCTGCGGGCCCAGGCGTGGCAGTTGCTCTACCGCACCGTGGATCTGCACGGTGCGGCCGAGGCGTCGGTGACCACGGTGCTGCTGCCGCGCGGGGCCACCCCCGCACAGTCGCGGCCGCTGCTGTCGTTCCAGTGCGCGATCGACGCGGTGAGCGCGAAATGCCTTCCGTCCTATGCGCTGCGGCACGGCGCGCGGGCGGGCGGCTCGGTGCCCTCGTGCGAAATGCTGCTGATCATGGGCGCGCTCGCGCACGGCTGGGCGGTGTCGGTGCCCGATCACGTCGGCCTGGACGGCCGCTTCGTGGCGGCGCGCGAGCCCGCGTACCGCATTCTGGACGCGTTGCGCGCCGCGCGGAGTTTCGAGCCTGTGGGGCAGGTCGAGCAGATCGGCCTGTGGGGTTACTCCGGCGGCGGGGTCGCCACCTCCTGGGCCGCGGAACTCGCGCACGAGTACGCTCCGGAGCTGCCCCTCGTGGGCGCGGTGGCGGGCTCGCCGGTCGGCGATCCGGAACTGGTGTTCGCCCGGGTGAACGGTTCCTTCTTCAGCGGCCTCACCGCGCTCGCGCTGTCCGGCCTGCGGCGCGCGTATCCGGAGGTCGACGCGATCGTCCGGGCCAATGTCGACGCCGAGGGCCTGGCATTCCTCGCCAAAGCCGAAGCGAGCTCGACCATTCCGTTCGTCGCCCGCGCACGGGGCAGGAATCTGGATCGCCACTGTCGGGGCAGCAGCCTCGCGGAGCTCATCGCGATGCCGGATGTCCGTGCGGTCTTCGATGACATCCGGCCCGGTACCCGCGCCCCCGCCATGCCGCTGCTGATCATGCAGAGCGTGCGCGATCAGATCATCCCGGTCGAGGGTGTGGACGGCCAGGTGGACCGCTATCTCGCGGACGGGGCGCGGGTGCGGTACCTGCGCGACCGCCTCAGCGAGCATCTGTCGCTGGCGGTCTTCAGCGCCCCGGTCGCACTGGACTGGCTGTCGGATCGATTCGCCGGGCTACCCGCCCCCGAAGGCACGGAAACACTTTGGTCCGTGGCCTTTTCGCGGCAGGCGGGCCGGGGTCTGCGGCGCTGGGCCGGCCGGATCCGGCGCTGATCATCGGCTCGGTCGACGGAAACAGCCCCCGATCATGCGATGGCCTGCGCGTGAAATCAGGTGTGCGCGCAGGTCCCGGACTCGAGGCGGGGCAGTTCCTGGGTGGGGGCGTCGATTTCCCGGTGCAGCTGCTCGAGAAAGGCGTCGAGACTGCCGTAGCGGGCCGAGATCTCGGCCCACAACCGCAGAGCGCCGCCGGGCGCGGTGGTTGCCGTGGTCATGGTGAGTTGCAGCCTAGGGCCTGCGCGGGGCGCGTCCGGCGCAGTCCGGGGCCATGTTTCTGCGGATTTCGGCCACGGGGCCATCCGCCGCCGCGCGAGCCGACACACCGGCGCGACTCGCGTGTTAGCTATTAAGTTGCCAACTTGCCCACCGGGACCGAATCCGATGCGCGATCATATGCAGCATGTCCGCCGATTCATGGTGTGTGCGTTCGATTCACAGCGCCGCATCGCTCGTGGAGTTCGCCGGTAGCCGGGCTGTGACCAGACGCGCGACCCTCGCGGGAACCGGGCTCAGCGAGGCGGATATCGAGGATCCGGAGAAGGAGATCGATCTCGCGCAGGAGTTCCGGATCATCGGCAATATTCTCGCCGCGGTCGGGGACGAACCGGGTTTGGGTTTGCTGGCGGGTTTTTCGGTGCGACTGCCCATGCTCGGCACCCTCGGCATCGCCATGAGCAGCTGCTCGACGGTCCGTGAGATGAGCGAACTGTGGGCCCGCTATGTCGATCTGTCCTACGCCTACAACCGATTCACCCTCACCGACGCCGACCACCGGGTCCTGGTGACCCTCGACACCGAGGCGGTGCCCGCACCCCTGCGCCGCTTCGCTCTCGAACGGGATCTGGCGGCACTGCGCACCATTCAGCGGGATCTGCTGAATTGGGATGTGCCGGTGCGGCGTCTGGAGCTGACACTGCCCTACGCGCCGGTCTACGAGGCCGTCGGCGTGCTGCTCGGCGTCTCACATATCGAGTACGGCAGGCCCGCCAACACCCTCGTGCTGGATGCCGCCGAACTGGAACGCCCCATGCCGCAGGCGAACTCGATCCTGCGCAAGCAGTACGAGCAACTGTGCGCGGACATCGTCGAACGCCGCCGCGCCCGCGCCGGCCTGTCCGGCCAGGTCCGCACCCTGCTGCTGCGGCACGGCGGTTCGGCCGATCAACCGGCCATCGCCGCCGACCTGCACATGAGCGTGCGCACACTGCGCCGCCGCCTGCAGGAGGAGGGCACCACCTTCCGCGAACTGGCCTGTGAGACAACGGGAATCCTGGCCGAGGAACTGCTGGCCGCGGGCTTCACCGTCGACACGGTGGCCACCCGGCTCGGATACACCAGCGTGTCGGCGTTCGCGACGGCGTTCCGGGACTGGAAGGGCCAGACCCCCGGCCAGTTCGCGCGCGCGAATCAGGCGCCGCACCGCAGCCCGCCGACCCGCAGGCCGGGCGGCGCTACCGCCGCCGCAGCAGCGGCGCCGGATCCGGACGGCCGTAGCGTTCGGTGATCGTGGCGGGCAGCAGGGTGAAGGCGGTCAGCATGCCGAGGGCGATCGCGACGATCAGGATGAACATGCCGCCGACATCCTCCACACCCTGCACCGTGCCGCCGGCGAGCACCTCCAGCCCGCGCAGTCCGTGCGCGCCGGGCGTGAGCACGAAGAACGGGGCCAGGTAGAGCACGTACGCGGGCGGCAGGCTGGGACGGTGCCCGAGCATCAGGCAGGCCGCCGCCATCAGAGCCGCCGCGACGAAAGTGCCCGCCACATCCGAGAACAACCGCACCGCCACCAGCTGCACCGCGTAGGTCCCCAGCACCATTCCCAGCACCCACGGGAAGTCCGAGCGCTTCATACCGAAGACCAGCAGGACGCCGACGGTGAAGATCGACCACCCGATCCAGCCGGACCACGGCCCCAGTGTCGGCGCGACCACGCTGTCGTAGATCTCGCCGCGATCCACCCGCAGCAGGGCGGCGGCCAGCAGCGGCCCGAACGCCAGCGCGCCCAGCGTGGCCATCGCCTGCACCAGGCGGGCGGCGCCGGCGGTGAGCCGTCCCACCGCGATCTCGATGACCGACATGGTGATCGAGTCGCCGGGGATGAACACGAACAGCACCGGAATCATCAATTCGACGGTGCCGCCGTGCACCCAGCCGCGCTCGGCGGCCGCCAGCACGACGACCGCGACCAGCGTGGACGATGCCAGCGGGGCGAGCCAGGCAGCGCGATCATTGCGCTCGGTCCCGACCTTGATCAATCCGACCAGGATGCCCAGCAGCCCGGTCACCCAGATCTCCTGCCAGGTCGGCTGAATCGAGATCCCGAACCCCACCGAGAACAGCACCACCCCGGCCACCCGCGCCCACGGTTTGTACGGCTGCGGCATGGCGGCGATGTCCTCCAGCCGGTGCCGCGCCCGCGTGAACGACAGCTCCCCCGCCAGCACCTCGGTCAGCCACGGTTTGAACGCGCTCACCTGATCGAGCTGCGGAATATCCGGCGTATTCGTGACAACCCTTGTTGCCCCGTCGATTTCGATGAACGCCGATTCCGCGATCACCGACACGTCGGCCCGGTACCCGTACGCGGCCGCCACCCCGCACAGGCACCGATCCAGCCCGAGCGTGCCCTCGAACCCACCGGCCAGCAGCAACTGCGCCAGCCGGGTGGTCAGATCGAGCACCTCGTTCGCGGAGGGATGCGCATCGTTCATGCAGCCAGTCTCGGATCGACCGGCTCCCTCGCCGCACCGACACGCCCAGTACGGATCAGCCTGCGGCGCGCCCTGCCGAGCCCGCCTCGAGCGCGTGCTCGATCTCCGGGGTGACGACGGCCGGATCCTCCAGCGTGGTGCAGTGCCCCAGCCGTGGGAACTCCACATAGCGCGGCTCGGTTCCATTGGCGCGCAACAGTTCCACGATCCGACGGGAGGCACTCGGCGGGGTCAGCCGGTCGGAGACGCCCACGAGGACGGTGGTGGGGACCTTCATGTGCGCCAAGCCCGCCGACACGTCGAGGCCGGCCAGGACGCCGGGCGCACGGGTGCGGAAGGGATTGGGGCAGGCGGCGATCAGGGCCTCGGTGAAAGCGGTCTCCGCGCGCGGCGTCGACGCTGCCAGCACCGTGAAACGGAACAGCGGGCCCAGGAACCTGGGGTGCGGCACGGGCATACGGCCCAGCAGATAGTTGAGAAAGCGCTCCCGGCGCGCCCGATCCAGCCCGGGGAAGGGCAGGATCAGGGTGTTCGCCGAGAACCGTTCCGCCACGGTGTCGATGAGCAGCACGGCGCGGGCGTAGCGCTGCACCTGCTCGGGATGCCGTGCCGCCCAGGACATCATGGCGATGCCGCCCAGGCTGTGCCCGGCGATCACGGCCTGCTCACCGGCCGGGACCAATGCGGCCAGCACCTCCGAGAGATCGTCTCCCAGGGCGTCCACGCTGAACTCGCGCGCCCCGTGCGTGCTGCGCCCGAACCCGCGCTGGTCGTACACCATCACGCGGTAGCGATCGGCGAGCTGGTTGATCTGCGGATTCCAGTACTCGATCCGGCACGCGTAACCGTGGATCAGCACGATGCGCGGTGCGCTGCGCGGCCCGTACTCGCGGACATGGATGCGCGCGCCGTCTGCCGTCTCGACGGTGGTGACATCGACCGGCAGCGCCGGATTGCGCAGCAGTCCGGGCGCGGTCGCACCGTGCGCGAAGACGTCCGCGTCACCCGCGATCGGCGGAAACCAGGTCCGGACGATCCGGGCCGGTCGGCCGTCGACGCCGAACTGCGCTCCCAGGCGAGTCCACATCATGGGCAATACGCTCCTTTGCGTATCTCGTCGGCCGCGCATCTCCTCGACGCAGCGGGTGGTGGCTACCGGTACATCTCGTCGATGCTGTCGGCGTATCCGGCGGCGATCGGCTTGCGCTTCAATTTCGTTGTGGGGGTGAGGTAGTCACCGCCCGGCTCCCACACCTCGCCGACCACGGTGAACTTCTTGATCTGCTCGACCCGGGACAGCGTGGCGTTCGCGGCGTCGACGCCCTCCTGGATCGCCGACCGCACAATGGGGTTCGAAGCCAGTTCGGCAATGGATACCGGTAGCCCGTGCCGCTCGGCGAAGGCGGCGGCCGCTTCGGCGTCGAGGCTGCCGATATCCCCGGTGTGCAGCCAGCCGTCGGAATCGATGGCCTCGGCGGTCTTCCCGGGATCCTTGCGATACCCGCGCATGATCATCGGGCCGCGGGCGAGCACCTCGCCGTCGTCGCCGAGCTTGATCTCCGCACCGGGCACCGGCGTGCCCACGGTGCCGAGGCGGTAGCGGCCGGGACGGTTGACGGTCAGCCGCGCAGGCTCGCGGGCGCGCGGAAGCGGGCGCCGTAGCGCTCGGCCAGTTCTTCGGCGCGGGCCAGGAAGGCCGCGTGGCCGCCCGGGTAGCCGGTGACGAACTGCCGGACGCCGCCGGTCCAGGCCGGGAAGCCGATGCCGAAGATGGAGCCGATATTGGCGTCCGCGTCGGAGGCGATGACGCCCTCGTCGAAGCACTTCTGGGTTTCCAGCACCTGGATGAACAGGAGCCGGTCCTGGAGCTCCTGGAACGGGACCGTCAGCTCGCGAGTGGTTTCGTACTCCGTGCGCAGGGTGTCCCAGAGCCGGGTGCGCTTGCCGTCGGCGTAGTCGTAGAAGCCCGCGCCGGCGAGCTTGCCGGTGCGTTCGAAGCGGTCCATGAGGGTCCGGATCACGTCGCGCGCAACGGGAATGGACTCCGCGAGGGCGACGCCCTCGGCCTCGGCGGCCGCGATGGTCTCGTCCATGATCTTGCGGATGGTGCCGAAGGAGAGCTCGTCGGCGACCTGCAGCGGCGCGGCGGGGTACCCGGCCTGGAAACCCGCCTGCTCGATGGTGGCCGGATCGATGCCCTCGGCGAGCATGTTCATGGCCTCCAGCAGCCAGCTGGAGAACACCCGGGTGGTGTAGAAGCCGCGACCGTCATTGACGACGATCGGGTACTTCTTGATCGCCAGGGCGTAGTCGATGACCCGGGCCAGGGTTTCGTCGGAAGTCTTTTCGCCCCTGATGATCTCGATGGGCTGCATGGCTTCCACCGGGGAGAAGAAGTGGATGCCGATGAAGTCCTCCGGCTTGTTCACGCCCTCGGCGAGCCCGGTGATGGGCAGCGAGGAGGTGTTGGAGCCGAGCACCGCGCCGGGTTCGACAATGTCCTGAATCTCTTGGAACACCGTGTTCTTCAGCTCGGTGTTCTCGAAAACGGCCTCGATGACGAAGTCCACGCCCGCGAAGTCGGCCGCGTCCGCGGTCGGGTGGATGCGGTCGAGCAGCGCCTTGGACTTCTCCTCGGTGGTGCGGCCCTTGGCCAGGGCCTTGGCCTCGAGGTTCTCCGAGTACGCCTTGCCCCGCTGTGCGCCCTCCAGCGAAATGTCTTTGAGCACAACGTCTATGCCCGCCTTGGCGGTGACATAGGCGATGCCCGCGCCCATCATGCCCGCGCCGAGAATGCCGACCTTCCCGATCGGCTTCTTCTCGATGCCCTCCGGCCGGGCCGCGCCGCCTTCGACCTGCTGGAGGTCGAAGAAGAACGCCTGGATCATGTTTCGCGCCACCTGGCTCTTGACCAGGGACACGAAGTAGCGCGATTCGATCAGCTGCGCGGTCTCGAAATCGACCTGTGCGCCCTCGAGCGCGGCGGCCATGATGGCGCGCGGCGCGGGCATGTGGTCATTGCCCTCGAGCTGCTTGTGCAGATTCGCCGGGAAGGCGGGCAGGTTGGCGGCGAAGGCCGGGGTGGACGGGGAGCCGCCCGGAATCTTGTAGCCCTTCGCATCCCACGGCTGCACGTTCCGGTCCGGGTTGGCCTTGATCCACGCCTTCGCGGCGGGCACCAATTCCTCTACGCTGCCGACGATTTCATCGATGACGCCGACCTTCAGCGCCTTGGCCGGGTTCATCCGCGCACCGGTGAGCAGGACCTGCATGAGCGCGCCCTGAATACCGAGCAGGCGCACGGTGCGAGCGACACCGCCCGCGCCCGGCAGCACGCCCAGCAGCACTTCGGGCAGGCCGATCTGATTGCCGCGCACGTCCGCCGCGATTCGGTGATGCGTGGCCAGGGCCAGCTCGAGGCCGCCGCCGAGCGCCGCGCCATTGATGGCCGCGACGACCGGCTTGCCGATGGTCTCCAGGCGACGGAGCTGCGCCTTGAGTTCCCCGGCGATGGCGAGTATTTCGGCCGGATCGAGCGGAATCACGTGCTCCAGAAGGACATTCAGGTCCATGCCCGCGAAGAAGGTCTTCTTGGCCGAGGTGATCACCACGCCGGTGATCTCGTCCCGTTCGGCCTCGATGCGGTCCAGCGCCGCGCCCAGCGACGCCTGGAACGCCTCGGTTATGGTGTTGGCCTGCTGGTTCGGATCGTCGAGCGTGAGGGTGACGATGCCGTCCGCGTCGCGGTCCCAGCGAATGGTGTTGTCGCTCTGTGCTTTGTCCGACACGGTTCTCAGACCCTCTCGATGATGGCGGCGACGCCCATGCCACCGGCGACGCACAGCGTGATCAGGCCGTAACGGCCGCCGGTGCGCTCGAGCTCGTCGAGCACGGTGCCGACCAGAATGGAGCCGGTCGCGCCCAGCGGGTGGCCCATGGCGATCGCACCGCCATTGACGTTGTATTTCTCGTCGGGAATCCCGAAGTGCGCCTGCACTTTCAGCGCGACCGCGGCGAATGCCTCGTTCATCTCGAACACGTCGATCTGATCGACGGTCAGCCCCGCCAGCGCGAGAGCCTTGTCCACGGCCGGGATCGGCCCCTCGAACATGAGCACCGGATCGGAGCCACTGGTGGCGTAGGAGACGATGCGCGCCCGGGGCACGAGGCCACTGGCCTCACCGGCCTCCCTGCTACCGATGAGGACCAGGGCCGCGCCGTCCACGATGCCCGAGCTGTTGCCGCCCGTATGCACGTGGTCGATCTTCTCGATGAAGTGATACTTCTGGGTCGCGACGGCATCGAACCCGCCGAACTCGCCGACCATGGCGAAGGCCGGCTGCAGCTTGCCCAGATCGGCGACACTGCTGTTGCGGCGAATGTGCTCGTCGTGATCGAGGATGGTGACGCCGTTGACATCCTTCACCGGCACAACGGATTTGGTGAAGTAGCCGCTGTCCCACGCCGTGGCGGCGCGCTCCTGCGAGCGCACCGCGTAGGCGTCCACATCATCCCGGGTGTACCCCTCGATCGTGGCGAGCAGGTCGCACGCGACACCCTGCGGGATGAAGTAGTTGTCGTAGGCGGTGGCGGCGTCGTAGGCCATTGCCCCACGGTCACTGCCCATTTCGACACGCGACATGGATTCCACGCCGCCCGCGATCACCAGCTCCTCGAAGCCACCGCGCACACTCGAGGCCGCCATGCCGACCGCCGACAGGCCCGACCCGCAGAACCGGTTGATCTGCACGCCCCCGACGGTGTCGGGCAGACCCGCCAGATTCACTGCGGTGCGGGCGATATCCATGCCCTGATCCCCGACGGGGGTTACGCAGCCGAGCACGATATCGGAGATGCGGTGCTCGTCCAGATCCGGAAACCGCACGCGCAGTTCGTCGATGAGCCCGACGACCAGCGAGATCGGCTTCACCCCGTGCAGCGAGCCGCTGCTCTTGCCCTTGCCGCGGGGGGTGCGGATGGCCTCGAAAATATATGCGTCAGTGGTCATTCCGACCCTCCAGCGGTCGAAGAAGCGGGGTTGGGGAGTGCGCCTAGAACGAGCGCGAGATGATTTCCTTCATGATTTCGCTGGTGCCGCCGTAGATGCGGTTCACGCGCGAGCCCACGTACATGTTCGCGATCGGGTACTCCATCATGTAGCCGTAGCCGCCGAACAGCTGCAGGCACTTGTCCACCACCTTGTCGGCGGTCTCGGCCGCGAACAGCTTGGCCATGGAGGCCGTGGCCGGATCGTTCTTCCCGTCGATGTACTGCGCAATCGCGTAGTCGACAAGGGTTTTGATGGCCAGCGCCTCGGTCTTGGCCTCGGCCAGGGTGAAGGCATTGTGCTGGAACTTGCCGATCGGGCGACCGAATGCCTCCCGCTCCTTGGAGTAGCGCATGGCCTCGAGCACGGCGGCCTCGGCCAGCGCCGAGCACAGCGACGCGATGATCAGCCGCTCCCGGGCCAGCTGTTCCATGAGCTGGTAGAAGCCCAGCCCCTCCTGCTCGCCGAGCAGATTCGCCACGGGCACACGCATATCCGAGAAGAACAGTTCCCGGGTGTCCTGCCCGTGCTGACCCATCTTCTCCAGCACCCGGCCGCGTTCGAAGCCCGGCAGATCCTTGGTCTCGGCCACGATCAGCGAGACGCCGGCCGCGCCCTTGGACGGGTCGGTCTTGGCGACGATCACCAGCAGATCGCAGTGAGTGCCGTTGGAAATGAAGGTCTTCGAGCCATTGATGACGTAGTGGTCGCCCTCGCGGATCGCAGTGGTGCGCACCGACTGCAGGTCCGATCCGGTGCCCGGCTCGGTCATGGCGATGGCCAGCACCAGCTCACCGGAGATGATGCCCGGCAGCCACTTCGCCCGCTGCTCCTCGTTGGAGTACTTGTAGATGTAGTGCGCCACGATCGGCGAGTGCACGGAGAAGCCGAACGCATTGTCGTGCGCGTAGATCAGCTCCTCCTGCACCACCGCCTGGTAGCCGAAATCGCCTGCCATACCGCCGAATTCCTCCGGCAGGTCCAGGCCCAGCAGGCCCGCCTCGCCGGCTTTGTTCCAGAATTCGCGGTCCACCATGTGCTGCTTGGACCAGCGCTCCCGGTTCGGCGGGATCTCCTTGGCGAAGAACTCGGCGGCGTGCTTGCGCAGCTCGCGGTGCTGATCGGTCTCCCAGGTGGGGCGGTAGTCGGGGAAGAGTGCGGACATCGGTGTTCTCTACTTTCCGGTGGTCGGGGCGACGACCCCGTTGATCGGGAGGTCGTGTGCGGCCGCGATGGCCTCGAGTTCGGCGATGGTCTTGTCGGCGAAGGCTTTCCGAAAGGCTTCGTGGGTGCCGTCGGCTTCGAAGACGCCGAGCGCGCCCATGAAGAAGTGCGGTTCCACCGCGCCGAGTGCGATGTGCCCGTCGGCGCATTCGTAGATGCCGTAGCCGGGGAACGCGCCGCCGAGAACGGCGTCCGGTCCCATGAGCCGGTAGCGCACGGCATCCCCGGCCCGCGCGGCGGCTTCCTCCAGCGCGACCCGATAGGGCTGTCCCACACCGGTTGTCGCGCGCGCGACCAGTGCCGCGAGCGCGGTGGACACGGCCCGCTCCGCGCCGAGCATGTCGGCGATGGGCACGGTCGGCATCTGCGGCGGAGTCAGCGTGGCATGTACGGCCTGATAGTTCAGGTCATGCCCCGGCACCTCGGGATCCTCGGCGTGCCCGACGATTTCGATGAGCGACAGCTCCGGGAACCGCTGCTGCGGCTGCGCCAGACCGAGTTTGGCGAGCGCGCTCGGCCGCATCGAGGTGATGAGCAGATCCGCGGTGGCCAGCAGCTCGTCGAGCTTGCCCCGATCACCGTCCTGCTTGATGTCGAGGGTGACCACGGTCTGCCGCGCGACCAGCTTCGCGTACCACTCCGGCGCGGCGGCCGCGAGCGGGTCACCGCTGGGCGGCTCGACCTTGGTGACGGTCGCGCCGAGTTCGGCGAGCCGGGCCGCGGCCAGCGGGCCGGGCAGATTCACGGCGAGTGAGACGACCTCGACTCCGGCGAGGGGATGCGTCATTGCTACCTCCATTCCCCAGCGAACGATACAGTTGTATTGCCAGGTTGTCGACTGTAGCAACTACTGGTGCATAAGACCCGCTCGCTACCACGCGGCCTACAATTGCCCGAATATCCGCACGAAACCGAGGGCCGATGCTGAATCCACGCGCCACCAACGACGACCTGACCGCCAAGGCGCGCATTCGCAATGCCGCCATGGATCTGTTCGCCCAGTACGGCGAATCCCGGGTCTCGCTGCGCGCGGTCGCCGCCGAGGCGAGCGTCACCCTCGGCCTGGTGCAGCACCACTTCAAGACCAAGGCCGGCCTGGTCGAGGCCGTCGATCAGCTCATCGTCGACTACTTCGACGCCGCCGTCTCCTCGGTTCCCCCCACCGGCACTCCCGGCGAGGTGGCCGCCGCTCGTGACGAAGCGGTGCGAAAGATGTTGCACGACAACCCCGCCGTGGTGAACTACGTCCGCCGCGTGGTCCTGGAGCCCGGCGAAACCCAGCTGCGCCTGCTCGAATCACTGGTCGAGCTCACCCGCCGCGAGGTCGGCTCCCTGCGCGAAGCGGGCCTGGCCTCCACCACCCGCCGCGAATCCGCGCAGATCGTCGAGGTGCTGGTCCGCCAATTCGGCGAACTGCTCCTCGCCCCCATGATCGACGCCGTCTGGGAGCGGGTGGCCGGACCCGACGACGAAGCCAAACCGCGCCTGTCGATCAACGTCGAAGGCTGACGCACTCCGAAATCCGCGCCGCGCCGCGCCGTGGCCGGCCTCACAATGTCCGCCCAGGTGAGGGTGGGTTGGCGGGATCGAGGAAGATGTCTGCCGAGACATTCGAGTGCGAGGAGAGTTGCAAGTGGAACGCATCGGCGTGATCGGCGGCGGCACCATGGGTGCCGGTATCGCCGAGGTGGCTGCCCGCGCGGGCGGATCGGTCCTGGTCCTGGAACGCGATCAGGAGTCGGCGGACGCGGCCGCGGCGCGCATCGAGAAGTCCCTCGCCCGCGCGGTGAAGTCGGGGCGGCTGGAGCAGGCCGACGCCGACGCGGCCAAGGCGCGGGTCACCGTCACCACGTCGATCGATGATTTCGCCGACCGTGAGCTGGTCATCGAGGCCGCACCGGAGATCGAGTCGCTCAAGGCCGATTTCTTCGCCAAGCTCGACGCCATCGTCTCCCCCGAGACGATCCTGGCCACCAACACCTCCTCCATTCCGGTGATCCGGCTGGCCAATGCCACCGTGAACCCGGGCCGCGTGGTGGGCGTGCACTTCTTCAACCCGGTGCCGGTGCTGCCGCTGGTCGAGATCGTGGTGACGCTGAAGACCGATCGCGCGGTTGTCGACAAGGTTACCTCCTACGCCCGCGACGTGCTGGGCAAGCGCACCATCGAGTCCAAGGATCAGGCCGGGTTCATCGTGAACGCGCTGCTGATTCCGTACCTGTGCAATGCGATTCGCATGTTCGAGACCGGTTTCGCCAGCGCCGAGGACATCGACGAAGGCATGGTCAGCGGCTGCGCGCACCCGATGGGCCCGCTGCGCCTGTGCGACACCGTCGGCCTGGACGTCACCCTCGCGGTCGCCGAATCCCTGTACGCCGAGTTCGGTGAGCCGCAGTACGCGCCGCCGGTGCTGCTGCGCCGCATGGTCGACGCCGGCTACCTGGGCCGCAAGACCGGCCGGGGTTTCTACACCTACTGACGCGCCGACGCCGCGGCGCTACGACGAGGTCCCTGGGAAGGCTTCCCGGGGACCTTCCTCCGCTGTGCGCAGAATCCGCCGGTCGGCGGCCTTATCGGCACGATCGATCTCGTTCTGCTGCCGTAGGTTTCGCTCCTCGGTCCGCATCACCGACGCCTCACTGCGATCGAGCCGCGACGCGCTCGCCGCCAGCAGTTCCCGCGCCCGCGCGATCGCCTCCCGCGCCCGCTGTTCGGTGGCCGGAACCGTGACCCCCTCGGCTCGCTCCCGCCGATCCAGCCGCTGCTCCCGCGCGTTCAGCCTCTGCTCCCGCCGGTCGGCGTCGGATTCCCGCCGATCCGCCTCCCGCTCGCGCTGGTCCGCGACGAATTCGCGCCGATCCGCGCTCCGATCTCGCGCATCGGCCGCGGCCTCCCGCCAATCAGCCATCTCATCCCGCGCATCCGCCGCGGCCCGTCGCTGCTCGAAGGCCACCTCCTGCGCATCGGCCACGGCTTCTCGCTGAATCACCGCCTGCTCTCGCTCCCCCACCTCCTCGACCCGGCGCGAATCCGCTGCCCGCGCCCGAGGATCCGGAGCGTCCGCATCCGATCGCATGCCTGCCACACTTCACCGTACGTCAGATACCCGCCACCGCGTCGGCCCTCGCACCCTCCAATCGCCATCTCGTTGACCGCAGCCGCCAACGGGCGGCGGCGGGGCAGGTGGGGATTTACAGTCCGATGCATGGAATTCGCGGAAAGTCCCGCGCGCGGGGTGGAGTTCCCGCGCGCTACACCCGAGGCGGTCGGGCTGGATCCGGTGGCGGTGCGGGATGCGGTCGCGTTCAGCGAGCGGCGGTCCACCCGGTCGATCCGGATCTACCGGTACGGGCAGCTGGTGGCGACGGGTGAGCGGGACGCTGTGCGGGCGCACGCGGTGCGGCCGGTGTGGAGCGCGTCCAAGAGCATCCTGGCCATGGTGACCGGGCGCGCGGTGACACTCGGGCTGCTCGAATTGGATGATCCGATCGGGCGGTATGTGCCCGAAGCCGATGCGCGGCATCGGGATATCACCGTGCGGAACCTGCTGAATCAGAGCTCGGGGTTGGCCTTCCGGACCATGCGGGAGCTGGCGATTCCGGCATACGACCAGGTGCGCCTGGCATTGACGGCCGAGCCGAAGCACGCGCCCGGAACGTATTTCGAGTATGCGCAGGCGCCGCTGAGTCTGCTCGGGCACGTGGTGGCGCGGGCCGCCGGGACCGATTCGGTGACGTTCGCGCAGCGCGAGCTGTTCACCCCGCTGGGTATCGGGGCGGACCGCTGGCGGGTGGTGAAAGACCGTGCGGGCCACCCCTATTGGGCCGGGCTGGTGTTCGCGACCGCACATGATCTGGCGCGGTTCGGGCACACGCTGCTGCGGGACGGGAAATGGGCCGATGAGGATTTGCTGAGCCCCGATTTCGTGCGCCAGGCCCGGACCCCGGCGCCGACCAATCCCGGCTACGGATTCCTGGTGTGGCTCAATGCATCCATCGACACCATCACCTGCCGCGCCCCCGGACGCTCGATTCTGGATCGCCCGGTCATCGCCTCGGCGCCGGCCGACACCTACCTGTTCTCCGGCATGTTCGACCAGATCGTGGCGATCATTCCGAGTCTGGACATGGTGATCGTGCGCACCGGGCAGGTGCCCAACCGGACCGCCGACATCACCGGAATGATGAGCGTGATCACCGCCGAATGGGCGCACGAGTTCTTCCGCCGCCTGTTCGCCGGGCATGCCGATCCCGCGGTGCCCGCCGACCCGGGTCCCTTCCGAGCCGACGGGCTGCGTCCGCTACTGCGTGGCAGGGGGTGACTGCCGGGTCACCCCGCCTGCCGTTCAGGCCGCGGGCGGGGCGACCGTCGCCCGGGTGGTCCGGGCCGACGGCGGTGGCGTGCTGTTGACCAGGACGCGGTATTGCTGTGGCGGACAACCCTTCCAGCGCCGGAAGGCGCGGATGAAGGCCGCGGGCTCCGCGTAGCCGAGCCGATGACTGATCTGGCCGGTGGTCAGGTCGGTGTGGTGGAGCAGCTGTTCCGCCACCGTCTCGCGCACCTCCTCGAGCAGGGCGCGGAAACAGGTGCCCTCGTCCTGGAGCCGCCGGGACATGGTGCGGGAGCTGATGTACAGCTCGGCGGCCACCGTCGCCTGCACCGACATCTGCCGGGGATCCCGCATGAGCACCTCGCGGACGGTATTGGTCATGTCGCCGCGGGAGGGCCGCCGGGCCAGCCGGCGGCGCAGCAGCATGTCCTGGCACAGCCGCTCGTAGGTGCCGCGCACCCATTCGTCGGCCTGCGGTAGCGGCAGGTCCAGGAAGCCGGCGTTGAACGCCGCCTCGGTGGCCTGGGCCTCGAAAAGCGGGTCCACACCGAAGATTTCGCGATGCCGGGTGAGATCGGACGGCGTGGGATGCCGGAAGGACACCCAGTCGGCCGGGACGCCGAGGCCGAACAGCTCCCGGCCCAGCACCTGCACCGCGGCCATGGTCCGCTCGGTGAAGAACGGCCGCACGTCCTCGGGGATGTCGGTGTCGTCCAGGCGCAGCCGCGCCTGGCCGTCGGCCTCGTACAGGCGCATGGGGCCGACGGCGAAGGCGAGCTCGAGGTAGTCCAGGGCCGTGCGCAGCGCATCCCGCAGGGTGGCGCTGCTCAACAGCGCCAAACCCCAGTTGCCGTACAGGGATACGTGCATGCGGCCGCCCGCCGCCACCCCGAGGCCCGGTTCGTCGCCGAACCGGGCCAGCAGGTTGCGCACCACCGCCAGTTCCTGGCGGGCGGTGATCTCGGTCCGGGGATCGATCACCGCCGACGGCTTCACCCCGGTGCCGGCCAGGCAGGCCGCGACCGGCATCCCCCGCTCCTGCGCCAGCTGGGTCAGCACATGGACGCTGGCCGTGCTGCGGCGCAGGTCCCAGTCGAAACGTGTTGGCGTGCTCATGATCTCAGTTGATGAATCGGAAGCAGGCGCGCTCGCCGCGATCGCCGACGGTGGCCGAGGACAGGCACACCGACTGATAGTCCTTGGCGGGCCGCTCGCTCAGGAAGCCGTAGATGTAGCCGTTGGAGCACATGTTCGCCAGCGGATACACCTCCTGCTCACCGGTTTTCGTCTCGAACACGACCGAGCCCTCGGCGCAGTTGGCGTCGATGAACGGGGCCATGTCGGCCAGCCAGCCCAGCGTGAACACCCGCCATTCGGGGTTGAGCGCCCACACCGCGCCGTCGTAGGTCACCCCCGCCGGGAACTGATTGGTGTGCTTGAAGTCGAATCCGAGCACGTTCACATTGAAATTGAACGGTGGAAGCAGTGGCGGCGCATTGGTTTTCGCGCCGTCACCGGTATCGCCCTGGTCGTTCGGGAACCGGAAACAGGTCTCGGTGCGCTGGGCGTTCGCCGGGTCGGTGCCGGGTGCGGAGACGTCGACGACCCCGCACACCTCGGCGTAGTCACCCGCCGGACGCGGGGCGGCCACCAGGTACGGGAACGGCAGACCGCACGAGGTGCCCACCGGAACCTCGTCCACCGCACCGGTTTTGGCATGGAAGACGAACTTGCCGGTGGCACAGGTGTTGTCCAGCGGTGTCGCGTCGGCGAGCACCCCGATCACCCCGGCATTGATGCCGGGCTGCAGCGTGATGATGTCCCCGTCGAACAGCGCGCCGCTGGGCACCGTGGTGAAGTGGTTGACGCTGGTGCCACCGAAGCTGGTGCCGAAGGACAGCGTGGGTTCCAGCGCCTGGGCGCTGGGAGCGGTGACGCCGACGGCGAGCGCCACGGCGCCTCCCAGCGCGGCCATGGAAATGGTTGTGCGCACTACTCAGCCTCTCTGCGCGGAACGGTTCATGAGCACGGCGACGTCCTCGGACAGGCTGCTCATGGTGAGCAGGTCCGGGTGTCCGTCGTTGTCCAGGTCGGCGACCGCCGACGCCTGCGGGCCCAGGCCGATGGTGTGCTGTTCGGCGTAAGTGAAGCCGCGCCGCCCGTCTCCCGTGAAAATCATTGCGGTGGAAGGGATGTACTGCCCGGCGGCGATATCGTTGACGCCGTCGCCGTCGAAATCGCCGATGGCCACCGTGCACGGGGCGACGGCGGGGCCGACCAGATTCGGCGGGCTGAAGTTGCCGTGCCCGTCGCCGTAGTGGATGCCCGCGCTGAAGCCGGCGATATTGGCCGTCACGAAGTCCAGATTGCCGTCGGAGTCCACATCGGCGAGCTTGAGGTCCTCGCTCGGCAGCGTGGCGAGATTCCAACGCGGAGACTGGAATCCGCCCCGCCGGTCATTGATCATGATCCAGACGCCGGAGGTGGCCAGATCATGGAACGCCAGATCCGGATACCCGTCGTTGTCGAGGTCCCCGGCGAGCACGCTGGCCTTGGAGATGCCGACCCCGTACCACTGCGCCGCGCCGAAGTGCCCCTGCCCGTCACCGCGCATGATGCCCACGCCGCCGGGCACCGGCACCACGGTGTTCACCGCGAGATCCACCGCGCCGTCCTGATCGAAGTCGGCCAGCGCCACACCGAAGGGGATGCCGCCGGTGCGGGTGGTGACATTCGGATTGAAGTCGGTCGAATAGGTCCGGTCCACCCGGAAGACCCCGCGCCCGTCATTGATCAGCACCGCCAGGCTCAGGAAGTCGCCCACCACGAGGTCCGGGCTGCCGTCGCCGTTCAGGTCGGCCGAGGCCACCGCGTTCGCGCCGATCTCGGTGTTCACGAACTGATTTCGCCGCAGCCGCCCGGTGCCGTCACCGAACAGCACGCCGACGCCGTCGACGAGTCCGGTGGCCGCCACATCGGCGAACCCGTCGCCGTTGAAGTCGCCGGTAGCCATGGTCTGCGAGCCCACACCGGGGCCGAGGCCACCCACGTTGTACTGCACCGATTCATGGAAGATGGGATTGGGCCCGCCCGACCCCGACGCGGAGCCGGAGGACAGTGGTTCGGCGCCGGCGGTCGCGGCGACGCCCAGGCCCAGGGTGAGGGCCGCGCCCGCGGCGCACAGGCGCCGCAGGCGAGTGTTGCTGTTGGACAAGGCTTTTCCTCAGTCTTGACGGGTGCAGTCGTACCAGCCGGGGCTGGAGGTCAGGTTCTGCAGGAAGATCTGCGGCCGGATGATCTGCTCGATGGTGGCGCGGTCCGGAATGGTCACGCAGTAGCTGGGCCCGTAGTGCCCCTGCGGCGCGTATTCCGTTGCGACAGCGCGGGACAGCCCGTCGCGCGGCTTGCTCAGGTTGTCGCAGGCGGTCTGGTCGGCGTCGGCGCGGCCGTAGCAGTTGAACCAGCTCATCGTGTAATGCACCGACAGCGCAGGCGATTTCGGGTTGTGCGGCACACCGAGCCAGTTGATGGAGTCACCGTGGCTGCCGGACTCGTAGGTGATGTACATCATCGGATTGGTGGAGCGCGGGTCGCGGCGTTCCATGTCGTAGAGGTCCTTGGTGCCGATCGGACCGTCGGTGGCCTGGAACAGCGGATTCGGGAAGATGATGCCGTACTGGTTCAGGCCCGGAATGTCGATGTCCGCGGTCTGCCACTGCACCGCCGCCGACGCCACGTGCTGGGTGAAGCCCGACATGAGCGAGGCCGCCGAGACCCGGGGCAGCGGACGGCCGTCGTAGCCGCGGCCCTTGTCCTGATAGTTCAGGTAGGAGGACATGCCGATCGAGCCGACCGACTGGCCCCACAGGTTGATGTGCTCGGTGTCGATGGCGTCCAGCCACGGGTTGCGCTTGTTCTCCCCCGCCGGCTCGTAGGCCGGATTGATCCGCACCAGGCGCGGATTCTGCAGGCGGATGATATTTCCGATCTCATTGTTCAGATCGGAGATCGGCAGGATGTCGTCACCGGCGACCCAGCGCGTCACGTCCTGCGCGTCCAGGCAGGAGCCGGGCGCGAAGCAGTTCTCCACCTGCAGGAACGGCGTCAGCAGGTCCAGCGCGTTGCCGTCACTGGCGGGCTGGCCGGCCTGGGCGAAGGTGAAGCTGATGTACCCGTTGCGCGCCGCGCCCTGGGCGTACATGGCCACATCGTTCTGCGATTCCGAGGCTCCCGGGAATCCGATGGTCGCCGGACGCTTCTCGGAACCGGGATTGTCGGGATCGACATCGGCCGGGAAGAAGACCTTGCCCGCCAGCGTGATACCGCGCGCATTGACGATCTGGATCTTCTTGACCGTGCCCAGCTTGAAGGCCACGCCGGAATCGCCAGGGGCACAAGAACCGTCGGCGGTCTCGTACCAGATGCTGCCGTCCGGGTTGTTGCACGGCAGCCGGAATTTCGCCGTCTCGTAGGCCGGATCGTCATAGGTGTCGTCGTGCATGGCGTCGTCGATATCGGCGACGCCGAACAGACCGTTGTTGTTCCAGTCCGGCGTGTATCCCGGGTGCGGCGGAAACCCGAGATTGAACGGCGCGATATGGGTGAGGGCATCCCAGAGTTGCTGGGCGGCGGCGAGCGCTCCGACAGCTCCGTCCGGGGTGTGCCAGGTTTCCGGCTTGCTCAAATTGACGAACGGTTCCGCGAGCCGCCCGACATTGGTGAGAATGCCCGCCTTGACCAGGTATTCGAACTGCCCGGGCGTGAGGAGGTCGGTGAACGTTCCGCTGAAGAGCTCGACGACCTGAGCGAAGACATAGGTGGGATCCGGTGCGGCCGGAGCCGGATAGGGATCCGCGTGTGCCGGGGTCAACCCGGAGGCCGTCACCGATAGCGACAAAGCCGCCCCAACGGTGAACAAAGCGCGTGTAAGACGACGTGGGCGAGGCACCCGACCCTCCTTTGGACCGAACAGCAGCATTCGAGTTAGACCGTAAGAGCGGAATGTGATCGCGGTCATGGCCGCAATCGCCAGAGGATTGATTTCCCGCGCCAGGCCGCGGTCGCGCGGAAACGCCGGTCGCCGCGCGCGCTATTGGCGACACCGGTCAAGTGCACGGCCGCCCATGCCAATGCCTCCGCGACTTTCCGGCCCTAATGTCCGCATCATGAGGTCTCATGTCTTGGTCTGTGCCGCCCTGGTCGCGGGCACGACGTTCGCCGCGGGGCAGGCGGTCGCGGCGCCATCGACCGGGTCGGGTGGCGGGGCGGGTACACAGTTCTCCGGTCCGCACTACTTCGATACCGGTACCGCGCCCTGGGTGACACGGGCGGGAGATGTCAATGGCGACGGCAGGCCGGACATCATCACCGCGAATGCCGGGTCGACCACCATCAACGGCACCACCTACGGTGGGTTGAAGGGTGTTTCGGTGCTGCTGAACACCACCGCGGACGGCGCCGCCGCACCGTCGTTCACCGCGCCGAAGCAGTTCGTCGCGGGCGTGGGCACGCTGTCGGTGGAGCTGGCCGATCTGGACGGCGACGGCGCACCGGAAATCATCACCTCGAATTTCTTCGACACCGGGACCAATGGCGTCTCGATCCTGCGCAATCTGACGCCGGCGGGATCGACCGCCGCCGCCTTCGCGGAGCCGATCAATCTGGCCACCGGCGCGTTCCCGTCGCTGGTGCGAACCCTCGACATCAATGCCGACGGCAAACTCGATCTGGTGACCGGTGATGCCGGTATTCCGTTCGGACTCGGAATCTCGGTGCTGCTCAATACGTCCCAGCCGGGCGGGCCGCTCACCTTCACGCCGCCGACGCAGTTCCTGGGCGGCAGTGTCGCCGAGGGGCTGGCCGTCGGCGACATCAACAATGACGGGCTCGAGGACGTCATCGTCGCCAACACCACCACCAGCAATGTGGCGGTGCTGGTCAACACCACCGCGCCCGGCTCGTTCACCCCGACCTTCAATGTCACCCAGGAATGGGTGGTCACCAGTACCGACGCCCAGCTGGCGGATCTGGACGGCGACGGCCGGCTCGACATGATCGTGTCCCGCACCGCGGGTGGTTTCACCGTTCGCCTCAACCGCACCGCGCCCGGTGCGCCGACCGCCGAATTCGGTGAGGACATTGTCGGCGACCTGGTGGGCGAGGTGACGCGCGCACAGGGCACGATGGGTGTGGTCACCGAAGGCGTCGCCATCGCCGACTTCGACGGCGACGGTATCGCGGATATCGCGGTGAACAACGACTTCCCGATTCCGGGCTATGGCATCAGTGTGTTCACCAACCACACGCAGCCGGGTGCGCGCACGATCAACCTGTCCGGGCCGGACGGATACAACGGCTCGTCCTGGATCATCGGCACCAATTCCATTGCCGCCGCCGATTTCAACGGTGACGGCAAACTGGACCTGGCCACCGGCAATGTGCCGAGCCTGGCCGTCGAGGACAATGTTCTCGTCCACGGCGGCATTTCGGTCCTGCTGAACACCCACCCGTAAGCCGAGAAACCAGAAACGGCCCGCGCTTTCCGGCGCGGGCCGTTTCTCGTTCTGCCGGAACGTGGATCGTCAGGCGTAGGTGTAGTCGCCGATCGGGAAACGGCCCTTCTTCAGGATCGCGCCATTGGCCCCGAACCGAACCAGGGACGGATCACCGTTCGGGTCCAGATAGTAGGTGTTGGACGTGTAGCAGCTGGGATTGATGATGATGCTGTCGCCGGTCAGTTCGGTCATGCGTTCCAGGTATCGGGCATTGGCCGCCTCGGTGACCTCGAAAACCTTTGCGCCGCGCCGTTTCAGCTGTCCGAAAAGGTGCTTCAGATGACCCATCTGTTCTTCGATGGTGTAGAAGTACGACAGGATGTTGAACGAGTAGGGATTGGCCAGGCCCAGGAAATTCGGGAAATGCGGCACGGTGACGCCCTCGTAGGCCTGGAAGCGGTTCTCCCGCCACCATTTCCCGAGATCGCGGCCGTCCCGCCCGATGATCTCGAAGGCCGGGAAGTTGGTCTCCCACAAGCTGAATCCGGTTGCCAGCACCAGGGTGTCGACGACGATCTTGTTGCCGTCGGTGGTGACGACGCCGTCGGATTCGATGCGCGCGATGGAGGTGGTCTCCAGGCGCACGTTCGGACGGTTGAACATAGCGAAGTACAGATTCGAGAACGTGGGCCGCTTGCAGCCGAATTCGTAGTGCGGCTGGAGCTTTCGGCGGACGGCCGGATCACTGACCTGCATGCGCAGGTGCGCGCGGCCGATGGCGGCGGCGGTCTTGTTGAGGAACCGGAACTGCCGGTAGTGCAGCATGCCGGCGATCAGCGTCTGCAGCATCGCGGTATTGGCCACCCGCATGACCCGCTGCGCGGCAGGCGCTTTCGCGAACAGGGTCTGCACCGCCGGCGGGATCGGAGCGTCGATCTTGGGTACCACCCAGATCGGGGTGCGCTGGTACACGGTGAGTTCGGCGGCCGTGCGGGCCAGTTCGGGTGCGAGCTGCACCGAGGTCGCGCCGGTGCCGATCACCGCGATGCGCCGGCCCGCCGGATCGTAGGAGCCGTCCCAGTCCGCGGTGTGGATCACGGTGCCCGCGAAGCTGTCCAGGCCCTCGATATCCGGATTGCGCGGCTGTGACAGGTAGCCGGTCGCGCCGATCAGATAGCGCGCCGTGATCGGTTCGCCCTCGGCGGGCGTGACGACCCAGTACCGGTGCTCGGCGTCCCAGCGCGCGCCCTGCACCGAGACTCCGAACCGCATGTGCCTGCGCAGATCGTATTTGTCCGCGATGTGCTCGGCGTAGCGCTTCAGCTCCGCCCCGGGCGCGAACAGCCGAGACCAGTTCGGATTCGGTTCGAAGGAGAACGAATACGTCACCGAGGCGATGTCCACCGCGATCCCCGGGTACCGGTTCACATGCCAGGTGCCGCCCAGATCCTGCTCGCGGTCCAGAATGAGGATGTCGTCGATGCCCTCGCGCCGCAACTGGATCGCGGCTCCCATCCCGCCGAACCCGGCGCCGACGATCACCACCTCGTGCTGCGGCATACCCATGCGAGTTCCCTCCATCATCATTGATGCAATGCGGCACTTTTCCGCACTCTCGACGGTAGAATTCACCGGTCTCCGCGGGCATTACAGAACTCGCCAGGGAATATGCCGAACCCGCCGCGGCGGTCTCCGACTCTGGCGTCCCGTCCCCTGTTCGGCCTTCGATCTACTCCAGACCGACCGCACGTCCGAGATGCTGGAGATCGCGATGGTGCTGGAGCATCTGCGCTGGGTGGGCCGCAACGCGCCGAAGGCTCTGGGCCGCAAGCCGGTTCGGACCGGGCCGCTGCCGCTCACCAGTTTTCAGCGCGGGCCCGGGCTGGACCGGTTGATCGTGCGGGCCATCCGGCTGGTGTACGGCCGCGGGTAGGTGAGTGCGCCGGAGCGGGCCGATCCCCACTCCGGCGCACCCGGATTCAGGACCGCGTCGCCGTGCCGAATCGGATGGGCTGCGCGGCAACAGCATTGGGGGCGGCGTCCACGAAACTCATGGCGCGTTCGGCCAGGGCGGCGATGGTGAGGCTGGGGTTGACGCCGATATTGGCGGGCAGCGCCGCGCCATCGGCCACGAGCAGGTTCCGGTAGCCGAAGACGCGGTGGCGGGCATCGATCACGCCGTGTTCCGGGTCGGCGGCGATGGCCGCGCCGCCGAGGATGTGCACGGTGCTGGGGATCGAGAAGATCGCTTCGGAGACAGCGGCTTTCACCACGCCGCCGGTGCGCTGGGCGATCCAGTTCGCGGCGCGGTATCCGGCCTCGACATAGGTCGGGATCGGGTTGGCCGGGTCCTGTTCGGTGGTGAGGACCGGGTAGCCGCCGGGCAGCCGGAAACGCACGCGCAGGGCCATGGCGTTGTCGTACGCCTGCATGGTGGTGAGCACGATCGAGCGGGCGGCCGAACCCTTGATGCGGTTCGCCCGGGCGAACCGCACGGGATTGCGCAGCGCGTCGAGCACGAAGCGCAGCGGGCGGGTGCGGCGATTGCCCTGTGTCACAGCCGGTGTCGTGATCAGCGACATGACGTCGCTGTGCGCGCCGTAGGTGGCGGGCTGAATGTGTGTGTCCTGGTCCGGTTCGTAGTCCGACATGACCGCCACGCCGCGCGTGAAGTCGCGGCCGTCGTCGGGGGTGCGGACCACGAGCACGGTTTCGCTATTGGTGCGCACCAGCTCGCCGGTCCGCTCCGACAGGTTGGGCAGGGAGCCGTTTCCCTTGCAGCGCAACAGCAGTCGCACCGTGCCGAGCGCGCCCGCGGCCAGCACCACGCCGCGCGCGGTCACCGTCCGCCGCTCCTGCCGGAACCAGCGGCCGGTGCGCACGGTCGTCACCGCGTAGCCGTCCGCGCCGGACGGATCGTCACCGAGCGGGCGGATATCGATCACCGTGCGTTCCGGCTGAATATCCACGCCGCGGCGTTCGGCGAACCACAGGTAGTTCTTGTCGAGGGTGTTCTTGGCGTCGTACCGGCAGCCGATCAGACAGGAGCCGCAGCGGGTGCAGCCGATCCGGTCGGGGCCGTCCCCGGCGAAGTAGGGATCGGGTGCGGTCTTGCCGGGCTCGCCCAGGAATACCGCGACATTGCTGCGAGTGTGCTTGTCCCCCAGTCCGTTCGACTCCGCGTATTCGCGCAGCAGCAGTCCGGCCGGGGTGTCGGCGTCATACGGCGTGACGCCGAGCATGTGCTCGGCGGTGCGGTAATGCGGATCGAGTTCGGTCTCCCAATCGGCCAGTTCCGCCCACTGCGGGTGGCGCAGGAAGCCCGGCTGCGCCCGGTACAGCGCATTGCCGTAGACCAGCGAACCGCCGCCGACGCCCGCGCCGGTGGCGATCAGCACATCCTTGAACAGCGTGGTCCGGACGATGCCGCGCAGGCCGAGGCGCGGGGCGAAGTAGTACCGGCGGATATCGGACGCACTCTCGGCGTAATCCCCGGCCGCGAACCGGTAGCCCGCCTCCAGGACGGCAACCCGGTGGCCCTTCTCGGCCAGTCGCAACGCGCTCACGCTGCCGCCGAAACCGGAGCCGACGACGATCCAGTCGTAGTCGAACTGATTCACAACACCATTCCTTCTCTCTGCGCCTCAGCGTCGCAGAGAGCGGGTCGTCCGCGGTTGGCCGGAAACGTCAAGGCGTTGATCCCAGCGGCCACTGTTCGCGGCACCCCTGGCGGCCGCCCGGCCTCGGCGTTTTCACTGTCGACCGTGAACGCTCATCGCCCCGCGGAACTCGTCGGCACCTGGAAACTGCTGTCCCTGCGCCAGGAACGCGCCGACGGTTCGACCGCCGAGCCGATGGGCAGCGACCCGCTCGGCTACATCACCTACACCGAGTCCGGATATGTGCAGTGCATCCTCGGCCCGGCGCAGCGCCCCAAGCTGGGTGCGCAACCCGACGAGTTCGCCGCCCGCGACGGCCTGGCCCGGGTTCTGTTCACCGTGCCCAAACTGCCGGGGCTGCTGCGTCTGGGCGTCTCCGCGCTCCAGACGGTGGTGTACGCCGGCACCTGGGAGGTCGAGGGCAACACCGTCATCCACCACGCCGAGCTGGCCGGACTGCCGGACTGGGACGGCACCGATATCGTGCGCGAGTACGAGGTGGAGTCACAGCGCCTGCGCCTGATCGCCCGCTTCCCCACCAACCGTGTCGTCGTCGACTGGCAGCGGGCCTGAACCATGGCCACACCGCGCATCTGGGGCTCGCACGCCCGCCTGACCGGGCCCGGCACCGCGATCCTGCGCCCCACCACCCAGGACGAACTCGTCACCGCGGTGCGCGCCGGCCGCCATCGCCACCTGCGCCCCATCGGTTCCGGGCACAGCTTCAACGACATCGCCTCCGCCCCCGCCGATTCGGCCGCGCTGCTGCTCGACCGGCTGAACCGCGTCCTCGCGGTGCGCCGCTACGACATCGAACGGCCCCGCCCGCCCATGCCCGCCACCGTGGGCACGGTCACCGTCGAGGCGGGCATCACCATCGACGCCCTGCTGCGAGAACTCCAGTCCCGCAACCTGACCCTGGTCAATGTGGGCGCGATCCGGGAACAGACCATCGCCGGAGCCCTCAGCACGGGCACCCACGGCGCGAGCATCCACGTGGGCTCGCTCAGTTCACTCGTGGTGTCCCTCAAGCTCTTACGCGCCGACGGCAGCGTCACGACGGTCACCCGCGACGACGCCGGCCACGCCGATCTCTTCCGCTCGGCCTGCGTGGGCCTGGGAGCTCTCGGCATCCTGCTCGAGGTGGAACTCGAAGTGGTGCAGGCCCTCACCCTGCGCCCGGTGCGCCGCATGCTCACCCTCGACGAGTTCCTCGCCGAGGGCGAAACCATCGCCCGCACCCACCCCTACGCGCGCTTCTACTACTTCCCCTACACCGATCACGTAGAGTGCGTCACCGATATCCCGACGGACGATCCGATTGCCCCGCAAGGCTTTTCCCACTCCCTGCAACGCTGGGTCCGCGGCACGCTGCTCGACCGCCACCTGGCCGGCGCGCTCTTCACCGCCGCCTCCACCGTGCGCCCGCGGCAGTCCATCCCGGCGGCCATCCGGCTGGCCGCCTCCAGCCGCGAATCCGGCACCGGCCCCGCCGACATCTCCTGGCGCTGCCTGACCCTCCCCGACCTGCCACCCCGGCACATCGAGATGGAATGGTCTGTCCCCCTGCAGGATTGGCGTGCGGCCGTGCGGGCCCTGCACACCACCATCGGCCCTCGGCCCACCCCCGCATTCTTGGCGGGCTTCGTCATCTCCCTCCGCTTCGTGGGCAGCGACGGCGACATCCCGCTGAGCAACAACTACCGCCGCGAGAGCCTCACCATCGACATCATGCAGTTCCACGCCCTCGACCCCTACCCGTACTTCGCCGCCACCACCCGAGCCATCCGCACCGCCACCACCGAGGCCCGCCCCCACTGGGGCAAGTACTTCGACCTCACCGCCGCCGACCTCGCACCCCGCTACCCCGAGTTCGAGGTCTTCGAGCAGGTCCGTGCGGCACAGGACCCCGACGACGTCTTCACCAACCCCTGGCTCACGCGCGTCCTCGGCTCCTGAAAGGCGCGTGCTCCTGAAAGAGACGCTGTGCTCCTGGATGATCCGGGCTGGTAGACAGGTGTCATGTGGAGGTCCTGTATCGCGGTGGGTACGGCGATAGGTGTGCTGCTGATCGCCGCCGGTTGCGGCAGGGACTTCGGCCGCGCTGCCTCGGTGCCGGACGAGGATATGACCGTCTCGATGGAATCCGGTGGGCGGCAACGGGAATACGTCGTCCACACGCCATCGCGGCCGGGGAGCGGGAAGCTGCCCGCGGTGCTGATCTTTCACGGTGGCGGTGGATCCCCGGCCGACATGATCGACGGCACCGGGTTCGACGACCTCGCGGATCGGGAGGGGTTCGTCGCGGTCTATCCGGCCGGGTACGAGCACTCGTGGAACGACGGGCGCGGCGAGGACACCAAGGCCGGGGCGGCGGGAGTGGACGATATCGCTTTCGTGAGCGCCGTGATCGATCGGATCATCGCGGAGCACGGCGTCGACCCTGCCCGGATCTATGCCACCGGATTGTCCAACGGCGGCATGTTCACTCAGTTTCTCGGGTGCGCGCTGGCGGGGCGGCTCGCGGCGATCGCACCGGTATCCGGAACCTTGCCGCAGGCCGACGAGCACGGGTGCACACCGGGCGTACCGTTGCCGGTGCTCGAGATTCACGGCACGGCAGACCCGATCGTCCCCTACAACGGTGGTGTGGTGCGGGTGACCGGAGGCCATCGCGGGGGCTCGGGAACCGCACCGGTGTTGTCGGTCGACGCGACGCAGGCACTGTGGCGCGGCCGCAATCGGTGCGACGGCGAGCCGGTGCGGACCAGCCTCCCGCCGCTGACCAACGACGGAACCTCGGTGGTCACGGAGATCTCCGCGAAGTGTGCGGCGGGCAGCAGGGTCGAGCTGTATTCCGTTGTGGGGGGCGGGCATACGTGGCCGGGCCGGGACCAGCGCCTGCCGGAGTCGCTGGTGGGCACGGTGACCCGCCAGTTCGATGCCGCCGAGATCATCTGGCGGTTCTGCAGCGGATTTCAGCGCTGAGCGACGACTTGTTCGATGACCTTCACCGCAACGCCCGCACCGTCCTCCTGCGCGATGCGGGATGCCAGGCGGGCGGCGTTGTCGCGGTAGGAGTCCACGGTGGTCAGTTCCCGTAGAGCCTCGACCAGGGCATCGACCGAGAGTTTCCGGAGCGGGATGGTCGCGGGGCTGACGCCGAGGACGCGCATGCGGTGGGCCCAGAAGCCCTGGTCCGCCTGGCCCGGGACGGCGGCGAAGGGGACACCGGCGCGCAGGCTGGCGGAGGTCGTCCCGGCGCCGGCGTGGTGGATGGCGGCCGAGATGCGGGGGAACAGCCAGTCGTAGGGGACGCTGCCGATGGGGAGGACATTGTCACCGGTGATGTCGAGGTTCAGCCAGCCCGCCTGCACCAGCGCCCGCCCGCCGTAGCGGCGCAGGGCCGTGCTGACGATCTCGGAGAACTCGGCGCGGCGGTCGATGCCCTCGGTGGTGCTGCCGAAACCGACGAAGACCGGAGGCGGGCCGGCGTCGAGGAAGTCCACCAGGTCGGCGGGCGGCTCCCAGCCGACGGGACGCGGGGGCCACCAGTAGCCGGTCACCTCGAGACCCGGACGCCAGTCGGCCGGGCGGGGTGAGACGCTCGGCGAATAGCCGTGCAGGGCAGTCCATCCCGCTTCGGTGCGGCGGCGGCGCAATTCCCTGGCGGAGACCTTGGGCAGGCCCAGGTCGCGACGGAACTCCGCCACGGGTTCGCGGTAGAGGGTGTCGAAGAACCAGGCTCCGGCGTCGGCGGCGAGCCGGTTGCCCAGGCCGCCGAAATGCTTGCCGCCGAAGTGGCTCGGGGCGTGGTCGGCGGTCGCAGACTGCGGGAACAGTCGAAGGCCCAGCGCCGGAATACCTTTGGCCTCCGCCAGCTGGAAACCCGAGTATTCGGCGAGCGGGCTGAGCAGCAGGGCGTCGGCGGGTTCGTCGGCGAGGGCCTCGAGCAGGCCGTTGCCTAGGAAGCGCTGACCTTCGGGCCAGGCCAGCCTGGTCACGTCCGACAGGCCGTGGGCGCTCAGGTCGACCGCGTACGGGTCGGACATGTCGACCTCGATATCGGCTCCCATGAGCCGGTATTCGAGACCGCACTCGGTGACCAGGTCGCGGAACAGGCAGTGGGCGGCCACCACCACCTCGTGGCCGGCGTCGCGCAGACGCAGGCCGACATCCAGTAGTGGGGCCACGTCGCCACGGGTGCCCATGGAGGCGATGACGAACCGGCTCATGCGTGCACTCCCGTCAGGCGGGCTTCGATGGCCCGTACGGCGTGGCCGACACCGTCTTCGGCGTCGATGCGGGTGGCGAGACGAATTGCGTTGCCGCGCAGGGTGCTGTCGGTGGTGGCGCGCCGGATGGCGGTCGCCAGCCGGTCCACGGACAGCCTCCGGTGCGGAATGGTCGCGGCGCTGACGCCGAGAGCCTGTAGCCGCTGCGCCCAGAAAGGCTGGTCCGAATAGACCGGTACGCCGACGGCGGGCACACCCGCGCGCAGGCCCGCGGCGGCGGTGCCCGCGCCGCAGTGATGCACCACGGCCGACATCTGCGGGAACAGCCAATCGTGCGGGACCTCGCCGATGGTCAGCACGTCGTCGGCGGTGACATCCATTCGCAGCCAACCGGATTGGACGATGCCGCGCACTCCCGCCCGGCGCAGCGCCGCACCCACGAGTGCGGAGACCTCGGCGCTGCGGGCGGCGCTGTCGACCATGCTGCCGAAGCCGACGAATACCGGCGCCGGACCATCCGCCAGAAATCGCACGAGCTCGGCGGGCGGCTCCCAGTCGATGGGACGCGGCGGCCACCAGTAGCCGGTGACTTCCAGGCCGGGCCGCCAATCGGCGGGACGAGGCAGAACTTCCGGCGAATAGCCGTGCAGCACGAGCCATTCCGACGCGGTGCGGCGACGCCGCAGTTCCCGGGCGGAGACGGCGGGCAAGCCCAGATCGCGGCGGAAGCCCGCGACGACATCGGCATAGACGCGATCCACGATCCAGGTGCCGAACTCCGCGGCGAGCCGATTACCCGCCCCGCCAAGGGAATACGGCCCCATATTGCTCGGCAGATGAGCGGCGGTCGCGGAGGTCGGCTGGAAACGCAGTCCGACGGCCGGAATCCCCTTGGACTCCGCGAGCTGGAAACCGGCGAACTCGGTCAGCTGCCCGAGCAGCAGCGCATCGGCGGGGACATCGCGCAGGGCCGCGATCATCCCCTCACCCATGGCCCGCACGCCCTGCGGCGACGCGAACGCCCATCCGATGCCGCGCCGATCGGAGATGTCGGTATTGGTCATATCGATGTCGAGATTGGTTGCCATGGGCAGGAATTCGAGCCCGGACCCGATCACCAGATCGGCGAAGACCTCGTGGGCGGCCACCCCGACCTCGTGCCCGGCCGCACGCAATCCCGCCCCGAGCCCGAGCAGCGGCGCGATATCCCCGCGACTGCCGATGGCGGTGATGATCAGCCGGCTCATCGGGCCGCCACCGTCTCGATGATCTCCCGCCACCGGTCCACGATCTCGCGCACCCGCTCGGCCCCCAGCCCGCCATCCGGCGAGTGCACCGAATAGTGCACCTGCTCAACGCCTTCCGGTTTGCTGGTCCCCAGGAACAGACTCATATCGAACATGGTCAGCCGCGCCTGCTCACGCGAATGCGCTCCCGGAATCCACACGCCCACATCACCGAGGAAGTTGAAGTAGAACTTGGGGAAGTTGAAAGTCATGAAACGCGGCCAGCTTTCGGGATGATGCCAGCACAGCAGCGTGAAGTCCTCGGGATGCGCCGGATAGGTGGCGATGGCATCGCGCAGCCGCGTCTCGAGGGTGCCGGGCACCGGCCGCAGCAGCCACGGGTAGTCGTCGGACAGCCACGCCACGGTGCGCGCCAGATCGGTGCCGGGCCGCAGGCGGCTGTAGCGGCCGTGCTTCTGCACCTGGATGGACCGGGCCACCCCGGTCACGTCCTCGATGGCCAAACCCAGTGTGACGAGCAGGATTCGGGTGTAGCTGGCCTCGTACGCGGCGGGCAGGTCCACCAGCAGCCGCTGGGCCGCCGCACCGTCGATGACGCCGTCCAGATGCACCGACTCCGGGGTGACCTCCCGGCTGAACACATTCGGTTCACTGTCGGTGGCGGACAGCCAGTAGTCCAACTCCCCCGCCCGGCTCGGCGCGAGCTCGTCCAGGAACTCGGCCCACTCCGACCCGGTGATGGCTTCAGGCGGCAGCGAAATCGGTTCGCCCGCTTCCCATTGCCGCACATAGGTGGCGACGTCGTCCCACAGCACCCACATGGCCACCCCGTCGATGGCGATGTGGTGAGCGGTGAGCAGCAGAATGCTCACGTCGTACGACCGGGTCAGCAGCACCGCCGTCACGATCTTCCCGGCGGGCGGATCCAGCCGCATATTGTTCTTGATCGACTCCTCTTCCATCAGCGCCACCAGCGCATCGGGTTCGAGGCCCTCGATATCGACCGTGCGCACATCCAGGCGGGCCGGGTCGAGCTCACCGCCCGACTCGGGTTCGATGAGGCACCCGGCGTTCTCGCCGTAGCTGTACCGGCTGCGCAGCGCCTCATGATTGTCGATCAGGGCATTGACCAGCCGCTGCGCATCCTCCAGCCGCATGGCCACCGGCACCGGGCAGGGGATGGTGATGCCGAAGACCGCCGGGTTCGCATCCCAGGTGAGGAATTTCTTCGCGGCGGCGGTCAACCGCCCGGGACGTAGATCTGACATGGCTGTCCTCATGCTCGGTGGATCAGAAGGGAGTGATGTTGAAGGGCCGCTGAGCCGGGGCCAGTGCGGCGTCGAGGGCCCGCACGACACCGGGGGTGATTTCCTCGAGCCGCCCGGCGCGATGCAGTTCCTGCGGGGTGTACGCGCCGAAATAGGCGCTCGCCAGCTCCATCGGCCCGATCCGCAGGTCGGCTCGCGCGGTGTCCGGAGCGGGTTCCCAACTGCCCTGTCCCACAGTGACATCGAGGGTGAACAGGCCCGGCGTCAGACCGTAGGGGTCGACGATCTCGATCACGCCGTGGAAGTCGGCGCGATAGGACCGCACCTGAAAAGCCTTCGCCGCAGCAAGAATCCACATCCACACCCCTGGATCGACCGCAGTGGTCGCCGCTCCGCGCGGATCCTCCAGCAGCAGCGGGGTGGGATCGTCCAGTGCGGTCTCCATGAGAATCTCGGCGTACTCGCCGTGACCGAGCAAGCAGCGCAACAACTCCCGGTGCGCCGCCAGGGTGACCGCGCAGAAATCGCGCACCAGCACGGTGTCGCCGACCAGGTCGTAGAGCACGTACCCATCCGGGTGAACGATGACGCAGGAGCTGTCGTCATAGGTCGCGGGCCAGTAGTGCTCGCCCCGGCTCAGCGCCCCGGGCGTCGCGCGCTGCCACCGGTCGTAGATCTCGCGCAGCAGCTCCCGCGCCGCACCCGGCCGCATCTCCCGCGCCGTCGGCAGCCCGTTCGAGCCGGCCGTCTGCGCCGCGCGCCCCGTCCTCCCCGCTGGAAGCGATTCCGCTACTGCCGCACCGAGTTTCGCTCGCCGCCGGTCGATGCGCAGTCGCCGGGTGTGGCCCGCGACGCCGACATAGCTGTAACTGGCACCGGGGCCGGGCATGGCGGCGAAGACCTCCGCGCCGGATTCCACCGCGATGTACATGGTTTCGGCCTGCAGTTTGGCGTAGAGGCCGCGCTTCTGGTGGGTGGTGGCCACCATCCCCTGCGCACAGGCGGCGACCTTCAGCTGCCCGCCGCCGGGGACCGACACGGACATGCGCACGACTGCCACCGTGCCGACCACGAAGGGCGCATCGGGCTCCGAGACGTCCTCGGCCACTACGACATCCGAAAGCAGGAACTGCCGCTTCCAAGCCTCGAAGTCGGCCGCCCGCACGCCACCGAAAGCACGGTCATAGCAGTCGCGCAGGGCATCCCAGTCGTCCTCGCGCGCCCGGCGCAGGCGGATGCCGTCCACCACCCGCCCCTCCCAGTCCGTCATCAGATCGGAAGTCGTCATGGGCGAGCGCCTTTCGTGAGCGAGCAGCCGGAGGCGGCGGACAGGGCGTCGGAGCGGGTACGGACCTTGTCGAGCGCGGTGAGGATGCCGTCGATGTCGGCCGTATCGCCCAGCAGGACGCTGTGGTGCAGGAGCAGGGTGTGATCCCGGTAGTGGTCTGCCCCGGGGAAATCCCGGCCGGTCATGCGATCCCACGTGGCATCGGGCAGGCGCGCGAAACGCGGCTTCGTCCGGGGGCGCAGCAGGATGCTGCGGTGCAACGGATCTCGCGGCGGATAGACGCGGGTACCCAGCTCGGCGGTCAGTGCGGCGGCAACCGCCTCGACCGGCGCGGCGCCGAAAGCGCCGGGACACACACGGATTCCGTACTCGTAGATGGCCCGTCGATCGACCGGCGCGGGCACGGGCACGGGCGCGAGCCCGGGGATGTCCGCGAGCCCGGCCTCGAGTTCCTTGGCGCGCTGCTCCCGCAGTTCGTTCTGGGCGTCGAGCCGGGGCAGCTGATCCAGCAACACCGCCGCTGTCAGTTCCGACATGCAGTAGTTCGCGCCCATGATCTCACCGCGTTCGACCAGCTCGTACTCGCCGACCCCGGGTACGCCCGGCGTGTAGCCGCGAGAATCCGCGCGCAGCTGAAGCATTCGCTGATAAAGGTGCTGCCGGTCGGTGATCACCGCGCCACCCTCGCCGCCCGCCAGGGTTTTGGCCGCGCCGAGGCTGAACACGCCCGCATTGCCGAAGGTGCCGACCGCACGGCCCGCCCAGCGCGCGCCGTGCGCCTGTGAGCAGTCCTCGATCAGCGGCAGCCCCGTGGCGAGGGTGGCCGCCGGGACATCGTCGAGATCGACGGTGGTGCAGGCGAGATGGACCGCGATCACGGCCCGCGTCCGCGCCGAGAGCCCGTCGCGAATGGATTCGCCGGTGAGGCAGCCGGATTCGGGATCCACATCCACCAGCACCGGTGTCGCACCCACGCGCAGCACCGCCGTGGCCGGAGCCACCCAGGTGACAGCCGGAACGATCACCTCGTCGCCGGGGCCCACGCCCAGTGCTTCCAAAGCGATCACCAGTGCACTCGAGCCGTGGTCGACGCTCACCCCGTAGGCCGCGTCGTGGTAGCGCGCGAACGCCTCACCGAACAGCCGCTCCCGGGATTTGCCGCCGTCGGGGGCGTACCAGCTGACCGACCAGCGCTCGGAGCGCAAGGCGGCGAGCAGTTCTCGCTCGGTGCTCTCGTCGTACTGCGGCCAGCGCGGCCAGGACGCGGCGCGGCGGACCGGTGGGCCGCCATGAATGGCCAGCATGGAACCTCCGTGGTCGTCGGGAACAGCGGGCCGTCAGATCAGCTGTCGCGCGGCGGGATTCGCCGGGCGCGCTGGACGCCGGGCGATCACCTCGAGCGCTTCGCGCAGCTCCGGCAGCGCGACCGGGACCAGCGGCAGGTCACCGGTCATCGCCGGTCGCCCCGGTGCGCGCAGCAGCACGAAGGGCAGGGCGTCCGTGGGCGTTTCGAGGTGGCCGCGCTTGTTGTCGTCGGCGGCGACCCGCAGCACCTGTTCGACGGTCATCCCGGCGGGTAGGCACGGTTCCACGCCCAGCCCGGTCACCAGCTCGTAGTGCAGACTCACGGCATCGTCGGAGAGCCATCCGCGCGCGTGCGAGATGTGCGCGGCCACCAGCATTCCCAGTGCGATGGACGCGCCGTGCGACAGTCCGGCCGCCCCGCGCGCCCGGTGATCACACAGTTCGATGGCATGCCCGGTGGTGTGCCCGTACTCCAGTACCAGTCCCGAGCCGCGTTCGAAGGTGTCGCCCTGCGTCACCGCCGTTTTCGCCGCGATGCTGGCGTCCAGCAGCCACCGCAGCGCCCGGGGCGCGGCCAGGTCGCCGCCCGCGATCACCGCCCGCAACCCGTCGATCGCCTCCGGCTGGATCGCCAGGCAATTCTTCGCCATTTCGCACAGGCCGGAACGCAATTCGCGCACCGGCAGGGTTTCGAAGAATCGCACATCGGTGTACACGGCGGTCGGCGCGTAATAGGTGCCGAGTGCGTTCTTCCCGATCGGGCTGTTTATCGCCTGTTTCAACGACAGCACCGAATCCATGGCGGCAATGGTCGTGGTGGGTACGTGCACCAAGCGCACGCCGCGGAAAAGCAGGCTCGCCATGAGCCCGGCCAGGTTTCCCGGCACCCCGCCGCCGAAGGACACCACCACCGAGCGCCGGGTGGCGCCACCTCGCAACGCTGCGTCCAGATGCCGGGACAGACAGGTCATGGTCTTCATGGACTCGCCCGCGGGATGGGACAGCAGCAGGAACGGCGTGCGCCCGGCCAGGCGCGCAGGCATATCGGCGTACACCTCGCGCACCCGGTCGTCGGTCACGATTATCAGCAGATCGGCATTCAATTCGGCGAGCCGGTCCGCGATTTCCCCGGCGCAGTCCGCGCCGAATTCGTAGGGAAAGGCGGAGTCGCCGATTCGAATGGCACGCGAATGCAGTCCCCCATGTTCCGGCCACATCGAATTCACCTTGCCAATATCGAATGTGAAGTGGCACTTGGCAACTTCTCGGATACCCCAGTCAGATGCTCTCCGCGCAGGCGGCGCCACCGCCCGGAGCCGCACCCGGCACCGCTACCACCGCCAGGGGCACCGAGATGTGAAACACACATTTTCAGTATCTGACCGCAGGCGCGCGATCACTCCGCGTGCCTATCCTCGACAAGACGAGCGAAAGGACACCCGTTGGCAGACAACACCGTTGGCGCACCCTCCGACGGCCCGCTACGCGTCCCCACGCTGGCCGAGTTCATCCGCGACCGCCGCGCCCGCGCCACCACAGCGCACCCGGCCGGTCTCACCCGCAAGGAACTGGCCGAGGCCACCCACGCCAGCCTCGGCTATATCGCCAAGATCGAACAGGGCGAGGCGCTCAATCCCGGTGCGGCCATTCTGGATTCCCTGGCGACGGTTCTGGAGCTGGACCCGGCCGACCGCACGCACCTGTATCACCTGGCCCAGCAACGCCCTTCGGCTCCGGCCGCACCGCCGCTGCGCACCGCCGACCCCACCCTGCGCGCCACCCTGGACGGCCTGCTCCCGCACCTGGCCGCGGTCCTGGACGACGGCTGGCGAATCGTGGACCACAACAGTGCATTCGACGACGCCCTGCCCGGTCTCACCGGCACCGGCCACGTGCTGCGCTGGATGTTCACCGACCCCCGCGCCCGCATAGTGGTCGAGGAGTGGGAACGCGAGGCACATCTGATGGTCGGCCGCTTCCGCGCCTACGCCGCGCTGGCCCGCGACCCCGGCGAGGTGGAAGCGGTGCTGCGCGAGCTCAGCGAGCACCCCGACTTCCGGCGCATGTGGACGGCCGGGCACGTGTGCATCGGCCGCAGCGATCCGGCCTTTCTGCTCCGGAATCCGCGCACCGCAACGATTTTCGAGGTCCGGGTGCAGCGCTACCGCAGCACCGCCCCCGGCCCGGCGCATCAGCTGTTCATCGGGCTGACCGACCAGGCCCCGGTCGGTTGAGGGAGTCCCGCGCCAGGAATGATCGCAGCAGCGCGTTGAATTCGCGCGGATGCGTCAGATTCGGCGTCATGGCCGCACCGTCGATCGCGTGCACCGGCACCCCGAAAGCCGCTGCCAGCTCGGCGGACTCACCGGCATCGGTGTCGTGGTCGCCCGTGCCCCGGATCACGAGCACCGGGCAGCGCACGGCCTCGAGCAGCTCGAGCACCGCATCCCGATTGACCGCGCACTCCCCCGCCCCGCGCAGGCGCGTGCGATCACCGGCCAGCCACCTGTCCCGCCACGGCCGCACCTGCGCCACATCGTTTCCGATGATCAGCGACGACACCGTGCGCGCCACCGGCCCGAACGGCTCCCCGTCCGTCCAGGCCGTGATCACCTCCCGATATCCGGCCCGCCGCTCCGCGGTCAACGCGTTCGCCCCCGACCCGACCAGGATCAGCCCGTCCACCCGCGACTGCGCCAGCAGCGCCATGCGCACCGCGGTGGCCGCCCCGTGCGAAACCCCGCCCACCGTCACCCGATCCAGGCCGAGGGCATCCACCACGGCCCACGCGTCCCGCGCCAGATCCCAATAGCTGAACGGCGTTCCGTCGTCCTCGCTCGGCCCGTGCCCGCGCGAATCGATCAGGATGATCCGATACTTGCGCCCGAACTCCGCCACCTGCGGCTCGAACATCCCCTGATCCAGAAACAGCGTGTGCGCCAGCACGATCGGCGGCCCGCTCCCCCCACTGTCGCTGTAGTGGATCCGTACGCCCCCGCGCGTAACAAACGGCATCTGCTCCGTATTCTTCTGTGTCTCCACGACCGAGCTGTGTCTCCGGCCGAGCTACCACGCTAACTCAGGCCAGTGGTTCACCGAAGGTTTGGCGGCCCATCAGGTAGGTGGCCTCGACCTTCAACTCGCGCAACTGTTCCGGTGGCGTGCTGCGCGGATTGCCGGACAGCACCACCAGATCGGCGAATTTGCCCTGCTCCAGACTGCCGGTGTCGCGATCGAGATGCAATTGCCAAGCGGCATCGATGGTTTGGGCGCGCAGGGCCTCGTCGACCCCGATGCGCTGCTCGGGAGCCAGCACCTGCCCGCTGCCCCTGGCGGTCCGGGTGACGGCGGTGGCGATATTGCCGATCGGATCGGGCGGGGTGACGGTGCCGTCATTGTGGAAGGAGATGCGCACACCGGCGTCGAGCGCCGCCTTGGCCGACATCCAGTGCCCGCCGTACTCCGGCCCGAACAGCTCGTCGACCAGCACATCGCCCCAGTAGTAGACGTGCTCGATGAAAAGGCTGGTGGTGACGCCCATCCGGGCGGCGCGAGCGAACTGGTCGGGCCGCATGGCCCCGACGTGCTCCAGTCGCAGCCGCGCATCGGCGATCGGACTGGCGGCGAGCGCGCGCTCGTACGCGTCGAGCACGCTGTCGATGGCCGCGTCCCCGTGCACATGCGTCGACAGCTGCCAGCGCTGTGCGATGAAAGCCTGTGCCAGCCTGTCGAATTGCTCCGGCGTGTAGTTCATTCCGCCGTGATGGTCCGGGCCGAGACCCATGCGCGCGGTGGTCTCGTCGGTGAGGTACGGAAAGGTGGTGTCGATATTGCCCTGCCACGGTGAGCCGTCCGCCCACAGCTTCATGCCGATCTGCGCGAAGAGCTGGTCGCCGCCAGAATAGCCGCCACCCAGATGCTGTGCCTTCGAAGCCAATTCCGGTGTGCCGATCTCGTATCCGCGCACCCGCAGCTTGCAGTCGGCCTCACCGGAGATCGTCTCGTACAGCTCGGCGAGTGTGGCCGAGTAGGTGTGCTCGCTACAGGTCGCGATGCCCGCCTGCGCCAATTGCCCGTAGGCCCAGCGCATATTGTCGGCCATCTTGGGCGCGAGCACCTTCTCGTACGGCGCGACCAGGGCCAGAATGGCCGGAGTTTCGGCGGCCTCGCCGGTCAGCTGCCCGTCGGCATCGCGCCCGTACTTTCCGCCAGTGGGATCGGGGGTGTCGGCGGTGATCCCGGCCTGTCGCAGCGCAGCCGAATTGGCGTAGGCCGCATGCCCGCTATTGGCCACGATCACCACCGGGTTGTCGGGTGCGCGCTGATCGAGCTGCTGCCGTGTCGGCAGCTCCAGCCCCGGTTGCAGCAGAATATCGATGCCGTACAACAGAATCGGCGTGCCCTTAGGCGTCGTCGCCACGGTGTCGGCGAGTGCGCTCCACACCTGCGCCCCGGTCGGCACGGTGAACGGCCGCACATCCACGGCGGGCGGCGCGAGCGCCGAGGCGATCTGCGAGGGATGGCTGTGCGCCTCCACGAAGGCCGGGAGCAGCGTCCTCCCAGCCAGATCCACTGTCCTCGTGGCGGATCCGCGCAATCCGAGCACATCCGCCTCCGACCCGACCGCCAGAATCCGCCCGCCGGCCACCGCCAGCGCCTCCACCTCCGGAGCGCCACCGGCCACCGGCAGCACCGATCCGCCCCGGAAGATGTAGTCCGCCTTGCCGTTCGAGGATCCGCCCGGCGAGCAGCCCGCCATGGCTGCCGTCGCCGCGAGGGATGCTCCAGTCAGAAAACCACGCCTGCTCACCCGCATTCCCACCCTCTCGACGTGTCGATCAGTGCGGAACCAGCGTGCCGTTCAAATGGTCGTAGGCCACGTAGGCGTGCAGGCGCACGCCGGTGACCAGTGTGTCGTCATCGGCGTAGAAGTGCGGGTTGTGGTTGACGAACAGGCCGCGCCCGCCCGGAACCGGGAAGGGCATGCCGTTCGGGTCGAGTTCGGCGTCCTGTACGCCGAGCGTGACGTAGAGTCCGCCGAACTTGTTCACGAATTCGGAGACGTCGTCGTAGCCGAGGGTTGGGATGCTGGGCACCACCTTGTCGACGCCGACCACCCGCTGGAAGGTGGGCAGGCCCGCGTCCAGCCATGCCTTCGAGTTGTGCACCGCGGGCACGTCCTGGAGGAATTCGACCGTGGCCGAGCAGTTGTAGGCCTGCGCGGTGTGGGTGGCGAGCGTGTCCAGCCGCTTCTGCACCTCGGTCATGTCGTTCTCGACGGCGCAGCGGATGGTGCCCCACAGGGTCACGGTCTGGCCGATGATATTGAACCGGCCCACATCCTCCACATGCCCGATGGTGACCGTCACCGGGTCGAAGGCGCTGATCTGGCGGTAGAGCTGGCCGATGCCGGTCATGACGGCCCCGGCCGCGGGCATGGGGTCGATGCCCATCCACGGGGTGGACCCGTGCACCTGCTGACCGGTGATGGTCAGCTTCACCAGACAGGACGCCCCGAACTGATTGCCGACGCGATACCCGATGTAGCCCTTGGGATACGGCGTGACATGGAAGCCGAAGGCCATGGTCGGCGCGGGATCGTCGAGCGCGCCCGCGTCGAGCATGGCGCGCGCTCCGCCCTTCTCGTCGACCGGCGGCCCCTCCTCGGCGGGCTGGAATACGAAAAGCACTGTGCCGGGCAGCTGTTCGCGCACGCCCGCCAGCACGGTGGCCGCGCCCATGAGCATGGCGGTGTGGCAGTCGTGCCCGCAGGCGTGCGAGACCGGGAACGGCCCGCCCGGATAGTTCTCGTCCACCACGGTCGAGGCGAACGGCACCCCGCACTGGTCCGGCACCGGCAGCGCGTCGATATCGGCGCGCAGCGCGATCACCCGATCCCCCGGTTTGCCGCCACGTAGCACGCCGACCACGCCGTGTCCGGCGATCCCGGTGCGCACCTCGTCGAGCCCGAGCGAGTTCAGGTGATCGGCAATCAGCCTCGCGGTGTTCACCTCGCGGTTCGACAGCTCCGGATACTGGTGCAGATGCTGCCGCCAGGCGATCACCTGCGGCGACACCGCGGTCGCCGCAGCGTCCAGACCGGGGTGGATCGTGCCGTCCGTCATCGGAGCTCCGTTCTGTCGGTCGCTACAACCAGGCCGGATCCAGATCGAGGGTGGTGCGGTCGCCGGAGTCGAGCAGATCGAACATGGGACCGGTGCGCGGCAACTCCCAGCGATAGAAGTATCGAGTAGCTGCGCGTTTGCCATCATAGAACGCGCCGCGCTTGCCGACGGTCACCACAGCCTGCTCCAGCCAGATCCAGGCCAGCACCACATGCCCGGCGGCCTCCAGGTAGACCGCCGAATTGGCCAGCGCCGCGGCCGGGTCGGCCCCCGCCCAGAGGGTGGCGGTGGTCGCGGCGAGCCGGCCGGCGGCGCGGGCCAGCGCGTCGGCGAACTCGGCCAGTTCCCCGTCACCACCGACGCGGGCCGTGGCGGCGGTGCGATGCACGGCCTCCAGCAGCAGGCGCAGCGCCTTGCCGTCCTCGGCGACGACCTGGCGACCCAGCAGATCCAGGCTCTGAATCCCGTGCGTGCCTTCGTGAATCGGGTTCAGTCGATTGTCCCGGTAGTGCTGTTCCACGTCGTAGTCGCGGGTGTAGCCGGCCCCGCCGTGCACCTGGATGGCGAGATCATTGGCGGCCAGGCACCATTGGCTCGGCCAGCTCTTGGCGATCGGCGTCAGAATGCGCAACAGCGTGGCGGCCCGGTCGCGTTCGGAATCATCGGTGGCACTGTGCTGTTCGTCGACCAGGCGGCCACAGTACAGCTCCAGCGCCAGCGCGCCCTCCACATAGGCTTTCTGCGCCAGCAGCATTCGCCGCACATCCGGATGCTCGACGATGGGCACCTGCGGGGCGTTCTGATCGTGGGCGGTGACCGGGCGGCCCTGCGGCCGATTGCGGGCGTACTCGAGCGACTTCAGATAGCCGGTGTACCCCAGTGCGGTGGCGGCCAGGCCGACGCCGATGCGGGCCTCGTTCATGAGGTGGAACATGTAGGACAGGCCCTTGTTCGGCTCGCCCACCAGGTAACCCACCGCACCGGCCGCCCCGTACGGCTCGAACGCTCCGTCGCCGAAAACCGGTGCGGTATTGACGGTTCCGCGCCATCCCAGCTTGTGGTTGATGCCCGCCAGCACCACATCGTTGCGTACGGTCGCCGCGCCCTGCTCGTCGTCCAGATACTTGGGGACGATGAACAGCGACACCCCGCGGCTGCCCGCGGGCGCGCCCGGAATCCGCGCCAGCACCAGATGAATGATGTTGTCCGACAGTTCGTGATCACCGCCGGAGATCCACATCTTGCGCCCGAACAGCCGGTAGGTGCCGTCCTGCTGAGCCACGGCGCTGGTGGTCAGATCCCCGACGCTGGACCCGGCGTGCGGCTCCGACAGCGCCATGGTGCCGAAGTGCCGGCCGTCCAGCATGGGCAGCATGAACCGCTCGATCTGCTCCGGACTCCCGTGCGCGGCGATCAGATTGGCATTGCCGATGGTCAGCAGCGCGTATCCGGCGGTGGCCACGTTCGCGGCGTGGATCCAGGCCATACACGCGGTGTGCACCGTGTACGGCAGCTGCATACCGCCGACCTTCGCGTCCATGGCCGCACCGATCAGGCCCGCGTCGGCGAAGGCGCGCAGCGCCTTCCCCACCTCGGGAATCACATGCACCCGCGTGCCGTCGAAGCGCGGCTCCTCCAGATCGGACGCTCGATTGTGCGGCGCGAAGTACTTGGTGGCCAGATCCCGGCTCAACTCCAGCGCCTGATCGAAGGTCTCCCGCGAATGCTCGGCGTAACGCGCACGCGCGGTCAGGGATTCGACCTCGAGCCACTCGTAGAGCAGGAACTCGAGGTCGCGGGCGGACATGATGAGAGCAGAATTCATGGTTCCTCGCCGGCAGGTCAGCATCGATCACAGGTTGGGCACTACCCCGACCCTATGCCTGCCGCGCGCGCTCAGCCGAGACTGCGCAGGAACAGAGCCAGCTGCCAGCCGCTGTGATCGGGCTGCCCGTCGTTCAGCACGGCGGCGGCGCCGATGGTGTCCACGTGGGTGTAGCCGGGCAGCGACACCACCTGCGCCAGCGCCGGTGTCGGAAACAGTGTCCCGGTGGCGGGCTGGACCGGGCTGTCGCCCGCCCAGGCCACGAAATTCGGCTTCAAGCGCGCCATTCCGTGATACCGCAGCCCGGCCAGATCACCGGTGCGGGTGCCACCGTAGCCCGCGCCGATATCGACCACGAGCCGCAGCGGGAAGTAGGTCTCCCAGTACGCGGTGGGCGCGCCCATGGCCAATTGCCGTGCCACATCCCGGATATCGGCGACCTCGTGATTGGGCGCGGTCCACGGGACACCGGCGACATCGTCGTAATTGCGCCAGGTGTAGAGCGCGCCGCGATCGGTGGGCGCGACGCGGCGCTGATTGCCCGCCGAAACGCGCAGGAAGTTGCCGAGCAGCGGAAGCTGGGTCAGCTCACCGGGATTCGGGAAGGTCTTCTCCTGCACCGGACCACCCGACAGCGCCCCGATCCCCTGCTGGAAGAGCGAGAAGTTCGACGAGTTGTTGTCGATGAGCACGCCGAGCAGCGCCGCGTTGGTGAGGCGGTAGTCGCGAATCGACCCGGAACCGTCGCCGCCATTGCTCGCCCACGCCGCCCAGGTGGGAGCGGCGAAGGTGTTCAGCGTGCCCTCGATATCGGTGTCGCGCGGAAGGTGCGCCAGCAGTTGGCTCTCCCCGTCCGGATCCAGATGCGCGGCCAGCCCGGCCAGACGCAGCAGCATGAACGCCCGGGTGCCCAGCCCCGGCGCGGAACCGAAGGTGCGGGGCAGCACATTCGCGGTGAATCCGGCCTGCACCACCGAATCCAGCGGTCCCACAATGGCATTGGTCAGCGCGGCCAGGAACGGGGTGTTCTGCAGGGCGACCGGGTCCGAGGAGATCATCGAGTCCTGCGCCGCGAACGCCACGCACTGGTCGGCGCCGGGCCGGCCGTCGAACTCCCAATCGGAGAAGAACCCGGTCACCAAGCCGCCCAGCGAGATTCCGGTGCACACGAACTTGCGCTGCCGCACCTCCTGCTGCGGAATCTCGTGCAGCATGAGCTCGTACTGATCGCGCACCACGCGCTCGAGGCCCATGAAGTCCAGCACCCCCAGCTCCGCGGAGGTCTTGAATCCGGGGAACCGCTCGCCGTCGATCGGCATCCCGTTGAAGTAGTAGTCGACCGCGTCGAGATAGTTGCCCGTTTCCAGCGCGCGATCGAACCCGCGCTTCTCGTCCAGGCAACTACTGCGCCGCGCCAGCGCCCAGTACTCGATGTGCTGCCCCTGCGCCTTGGCCGAATGCACGGTATTGAAGGCGACGCTGTCGGAATTGACCGCGCCGCCGTGCAATCCCTGCTGCTGGACGACCACGTGGTCGGCGTCCACCGCGTCGGCGGGCCCGTCGACCGGCCGATACCGCAGATAGCCGATTCGATCGCAGGCCGCCGGATGCGCGGGCGCGGCGGCGGGCAGCGGCAGTGCCAGGCTCACATACGAGGTGACGATGCCGTCCCGCGTCGAGAGCACCTCCTCCTGCCGATCCCCCGCCGCGCTCACCGGCTCGGCCTGCGCGCTTCCCGTTCCGGTCTGCGCCATACCCGCGGCCAGCACAGCGGCCACCGCCGCGCGAACAACCTTGTTCATGCACTGCACGCTGCCAGTCAATGTCCTTGTCAGCCATGGGATATGGCATGAAGAACCACCGTCGTGCCAGGGCAGTGTGCCCAATCAACCGGCCAGGGCGGCGACCATCCACTCAGCCGTGGCGGCATGCCCGAACTGATTGGGATGGAACTGAACTCCTTCGCCGTTGTCGACCGAAGTCCCGTTCACCCAGCGATCCGCCACCGGCGCGCAGACTCCGTGCCCCTCGTACAGCTCATAGGTGCTGACATATTCGGTACCGGCCTGCGCGCGCAGCATGGCGTTCAAGCCCTCGATGACGACAGCACGCGCCCACTCGATGTCCTCGGCCAGCGCCGGCTGCTGCCCCGCGCACTCGGCAGCGTTGTCCGGCAGTATCTTCGGATACCCCACGAGCACGATGCGAGCCTGCGGGGCCCGCGCCCGAATCTCCGACACCAGCGTCGACACCTCGGCCGAGACCTTCGCGAGCCGAGCCGGCATCACACTCTCGAATTGGCTCTTGCACCCCACCGCCGGGTCCGCGCTCCCGGAGGCGAGCACCCCGGCCAGTACGCACGCCGCGACGATATCGGTGAAGCCGACATCATTCCCGCCGACGCCGAGCGTCACCAGCGCCGTATCGGCGGTGACAGCGGACAGTTGGCTGCCGGTGACGGTCTCGGTGGTGGCTCCTCCGCAGGTGACATCGGCGAGGCTGTATCCCAGCCGCCCCGCGATCACATGCGCGTAGTTGCGATCCGACCGCTGACACCCCAGATCGAGAATATTGGAGATTCCGACGCCCGCGGCGAACGAATCCCCCAGGGCGACATACTTTTCGCCGCTTTCGGCGGTGGCGGGAGCGGCGGTGCCGAGGATTCCGGCGGCGGCGATGGCCAGAACGGACAGGCAGTGCTGAAGCTTCACGAACAGTCCTCGTGGTCGAGCTCGAGTGATCCGGCCCAGACCCTAAGGTTCTACCGAGTACTCAGTAGGTAAAGTTACCGGACCGTTACCTATTAGGCGGATGTCCAGCCCTGCGGGAGAGCCGCATCCGCGGTGCCTCGCCGCCCCAACTAGAACAAGTTATAGTTTTTCGTGCCTCGGCAGCGACGTCGGGGGATCATCCGTTCGGAAGGCGGTTGCGAGGATGCGGAGCTGGGACGCCTCGGCCGATGTCGTCATTGTCGGATACGGCGGCGCGGGGGTCAGTGCGGCACTCGCGGCGCGCGCGGGCGGAGCCGAGGTGCTGGCCATCGACCGGTATCTCGGAGGCGGGGCGACCGCACTGTCGGGCGGGATCGTGTACGCGGGCGGCGGAACCTGGGTCCAGCGGGCGGCCGGAGTCGAGGACGACGCCGAGAACATGCTGGCCTATCTGCGCGCCGAGGTCGGGGACGCGGTGAGCGAGCGGACGCTGCGGCAATTCTGCGAGGAATCGGCCGGCATGATCGATTGGCTGTCCGCACACGGTGTTCCGTTCGACGCGTCACTGTGCCCGTACAAGACCTCCTACCCCACCGACGACTACTACCTGTACTACTCGGGCAGCGAAAACTCCGGCGGCTACCGGGAATTGGCGACGCCGAAACAACGCGGGCACCGGGCGCACGGACGCGGCGTCTCGGGGAAGAAGCTGTTCGGGCCGCTCGCGGCGTCGGCGGCGCGGCTGGGCGTCAAGGTCCGGACCGGTACTCGCGCAACGCGACTCGTGGTCGAGGAGGGGCGGGTGATCGGCGTGGAGGCGATCACCCTCGCCGACGCGCCCGCGGCCGTGCAGCGGCGCTTCGCCGCACTGGCCCGCATCTCGGCGAAACCCGGTGTGTACCACCAGGGTTTGCGCCGCGCCGTACAACTGCTGCTCGATCGCATCGAGCGCAAGCACGGCCGGAGCATCCGCATCGAGGCTCGATCCGGTGTCATCCTCACCACCGGCGGATTCATCGCCAATGGTGCGATGGTGGCCCGGCACGCACCGGAATACCCCTGGGCCGAAGGGCTTCCGCTGGGCACCGCCGGTGACGACGGCAGCGGCATCGCCATGGCGGAATCGCTGGGTGCGGCCACCAGCAAGATGAGCACCATCTCCACCTGGCGGTTCATCGCACCGTCCAGCGCCTTCTTCGGCTCGCTCGCCGTCAACTCCCTGGGCGAGCGCATGATCGACGAATCCCGCTACGGCGCGGCCCTGGGCGCGGCCATCGCGACCGCACCGGGCAACCGGGCCTGGCTGCTCGTCGACGCCGAACTCGAAGCCGAGGCGCGCCGCCAGATCGGGCCGCAGTCGGTGTGGTTCCAGCGCATGCAGGGCGAACGCCTGCTGCGGGCCGGACGCCACTCCGGGCGCACCATCGAGGAGGTGGCCGCCCGCGCCGGCATCGAACCCGCGGCGCTGCGCAAGACGGTGGACGCGCACAATCAGGCCATCGCGGAGAACCGGCCGGACCCGCTGGGCAAGCCGGACGACATCCGCCGCCCGATTCACACGGGCCCCTTTGCGCTGCTGGATATTTCGTTCAAGGCGCGGCTCACCTACCCGACGCCCATGCTCACCCTCGGCGGGGTCGTGGTCGACGAGGACACCGGCGCGGTGCGCACCCGGGACGGCGGCGTCATCCCGGGCCTGTACGCCGCCGGTCGCGCGGCCGCGGGCATCTGCTCCAACTCCTATGTGAGCGGGCTGTCGCTGGCGGACTGCGTCTTCTCCGGCCGCCGCGCGGGCGCCCACAGCGCCCAGCTCGCTCGCCCCGCCCGCACCGCCTGAGCCCCTACCAGCCCCCTATCGCCGCCGGGCCCACACCCGCTGCACTGCCGGATCACCCGATTCGGCGGTGCGGCGGGTCCCGGCGGATGTGGCAGCGTGGGCGCCATGAAGACGATCCTGATCACGGGGGCCACATCGGGCATCGGTCTCGAGGCCGCACAGCAGCTCGGCGCGCAGGGCCATCACCTGGTGCTCATCGGCCGCGACCCCGGCAAGCTCGCCGACTCCCGGCAACTGGTCCAGAACGCGGGCGCACCCGAAGTCGACACTCTCGTCTGCGATTTCGGCTCACAGACCTCGGTGCGGAAGCTGGCCGCGGCCATCCAGTCCGATTACGACCGCATCGACGTCCTCGCCAACAATGCCGGCGGCTACTCCAAGGAGCGCGTCGAAACCGAGGACGGCATCGAATCCACGTTCGCGGTCAATCATCTCGGCGGTTTCCTGCTCACCGAGCTGCTGCTGGAGTTCCTCGTCCAGGGCGCCCCCGCGCGGGTCGTGTTCACCTCCTCGGTCATGCACTACAGCGCCACCATGGATTTCGACGATCCGACCTTCCGGCGGAACTACTCGGGCGAAAGGGCCTACAACCGTTCCAAACTGGCGAATGTGCTGTACACGCGCGCTCTGGCACAGCGCCTTTCGGGAACCGCGCTGACCGTCAACTCCTTCCATCCCGGCGCGGTGGCCACCCACATCTGGGACTCCATGCCGTGGTACGGAAAACCCTTGGCGGCCATCGCCAAACAGCTGTTCATGATCTCCCCGGCCGCGGGCGCGCGGACCCTCACACACCTGGCCGTCGCCCCCGAGGTGGCGCATCTGTCCGGACATTACTTCCAGCACAATCGGATCAAGACCCCGTCGCGGCGCGCCCTGGACGACGAGACCGCGCAGCGGCTGTGCGAGATCAGCGCGGAACTGGTCGGCCTGCCCGACAGCTGGCGGGTCGACACCTCCCTGTGAGCGAATCGCTCAGGGCCGAAAGGACTTCGCGCGCAACCGCAGGGCGGTGCGCGCGGCCAGCAGCGTCGAGATGCCGGTCGGATCCTGCGGGTCGTAGCCGGTCAGGTCGGTGATACGGGCCAGCCGGTAGGTCACCGTATTGCGGTGGATGAACAGGGCGCGGGCCACCGCATTGTGGTTGAACTGATTGTCGATGTACGCATCCAGCGTCTCCGACAGCAGCGGCTGATCCGCGAGCGGGGCGAGGATGGCGGCCAGGGTCGGGAGCGCTTCGCTGCCGGAGGCGATGGCGTACTCGAACATCATGTGCTGGCGGTGGCACACGGTTTCGGGCCGGGCCAGGCAGCGCGCGGTCTCGGCCACCGTCCGGGCCTCGGCGTGCGCCGCCGGAATGTCGGCATGTGCGGGCGCGGCGGCCACGCCGATCCAGAACTGCGGATGGGATCTGTTGTCGCGCAGGGATAGTCGCGAGAGCAGGGCACGCACCGGATCGGCCGGATCGGCGGGACGGATGGGCACCAGCGCGGTCCAGCCGCCGCTGTCGCGATGCAGGAAGGTGCCCGACAGCCCGCCTATGCGAGCGCGCAATCCGGTGAGAACGCCGGGGCTGGGGTCGCCCATGCGGATCACGGCGACGAAAAAGCCGTCGGCAATGGGGATTTCGGAGTCCCGGGCCCAGCCGCTCGGATCGCGGCCCGCGAGCAGATCGGCCGCTATCTCGCTCTGCCGGACCAGCAGATCCCAGCGCGGCTGGCGGGCGTCACCCACCAGCGCGCTCGCTATCCGCGAGATCACCAGGCCCGCATGGTTGGTGATCCGCAGCCCGAGTTCCGGAATGAGCGAGTACTCGTCGGCCTCCAGCAGCGGGACCAGCTGCGACCAGAAGAAGGCGATGCCGTGCCGGTAGTTGGCCAGCACCTCCTCGATGGGCATGCCGTCGCGCACCAGCCGCACGGCCCGATCGACCAGCGGCTGGGTATCGGTCTCCGAGAGCTCGACGCCCTCGGAGACCGATCGGAAGAACAGCTCCACATTCAGCTGGACGGCCGGCATGAAGTCGGCGTCCAGCATGGAGTTGGGCAACACGTCGTAGGGCGGCAGCGCGATGTCGAATCCGGCCGCCAGCTCGGCGGCATGCGATCGCATTCGCTCGATCGCCGCCGGCCAGAGCCGTTTCCCGGCGTCCGCGTCGGTCATGCCGGCAAGGGAGATGTGCGTCATCGGACTTCCACCTTTGCTGCGTGCTGTGGCCCCACCCTATGCAGCGGGAGCGTCAGCGGCCAGGGAAGCCCTCGGGCAGCACCTGGTAGTCGGCTTTGAAGGTCGGGCCGGGACCCAGTCCGCGCAGCAGCGCGCTGATCCAGGCCACCGCGGGAATCCACCCGGTCACCGCATTGGTGATGTGCTCGGGCACCGGCACCGTGTAGAAGCGCAGGTCCGCGCCGCGCTCCCAGTAGGAGTTCACGGTCGGCAGCACCGTCGACGGCGGGATGAGCTCGTCCCACATGCCGTGCCACCACAGGATCGGGGTGTCGGGGATGTGGTGGCCGAGGCTGTTGTCCTCGAGCACCTTCAGCACCTCGGGGGCGCTGTCGAGCGACTTGCCCGGCTGGAAGTAGTCGCTGATCGGGCGGTACACGCCCGACATGGCGATGGTGGCGTAGCAGCGGCTCTGGAAATCCTTCACCAGCGTCTGGCCTTCCGCGGTCAGGAAGTCCTCGGGGCGGAAGGCGTCCGGGTATTCGCGGGCCAGCGCCGCCCAGCCCAGCCACATGGTGAAGTTGGAGGTGCCGGCCAGACCCGGCTGCTCCTGGATGGCGTAGCGCGCGATGGCCGTCAGGTCACCGGGGGTGCCGCCGATGGAGGTCCCGAGAATCCGCACGTCCGGGGCGTAGGTGGCGCGCAGTTCGGCCGCGCGGATGGAACCCGAACCGCCGCCGGAGTACCCGTACAGGGCGATCCCGGAATCCGTGAGGCCCAGTCCCGCATCGTTTTTCATGGCGCGCAGGCTGTCCAGCACCATCTTGCCCTCGGCGTAGGTGTTGAACGTATTGAACTTGCCGTCGAAGTCCGGGACGTTGATGGCGAAGCCCTGCATCAGCCAGTAGACGGCGAGCGCCGACTCCTTCATGGTGCCGACCTGCAGCGTGTACGACGGATTGCAGGACGAACTGGTGGAGTCGATGGCCTCCTGGAACGACACCACCGGGCGGGCGCTGCCCTGCCACGGAATGCCGGGCACGATGACGGTCGTGGCGGTCACGATGGGGTTGTCGTGCACATCGTTCGACCGGTACAGCAGCTGCTTGGTGTACACCGGGAACGGAATCCCCAGCAGTCGCGTCTGCACCTCGCGCGAACGCACGATCTGCCCCGGCGCGTACGACTCCAGGTCGGCCGGATCGTCGTACCAGGGATCCTCGGACGGCGTCGGAATCGGCAGCAGGTCGTAGATCTGCGGCTCGGTCGGCAGCTGCGGCAGCTGATTCTGATCCGGCGGGAAACTGGGATAGGGATCGGCCGCGGCCACCCCCGCTCCGCTCATCGCCATGAGCGCCGACATCGTCAGAACGACGAGCGGGCGCACCCGAGACTTGCCCATGTGGTCCTCCAGCATCATTGCTTCGCGTGACCGATCTCACCTGCCCGGTCATTACCGAACAGCTCATCGCATACGAGAGCCGCGCGCTATCGGCAGACCGCCGAGGCTGGAGGCGGGTGCTAGTGCATATGCACTATTCGAGCGACCGGCCGGTCACGCTTCACGGGGAGAGCAGTGGCAGTGTGCCAAACACCGAGGATTTCCGCAGCGAAAAGGCCCCACGTCGGATAGGGCGGGCACTGCTCTCCCACACCCGCACGGTCCCGTCGTAGGACGCGCTGGCCACCCGCCCGTCCGGCAGCGCGGCCAGCCCGCGCACGAAATCGTCATGCCGATGCACGGCCAACCGACCCACACCCCGCCACACCCGGACCGCCCCGTCCTCCCCACCGCTGGCGACCCGCCCATCCGGCAACACCACAACCGCGCACACCGCGCCGATGTGCGCCCGCCACGCCACCCGATCCCGCCACCCGGAAGCCGTTGCCTCCCACCGCCGCAACCAGCCCCCGGCGTCGCCGGTGATCACCGCACCGCCCGTATCGACGGCAAGCGCCCGCAACGCGTACGGCGTCCACGCCGCGTCCTCCATCCCCGAGGCATTCCGCCACCGCAGGCTGCCATCCTCACAAGCCGCGAAAACACGGTCACCGATCGAGGCCAGCCCCCACACCCAACTGCCCACCGCCCATTCGTGGCCGGGCGCGGCGGGCGAGCCTCGCAGGGACCACCACCGAACGTGGCCGTCTGCGCCGCCGCTGAGGATTCGGTTGTCCGGCAGCGCTTTCAGGCTCAGGACAGCGCCGTCGTGACAGCCGACCGTGCGGGGCGTGCCGTGCTGCCATGCGCGGATTGCGCCCGCACGGCAGCCGCTCACCACGATGCCGTCGTCGAGGGCGAGCAGGGCGGTGACCGAGCTGTCGTGGCCGCGCAGAACGTGGTGTGGCGCATAGCCGTTCGGGGTGCGATCCCAGATTCGCACGGTGCGGTCGCGAGACGCGGAGGCCAGCGCGCCGCCGGGTAGGGCCACCACGCTCCAGACGTAGCCGTCGTGGCCGCGCAGGATGTGCTCGGTTGCCGTCGAGCCGGTTTCACCGGTTTCCAGGTCGTCGAGGGCGGCGGTTTCGCGCTCGTAGAGGACGTCGGTGCGCATCACCCACTTGGTGCCCGCGGTGACCGGTTCGCCGGTGTGCCAGAGGGCGTGATCGAATACCACGATGGTGCCGCGTTCGGGGCGGATGTCGCCCAGGACGGGCGAGCGGGGGTCGCCGTTGGCGTGGAATCGGGTTGTGCCGCCGGTGAATTCCGTCTCGTCGTTGAGGTAGATCATGCAGGTGAGGCGGGAGACGACGGTGGCGCTGCGGGCGTGCGCGCCGTCACGGTGGATGCCGAAGCGCTGGCCGTCGCGGTAGCGGCAGTAGCGGAAGCGCTCGTTCAGGCCGTGTAGTCGCCAGACCACGCCGTCGGCTTCGATGCGCTGTGGCAGCAGGGTGCAGATCCGCGCGTAGAGGGCGTCCGCCAAGGCCGGGTCGTCGCGGACCAGGCGGTCGTTGTCCCGATAAGACGGCGGGTAGTGCGCACCGGTGGGACCGAATCCGGCGGCGGTGGCGGTGTCGATGACGCGCGCGCATTCGGCGGCGTCCAGCACCCCGCGCAGCAGAAAGCAGATGCGCCCGCTCGCGTCGCCGATCCCGTTCTCTACCTTGATGATCGGAGCCGCCGGCGGATCTGCAAACATCACCTAGTTCAGCCTGGGGCGGCCGGTGATGTCAACCGCCTGCACGCAGTTCCGGCCAGGTTGCGTAGGGTTTCGCTATGTTCGTGAAGCTGTGCGGCCTGCGCACCGAGCAGGATGTGGCCGTCGCCGTCGAGGCGGGCGCCGACGCCGTGGGATTCGTATTCACCACCAGCCCACGGCAGATTCCCGTCGAAGAAGTCCGGCAGCTGCTCGAGGGCGTCCCGCCGCACGTGCTCTCGGTCGGCGTGGTCCACGGTATTTCCGCGGCCGAGGCCGGCGAACTCGCCGAGGCGGCGGGCGTGGACGCCCTCCAACTGCACGGCGACTACCCCCGCACGGCCTTCGCGGAACTGTCCGGCCTGCGCCTGCTCCGTGCCACCTCCCTCACCCCCGAAACGGACATCCACACCGGCGCCTACGGCGAGGAGTGGCTGCTCCTGGACTCCCCCGTCGCGGGCTCCGGCGAACGCTGGGACCTCGCGGCCCTGCACATCGCCCCACCGACCGGCCAATGGCTGCTCGCGGGCGGCCTGTCCCCCGACAATGTCGCCGAAGCCATCGCGGCCGCGCGCCCCTGGGGCGTCGACGTGTCCAGCGGCGTGGAATCCAGCCGCGGCGTGAAGGATCACGGCCGCATGCGCGAATTCGTCGCCGCAGCACGGGCGCAGCGGTGATACGGGCACAGCCGTGACGGAACGCCGCTGATTGACAGCCGCCCGGCACAGCGAGAACCATTGCGGCATGGCAGGCTTCGATCGCTCGCTCGATCAACTGATCGACACCTACTGTGCGGCGTGGAGTAATCCCGATCCGGCGCATCGGCGCAAGCTCATGGGCGAGGTGCTCACCGAGACGGCCACCTACACCGACCCGACCGTCCACACCGCCGGCATCGCGGAATTGCTCGCCCATATAGACATCGTGCTGGCCCGTCGCCCCGGCGCGACCGTGGTGCGCACCAGCCGCGTCGATACCCATCACGGCCTGGCCCGCTTCTCCTGGCACGTCGTGCAGAGCGATGGCGAGGCGCTGCCCGACGGCCTGGACCTGGTCGAACTCGCCGAGGACGGGCGCATCCAGCGCATCATCGGCTTCTTCGGGCCGCTCTAGCCGTCAGGCGGGCACGTGAGCGGTGGCACGCTGCCAGATGCGGTGGCGGGCAAGCAGTTCGGCGAAGGTCGTGGTGAATTCCTCCAGGGTGTCGCCGCCGTCGGATCCGGCCAGCACCACCCCGTCCGCTTCGGCGAGCTGCCCGTACGGCGGGATGTCATCGGCGAGACGCACGCCGCGCAGCACGGCGGCTCCGCCGCCCAGCGCCCCGATCGGCTTGCCGTGCTTGTACGCCTCCAACAGGAAGTGCAGCACGAACCCGTTGCCGGACAAGGCTTTCGCGGCCTCGTCCCCGCCCGCGACGACGACGGCGTCGTAGAGCACCGAGGCGGTGGTGGGCAGGGCGCGGTCCACCGTCAGATCGCCGCCATCGGCGCCGCGCACCTGCCCACCGTGCGGTGCGAGTACCTCCGGCACCGCATCGCGCTCCATGAACAACGCGCGCAGGCGTTCGACACCGGGCGCGTCCACCCCGTCCTCGGTCAGAATGGCGATCTTGCGGGTCGCGATCGAATCCACCGGCATCGCCAGCTGTGACAGCGCCGGGGAGACCGGCACCTGCTCGGGTTCTCCGGGCGGATTCGGCGGCGGCATACCGAGTTTCGCCGCGACCCGGGTGGCCAGCACCGGATCCACCCGCACCAGATGCTCGAGCACGTGGGCGCGAATGGCGGGCGTCTCGACCTTGCCGAGTTCGAAGCCGAAGGCGTCGACGATATGGTCGGCCTCGGGTGCGGACATGCTGCGCCAGAACATGCGCGGCTGCCGATAGTGGTCGGCGAAACTCTCGGCCCGTTTGCGAACGGCGGTGCCGGACACCGTTTGCGGATAGTGCCGGAAGCCGCCGTCGCCGAGTGCGGGGCAGCCACCGCCGAGGCTGTTGACCGTGTAACTCGCCCGCCCCTGCGGAATCGCGTGCTGCCCGTACCCGTCCTGCTGATGGTTGCGCACCTCGGCGACCGGCCGATTCACCGGCAGCTGGGCGAAATTCGGCCCACCCAGCCGAATCAGCTGGGTGTCGAGATAGGAGAAATTGCGCAGTTGCAGCAGCGGATCGTCGGAGAAGTCGATGCCCGGCACCAGATTCGCGGTGTGGAAGGCGACCTGCTCGGTCTCGGCGAAGAAGTTTTCGGGATTGCGGTCGAGCACCAGCCGACCCACCGGCTGCACCGGAACCTGTTCCTCGGGGACGATTTTCGTGGCGTCCAGCAGGTCGAAGTCGAAGTCGTGTTCGCGTTCCTCCGGAATCAGCTGCACCCCGAGCTCCCACTCCGGATACTGCCCGGCCTCGATGCTCTCCCACAGATCACGCCGGTTGAAATCCGGGTCGCGCCCGGCGATCTGCTGGCATTCGTCCCAGATCAGCGAGTGCACCCCCAGCTTCGGCGTCCAGTGGAATTTGACGAATGTGCTTCGGCCCCCGGCATTCACGAGCCGGAAGGTGTGCACCCCGAACCCCTGCATCATGCGGTAGCTGCGCGGCAGCGCTCGATCCGACATGAGCCACAGAATGGCGTGCAGCGTCTCCGGCTGCATGGCCACGAAATCCCACAGGGTGTCGTGTGCCGACGCCGCCTGTGGAATCTCATTGTGCGGCTCGGGTTTCACCGCGTGCACGAAGTCCGGGAACTTGATGCCGTCCTGAATGAAGAAGACCGGGAAGTTGTTGCCGACCAGATCGTAATTTCCCTGTGCTGTATAGAATTTGGTGGCGAATCCGCGCACGTCGCGCACGGTGTCCGCCGAGCCGCGCGATCCGGCCACGGTGGAGAAGCGCACGAACACCGGCGTCCGCACCTGGGGATCGATCAGGAATTGCGCGACGGTGTGCGCCGACAGCCGGCCGTCATAGGGCTGGAAATACCCGTAGGCCCCGGCCCCGCGCGCGTGCACCACCCGCTCCGGTATCCGCTCATGATCGAAATGCGTGATCTTCTCGCGCGCATGGAAATCCTCCAGCAGGGTCGGCCCCCGCTCCCCTATGCGCAGCGCATTGTCGGTGTCGTCGACTCGGACGCCCTGCTGGGTGGTGAGCCGGCCGTGTTCACGGTCGACCCGGTGGGCTTGCAGCTGTTCCTGTTTGGGATCGCGGTCCGTGCTCATATAACCCTGCCTCCAATCACCGGCACCTGTGCACACACAGCCCGCTTACCCGGTCACTCGAAGCTCAATCGCGTACCACCGGGAACGGCGTAACCTGGAGAGATCCCGTTTGGCGTAGCAGGGGAATGATCATGGCCAAGATGACGATCGATGAATTGCTCGATGTGTTCAAACAGATGACCCTGCTCGAGCTATCGGAATTCCTGAAGGCGTTCGAGGAACAGTTCGGCGTGACGGCGGCGGCGCCGGTGGCCGTCATGCCCGCCGTCGACGCCGGTCCCGCCGAAGCCGCCGAGGAGCAGAGCGAATTCGATGTGATCCTGGAATCCTTCGGGGACAAGAAGATTCAGGTCATCAAGGCCATGCGCGAGGTGATTCCCGGCCTGGGTCTCAAGGAGGCCAAGGATCTGGTCGAAGCCGCGCCCAAGGCGGTGCTGGAGAAGATCGAGCAGGGCCCGGCCGAGACCGCGAAGCTCAAATTGGAGGCGGCCGGCGCCCGCGTCAGCCTGCGTTGAGCTCCACCGCGGCGAGCATGCCGCGCGCGAGCTCTTCCGGATCCGCGCCACCCAGCTCGGAGCCTTCCAGCGCGCCCTCGCGCCACAGTGACGCGAACCCGTGCACCAGCGACCAGGCGGCCAGCCGAGCCGCGCGTTCACCCTGCGTGGAAACACCGAGTTCGCTGACACCGCTGCGCAATTCGCGCCCCGACAGCTCTCGCGCGGCCGCCAGCCGTTCGTCGTCGGCGCGCAGCAGCTCCCGCCGGAACATGACATCGAAGTGTCCGGGATAGCGCCGCGCGAATCGAATGTAGGCGACCGCGACCTCTCGGAAATCGCCTGCGGCGGAGCGTAGTTCGTCGGCGAGCAGCCCGTGCCCCTCGATGGCGAGCTCGGTGAGCAGCCCCTGCCGGTTCCCGAAGTGGTGCGCGGGCGCCGCGTGCGAGACCCCCGCGCGCTGCGCCAGCGCCCGCAGCGAGATCGAGTCCACGCCCTCGGCGGCCACCTGTTCGGCCGCGGCGTGCAGCAGCGTGGCTCGCAGATCCCCGTGGTGATACGCGCTCTTGGTCATGCCCCCAATCCTCGACCACAATCTAGACGTTGACAAGTTTAGCAGGTCACCCTTATCTTGCCAGTGTCAAGATCCACCGCCACCGCTTCAGGAGCCCCTCATGGCACCGCTCATCGTTCTCCTCGTCGTCACCGGCTCGACCCGCCTCGCAGGGTGGCTCGGACTCACCGACTGGCTGGATTCCTGGCCGCACGCCGCCCGCCTCGGCCTGGCCGCCATGTTCCTGCTCACGGCCAGTGCGCACTTCCTGCAGCCGCGCCGCAATGCCCTCATCGCCATGCTGCCGCCGCGGCTGCCCGCACCCGCCGCCCTGGTCACGCTCACCGGCGTACTCGAAACAGCCGGAGCGGTCGGCCTTTTGATCCCGTTCTTCGCACCCGCGGCCGCCCTCTGCCTGGCGGTCCTGATGGTGGTCATGTTCCCGGCCAATGTGCACGCCGCCCGCTCGGGTCAGGGCATCAAGACCATGCCGCTACCGTTGCGCACCGTCGTCCAAATCGTGTTCATCGGGACCTGTGTCCTGGCGGCATTCTGAGAACCTCCGGGCCTCGCGCCCGTCACAATGGACACAGATCGCTACGCCGCGACCGGAATCCGTACGTGCGCAAGGGCAAAGGGGTCGATGCTCATGGCACCGGTCAGCTCCCGTCCCCGCTTCTATCACGCGGCACACCTGGACGCCCTCACCGCCCGGGCCGGACTCTCGGCCCGGGAACGGCTGAGAACCCGGGCCGCCGCGACCGTACTCCCCTTCCACGTCAACGACTACGTGATCGACGAGCTCATCGACTGGGATTCCGCCCCGGACGATCCCATCTACCGGCTCGTCTTCCCACTGCCCGAGCTGCTGCCGGCCGAGTACACCGAACTGCTCGTCCGGCTGCTGCGGCGCAATGCGTCCACCGATGAGATCCACAGCGCCGCAAAGGCAATCCTGCACAAGCTCGACCCGTACCCGATCGGCCGGCCGGATTCGAACATCCCCATGCTGAATGGTGAACGCCTGCACGGGATCGCACACCGATACCCCGAGACCGTGCTGTTCTGCCCGAGCCAGGGCCGCAAGAACTCCGCCCGCGACATCGACCGGCTCACCACCTACCTGCGCGCCCACCCGGCCGTCACCGATGTGCTGCTCACCGGCGGCGACCCCATGGCCCTGTCGGCGGACTCCCTGTCCCGCTGCGTGATTCCGCTGCTGACGGCCCCCGGACTCGGCCACATCGAGTCGATCCGCATCGCCACCCGCTCGCTGGCCCACTGGCCCGCCCGCTTCCTCTCCGCCCCCGATACCGGCGAGCTGCTACGACTGTTCGATCGCATCGTGGACAGCGGCCGGAATCTGGCCATCCTGGCCCGCTTCACCCATCCCCGCGAACTGCGCACCGACCTGGCCGCCCAGGCCGTCCGCCAGCTCCTCGGCACCGGTGCGAGCATCCGCACCCAGGGCCCGATCGTCCACTCGGTCAACGACTCTCCCGAGATCTGGGCCGAAATGTGGCGCACCCAAACCCGAATGGGCATGGTGCCCTACTACGCCTTCGTCGAACGCGAGACCGGTCCGCGCGAATACTTCGAGGTCCCGCTCGTGCGCGCACACCAGATCTTCACCACCGCCTACCGCGCGGTCTCCGGCCTCTGCCGCACCGTGCGCGGCCCGGTCATGTCCACCGGGCCCGGCAAGGTCGTGCTGGACGGCATCCCCCGCATCCACGGCCACCGCTACCTGTCGTTGCGCCTGCTGCAATGCCGGGACCCGGACCTGGTGAACCTGCCGTTCCTGGCCCAATACGACCAGGCCGCGCGTTGGCTCGACGATCTGAGACCCGCATTGGGCACCGCGCATCAGCCGCCCTGGCCCCTGCTGCTCGGCACACAGATCTCACCCCCGCGTAACAATCCGGCCGCATCGTGGTGAGTTCATGGATACGACGCGCTGATCGCCCCGAAAATCGGGAACTCATCTCGCGAGAGATGTGCGTGCAAAGGGGCACAGCGCGTAGGACCGAGGAGGCCGTCATGGACGAGCGAGTTTGTGTCGATTGCTGGCGCCGGGACAATCTCACCTTCGTGCAACGCCTGGACCCGGCCTTCGTGAAGCCCGGACCGGTACACCGGTGCGCCATTCACAAGGCCTACCACGAGCAGCTGCACGGCGAGGGTGGCGGCGAATCCACCCAGCGCGCAGCATGATTCAGCGCTCTGCCGGGATCCGGCCGAGTTCGGCGACCGGCAGGCCGGTGTAGTTCCGCGCGAGTTCGGTTGCCGCCGAACGGGGCTGCGCACGCAGCCGCGCCCGGATCGCGGCGAACCCCTCGCGGCGCAGGAACTCACCGTCCCGCCACACCTCCGCCAGTTCGCTCGCCGCCTCCTGCTCGGGCGTGGCCTGCTGCTGGACGTACAGCTCGCCCGCGTCGTCGCGCAGCACCGCCAGCCGTCCGCGCGCCGAGCGCTTGGTGCCCGAATCGGTGACCGGATCCTTGAAGATGTCGCGCCCCCGCCCGTCGATCTCCACATAGGTGGCCTTCACCGCCGAGGAGAAGGTGTCGCGGGTGACGTACTGATAGGTGTACGACCCGACGCCGAAAACCACTGTGGTGGAGACGAATCCCAGGCTCGCCAGCCGGGCGGTGATGGCGTCGGCGCGATCGTGGGTGATCGAATCGCCGTAGATGACACCGACATGCGGGTCCAGCACCCGGTAGCCGGCCTCGTTCACGGTGCCGCCGAAGGTCTCCCACAGCAGTCGCACCACGCCGCGTCCGGCGGGGCTGTCGTCGATCCCGGTCCCGCACAGAATGGTCTCCGGATCGCCCGAGTCGGGCCGGATCACCAGGGTGCCGTCGCGGCCCATGATGCGCTCGCGCAGGGCGGGCAGGGTTTCGGTCAGCACCCGCCACAGGTCGAAGGTGTCGCTGACCACCGACACGATGCCGTTCGGGTACAGCTCCAGCAGTCGCCGGTAGGTGTCGTCCTCCGATTCCCGGGTGCCCGCGCACATGACCGAATGTTCGGTCGCCGCAACGGAAGCCAGGATCGGCTCGCCCGAGTCGTCGGGGTAGAAGTAGCGGATCCAATCCTCCGACACCAGCGAATCCGAGCCGGTGAACGACAGCAGGTGTGCCGCGCCCGACGCGGCGGCCGCCTCCAGGCCGGGCATGCCGCGGAAGGAGAAGTCGTGGCCTTGGAAGTCCACGGCCGCGCTCGGCGCACCGGTGGCGCGGGCGCGCTCCTCCAGCAGCCGGCGCAGCCGCCAGGCGGTGGTGGCCGAGGTGGACGGTTGCCAGACGGCCGCCGACAGCGCGGTCTCGATGTAGTTGGTCAGCCAGAAGAAGTCCGGGTGGGTGTTCTCCACGGTCAGCACCGGCACCTTGATCGGGACGGCCGTCCCCTCCGGCAGCGAGCGGATCGACAGCGGCAGGTAGCCCAGTGCGTGCAGGGCGCGAATGTGCGCACTGCCAATGACATTCGGTCCCACGACGGCGGTGACGCGGCGCTCGTACTCGGCGCACACCTGCTCGACGTCGGCGGCGAAGAAGCGGCCGAAGGCGTCGGTCAGCACATCCTGGATGAAGGCTTGCAGACCGAAGTGCACGACCTGGCCGACACCGGGGATGCGCGAGGCGCGGTGGGTCAGATTGGAGTACACGCGGGTGGTGCCCGGCGGGTACTGGCGGCGGTGGTCCAGCTTGTAGGCGTCGGTCAGGAACAGGGGGTCGACGATATTGCGAAACATCACAGGATTCCTTGTGTGAGAGCGTGTTCGACGATGTCGGTCACGGAGATCAGGTCGAAGTGGCGGGCGGCGGCCCGCGCGCCGGGATGGGAGTCGGTGGTGTAGATCCGCGCGAAGGGCGCGAGATTGGCGGCCAGGCGGGGGCCGCCGGAGAAGACACCGTGGGTGACCCACAGGTCCACCCGTTCGGCGGCCGAAAATTCGCCTGCCGCAGCCAATCCGGCGAAGGTGCCGCCGCCGTCGCACACATCGTCGACCACGAGGGCGCGCCGACCGGCGACCAGCGCGGGGTCGAACTCGAAACCGCCCAGCTTCCCGGTCGCGGGGTCGCGCCGCTTGCGGCCGTGGCCCACCGGCAGCCCGCCCAGCGCCGCGGCAACCTCGGCCGCCCGGCCGGCCGCGCCTTTGTCGGGGGCGACGACCAGGTCGTAATCGGCCGGTACGGCAGCGGAAACCAGAGTGCCGAGCGGGATTTCGGCCGTCTTGATCCCGGTCAGCTGCTGCTTCGCGAGCTCGGAATGGATATCGGCGTAGATCAGCTCGTCGGCGAAGGCCCCGATGACTGCCGCGTAAACCTTTGCGCCACAGGGCACATCACGATCGGTCCGGGCGGCCGGAGTGTAGGGCATGAGCACCCGTGCCGCGTGTCCGTGATGGCGAACCAGATCGGCCCACATACCCAGGGCCAGCAGGTCGTCCGGGAATCCGCCGCGCACCACCGCGAAGCGCTCGGCGCGCGGGTCGAACTCCGATCCCGGCTTCACGAACCACTCCCCACCCGGGAAGCGCATGAACTCGACATCATCGGGCCGGGCCCCAGAGTCGGTTCGCACCATCGCTTCGATCATGCGACCACCGTAGCATGGTTTTAGTAGATCTGACTAAAACTTTTTTTCAGGCCCTGAGCTGCGACACTGAATCCGGTCGCGATTCCGAATCCAGGGGGAGGAGTTCGACGATGACAGTCGAACAACCCAAGATCGCCCACCTCGGCCTCGGCGAGATCCGACGAGCCCTCATCGGCAGGCGGATCACCGCCACCCAGCTGGTGGCCGAGACGCTCGAAAGGATCGAAGCCGCCCAGGCCACCCTCAATGCGTTCCGGCGCATCCGCCGCGACGCCGCCCTGATCGAGGCGCGCGAGTCCGATCGGCGCATCGCCGCCGGTGCGACCGCTCCCCTGCTGGGCGTTCCCATCGCCATCAAGGACGATGTCGATATCGCCGGTGAGCCAACGGCATTCGGCTGTGGCGGCGAACTGCCGGCCAAGTCGGAGGATTCCGAGGTGGTGCGCAGGCTCCGGGGCGCGGGCGCCATTGTGGTGGGCAAGACCAACACGCCCGAACTCGGCGAGTGGCCGTTCACGCACGGAGATGCCTTCGGGCACACCAGGAATCCGTGGCAGCTCGAGCACACCCCGGGCGGCTCCTCCGGCGGGAGCGCGGCGGCCGTCGCGGCGGGTCTCGTGCCCGCCGCGCTCGGCTCGGACACCGGCGGCTCCATTCGCATCCCGGCCGCCTGGACCAATCTGGTGGGTATCAAGCCTTCTCGCGGCCGGGTGCCCGCGCCTCCGGTCGATGCGTACGGGCTGACCGTCATCGGCCCGCTGGCGCGCACGGTGTCCGATGCCGCTCTCGTCCTGGATGTGCTCGCCGACTCCGGCGAAACCTTCTCCGCCGCAGCCACTCACGATCCCGGATCGCGGCGGATCGCGCTGTCGCTGGCCATCCCGTACACGCCATTCCCGGCGACGCTGTCCCCGCCGGTCCGCACCGCGGTGCAAGCCGTGGCCGAGGCGCTGCGCGACCTCGGGCACCGGGTCACGGCCGCCGATCCCGCCTACGATCCGCGCCTGATCCTGTGCTGGGGCACGCGCTCGGGGCGAGGCATCGCGGAGGCTTTCGACAGTCTCGGGCCCGGAGCCCGCATCGACGCCCACACCCGCTGGAATGTGCGTATGGGCCGCCCGGGAGCACTCGCCGCCCGGGTCGCTCAGCAGCGGGTGGAACCGATCCTGGCGCGGCGCATCGGGCGCATCTTCGACGAGGTGGATCTGATTCTCGCCCCCACCACCGCGACTCCCCCGCCGGCGATCGATGTCATCGACAGCGCAAGCACTTTCACCGCCTATCGCGCGGCCATCGCGACCAGTCCCTACAACTTCCCGTGGAATACCCTGGGCTGGCCCAGCATCGCCGTCCCCGCCGGATTCACCGCCGACGGACTACCTCTCGGCGCTCAGCTCATGGGCGGACCCGACAGCGAAGCGCTGCTCATCTCCGTTGCGGCGCAGCTGGAATCGCGTCTCCAATGGCATCGGCGCCGGCCAGGTTGAGCGCCTCGGCCAGTCGGCGGTGCGAGTCGAGGCGGGCCGCGCGGTCGTACGTGCTGGTGTGGACCAGGATTTCGTCGGCACCGGTGCGATCCACCAGCGATTCGAGTGCGGGCAGGACCACCTCCTCCGGACCGTGGATGTGGCCGCGCATGGACTCATCGAAGATCCGGCGCTGACGGTCGGTCATCGTCAGAGCCTCGATGCGCTCGGGTGGGAGCAGCGGCGGGAACTCACCCTGGGTGCGGGAGTACGCGGCGGACCACGCTTCCGGCATGAGCAGCCGGCGCGACTCCGCCACGGTGTCGGCGACGACCACCGAGCTGGAGACGATCACGTACGGTGCGGCCGACCAGGCGCTGGGCCGGAAGTCGTTGCGGTACCGGGTGATCGACTCGATCATGGCGGCCTCGGTCGGGAAGGCCGCGATCACCAGCGGCAGTCCGAAGCGGGCCGCGCGCGCCGCACCGGAACCGGTGGCCAGCAGGTAGGCCGGAATGTGCAATCCCTCGGCGGGCCAGGCGTGTACGCCGCTGCGGCCCTTGGTGACGAAGTCGAGCAGTTCGCTCAACTGCGCGTCGAAATCCTCGGCGTCGCGCTTGTCATGTCCGAGCGCACGGCGCACCCCGTCGGTGAATCCGACCGAACGCCCCAGACCCATGTCGATGCGCCCCGGATACAGCGACTCCAGCACCCCGAACTGTTCGGCCACCACCAGCGGCTGATGATTCGGCAGCATCACCCCGCCGGTGCCCACCCGAATATGCCGGGTCGCGGCGGCGACGCCCGCGGCCAGCACCGTCGGCGCGGACCCTGCCACGCCCGGGACGCTGTGATGCTCGGACACCCAGAAGCGGTGATACCCCCACTGTTCGGCGAGCTGCCCGAACTCGACGGTTTCGCGCAGGGCTTCGGGATACGCCTGATCCTGTCGCACGCGTGACCGGTCGAGGATGGAGTAGGGGATCGCCTGCGGTGCCGTGCTCATATCTGCTGCCAACGTTCCCGGCGGCGGTTGATTCCACCCGCCCGGCCAGGTCGTTCGCCGCCTCCGGGTGATCTCCCCATAGGCTGCGATCATGGTCGACAGTGATGTGACGCCCGCCGCACTGGGCGCGTCCCCCTTCGGGTCGCGCCTGCTCGGCCCCGCCGACGAGGGTGCGACGACGCGGCGGCTGCGTCTCCAACTGCTGCTGACTGTGCCCCTGCTGCTGGCGAACATGACCGGTGTGGCCGTCGCCGCCGTCCTGATCGGGCTGGTGCTGCCCGGCCCGTCCATCTTCACCCGCGAGCTGGTGCTGCTGAATTTCGTCGCCACCCCGATCTACGTGTGCACCGCGATCGTCGCCGGTTTCGGCTGGGGCACGGTCTGGGGGATGCGCACCCTGCGCTGGGCCACCGACCCCGACCATGTGCCCACCGAGGCCGAGCAGACCGCCGCCACCAGCGTGCCGCGCCGCCTGGTGGTGCACCAGGCCCTGCTGTGGTTCGGCGGCATGGCGGTGCTGACTCCGCTGTACGCCCTGCATGATGCCGCCCTGTCCCCGAAGCTGATCCTGGGCATCGGTTTCAGCGCAATCGTGGTGTGCACCAACAGTTATCTCATCGCCGAGTTCGCCCTGCGCCTGGTGACGGCCCGCGTCCTCACCGCCGCCACCACCCGCCGCCGCCGCGGCCTCGGCGTCTTCGGCCGCTCCCTGCTGGTCTGGATGCTGGGTTCGGTCACCCCCGTGGCCCTGCTCATGACCATCGGCATCCTGGCCCTGGCCGGCATGGACATGAGCATCGACCGCCTGGCCGTGTGCATCCTGTCCCTCGGCGGCGCCGCCCTGGTCTTCGGCCTCATCCTCATGACGCAAACCCTCGCCGCCACCGTCGCCCCCATCCGCGGCGTCCGCAATGCCATGCGCCGCGTCGAGGACGGCGACCTCGACGTGGCGGTCACCGTCTACGACGGCACCGAATTGGGCGAACTCCAAAGCGGTTTCAACCACATGGTCGCCGGCCTGCGTGAACGCGAGAAGATTCGCGACCTCTTCGGCCGCCACGTGGGCGACGACGTGGCCGCGGCCGCGCTGGCGCGCAACCCCGAACTGGGCGGCGAAGAGGTCGAAGCCGCAGCCCTTTTCATCGACATCATCGGCTCCACCACCATGGCCTCCACCCGCCCCGCCCCCGAGATAGTCACCCTCCTCAACGAGTTCTTCGCCATCGTCGTCGACGAGGTGGAACGCCACGGCGGCCTGGTCAACAAGTTCGAAGGCGACGCCGCCCTCGCCATCTTCGGCGCCCCCGCCCCGCACCTCGACGCCTCCGGCGCCGCTCTCTCCGCCGCCCGCGCCATCCACACCCGCCTCGCCACCACCACGAACAAATTCGAAGCAGGCATAGGCGTGGCAGCCGGTCGCATGGTCGCCGGCAACGTAGGCGCCCACCGCCGCTACGAATTCACCGTCATAGGCGACGCCGTCAACGAAGCAGCCCGCCTCTGCGAACTGGCCAAGCAGGACGAATCCCGAGTCCTCGCCTCCGCCACCGCCCTGACCTCCGCCGACCCTCTCGAGGCCGACCACTGGAAACTCGGCGAATCGGTAACCCTCCGAGGCCGTCTCACCGAAACCCACCTGGCCCGCCCCCGCGACTGACCCGGATCGGGGCCTTCGGTCAGCCACCGGTGCCGGGTGGCGGGAATCGGCCGAACCAATAGGTCAATATGTGCACATCTGCGCACTCGTTGTAATGTGGGCGAGGTGCGGACAGGATGGCGGCCCGAGGAGCGCAGATGATCGAAATATTGCGGCACCGGGCGTTCCTGCGATTGTTCGCCGCTCAGGTGGTGGCCCTGGTGGGAACCGGTCTATTGACGGTGGCATTGGGGCTGTTGGCCTTCGAGCTGGCGGGGAGCGATGCCGGGGCGGTGCTGGGGACCGCGTTGGCCATCAAGATGGTGGCTTATGTGGGGGTGGCGCCCGTCATGGCGGCGGTTACGGAGCGGGTGCCCCGGCGGGCGCTGCTCGTGTCGGCGGATGTGGTGCGGGCTGCGATTGCATTGACATTGCCGATGGTGGGAGAGGTTTGGCAGATCTATGTGCTGATTTTTCTCCTGCAAGCCGCCTCGGCCACGTTCACGCCGGCGTTTCAGGCGGTGATTCCGTCGGTGCTCGAGCGGGAAGAGGACTACACGCGGGGGCTGTCGCTGTCGCGGTTGGCGTATGACCTGGAGGCGTTGCTGAGTCCGATGCTGGCGGCCGGACTGCTCACGGTGATGAGCTTTCACATGCTGTTCGTCGGAACCGCGGCCGGGTTCGTGGGATCGGCGTTGCTGGTGGTGGGCACGCGACTGCCGAGGACGATGACGGGTGAGCGGGAGATCCCATTGGGGCACAGGATCACTCGTGGCGTGCGGTTCATGTGGCGGCGGCCGGTGCTGCGGGGGCTGCTGGCCATGAACATGGCGGTCGCGGCGGCTACCGCGCTGGTCATTGTGAATACCGTTGTGTACGTGCGGGATCTGCTCGGCGGAACGAATACCGGGGTGGCGGTGGCGCTGGCCTGCTTCGGGGCGGGGTCCATGGTGGTGGCGATCGCGGTGCCGCGGGTGCTCAGCGCGGTCGGTGATCGGCGGCTCATGCTGACGGGATGCGCGGTGCTGCCGGTCGGGCTGCTCGGGGCGGCGGTCGTTCCCGGGCTGCACGCTACGGCGGCGCTGGGGTGGATGGTGTTGGCGCCGTTGTGGATTGCGCTCGGCGCGGGGACCTCCATGGTGAACACACTGTCGGCGCGCCTGCTCCGCGAGCAGTCCACCGAGGAGAACCGGGCGGCGGTGTTCACGGCGCAGTTCTCGCTGTCGCATGCGTGCTTCCTGCTCACCTACCCGATCGCGGGGTGGGTGGGAGCCGAGAAGGGTCAGCTCGCAGCGGCTTTGGTGTTGGCAGCGCTGGCTGCGGGGGCCGCAGTGACGGCCGCCCGGGTGTGGCCCGCCGGCTACCGGTCGCGAATGGCGGGGGCGGTGGGGACGGCGGGGAGGCAGGCCAGGATGAAGCAGCCGGCGGGCCAGCCCGCGAATGGCGCGGCCAGGGGATGATCCAGGCAGGTCAGGACGGTGCAGCCGGGGTAGGCGGCGCGGCCGAGACCCAGGGCGCCCAGGGCGATCTCGGGGTCGATGAGTTTGCCCAGGTCGGGCAGGGCGTTGGCGTCCGGGGAGGGGACTCGGGGCGCCGTGGGGGTCAGGTCGAAGGCGTCGGCGAGCATGCGGAAGAAGGTTTGCTGGAGTTCGCCGTCGTCTTCGAGGACGCCCTGCACGCCTTGACCGGGAGTGCCGCCGCCCAGGCCGGTCCAGGAGACCAGCAGGTTCAGGTCGGGGATCATGTAGTTGGTTTGCAGGAGCCAGCCGGTCATGGCGGAGATCTCGCCGGGGAAACCGTCGAAATCGCCTGAGCAGCCATTGCTTCCGATGGCCAGCAGGAAGCCGTAGCAGTTCTGGCGTTCGGGGGTGCGGGCCATGGCCAGGTAGTCGGCGGAGATGACGGTGGTGTCGTTCCAGCGGCCCTCGTTGAGGGTGAGCAGGCCGAGTTTGGCGAAGTCGTCGGGCGGCATGAGCAGGTGGGCGTAGCCGTAGGTGTGGCCGGAACGGTCTCGCGCCCAGTGGTAGTCGCCGGACCGGATGCCGAGCGGGCCGAAGACGCGGCGCTGCGCGTAGTCCTGGAAGTCGGCGCCCACGGCCTGCTGGATCACGTAGACCAGCAGGTCCACGGCGCGCTGACTGTAGGTGGGGCCGGTGCCGGGCGGGAAGGCGAACGGCACCGCGAGGGCTTGGGCCACCACATCGGGGTCCACGGGCAGGGTCAGCCCCTCGGCGATCACGGAATTGCGCAATCCCGAAGTCTCGGTGAGCAGATCGCGCACGGTGATGGCGCGATGCTCGATATCGCCGAGGCCGTGCGGCAGGTAGAGGTCGATGGGCGCGTCGATATCGAGCAGCCCGTCGGTGTAGGCCGCGCCCGCGATGAGCGACACGACGCCCTTGGTGGCGCTCCACAGATTCCAGGCGATGCCGCCGTCGCGCTCATGCGTCGGACCGACGGCGACCAGGCAGTTGTTGCGGTAGATCTGGATGTCGAGGCGCTGCCGGGCGGCAGCGAAGGCGACCGCGTCGGCCACCAGCTGCGGATTGAGACCCACCTCCTCGGGGGTGGCGGTCTCCGGCGCGCGACCGCTGGACGGTGCGCACCGCTTCTCACCCCAGGGCGGATCGACGGGATCGGCGAACGCCTGCGGGGCCGCAGCCGCCAGCAGCACAGCCAGCACCGACATCAAGACCCGGAATATCCCCCCGGCGGGTCGCCTCCCTCGCACGAAGGCAGGCTATCAGCCGTTCGCGAATGAAACATGTTGCGCGGCAGGCGGTACTCACGGTCGCAGTTTTTCGGTAGGTTCGGAGTAGTGCAGCCGCCGACGACCGATCGCCTCCGCAGCAGGTGCCGTACGGCGGGCGTGTTCAGCACCGTTCTGCTCGCAGTATTTCTGCTCGCCGGTGGGACGGCACGGGCGGACGGGATGGCGGCGGGGGCCGATCTGATGGTGGCGCAATCACTGGGCGAGCGGGAGCTGACGGTGATCGTGCGGCGGGCCCAGCCGGTGCCCGGCCCACTGCGGGTGGAGATCGTCAGCCACCGGGGATCGCCTGCGGGGCGGCTCACGCTCACCGCCGCCCCCACCGATCGAATCGGCGAGAGCTCCTCGGCCACAGTCGATCTCACCGAACAGCCGGGCATCCACCCGGCCACGCTGCGGGTGGACGGCTCCGGTCCGTGGGAGTTGACGGTCTCCGATGGCCAACGAACGGGCAGGATCCCGTTCCTGGTCGCCGCACCACTGGTAATGCCTTGGGAGCGTGCGGCTTACGGCGGATTCTTCGCCGCCGGTGTGCTGCTGGTGGTGTCGCTCGGCACCGCCCTGGTCTCCAAACGCGGCCGGGTGACGCTGCTGCCCGTCGGCGCGATGGTGGCGGCGGTGGCGGTCGGCGTCACCGGGTCCATCCTGTCCGCGAGCGCACCCCTGCCGCGCGCGGCGGGCAGCCTGATCGATCCGACCTCGGGCAATATCGACGACCCGTACCCCGAGCGGGACCTGCCGCTGACCACGAATTACTCACGGCCACCGGTGAACTGGACGCTGCGGGCGCAGGCGAACGAGGTGACGCTGTCGCTCACCGACGCGGCCACCGGCAGGCCCGTCGACGACCTGCTGGTCAATGACGACGCGCTGTTGCACCTCATGGTGGTCGGCCCGGACGGCGGGTTCTGGCACCGTCATCCGGTGCGCACCGCCCCCGGTGAGTACCGGGTTCTCCTGCCGCTCACAGCATCCGGCGACTACGCCTTCGCCGCCGAGATCGCGCGCCGGGGCGGCGGGACACAGCTGCTGCGCGCGGGGTTGCCGATCACCGCGGTCCCCGTCACCGCTGCTCCGCCCACCGGTACAGGCGAACTCACGACAACCACCCTGCTCGCCGGCAAACCCGGAACGCTCACAGCGCATTTCGGCGGCACCGCCGACCTGCAACCCTGGCTCGGCATGATCGGCCACCTCATCGCCGTGGGCCCCCTCCCCGCCGACACCCCCACCGGCGCCGCCGCGGCCACCGCCCCCATCTGGGTGCACGCCCACGCCATGCCGCCCCCGCCCGCTCCGGGCTCCCAGCCCCCGGACGAGTCCGTGGCCGTCTACGGCCCGGATGTCGCCTTCACCCATACGTTTCCACTGCCGGGCCGCTACCTGGTGTGGGCCCAGGCCGAACGCGGATACGCCGTGCTGACCGTGCCCGCCACGGTCGAAGTCACAGCGGAAGGAACGCCATGACGCTTCGACGGGGAGTCCTCGCGGTCGCGCTCGCCGTGATCGCGGTGATCGTGGCCTGGTGGCTGTGGCCCAGCGCCGCAACACAATCCCCGCGCATGACCGCCGGCCCCTACCTGGTCCGACTGACTGTCAACGACGGCTCGCACACCAGCGGCGGAGCGCACACCGGTGACAATGCCGTCGACCTCGAAATCACCGATCACGCGGGCAATCCCGTGGCTCCGGACCAGGTCGCCGTCGAACCCGCCATGCCGCAGATGGGTCACGCCGTGCCCCCGGCCGCCGCGGAACCGATCACCCCGGGCCGCTACCGCGCGACAGTGAATCTCCCCATGCCCGGCCAATGGGAGATCGCCGTGGACCTGTCCGGCCCCGAAGGCAGCGGCCGCGCGACTTTCGCCGTGCAAGCGAAAGCCGACTGACACCAGCACAGCCAACCCACAGGCAGCCGAACATCCTGCAGGTCAACCGAAAAGAACAGTCAGGAGCAGCCATGGACCTCACTGCCTCCGGCGGGAGCAGCACCACGCGCGTCGCCACCGCCACCCGCGCGAGTATCAAGCCGTGGGTTCCCGCGTCGATCCTGTTCGCCGCCAATATGCTCTGGGCGGTCGGCGCGACCTGGGACATCCAGTGGCACGCCGATGTCGGCCCGGACACCTTCTTCACGGTGCCGCACCTGTTCATCTACGCCAGCGCCGCCGTCGCCGGATTCGCCGCGCTGGCAGTCATTCTCACCACCACTGCGGCCGGGCGCGCGGGCCGCGCGGTTGATCCCGAACTGGGCGGCCCGGGCATCGCCGTCTTCGGCCGCACCTTCACCGCCCCGCTCGGATACCTGGTGGCGAGCCTGGGCGCGGCATCGTTCCTGCTGTACGGCCTGTGGGATCTGTGGTGGCACAGCATCTACGGCTTCGACGCGGTGATCGACTCGCCGCCGCACATCGGCCTGTTCCTGTCCAGCACACTGACCTCGGTGGGCACGGTGATCGTCTTCGCCTCCGCCCGCAGACAAGCGTGGGGTGAGATCGGCGCGCTGGTCTGCCTCGGGCATCTGCTGACCTCGAGTACCGTGACCGCCCTGGCGGTTTCGCAGCTGAATGCCGGGACCGTGCGCTGGACGACCGTGGTCACCGCGTTCATGACCCTCATGCTCCTGATGTCGGGCGCGGCCTTCCGCCGCTTCGGGGCCACCATCGTGGCGGCCACCGCCTCGGCCATGCAGGGCGCGTTCTGGCTGTTCGCCCCGTGGGCCGCGCACGCCTACGCCGACGCGGTGGGATTGCCGGTGCGCGACAATCTGCGCGGCATTCCGGTGACGCCCGCCCTGGTGCCGTTGTGCCTGATCCCGCTGGGCCTGGTCATGGACCTGCTGCTGCGCCGGGCCCGCCCCGCGTCGCGGCTGCTGCCCACGCTGGTGGGCGGTTTCGGCGGCGCGGTGATCGCGCTGTGCGCGCCCTGGCAGACGATTCTCATCTACGGTTCCCGCCCGCTGGTCGTGGACGCCATCGTGTCCACCGCTGCGCTGGCGGCCCTGTTCGGTTGCGTCGGAGGCTATTTCGGCTGGGGCTTCGGCGGCATGCTGCGGCTCACCGCCCCCGGACAGTCCGCCCCGGCGCAGGAGGTGCGCGCGTGAAATCCCGGCTGATGATGGTCACCGCAACGCTTTTCGCGGTGTTCGGCCTGCTGCTGCTCTCGGCCGGCACCGCCGCCGCCTATCAGCCGGTGAGCATCGTGCACACCGAGCGCGTCCAGGCGGGCCCGTACACGCTGACCGTGGGATTCAGCGAATGGCCTTTGCGGGCAATGCAATCCCTGGACTTCACCTTCGCCCCCGACGGCGGCATCGAGGGCAAATCCGGTGTGCTCGAACAGATCCAGCCGGGCGGCCGGATTCGCGACGACGATCCGCTCTCGCGCCATCCCCGCAAGCGTGAGGTCTGGGGACTGGACGTGAGTTCCCTGGACCGGCAGGGCAATTGGACCTTCCGCTTCACCGTGGACGGCCCGCAGGGCAGGGGCGTGGGCGAACTGCGCGACCTGGCGGTACTGGAGCAGCCCGGTCCCCCGATCGCCCTGAGCTGGGCGCTGAGCACCCTGCCGCTGATCGGCCTGGTGGTCTTCCTCGGCTACGCCTGGCGGCGCACCCGAGGCGCGCTCCATTGAACGGGCAGCGAAGCTAGACCCGACTACGCACGGCCAGACCGAGATTGACGATCAGCCGCCGCACCCGCTGCTCGATATCGTCGCGGATGGCCCGGATCTCCTCGATCCCCCGGCCGTGCGGATCGGGCAGCGGCCACATTTCGAAGCGGTGCCCGAACATGAGCGGATCGGTGTCCTCACAGCCCATGTCGATGACCACGTCCGCGGTTTGCAGCAACGCGTCGGTCCACTCCTTCGGGATCGCGCCGGTGATATCGATGCCGCGTTCGGCCATCACCCGCACCACCAGCGGATCGACCTGGGCGGCCGGCTGCGAGCCGCCGGACAGTCCCAGCGCGCGATCACCGACCAGATGATTGAAGAAGGCCACGGCCATCTGCGACCGCCCGGAATTGTGTGTGCACACGAACAGCACCGCCGGTCCGCTCGGCGCGAGGTCGTCGACCTCGTCTCCGATATCGGCCGGCACCGTGCCGACTTGGTGTTCGGTCATGAGCGAACTCCGTCCACCGTCTGCGCCATATTCGGCTTCTCCCCCACGAGCAGGTTCAAGGATATGCCGGACGGGCTGATCCGGCAGGACGAGACCGCCCCGGTGTGTCCTGGCGCACGATTGCGTTCATCGGCCGGTGATTTCATGTTCAAGTCCTGTTTACGATGTCCGAATGCTTGTCGACGACGCGAGAGGGAGCTCGGGCCCACCGGCCGGGCCCGCGGGGACCACAGTGCACCGGCCGCGTCGAATGAAACCGTGGCTGCTCTGGTCCGCCGTTGCCGCAGCGGTATTCGCCCTGGTGGGCGGGGAGATCATGGCCGCGCACCTGCATGCGCTGGGACCCCTGACCAGCCTGTGGCGCGACTACGCGGGCGTCCCCAAATCGGCCACCACGCCGTGGGCCGGATTCCTGCTCGCACTGGTCGGCATCACCAAGCGGGAACGCATCATCGCCGTGTCGGCGGCCGTGTCGCTGGATGTGGTGTACGTCGCTGTCCGCGCGCTGACGGGTGCGAAGTTCACCGTCGGCAATGGTCCGGCCATCGTGCTCACCGTCATGGCGATCACGGTGGCGCTGCGCTGGACCGGGGAGCGCCGGCGTACCGCCCTGCACGCCATCGCGCTCGGGGCGCTGCTCATCCTGGCGACCAAGGTCGGCGAGATCTGGCTGGACATCACCGCGTGGGCGCGGCCCATGGTGCTCGATCCCTATGTGCAGCTGGCCGATCGGGCCCTGGGCAATCCGGCCTGGGTGGTCGGGCACGCGCTGGAGGTCGCCGGACCGGTGCCGCTGGGCATCGTGCGGTGGGTGTATTTCGAGCTGCCGGTGGCCGCGATCGTGGTGGCGGCGTGGCAGCTGCGCAATGTGACCAAGGGCGAGTGGCCGCGGCATTACCTGGTGCGCACCTTTCTGACGCTGGGCCTGGTGGGACCGATCTGGTACGTGCTGTTCCCTGTGGTCGGCCCGATTCTCGCGTTCGGACCGTGGGGCAATGGCTACGAGCTGGCCGATGTGTGGCCGAATGTGGTTCCGCCGGTGCCGTCCTCGGTGGAGGCCATGCCGTTCGACACCATCACGCCGCGCAACTGCATGCCGTCGCTGCACACCGCGTGGGCGCTGTCACTGTTCATCCATTCCCGGCGCGGGCCGCTGTGGCTGCGCTGGGGTGGAACGTTCTGGCTGGTCTGCACGGTCACCGCGACACTGGGTCTGGGCGCGCACTACGGCGTGGATCTGATCGCCGGTGCCGCCCTGTGCCTGACGGTGGAGTCGGCGCTGCGGGATCCGGATCGCGGCTGGGATGCCGCGCGCATCCGGGTGATGGCCATGGGTATCGCGGTGTTCGCGGGCGTCCTGCTGTCCACCCGGTTCCTCGCGCTCACCATGGCCGCCAATCCGATTCCGTTCGGGATCGCATTGCTCGGCGCGCTGGCCGTGCTGAGCTACACCTTCTATGTCACGTGGTTCACGCCGGATCGAGCGCCCCGCCGTGATACCGCACCGATGGATTCCACAGCACCCAGGAATTGATGCCCTGCGCGGCGGCGGCGTCGATCTGGGCGCGCACCTCCGCGTCCCCGTAGGCGACCCCGAGGCTGAAGTCCTGGAGCCACGGCACGACCGTGGCTCCGGTGCCCGCCACCTGCCGGGTGAAGTCCGGCAGCGAGGCGAAGATGATGTCGTAGGGCTGGGCGTTGGGGTTGGAGACGTTGTATTCGCCGTTACCCCAGTGCGACGGATACAGCATGGGCGCAACGTAATCCACGTGCTTGGCCATGGCCGGAATGTCCTGGGCGATCTCGTCCGGCCGGGTGGAGGCGACGCCGAAGACCGCCGCGCTCTGGAACGCGCCCGCACTGCGCACCGGATCGCGGCTCTCACGCAGGAATTCGGCGATGGACAAGCTCGGAGTGCCGGTGAGGCCGGGGAAGACCATGCTCGACAGCGAACCGTCCGGACGGCGGATGTAGTCGTACATGATCTCGTCGAAGCCGAGGTTCGCGGCCTCGACAGCGAGATCGATGTTGTACCGCCGCATTTCGGGGCTGGCGAAGTTGATGAAGGCGATGGCCCCGTAGTGGCTGGAATACGGTCCGCCGGAGGGGTTCTGGACCACCCAGTCGCGGTGCCCGGAGTTCCAGGCCCATTCGCCCATGGTCCGGTCGCGGAAGGCGACGATGCGGCCGATGACGCGCAATCCCATGTCGTGCAGGGTCTTCAGCGCTTCACCGGCCTGGTAGATGCCGGCGGACGCACCCGATTCCCGGGCGAGCGGAACCTGCGAGTCGTAGCCGACCACGCCGTCCTCGTCCTTGATGTCGAGCTGCACGGTGTCGATGCGGCCCTGACGCGCCAGATCCAGCACGCCTTCGCGGAGCGGCTCGTAGGCCCAGGCGTGCGCGGTCACGTGCACGGCCCGGATGCGCGGCACCTGCACGGTCGCGGTCAACGGCAGCGTCGTCTGGTTGCCCGCGGCGTCGGTGGCGACCACCGTGGCGCCGAGCGGGGCCTTCGGCAACGTGAGTTCGAAGACGCCGTCCGCACCCACCTGCGCGGTGGTCCCGTCGGCGGTGACCGTCGTGGCGCCGATCGCCTTGCCGCGCACCGTGACCGGACCGCGATAGGAGTTCAGGGTCGATAACGGATTCACTTCGAGGGAAGGGGGTTCGGTATCGGGGGCGTTCGCCGCCACCCTGTCTCGGACCATCCCGGCGACCACACCTGCCACGACCAGCGCCACCACCGCGACGATCGCCACCAGGATCAGGCGCGATCGACCGGTACGCGGGACCTTTTTCAGCAACGCGCACACCAACTCTCGTTCGAAGTCTCCCCACTATCCACTGCCGGCCCGTCCGCCGGGCGATCTTCACGACTCTTATCCGTAACAGCTTGGACGACAGTAGAGTTCGGCGAATGGCCAAGATCACGGTCACGGCTCTGCGTACTGCCGGGTCGGTACTCCTGTGTGTCCTCACCGCCGGTGCGCTCACCGCCTGCGGTTCCGCCGAGCAGCCGGTCACGGCCGCCACCTCACCGCCACCGGCCACGACGGTCGCGCCCGATCCGGCCGCCGTCGGCGCGAACGAACTCGGCCTGGTCCCGGTCCTGATGTACCACCGAATCGATCGGTCGGGACTCGGCGAGTACGACCAGACCCCGGAGAAATTCCGCGCCGAACTGGACCGCCTGTACCGCGAGAACTACCGCCCGATCACGGTCTCCCAGTACGCATCCGGCGATTTCGACCTGGCCGCGGGCACCCACCCGGTGGTCCTCACCTTCGACGACTCCACCACCAGCCAGGTCTCCTTCACCGCCGACGGTGCGCCCGCCCCCGACACGGCGGTGGCCATTCTCGAGGAGTTCCGCGCGCAGCACCCCGACTTCGGCGCCACCGCAACGTTTTTCGTCAACAACGAGCCCTTCGCCAATGATGCCCGCGCGCTGCCCTGGCTGACCGCACACGGCTACGAGGTCGGCGCGCACACCGCCTCGCACGCCAACCTGGCCCGCCTGGACGGCACCGGCGTACAGCGCGAACTGGTCGAGAACGTCCGCGCCATCACCGCGGCCACCCACCTCCCGGTCCGGACTCTCGCTCTGCCCCTTGGCATTTCACCGACCGATCGCGCCCTGGCCAGCGCCGGGACCTGGGAGGGCACCGCCTACGCCTTCGACGCGGTCATGCTCGTCGGCGCGGAACCGGCCCCCTCCCCCTACGGCCCGGTGGACCTCGCCGCCGTCCCCCGCATCCGCTCCGGCCGCGACGACATCGCCTTCACCTCCGGCTACTGGCTGGACAAACTCGCCGCCGCCCCCGCCGACCGCTACACCTCCGACGGCGATCCGAGCCGAATCTCCTTCCCGCAGAGCCGCACCGCCGAACTGGCCGCCCGCTGGAGCGCCCGCGCCAACGCCTACTGACCTACTCCGGGATGGCCGCGGTCAGCGCGATGTTCACCCAGCTGGGTGCGTCCGGGTCCAGCCGCAGATGCTGCGGCCTCAGTCCGGAGTCCGCCAGGAACATCAACGGCGGCAAGCCCTTCGGGAAGTTGCTGGCATACACGTCGACGCGCAGCCGATGACCGGGTTGCAGGACGGCCTCGATGGGTGTGAGCGCGATGTCCAGGGTCACCGGGACACCGGGAACGGTCTGCTCGCGCCGCTCGATGTCGAGGTAGTAGCGCGGCTCGGTGTAGTCCCCGTTGGGCGAGCGCAGGCTGGTCTCGTCGTCGATCTGCCGCACCGAGGACACCAGCTGGCCGGTGGAGATCTCGCGTGAACTTCCGTCCGGCGCAACGTCGTTGACGGTCGCCACCCAGTAGCCGTCGGCCGCGTCGTGCACGGCGTTGAGGTGCACATTGATCGGGCCGGAGATGGTGGTCGGCTCGGCCACCGGGCTGCTGGTGAAGCTCAGCCCGTCGTGTTCCCAGATCCGGGAGTCATTGCCGCACGCCTCGATGATCGAGGTGACGCCGGCGGAGATGCGGGCGGTGTCCCGGCCGCACAGGCTGAGCAGGCCGGGAGCGACGGTCAGATCGCGCACGCCCGCCTGCAGCGCGGTATGCGACAGGCCGCCGTCGTATCGCGAAGTGGGGCTGGTGCCGGACGGCAGGTCATTGAGGTACATGCGCCGGTAGGTCGCCTCGGTGCGCGGGAAGTCCGGCACGTCGGTCCAGCCGCCGCCCTGCTGTTTCATCACCAGCGGGCTGTATTTCTCGATGCCGTTGTCGATTCCGCGCAGCCAGTGATCGAACCAGGCGCGCTGCAGGACATCCAGGCGCGGCGGCATGCCCGCGTGCCCGAAACCGGCCACGCCGGTCCCCAGGTGGTAGCCGTCACCCATGATCAGTTTCTTCTGTTCGCGCGACAGCGGGATGGCGTCGAAGGTGTCGGTGGGCGTGGTGCCGAAGATGTCGAACCAGGAGCCGACCATGAAGGTCGGCACCTCGATCTTGGAGACGTCGGTCTGCAAGCCTTGGCGGAAGCCGGAATCCGGGTCGACCAGCTGGCGGGTGTAGGCGGTCAGCTGGTCCGGGGTCAGCGCGGTGTATCCGTTGAGCACCATTTCGACCAGCGTCGCCGGATTGGCGATCCGGTCCTGCAGCCACTTCACCTGCTGTGCGGGATCGAACCTGCCGGCGATGAGCGCAGTGATGTCCGGGATCATCTTCAAGGCGTTGACGCCCAGCAGCCAGGGAATCAGGAATCCGACGCCGACCGCGCCACCCGCGCCCGCGATGTCGTTGAAGATGTCGGCGCTGCCCTCGTAGGCGAAGACCGCCTTCAGGCCCGGCGGCTGGTAGGCGGTGGCCTGCAGCGCCGTGATCGCGGTGAAGGAAATGCCCATGGCGCCGACGGTGCCGTCGCTCCAGCCCTGACGGGTGATCCAGTCGATCACCTCGGCGGTGTCCCGCTTCTCGCGATCACCGAAGACCTGCCACGCGCCCTCGGATGTCCCGGTGCCCCGAAGGTCGACCTGCACCAGGGTGTATCCGGCTTCGGCGAGCGCGAAGTCCTGCAGTGCGGCCTCGATCGCACCGGAGTCCGCCTGCCTGGTCATGTCGAAGAGCCCGTCGAGCCCGATGCCCGGCAGGTTCAGCGACCCGATCCAATTCTCCAGCGGCTGTTTGATTCCCAGTTCGTCCGCGGCGTAGAGCAGCGACTGTCCGATGAGCACCGGCAGCTTGCCGTACCCCTGCATCTGCAGGATCACCGGCCGCTGTCCGTCGGCCATGCGCCCGCCCTGCGCGGGATGAATGATGTCGGCCTTGAGCACGGTGCCGTCGCTCATGGTGATCGGCACGGCCAGATCCGGCACGACGCCGGAGTACGGCTGCGGACCGTCCACGGCCGCGGTCCAATTCGCCGCGTAACCGTCACCGTCGATGCCGGTGAATCCGGTGCTCGTCTCCCCTGATGCCGATGGCACCGCGACCAGCGCGCCCACCGTCAGTACGACCGCTGCGGTCAGGCCACGAATGGCCTTGCCGCGCATGAAAATCCCCGACCTCATACGACTCCCGCTCCCTGCCGGCGCCATTACCGGCCGGTAGGACTGTAATCGGGACCACATCCGGTGTGGAAGGCCACCAATGATGAATGGCTGAACCGGTCAATCCGGGACGGCGAAGTGCCGGGCGGCGATGCCGTCCAGCAGCAGGGCGAGACTGTCGGTGAGCAGGCGTTCCAGGTTCAGATCGAGACCGGCCGCGGCGTCGGCGAAGTAGCGGGTGAGGGTGGGGTGGGTGGCGGGATCGATCATCTCGACGGGATCGGCTGCGCCGCTGTCGAACTGCACACTCCCCGGATCGGCCGGATCGGAGCCCTCGGTGCCGAGGTAGCCGCGTTCGGCGCCCGGGAGCAGGGCCAGGCCCTGGACCAGACCGGAGACCGCGAGATAGATGGTCAGCATGGTGTCGCGGTCGAGGCCGGGGTGGTCCAACGCGGAGAACGATCGCTCCAGACTGTCCAGCAGGGCCGGGCCGAGCGGCGGGCGGGTGCGGGCGAGCACCGGCAGCATCCACGGATGTCGTTGGTACAGCTGCCATTCCGCGTGCGCTTCGGCGCCGAGGCGGGCCCGCCAGTCGCCGGTCACCGGTTGCCGCTCATTCTCCGCGAGCACGTATTCCGCCATATCGGCCAGCAGCGCATCGCGATCCGGGAAGCGGCGGTACAGGCCCGCGGTGGCCATGCCGAGTTCGGTGGCGAGGCGGCGCATGGACAGACCGTCGAGACCGCTGCGATCGGCCAGGTCGACGGCGGCCCGGATGATGCCGACCGTGGTGAGCCGCTCCGGACGGGTCGCGCGGCGGGTGGGGACGGCGTCGCGCCGCGCCCGGTAGGCCCGTGCCTGGCAGGCCCGCGAACAGTAGCTACGCCGCCGGCCGCGCGCGGGCTGAGCCATGGCCGCCCCGCAGATCGCACAGGCGGTTCCCGATTTCATCACAACTCCCAGTGTGACGAAATTGTCGTAACCACGCAGCCAGGCCCCTACTTTGGCGTTCGGAACGGTGTTCACTTCAGGAGGTAGTCATGGATACGCAGTTGCTGGTTCGCCGCGCGGAGTCGTCCGAGGCCGACGAGGTGGCCCGGGTGTTCGCGCTCGCCGGGGCCGACGAAGTGGTGACGAGCTGGGTGATGGAGGACGCCGGCGACATCGCCGAGCAGTACCGCGACAAGTACGTGCCCGAGCTGATCGAGAAAGCCCTGCGTGAGGACGAGGTGTGGCTCGCGGGCACCGAGTCCGAGATCTGGGCGGTGTCGCTGTGGCAGCAGGTGAGCTCTCTGGACCGGGCGCACCGGGAAGCCGCCGAGCTGCGCGCGCTCGCCGGACAGTTCCCGGCGGTGCGCCCCTTCCAGCGGATAGCCACCGTGACCGAGGCCGTCACGGCCGCCCACCCGATCGAATTTCCGCACCGCTATCTACATGTCATCGTCACGCTGCCGGAGCACCGCGGAAAGGGTGCGGGCGCGGCCATCATCACCGACCGGATCAAGGCCGAGCCGAGCCTGCCCGCCTACCTGGAGGCGAGCACCGAACGCTCGGCCCGGCTCTATGAGCGCTGCGGATTCGCCCACACCGGCACGCCGATCGTGTTGCCGGACAATGGGCCCACGCTGCGCCCGATGTGGTTTCAGGGCTGATGTGGTTCAGGGCTGACGGGCGGGGTTCCGCCTGACGGCGGGCGATACCCGTTAGGGTGTGGCGGAGTGCGTCACCGCTGGTCGGCGCGCTCCGCCGAGTCCACCACGCTCGTATCCGCCCGGCTCCGAGAGGAGATCGCATGGAGTTCACGCTGCCTCGGAAGAAGACCACGCAACCGCACGAGGACTACGGCTTTTTCGGGCCGGGTTCGGTGACGTGGAAGGTGTGGAGTTACCCGACCTCGCTCTCGATCGGATTCCAGCGCGCGGTGGTCATCGAGGAGCTGGATCCGGCGCTGGTGGCCGCGGTGGACAAGACGCACGACATCTACAAGCGCCCGCGCACCCGCTACGACCGGACGCTGAAGTACTTCGCGCTGGTGGCCTTCGGCGGGTCGCGGGAGACCTCGCAGGCCGCCGATGTGCTGGTCAAGATTCACTCCAAGGCGATCGGCACCGAGCCGTACGGCGGGCAGCCCTATGATGCGAACGATCCGGCCTCACAGCTGTGGATCCATCTGACGGCCTGGCATTCGATTCTCTACGCCTACGAGAAGTACGGCCCGGGACGGCTGAGCCCGGCCGAGGAGGCGCGGTACTGGCAGGAGTGCGCGGTCGCGGCCGAGCTCCAAACCTGTTCTCCCGACGATGTTCCCCGCACCCGCGAGGGCATCCAGGCGTACTTCGACCACATGCGGCCGCAGCTCTCCGGCAGCGAAATCGCCCGCCAGGCAATGAATCACCTGCTGACGGCCGAGGTGATGCTGCCGAGGTTGCCGTTCTTCCTGCGCCCGGTCACCTGGATCGCGGGCCGCTCGCTGCGCGCGGGCACCATCGCCACCATGCCGCTGTGGATGCGGCAGATGTCGGGCCTGCACCAGTCACGGGTGGTGGACGCGCTGGTCCCCTACTGGCTGAAGCTGATATTCCGCGTGGTCCATCTCAGCCGGCGCGCGGAACTTCTTGTCTTGCAGCTGCTTTCGCCGATGACCTTCCCTGTGGTGCGTCCGATTCTGCTGGAGGTGCCGCCGCTGCGGCGCGAGGTGGTGACTCCGGTAGAGGCCCGGGAACGCTACGGCTACGACAAACCCGCCGAGGCACATCTGGCCCTGCGCGCCAGGCAGCATGCTCGCGTGTTCGGCGAGGGCGCCGCCCCGAGTGATATCGGATTGATCGAATCCCAGGACATCCTCGGCAGTTTGGGCTGAGTGCACGACCCCGAAACCATAGGCGATGAGCCATGCTCCCGCAATAGCGGGGTGAATTGGCATATGCCACAAGAATCTTCGGGTGGCACGAAAGCGCCAGCGGTGTAACCTACTGTCCAGTAGCCTGTTTCAGGCTAGCGTCCAGTAGGGCAGCTGGACGGCCCGTCGTCGACGCCGGGCAATCGGGTACGAAGTGTAAGAGGAACCGTTTTGGCGCAGTCGGCTGCACCGGTTATCCGGCGCGCAACCGAGCAAGATATCGACGCGATTGTGAACGTCATAGCGGGAGCGTTCGCAACCGAAGATCCCATCGAAGAGTATGTCTTCCCGTCGGAGGCGATCCGGCACCGCAAATCACCGCGCATGCTGCGCATCATGATCGAGCATCGATTCCTGCCGTCCGGCGGAGCCGCCGTGGCGACACTGGACGACAAGATCGTCGGCGCGGCCCTCTGGTATCCCGCCGGATACCGGAAAAGCCTGTGGCACGAAGCGATTTCGGGACCGAAACTGCTGTGGGCCATGGGGCTGCCGGCCACCCGGAAGGGCATCGCCGTCGATGCCGCCATAGCCGAGGTCTCGCCCCGGGAACCGCATCACCTCCTGGTGTATCTCGGGACGGATCCGTCCCTGCAGCGCGTCGCCGGGGTGGGCCGGGCGCTGTTCCAGTGGCTCACGGCGCTGGGCGATGAACAACAGGTGGGCGTGGGCGGAATCTGCAAGGACGCCAATGTCCCCTATTACGCGGCACTCGGCACCGAGTTGATCCGCAAGATACGCATCGGGCGCGACGGCCCCGAAATGAACTTCGTCTTACGTCAGCCGGTGGCGACCGGGCGCTGACAGGCGCCGAAACGCCAACACTGCATTGCTTTCTCGGGGGGAATCACCAGGCTATTTCTGAGTTGCCGAGGAGCCATCACCATGTCGGATATTGCCACGTCGGGCATTGCTATTGTCGGCATTGGATGCCGTTACGCAGGCGGAATCGATTCCCCGGAATCGTTCTGGGACTTCATCATCAACAAAGGCGACGGCGTCGTCGACATTCCGGCCGACCGCTGGGACTACCGCCGCTACTACGACCCGGACCGGCGCACGCCCGGCCGCATGTACACCAAACGCGGCGCCTTCATGACCGGCGACCCGTGGGCCTTCGACCCCGACTTCTTCGGCATCTCCCCGCGCGAGGCCGCCGCCATGGATCCGCAGCAGCGGCTGGTGCTCGAAGTCGCCTGGGAGGCACTGGATGACGCGGGCATGGCGGGCCGGGTGACCGGCGCGCCGATCGGCGTCTACGTGGGTGCGTTCACCCTGGACCAGCTCGCCGTGTCGAATACCAATGCGGCCCTGCCGTATGTGGACATGCACACCGCCGTCGGCGCCTCCTACACCATGCTCTCGAACCGAATCGCGTTCGCGCTCAATATGGTCGGCCCGGCCATGACGGTGGACACCGCGTGCTCCTCCTCACTGGTCGCGCTGCACCTGGCCTGCCAGGCCCTGGAGGCCGGCGACTGCACGGTCGCGCTGGCCGGCGGCGTCACCATGCTCATGCAGCCGGAACCGTTCGTGTCCATGTGTAAGGGCGGCTTCCTGGCCGCCGACGGGCGCAGCAAGCCCTTCGACGCCTCCGCCGACGGCTACGGGCGCGGTGAGGGCTCGGGCATGGTCGTGCTCAAGAAGCTGGAAGACGCCGAGCGCGACGGGGATCGGGTGTACGCGGTCATCAAGGCGACCGGGTCCAACCAGGACGGGCGCACCAGCGCCATCACCGTGCCGAACGCAGATCTGCAAGAGGCCCTGGCCAAATCGGTGACCGAGCGCGCGGGCATCGCGCCGCACCAGGTCACCTACGTGGAGGCGCACGGCACCGGAACGCCGGTGGGCGATCCCCTGGAGCTGCGCGCCATCGGGCGGGCCTACGGGCAGGTCGAGGGCCGCACCACGCCGGTGGGCGTGGGCTCGGTGAAGGCTCAGCTCGGGCACACCGAGGCGGCCTCCGGCATCGCCAGCATCATCAAATCGGCGCTGGCCGTGTCGAAGCGGACGCTGGCCCCGCAGGGGTGGCTGGAGACGCCGAATCCGGAGATCCCGTTCGACGAACTGGGCATCCGCTTGCAGTTGGAGGCCGAGCCGGTCGGACCCGAGGTCGAGCGAGTCACCATCGCCGTCAATGGTTTCGGCTACGGCGGCACCAATGCGCACGCCATCCTCCAGGAGTACGTGCCGACCTCGGCAACGCCGGACTCCCCGCCCAAACACCATGGTGTGCTGCCGCTTTCGGCGCGCAGCGAGAAGGCCGCCCGCGACCTCGCCCGTGGCTTCGCCGAACTCATCGCCGAGGGCGCGGAACCCGGCCGCCTGGCCGAGGCGGCCTGGACCCGCCGCCACCATCACCAGTTCCGCACCGCGCTGACCTTCGCCGACGACACCGAATTGGTCCAGGCCCTGGTCGAATTCGCCACCGGCACCGGTCGCGGCGCGACCAAGACGGTGGTGCGCAAGGCCCCCGAACCGGTCTTCGTCTTCACCGGCATGGGACCGCAGTGGTGGGCCATGGGCCGCGAACTACTCCAGGCCGGAGGCACTTTCGCCGCCGAGGCCGCGCGCATAGACGCGGTGTTCCGAGAGATCTCCGGCTGGTCCATCGTGGCGGAACTGCTGCGGCCGGAGGAGGAGTCGCGGGTCACCACGACCGCCGTCGCACAGCCCGCCAACTTCCTGGTGCAGGTCTCGCTGTTCGCCCTGCTGGCCGAGCTCGGCATCCACCCGGCCGCCGTGGTCGGGCACAGTGTCGGCGAGGTGTCCGCCGCCTATGTCACCGGCATGCTGTCGCTGCGCGACGCCCTGCTGGTGAGCTACCACCGGGCCCGCTTGCAGGCCACCACCGCGGGTTCCGGCGGCATGCTCGCCGTGGGCTTGTCTCCGGCTGCCGCACTGGAATTGATCGCGGACGACCCGCTGGTCGACATCGCCGCCGTCAACAGCCCGACCGCCGTCACCCTGGCCGGTGCGGTGGACCGGCTCGACGCCATCACCGAAAAACTCACCGCCGACGGCATTTTCGCCAAGCGGCTGTTCGTCGAGGTGCCTTACCACAGCTATCTGATGGAGCCCATCCTCGACGAATTGCGCACGGCCCTGGCCGAGCTGCGGCTCGCCGATCCGCGAATCCCGCTGTGGTCCACCGTCACCGGACAGCGCGTCACGGCAGGCGACTGGGACGCCGAGTACTGGTGCGCCAATGTCCGCCAACCCGTGCGTTTCGCCGATGCCCTCACCGACCTGGTCGGCGCCGGCCACCGCGTCTACCTGGAGGTCGGCCCGCATCCGGTGCTGGGTGCGAACATTCGCGAAATCCTCATCGGCGCAGGCGAGTCCGGAACCTCGGTGCCCACGCTCAACCGTAAGCAGGCCGATGCCGAGAGCATCCGGCAGACCATCGCCGGGCTGTACACGGCGGGCGCGCTCGATATCGACGCCCTGTTCGCCGGGACCGTCACCGCGCACGTGGACCTGCCGCGCTACCCGTGGCAGCGCACCCCGCTGCGCAATGCGAATCCCGTTTTCCAGCAGCGCAAGTACGGCACGCCCGGCGTCTACCCGATGCTCGGCGACCCGGACCTGGACAATCCGTCGAACTCCTGGCGCATCCAGCTCAGCGTCGGCGCCATGCCGTGGCTGGCCGATCACGTGGTCGGCGGCGCGCGCATCCTGCCCGGTGCGGGCTATCTGGACGCGGCCCTGAGCGCGGTCGCGCTGCGCACCGACTCGACGCGCGTGGCGGTGGAGGACATCCGCTTCGTCGCGCCGCTCATCATCGACGAGGGCGCGGCGCCACTGGCCGAACTGCACGTCGAGGAGTCCACCGGCCGCTTCGTCATCCGCTCCCGCGAGCTCGGCGGAGACCTGTGGACCACCCACGCCACCGGTCGCCTCATCACCGGCGCCTTCGATTCCACCAAGGTCGAGGTGCCCGACGTGGACGAGATGCACGCCATCGACCCGGCCGCCTTCTACGCCGGATTGGCCGCGCGCGGACTCGATTACGGCCCGGCCTTCCAGCGCGCCACCGCCGTGCGCATCTCCGGATCCACCGTGGTCGCCACCCTCGACGGCAGCATCGCCCGGGACTCCGGGCACCTGGCCCACCCGGCCGTGGTGGATGCCGCGCTGCAGAGCGTGGCGGCACTGCTCGCCGGCACCGGCGGCGCGGAGGACGGAGCCATGGTGCCGGTCGCCGTGGACGGGGTGCGGGCCTTCGCGCCCATCCCGGATCAGGTGACCGTGGTGGCGCGGCTGTCCACCGAGGGCGATCCCATCGCCGATATCGACCTGCTCGACGGCGAACAGAATGTGGTGCTCCAGCTCATCGGCATGCGCTTCGGCTCCATCGCGCCGGGCCGCAGCGCCATGCAGCGGATGACCGACATCTTCTACGAGGACCGCTGGGAGATGCGGGAACCGGTGGAGCTCGCCGGGCTGCCCGCCGCGGACACCGCGTACACCCTCGTCGTCGAATTCGGTTCGGCGGCAAGCGCACGCGCCCACGCCGTCGCGGCCACCACGCCGCGCTCCGGGATCTTCGTCATCGGTGATCCGCAGCGCACCGACCTGGAAGACGCTGTGCGCGAACAGCTCCGGGCCGCCGCCGCGGTCGACGGAGTCGAGCGCCTGCACATCGCGCTGATCGCCGGCACCGAATACACGGACCTGGACGCCCTGTGGACACTGCGCCGCCTCGCGGTCACCTTCGACGAATTCCTCGACGAGTGGCTGGAACAGCGCGGCGCCGAAATCCCCATGACCGGTGACGGTTCCGTGCACGTCTCGCTCCTCACCGAGCACGCGTACGCGCATCCGGAGGAGGACACCGCGCCCAACCCCGCGCATGCCGCCCTCGCCGGCGCCCGCCGCGTGCTGCTGAACGAGCAGCCGCGCCTGCGCTGGCGGCTGGTGGATCTCGAATCCGAGGTCACCGCTGCCGATCTCGCCGCCGAACTGGCCATTCCGGGCGCGTTCAGCTACGACCACTCCGATGAGGTGTTCCTACGCAACGGCCTGCGCTGGGTGACCGTGGTCGACGCCTCGCTCCAGGGTCGCCTCGACACTCTGGAAGAGGCTGTGCCGCTGGATGATCCGGAGGCCAACTTCACCCTGGAGCTGCCCAAGTCCAAGGCGCTGTCGCGGCTGGGCTGGCGGCGCGTCGCACGGCGCGAGCCGGGGCCGGGCGAGGTCGAGGTGCGCATGCGCGCGATCGGCCTCAACTACAAGGACCCGCTCAAGGTCATCGGCGTGCTCGCCGAGGAGGAGATGGCCGGCACGTTCTTCGGCACCCTGCCGGGTATGGAGGGCGACGGCGTCGTGGTCCGGGTCGGCGCGGACGTGCACGACCTGGCGGTCGGCGACAAGGTCACACTGACCTCCAAGGGCATGATCAGCCGCTTCCACACCACCGACCGCGATCTGATCATCAAGTCCGCCGACGACGCGGAGCCCGGATACTGCACCAGCGGAACGGCTTTCTCCACCGCCGAACACTCGCTGCTGGAACTGGCCCGCGTGCGGGCCGGAGATGTCGTGCTCGTGCACGGCGCGGCCGGCGGCGTCGGTTCGGCGGCGGTGCAGATCGCGAAACTGCACGGCGCCACCGTGATCGGGACCGCGAGCAGCGACGAACGGCGGGCCTATGTGCTGGATCAGGGCGCGGATCACGTCCTCGATTCCCGCTCGCTGAACTTCGCCGACGACGTGCTCGGGCTGACCGACGGCCGGGGCGCGGACGTGGTGATCAGCACCGCGCCGGGTGAGATCCTGCGCCGGAACTTCAAGGCGGTGGCCGAGTTCGGGCGCATCGTGGAGATCGGCAAGGCCGACATCTACAGCGGCGGCGTGCTCGACCTGCGGTACTTCGACAAGAACATCTCCTACCACTCGTTCGACCTGGACCGCATGCTGCGCCTGCGGCGGCGGGAGACCGTCGAGCTCATCACCCGGGTGAACGCCGCCCTGGAGTCGGGCCGGTACCGGCGACTGCCCTTCGAGCTCTACGAAACCGACAACGTGGCACGGGCATTCGAGGATGTGGCGCGCTCGGCGCAACTCGGCCGCATCGCGGTGAGCCTGGAATCGCCTGCCCCGCTGGTGCGTCCGAGCACCGGCACGGTGACCGTCGATCCGGCGGCGCAGTACGTGATCACCGGCGGGTTCGGCGCGTTCGGGCTGGCCGTCGGCCGCTGGCTGGTGGGCAAGGGCGCACGGCGCCTCACCCTGCTCGGCCGCAGCGGCGCGACCACCGACGAGGCCCGGAACCTGGTGTCCGCGTGGGAAACCCAGGGCGTCACCGTGACCACCGAGAGAGTGGACGTCACCGATGCCGAGGCCATGGCCGCGGTCATCACCCGCGCCCACTCCCCCGCGCATCCGCTGCGCGGCGTCTTCCACACCGCCGGCGTGGTCGACGACAAGCGCATCACGGTCATGGACCGCGACAGCCTCGCCTCGGTGTACCGGCCGAAGATCGAGGGCGTGCACGCGCTGCGGCACGGAATCGCCACGGCCGGTGCGGAACTCGACATGTTCGTGCTGTTCTCCTCCGGCAGCGCCATCTTCGGCGGCGTCGGCCAGTACTCCTACACGGCGGCCAACCTCGCCCTGCAGGCCGTCGCCGATGTGGTGGCCCGCGACGGCGGGAAGGTCCTCGCCGTGGGCTGGGGTCACATGGCCGGCGGTATGGCCGCCGACGAGAACGTGGCCCGCTACCTGCGCACCACCGGGTTCGACTCGATCGACATGGACGAGGGCACCGAATTCCTGGAGCAGGCGCTCACCCTGGGCCTGCACCACCAGGCCGCCATCATCCCCATCGACTGGAAGCAGGTCGCGGCCTCGGTGCCGTTCTTCACCCAGACCGGCCGCGTGGAAGCCCGCATCGCCGCTGCTGCGGAAGACGATTCGGCCGCCTCGCACCTCGTGCTCGCCCTGCGCGAACTCGAGGAGCAGCAGCGCAACGACGTGGTCGCGCACATGCTCGCCGAGCAGCTGGCGGCGGTCATGGGCGTGGACGCGGACTCCATCGACCTGACAGTGCCGGTGACCGACCTCGGCCTGGACTCGCTCATGGCCGTGGAATTCGGTGCGCTGGTGGGCAAGTCGCTGGGCGTGGACCTGTCGGCCCTGCGCCTGGGCAGGTCGTTCACCCTGCAGCAGGCAGGCGCCCGCGCCGCCGAGTTCCTGCTCGGCGAACCGGCCGCCGCTGCCGCCGAGGTGACGGCATGAGCGAATCGGCACGCGACCTGGCCCGAAAGCTGCTGTCCGGCAATGGTGGTGGCAGTGTCGGCGGAAGGACCCCGACGCCTGCGGCATCGGTACCGAGCGCAGGAGGGCAGCCGTCCACACCACGCCCGGCGAGCACCGCGGGCTCGGGGCACACGGGCGCCGCAGGACCTCGGTCCAGCACACCGACCGCCGCTGCCATCCGCACGGTGCGGGGCCCCGGTCGGCAGTTCGCCGACCACCCGGATGTCGCCGCGACCGTCCAGAAGCAAGCCGCGATCGCCGCGATCAGCGCGCAATCCGGCCTGGTGAATCCGCTGTTCCTGCCGCGAACCAGTCCCAACGACACGGTGATTCGTGCGCTGGACACCGAGCTGGTCAACTTCAGCGCGTACAACTACCTGGGGCTGTCCAGTCATCCCCGGGTGGTGCAGGCGGCCAAGGACGCGCTCGATCAGTACGGTGCCTCGGCGTCGGCCAGTCGCATTGTCGCGGGCGAGATCCCGCTCTACGGCGAGCTCGAACAGCGGCTGGCGGGTATCTACGATGTCGGCGACGCCATGGTCACCACCAGCGGCTATCTCACCAATGCGGGCGTGATCGGATTCCTGCTGCGGGAGGGCGATGTCGCTATCTGCGACTCGCTCATCCACGGCAGCGTGGTGTCCGGCACCCAGTGGGCGGGCTGCCGCCGGATCAACTTCCGGCACAACGACCCGGAGTCGCTGCGCTCGGTCCTGCGCATGTCCCGCAATGGTTTCGATCGTGCGCTGGTGGTCCTCGAAGGCCACTACAGCATGGACGGCACCGTCGGCCGCGTGGACGAACTGGCCGCCATCGCACGGGAATTCGACTGTGCCGTCATGGTCGACGAAGCGCACTCCTTCGGCGTCTTCGGCGACCACGGCCACGGCATTCGCGAGCACTACGGCATGGCGGGTGCGGAGGTCGACATCTGGATGGGCACGCTGTCCAAAGCCCTGGGCAGCTGCGGCGGTTTCATTGCCGCCGACGCGGATCTCATCGCCGCCATGAAGGCCAGCGCGCCCGGCGTCGCCATGCTGACCGGCGGCCCCGCGCCGTCGACCATCGGCGCGGCGCTCGCGGGCCTGGATGTGCTGGAGGCGGAACCCGAACGGGTACGCCGGCTCTGGCACAACGCCCGCCTGTTCAACGCCGCGCTGCACGAGCGCGGGCTGAATGTCGGCGAGTCCCAGGGCACCCCGATCGTCCCGGTGATCGTGCCGGGCGAGATCCGCGCCGGTTTCGTCTCCGCGACGCTGCTGCAACGCGGAATGTACGCCGGGGCCATTTCCGCCCCGGCCGTCCCGGTGGGCAAGGAGCGCCTGCGCTTCTTCATCACCTCGGAACACACCGAGCAGCAGCTGATCTCGGCTGCCGACCTGCTCGCGGAGACCATCGGCCTGGCCGAGAATCTCCCCGAGCTCGCGGTCGCGGGGTAGCGCAGGGTCAGTGTCCGGGCACGGGCGGAGCCCACTGCCCGTAGGCGTGCGGGAGCGCGATATTCGGTGCTCCCGCACGCTGCACGACTTCGATGAGCTGCCGCTGCCGCTGTTTCAGCCAGCGGTTCGGCGGTCCGCCCTGGTGAATCACCGAGGCGCGGGTGTGGCGGCGAGATCGCCTCGTCACCAGGGTGTTCAGCTCCTCGATCGGAGCGACTCCCTGCGCCGCAACAGTTTTCGCCATCTCCCGGAACCAGGAGCGCTCACTGCGCAGCACCCGGAAGTAGACGAGCAGGAACACCGCGATGTAGATCGCCATCTTCCCGCCGATGCCGAAGGTGTCGAACCCTTCCGGGCTCGGCGCGTCCCAAGCGAAATGCATTGCGGCGCCCAGCAGATAGCAGCCCGCGAATACGCCGAACCGCTTCCCGGCGGACCAGTCCTTGCGGGCGATGGCGAGCACGATGCCGATCCCGGCCAGCGCGGTGAACATCCAGTGTGAGGTGACCCCGACCGCGAAGCGCACCAGCGACACGATGATCGCCGGTCCCGGCCCGCCCTGCGCGGATTGTAGTGCGGCATTGGCGTTGTAGGTGATGTCCTCGGTCACCTGGAATCCCAGGCCCGTGAACCCGCCGAGCAGAAGCCCATGCATGGGCCGGTACAGCAGCGGCCGGGCCAGCCACGCCACCACGAACACGCCCAGCCCCTTGATCCCCTCCTCCACGATGGACGCCGAGATGGGCGCGGCCCAGTTGTTCGCGAACGCGTCCCCGGCCAGGTTCTGAATCGCCCGCATATTGTCGTCATTGGCGTAGATGGCGATGCCCGGTCCGACCAGCGCGCCCCACAGGAATCCGAGGAACAGCGGCACCCGGATGGTCGTCCGCGCCCGCAATCGGTCCAGGTACACCAGCAGTCCGCCGAAGACGAGCAGCGTCAGCAGCGTGATCGGCATCCCCACGATCACATCTCCGAGCGTCAGCGACAGGGTCGAGGCCAGCTGCGCGAGCAGGGCGATCGGCCCGATGATCAGCATTGCCCAGTACACCCAGAACAGCGCCGACCCGGCCCGGAATCCGCTCACTGCTCGGCCTCCAGAGACTCCAGGATCGGCGCGAGTTCCGCAAAGGTGGCGCGGTCACCGGCCAGCGCGAGCGTCACCGCGAGATTCTGCTTGCCCACCACCGCGCACACCCCGGGGTTGTCGGCCCCCCGGCAGGTGAAGCCGTGGAATCCGTGCGGGTTGGCCACCATCCCGCCGTCGAATTCGCCGGTGAAACCCTGGACGTCCAAGACCTTCAACCGCCATTCGGCGGCCTCGCCGAAATCGGTGACCCCGTTGACGACGGTGACGATGAGGACGGTGCGATTCGGGCTCTCCAGCACCGCGGTGGCCGGGTCACCGGTGGTCCGCTGAATCCAGCCGTCCACCCCGGCGAAGGTCACCGAATCCGGCTCCTCCCCCGGCGATTCGAGTTCGATCGCCGTCCCCGCCGGAACCACCGACTCTCGCACCGGCACCCGGCTGGCAATCAGTGTAGGAATCCCCACCAGTGCGGCGACGGCGGCGAGCACCAGCACCGCCTGTTTCCCATCGTGCCCGGTACGCGGCGGCGCCGTCATGCGCATGCTCCTCTCGTCGCCGATACCCATCGGCCGTGGCACTGATCTTCGGCAACGCGGGAAGCGAATACCAGCGACACACCGGCTACTCGTAGAAATCTACGGCGACCGGCCGGGCGTACGCTGCGGAGTTCGCGTACACCCGGCCGGAGGTTCCACCGCAACCTGGGGCAGGGCGCCGCAGGGGACGCGAGGGTGACGGCAGCACCCCTGCGGTGCGGGTTGGTTGCGGCGGAATGTGCCCGGCTACAGCGCGGGGTGCAGGATGCGCGACGCCCCGGGCACGCTCTTTCTCAGTCGGCCGGCACGCGAAGCGCGCCGGCAAGGGTGTGCCAAGCCGGGCCGAGGGCTGCGGCGAAGTCCGGCCAGGTGTGCATGCCGGTGGTCTCCAGCCGCACCGTGACGGGGATACCGAGCTGTGAGAGCCGGGCCGCGAAGCGTTCGGTGCAGGTGCGCGCGCCCGCCTCCAGTGTGGAGCCGCCGCCCGCCATGCGGGCCGCGTCGAAGATATTGGGCGCCTGCGCGATCGCGGCCAGATCGGCCGGACTGGGCAGGCCGGAACCCGCCGACAGGTGAATCACCGTGCCGCGCAGCTGATCCGCGCCGAGGAAGCTGTCGTGCGCCGCCCATTCCGGGGAACCGGGCGGGCCCCACAGATTGACCGTGTCGCCGCCGCGTGAGCCGACCGTCATGCGCGTCACGGCACGACCGAAATCGTCTGCGGTGGAATAGCATCCGCTCAATCCGGCCACAGCCGCATAGCGGCCCGGATGCCGCTGCGCCAGCATCATCGCCCCCTGCGCACCCATGGAGACCCCGGCGATGGCACGCCGCCCCGTCGAGTCGAGATAGTCCTCCACCACGGGCGGCAGTTCGTCGGTGAGGAAGGTTTCCCAGCGGTTGAGCCCCAGCATGGCGTCGTAGTGCTGCCAGTCGGTGTACATGCTGCCGACGCCCCCGCTGGTGATCACCACATCCACCGGTTTACCCGAAAAGAACTCGGCCGCACGGCCTTTGGTGAGCCAGCCGGAGGTTTCCTCGGCCTCCACGCCGTCCAGCAGGTACAGCGTCGGTCGCGGCGCGCTGCCACCGCCGCGCAGCACATCCACCGGGACGACCCGGCGCATGGACGCCGAGGCCACATAGATCCGCTCCCAGTCGCCGTGCCGGGCTTCACTGGCCACCAACGCGGTTCGATCGATGCGAGGATCGATCTCCGGGGCCGGACCGCCTTCCTCCGCTCGCGCCGTGGCCACGGTCGCCACGGCCATGGCCACGACCGCCGATGCGGCACAGATCAGTTCGAAGGTCCAGTTCGGGGCGCGGCGCCGGCCGCGCACTGTCCGGCGCCGCTCCGTGTACACAGGATCACCTCCTCGATCGCGCGGTCAGCAGTTGCCGGTGGCGGTCTCGCCGCGGAAACGCGCTTCGATCCACTGCAGCGCCAGCGGAAGTCCGAGCACGGCCGCCGTGAGATGGTCGGGCACGCCGATGGTCGCCGACTGCACCGGGACCCCGGCCTGGCACCACCGGCGGGTGGTGTTCACGATGGCGTCCACCGGAACCAGGCCGTCGATGGGCGAATGCCATTCGAACACCGGCATATTCGGGGTGCCGTCGAACAGTTCGAGACTGTTCTCCTCCACCACGGCGCGGGCCGCGGCGCTGTCCATCATGGTGGTGGTCTTGGCGAAGTCCAGCGCCCCGCGGCCCGCGCCGGTGGCGATCAGATCATTGGTGCAGCTGTTGGCCATCGCCGTGCGGGCCGCGAGCCCGCGATCGTTGAGCTGCTCGCTGATCGGGAAGCGATCCGGGTACTCCCGTTCCAGTCCGAGCCCCGCCGCCATGGCCAGCCCGAAGACGGGATGCGCACCGAGACCGAGGGTTTCGAGCATCTTCACCAGGTTCATCGGGACTCCGCCCGCCGCCGCACCGGCGATATCCAGTTCGGGCGCATAGCTTTCCGCCATGGCCGCGGCCCAGGCGGTGGCCATGCCGCCGCCGGAGTATCCGGCCATCACCACCGGGCTCGAACTCAACCGCAGATCGTCCATGCGCTGCACGGCGCGAATACCGTCGAGGGTGATCTGTCCACCGAGTTTGGCTGCGCCATACGCGAATTGCGGTCCCAGGTGATCCGGCATGGCAATACTCCAGCCCCGCTGCAGTGCCAGGTTGTAGGCCGGCGCCTCCCGCACCATCAGATTCGGGTCGCTGGTGTAGAGCACATGCGATACCGAGCACTGCGCACCCAGACCGTTGATGATGTGCTGATACGACAGCAGCGGTCCGTTGGGTTGCCGGTTGCGCGGGGCCAGCACGGTCGTGGTGGCCGCGATGGGCTTGCCCTGGGAGTTCGTCGAACGGAATTTCACCAGGGTGATGTCGGTGTCCGGAAAGATCGCCAGCGCGGGCATTGCCTTGCGCTCCAGCACATCTCCGGGCCGGTAGGAACCGATGTCCTCCGGTGCGGTGTAGAACGGGTCCGGATCCGCGACCGGGTACACGGGCGCGGCGTGCACGGCGGGCACGGCCGCGAAAGCCAGCAGGCCGCCGGCCAGCACGGCGGCCGCACACCCCAGGGCGCCGCGCCGATGTCTTCGGATCCTCGAAACCTGCATGATCCCTCTGCCTCCCAGATCTTGCTGTTGGAAAGCAGGCTAGGGAGATTCGCGTCGAAGTTACTCACCGGTTCCCAATGTCCTGACATCTCACACGTGTAACTCACAGTTACTGTGAGATCTCCAGTCCCGCCCGGAAATCTTTCCCGCCGAATATCCGAAACCTACTGTCGAGTAGTCCCCGTTGCCGATCCCGCCGGCCCGGCGCCCCGCGCAAAGATCGACACAGCGGCGCGGGGTGGCAGGAAAGGAGTTCAGGCGAATGAACAGAATCGCCGAAACCGTTGACCAGAACCGCGGAGAAATCCCGACTCGCAGGGTGACCGTCTACTTCGAAGGCCCCGGGCCGGGCGACGACGTAATTCTCGAATACGCCGCGACCAATGCCGAAGCCTGGGAATTCGCCTCCGCCGCTGTGCACTCCGGGCTCGCGGTGACGGTCGACGGCAAGGTGCGGCCGGACCTCCGTCGGCTGCCCTGCCGGAGCCTGTGGCGGTAACCAATGTTGTGAACTGTCACAGGCTCCCTCGGCTCGCACTGTCAGACCGGCACAGAACGAACCGAAACCGGCCGCCCGCGACACCGGACTGACTACCGTTGTCCGTCCGCAGAAATCGTTCGTAGGCGGAAGGAGCGTTCATGGCCGTCGAGAACACCGCGAGGTCCGGTCTCACCTTTTCCGGACAACCCATGTCATCGCCACTCAAGGACGTCTGGGCGCTGTCCCGGCAAATGGTCGGACATTTCGTGGAGAATGTCGCGCCCTGCGGCACGCTGCCCGGCGAGGCCATCTACGGCGATGTCACCACCATCACCCGCACCTGCCTGGAAATCGCGGTCAGCATGCTCGACGGCGAGGATATTCCGGCCAAAATCGGCCGTCTGCAAGAGGCCGCCGCCCAATGGGCGCGCGAGGGCGTTCCCATCGACACCATTCACCATGCGATTCACGAGGGCTTCCAGATCGGATTCGATCTCGTGGTCGACACCGCCGCCGCGAAATATCGAATGTCGAGCGGGCATCCGGCATTCACCATCAGCGGCGAGGATTACGAAAGTCTGGTCGGCGCAGCCAAACTCGTGGTCGCGATGCTCGACCGCATGACCACCGCCGTCTCGCTGGCCTATGTGCGCGAACTGCGCTCGGTGGTCGGCGAGCACCACACCGCCGTGCACACCCTCACCTCCGCCCTGCTCGGCGGGCACCCCACCTCCACCATGGCCCGCGAGTGCGGCATCGAGATCGCCGACTCGTACGCCGTTGTCGCCCTGTCGATTCCGGCGCAGGCCGAGGAATCCGAGCCGGGCCTGGACGGCAAGGTGGTGGCGCGCCGCAAACTGCGCCGGGTACAGGCCGAACTCGCCACCCGCTGCGGCGACGCCGCCCTCTCATTGCTCAGCGTGGACGGCGGCACCATCCTGATCCCCTGCACCACAACGACTTCCCTCGAACTCGAAGACCTGATCGCACAGCTGTCCCGGGCGGCGCGGGTGCCCGTCACCGCGACCGCGGTCACCGCGACGCCGGAGGGCGTCCCCAATGCCGCCGACCAGGCCCACGAACTGCTCGACATGGTGCACCGGCTGGACTGCGTGCCCGGCGTCTACCGCTTCGACGACCTCGCCCTCGAATTCCAGCTCACCCGGCCCGGCCCCGGCCGCGAATACCTCGGCTCCCTGCTGGACCCGCTCGACGAACACCCCGAACTCCTCGAGACCCTGCAACGGCATATCAGCAACAACCTCAATCGTCAGCGCACCGCACGGGTGCTGCACGTGCACACCAATACCGTGGACTATCGCCTCAAACGCATCGGCCAGCTGACCGGCTTCGACCCCGGACAGTCCTCGGGCCTGTGGTATCTGCGCTCGGCCCTGGTCGCCCGCACCTACCGCGCCTGCTGACGATGTGAACCCAGCAGCCGTTTGAGAATCTTCCCGGTCTCCCCGCGCGGTAGATCGTCGATGAAGGCCACGTCGCGCGGCACCGACACCCGCCCCAGCCGGTGCCGGATATAGCTGCGCACCATCTCCGAATCCAGCCCGGCCCCATCCCTTTTCACCACGAACGCCGCCAGCCGCTGTCCGAACTCGTGGTCGGGCACACCCACCACCGCGACCTCGCTCACCTGCGGCAGCTGCGCGAGCGCCTCCTCCACCGGTCGCGGGAAGACGTTCTCGCCACCGGAAATGATCATCTCGTCGTCCCGGCCCGCGATGAAAAGCCGTCCCGTGGCGTCGAGATAGCCGAGATCACCGGTGTCGAGCATGCCGTCGGCCTCGTCCGGCGGCGCGGCATTCACATATCCGTCGAACAGCATGTGATTGGCCACGAAGATCCGCCCCGTCGCCCCCACCGGCACCGGCCGCCGATCCTCGCCCAGCACAGCCAGTTTCGTCCCCAGCGGCGGCCGGCCCGCGGTGGTCGGCGAGATCCGCAGATCCTCCGGCGTGGCGATGGTCGCCCACGACACCTCGGTGGAGCCGTACACGTTGTAGAGAATGTCGCCGAAGGTGTCCAGGAACCGCAGCACGGTCGCACCGGCGAGGGGCGCACCGCAACTGGCCACGATCCGCAGGCTCGAGGTGTCGTAGCGGGCGCGCACGTCCTCGGGCAGATCCAGAATCCGCTGCACCATGGTCGGCACCGCCAGCAGCGTGGTCACCTTGCGCTCGGCGATCAGCCGCAGCGTGTCCTCGGCCTCGAACTGCTCCGGCAGCACGACGGTGGCGCGCAACGCCGTGCCGAGCTGCAGGCCCGCCAGCCCCCAGGTGTGGAACAGCGGACAGGGAATCAGCATGATCTCATTGGTGCGCAGTGGAATTCGAGACATCAGCGCGGCCGCCGCACCGAACCCCTTGGGCTGCGGCCGACGCGCCCCCTTGGGCGTTCCGGTGGTCCCCGAGGTGAGCACGACCAGCCCGCCGGGCCGCAGCGGCTTGTGAAAGTTGTTTTCCCCCAGCGCAATCAGCCGTTCGACCGTGACCTTCCCGGATTCTTCCGTGGGATCGGTGCGGATGCGCGGGATCCCGTCGTGCAGGTATCGCACCAGTTCTTCCAGCTCACCGTCCACGAACAGCGCCGACAGCCGGTCGCGCTGCACGATCTCCTCCAGGTTCCGCCCCGACAGCCCGGCATTGAGCAGCACCACATCGAGCCCGAGTTTGCCCGCGGCAACCATGGTTTCGACCGTGCCGGCGTGATTGCGGGCCAGCAGGCCGACGGTTTCCCCGTGCCCGAGCCCCAGACTCGCCATCCCGCCCGCCAATGCCGTTGTGCGCGCGTCGATCTCGGCGAAGCTGCGGCTGCAGCGGTCGTCCACCACGGCCGCCCGGTCCGGCGAATGCGCCGCCCCCGCCGCATATCCGCCCGCGAGGTTGAAGCCCCAGCGCACCACCCCGCGCAGCTGCCGGACGCCCACATCCGGGCGGGTGGTGATCACCCCGCTGGTGAGCAGCTGCCGCGCCACCCCCATGCGGTGCCGCACCGGTGCGCCCTCGGCATTCACCGCGACCGAATTCCGCGCTCCCCGAGCGATATCCGCGGCGCGGCCGAGCCCTTCCTGCACCCAGCGCACCACGGCGGATCTCGGCAGCGACGCCACCACCGGATGCACCCTGCCGACCGCGAAGCAGGTCACCGTGACCACAGTGCGCTGCTCACCCGCATCACCCGAGGGCGAGCGCAATCGAATGGAGGCGAAGCTGCTACGCGCCCCGCAGTGCAGTTCCAGCCGCTCGTACCAGCGCCCCACCAGGAATCGCACATCCAGCACCCGGATCCCGGCCTCCGGCGTGCCCACCCGGAAGCACACCAGCGGACGGTCGTCGGGCGACTCCAGGGGATCGCACGCGCCGATGCCGGGAAAGATCCGCGGGTAGGTCTGCGGATCGAGTAGCAACGCCCACAGCGTATTTCGCGGGATGGCCAGCTCGGTGACCACATCGATGACATCGGAAACCAACTCAGTGCCACTATCTCTCACGGGCCGGTTCGAAACACTCGGGTCGGCGGATAGCCTCGTTCTAGTCGAAGGGCCGGCGCGCACAGCGGGAAACCGCGCGATCAGGGCAGGTTCACGAAGGGCGGTCGTACAGCGTTATGAAGCACCACAGCGTCTGAAATACCGCAACATCACAATTTGCCGTCCAGCACACCGAATCACCGCGTCACAGGATGCGCGGACTTCCGGAAAACCGAAGGCGTAGTGCCCTTTTCGTCCCGGAACGACCGGTAGAGCTGCCGCTCGGTCGCGAATCCGCAGGCATGCGCCACCGCCGACACCGGCAGCAGCGGATCGCGCACCAGCAGCTCGGCCGCCAGATTCACCCGCATGCGCCGCAGCACCGCGACCGGGCCCTCCTGGAATCCGTCGAAGATGCGATACAGCGCGCGCCGGGACATGGCGCAGCCCTGGGCGATTCGCTCGGCCGTCAACTCCGGATCGGTGCAGTGGCGGCGCATGTACTCGAGCACCCGCTCGCGCGCGTACGCGTCGGCCGAGCGCGGCGGGGGCGCCTCGCCGGCCGCCAGCCGCACCGCGGAGACCAGCAGATCCAGCGCCGGCGCCGAAAGTAGTCGCGCCTGCTCGGGTGCGGTGCGCTGCAGTTCGGTCAGGTCACGGAAGAACCGCGCGATCACGCCGGCCGCGCCGGTGTCGGGTATGGCGATGGCGGTGGGCAGATCGGCTCCGGTCAGCCCGGTGCGCTCGCGCAGGCGGCTCAGCGGCACCTGGACCACCGACATGCCCCAATCCGTGTCGAGGTCGAAAGCGTAGGGACGGGTGCTGTCGTAGAACACCATGGTCCCCGGACGCACCTCGGCCACGCGGTCGTCCTGGTACAGGCGGCCGTGGCCCTTGGTCTGGATGGTGGCGGTCAGGAACTCGTCGTCGGTGCGCGCGATCAGGCTCCTGGTGCGGCGCACGTGCTGGGCGCCGGAGCCGAGCGCCGACACCTCCACATCGCCGTAGCGCCCACGCCGGATCCAGCCGTGGAAATCGTCCTGCGGTTTCGGTGAAACCGCCAGCGGCACATAGAAATCGCTCAGATGCGCTTCCCACTGATCGAACTTCTCTGCCGCCGGCACTTCGGCTGCGGAATTCAACTCGACCTGCTCGACCACCGGGCAAGTCTTCCAGATCCGCAGAGCGAAAGGGTTGCACTTCTGTTAGCCAGGAGTACGCTCAGAAATGAGCACGCTCATTTTCAGATGCTGGCGACCACAGAGTGGAGGTGTCGAATGGCTGCGACGATCCGCACGGCACAGACCCGTCGACGCCTAAGCAAGGTGCATGACAAGCGCACACGCATCTTCGGCGCGGCAGCCACACTCTTCGCCGAACACGGCTTCGAAAAGACCACAACCCAGCAGATCTCCGATCGCGCGGAAATTGCTGCGGGCACACTATTCCGCTACGCGTCATCCAGGGCCGAGCTGCTGCTCATGGTCTACAACGAGGATCTGCGCGCGGCACTCGACCTCGGCGAGCAGAACTCGGCCCGCATCGACGATCCGGTGGCCGCGGTGTGGGCGCTGCTCGAACCGATCCTGGCGGCCGCCGCGCGGAATACCGAGAACACCATCGTCTACCAACGCGAACTGCTGTTCGGCTCGCACGCCGAGCAGTACCGCGCCGAAGGTCTCGCCCTGGTCGACCGGCTCGAGACCGCCATCGCCGCAATCCTCGACCACGCGGCGCACGGGAGCGCTGCCGCCGCGAACTCGACCGCCGCGAACTCGACCACCACGGGCCCGGCCCGGCTGGCGAGCCGCAGCATCTTCGCCGTCCTGCATCTGGCCCTCGCCCAACCTGCCACCGGCGCCCACCCGGGCCACGACGCCCGCGCGGACCTGTACGGGCAGACGGCACAGATCATTGCGGGATTCTGCGCCGGACCAACAAACAAGACCGCACTCACCGACAACAACGGAGCCCCATGACCATCGACATTCGAAAAGTCACTGTGCTCGGCACCGGCGTCCTGGGATCGCAGATCGCATTCCAGACCGCGTTCAGCGGATTCGACGTCACCGCCTACGACATCAGCGCGGAGGCCCTCACCGCCGCCCGCGAACGCTTCGACAACCTCGCCGCCACCTACCGGACCGCCGTGCCCGGCGCGGGCGACGGCAAGGCCGAGCGGACCGCCGCCGCCATCGCGCTGAGTTCCGATCTGGCGCAAGCGGTTCAGGACGCCGACCTGGTGATCGAGGCGGTGCCCGAGGTGCTGTCGCTCAAGCAGGAGACCTACGAGAAACTCGGCAAGCTGGCCCCCGAACGGACCATCTTCGCCACCAACTCCTCCACCCTGCTGCCCAGTGCCATCAAGGATTTCACCGGACGGCCGGACAAGTTCCTGGCGCTGCACTTCGCGAATCAGGTGTGGCACTTCAATACCGCCGAGGTGATGGGCACACCGGATACGGATCCCGCTGTCTTCCAGGCGGTTGTGGAGTTCGCGCAGGCCATCGGCATGGTGCCGATCGAACTGCACAAGGAGAAGGCCGGTTACGTCCTCAACTCGCTGCTGGTGCCACTGCTCAATGCCGGAATAGCGCTCGCCGCAGGCGGTTACGCCGACCCCGAAGCGGTCGACAAGACCTGGCGGATCGGCACCGGCGCACCCTTCGGCCCGTTCCAGGCCCTCGACGTCATCGGACTGACCACGCCCTACAACATCCTCGTCAACGGCGACGAAAAAGCGCAGCAACTCGCGAAGTGGTTGAAGGACAACTACATCGACAAGGGCAAGCTCGGCATCGCTACCGGAGAAGGCTTCTACAAATACTGAGAGGAGACCGATGTACTACAGCAGCGGAAATTACGAGGCATTCGCCCGGCCCCGCAAGCCGGCGGGCGTCGAGAACAAGACGGCCTGGTTCGTCGGAGCCGGCTTGGCATCACTGTCGGGTGCGGCATTCCTCATCCGGGACGGGCAGCTGCCCGGCAACAAGATCACCATCCTGGAGGAGCTGAAGCTCCCCGGCGGCGCGCTCGACGGCATCAAGGAACCCAAGAAGGGCTTCGTGATTCGCGGCGGCCGTGAAATGGAGAACCACTTCGAGTGTCTGTGGGACCTCTTCCGCACCGTGCCGTCCCTCGAGGTCGACGGCAGCGTGCTGGACGAGTTCTACTGGCTCAACAAGGACGATCCGAACTTCTCGCTGGAACGCGCCACCGTGAACCGTGGTCAGAGTGCCCAGACCAAGGACCTGTTCACGCTGAACGACAAGGCGCAGAAGGACATCACCCGCATCTTCCTCGCCACCCGGGAGGAGATGGAGGGCAAGCGCATCAACGAGGTGTTCTCGAAGGACTTCTTCGAGAGCAACTTCTGGATGTACTGGCGCACCATGTTCGCCTTCGAGGACTGGCACAGCGCACTCGAGATGAAGCTGTACCTGCATCGCTTCGTCCACCACATCGGCGGCCTGCCGGACTTCTCGGCACTCAAGTTCACCAAGTACAACCAGTACGAATCGCTGGTGCTACCGCTGTACCGGTGGCTGCTGGACCAGGGCGTGACCTTCAAATTCGACACCACGGTCACCGACGTCGACTTCGACCTCAGCGGAGATCGCAAGCAGGCCACCAGGATTTACTGGGTGTCCGAGGGTGTCGAGGGCGGCGTGGACCTGGGCCCGGACGATCTGGTGCTCATGACCATCGGCTCGCTCACCGAGAACTCCGACGAGGGCGACCACCACACCCCCGCGAAACTGAACGAGGGCCCCGCACCCGCCTGGGATCTGTGGCGGCGAATCGCCGCCAAGGACAAGGCGTTCGGCAATCCCGACGTCTTCGGCGGCCACATTCCGGAGACCAAATGGGAGTCGGCCACCGTCACCACGCTGGATCAGCGCATCCCCGAATACATTCAGAAGATCTGCAAGCGAGATCCCTTCAGCGGCAAGGTCGTCACCGGCGGCATCGTCACCGTGAAGGACTCCAGCTGGCTGCTCAGCTGGACGGTCAACCGGCAGCCGCACTTCAAGCAGCAGCCCAAGGATCAGATCGTGGTCTGGGTGTACTCGCTGTTCGTCGACAAGCCCGGCGACTACGTGAAGAAGACCATGCAGGAGTGCACCGGCGAGGAGATCACCCAGGAATGGCTGTACCACCTGGGCGTCCCCGAGGCCGACATCCCCGAACTGGCCGCCAACGCCGCCAAGACGGTGCCGTGCATGATGCCCTACGTGACGGCATTCTTCATGCCCCGCAAGGCCGGTGACCGCCCGCAGGTGGTGCCCGAGGGCGCGGTGAACTTCGCCTTCATCGGCCAGTTCGCCGAAACCAGCCGCGACTGCATCTTCACCACCGAATACTCGGTGCGCACCGGCATGGAGGCCGCCTACCAGCTGCTCGACATCGAACGCGGCGTGCCGGAGGTCTTCAACTCGACCTACGACGTGCGCACCCTGCTGGCGGCGGCAACCCGCCTGCGCGACGGCGAACCGGTGCACATCCCGGGCCCGGAGATCCTGCGCCGCAAGCTGATCCAGAAGCTCGACTCGACCGAGATCGGTGAACTGCTCACCGAGTACGGCGTGATCGCGGACAAGAAGTAGCCGCGCGAGGTGGCCCGATCCCTCCAGGACCGGGCCACCCCCGCCATCCCGGCGCGCTCTCGGCCGGGATCCACACGATCACACCCGCACAGCCCGAGGCGCCTCCGCCGTAAGATCTTTCAGCGTCGGATACCCATCCACCGCCATGATGAGATCCGCCTCCGCGAGCATCGAACGCAGCACATGCACGATCCCGTCGACACCCCCGAGCGCCAGACCGTACGCATACGGCCGCCCGATCCCGACCGCCGAAGCCCCCAGCGCCAGCGCCTTGATGATGTCGGCCCCGCTGCGCACCCCGGAGTCGAACAACACCGGCACCCCCTGCGACGCCGCCACCACCTCCGGCAGTACATCCAGCGCGGGCAACCCGCCATTCGCCTGGCGCCCACCGTGATTCGAGCAGTAGATGCCGTTCACACCCAGATCCACCGCCCGGCGGGCATCATCCGGATGCTGGATTCCCTTCACGATCAACGGCAGATCCGTGAGCGACCGCAGCCACGGCAGATCGTCCCAGGTGAGCGGATTGCCGAAGACCCCGATCCACTTCAGCACCGCCATCTGCGGATCCTCCTCCGGCGACTTCGCCAGTCCCGCACGGAAAACCGGATCACTGAAATAGTTGGCCAGACAGTGCCCACGCAACTGCGGAAAGTTGCCGGTGGCGAGATCGCGCGGCCGCCACCCCGTGATCCAGGTGTCGAGCGTGACCACGATCCCCTTGTACCCGGCCTGCTCCGCCCGCTGCACCAAACTGGCCGCCAGATCTCGATCGGTGGGCGTGTACAGCTGGAAAAACCCTGGCGTATCACCGAATTCGGCAGCCACATCCTCGAGCGGATCCACCATGAGAGTCGACGCCACCATCGGCACCCCGGTCTTCGCCGCCGCCTTCGCGGTAGCCAGGTCTCCGTGCCCATCCTGCGAACACAACCCGATCACACCGATGGGCGACAGGAAAACCGGTGCGGGCAGCTTCATCCCGAACAACTCGGTGGAAAGATCCCGCTCCTTCGCCCCAACGAACATGCGCGGCACCAGCCCCCACTGCTCGAACGCCGCCACATTGGCATCCTGCGTCCGCTCATCCCCCGCGCCTCCGGCGACATACGACCAGATCGACGGCGGCATGGCGGCCTGCGCCCGCTCCCGCAATTGTTCGAAGGCCACCGGGAAGGCGGGCACCACCCCGCGCAGCCCATTGAAGTAGATCTCGTTCTGAAAGTCGCCGAACGGCATGACGCGCACCCTCCGTGTTCACAACCCGAGCGTTGGGCCCCGGATCTCATCGATACGATGCAGGATCAAGCGATCAATCCCGCCGATCTGCAGGATTCATTCAGAAGAGACGGCCACCATGCAGGATAATAGCGACAGTTCCCGCAGCTCCCGGAACTCCGACTACGTCGGCGCCCCACCCGACAACATCCCACCCGACAACATCCCGCCCGACCACACCCCGGCCGTGACGCTGCTGAGCGAAGACGAACTCGCCCTCATCCACGCCCTGCAACTGCGCCCACGCGCCTCCTGGTCCGAACTCGGCAGCGTCCTCGGCGTGGACCCGGTCACCGCGGCCCGGCGCTGGCAGCGTCTGAGCGGCCGTCACGAAGCCTGGGTCGGCATCTCCCCCGGGCCGCGACTCTTCGACCGCGTCTGCGCCGCCTACATCGACATCGACTGTGCGGCAGGCGAAGCCGGAGCGGTCGCACGTGCGCTGTCCGCGCATCCCCACATGCTCACCATCGAACGCGCCGCCGGCGCCCACCGCCTGCTGGCCACCGTCGCCACCCGCGACCTGGCCGCCATGTCCCGCTACACCCTCGATGTCCTGCCGGTACTCCCCCACGTCACCGGCGTGCACGCTCGCCTGATCACCCACATGTTCACCGAAGGGGGCGATTGGCGCATCGACGCGCTCGCTCCCGACCAACGCACGCAGCTCACCCCGGCACCCGCGAAATCCGCACCCGCTCGCGACCGCTCTCAGATCACCGACACCGATCGAGTGCTTCTGGCCCTGCTCGCCCGTGACGGCCGGGCCACGCACGCGGCCCTCGCCACGGTGCTGGGGATCAGCGCGGCGACGGTCAAACGCCGGATGGACGAGCTCGTTCGGCTGGGCCTGCTGCGCTTCCGGTGCGATTTCGCCCGGCCGCTCGGCGGGTGGCCGGTGGCTGTGACCTTCTGGGCCACCGCGCCTGCCGGCGCAGTGCAACGCATCGGCCAGGCTCTGGTCGCGCTCCCCGAGACGCGGAACTGCGCTGCGGTCAGCGGTACTCATAACCTTGCTTTGCAGGCCAGCCTGCACTCTGTCGCCGATGTGTTGCGGTTCGAGACTCAGTTGGCCGCGAGTCATCCTGAGCTGTCCATCGCCGAACGGGTGGTGAGTTTGCGTCATGACAAGCTGCTCGGGCGGGTGTTGGATCCGCAGGGGCGGTCGATATCGGTTGTCGTGCCTGATATTTGGGGGGAGCCTGGTCGGTACTCGGGGCCTACGTAGCCGAGCCAGGCGCGGAACCGTTCTGCCCCAGCGGGGTTCGGGAGGACAAGAATAAACACGCAGTGCTGGTTGCTTCGCCTGCCGTACCCGACCTTGGCTCCCCCTTCGCCTGCCGCACTCTCACCTCCCTGACGTGGGGCCTGGCCCTGGTTACCTTCAAAGACAGCAAAGACGCGAACACCAAGGGCAGGAACGATCGAGGGTGCGAACAGTAGTTGCCCGCTGCACCTGGGGGTTTCGTTCGTGGGGTCTGTTCGTGTGGGTCGCGGTTTCTCGGGCTCTGTTCTTGCGGGTCTGGGTCGTTGGAGGTAACCAGGGCCAGGCCCCACGTCGAGAAGGTGAGGATGCGGCTCCCAATGGGGGAGCGAAAGTCGGGTACGGCAGGCGTGGTGACCCCACTGCTTTGTCTTGGCTTGTCCTCCCGAACCCCGCTGGGGCAGAAGGGTTCCGAGACCGGCTCGGCGACGTAGGCCCCGAGTACCCGCCCTTGAACCCTCCGAGGATGGCTGCGCGGATTCCGGGTTCGGGCATGGGACAGCCCTGCTAGACCCAGAGATCGCCGGGTCTGCAGGGTGTTTCGCGCTATTCGCCTATTCGATGCCGGGTGCGGGTGGGGCACCGTCGGCAGGGGGTGAGCCCGGGGGCGCCGCATTGTCCCGATTGTCCTGGCGGTTGCAGCGCAGCCGTTTCCGGCGTTGTTGCGCTACCTGTTCGGTGCGGGCCGCGACCCGGATGCGGGCCTGGGCGAGCAGTTCGTCGGCGTGGTGACGGTGATTGACCTTCGGTATGCCGGAGGGGTCGATGTGGGCGGGTGCGATCCAGCCGGTGCGACCCGGGTAGTCCGAATGCTCCGGCATGACAACCGTTTTCCAGCCGTCGGGGCCGTCATGGACCAAGGCGTGGCAGCGGTCGCAGGCCAGGGTCAGATTGGGCAGGTCGGTCAGTCCGCCCTTAGCCCACTCTCGGATGTGGTGTACTGCTGCCAGGGAGGCGGGGGCGTCGCAGCCGGGGCGGGTGCAGCCGCGTTCGGCCGCGATCAAGGCCAGACGTTGGGCGGGGGAAGCCAATCGGTGCTTGGCGCGTCCGAGGAACAGTGGCATCCCGCAGGGGGTGTCGAACAGGGCCAGCAGTGGTGTCGTGGCGGCGGCCATCTTCAACGCGTCCGGGATCGGTACCGTCCCGCCGGTGGCGGTGGTTGCCACGCCTGCGCGTTGCTCGAGTTGGTCGAGGGTCATGGTGATGATCGCTTCCACCGGCAGGCCGCGATGCTGGCCCAGGTCATCGAGGCGGGTGGCGGGGGCGAACAGGGCGACGAGGGCGTCGTGGTTGCGTTGCCCGACGGTGCGGGTGTCGCGGGCCGCGGCCTCGCGCACCACATCGGTGTCGGGTTCTTCGCCGGTGGTGGGGCTGTGGGGGTCGTCGGGGTTGCACATGCCGGGGCGGGCGTATTTCTGCAGGAACGCCGCGAGGTAGGCGCGCAGGGTCGGGTCGATCTCACCCTTCACGCTGGACATGCCGTCGGCGCGCTGGTGGCCCAAGGTGACGGTGCGCATGCGAGCCTGGTCCTCGAGGTCGGTGAGGGTGCCGTCGGGATCCAGGCGAGCCAGGATCGCATTGCCGATGATCGTCAACCGATCAGGGGAGCCCGCCGTGGCGTACTCGGCCAGGATCTGTTCGGCCTGTTCGCGTTTGGCCGCGTCCACCCGGTCGGGGATGCGGTTCATGACGGTGGCGATGTTGCGGATGTGGTCGACCGAGATCAGGCCCTCGGCGTGAGCGGCGGCGGTGTGCGGCAACGGAATCGGGCGCGGGGTGCCGTCGGCGGCCAGCAGTTGGCCGCAGGTGGTGGCGACGCGGGTGCGCATGTAGGCGTCGGCGCTGGACAGGTGCAGGGTTTCCTTGAGGTACAACGGCATCGAGCCCGCCCCGGCCTTCTTGTCGATGCTGCGTTCGCCGAGGTCCACGATCTGCGGGGTGCGGAAGGCGACGAGCTTGCGCATGGCCAGCTCGGTGGCGTGCAGTAGCTGCACGGCCTGTGCGTCGCTGTGGGCGGGCAGGGGCAGTTCGCACAGGGTGTCGACGGCGTCGAGCAGGGCCGCGACCGCCGCGCCGACCTGCTGGTCGGCGGCGGCAGTGTCGAGCCCTTCGATCGAACGCATGTGCTAATTCTAGAGCCCGCCGATCATGACACGCCAGACGAAACATGCCGTGAACTGCAGGTTTTCAGAATCCCGACTTGTCCGACCAGTTCGCTGCGGACCCGCGCCGCCCAGGCGCCAGGGCTGCGATCAGCACCGCACCCGCAAAGGCCGCACAACCCAAGGCGATTGAAGCTTGGTGGAAGCCGTGCATGAAGGCGGATCTGGCGAATTCGGCCAGTGGATCGCCTCCAGGTCCTGCGCGGTCGGCGATTTGGAGTGCGGCGGCGAGGGAGTCCGAGACCGGATCCCGGGCCGATTCAGGGAGTTGCGAGAGGGCGGGGGCGATGCGGCTGGCGTAACCGGCTGCCAGGACACTGCCGCCGATCGCGATGCCCAGGGCTGCGCCGATCTCGCGGGCCGCGTCGTTGACCGCTGCTGCGACGCCGTGCTTTTCGACCGGGGTTCCCGCCACGATGGCGGCGGTGGCCGGGGCGCTGCACAGCCCCATGCCGGTGCTCATGATCAGCAAGGCCCACAGGAGGTTCCAGTAGCTGCTGGAGACATCCAGGCGGGCCACGAGCAGCAAACCGACGCCGACGACGAGCAGTCCGGCAAAGGACACCACGCGGAGTCCGAAACGTGTTGCCAGCCAGGGAGAGAAGAGGGAGACCGCCACCAGGGGCAGCACCATCGGGCCGATTGCCAGGGACGATGCCAGCGGGCTGAGGCCGACGATCAGCTGCAGGTACTGCACGAGCAGCATGAAAACGCCGAAAGAGACCAGGAATTGGACGGTCAGGGAGAGGGTGCCACCGCCGAATCCACGATCCAGGAACAGGCGGACGTCCAGCAGCGGGTGTGCGACTCGCAATTCCACGACGATGAAGACCGCCGCCGCCAGCAGGCCGCCGATCAACGCGCCGATTGTCCACGGCGACAACCACCCTCGGGCCGGGGCCTCCATGGCGGCCACCACCACGAGGCCGACCGCGACCGCACCGGTCACCGCACCCCGGATGTCGAAGGCCGGGTGGTCACCATCCGTGGATTCCGACACGGTGAATCCGGCCGCGAGCAGCAGGGCACCGGCCGCCGCCATCCCGATGAAAACCGTCTGCCACGACCACCACTGCAGGAGCAGACCCGAGCCCAGAATGCCCAGCGCCCCACCGGATCCGGCAACGCCCGCCCACACACCGACGGCCTGGCCGCGCCGATGCTCCGGAAACCCGGCGGTGAGAAGGGACAGCGTGGAGGGCATCACCAGCGCCGCGCCCACGCCCGATACCGCGCGCGCCCCGATCAACCAGAGCGGCCCGTCGAAGAGCAGCGGGACCAGAGAGCCGACGGTGAAGATGCCCAGGCCGACGATCAGCACCAGTCGCCGCCCGAGCCGGTCTCCCAGCGCACCGCCCGGCAGCACCAGACAGGCGAGTGCGAGCGTGTATCCGTCCACCACCCAGGTCAATTGCTGTTGGGTGGCACCGGTTTCGGCGGCGATCTGCGGGAGTGCGGAGTACAGGGCCGCCATGGCGGCGACCACCAGGGCGATCGACAGGCACGAGACGGTGAGCATCCACCGCTGCGCTCGGGACAATCGCGTGGCCGGGGCGGTGGATACCATCGGACCTCCGATGAAACGAAACTATCGGTAGCGCAACGCTACCATCAGTAGCGTTTGTAGAATAGAGCTCCGCCACAGCACTTTTCGAGCACCCGATTCCCGAACACGCGCGCTTCCCACCAGAACGCTCCGAGGAAAGGCCGCCACCCGCCATGGCACCGCCCGGCCGGCACCCGCACGACGACACCGACCCACGCAAGCTGCGCTCCCGCGCCCGCCTTCTCGACGCGGCCACCACTCTGCTGAAATCCGGTGGGGTGCAAGCGGTCACGGTCGACGCGGTCACCCGCCTGTCGAAGGTCGCCCGCACCACGCTCTACCGCAACTTCGACAACTCCGCCGACTTGCTGGCCGCCACCTTCGAGCGCCTGGTTCCCCAGGTCGCCCCGCCCCCGCCGACGGGTCCGCTGCGCGACCAGTTGATCGAACTGCTCACCCGCCAGTCGACGCTCATCGACGAAGCCCCCATGCAGCTCACCACCCTGGCCTGGCTGGCCATGGGCCCGCAGCATCCCTCCGACCAGCCCCGCACCTTCGCCACCCTGCGCGATCGCGTCATCCAGCAGTACCGGCAGCCCTTCGACGAACTGCTCGGCAACCCCGAAATCCATGACGAGCTGGGCGATTTCGACACGACGCTCGCTCTCGCACAACTCATCGGCCCGATGGTCTTCGCCAAACTGACCGGTCTGCGCGCCTTCACCCGCGAGGACTGCTCGCACCTGGTCGACGACTTCCTCACCGCACGACGAACAAGCCAACGGCCACGCTGAGCGAATACCGGAAGGACGGGGAATACCGGCAGGGCGCTTCCAGCACGGCACTCTCGCCTGGTTCCAGCCGTATACGGGCTCAATCCGCGCGTTTGGCGCGGGCGCGACGCTTTCCCTCGTGCATGGCCTGGACTCGGGCGACGGGGATGGTGTGCCCCTCCTCCAGGAGGTCCGCCGGGAGTTTCTGGGGCTCGGGCATTTCCGTCGCCCAGGGGTCCGGGGCGGAGAGCAGACCGGGGACGGTGCGAATGGTGAAGTCCCGCAGATCGATATCGGCAAGATCCGCCCAGGACACCGGGTAGGAGACCGTGGCCCCGGGGCGGATGCGCGGGCTGTAGGCGGCGACCACAGTGGTGCCGCCGGAACGGGTGGAATCAAGGAAGATTTTGCCGCCGCGGTCTTCTCGAATGAAGGCGGTGGTGGCGAGGGCAGGGTCGAGCCGTTCGGCACGCACCGCTATGGCGCGGGTGGCGGCGGCCGCGTCCTCCATCGAGTAACCCGGCTCGATGGGGATGAAGATGTGTAAGCCTTTGGAGCCACTGGTTTTCACCGCACCGGCGAGGCCGTCGGCGGCGAGGGCCTCCCGCACCAGTTCGGCGGCGCGCACGACCAATTGGAAGTCTTCGCCAGGTGGCGGATCGAGGTCGATCACCAGGTGTGTCTGACCGAGCGAGTAGTCCGCCAGCAGCAACGGCACGTGGTATTCGATGGCGCGCTGATTGCCGAACCAGATCAGGGTGCGAATGTCGTCGCACAGGGCGTAGGTGACCTGGCGTTTGGAGGCATCGGCCCAGATGGCTACGCGCTCAACCCATTCGGGCGTGTACTTGGGCAGGTTCTTCTGCATGAACGGCTCTTGGCCGGGCCGCACCCGGACCACCGAGAGCGGGCGGTTTCGCAGGTGGGGGATCATGCGGTCGCCCACGGCTTCGAGATAGTCGATCAGGTCCCGTTTGGTCGCGTCCGCGCCGTCGAACAGCGGGCCGTCCAGGTTGGTCAATTTGACGCCGTCGCGCAGTTCTTCACCGGCCATCGCCTCACCATACGTTCCCGCACCGACAGCCGTGAGCGCTCACGAGACCCGTCAGCGCGCACGAGGCCGGTCAGTGCTCACACGCCCGCCAGACCACGGCCTCGTCGAGCAGACGGGTGCGGACACGGTCGACGTGCGGCCGGGCGGGACCGCCGACCCGGCGAGCGAGGAAGACGGTGTTGATGGGCGCGTCCTCCGGATCCAGCAGGGTGACCACGCCGCCGGCGGCCAGCTCACGGGAGCAGAGGTACCGCGGGAGCACGCTGATTCCGGCTCCGGCGACCACGGCGGACAGGACGGCACGCAGATCTCCGACCACCAGCGCGGGCTCCGCTTCGAGGCGGGTGTCGAAGACGTGCCGCCAATAGCGGCGCAGGATGGGCAGATCTGCGGCATAACTGACCAGAGGGATGCCGGACAGGGCGGTCAGGTCGTGGGCTTGCAGGCGCTCGCGGTCGATACGCGCTGCCAGGGCGGGAGCGGCGACCAGGACGAAATCTTCGTCGGCGAGGGGTTCGGACAGCACGGTCCGGCCGCGCGGGCGGATGGTGGACAGGACCAGATCGAGTTTGCCGATGCGCAGATCGGCCAGCAGGTCGTCGGCCAGGCCGGTGGTGACGGTGAGGCGCACACCCTCGCCGACGAGTGCGGCCAGCGAGGGAAGTGCCAGTGCGGCAAGCAGTTCGGCGGGTCCGCCCAGCAGCACCGGCGGTTCGGCCACGGGGATGCTGTCGGCGGAGGCACCGCCGGTCACGGCGGCCAGGCTGTCCAGCGGGCCGGCGACCCGGGCGGCCAGATCGTGCGCGGCGGGCGTCGGGGTTACGCCGCGCGGCAGGCGTTCGAACAGCGGGCCGCCGAGTTGCCGCTCCAGCGCTTGCAGCTGTGTGGTCACCGTCGGCTGTGACAGACCGGACTGGGCCGCACCTGCGGTGATGGATCCGGCCCGGTAGACGGCCAGAAATGTGCGCAGCTGGGCGAGATCCAGCGATCCATCGGTCTGCCTATAGCTCATATTGCCGATTCTATTGGTCATTTTATGGACGCGTGCCTAGCGTAGGTCCTGCGGACGAACTGACAAAGTGCATACGGAATGTCAGTTCGCCGCTTCCGATCGACTCACGCGAGGAGCATTCGATGGCGAAAATCCTGTTCGTCATGACCGGCGTCGACTACTGGACCCTGGCCGACGGCAGCAAACACCCCACCGGCTACTGGGCCGAGGAGTTCGCCGCACCCTATGAGGCATTCACCGGGGCGGGGCACGAGATCGTCGTCGCGACGCCGGGCGGTGTCACGCCGGCCGTGGACCGGGCCAGCCTGGCGGCCGACGTCAACGGCGGCCCGGAGGGTGCGGAGAAGATCGCCGCGCTGCTGAAGCGGGCCACCGAACTGGCTTCACCCATCCGGCTCGAGGACGTCGCGCTCGGCGACTACGACGCCGTCTACTACCCCGGCGGCCACGGTCCGATGGAAGACCTTGCCGTGAACGCGGATTCGGGCCGCCTGCTCACCGACGCGCTGGCGTCCGGCAAGCCGCTGGGCGTGGTCTGCCACGCCCCGGCCGCGCTGCTGGCCACCACCGGCGCGGACGGCAGCTCACCCTTCGCCGGCTACCGCATCACCGGCTTCACCAATGCCGAAGAGACACAGGCCGGTTGGGCCGACAAGGCGAAGTGGCTGCTACAGGACCGGCTCGAGGCGCTGGGCGCCGACTTCCGTGTGGGCGAGCCGTGGGCTCCGCACATCGAGGTCGACCGCAATCTGTACACCGGCCAGAATCCCGCCTCCTCGGCCCCGCTCGCGACGGAGCTGCTGAAGGCCCTGTGACGTTGAAGGCCCTGTGCCGCTGAAGGCACTGTGCCGCAATGTCATCGACGCACCTATCTGAAAGCCCCTCGGAGACACCGTGAACCGTACTGCGGATGTACTGGACGCGACCCTGCGCTGTCTGCTGCGCTACGGGGCGCGGCGCACCACGATGGACGATATCGCCACCGAGATGGGCGTTTCGCGGTCGGCGGTGTACCAGTACGTCCGCAGCAAGGACGACGCGGTGCGCAAACTCGCCGAGCGTCTGCACGATCGGGCATTCGAGCACGCCCGCGCCGCGGCGGCCGCAGACGCGCCGCTGGCCGATCGGGTGCACGGCATCCTGTCGGCCAAGGTGGAGTTGACGCTGGGGCCGTTCGCCGAATCTCCGCATGCCGCAGAGCTTCTGGATGAGCAGGCGCGGGTCAGCGGAGATATCTGCCGCGCCTTCACCGGCGATCTGCACGGCGTGCTCACCGAGACCCTGGCGGGCGAGTTCGCCATGCCGCCCGGCGACGCCGCGCAGATGCTGCTGGCGCTGACCGTCGGACTGCTGGCGGCCGGGCGCACGGATCTGCTGCGCGCCGCCAGCGAGACCGTGCTCGCGGGCCTGCCCCGACCCGAGAACGCGCAGACCCCGACCGCCGAGGTCGTGAACCTCGAGAACACCGTCCCCGAAAAGTAGAGCTGTCCCCGAAAACGTAAGGAGTGCAACGCAATGCCCGTAACCAGCCGTGAATGGCGTTTGATCGCCCGGCCCGTCGGTACGCCGACAGCCGAGGATTTCGAGTTCGCCACCGTCACCGTCGATGATCCGGGACCGGGACAGGTGCTGGTCCGCAACGACTGGCTGTCGGTGGACCCGTACATGCGCGGGCGCATGAACGACGTGCCCTCCTACATCCCGCCCTTCGTGCTGAACGAGGCCATGACCGGCGGTGCGGTCGGCACCGTCGTCGCGTCGGGCGACGAGCGAATTCCGGTGGGCGCGACCGTTTCCCACTTCTTCGGCTGGCGTGAGTACGCGCTCGTGAACGCCGATACCGCTCAGATGGTCGATCCCGCACTCGCTCCCGCGCAGGCGTACCTCGGGGTGCTGGGCACCACCGGGCTCACCGCCTACGCGGGCCTCACCGAGGTCGCGCCGGTGCGTGAGGGTGATGTCGTGTTCATCTCCGGTGCGGCGGGCGCGGTCGGTTCGGTCGCGGGCCAGATCGCCAAGCAGCTGGGCGCTTCCCGGGTGATCGGCTCGGCCGGCGGCCCGGAGAAGGCGGCGCGACTGCTGTCGGAGTTCGGGTACGACGCCGCCATCGACTACCGGCAGGGCGACCTCTACGCCGACCTCGCCGCGGCCGCGCCGGACGGGATCGACGTGTACTTCGACAATGTCGGCGGCGACCATCTCGACGCCGCACTCGTCACCATGAACCGGGGCGGGCGAATCGCGTTGTGCGGAGCCATCTCCGGCTACAACGAGGTCGGGGGCGCGCCCGGTCCCAGCCATCTGCCGCTGGCCATCGGCAAGCGAATCAACCTGCGCGGCATGATCGTCGGCGATCATCTGCATCTCGCGCCGGAGTGGATCGGCAAGGCCGCCGGCTGGCTGGCCGATGGCAGCCTGCGCACCGAGGAGACCGTCGTCGACGGCATCGACCATGCGCTCGACGCGTTCACCGCCATGATGAAGGGCGCCAACACCGGCAAGATGCTCGTTCATCTGAATCACAACTGACCAGCCCGCGCGACCGTCCGGTTACCGGCTCGACCGCCACCGGTAACCGGCGCGGGTAGCCGAGTTTCCGCTCGTCGAGGGAAAATTCAGCCTTACCCGCCGGAGCGTCCCGAGACCGGGACGCTCCAGAGAACCAGCCAGCTGGGACGGTGCTGTGACAAACCGAGCTGTGACAAACCGAGCCGTGACAACCCGATACGTGACAACCCGATACGTGCGATACGTCGCCCTGGGCGACAGTCAGACCGAAGGCGTCGGCGACGGCGACGATCTCACCGGCCTGCGCGGCTGGGCGGATCGGCTCGCCGAGCGGCTGGCCCGGGTCGAGCCCGGCCTGGAGTACGCGAATCTGGCGGTGCGCGGCAAGACCGCTCGGCAGGTCCGCGCCCAGCAGCTGGACGCGGCGCTGGCGCTGCGGCCCGATCTGGCGACCGTGGTCGCGGGCATGAACGATCTGCTGCGCCCGCGCTACGCGGTCGACGAGGTGATCGAGCAGGTGGAGGCCATGTTCGCGGCGCTCACCGGGCAGGGCGCGGCAGTGGCGACGCTGACGTTTCCCGATGTCGCCCAGGTCATTCCGATCACGCGGCCGATTCGCGGGCGAATCGTCGCGTTCAACGATCGGGTGCGGAAGCTGGCCGAACGGTACGGGGTGATCGTCGCCGAGGTCGGTCCGCAGCCGCTGGTCGCCGATCCGCGGCTGTGGAGCCGGGATCGACTGCACTGTTCGCCGCTGGGGCACGAGCGCATTGCCGACGCCTTCGCGTATTCGCTGGGCCTGCCGGGCAGCAACGAGACCTGGACGCTGCCGCTGACGCCCGCGCTGCCCGCGCGCGGCCTGTTCGATTCGATGCTCGCCGAGGCCGATTGGGTGGCCACCGCGCTGGTGCCGTGGGCGATCCATCGATTGCAGGGCCGGTCCTCCGGCGACTGGCGGGTGCCGAAACGCCCGAATCCGCTTCCGGTGCAGAGCTTCGTCGCCGGGTGAGGCCGCGAATCCCTCCGGTCGCGGGGTGTCGCGCGGGCGGATAGTCGCTGGTAGCGGCATGATCTTCGACGATCTTGCCCACTGCTGTGACTCATCGAGAGGGGTTCTGCCCATGCACGATGGTTCGACACCGCACGACGGTTCGACGCGCATCATTCGCCGGGTCGTCCTGGCCACCGCCGTCCTGGGACTGTGCGGCGCGATTTCCGCGCCCGCCGCCCTGGCCGAGAATTCCCAGCGGATCGTGCTGGACTACTCGAAAGGCAAGTGCAGCAAGACGACTCTGCTGGCGCGCTCCGGCGTCCCCACCACGCTGGAGATCACCACCTCGTCGAACTTCACCGACGACTCGAATTTCGATATGCCCTCGGCGGGGCGGCGCGCGCCGCTGCCGGACACGTATCAGCCGGTGACCACCAAGGTGGATCTCGGCGTGCCGGGGCCGGGTGTGCACCGGTTCAAGGTGACCGGGTCGGCTTGGCCGGGCAGCGTCGGCACCGGATGCGAGGGTGTGCTGCTGATCGCCTGATCGGAGAGGCCCGGCAGGTGACGGGCCTCCCCTTTTCGCGTCTGCTTACAGCGCGCTACTTGCCGTGCGCGCGCAGCTGGTACAGGCCCTCGGTCTCGGCGACGACCACGCCGTTCTCGTCCTTGACGACGGCCTTCAGCGTGAAGTCCGCCTTGCCCTTGATGTCCGCTTCCTCGGTGATGCGGGCGATCTCCTCCGCGGTGAGTTCCGCCTCTGCGGTCACTGCGGTCTTGGCGGGCTTGCGGAAGAAGATGTGCAGGTCTTTGACCAGCGGGTAGTACTTCGCGGCATCGAAGCTGGCGATGGCGATGCCGCCACCGAGGATCTCGGCCACGGTGAAGAGCACGCCGGCGTAGATGACGCCGAAGTGATTGCCGTTGCCTTCCAGCGGGACGCGCGCGGACGCGTATCCGGGCCGGACATCGACGGCTTCGACGCCCATCTTGTGCGCGATCGGAATGGTGTGTTCCAGAGCGCTGTTCACGATCGCGCTCAACGGCGGGGTGGCGTCGTTCGCCATGCGGACCTCCTCGTCCAACTTACTGACAACACGCCAATAGTGTCATGGGCGGCCGCGGGCGTCGACAGCGCGGTAGTGAAACCAGCCACATCCCAGCAAATACACCGGTGACCAGCGCTAGTGTGCAACTTGTGTCTAAGACGTATTCATCTGCCGAGCGGGCCTATCGCGAGGTCAAGGAACGCATCCTGAGCGGGGAAATCCCCGGGGGCGAACTGATCAGCGAGGGCGAGATCGCCACCGCGCTCGGGGTGTCGCGGACGCCGGTGCGCGAGGCGTTCCTGCGGCTCGAGACCGAGGGGTGGATGAAGCTGTACCCGAAGCGCGGGGCGCTGGTGGTGCCGGTGCCCTCGCACGAGGCCGAGCACGTGACACAGGCGCGGTTCCTGGTCGAGACCGGAGCCGTGCGGGCGCTGGCCGAGACCGATCGCGCGGGGCTCATGACGCGGCTGCGGGCGCTGCTGGACAAGCAGCGCGCCCTCGCGGCCGCCGGGGACCTCGACGAATTCGCGGTGGTGGACGCCGATTTCCATCGCGAGTTCGCGATCGCGGCCGGAAACCCTTTGCTGGCAGGGTTCTACGACTCACTGCGGGAACGGCAGCGACGGATGAACAGCGACGCGCTGCGGCGGGGCGCGAAGGACACCGGACGCATTCTCGAACAGCACACCCGCCTGGCCGATCTCATCGAGGCCGGTGACAGCGACGGCTTCGCGGCCGCCCTGGTCGAGCATCTGACCGATGTGCACGGCATCGAATTGAGAGGACTGTGATGGCCGCGCTATCGGCTACGGCTTCCACGACCCCCGGCACAGCGCCCGCGAACAGGGCGGTGCGGCGGCCGGGCACGCACCCGCGCGCATGGTGGGGCGTCGCCGCGGCGATGGTCGCGATCGCCTGGGGCGGAAACGAATTCACGCCGCTGCTGGTGATGTACAAGCGAGACGGCCTGCCGGTCACCACCGTCGATCTGCTGCTGTTCGAGTATGTGCTCGGCATCGTGCCCGCGCTGGTGATCGGCGGACCGCTGTCGGACCGCTACGGCCGGCGGCCGCTCATGCGGCCCGCACCGGTGATCGCGGCGCTCGGCTCGCTGCTGCTGGCCTTCGGATCCGATTCCGTGGCAATGCTTTCCGCCGGTCGGGTGCTGTCCGGTATCGCGCTCGGTCTGGCCATGGCGGTGGGCAGCAGCTGGCTCAAGGAGCTGTCGCAGCCGCCGTACTCGGCTCAGACCGCGCCCGGCACCGGGGCACGCCGGTCCGCCATGTGCCTCACCGGCGGATTCGCGATCGGCGCCGGTATCGCCGGCGTGCTGGCACAGTGGGGGCCGTGGCCGGATTCGCTGGCCTACCTGATCAATGTGACCTTGTGCCTGCTGGCGGCGGCCTGGATGCTGGGCGCACCGGAAACCACCGTGCCGCAGCAGAATCCGGGGCGACTGCGGGATGACCTGAAAGTGCCCGCGGCGGGGCACCGCCGGTTTCTGATGGTGGCACTGCCCCTCGCGATCTGGCTGTTCACCTCCTCCGCGGCGGCGTACGCCATCATGCCGACGCTCATGATGCCGAAGGTGCACGGCGCGCCCATCGCGTTCTCGGCGCTCATCACGGTCATCACGCTGGGCTGCGGTTTCGGCATGCAGACGGTGGCGCGGCGGATCGACCGGCCCGGCACCGTGCGGATCGCGGCGCTCGGCGTGTTCCTGGTGATCTGCGGAATGGCTTTGGCCGCAGCCGCTTCCGCCACGCTGACGCTGTGGCTGACCATTGCCACCGCGATCGCGCTGGGCGCGGGCTTCGGCATCGGCCTGGTGGCCGGGCTGCTGGAGATCGAGCGCATTGCCCGGCCCGACGATCTGGCCGGACTGAACGCGGTGTTCTACGCGGTGGCGTATCTCGGGTTCGGGGTGCCCGCCGTGATGGCCACGCTGCACGACGGGCTCGGGCTCGGATATCCGGTCATGTTCGCGGCGCTGGCGGTCGCGGCGGCGGGCAGTCTGGCGTCAATCGCCCGGTGTGCCCGGGGATAGGTACTTGTCGAAGAAGGCGAAGATGCGCCGCCAGGCATCGCCGGCGGCCATCTCGTTGTAGCCGAGGCCGGTGACACGGATGAGGGCATCACCGGGTAGCTCGTTGGCGAAGGCATGCGTGACACCGGGATACACCTTGATGTCGTGGTCGACGCCGTATTCGGCGAGCACCTGCTCGAGGTGGTTCGCGCGGCCCACATTGATCGGGTCGAGCTTGGCGTAGGTGGCCACCACCGGGCAGGATCCGCGCAGCACGTCGGCGTAATTGCCACGGCCGGAAGGGTAGAAGGGCGCGGCGGCGTCGAATCCCCTGGGCGCCACCAGGAGTGCGAACCCGCCGCCCAGGCAGAATCCGACGACGGCGGTCTTGCCGGTGCAGTCCGGATCGGCCTCGAGCAGGCTCCGGGCCGCCAGGATGTCGCGGATGGCCGGGCCTTCGCGGTTGGTCATGAGGTCGCGCACCACGCCCGGGATGCACCGGATGCGGCCGCGCGCGAACAGGTTCGGGGCGATGGCCAGATAGCCCTGGTCGGCGATGCGGCGGGTGATGCGGCGGATGTCGGCGCCGACGCCGGAGATGTCGTGCAGCACCACCACTCCCGGCCACGGTCCGGGTCCGTCGGGTTTCTCCAGCCAGGCGTCGATCGGTCCGTCGGGAGCGGTCAGTTGGATCGTGCTCATCGTTGAGCCCTTCCGTCTCTGTGTGCAGCCCCACCGCTGCGGCGTCATCGTAACCTGTCTGGGACAATTCGCGCAGGTACGCTCGGATGGAATTCGACCGCGAGAGTTGGAAGGAGTCAGTGGTGCGCTTCGGCATCTTCATCCCCCAGGGCTGGCGGCTGGATCTGGTGGGCATCGAACCCGCCGCGCAGTGGGGTGTCATGCGCGATCTCGCGCAGCGCGCCGACGCCGGCGACGCGTGGGAATCGCTGTGGGTCTACGACCACTTCCACACCGTGCCGATCCCGACCGACGAGGCGACCCACGAGGCGTGGACGCTCATGTCCGCCTTCGCCGCGACCACGTCCCGCATTCGGCTGGGACAGATGTGCACGGCCATCAGCTACCGCAACCCGGCCTATCTGGCCAAGGTGGCGGCCACGGTCGACCTCGTCTCCGGCGGCCGCGTGGAGATGGGCATCGGCGCGGGCTGGTACGAACACGAATGGCGCGCTTACGGATACGGCTTCCCGCGCGCGGGCGAACGGCTGGCGCGACTCGACGAGGGCGTGCAGATCTTCAAGCAGGCGTGGACCACCGGCAAGGCCACGCTGGACGGGAAGCACTACCAGGTCGACGGGGCCATCGTGCGGCCGCTGCCATTGCAGGAGGGCGGGATTCCGATCTGGGTGGCGGGCGGCGGTGAGAAGGTCACGCTGCGGATCGCGGCGAAATACGCGCAGTACACCAACTTCTCCCCCGATCCCGAGGAGTTCACCCGCAAGTCCGATCTGCTGCGCGAGCACTGCGCGGAGGTGGGCACCGATTTCGAGGCCATCACGCGGTCGGCCAATTTCAATACCGTCGTCGGCGCGACCGCCGCGGAGGTGGAGGAGCGGCTGGCCGCCGTCGAGGCTCGGATCACGCCCTACCTCGGCGCGGACGCGGCCCGCACGCATGTGAAGGATATGTTCCGCAGCAGCCCGGCCGTGGGCACCCCGGAGCAGGTCATCGCGAACCTCACGCGACTGCGCGGGCTGGGGCTGGCCTACGGCATCTTCAACTTCCCCGAATCCGCCTACGACCTGACCGGGATCGAGCTCTTCGAGCGCGAGGTCATCCCCGCCCTTCGCTGACCTGCCGAACGGAGCGCGCCGTAGAATCTTGGGAGACTTCTGCGGCGCAACCGATTCGAGCCCGAAACGGGGGGATCTGGACGTGAAGAGGATTGTGCACGGTCTTGCCTTGGCGATCCTGCTCGCGCCGGCAGCCTGTGCCGCCGGGAACGATTCGGCAACCCCGACGACCACCCGCACACCGGTGGCCGAGTCCGGGGCCTTCCTGGGCGAGTGCGGCGGACTCACCGACGACGAGGTCCGGCAGATCACCGGATTCCGCACGCTGGTCCCCTTCGCCCGCAATGGCATCAAATGCCGGTGGGAATCCGATGGCGGCGAGCTGCGGGTCATGTTCACCTGGTATCGCGGCAGTCCCATCGAGCGCGAACGCACCGTAGCCAAGGTGTCGGGCAAGCGGATGGGAGAGCTGGAGATCAACGGGCACACCGGGTTCACCGCCGACGCCAGCGAGCTGTGCCAGGGGGCGGTACAGGACGGGGCCGACTTCTTCCACTGGCTGATCGCGGGGCCGAGCGCGGATTGCGCGGCGCTGCGGACCCTCGCGCGGCTGACGGTCGAACGGGCGGGGAAATGAGGGGGCCGGTGCGCGCGTTCGCGGCGGTGTTCGCGCTGAGCGTCCTCACCGGGTGTGCGGTCGACCTCCCGGGACGCAGCGAGACCAGGGGCGGTTCCCCCACGGCGGCAACACAATTCGATCGGCTGCTGCGGGAATGCGAGGCCGTCACCGAGACCCAGATCATGGAAGCCGTCGGCGGGGCGGGCTTTCCCGAATCGTATTTCCATGGGGCCGTGTGCATGTGGAAGGTTCCGGCCACCGGCGGGATGGTCGATGTCACCTTCGCCTGGTTCGAGAACGGCACCCTCGGCCACGAGCAGCAGACCGCGCGCGAGCTCGGCTACGAGATCACGCCCGTGACAGTCCAAGGCGCGACGGGCTTTTCGCAGCGGCGCCCGGGAACACCGGCCGCCTGCGGTCTGGCGGCCGCCTGGGACGGTGTGATCACCTGGTGGATCCAGGGCACCGCCGACCCCTGCGAAACCGCCCGCACGCTCATGGAACTCACGCTCGAGCGCAACGTCTGACGGGCGGGCCGATCAGCCGAGCCAGGCGCCCGCCGCCACGAAGGCACAGGTGAGCACGAGCAGGATGCCCATGAGCGGAACGACGAACCTGACATAGCGGTCGTAGCGAACCTTCGCCAGCGCGATGCCACCGGTGACCACCGCCGTGGTGGGGGTGATGAGATTGGCCCAGCCGGACGCGGACTGCCAGGCCGTAACCACCAGGGAGCGAGGCACATTCGCGAAATCGGCGAGGGGCGCCATGATCGGCATGGCGAGGGTGGCGTGGCCGGACGTGGAGGGGATGAGGAAGGCCAGCGGGATATTGACGAGGTAGACGGCCACCGCGAAGCCCGCGGACGAGGTGCCGGTGACCACGCCCTCCAGCGCGTGCAGGACCGTGCTGGTGATCTCGCTATTGTTCATGATCACCGTGACGCCGCGAGCCAGCACGATCACGAAACCCGCGCCGACGAAATCGCCGAAGCCCTTGCCGATGGCCTCGGACATGCGGCCCTCCCCCAAGCCGCCGACCATGCCGATGAGGATCGCGCCGAAGAGGAACAGGGCGGTGAGTTCCGGGAAATACCAACCCAATTCCCATTTGTAGGGCTGCGCGTCCGGCCCCTGGAGCACCTCGGACCAGGGGATGACGGCGAAGATCATGAAGGCGAAGGTGATCCCTACCAGCCAGAGGACCAGGGCTTGGCGACGGGAGAGCGGATCCGGTTCGTGGTCTTCGGCTTTCACCTCGCGGTCGCCGGGCTGCCAGCCCGAGAGGGAGCGGTTCGGGTCGGCTTTGACGCGGCGGGCGTACCAGAGGACATAGGCGACCGTGACCGCGGTGCAGACGACGAGCATGGCCACCCGCAGGACGATGCCGTTACCGATGGGGACATCGGCGGCGGAAGAGGCTGTGCCGGTGGCGAAAGGATTGACGGTGGAGCACATGACGCCGACACCCGCACCGAGAATGATCATGCCGACCGCGGTCATGCGGTCGTAGCCCAGTGCCAGGGTGAGCGGGACGAGCAGGGCGTAGAAGCCCAGCGTTTCCTCCGCGAAGCCCTCGATGGTGCCCGCAGTGGCGAACACGGCCATGATGCCGACGATCAGCAGGGCCGAACGGTCGCGCAGTTTGTAGGCCAGCCGGCCGATGCCGGTGTCCAGAGCGCCGGTCGCGAAGGCCACGGTGATGAACGCACCGACCGCCAGCACGAAGAGGAAAACCGCTGCGGCGCCGTACAAATGGCCGGTCAGGTCGGGGCCCACCTGCCCCTTGTCGTCCTGCACGCCGTAGAGGCCATTGATCGGGGCGAGGAACAGATCGCGTACGCGCTCACCGAAACTCTGGGTCTCGTCGAGACGGTGATAGGAGCCGGCGATGGGGCGGCCCTCGGCGTCGGTGTCGTAGCGGCCGGGCGGAATGACGAAGGCGGCCAGCCACACCAGCAGGGTGACGCCGAACAGGATCGTGTAGGTGGACGGAAAGTTCCACTTCCGGCGCTGTGCCGGCAGCGCGTCAGCGTCGGTCACTTGCGCATCCTGTCCGCGAAGAGTTGGAAGAATTCGGCTTCGGCGAGGGCGGTGGCGGCCAGTTCACTCACCAGCACGCGCTCGTTGTAGCCGTGGATATTGGCCTTGCCGTCCTCGGCGCCGAGCATGAGGACCTCGGCGCCCGGATTCGCCTGCGCCATGGCATTGGTCAGCGGGATGGAGCCGCCCATGGCGGAGTCCACCACGTCCGCGCCCCACGCCTTGGCCATGGCCTCGCGCATGGCCGCGTAGGCGGGCCCGCTGGTGCCGGCCGCGAATCCGGAACCGACATCGCCGCCGGTGACGGTCAGCTCGATGCCGAAGGGCTTGACCTTGCGCAGATGGTCGATGACGGCCTGCTGGCCCTCGGCCGGGTCCTGCTCCGGGTGCACGCGGACGTTCAGGTAGGCGCGCGCGTACGGAACCACCGCGGACGCAGCGGTTTTCACCGGCGGGGCGTCCAGGCCAATGATCGTGATGGCGGGGCCGTACCAGATGCGTTCGCCGATGGGGCCGCTGCCCAGCAGGGGCATTCCCGGTTCCATGCCGGTGATTTCGGCGAACTCTTCGTCGGTGTAGTTGGCGCCGGACCATTTGTCGCGGCGCAAACCCTGAACTGCCACATCGCCTTTGGCGTCGTGCAGGGTGGCCAGGCCCGCCATGAGGGCGAGCAGGGCGTCGGGGGCCGCGCCGCCGAACTGGCCGGAGTGCACGGGGGCGGCGAGGGTGCGGACCTCGACGAAGACGTCGGCGACCCCGCGCAGGGCGGTGACCAGGGTCGGGGTGCCGGCGCGAATATTGCCGGCATCGCAGATGAGCAGGGCGTCGGCCTGGAAGAGGTCGGGTTGCTCGGCGGGGTAGTCGTCGAAGGCCGAGCCGTATTCCTCCTGGCCCTCGATGACGATGGTGATGCCGACCGGGGGTTTGCCGCCGTAGGCGCGCAGGGCGCCGATATGGGCCACCACATTGGCCTTGCAGTCGGCCGCGCCGCGGCCGTAGATGGCGCCGTCCTTCTCGGTCGCGGTGAAAGGCGGCGTGTTCCACAGACTCTCGTCGCCGGAGGGCTGGACGTCGTAGTGGCCGTACAGCAGGACGGTCGGCGCGCCTTCCGGAGCGGGGATTCGCCCGTAGATGACAGGGGCGGTATCGGGTAGCCGCAAGACCTGAAGGTCTTCGACGCCGGATTTGCGCAACTCATCAGCAACAAGATCGTGCGCGCGCTGGACATTCTCCTTCGGATAGTCCGGGAACGCGATAGAGGGAATTGCGACAAGCTGCTCGAGCAGGACTTTCAGCTCAGGCAACAAGCCGTCGACAGTGCCACGCAGGTCCGGACGCAGAGACATAGCCCCATCGAACCACTCCCCACCCGCAAATCAGCGAATCTCCAGCGATCGTTTATTCAACAGACACTGACAGCGACCGCAGAATGACCGCGGCGGTCGCGGCCCCATACGCCAGACTCGCCGCACGCGGCCGAGCAGCCGGATAATTCGACCGATGCGTGACGACCACCCCGTGCCCCCAGGCGACCGTGGCATTCGCGACCGTGGCAACGGTATTGCCGCCCGCCTTGGCGGTCAGATCCACGACCACGGCCCCGGCCGCCAGCGCCCCCAGCCCGGCCGCATCGAGCAGCACGGGAGCCCGCCTCCCCCGCCCGGCGGCGCAGACGACCAGGTCAGGGGCGATATCAGCAATAGTCTCCGCCAGCGCGGCAGGACCGGGATTCACCAGGAACCCACCGGCCCCCAGAGCCCGCGCCACCGCCTCCTGCTCGGCCCGATTGCCGATCACGACCGGCGGCTCATCACCGGCCGCGACCGCAGCCGCCACGGCCGCGCGCCCGGCCTGCCCGCAGCCCAGCACAAGCGGCCGAACGCGCCCCGCCCGCACCTGCGCCGCGAGCAGCGCACGCCCTTCGCCGTACGCGACCTCCCCCGCGATCCGGCTCATGGCCGAAAGCGGATCCCAGCCCGCCCCGACCCCACCATTCGACAGCCCCACGTGCAGTGCCGATCTCACGCGTGGCTTGCCCAATTGGAGGCCGATGCACGGTAGGTCATCCGCCACGCTTGCGCGCTCTCGGCAAAGATCCGCACTCGCGGACACACTGCCGGTCGGAAACAGCTCGAAGGCAATCGATTCCACCCCGCGCTCACGCAACCGGGCGATTCGATCCGCGCGATATACGGGATCCTGGAAGCCGTACAGCACCTGACCAGGACGTAGCGGCATCGAATTCAGTTCGTAAGCAGGCGGTTTCACCCAGGCGATGACATCGGCGGCCGTGTAGACCGCCGGCGCGTCCGGGACGATTCGCGCGCCCGCGTTCCGGTAAGCGGCGTCCGTGAAGTCCGCGTGGTGACCTGCGCCCGTTTCGACTACCGCGCTGAGACCTTGTGCTGCAAGGTTTTCGACGTCGGCCGGGGTCAGGGCGACGCGGCGTTCGCCCGTGGCCGTCTCGCGGGGCAGCCCGACGATCACGTGGACTGTCCCGGAGTTGAGATCGCTTGGTTCGGAGGCATTTTCATGAGCCCACCCTCGCCAATTCTGGAATGGCGCGCTCCAGCAGGGCATTCGGGTAGGTCATGCCGGAGCGGAGGCGGGTCAGAAGGTGGTCGAGGCGGTCGAACAGTTCGGCGAGGAGGTGGGGTTGTTCCTGGCCGGCTGCCATGCGGGGGGCGACCACGTTGAAGCGGAGCGCCAGGCGGGGGGAGCCGGTGCGGTCGAGACCCACCGTGTCGATACCCGCAACCGTCAGGAGGAGGTCCTCGAGTTCGGAGCCGGTATGGACGTCCGCCTGCTCCATGAGGTCGGCGTCGAACTCGACGGTGAGGAACATGCCGTCCGAACTGCCAAGGGGACGAAGGAGTTTCGCGCCGTGTCGGATGTTGACGGCCTCGAGTAGGGAGAGGGCTGTCGCCATCCGGTCGCGCAGGAGGAGGCGGTTGCTCACCAGGTAGCCGTCGGAGGTGTGTTCCAGGACGGCACGGACGAGGTGAGTCGTCTCGCGTTGGAAGGCGACGCGCAGGCGGTCTCGGACGGTGTCCAGCCAGACGGCGTTTCCGGTAGTGGCGGCACCGAGCTTACAGGGACCGAATGCGTTGTACGCCTTCGAGTTACCGGTGATCGTCAGCACGCGATCGTGGAGGCGGACAGGGCCGTGCTCGGTGGGTACGGTGATGGCCGCCATGGGGATGTGGTTTTCCACCAGGAGGTCGAACGACATATCGCAGATGACCGGGACGTCCGCCTCGACCAGCACTCGGCCGATCTCGGTCAACTCGTCCACGGTGTAGTCGCCGACCACCGGATTGCCCGGCAGGGTCAGCATGACGCCGCACAGATTCCCTTGCCGCGCATGCTCTTCCAAACAGAGCCGGAGGGTCTTGGGATCGATCTTGAAGGTGTCGTCGGCGGTGGCGGGACTGGAGACCATGCGCAGGCCGTACTTGGCGACGTGGACGCTCGCGCTCTTGTAGTAGCCCTCCGGGCAGACCAGTACGCCGCCCGGTCGCGCGATCGTCGCGACCGCCTCCTCCAGCAGGACCGTGCTGGAGTACGGGCAGACGATGACTTCCTCCACCGGCACCCGCTCCCCCGCAAGCCCGGCGCCGGGTTCGGCGATGCGCCGAAACAGCGTGTCCACAGCCAGCTTTCGCAGTATCGGCGGTTGCCGCTTGTCGTAGAGCCGGCCGTCCCGGTACTCGTCGGGCAGTTCCCGCGAGGTGAGTTCCAGCCAGGCCGCGTTCAGTGCGGCGGTCGCGGCGGCGTCGATGGGCAGCCCGGTTTCCCCGTGATAGGCGTCGATGACGCCCGGGTAGATCCGGCCCTCGGTGCCGGGGAAGCTCGGCTCCGGTCCGAGGAATCCGCGTGCGAGCTTCTTGCGCTCGTCCGAACGGTTCGCCAGGCGCACCGGGTCCGGCAGGCTCAGCAGCCCAGGACGGTCGGTCACCGGGGCGCGCCTTCGACAGGCGACTCCCCGGCCTGCACCCAGGCCCGCCGCAGCGCGGCTCGGAACTCGGTCCGGCAATCGTCCTGCGCGAGACTGCGATACCGCGCCAGGTCCGCGTGCGCGATGACCTCGTCGACCGCGATGGCCATGCCCGCGTTCGCGAGTTTGTAGAGCTGGTCGAATCGCCGGATCGCGAACTGGATGTCGTGCTTCAGCGACGAGAACCTGGTCACGATGCGCTCCCGGCGGGAGTAGGCGTATTCGCCCGTGGCGACGTAACTCTCGTCGACGACCAGCATGCTCTGCGCGTTCGGGGCCAGCTCGCGCGGGACCAGCACGGTCTCCACCCGATTGCGCGCCTGCTGCCAGAGCTTGTCCTCGTAGGGGAACACATCGTCGATACTGTCGATCACGTACAGCCTGCGCACCTCGACGCTGTCGGCGGCCAGCTGCAGGATCTTCTCGTGATAGTCCTCGCCCACATCGCCGCCGATGGTGCCCAGGTCGGCGGTGTGGATGGCGCGCACGGAATTCCGGGCGCGGCCGAGGACGGTGAGCCAGTCGTGGATGGTGTTCCACTCCCAGACCTGGGCGCTGCCCGAGGGGATCTGGGTGAGGACCTCTTCGGCGCGTTCGAGCTGGCGTTCGGCGATCTCGCGCAGCGGCTCGACGGTGTCGCGGGCGGAGGCCGCGTCGACGAGGCTCTGGGCAATGACGAGGACGCGTTCGACTACGGCAGGGTCCTTGCCGAGCAGGATATTGAAGCGCATGCGCAGATCGCTGCCGGCGTCGCCCGCTTCCTGACCGGTGAGCAGTTGCTCGCCGAGGGCGGAGCTGAGGCGTTCGCGGAGGGCGAGAGGCGGTATGCGCTTGCCGTTTTCGATCTGCTGGACGAGGCTGCGGGAGACGCCTACCAGGTCTGCCAGCTCCTGCTGGGTGAGGTCGCGATCCTTGCGGAGTTTGCGGACGCGCTCACCGACGGGCTCGGCGTCCGGCGTCGAGCGAGACATAGTGCGTCTCCCCTCTCGGTTCTGCAGTAGTACGACCACAACGTGTCATGCGGCACCCATACTAAGCACGATGTGTCAAGCATGCCAGGGCACTGGAAAAGGTTTTCTGATTGTGGTCGGCGCGGCGCTGAATCGCTTGTCCGATAGGAGAAAAGCTCCCGCCTCGCACGTTTCATCCGGCTTCTTCGGCACGCTCCGCTGCGTGAATCCCCACCGGGCGTGCCCTGATTCGAGCACATCGACGATATCGAGTGGATATCTAGCTACATCAAATGCTTTGTGATTATTTTGATAGCGCTGTCACGCACAAGATCTCGATGGTTATCACGAGTGGCATTGCCTAGCATTGATGTCACAGCCATCACGTGTGGCCCGGCCTTCAGGAGGTACTCCCATGGCCCTGTTCATTACTCCGTGGTCCATCACCAGCGATGTGACACCCGAGATCTGCACCTGTGCACCGGTTTCCGGCGACTTCTGGGTTTCCAGCTGGCTGTCCGATCGCATTCTCACCCTCGATCAGGCGATCAGCGCGATGACGCTGGACGAGATCCTGAGCGACCCCGACCCCGTGGATGGGGATACGGCCCTGGAACTCGCCGGGTTCAGGGCCGCCGAACTCGGGCTCACCCTCGCGGAAGTCGTTGTGCGACTGGCCGTCCGGGTGGCCCAGCGCGACGAGTATCTCGCGCACCGGCCTTCAGGAATATCGAGAACAGGGAGGTCTCGTGTATTCACACATACCTGCGGTGCCACTGCCGACCGCCGGCTATCGGCGGTCGAGCCTGATCGGGACTGTCACTGCTGACCCGGTACCCATGAAAATGCCGGTGCTGCAATCGTTCTGGTTTCTACTCGCGGCGGGGGCGCTGTTGTGCGAGGGGGCGCGGCCGCTCCCGCGCGCCGCCATGGCGGCGACGCTGGCCGGGATCACGGGGGTGGCCCTGCTGGTGCACATCATGACGCAGTCGCGGTTGCGGCCGCTGGCGCGGGTGGCGGCGGCCCTCGCGCCGGTGCGACTACGGACCGGGCTGCGCATCGGAGTCACCGATGATGCCGGGACGCAATGGGTTCTGCACTTCCTGCCGCTGTTCGGCAGTGATCTGCGGATAGGCGATCCGGCGTTCGCGGAGGGGCACCGGAACCGGCGCGGCGAGTTCCGGGCCATGACCGTCACCAATATCCGGACCGGCGGACGACATATCAGCCGCTGGGCCCTGTCCACGATCACAATGGCCACCTGCGCGGTGGTGATGGCGCTGGTGCTCCTCACTACCACAGGGTGAACCGGTGCCGGTCCGGCATCACCGGAGGGGACGGACCGGCATCGGGGGCACCACGGACGGGTCGGAAAGCACAGCGCGCCTGGCGAATTCGACGGCACCCGTGAGCATGGCATCGGGCCCCAGGACGGCCGGAACGATATCCAGCCGCATGGCCGGAGCCAGTGCTCGCCGCCCCGCCAGCGTCCGATCCATGCTCGGCAGCAGCCACGGAAACCACTGTGCGAGAGTCCCGCCCAGCACGATCTCGTCCACGTCCAGCAGCGCGGAGATCGACATCACCGCCGCCGCCAGCGCCCGTCCCGCGCGCTCCACCGCGGCGGCGGCTGCCTGCTCCCCCGTCTCGAGGGCGGCCACCAGGCGGCCGGATGCCGCCGAAACCCCTTCCCGCCGCGCCACTTCCCCGAGCCCGGCCGCCTCGAACACCGCCTCCGGGCCGGCGTAGCACACCAGGCATCCCCGTGCCCCGCACACGCACTCCGGCCCGTCCCATGCCACCGGCACATGCCCCGGCTCCCCGGCGATCCCGTGACTGCCCGCGTGAATTCGCCCATCCACCACGACCCCGCCACCGATCCCGGTCCCCGCCTCGATCAGCACCAGTCCGCGCCTCGGCCGCGGCCGCGCATGAAACTCCGCCAGCGCCGCCGCATTTCCGTCATTGATCACATCCACCGGACACCCCGGTCCGAGTCGCCCGGCAACCAACTCTCCCAGCCGCACCGGCTGCAACCACCCGAAATCCGCTGCCACCAATACGGTTTGGGCCGCATCGTCGCACACCGGCCCTGCCATGGCGATCACCACCCGCGCCAGTACCGCGTCCGACAGGACGCCCCCGTCATCCCGGCGCGCTTCTCGGCCGGCATCCGCTGACCAGGGCGCCGCCCCGCTCACCTGTGCTCGACGCACCTCGGCCGCGAGCGCATCCGCCATCGCTTCCGGGGTGCCTGGTGCGCAGTCGTGCCGAACCACGCCACGCCACAGCACCGCACCCGCGAGGTCGGCGACCACCGTGCGCAGTTCCTCGGAGGTGATCTGCACCGCGATGGACAGCGCCCGGCCCGGCACGAGTCGCAGCGGCCGCCCGGGTCGCCCACGCCCGCCGCCGCGCTGGGCATCGTCCTCACAGACCAGCCCACGTTCGACCAGATCCGATGACAGCGCCGTGACCGACCCGTGTGCCAATCCGGTCGCGGCGGCCACCTCGGTCCGAGCGCAGGGCCCATGCTCTGCGATATGCCGCAGCACCAGACCGAGATTGCGGCGACGCACGCCCGCCGCATCACCGGGACGATCCGGCGTCACAGCGCGATCCGGCGTCACAGCGCGATCCGGCGCCGCAGCACCGGCTGCGCGGGGACTTGGTTTGCTGGCCACGGGTTCGAGACTATGCTGGCGATCAATTTTTTCAACTGTTGACGTAAATGTTTGATCTGAGGTTTGCCATGTCTGCTGGACAGATCGGTCGCCGGACGCTGCTGCTCGGGGCGGGGGCGTTGGCGCTCGCCACCGCGTGTGCGCCGAGCCGGGCGACACCCACGCCGGAGACAGTGACGACTACCTTGGGGCCGGTGCGTGGGGTGCGGCGCGAGACCGGGTTCGCCTATCTGGGGATTCCGTATGCGCAGGCGCCGGTCGGGGAGTTGCGGTTCGCCGCACCGGCCGCGCCGGTGCGCTGGCAGGAGGCGCTGGACTGCACGGAGTACGGGCCGACCGCGCAGCGGAAGCCGTTGTCGGAGGTGACGGCGATTCCCGAGCCCACGATTCCGGGGGACGGCATCCTGAATCTCAATGTGTTCACGCCCGATCCGTCCAGGCGGGCGAAACTGCCGGTGCTGGTGTGGATTCACGGGGGTGGGTTCGTGGCCGGATGTTCGGCCAGCCCTTGGTACGACGGGGCGTCCTTCAATCGCGACGGGGTGGTCGTGGTGTCGATCGGGTACCGGCTCGGGGTGGAGGGGTTTCTGCACGTCGAGGGGGCGCCCGACAATCGCGCGGTGCTGGATTGGATCGCCGCGCTGACCTGGGTGCGGGACAATATCGAGGCGTTCGGCGGGGATCCGGACAGGGTGACCGTCGCCGGACAGTCGGCGGGTGGCGGTGCGGTGTGGGCGCTCATGGGGACACCTGCGGCGAAAGGGCTTTTCCGGGCGGGCATTTCGGCATCGGGGGCGTTGTCGCAGCCGAATGATCGGGCTACCGGACAGGCCGCGGCGGAATTCTTCACGCGGCGGACCGGGGTGCCCGCGACCGTGGCGGCACTGAAGGATATGGGGAGCATGCAGATTCAGGATCTGCAGGACAAGATGCGGGCGCAGGGGGTCGACAGTCTCACCATTTCGCCATTGGCACTGGCACCGTTCGCGGATGGGGAGCTCATCCCGCAGTCCAGTGCCGAACTGTCGAAATCCGGTGCGGCCATGGATATTCCACTGCTGGTCGGATTCACCCGCGACGAGTTCGGCGCCGCCCTGGGCCCGGGCGTCAGCGATCTGCTGCTGCGTGGGCCGTCGTACAGGGTGGCGGAATCGCATGCGGCGCGGGGCATTCCGACCTGGCTGTACGAGTTCAGCTGGGCCTCGACGGCCGCCGAGTACAGCGGGAGCTCCTTCCACTGCCTGGACGTGCCGTTCGCGTTCGATCTGCTGAACGCGCAGGGCGTCACGGCGGTGGCCGGCGCGAATCCACCGCAGGCGCTGGCCGACGCCATCCACCGGGCGTGGGTGTCGTTCGTCACCGATGGCGATCCGGGGTCGAACTGGCCGCGCTATAGCCTGGATACCCGGCAGACCATGATCTGGTCGGATCCGCCGAGTGTGGCAAACGACCCGTTCGCACCGCAGCGGCCGCTCTGGCTGGCCTGACCGCACGATGGCAAACTGAAGGCAAATATTTTCGATTCCGCAGAAGTCGATGCGAGACGGGTGGTGCTGGATGTTGGGATTCCGCCGGATGGCCGCGCGCGCCTCGGCGGTGGCCGCACTGGGATTGCTCGCCGCGAGCCCACTGCCCGCCGCTGCCGCGCCGGAGGAGGTGGCCGCCGCACCAGGGCGGGCCGAGCTGGGCGGCGGGTCGGGCATCGTGCTGGGATCACGCACCAAGTGCTCGCTGACCACCATCGGGTACGACGGTGCGGGCCGGCTGGTCGGATTCACCGCGGGGCACTGTGCGGAGGCGGGCACCCCGGTGCGGGGTGAACAGTTCCCCGAGGCCGGTGTGGTCGGGGTGGTGGTGACCGCCGACGAGCAACTCGATTACGGCGTCATCCAATTCGATCCGAATCTGGTCGTCCCCCTGCGCACCGTGGGCGGCACCACCATCGCGGGCATCAGCCCGGCGCCGGCGGCCTGGAACGTGGTGTGCCAGAACGGGCGCACCAGCGGGCATGCCTGTGGGGTCGTATGGTCCTCCAGCCCAATGGGATTCATGGAGCAGGCCTGCTCGAGCTACGGCGATTCCGGCGGCCCGGTGACAATCGGCGACCGGCTGGTGGGGCTGGTGTCCGGGCCGCTCATCAATGACACCACCGGTATTCGGTTCAGCTGCTCGGCCGCGGCCAATCCACTGCACACGCCGGTGATCGCCGTCGCCTTCGACGCGATCCGGGCGGCCGTCGATGCCGGGAAGGGCGTCGGGGCGGGGTTCCAGCCGGTCTGAACCCAGGCTCAGGGGCCGCGCGGGACCGGCTTTGCGAGTAGTGCGGTCAACCGGACGGTGAATTCGGCCGTGCGCGGCTCGCTCTCGGGCGGGACGCGATGGGGTTCACACACAATGATCCGCAGGTCGTCGGCATAGTGCGGGGCCGGGATGAGCGGGGCGTCGGCACAGCGATAGCCGAGTCGGAGGAAGACGTGCTCCTGGCCTTGGCGCACGCCCGCCGTACCCCAGATGACGCGACGGGACAGGACCCGGGCCAGGGCTGTCCCCGCCAGGAGCAGATCCGAGGCGAGGCCGTGACGTCGCCACTCCGGAGCGACGAGCAGACGGCCGCCCTCCAGGATGTCGGTGTCGGCACAGGCGAGTTCGGCGCACAGGCTGTCGGCGGTGGTCGCATCGAGTTCGCGAATTCGACTGCACGGCAAGGTTTCCAGCGGCGCGTACCGGCAGCAGCCGATGAGGTCGCCACCGCCCGGCGGACGCAGCAGCAGATGGTGGGCGACGAGATCGTGTGGATCGTCGTCGGTGAAGCTGCCGTCCGGCCGCCGGAAGTCCGGGCGCCGCCCCGCATCCCAGGCGATGCGGCCGCGGAATTCGCGCAGCTCACGCAGGCTCGCCGCGAATCCGGGTTCGGCGTCGAAATCATCACCGCACCAGAAGTACTCGAGAATCGGCGTGGTCATGGCTTCACTCCTCCGCAGGCTCGGGGCAGCACGCGAACAGGTCGTCCAGCAGATCCGCGGCCCGGCGGATATCCACATCGAGCGGACGGTCGGGATCAACCGGAGCGATCGCGGCGCACAGCTCCTCGCTCAGCGCAGCCCCCGCCTCGGAGCGCGGCGCCCGGCCGCCCAGATACCGGGCCTGCCGCAGGGCGAGCGCCAGCGACCCGTGCACCCAGCGCAATCTGCCCGCCTGCTCGTAGGCCGTGAGCGCGGCCTGCGTACCGAAAGGGACTATGTCCTGGTTGTTCTGGTTGGTGGGCAGGCTCTGCATGGCGGCGGGCACGGCGGCGCGGCGCATGGCGACCACGGTGGCGGTGGCCGCGATCTGCACGCCGGTGAGGCCGTGTTCGCGGCCCGGCGCGGCCGAAAGCGACGGCGGCAGACCGGTATTGCGGTGCGGGTCCATGAGCAGATCCAGTTGCCGCTCGGCCAGATTGGCCAGCTGGGTGAGGGCGCTGGAGAGCAGGTCCGCGGCGAAGGCGACGGGCTGCCCGAAGAAGTTGCCGCCGTGCACCACCTCGCCGGTGTCGGGGAAGAAGAGCGGATTGTCGCTCACACCATTGAGATCCGCGGTGACGACCGCGGTGGCATGGCGGACGGAGGTGAGCACGGCCCCTGCCAATTGCGGTACGCAGCGCAGGCTGTAGGGCTCCTGCAGCGGGCGCAGGCCCGAGGGGCGGGCCCCGGCCAGTCGGGTGCGCAGCAGCCGGGCCGCGTCGACCGCGCCCTGGTGGCCGGCGGCCCGGACAAGCGCCTCGGACGCGAATTCCGTTTCCACGCCCAGGATTTCGGCGAGCAGGGCGGTGAGCGCGAGACCGGCCGTCACCGATCGCGCGGCCCGGGCGCAGGCGAATCCGGCGGCCGCGCTGGTCAGTGCGGTGCCATTGACCAGGGCCAGGCCGTCACGACCGGCCAGCGTGAGTGGTGGGAGTCCCACGGCGGACAGCGCCTGCGCGGCGGGTAACCGAATACCGCCGTCGATGATTTCACCCCGGCCCATGAGCGCCCCGATGGCGTGGGCGAGCGGGACCAGGTCGCCGCTGGCGCCGACCGACCCGTATTCGGGGACGACGGGTGCGAGGCCGGTGGTCAGCACCTCGATCAGCGCCGTCACCACTTCAGGTGAAACGCCCGAATTTCCCTGTGCGAGGCTCCATACCCGCGCGAGCAACATGGCTCGCACCAATTCCGGGGCCAGCGGCGGCCCCTGTCCTACCGACAGGAAATCTACGAGTCCCTGGGAATGCCGGGTCATATCCGCGCCCGCGCTGAATCCGACCAGCGCCCCGTATCCCGTGGTGGCCCCGTAAATCGGCCTGCCCGAATGCAATAACTCGTCGACGAACTCCCGGCAATGTCCGATCCGCGCCAGCGCGGATTCGGATAGTTCCACCCGAATCGGACCGCGCGCGGCTTCCAGATCGCGCGCCGTCAATAGACCGGGAAACCGCAGTACACACGCCGAGACCGATGACACCGTCATGACCGTGGTCCCTCTCCCCCGAGCACCATTCACCGAATGTGTGAAAAGTCATCCGAACAGTGATCAACTAACTCGATCATAGCCAGTCACAGGGGATTCGGGTGTAGACCTTGAGAGATGATGGCCACGCAGATCACCGGAAATTCTGAATGGCAACCGGTTCAATTCGATTCCACATGCGAGGACGATCGTGCGGCGGTGGACGCCCTGCGCGCCGCGATTCCGACAATTCGCGTACACGACACAATAGCCGAACAATTGCGCGAACTCATGGCCGCGCGCGACCCCGCGATCGCCCGCGCGCCGGTGGAATGCGAGGCCCGCATCCGCGCCCACCTCGCCGGGAATCCGCCGGAGGAGTACGGCAACTGGATCTGGTATCCATGGGCCGGCGACCTCGTTCATATGTTGCCGGAGAACGAATTTCGCGAAGTTCGCACCGACCGCAATCGATACCTGATCACCGGGGCCGAGCAGCACCGGCTGGCGGGCATGCGCATCGGCGTGGTCGGGCTGTCGGTGGGCAAGGCGGCAGCGCTGACCTTCGCACAGGAAGGCATCGGCGGATCGTTCAAGCTCGCCGATTACGACCGGCTCGGCCTGTCCAATCTCAATCGGCTCTACGCCCGGATCGCCGACCTCGGGGTGGAGAAGTCCGTCATCGCGGCGCGGCACCTGGTCGAGATGGACCCGTATCTACGGATCGAACTGTGCCGCACCGGTATTCACTCCGATGAGGTCGACGAGTTCCTGCTCGGCGGCGGACGGCTGGACCTCGTGATCGAGGAGTGCGACGACCTGCACGTGAAGGTCCTGCTGCGGGAACGCGCTCGGCAGCACGGGATTCCGGTGCTCATGCAGACCAGCGACCGGGGCCTGCTCGATATCGAGCGCTTCGACCTCGACCCGGACCGGCCGATCCTGCACGGGCTGCTCGGCGACACCCGCGCCGCCGACCTGCAATGCCTCTCCGCGCCGGACAAGATCCCCTATGTCCTGGCCATTCTGAACGATCCGAGCCCCCGCGCGGCGGCATCGCTGCCCGAGGTCGGCCACACCATCGGCAGCTGGCCGCAGCTCGCCTCAGGGGTGACGCTCGGTGGCGCGGTGCTGGCGGACACCGCGCGGCGGATCCTGCTCGGCGAGCGGGTCGGATCCGGCCGGTACTACGTCGACGCCGCGCACCTCGTCGCCGATCAGCACCGCATGTATCGCGAACCCTGTTCTTCGGCAGTGGCTTTCAACACCGGCGAGCATCCCGACGATATTCTCGTGCTCCCGCCCGAACCCGCCGGAGACGGCCGTGTCACGGAGTCCGCCATCCGCTGGATGGCAGCCCTGGGCACCCTCGCCCCCTCGGCCCACAATGCCCAGCCCTGGCGCCTGGTCTGGCGGCGGGACGCCGAAACCCTGGAATGCCACCATGATCCGGCGCGCGAGCTGCCCAGCCTGGACTACGACCACACCGCGACGTGGGTCGCCTTCGGCGCGCTGCTCGAGAACATCGAGCTGGCGGCAACGCATCTGGGGCTGCGGGCCGAGCCGAGTTGTTGGCCGCTACCGGCCGATCAGGATCACGTCTGCACCATCGGCTTCCGCACCGGAGCGGCTGCACCGTCGGAGTCCAAAGCGCTGCGGCGGTGGAATCTGTACCCCTACATCACCACTCGCGCCACCAACCGCAGGCGCGGCAGCCATCGCCGCCTGGACGAGGATGTGGCGTCGGTGCTGAGCACCGTGTGCGCGGAGGCCGGGGGCCGTCTCCAATTACTGCACGCCCCAGCCGAACTGGCGGAGATCGGCGCGCTCATCGGTGCGGGCGACCGGCTCTGCCTGCTGAACCGGGACATGCACGCCGACCTGATCCACGGCTACCGGTGGACGCCGGCCGAGGCCCGCGCCCACCCGTACGGAATCGACCTGGCCACAGCCGAACTCACGCCCGGCGAGTACGCGGCCCTGCAGGTGCTGAGCCGCTGGCCGGTGGCCGAGCACCTCGCCGAGATCGGGGGCGGCCGGGCCCTGGAGGACCTGTCCCGAGAAGCGATCACCGGCGCGGCCGCGGTCGGCCTGCTCACCGTCCCCGGAACCGCCCGCGAGTCCTACCTGCACGGCGGCCGGGTCATGCAGCGCCTGTGGCTCACCGCCACCGCGGAAGGCATTGCGCTGCATCCGATGACGGCGCTGCCCTACCTGTTCGCCCGGCTGGAGCGCGGGGCGGGCGTGGGCCTGAGCGAGCCGGAGCGCGATCGGCTGGGCGAGCTGCGCGCCCGCTATAGCGCGCTGTTCGACACCGACGACGACGTGGCCGAGGTGCTGCTTTTCCGCCTCGCCTACGCCGATCAGCCGTCGGCGCGATCGGTGCGGCTGCCGCTGGATCAGGTCCTCACCTTCACCTGAACCGCTCGCGCCCCGTCACCGCGCGGACGACGGGGCGTCCGGTGCCGAGACCGGCTCAGGCCGAACGGGATTCGACCGCGGCCGGTGCGGCCTTGCGGATCCTGCGGTTGAACTGGAGGATGCCGTCCTCCAGCGCGCCCTTGCGCAGCAGCGCCCGGTCGCGGAAGTAGTTGTTGATGACCTGCCAGGGGCCGTTGGTGCCCTGGCGGGGCATGACGCCGTCACCACGCTGGATGTAACCGGAAGTCAGGGCCCCGCCCATGAGCGAGTGCTCGGAGCGGTCACCCGGCTTCGGCACGGCCACAACATGATTGGCGCCGGTCGCCTTCATGTGATTGAGCACCCGGCTGACGTACTCACCGGCCAGGTCGGCCTTGAGCGTCCAGGAGGCGTTGGTGTAGCCGAGCACGACGGCCAGGTTGGGCACATTGCCGAGCAGAATGCCCTTGTAGGCCACCAGATCCCGGGTGGCGAGGGTCTCCCCGTCCACTTCCAGGACCGCCCCGCCGAGCATCTGCACGGTCAAACCCGTCGCGCTGATGATGATGTCGGCTTCGATCTCCTGACCGGAGACCAGGCGGATGCCGGTTTCGGTGAAGGTGTCGATGCGGTCGGTGACGATGGACGCCTCACCCTTGCGCAGCACCTTGAACAGGTCGCCGTTGGGCACCACGCACAGTCGCTGATCCCACGGGTTGTAGGTGGGGGTGAAGTGCTTCATGTCGATGCCGGGGCCGACCTGGGCGCGGACGGCGGCCAGCATGAGCTTGCGCGAGAGCGCCGGGTTGGTGCGGGAGAGCTGGTAGCTGGCCCGCTGCAGGGCGATATTGCGGGCGCGTCCGGCCTTGTATGCGAGGTTCGCGGGCACCCGGGCCAGCTTGAAGCCGACGGCCACCGGATCGTCCGCGGGCAGGGCGGCGATGTAGGTGGGCGAGCGCTGCAGCATGGTGACGTGGGCGGCGTCCTTGCTCATCGCGGGCACCAGGGTGATGGCGGTGGCGCCGGAGCCGATGATCACGACGCGCTTGCCGGTGTAGTCGAGGTCGGCGGGCCAGTGCTGCGGGTGCACGATGCGGCCGCCGAAGTTCTCCTGGCCGGGGAACTTCGGCTGGTAGCCGTTGTCGTAGTCGTAGTAGCCGGTGCAGCCGACGACGAAGTCGGCGGTGTACTGCTCGGTCTCGCCGGTGGTCTCGTTGTCGACCTCGACGGTCCACAGGTTGCGCTCGGTGGACCAGGCGGCCCGGGTCACCTTGCGGCCGAAGCGAATATGGTCGGTGACGCCGTACTCGCGGGCGGTGTCCTCGATGTACTGGCGGATGTGCTTGCCGTCGGCGAGCACCTTGGTGCCGTGCCAGGGCCGGAAGCCGTACCCGAAGGTGTACATGTCCGAGTCGGACCGGATGCCGGGGTAGCGGAACAGGTCCCAGGTGCCGCCGATCGCGGTGCGGCGTTCGAGGATGAGGTAGCTGCGCCCCGTCTTCTCCCGGGTCAGGTGGCAGGCCATGCCGATGCCGGACAGGCCCGCTCCGATGATCAGTACGTCGACATGCCGCGTCATTGAGGTACTCGCTTCGTTCTGTTCCGGCCCGGCTCCGTCGCCGGGGCGCTCGCCGAATATTACGTGTTATTCGCAGTTACGTCTACACGGCGCGCTCAGGCGGCGCGAACCTGGCCCGGACGCTCGGGTTCGGACCGGTAGCGCGTGGTCGGGCCGTCGATGCCGAGCACCTTCCAGACCCGCTTGGCGACCGGGTTCATCAGCCCGATCCGCTTGGCCAGGGTGCGCACATCGCCGTAGTAGGAGGCGAAGGTCTCCTTGGAATCGGGCAGCCCGAACCAGACGTCCTTGCGCACGGAACGCGGAATGCCGAACTCCTGGAAGAAGGCGCGCGGCGGCACCAGAATGGCCCGCCCGCCGATCCACATGACGATCGGAAACGCCAGCGACAGCACGAACTTGCTCAGCGGATCCGACTGCGGCACATGATGTTCCAGGAACTCGTGGGCGAAGGAGATGTGCCGGGCCTCCTCGGCGATGTGAATCGCCATGACACCGCGCATGATCGGATGCACATCCTCGTCGGCGCGCAGAATGGCCTTCTGGATGTGGTCGATGGGCTCCTCGCCGGAGAGCACGGCGGTGAAGAAGAGATTGGGGAACAGCGCGGCCAGCGGCGGCACCACATAGGTGAGGGTCTTGAGCAGGGGATTCATCCCCGGCACATCGCGGCCGATGCGATTGACCATCTCCTGGAACATGAGGGTGTGGTTGCACTCCTCGATGACCTCGTGGGTGCAGTACCGGAATTCGGGATCACCATTGGGCAGCTTGAAGGTGTGCTGCACCATGCCGCCGATGAGCAGGGTCTCGAACTGCAGACCGACCTTGGCGATATTGGCCTGACGCCACAGCCCGATCTCGATCTTGCGATCCTCGGTGAGGCCGATGTACCAGGGGTGACGGCCGAGCATGTCACCGGATTTCGGCAGAATCCAGCGGGGGTCGTCGTCGCGGACCTCGAAATCGGGGTTGTCCCAATCGATGTCGGCGAAGGGATCGAAGTGCTTGTCCACCGATCCCTGCGACAGGAGCAGCAGACGCTCGGCATACTGGCGGGCGAGCGTGACGACGGGATCGATCGCTACGGGTGCTGACGTCATTGTCAGGGCCTCTCCAAGAGTGACACAGCTTACTGATACCCATGGTTACACTAAATAGCGCGCTCGTCAATCACGCGGGGAGGGGCCGGAATCCGGCCCCTCCCAGAGGAGTCCCGCTACGAACCCTGGTGGCTGTGCTGGCCACCACGGGACTTGGCCTCGGTCGGCTGGGCAGCCGCACCCTTCTTGCCGGCCTCGCGCGGATCGGCGCCGTGCTCACTGCCGAAGCTGCCGCTGCTGGCCTTACCACCCTTGCGGGCCTGCTCCTCGGTGTCCGGACGGTTGCCGAACTGCCCGGGGTTCTTGGGATCTGCCATGGCGGATCAATCCTTTCGCAGTAGCTGATCGTTGCCGTGGGCCGCGAAGTGGACCCATTCGTCGCTCTACCCGCCCTCCGCAGGGCTAATCCCCGGGAAACGACTTGCCCACAGCGCGGGGGTATTTGGCATGCTGACCGAGTGAGCGCAGGGGAGATCACGGTGAGTTTCGCGCCGGAGTTGCATGTGTTCGTGGGCGCGCGCCGCCGCGGGCCCGTGCGCATCGACGGCGCGTCGACGCTCGGGCACGTCGTGGAATCACTCGGGGTTCCGCTCACCGAAGTGGGATCGCTGCAGGTCGACGGGAAAACCGTCGGGCCGGGACACATTCCCGCCGAAGGGGAAACGGTCACCGTCGCCGCGATCGTGCGCCCGCAGGTGCTCACCGAACCGGTGCGCTTCCTGCTCGACATCCACCTGGGCACGCTGGCGCGAAGATTGCGACTGCTGGGCGTGGACGCGGCCTACGAGAATCCGGACATCGGCGACGCGGCCCTGGCGACCCGCTCGGCCACCGAGCGGCGGATCATGCTCTCCCGCGATCGCGGACTGCTGCGGCGGCGCGAAATCTACTCGGGGGCCTACATTTACAGCCACCGCCCGCCCGAGCAGCTCGACGACGTGCTGTCCCGCTTCACTCCCCCGCTAGCGCCCTACACCCGCTGCACCGCCTGCAACGGCCTGCTGCGCGCCGCCGAACACGACGATGTCCGCGAGCAACTGCCCACCGGCAACGGACAAACCTACGAATCCCTCGCCCGCTGCGACGACTGCGGCCAAACCTATTGGAAGGGCGCACATCACGCGCGCCTGGACGCCATCGTGGCCGACGCGCTCGCGAAGTTCAGCTGAGGCTGTGTTTTTCCCAGGGGCTCCGCCCCCGGACCCCCGGAATCGGGGGCGCTGCCCCCGGCCGCAGGGTTCTTCCCAGGGGCTCCGCCCCCGGACCCCCGGAATCGGGGGCGCTGCCCCCGGCCGCAGGGTTCTTCCCAGGGGCTCCGCCCCCGGACCCCCGGAATCGGGGGCGCTGCCCCCGGCCCCCGTTACGGCGCGGGGGTTTCTGAGGGCCCCTGTGAAAACTCATCCCCCAGAGATCGGGGGCAGGTGGATGGTCGAAAGCGAGCACCGGTTCGCCATATCCTCGAAAATGGGGCGTGGCCTTCCGGCACGCCCTTCGTTGTGAAGGGGGCACGGATGCCGCGCACCACCCGCATAACCGTCGTGCTGCTCTTCGCCGCCTGGGTTGTGGACTACATCGACCGTACGGTCATCAATTTCGCGTTGGCGCGGATCGGGGATGACCTGCACCTCGATCACACCCAGCAGGGGTTGCTGATCTCCATGTTCTTCGTGGCCTATGCCGCCATCCAGGTGCCCGCGGGATTGCTGGCCGATCGGTTCGGGGCCATGCGGATGGCGGTGATCGGGTTGTTCGCCTGGTCGGTGTTCACCGGATTGACCGCCATCGCATGGTCGTTCACCGCCATGCTGGCCATGCGTTTCCTGTTCGGGCTGGTGCAGGGGGTGTTCCCGGCGGCGGCGATCAAGGCGCTGGCCGAACGCAGCCTGCCCGAACACCGCACCACCGCCACCGGGTGGACCAATGCGTCGAACGCGGTGGGGATCCTGCTGGCCTCCGTGGTGGCCGGGATCCTCATCCCGACCGTCGGGTGGCGGATCATGTTCGCCGTCATCTCGGTGCTCGGCGTGGCCATCATCATCGCGTGGAAGCGGTGGATGCCGGATCCGCTGCCGCAGCCGGAGATCCACATGTCCGAGGCCGCGCCGGCCGCGGCCGAACGCCGGGCGGTGCTGCGCTCGCCCGCACTGCTCGGGTTCGCCGTCATATTCTTCGGCTACGACGCGCTGATCTGGGGCGTGACCGCGTGGATGCCGACCTTTCTACAGGAGGAGCGGGGCATCTCGGTGGGAATGGTGGCGGTGGCCGCGGTTCCGTCCACGCTCGCGGCGGCGGTGGGCGTGGTGCTCGGGGCGCGCATCTCCGACCGGCTGGGCGGGCATCCGCGCGTCATCGTCATCCCCTCCATGGCGGCCACCGCGGTCCTGCTGTTCGTGCTGCCGCGCGTCGAGATCTTCCCGCTATTCGTGATTCTCGGCTCCGGCATGACCTTCATCGCGGGCATGACGCTCATGCCCGCCTTCTCCGTGCCGCTGCGCGCCCTGCCCAGCAGCTACATCGGCGCGGCGTCCGGCATCATCCTGTTCGGTGGCCAGACCGCCGGGGTGCTGAGCCCGCTGGTCTTCGGCGCGGTCACCGATCATGCCTCCTACACAAGGGCTTTCGAGCTCATGGCCGTCGGCCCGGTCCTCGCCATCATCGCCGCGGCGCTGGTGCCGCAGACCGCCGAAGCGTTCCACGCCTCCATCGCACCCCGCATCAAGGCCAAATTTCGGACCGCCCCCGTCAGCTGACCAGTGCGGCGGCGGGGGCGGCGCGACGGCCCGCACCGGTGCCCGCCGCACGGGTGATGGCGGGCAACAGGAACGACAGCAGGGACATGTCCACGGGGAGGTGGGCCAGGGCCATGCGGTTGTGGACGAAGCCGACGGCCAGGCCGGAATCGGGGTCGACCCAGCCTCCGGAGCCGCCCATGCCCAGATGACCGAAGGCGCGCGGAGCGCCGAAGGTGGGGAAGGCGTGATAGCCGAGGTGCCAGGGGGCGAAGCGGTGCGGGTCGGGGCTGGTGCGGGTGAAACGGTCGAGGGCGCTGGCGGTTTCGGGAGAGAGCAGGCGGGTGTCGGCGAGGGCGCCCTGGCCGGCGATGACGGCGTAGACGGTGGCGATCGCCTCGGCGGTGAAAATGCCGGTGGCGGCGCCGTTCTCGGAATGGATCAGGCGAGGTTCGGGGCCGGCCAGGAAATTCTGGGCGCCGGGAATGTGGATGGCGCTGATGGCATTGCTCAGCACGGGGATTCGACTGGCGAGGGCGGTGACGGGTAGACCCACGCGGGTGCCGGTGAAGGTGAGGCTGGAGCCGATGAGCTCGGCGACGGGCGCGCTGTCGCCGGGATGCCCCAGGTACAGACCCGAAAGAGCAAGGGGCTGCGCCAGTTCCGTGCGGTACAGCTCCGACATGGTGTGGCCGGTGACGGCGCGGGCCAGGCCGCCGAGCAGCCAGCCGAAGGTGACGGCGTGGTAGACGGGCAGGCCGCGGGTCCAGTCGGGGGTGGCGGCGGCCAGACGCTGCTCCATGAGCTCGTGGTCGAGGACGTTGCCGGGCTCCACCAGCAGGCGACGCAGGTCGGAGAGACCGGCGCGGTGGGCCAGGACGTCGCGGACGGTAATGGAATGTTTTCCGGCGTCCGCGAATTCGGGCCAGTACTCGGCGACGGGGGTGTCGTAGTCGATGAGGCCGCGGTCGGCCAGGCGGTGGATCACCAGCGCGGTGATGCCCTTGGTGGTGGAGAAGGTGAGGGCGGCGGTGTCGGCGTCCCAGGGGATCTCGCCGGCGGCGTCGGCGGTGCCGGTCCAGATATTGACCACGAGCTCACCGTGCCGGTAGACGGCCAGCGCGCCGCCGGTGCGCAGGTAGCGCGCGAACAGGCGGGCGAAGGCACGGGCCACGGGGGCGAATCGGGGGTCGGCGTAGCCGTCGACTCCGGTTGGGAGAGCGGACATTTCGAGCACCTCTTACTGGTCGAAGGCGATGTGCACGTCGTCGGATTCGGGGAGGGTCTGACAGGCCAGGGTCAATCCGGTACGGAGTTCCTCGTCGATGAGCGCTTCATTCATGAGCATGCGGGTGCGACCGGATTTCACGCTGCACACGCAGGTGCCGCACGCGGATTCGCGGCACACGTAGGGGGCGTCTATGCCGTGGTCGAGCAGGACGTCGAGGAGCTTCTTCGCGCGAGGCCAAGGGAGGGTGTGGGTCCGGCCGTCGATGTCGACCGTCACGGTGGCGGTTTCGGCGGTGGGCCGGGGTGGTGCGGCGGTGGCCGGAACGGCGACGGCGGGTGCGGGGGTGTGATGTTCGAACGGATTGTCGGTGAGCGAGCGGTACTCCTCCTGGCGGATCGCGCGGGCCGGGATGCGCAGCTGCGCCAGGGCGGACTTCACGGTCTCGGCGAAACCGGCTGGGCCGCACAGGTACACGTCATGCTTGCGGTAGGGCCGCGCCCATTCGGTGATGCCACGCGTGGTCGGCAGTCCGCGTTCGGATTCCAGCCAGTGCCGCACCGTGAGCCTGCGCGGGTAGCGGCGCATCAGGTCCTGGAGTTGCCGCCGGAAGATGATCGAGGTCATGTCCCGATTGGCGTACAGCAGAACGACTTTGCCGTTCCCGAGCTGTAGCGCCGATTTCAGGATGGACATGATCGGGGTGATGCCGCTGCCCGCCGCGCACAGCAGGAAATCGCGATTCCAGTTGCGCGGCACGAAGTTCCCGGCGGGCTCCAGCACGGTGACGATGGATCCGGCGGCCACGTTGTCACAGATCCAGTTCGAGGCGTAGCCGTCGACCGTGCGCTTGACCGTCACGGTGGGGCGGTCGTCGCAATGCGGGCTGCTGGACAGCGAATAGCACCGGGCCACCGAGCCGGTGCGCTCGCTCGGCACCTGCAGTGTCAGGAATTGACCGGGCGCGTAGGCGAATCGGCGGGTGAGATCGCTGGGAATGTCGAAGATCAGCGAGACCGCGTCGGCGGTCTCGCTGATGACTTCGCGCACCTTGATCCGGTGAACGCGGCTCATGCGACCCCTCCCCTGCCGGTGAGCCAGGCGCCGGCGGACTGGATGCGATCCATCGAGAAGGGTTGCGTCATGCGGCGATTCACGCCGGGAGCCAGGCGCAGCATGAAGTAGCCCAGCCACGCCTCGGTGCGCACCGGCACCACGGCCAGGTCGTAGCGCACCGCCCGGACCACCGCGCGGGCCACCAGATCCGGGCTCATGGGCGAGAACGGCAGCTGTGCGACCAGTTCCTGGACCTGCGCGGCGATCTGCTTGCCGCGCTCCACCAGGACCGGATCGACGCCGACGGTGGTGGCGTGTTCGCCGATATTGGTATTGATCACGCCGGGGCACACCGCGCTCACGCCGACGCCCTTCGGCGCGAGTTCGAGGCGCAGGCATTCGGTGAGCATCTTCACGCCCGCCTTGGACACCGAATACGCCGACATGACCGGCGTCGGTGTGAAGGCCGCCGCCGAGGCGATGTTCACGATGTGGCCGCGCTTGCCCTCATCGATCATCTGCCGTCCGAACGCCCGGCAGCCGTGGACGACGCCCATGAGGTTGACGCTCAGCTGCTTGTCCCAGTCCTGCGGCTCCAGGTCCAGAAATGCTCCGCTGACCAGGATTCCGGCATTGTTGACCAGGACATCCGGCACACCGAGGTCGGCGTGCACGTCGCGGGCGAAGGACTCCCACGCCCGCGGGTCGGTGACATCGAGCTGCATGGCGACGGCGCGATGCCCGGCGGCCTGGATCTTGGCGACGGTGGCCAGCGCCGCGTCCTTGTCGATATCGGAGACCACGACCTGCGCACCGCTGCGGGCGAATCGAACCGCCACGGCCTGCCCGATGCCGCTGCCGGCCCCGGTGACCACCACCAGTCGCGGATCGATCGAATTGAGTTTCACGACGCCTCCTCCGACAATGCGAGCTCATCCGACGGGACCGGCGCACCCACGGTGTAGCGGTACACGTCGAGATCGAAATGCCGGTTCTGCCAGTACATCTCGCCATGCGTGGACGGGCGGAACGGCGAATCCCCGTGATTGTCGATGTAGTAGGTGTTGGAGCCCTCGCACACCGGGGTGAACAGGAAGTTCTTCTGCTGCCGCGCCAGGCATTTGCGGAAGTACTCCTCGTGCACCTCCTGCCGGATCTCGATCTCGTTGGCGCCCCGGCGTTTCGACTCGGCGATGGCCCGGCTCAGATGCGCGGCGGTGGCCTCGATCATCCAGATGTAGGAACCCAGCACGAAGCCGTAGGGTCCGGTGATGGTGAAGGCATTGGGGAATCCCGGCACCGAGACGCCCTGATAGGACTGATAGCGGTGCTCGTCCCAGAACGTCTCCAGGTCGAGGCCGCCGCGTCCGCGCACAGGGAACGGCGGTATCGCGCCCTTGTCCCACAGCTTGAATCCGGTGGCGCACACGAGCACATCGATCCGATGCTCGTGGCCGTCGGCGGTGACCACGCCGTGTTCGGTGATGCGGTCGATGGATTCGGTGACCAGGCTGACGTCGGTCCGGTTGAACGTCTTCAGGTAGTCGTTGGACATGGACGGCCGCTTGCAACCCAGACCGTAACGAGGCGTGAGCTTTTCGCGCAGTTCCGGATCGTGGACCTGAGCGCGCATCCAGCGCCGGATCGGGATCTCGGCCAGCCGCCTGCCCGCGCCGGTGAGCCAGGGCGGGCCGACCACCATGCCGCTCATGGCCAGCTCGGTGCCGAGATTGCCCGCAACCCGCAGTGCGGAGCGAATCCGGCTGCGGCCCAGGATCTGCCGGCCCAGCCAGCCGATTTCCGCGTCCTGCTTCGGGAACACCCAGATGGGCGTGCGCTGGAAGACCGTCAGGTGCGCGGTCTCCTCGACAATGGCCGGGATCAGTTGCAGCGCGGTGGCTCCCGTGCCGATGACCGCCACCCGCTTGCCGCGCAGGGCCACATCGTGGTCCCACAGGGCGGTGTGCACCAGGGTGCCGCCGAAGTCCTGCAGACCCGGGATGTCCGGCATCTTGGGCCGTTCCAGGCCGCCGATGGCCAGCACCACATAGCGGGCGGTGAGCTCGTGTCCGCCGTCGGTCGCCAAGCGCCACAGGCTGTTCCGCTCGTCGAACTCGGCGCCGACGACGGTGGTGTTCAGCCGCAGCTTGTTCCGCAGGCCGTACTTGTCGACCATGCTCTCCGCGTACTCGCGCAGTTCGGTGCCGGGAGCGAAGATGCGCGACCAGTCACCGCGCTGCTCGTAGGAGAAGCTGTAGATGAACGACGGAATGTCCACCGCCACCCCGGGATAGGTGTTGGCATGCCAGGTGCCGCCGACCCGATCCCACTTGTCCACGATCACGAAGTCGTGGATGCCTTTGCGCTGCAGGGCGATTCCGGTGCCGATGCCGCCGAACCCGGCCCCGACCACGATGACCTCGTGGTCGGGGCGGGTCTCGGCAGGCGCACCCCGCCCGTTCGAGACTGTGCTCATTCGATGTGTCCTCGAATCCGCCTGTGCCGTCGCGTCAACCGATGCGGTCGAGCAGTTCGCCGTCGGAGCCGAACAGCTCCCGCCGCCACTGTTCGAGCAGTTCGGTGGTGTCGATGTCATCGGGGTGGAAGCCCGGCCGCATGTAGGGCCGCATTTCCTTCATGAGCCCCTTCACGATCGGGCCGCGATACAGCGCGATGGACTGCCGCAGCACTTTGAAGGGCCGCCAGCTGCGCGGATCGCTCAGGATCGAAGCGAGCACGCCCAGTGACACCGCCGGAATGGTGAAGTAGTACATCCCCGCCATGACGCCGATGCGCACGATTTCCGGTGCGCCGCTGTGCCGGTAGACGTCGAAGGCGACCGACTTGTGCTCGAGTTCCTCGAAGGCATGCCAGTTGAGCAGGTTCCAGACCTCGGGATCACCCGGAATCGCCTGGATCTCCTCGGTTCCCAGCACGCGCTTGGCCAGCGTCGCCGTGTAGTGCTCGGCGGCGGCGGTCACCGCGAGATGCACCTGGCGGGGCACCAGGTTCTCCACGGTTTCCAAAGCCTTCTCGCGCAAGGCATCCGGGCCGAAGGTGAACAGGCGCACGATCGGGAAGCCGTTCTCGATCAGCTGCTCGTTGAGCCGCCGATGCTGCTGGCCGTGCATGGCCTCCTGGCCGATGAATCCGGCGACCCGCTTCTTGAGCACCGGCTCGTCGATATCGGCGGCGAATTTGCGCACCGAGCGGATGAAGGATTCCTCGCCGGGCGGGAAGGCGCCGGAGAGCACCGCGATGAGGTGGGTGAGGGGAATGTCGTCCTGCACGAAATGATGTGCCATCGGTTCGGGCTGGCCGAACCGGAATCGCATGCGCCGCACCGGAGGAGCAGGCGTCATGGTGGTGCTGTGCTGCCGACCGATCGCCATTGGTCGGTCCTTTCTGGATGGAGTTGTGTTACTTCAGGTGATCGACCAGGACGCCGTTCTCGCCGAAAAGCTCTTCCTGCCAATGGGAGAGCAGCGCATTGGTGTCGATGTGGTCGGGATGGAAGCCGGGCCGCATGTACTGGGCCAGTTCCGGGAGGATGCCGCGGAAGATCGGCCCGGTGAAGAGCCGATACGCCTCGCGGGCGACGCGCAGCGGTTTGCGCCGCGCGACCGGGTCTCGCGCCAGCGCGTACGCGAGCGAGCCATAGGTCAGCGGGAGGGTGAGCCCGAACATGGCCACCATGACGCCGATGCGCACGGCCTCGGTGCCGCCGGCCGCGCGGAAGGCGTCGAAGGCCACGGACTTGTGTTCCAGCTCCTCCAGGGCGTGCCAGTTGAGCAGGTTCCAGAACTCGGGTTCGGCTGGGATGGACTGGATTTCGTCGCTGGTGAGCACGCGCTGCGCAAGTACGGCCGTGTAGTGCTCGGCGGCCGCGGTCATGGCCAGATGCCACAGTGCGGGCAGCCGGTCCTCGATCGCCAGCATGCGCTGCAACTGCTCTTCGGAATCCCACCATTCGATGGGATAGCCCATTTCGACGAGTTTCTCGTTGAGCCGCCGGTGTTCCTGGCCGTGCATGGCCTCCTGGCCGACGAAACCCGAAACGCGTTTCTTGAGAAAGGGATCGGTGATGCGGTCCGCGACGCGGCGGACCGAACGGATGAAGGATTCCTCGCCGGGCGGGAAGCCTCCGGACAGGCCGGCGACGAAGTGGCTGAACACCATGTCGCCGTCCACGAAGTACTTGTCGCCCGAATCATGTTGCTCGACTTCGAATCTGATGCGCCGAGCCTTGGGATAGCTGGAAGTCGTGACTGTCATTGGGACCATCCTTGTGGAACACTCAGTACCTAGTACTGGCTGTTCGATGTAGCCTCAGTGTAGGATTGTCTCAGACAGACGGCAAGGGGGTTGGCCATAACGGATCGAATTACAATCTGGCGCATGGCTTCCCACCCTTCCGACGACCCTCCCGCCGGCCACAAGGGTGATGCCCGCTACGACCGCTGGCACTCCCATCGCACGGCCGTGCGCGCCGAGCTCATCGAGGCCACCATTCGCGCCATCGACGCGCACGGGCCCGAGCTCTCCATCGACGATGTGGTGAAAACCGCTGGTATACCGCGCCCCAAGCTGTATCGGTTCTTCGGCGACAAGGTGGAACTGCTGGCCGCGGTGAGCGGGCAGGTGCAGCAGCTCATCGTCGAACGCGTGACCCCGCACTTCGACCCGCGAGCCTCGGCGCGCGAAGCCATCCGCACCGCGCTGGCGGCCTATATCGATCTGGTCGCCGAGCGGCCCAACCTGTTTCGCTTCATCGTCAGCTCACACGTGGTCACCGCCTTCGGAGCGGCGCGGTTGATCGAGGAGGGGCGGCCACTGTCCGATACGGTCGCCGACTTCCTGGCCGAGGTCCTCCGGATGCGCGGCGCGGACGGCGAGCACGTCGAATACGTCGTCGACGCCATGCTCGGCGCCATCGGGCTCGGCGTGCTGCGCTGGCTCAATGATCCGGTTATCTCCACCAAGGAACTGGCGGAACAGCTTTCGGCCTTCGCGTGGGGCGCGTTCTCCGCGACCGCGCAGGCCCGCGGGCTCACCCTCGACCCGGACGAGCCGCTCGTCGCCCTGCCGGGGCTGCCGGAAATGTCGGAACAGCCCACCAACTGAGAGCTCTAGTTCAACGGTCCCGCATCGCCGCCGGCATCCGACACCTGATAGCCGCGGCGGCCATCCACGGTGATGTAGTAGGTCACCATGCTGTGCGTCCACTCCGGGCTCTGCGTATTCCGCGTGGTCACATCCAGCACGACCACCACCTGGTAGACGTCGTCCTTCTCCGAGTTGGTCTTCGCGCTGACCGGAACCGCCGTCGACTCCCATTTCAGCGGCACCAGGATCTGTTCCAGCTTGGCGCGCGTTCCGTCGTACTTGGCCGCCAGCTCCGGGGTGGCATTGGTCTTCAGCCGGGTCATCCAGCTGTCGGTGTCGCGGTAGTCCACCGTGGCCGCGCCGACCGCGTAGTCGGTGGCCACCTTCTCGGCCTTGGCGGTATCGGCGCGCGCCACCCCGGCGAATCCCGCCACCACACACAGCAACACCATCAGCGCGGTGAGCACCGCGCCCCTGACAGCCGTGGCACTACGCATTCGGTCCCCCATCCGGATCGCACTCGAAGAGCATGATCATCATCCCATGTGCGGTATTTCAGCCCGCCGTCAGTAGTGGTTGCAGGTAGCGCACCGCGTAGTCACGCAATTCCGCTTCGGAGTCCAGCAGCGGCGGGGCGTCCGGGGTGAGCACCAGGGAGTGGATGAGGCGCACGACGGTCGCGGCGTAGAACGCGGCCCGGTCATCGCCCGGCAACCCGAGTTGCGTTCGGGCCGTTTCGGTTTGCGCGGTGACGAAGGCCGTCGCGATCCGTAGGATCTCGCCCGCCTCCAGGGTGAGCCAGACCAGGATCTCCTCGCGGTCGACCGCGAACAGCCGGCGCAGCAGCGGATGGTCGCGCAGCGTCGTGACGGTGACGACGAACCCGCGGGTGTGCCGTTCGAGCGGGTCCTCGATAGCACCGATGCGCGCCTCGATGCGGGCCAGGGTGCGCCGGACCTCGTGCGCGAGGGCGGCCCGCGTGATCTGCTCGCGGCCACCCACCCGGCGGTAGAGCGTGGCGCGATTGACCCCGGCCCGTTTGGCGATGTCGTCGGCGCTGGTACGGCGGATGCCCACCAGGGCGAACTGCTCCAGCGCGGCCTCTTTGATGCGCACGTCGACGGGTTCCACCGGCTCGGCGGCGGTCAGCAGGGCCTGGAGCGACAGGGGCGAATTCAATTCGTGAGCACCTCCGATCGGGAGTCTAGCGAGTGGTGCGACAAGGAGTCATATTCTGTCGCATTCTCTTGCGACAATGCGAGAGATCATGTTGCACTGTCCGGTGTATCAATCCGCAAGGGAGTGGAGCCGCCGACATGACCGATGCCGCACATGTCGAATCCGTGCGATCCGACGCGATCGGGGCCCCACTGGGGCCGGGGTCACTGACCTGGAAGTTCTTCGGGGATCGCCGGGTCAAGCTGTTCCTCGGGCGCTCGGGGGCGCTGCAGAACATGTATCCGGCCGTCGGCGCCGCACTGCAACAGCATTCGAACTTCTTCGACGACCCCTGGGACCGGCTGCTGCGGTCACTGCCGAAGATCGAGGATTCGGTCTACGATCCGCCGGAATCCGGGGCCGCGGCGCGGGTGCGGGACTACCACCGGGACATCAAGGGCGTGGACCATCACGGGGTTGGTGCGCAATGCCTGGACGGCGGTGCCCCGGCGGCTGCGCTACGACAAGCGCGTGTACGACCGCATCGTCGCGGCCGAGCAATCCTGAGCCACGACCGAGAAGTACGGCGCGGGAGGGAATTCCGTCAGGACGCCGCCTCCCCTGCGGCCGTCATCTCGCGGCGCACGGTGGCGGTGATCTCGGAGGCGGTCAGGATCATGGCGACCATGAAGTCGATGAGTTGAGAGCGTTCGACATCCAGGTCGCCGCGCAGCCATTCGGTGAGCAGTTCCAGGCCGCCGTGCGAGATGGTGCGGGCAGCCAGTTCGGCATGGATACCGGAGACCGCCTCGTCGCCGAGCAGTTCGCGGCCCTGATCGAGCATGATCCCGGCCGACACGTCGACGAGTTCGGTTCGGCGGCGGCGCAATTCGTCGGTGGACTGGAATTCGAGGAACATGCGGCGGCGCATGGGGTGGTCGGCCACCGCGGCCACGACGGCCTCGACGACCGCGCGCAGCCGGACTCGGGCGTCGGCGGGTTCGGTGGCGATGACGGCGACCAGTTCGGCCAGGATCTGGGCGCGCTGCTCGTCGACCACATCGTGCAGCAGCTGGTCGGTGTCGGCGTAGCTCTCGTAGAAGTAGCGGTCGTTCAGACCCGCGCGGGCACACAGGGCGCGCACCTTGAGTCCGGCCAGACCCTGCTCGGCGAGCACCTCGACGGCGACCTCGCGCAGGCGCTCCCGGCGCTGTCTACGGCGCTCGTCGGCGCTCAGACCGGCGTAGCGCCCGCGGCTCGATTCAGCATCACGTCCACGCGGTTCCGACACGTCCCCACCTCACCTGTTGCCATGCTGCCGACTTTGGTGAAGACTATCACCAGACTTTTGGTGACGTAGTTCACCAGACGTGCGAAACGCAAACAGGAGGCACGCAATGGCGCGTACCAATGAGCTGTCCGACCCCGGGTTCTTCGCGGAATTCCCGCACAACCTGGGGATCAGGTTCCTCGCCCCGGGCGAGATCCGGCCCACTCCGGAACAGCGTGACGGCTACCGCAAGTACACCCAGATGGGCGATCCGCTGGCCGACGCCGTGGTCGAGATGTTCCGGCGGCTGCCCACGGGGCAGGGGCGGCGCATGTTCGAGATCGCTCTCGAACGCGGCATCGACGCGGTCCCGGACGCGCCCGCGGAGCTGAAAGCCTTTTTCGCACAAGTCGATTCGAAGCCGTACTGGCTGGATCAGGACAAGCTCGATCACGCCGCCCGCGTCTCGGGGCGCGTCGGGCCGTGGGCACTGACGCTGGTGCTGTCCATGATGTCGCTCAATGGCGGATACCTGGCCTCGCGGGCGGACAAGGTGCTGATCGGCACCGGCAATCTGTCGGCCGAGAACATGGCGCCGCGACGCGTCGCCGAAACCACCGTCTGGTGGTACGACGTCACCAAGCCCGGTGGGCTGGGGCGTTTCGAATCCGGGTTCAAGAACTCGCTGCGGGTGCGGATCATGCACGCACAGGTGCGGGCGGGAATGAACCGGCGGCCGGACTGGAACTATGCCGAGTGGGATCGGCCGATCAACCAGTCGCTGCTGGTGGGCACGCTGCTGCTGTTCTCGTGGGCCGTCATCATCGGCTGCCAGGTGCTCGGGTTGCAGTTCTCCAAGAAGGAGAAGGACTCGCTGTATCACCTGTGGCGGTATGTCGGCCATCTGCTCGGGGTCGACCCGGAACTGGTGCCCGCCGGCGAAGCCGACGCCTGGAAGCTCATGTGGCTGCAAGCCGATTACGAGTTCCTGCCCGACGAGGACTCCCGCACGCTGTCGCAGGCGCTGGTCGGGGCCACCGGCGAGATCTACGGGATCACCGGAAACGATCTGCGGTCGCGCCTGCTGCGCTACGCCGTCATCCGGTACGAGACCTCGTACGGCCGGATCATGCTGGGCACCAAGAACTCCGACTTCCTCGGCATGCCGCGCAACCGGTTCTTCATGGCGGCGGTGCTGGCGACCTCGGCACTCAACGCGGTGGCGGAAGTGCCGCGCCGGCTCATCCCGGGCGCCACCGGCGTCAGCGAGCGTGCGGGGCGACGGGTTACCGAACGGCTCGTGCAGCGAGTCACCCGGACCAACAATCCCGACCGCAGCTACGCCCGCCACGATCGGCTCGCCGAAAAGCACGTGGCCTGAACGCCTTCCACTCCCCTGCCTCGAAAGCTCATCCATGTACTTGACCCAGGGGCTGCACCGTGCCGTGCAGCAGTCTCCCGACCGCGTCGCCGTCATCCACGGGACACGCAGCAGGACCTTCACCGAATTGCACGACCGGGTGGCGCGTTTCGCGGGCGCGCTACGGGAACTCGGTGTGCGCGAAGGCGATCGGGTCGCGATCGCCTCGCTGAACTCCGATCGGTATCACGAGTACTTCTTCGCGGTGCCGTGGGCGGACGCGGTGCTCAACCCCATCAATATTCGGTGGAGTCCCGCCGAAATCGCCTACTCCCTGGAGGATTCGGGGACCGGGGTGCTGCTCGTCGACGATGCGTTCGCGCAGGCGGTGCCGGCCATCGAACAGCATTACAGCGGACTGCGGCATGTGGTCTTCATCGGTGACGGGGCGCGGCCGGAGGGAATGCTCGACTACGAGGAGCTGATCGCGGCCTCGACGCCGGTGGAGGACGCCCATCGCGGGGGTTACGCGCTGGCGGGACTGTTCTATACGGGTGGCACCACGGGATTTCCCAAGGGCGTCATGCTCACCCACAACAATCTGCTCACCTCGGCGCTGGGGGCGATGTCGACCGGGGTGCTCCACACGCCGGGCGGGCGGGTGCTGCACGCCGCGCCCATGTTCCATCTCGCGGACTACGCGCTGTGGAATGCGGCGTCGCTGGCGGGCAATACGCACGTCACCGTGCCCATGTTCGAACCGAAGGCGGTGCTGGCGGCCATCGAGCAGCACGGGGTCACCGATACACTGTTGGTGCCCACCATGATTCAGATGCTGGTCGACAGTCCGGCGCTGGCCGAGCACGACACCTCGGGGCTGCGGAAGATGCTGTACGGCGGATCGCCCATCGCGGCAGCGGTTTTGGAGCGGGCCATGAAAGCCTTCCCGAACGTGCGATTCACGCAGGCGTACGGCATGACCGAGGTCGCGCCGGTGGCCACGCTGCTGCTGCCCGAGGACCACATTCTCGAGGGACCGGGGTCCGAGCGGCTCACCTCCGGTGGGCGGGCGGCGCCGCATGCCGAGGTGCGGATCGTCGATGAGTCCGGCCGGGAGGTACCGCGCGGGACGGTCGGCGAAATCATTGTGCGCGGTGCGCATGTCACGCCCGGCTACTGGAACAAGCCGGCCGAGACCGAGGCGGCCGTCCGCGACGGGTGGATGCACACCGGCGACGGCGGGCGCATGGACGCCGACGGGTACGTCTACGTGGTCGACCGGATCAAGGACATGATCGTCACCGGCGGGGAGAACGTGTACTCCACCGAGGTGGAGAACGCCATCGCCAAACATCCGGGGGTCGCGGCGGTCGCGGTGATCGGGCTGCCGGACGAGCAGTGGGGTGAGCGGGTGCACGCGGTCGTGGTGCCAATGCCGGGCAGCAGCCCGACCGCCGAGGAGATCCGGGCGCACACCAAGGAACTCATCGCCGGATACAAGGCCCCGCGCACGGTCGACTTCGCCGAATCGCTGCCGATTTCCGGGGCCGGCAAGATCTTGAAACGCGATCTACGCGCGCTCTACACATCGAAGTGAAAGAAGAACCGCTGATGAGCCTGCCGCCCATCCTGACCGAACGACTGCGCCTGCCCGCGGTCGCCTCGCCCATGTTCATCGTGTCCGGGCCGGAACTGGTGATCGCGCAGTGCAAGGCGGGCGTCGTCGGATCGTTCCCGTCGCTGAATGCCCGTCCGGCAGCACAATTCCGGGAATGGCTGGTGCGGATCAACGAGGAACTGGCCAAGCACGACGCCGACAATCCGGAGCAGCCGGCCGCGCCGTACGCGGTCAACCTCATCGTGCACAAGAGCAATGACCGGCTCGAGGAAGACCTCGCGACCGTCGTCGAATTCCAGGTGCCGATCGTCATCACCTCACTCGGCGCACGGGCCGACGTGAACGAGGCCGTCCACTCCTACGGCGGCATCGTCCTGCACGACGTGATCAACAATGTGTTCGCGCGCAAGGCCGTCGAGCGCGGAGCCGACGGCCTCATCGCGGTCGCGGCGGGCGCGGGCGGGCATGCGGGCGCGCAGTCGCCGTTCGCACTGATCAACGAGATTCGCACCTGGTTCGACGGCCCGCTGCTGCTCTCCGGCTCGATCGGCCACGGCCGCTCCATCCTCGCCGCGCAGGCGGCCGGCGCGGACCTGGCCTACATCGGTTCGGCCTTCATCCCCACCGACGAGGCCAACGCGGTGCCCGGATACAAGCAGATGATCGTCGACTCCACCGCCGCCGACATCGTCTATTCCAGCCGCTTCACCGGCGTCCACGGCAACTACCTGCGCCCCAGCATCGCCGCCGCCGGGCTCGACCCCGACAACCTCGGCGACCGCGATCCGTCGATCATGGACTTCGGCACCGACGAATCCACCGGCACGGAAGCCAAGCCCTGGCGCGACATCTGGGGCTCGGGCCACGGCATCGGCACCATCGACGCGGTGGTCCCGGTCGCCGACGTCGTAGACCGCCTGGCAGCGGAATACGCCGCAGCCAAAGCCCGCCTCCAGCAACTCTGAGAGCCTCTCCCCCGTCATTCCCCACCCCGTCATCCCGGCATGCTTTTGGCCGGGATCCACACAGGCTGAGCACGATTCGCCCGCATGGATCCCGGCCAAAAGCGCGCCGGGATGACGAGAAGTTTCGCGGCCGTCCTCTCGACCACCAGCTACAGGTCCGCAGGCTCTTTTCGGGGTTCGTTGATACTGACGATCGGGAGACGCAGGGCCGCCGGAGCGGTCGTGGGTACGACCGGATTGTTCGGTGCGATCGGTGCGATGCGCCGGTAGGTGGCACCCGGTTCCGGGCGCTGGTCGGGCTCGCCCCTGTTGGGCCACAGGGCGATTGCGCGCTCGGCTTGGGCGGTGATGGTGAGGGACGGGTTCACGCCGAGGTTCGCGGAGATGGTGGAGCCGTCGATGATGTGCAGGCCGGGGTGGCCGTAGAGGCGGTGGTAGGGGTCGACCACGCCGGTTTCGGGGGAGTCGCCTATCGCGCAACCGCCGATGAAGTGACCGGTCATGGGGATGTTGAGGAGGCTGCTGCTGGTGGCGGCAGTGGGGATGCCGTCGATTTTGGCGGCTATGCGGTCGGCTACCTCGTGGCCGGCTGGGATCCAATCCGGGTTGGGTTGGCCCTCACCCTGTTTGGTGGTCATGCGGCGGCCGAAGAGGGTGCGTTTGGTGTAGGTGGTGATGGAATTGTCCACCGACTGCATGACCAGCAGGCCGACGGATTGCTCCGACCAGCGGGCGGGGGTGTGGACGCGCAGGACGTCACGGCGGTTGCGGACCATCGCACGCAGCCAGCCCCGCCAGCGGGGGCCGTCGCCGCTGACCATCAGGGTGGTCATGGGCGACATGGCATTGCTGCCCTTGCCGTAGCGAACCGGCTCGATATGGGTGTCGGGGTCGGGGTGGATGGAGGAGGTGATCGCCACGCCCTTGGTGAAGTCGCTGCCCTTCGCGCGGCTGCGAACCGCGAGCAGCTCTTCGGAATTGGTGCGGGAGAGCGCGCCGAGGCGGTCGGAGATATTGGGCAGCGAACCCCTGTCGCGCAGGCGGTGCAGCAGGCGCTGCGTCCCCAGTGACGCGGCCGCGAAAATCACCTGCTCGGCGGTGAATTCGTGGCGCTGCTTGCGCACCCAGCGGCCGGTGCGCACCGTCTCCACGGCGAAGCCGCCGCCGGAGAGCGGGCGCACATCGGTGACGGTGGTCAGCGGATGCACTGTGGCACCGGCCTTTTCGGCCAGATACAGATAGTTCTTCACCAGGGTGTTCTTGGCATTGTGGCGGCAGCCGGTCATGCATTCACCGCAGTGGGTGCAGGTGCGCCGATCCGGGCCGACGCCGCCGAAGAACGGGTCGGGCACATCCTCGCCCGGCTTGCGTCCGGGACCGCCGAAGAAGACGCCGACCGGAGTGCGCTGATAGGTGTCGGCGATTCCCATTTCCTCGGCGACCTCGAGCAGCACGCGGTCGGTGGGCGTCGTGGCGGGGTTGACCGTCACACCCAGCATGCGTTTGGCCTGGTCGTAATGCGGTGCCAGTTCGGCTTTCCAGTCGGTGATGTGGCCCCACTGGCGGTCGGCGTAGAACTTGTCCGGCGGCTCGTACAGCGTGTTGGCGTACACCAGCGAACCACCGCCGACGCCCGCGCCCGCCATGATGAAGGTGTCCTTCAACAGGGTCAGACGCTGAATTCCGAAGCAGCCCATGGCCGGTGCCCACAGATACTGCCGGGCGCGCCAGGAGGTCTTCGCGAACTCGTCGTCCGCGAAACGGCGGCCCGCCTCCAGAACGCCTACCCGGTAACCCTTTTCGGTCAAGCGCAGGGCGCTCACGCTGCCGCCGAAGCCGGAGCCGATGACGAGGACGTCGTAGTCGAAACGCATGGTGTCTCCTGCTCAGCCGACGCGGGTCAGGCGGTAGTCGGACGGGTTCAGGGTGCGAGTCTCCAAGCGGTAGCCGGTGACCGTCCCCGGCCAGTTGTTGGTGATGCGCCCGCCGGCATCGCGGTACCAGCTGGTGCAGAAACTCCACACCGAACGACCCAGGCGCTCCTGGATTCTCGCGTCGTAGGCGGCTTCCGCCTCGGGCCGCACCTCGAGCACGTGACCGGGGCGCGAAGCCAGCAGTTCGACCGCCTGCCGGATATAGCGGGTCTGGGATTCGATGATGTGCACGATGGAGCCCGCGCCCAGATTGGTGTTCGGGCCGTAGAGCACGAACATATTCGGGAAGCCGGCGACCGTGATGCCCTTGAACGCCCGTGCGCCCCCGGACCATTCGTCGTGCAGCTTGCGACCGCCACCGCCGGTGACCGACATGGGCGACAGGAACTCGGTGCCGTTGAAACCGGTGCCGTAGATGATCACGTCCGCCTCGTGCAGCACGCCGTCGGCGCTGCGCACTCCGGTCGGCGTGATCTCCGCGATGCCGCCGGTTTCGACGTGCACATTCGACCGGGTGAGCGTCGGGTACCAGTCATTGGAGAACAGCGCCCGTTTGCAGCCGGGCGGCGAGTCGGGAATCAACTTGTCGCGCAGGGACTTATCCGTGACCTGCTTGTTCAGGTGTGCGGTGCAGATCTTCTCCACGATGCCGCGCAGGGCCGGGAGGTCGACAATGCTCAGCGACGTCGTCTCACAGACCGCCCACCAGCCGACGCGCTCCACCAGCTGGGTGGGCGGCACATAGCGGAACAGGCTGCGCAGGCGCGGACCGTAGTCGGTGTCCGGCTTGGGCAGGATCCAGGTCGCCGAGCGCTGGAAGACCGTCATCTCCCCGACCTGCGGCGCGATGGCTGGTACGAATTGGATTGCGCTGGCGCCGGTTCCGATGACGGCCACGCGCTTGCCGGTCAGGTCCACCGAGTGGTCCCAGTCGGCGGAGTGGAAGCTCGCGCCCGCGAAGGTGTCGCTGCCCGGAATTTCCGGGATCGCCGGGCGGGACAGCTGCCCGACCGCCGAGATCACCACGTCCGCGGTGAGACTCGCATTGTCGGCGGTGCGCACGGTCCACTGCCCGGTGGCGTCGTCGTATTCGGCGTCGGTAACCTCGCTGCCGAAGCGGATCCGGTCCAGCAGTCCGTGCTTGCGCGCGAGCCGGCGCAGGTAGTCGTGGATCTCGGCCTGCGGCGCGCAGCGCTTGGACCAGTCCGGATTGGGCTCGTAGGAGAACGAGTACAGCGGCGACGGCACATCGCAGGCCGCGCCCGGGTAGGTGTTCTCGCGCCACACCCCGCCCACGTCGTCGCCGCGCTCGAGAATCGTGAAGTTCTCGAAGCCGGCCCGCTTCAACTCCATGGCCATGCCCAGACCGCCGAACCCGGTCCCGATGATCACGATGGCGGGGCTCGTCCGAGTGCCCATCTGCCGCTCTCCTCACCTCGTTGTGCTGCGATCAACGCTACGACCTGCGGTTATGCCAGCGAGAAAGAGCGACGGCCATTAAATCCATACTTTCGGCCATAATCGGAGGCATGAGTACGGTCGAGGAGCCGGAAGTCCGGACCTGGAACTTCCCGCGCGGCACCGCCAGCGTGGCGGTCATGGCCGAGTTCGCCGCCGACCACGGCGTCACGGCCGACCGCATCCTCGCCGGAACCGGCCTCACTCCCCAGCAGCTGATCGATCCCGAAGCGCAGATCCCCGCCGACACCGAACTGACGGTGGTCCGCAACCTGCTCCGCGAACTACCCGAGGTGCCCGCACTGGGCGTCGAGGTGGGCAGCCGCTACCGCATCAGCACCTTCGGCATCTTCGGCTTCGCCTGCGTCACCAGTCCCACACTGCGCGAAGCGATCTCCCTCGCGCTGCGCTACTACCGCCTCGGATTCGCCTTCTGCAGACCGATAGTCGAGACCCGCCCCCGCGAAGTGGTCACCTGGATCCACCACGACACCATCCCCGCCGACGTCCAGCAGTTCCTCACCGAACGCGACATCATCGCCATGCACCGCGTGATGAGCGATCTTCTGGGCTCCCGAGTCGACTTCACCCGAGCCGAATTCGCCTACCCCGCAACAGATCAGACCGACCGCCTGACCTCCCTCTTCGGCGTCCTCCCCACCTTCGACCGGCCCCACACCGTCTTCGGCATCGATCCCGACCTCCTGACCCAACCCCTCCCCCAAGCCAACCAACCCACCTGGGCCGTGTGCGTAGCCCAATGCCGAGACCTGCTGCACCGCCGCAGATCCCGCACCGGCATAGCCGCCGAAGTCCGCGACCGCCTGCTACCCGGCATAGGAGCGACGGGTTTCGCCACCCCCCTCTCCTTCGAGGCCATAGCCCGCGAACTCAACCTCAGCCCCCGCACCCTCCGCCGCCACCTGGATGCCGCAGGCACCAGCTACCGAGCCCTCCTGGACGAAGTCCGCCGCACCCTGGCCGAGGAAATGCTCACCGCCACACCGCTTTCCGTGGACGACATCGCCATCCGCCTCGGCTACGCCGAAGCCACCCCCTTCATCCACGCCTTCAAACGCTGGACCTCCACCACCCCCGCCGCCTACCGGCGCACCCACCGGCGCGACTGAGCTTCACTTTCTCACCCGTTCGGCAAGAGCGATGGCGACAGCCGTCAGCCGCTCCCGCGTCGCCGGATCGGCGACCAGCCCATCCGCCCCGATTCCCTTCTGCAGCACAGTGATTCGCCCGGACACGGACTCCACGATCGAGGCCCCGACATAACCCAGCACCGTCCGCAAGGTGGCGACCGCCGCCTCCCCGCGCCCGTCGAACGCCACATTGATCCAGGCCACCGGCTTGTCGCTCAGGTTCCCGGTGCCCACCGTCCATTCGAGCAGATTCTTCAGGCTGCCCGGAATCATCCCCGCGTACTCGGGCGTACAGAACAGCACCGCGTCGGCGTCGTCGATCTGCTTGCGTAGCGCCTCGACCGCACCCGGCGCGGGCTCATCACCGGGGATGAACGGCGGGATGTCGAGAATGCCCTCGTAGAGCGTGGTCCGGATGCCCTTGGGTGCGTCGGCGGCGATGGTGCGCAGCGCCGAGGTGTTGGTGGAACCGGAACGGGTGCTGCCGGAGATCAACAGCAGGTGCGGGGAAGTGCTCACGCTCAGGTGAACCGGCGTGACCGTGCCCGTATTTCAGCGCCTGGCACGCCAAGCCATCCCACTGACCGGGAATGTCTGTGACAGGAGGTGTCACTCTGTCTCGTTTTGGGTATCGTACTGATCATGAGCGCTGTCCCGGACAGTTGTTAACGCCCGGATTCGATTGCGCGACAACTGGATAGACATGGTTGTGCTAGAAGGGCAGGCAATGATGACTGCGATCACCAACCGCTTCGACGAAGCGGCGGTCGGTGCGGTGGCTCCGGGGCGGCTGCTGTCGGCGGAGCCGATGACCGCATACCTGCTGCCCGGACTGCGACTCCCCGCCCGCGCCTGGCGGATCCGCTACACCTCCACCGACGCGCACGGCGCATCCATCGAGGTCACCGGCACCGTGCTGGTTCCCCGCGAACCGTATCGAGGCGAGGGCTCCCGCCCCCTCATCGGCTTCGCGGTGGGCACCCAGGGCCTGGCCGACAAGATCGCCGCCGCCTCCTGGCAGCTGCGCCGCGGTGTCGAATACGAATCCCTCTTCCTCCGTGCCGCATTGCGCCGCGGCTGGGCGGTCGCCATCACCGACTACCCCGGCCTCGGCAACCCCGGCACCCACCCGTACGTGATGGGCCGCGCCCTCGGCCCGTCGGTCCTCGACTCCATGCGCGCCGCCCGCCGCCTACCCGCCGCCGGCCTGGATCCCGAAGGGCCCCTGGGTATCTACGGCTACTCCGAGGGCGGCTGCGCCGCAGGCTGGGCTCTCCAACTCCAGCCCACCTACGCCCCCGACCTCGAACTCTCCGGCGGCGTAGTGGGTTCCCCGCCCGCCGACATCGTCGACATGGTCGACTTCCTCGACGACACCCCCTACGCCTTCCTCCTCTTCTACGGCGTCATCGGCCTGGACGCGGCGTATCCCGAACTGAACGTCAAGCAGTACCTCAAGCCCCAGGGCAAGGCCCTCGCCGCCCTGTTCCGCCGCACGCACGTCGGCGCGGCAGCCCTGGTCGGCGTCCCCGCGGGCATGATCATCCCCACCACGGTCACCACCTACTGCCACACCCTCCCCTTCGAAGTCCCCGAGGTCCGAGAGCGCCTGATCGAGAACAGGCTCGGCGGAATAGCCCCCGCCACACCGGTTCTCGTGGCGGGCGGCACCTGGGAACAGATCATCCCGCACGCCCAATCCGAACAACTCGCCAAAGACTGGCAGTCCCTCGGCGTAGACGTAACCTGGCTCTCCATGCCCCGCCGCGACCACATCCTCGGCGCCCTCTCCTTCGCCCCACCCGCCCTCCGCTTCCTGGCGGCTCGCTTCGAAGAATCCCGGGCCATCGTCCTCGCCCGAGGAGCCTGACCGCAATTCGTTTGACCCGTCAGCACTGTTCCCGCAGTCTGACGGGCATGGACGAGTTACGCGAAGCCGCAGACGGGTTCGCGGTGGGCAAACTGCACGTAGAAGCCCTGACCATGGTCGCGGCCCAAGCCCTCGCCCGCGGCCTCGACTCCCCCGCACTGGTCGAACTCGCCTGCCTGCACAGCTCGGACACCGCGAACGCACCCGAGCTGTTCCTGACCGCACTGCGCGAACTGGGCCTGAGCGATGCCACCGAGGTCGATTGGCCCCAGCGGGAAGCCGCGGTCCTGCTGCGGTATGCCCGGGAGTCGGCGGCGCGGCTGCTGGGCTGCGACGGTGATCCGTCGACCCACGTCGGTGATATCTCGGGTTTGTTGTGCTTGCTGGCCCATTCGATCGAACGGCCGGACCCGGCAGTCGATGAATTGGCCAGCGACTTCGAGATCCTGCATGCGCTCTGGGATGACAGCGGTTCCGGCTCGGAAGCTCACGTCGAGCAGGCTCGGGTAGCGGCACGGTATCTCCTCGACGGACCGCCGTACCGGTCGATCCATGTGCGCGCTCCTGCGCGGCCCGATGTCGTGGCTCGACGAGGAGGTCTGTGGCGGCGGTTTTCGAAGCGCCGCAGCTGATCTCGTTGGAAGTATGGGGGTAGGTACTCGGACGAATCCGGTACCCCCGGTGGGTATGAGATGGATCACTCGGCTCCAGGCTTCCTTACCTATACCCCCTATAGGTATAGATAGAGCCATCGAAATTCACTGCGGCGCATCACAGGTGAGCCGCTGGATGAAGGAGTGAGTTCCATGTCCACGAGTACGCAAGCCCCACCGGCCTCGCGGCGGTGGATTGCGTTGGCGCTCATTGCGCTTGCGCAGTTCATGGTCATCATGGACACCTCGATCATCGGGGTGGCGTTGCCGGAGATGCAGGAGTCGCTGGGGTTCTCGCAGGAGAATCTGTCTTGGGTGTTCAATGCCTATGTAGTGGTGTTCGGCGGGCTGCTGCTGCTCGGCGGGAAGCTGTCCGACATCGTGGGGGCGCGGAAGATCTTCCAGCTCGGGTGGGGAATTCTCGGGGTCGGGTCGCTGGTGGCGGGGATTGCCTCGTCGGCGACGGTCGAGCTGATCGGGCGGGGTGTGCAGGGGGCGGGGGCCGCGCTTATCGCGCCGTCTGCGTTGACGCTGCTCATGATGCTGTTCGGGAGCAATCCGAAGGAGCTGATGAAGGCGTTCGCGGTGTATGGGGCGGCTGCGCCGGCCGGTGGCACGGCGGGGGTGTTCCTCGGTGGTGTGATTACTGAATATGCGTCTTGGCCTTGGGTTTTCTACATCAATATCCCGATTGCCGCCTTGGCGTTGATCGTTGCTCCGGCGCTGGTGCCGAGTGGCGCGCTGGCTCCGCACGGGTCGGTTGATCTGCTGGGTGCGATCACCGCGACGCTGGGACTGGGTGCTGCTGTGTTCGCGGTGGTTCGGGCTCCGGAGGCCGGGTGGCTGTCGGGCGAGACCTGGGGTGTGCTGGCGCTGGCCGCGATTCTGCTGGGTGCGTTCCTGGCGATTCAGGTGAAGCGGCGGGAACCGCTGATGCCGCTGGCCATCTTCCGGTCGCCGAACCTGGGTGCGGCCAATCTGGCGCAGGTGCTGCTGGGGGCGGCCTGGGTGCCGATGTGGTTCTTCCTGAACCTGTATCTGCAGCAGGTGCTGGGGTATTCGGCCTTCCCGTCGGGTGCGGCGCTGCTGCCGATGACGGCGCTGATCATGGCCGGAATGGTCGCCCTGTCGCCGAAGTTGTTCGCGCGCTTCGGTGCTCGCACCATGATCGTGTCCGGCCTGCTGGTGCTGGCGCTCGGTTTGGTCTGGCTGTCGTTCATTCGGCCGGACGGCAACTTCTGGGTGGATGTGCTGCCCGGATCGCTGATCGCGGCGCTCGGCATGTCGCTGGCGTTCGTACCCTCACTGCAGACCGCGATTTCGGCCGCGCCGCCGGAAGAGGGCGGGCTCGCCTCCGGCATCGTGAACACCAGCTATCAGATCGGATCGGCGCTGGGGCTGGCCGCGGTGACCGCTGTCGCTTCCGCTGCGGGGGCCGAAAAGCTCGGGGACACAGTGGCTCTCACCGATGGATTCGCGGCGGCGTTCCTGACTGCTGCCGGAATCGCGCTGGTGGCCTCCGTGCTGGCCGTGGCGACCTTCCGACGGTCGGCTCGCAGCGTGGAGGAGGTGCCCGCTGGAGTGTAGTTGTCACAGCCTCACGTTCTCAGCCCGTCGCCCGGGTTCCCTTGGGCGGCGGGCTTTTTGCCGTATCAGGCCGCCGCGAACACCGAGCGGATCACCAGCCCGATCTGCGCCACCGCGGAATCGATCGCGCCGAGCGGCTGGAACAGGTGGCTCAGGCACAGGCGCGCAAAGATCTCCAGGTTCGACGCGAGGGCGGCGTCGGCAATCTCTATGTCCGGGTAGCGATCCCGGAACATGACGGTGAGCGCGACGATGGCTCGGCCCAGCACGGGTTCGGGTTCGGTCATCAGGGCGGGGAGCAGGGTGGTGTCGCCCGTGTGGCGGCCGGACAGGACCGCCTTCAGCAGCACATTGTCCGCGCCGGTGCGCAGGACGTATTCGGCGGCGGCGGTCATGCCCTCGATCGGATCCTCGTGCGCCGTCAGCGTTTCCGCGATGCCCGAAAGAAATGTGCTGAGTTCCCGCTCGATCAGCACGTCGGCGAGGGCCTGCCGGGTGCCGATCTCCTTGTAGAGCACCGGCCGGCTGACACCGACGTCCTTGGCCACGCGCGACATGTTCACCGCGCCCCAGCCTTCGGTGCACACGATCACGCGTGCCGCGTCGAGGATGCGCTCGCGCAGCAGCGCCCGCACCTCGGTCTGGAAGTTCGCCACGTCAGCCACCCGGCCGATCTTACATGCGCACTGATTGTGCTCGACTGTTGACAGATTAGAGCAAAGTGTATTCACTGAATACAGATTTGCTCGAAGTGTAAACAAGGAGTTCGACCGTGACCACGGCAAAGACGCCACAGTGGCAGGATCGCAAGCGCTACCTGTGGCTTTTCGGTCTCGTACCGCCCACCGCACTGTTCCTCGCCACGGCCTTCGTCTGGGTCTTCAACACCCTGGGCTGGCAGGCCGTCGCCCCGGTCTGGTGGTGGATCGGGCCACTGCTGGTCTATGTACTGCTGCCGATCCTGGATCGCTTCTTCGGGCCGGACGGGCAGAATCCGCCGGATGAGCTCATGGAGATGCTGGAGAACGACAAGTACTACCGGTACTGCACCTACGCCTACATCCCGTTCCAGCTGGCGAGCCTGGTGTTCGCCGCGTACCTGTGGACGGCCGGTGACCTGTCCTGGCTGGGCATCGACGGCGGGCTGGGCGTGGTCTCCAAGATCGGGCTCGCGCTGAGCATGGGGGTCATGGGCGGCGTCGGCATCAATACCGCGCACGAACTCGGGCACAAGAAGGACGAACTCGAGCGCTGGCTGTCGAAGATCACGCTGGCGCAGACGTTCTACGGGCACTTCTACATCGAGCACAATCGCGGGCATCACGTGCGGGTGGCGACGCCGGAGGATCCGGCCAGTGCACGCTTCGGTGAGACCTTCTGGGCGTTCCTGCCGCGCAGCGTGTGGGGCAGCCTACGGTCGTCGTGGGAGCTGGAGAAGACGCGGTTGCAGCGAATGGGCAAGGGGCCGTGGACGATCCACAATGATGTGCTCAATGCCTGGCTGATGTCGGTGGTGCTGTGGGGCGCACTGGTCGCGGTGTTCGGGCCGGGCGTGCTGCCGTACCTGGTGATTCAGGCCGTGTACGGGTTCGGCCTGCTGGAGACCGTCAACTATCTGGAGCATTACGGGCTGATGCGGCAGAAGACCGCGTCCGGACGGTACGAGCGGTGCACGCCGGAGCACTCGTGGAACTCCGACCACATCGTCACCAATATCTTCCTGTACCACCTGCAGCGGCACAGTGATCATCACGCGAACCCCACCCGGCGGTATCAGACGCTGCGCAGCATGGACGGCGCGCCGAATCTGCCCAGCGGGTACGCCAGCATGATCGGCCTCGCGTACTTCCCGCCGGTGTGGCGCAGAGTGATGGACCATCGCGTGCTCGCGCACTACTCGGGCGACGTGTCGCGGGTGAACATCCAGCCCGGCAAGCGCGCCAAGGTGCTCGCACAGTACGGAGCCCGCTGATGTCCGCCTACCGCTGCCCCATCTGCGACTACCGGTACATCGAAGCCGAAGGCGCTCCGCGCGAGGGCTTTCCGGCGGGGACGCCGTGGTCGGCCGTGCCCGACGACTGGTGCTGCCCGGACTGCGGAGTCCGGGAGAAGGTCGATTTCGAACCCGTCGAATCCACGCAAGGACGCTGAATCATGAACGACTACCGGCTTTTCCGCTGTATCCAATGCGGTTTCGAATATGACGAGGCCGAGGGGTGGCCCGAGGACGGCATCGAGCCGGGCACCCGCTGGGACGATATCCCGGACGACTGGTCCTGCCCGGATTGCGGTGCGGCCAAGGCCGATTTCGCCATGGTCGAGGTCAGCCGGCCGTGACGGAGCGGATCGTCATCGTCGGCGCGGGCGTCACGGGTGCGACGGCCGCGCAGACGCTGCGCAAGGAAGGGTTCGACGGCACGATCACGCTCGTCGGCGACGAAGCCGCGGGGCCGTATCGGCGGCCCGCGGTGTCGAAGGAACTGCTCGCCGGGACGACTCCGGCCGAGAAGTGCCTGATCGAACCCGAATCATATTGGGCGGCACAGGGTATCGATCTGTGTACGCGGACGACCGTGACCGACGTCGAAGACGGGCGAGTTCGGCTGCACACCGGGGAGACCATCGCCTTCGACGCACTGGTGCTGGCCACCGGTGCGCGGGCACGGACGCTGCATCCCGCGCCGGACGCGCCCGTGCACACCCTGCGCGGCATGGATGATGCTGCCGCACTGCGGGATTCGTTTCTTTCGAGCGGATCGCTGCTGGTGATCGGGGCGGGGTTGATCGGCTGCGAGGTGGCCGCCACCGCCCGGCTGCTCGGTGTGGACGTGCGCATCCTGCATGCGGGCACCGCACCGCTGGATCGCGTTCTCCCCCGGTCCGTCTCGGATGTCGTGCGCGGACTGCACACGGAGTACGGGGTGGCGATCGAGGATGATGTCCTGCTCTCGGAGATCGCGAGTACGGCAGGCGGGACGGTCACGGCCACCGCCATCGACGGCCGATCCTGGAGTGCCGGAACAGTTCTCATTGCCATCGGCTCCGCCCCGAACGTCGAGCTCGCGCGTTCGGCAGGGCTCACCGTCGACAACGGCATTGTGGTGGACGAGCAGTACCGCACCTCCCGCCCCGGGATCTTCGCCGCGGGCGATGTGGCCAACCGATTCCACCCCCACCTGGGCCGGCACGAGCGCAGCGAGCACTGGAACAGCGCCCGCTTCGATGGTGTGGCGGTGGCGAAATCGCTGCTGGGGCAACCGGTGCCGGATTTCGAGGCGCCGTGGGGCTGGTCCAGTCAGTACGGCGTGAACATCCAGTTCGCCGGGTGGATGCATCCGCACGACGAGATCGTGGTCCAGGGCTCGCTGCCGGACCGCGATTTCTCGGTGCTGGCCATGCTCGGCGGTGAGCTGGTCGGCGCGGCCGCGATCGGGCGGCCGAAGGATCTCCGTACGGCCCGGCAGCACCTGCACAGCACATTTGCGGGATAATCGCTCTCGTACCTGCGTTCCGGACGTGTGCTCAAAGGAGAGTGCGAGATGGATGTGGGAATCTTCGGGGCCGGACATATCGGGCTGAGCCTGGCCGGACTCTTCGACCGCGCCGGGCACACCGTGCACATTGCCAGCCGGCATCTGGAAGAACTGTCGCGACTGCTGCTGGACCGGCAGCTGCGGCACGCCCGGGCGGAGTCGGTGGAGAAGGTGGCCGAGTCGGCCGAACTGCTCATCGGCGCGGTGCAGTGGACACAGCTGGAGGCGCTCACCGCCGAACTGCCGCCCATCGACGGCAAGGTGTGGATCGATCCGGCCAATCCCATCGCCCGCGAGGCCGACGGGACCGTCACGCTCATCGATACCGGGACGCGGCCGACCAGTGCCATCGTGGCCGATCTGGTGCCGAAGGCGCAGCTGGTGAAGGCCTTCAACAGTTTCACCACGCCCATGTACCGGTCCGGCCCGCTGACCTCGCTGGGCCGGATCGTGGCGCCGCTGGCGGGTGATCATCCGGCGGCGCTGAGCCGGGTGGCCGAGCTGATCAAGACCACCGGGTTCGTGCCGATCGTGGTCGGCAATATCGACGACAGCGTGGTGTTGCAGCCGGGCGGCGCACTGCGCCGCCTCAGCATCCCGCTCATCGCGCCGTAGCGAAACCGGCTAGTCCTTGCGAGCCAAGCCTCCGTAGGCCCCCGACGCCTCCGGATGCTCGCCCACGTCCGCCGGATTGTCCGGCCGCCACAGCGGCAGGTGCACGAGCCCGGGCTCGAGCAGCGTCCAGTCGTGGAAGTACTCGGCGATCCGATCCTTGCCGCGCAGCACGATCTCGGTGGAGGTGCGGCCCGAAAGCTTCTGCGCCTCCAGCACTTCCGGCGGCTGGCCGTCGGCGGTGGCGTGCGTGACGGCCACGTAGCTGCCGGGCGCGCACACCTCGAGCAGTTTGCCGACCGCGCCCACCGGATCGGCCTCGTCGGGCACGAAATGCAGGACGCCCAAGAGCAATACGGCTACGGGGCGACTGAAGTCGAGCAATTCGGTGACCGCCGGATCGGCCAGGATCGCTTCCGGCTCAGCGACATCCGCGTGCACGATGGCCGCGCGCGAATTGCCGTAGAGGATGGCCTGGCTGTGTGCGACCGCCACCGGATCGATGTCGACGTAGACGACCTTGGCTTCCGGATTGCGGGCTTGGGCCACCTCGTGCACATTGCCGACGGTCGGGATGCCGGAGCCCAGATCCAGGAACTGGTCGATGCCGGCGTCGGTCAGGAAGCGCACGCAGCGGCGCAGCAGATCGCGATTGGCGCGCATGGTCTCGGCGACATTGGGGGTGAACTTCTCGATCATGTTCGCCAGCTCGCGATCGATCTCGAAGTTGTGCATGCCGCCGACGAAGTAGTCGTAGACGCGGGATGCGCTGGGGCGATCCAAATCGATGCCCTCGGGCGCCCAACTCGGTCTGGTCATCGGATCCACAGCCCCTCTCGAACCACAAAACACACCGCGCCGCGCCAATGGCGAAGCGCCGCAATGGTATCCCAAATCGTGATGCCGGGGCGGCGTTCGCGGCACCAACCGGTCGGGCTACCATCGACCCTCATGGCGTCGGATCCCGGGGGTGGGCCGGGCCGGGCAGGCCCGCACGCCGACCTGGTCGAACAGTGGGCCGCCGCGCTCGGCAGCGGGACCCGCGATCACGTGGTGCCCATGAGCAGGTCCGAGGCGTATGCCCTGCTGGCCCGGCTGGCGACGGAATTCGCGCAGGTCGCGGCCAATGGCGACCCCGCCGGGCGGGCGGCGGAGCTGGGTGCGGAACTGGCGCGGGCGCACTTCGTGGGGAACGAGGTGCTGGGCCGCAGCGTGGCCGTGCTGGACGCGTATTTCGCCCAGAGCGGCACTATTCCGGCGGATCGGGCAGCGGAGCTGCTGGGCGCGTTCACGACCGGCTACGTCCGCGCGTTCCGGCAGTGGCTGCTGGCCGAGCAGGAGAGTGTGCGGATGGCCGATATCGCGGCCCGGCAGCGCGTGCAGGAGCAGCTGCGCGCGAGTGAGGCGCGGTTCCGGGCGGTGTTCGCACAGGCCGGAATTGGTACCGGTTTGTCCGATATGTCCGGACGCATCATCGAGGTGAATGCCGCCTTCGCGGAAATGCTCGGGTACACCCCGGCCGAAATGTGCGAGCTGTCGGTCACCGACCTCACCCACCCCGAGGACGATCCGGGCATGTGGCCGCTGTACGCGTCGGTGCTGCGCGGCGATGTCGACAATGTGCAGCTGGAGAAGGCGTATCCGGCGAAGGACGGCCGCACCGTCTGGACCAAGATCAATGTCTCGCTCATTCGCGACGACCACGGCACGCCGCAGTACACGCTGATTCTCGTCGAGGACATCTCCGAACAGCGGGCCCTGCGCGAGCGGCTGAACTTCCGGGCCCACCACGACGAACTCACCGGACTGGCCAACCGGTCGCGATTCTTCGACGCGCTCAATGCCGCCTTCCTCGAGCCGGACGCCCGCATCGGGCTCTGCTACCTGGATCTCGACAACTTCAAGGCCGTCAACGACACCTGGGGGCATGCCGCCGGAGACGAACTGCTCGTGCAGGCCGCCGCCCGGCTGGAAGCCTGCGCGACCGCCCCGGGCCAGCTGGCCGCCCGCATCGGCGGCGACGAATTCGTCATCCTGGTGCCGGATTCCGGGACGGATGTGGAGGAGCTCGCGCATCTGGTGCGCAAGTCCTTCGCGCTGCCGTTCGACGTCAACGGGCACCGGCTGACGGTCACCGCCAGCGTCGGCATCGCGGAGGATCTGGCCGGGAACACGACGGCCGACGAACTCGTGCAGGCCGCCGACTACAGCATGTACTGGGCCAAAGCCGCAGGCCGGACGGGCTGAGGCAGGCCGTCACCGCCCCCGCGCGGGGTTCACTACTCGGAATGACGCAGGGCTACAACGCTTTCAGGTTGGATAGCAGTTCGAAGGCGAAGTCGGCGGATTGCCACAGCGCCCGGTTCTCCGCGGCGGTGACCTCGCGCAGCGCCGGATCTTGTAGGGCCAGGCCGTTTCCGAAGATCACCACGTTCGCGCCCAGGTCCGCGGCGACGAGCATGGGCCGGGTCGCCACGCCCTTGCCCGCCAGCAGATCCAGGCCCTCGCCGACGAAGTAGAACCGCCACAGCGGGCCCAGGTCCGCGTCGTAGACCCGCTTGGTGTCGTCGATGATCACGTCGCCGGCATTGGCGATGGCCGCCACGATGGTGAAGTAGTCGCGCGCGTTCTCCGGTGTCGAGCCGACCGCCGCGACCGAGTACGCGAGATCGACGGCCAGGTGCGCGTTGTAGCCCGCCATGGCCGCCCGCGCGCCCGAGATGGCGCAGTCGGCGGCCAGGTCGAAGTAGCGTGTCCACTGCGATTCGACTGTGCCGCCGGTGAATTCGGCGTGCAGGTTGTTGAGGTACCGGCTCAGCAGTTCGAGGCTGATGGCGTGCGCGTACTCGGGGTCGGCGAAGGCCGCCGGGTCGCGCTGCAGCGGCATGACCGCCGCGTGTTCGACGCCGTCGAGGCCGATGCCGAACAGGCCGCGGCGATCCCGGTGCGCGGTGAGGATCTCGGTGATCTCGTGATTGTTGCTGACCGCGGTTTCCAACCGCTGCAGCGAATTTCCCGACAATTGGGAGGTGTCCGAGAGCCGGGCAATGGTCGACAGTTCCGTCTCGGTGAGCGGGGTGCCGCAGACCGTCGAGGGGGCGGTCACCTCCGCCGCCGCCGGATTCGCCCCCGAAACCACCATTACACCGGCGGCTACCGCCGAAAACAGCCCAACCCGGGCAAAATTCCACACGAGCGCAAAGTGTACGAACCGGTCGCTCAGGGATTGGAATTCGAATCGCCGTGTCAGGGGGACTTTGCACCGAATTCCTGTTCGAACCCTGCCATGCGCGTAGGGTCACCGATCTGTCAGAGCAAACTTTCGGCTGATTACCCCTGGTGGAGGACGACATGGCCCCGAGCTCGCTCAGCCCGAGCGGAGACGCCCTGCTCATGGACAGACCCGGCGAGGGTCTGCTGTCCGAACTCGTCGAACACCTACGCCAGAACCGCACGGTCCTGCGCGAAGAATGGGCCCGCCGCATCACCGACGCCAAACTGCTCACCGCCATGAGCCCCGATGAGATCTTCTCCGAGGCCACCTCCGTCTACGACAACTACGTCGACGCACTGGAGACCGGCAGCGTCGAAACGCTGCAGAACTACGCGCGCAATCTGTCCGAGCGCATCATCCCCCGGGGCGTCGAGACCGACGAGGTGCTCGGCATCGTGCTGCTGCTGCGAGATGTGCTGGCGCGCTCGCTGTTCGAGAAGTATCAGAGCAATTTCACGCTGCTGAACCGGGTGCTGGACGCCTACGAACCGGCGGCCAACCGGATTGCCAATACCGTGGGCGTGTCCTTCGTGGAGGAACGCGAACGCATCATCCGCCAGCAGCAGGAGGCCATTCGCGAGCTGTCGACGCCGGTGCTGCAGGTGCGCGAGCAGCTGCTCATCCTGCCCATCATCGGCGTGCTGGATTCGCAGCGCGCCCGGCAGCTGACCGAACAGCTGCTGGGTGCGATCCGGGGCAATCGCGCGAAGGTGGTGGTCATCGACATCACCGGTGTGCCGACCATCGACTCGACGGTCGCCAATCACCTGGTGCAGACCGTCGACGCGTCGGGGCTCATGGGCGCGAGCGTCATCATCACCGGGCTGTCCTCGGAGATCGCGCTCACCCTGGTGGCCATCGGCCTGGATCTGTCCAAGATGAACGCGGTCGGCGATCTGCAGGGCGGGATCGAGGAGGCCGAACGCCTGCTCGGATACGAGGTGAGCCGCACCGCCGCCGATAATTCCTGAGCCTTCGACGACGGTGCGGGACAACCGGATTCGGCGCTAGTCGGTAGCGTCCGGGAACGCCTGCTGGCGATAGCCGCCGCGCAGGGTGCCCTCCACGTACGCCGTCTTGCAGGCCCGCCGCGCGATCTTGCCGCTGGAGGTCCGCGGGATCGACCCGGCGGGCACCAGCAGCAGATCCTGAACGTTGACCCCGTGCCGTTTCGCGATGGCGGCACGCACCGTCTCCGCGATCGGCTCCGGATCCAGTTTGGCTGCGCCCGTTCCCCGTTCGGCCACTATCACCAGCTTCTCGGCATTGTCGGCGTCGGCCACCGAGAAGGCGGCGACGAAGCCCGGACGCAGGGCATTGCTGGATTCCTGCGCCGAGTACTCGAGGTCCTGCGGGTAGTGATTGCGGCCGTCCACAATCACCAGATCCTTGACGCGGCCGGTGATGTAGAGCTCGCCGTCGAGGTAGGAGCCGAAGTCGCCGGTGCGCATCCACCGGGCGTCGGCGGCCGCGCCCTCGGCGTGGCTGCCCTGCGGCAGACGGGAATTCAGCCGATTCTCGAAGGTGGCGACGCTTTCCTCCGGCCGGCCCCAGTAGCCGATGCCCATATTGCCGCCGTGCAGCCAGATCTCGCCGACCTCGCCGTCCGGCTTCTCCGCGCCGGTCTCCGGGTCCACGATGACCGCCCACTGCGACAGCGCCACGTAGCCGCAGGACACCTGCGCCACAGCGTTTTCCGCGTCCGGATCGACCTGGGTCATGCGGCCGGCGTTGAGTTCGGTGCGGTCCACCCAGACCGTGCGGGCCTCGTCGTCGCGCTTGGTGGCGGAGACGAACAGGGTGGCCTCGGCCATGCCGTAGCAGGGTTTGATGGCGGTCTTGGGCAGGCCGTACGGGGCGAAGGCGTCGTTGAACTTCTTCATCGACGTCACCGACACCGGTTCGCTGCCGTTGATCAGGCCGATCACATTGGAGAGGTCGAGCTCCTCCCCCGGCTTGGGCAGGCCGCGCACCGCGGCGTGCTCGAAGGCGAAATTCGGTGCCGCCGCGAAGATCTCGGCACCGTCCTCCTGCGCAGCCAGCTCCTTGATCCAGCGGTAGGGCCGCCGCACGAAGGCGCTGGGCGACATGATGGTGATGTACTTGCCGCCGATGGTCGGCAGGATCACCGTCAGCAGGCCCATGTCGTGGAACAGCGGCAACCAGGTGACGCCGCGGGCCTTTTCGGTGATGCCGATGGCGTCGATCATCTGCAGCAGGTTGGTGCCGACCGCCCGGTGTGTGATCTCCACACCGGCCGGGGTGCGCGTGGAACCCGAGGTGTACTGCAGGTAGGCGATGCTGTCGACCTTGATGTCCGGACGCACCCAGGACACGCCCACGCTGTCCGGAATCGCTTCCACCGCAATGATGCGCGGCCGTTTCGGTGCGGGCAGATCCTTGAACAGCTCCCGCACCCCCGCCGCCGCGGCGGCGACGGTGAGGATGGCCGACGGCTGACAGTCGGCGAGGACCGCGTGCAGCCGGTCCGAGTGACCCTGCTCGTCCGGATCGAACAGCGGCACGGCGATATTGCCGGCATAGACCGCCGCGTACATGGCCACGACGTAGTCGAGCCCCTGCGGCGCAAGGATTGCCACGCGGTCGCCCGGCTGCGTCACCTGCTGCAGCCGGGCGGCCACCGCGCGCAATCGGACGCCGAACTGGTCCCACGTGATGTCGTGGTACTCGCCGTCGCGTTCGCGCGAATAGTCGATAAAGCGGTAGGCGAGCTCGCCTCCATTGGCCTGACTGTGCTTGTCGACCAGGTCGATCATGGTCAGGTTGTCAGGGATCGAGATGTTGCCGTGCTCGTCCAGATAGTCATCGAAGTTCTCGCCGATCATTCCCTATCCTTTTTCAACTCACAGCAGCCGTGGCTGTGTAGTGACACCGAACAAAGATCGACACCGAAAGCCCGAGAGAAGCAGGGCTGCCAGAGATTAGCAGGTGCCGTAATCCCGCGTCACTCAGTACCGGCCGAAGGCCAGGGCGACGTTGTGCCCGCCGAACCCGAAGGAGTTGTTGAGGGCGTAGTCGTAGCGACCGGGACGGGCCTGGCCGTGCACCACGTCGAGATCGATTTCCGGGTCCAGATTGTCCAAATTCAGGGTGGGCGGGACGATTCCGTCGCGTACCGACAAAACGGTGATGACCGATTCCAGCGCACCGACCGCGCCGATGGAATGGCCCAGCGCGGACTTGGGCGCGTACACCGCGGCGTGATTGCCGACCGCCTGATAGATGGCATTCGCCTCGGCGGTGTCACCGATCGGGGTCGCGGTGGCGTGCGCATTGATATGGGAGACATCGGATTTGGCGATTCCGGCGTGCTCCATGGCGCGCGCCATGGCACGGGCCGCGCCGGTGCCCTCCGGGTCCGGGGCGACCAGGTGGAAACCGTCGGAGGTGATGCCCGCGCCCATGATCCGGGCGTGGATGGTCGCGCCGCGCGCCTTGGCGTGCTCCTCGGTCTCGATGACCATGAGCGCGCCCGCCTCGCCGAAAACGAAGCCGTCGCGGTCCTTGTCGAAGGGGCGGGACGCGCCCTTGGGGTCGTGATTGCGGGTGCTCATGGCGCGCATCATGGAGAACCCGGCGATGGGCAGCGCCTGGATGGAGCCCTCCACGCCGCCGGTGACCATCATGTCGGCCTCACCCATGACGATCTTCTGCCAGGCATTGGCAATCGCCTCAGAACCGGACGAACAGGCCGAAACGGGAGTCGTAATGCCCGCTCGCGCACCGAGTTCGGTGCCGACGATGGCCGCCGCGCCATTGGGCATGGTGGTCTGCACGGTCAGCGGCGAAACCTTGCGGTAGCCGCCGTGCGCCAGCTTGTCGCGGGCGATGATGAGCATCTCCGCACCGCCCAGACCGGTGCCGATGGCGACGCCGAGACGGTCCTTGTCCACCTCCGGATTGCCGGCATTGCGCCAGACCTCGCGGCCGAGCACGGTGGCCATCTGCTCCACGTAGGACATGCGACGGCATTCGGCGTGGGTAAGCTGGGAGGTGGGGGTCACCTTGAGGTGGCCGCCGATGCGCACGGGCAGTTGGAAATCGTCGAGGAAGCTGTCCTCCAGGACGTCGATTCCGCTCTCCCCGTTGAGTAGTCCCTTCCAGGTCGAGTCGACGTCACCGGCGATGGACGTGGTGGCGGCCAGCGAGGTCACGACGACGTCGGGAAATTTCCTGCGGTTGGGCGTCTGCATGTTCACTCTCCGTAGCAATGCTCCGGCGAACCCGCTATCGATCCGCGTGGGCTGTCAAGGACTGTTTTGCAACTAGCGAACTGACCCGGCCATGAGACTTCGGCGGGGGATGAGCCAATCTCCGGCGAACTGGGCTAGATTATCCGAGGCGAAGCCGACCAGTCTCCTCATACGACACGCGAGCTTCCCGGATCACCTCACCAGGCCATCGGCCGACATGCATTCTCCAGCACCACGCCAGGCCGTGTTCTGCACAGTTCTGCACCATCATTCCGCAGCGCCGAGCCATTTCGAGGGAGGGCACACCACAGTGGCCAGGAGTCTCACGCAGTTGGAACTGCTCATGGAGCTGGAACCGATTGCCGAGCAGAATGTGAACAGGCATCTATCCATGGCCAAGGACTGGCATCCGCACGACTATGTGCCGTGGGATGACGGTCGCAACTTTGCAGCTATGGACGGTGAAGATTGGGAACTCGGACAATCCCGACTCAGCGAGGTCGCCCGCGCGGCCATGATCACCAATCTGCTCACCGAGGACAATTTGCCCAGCTATCACCGGGAGATCGCGGAGAACTTCTCCCAGGACGGTGCGTGGGGCACCTGGGTCGGGCGCTGGACCGCCGAGGAGAACCGGCACGGCATCGTCATCCGCGACTATCTCGTGGTGACCCGCGGCGTCGACCCGGTGGCGCTGGAACGGGATCGAATGGTGCACATGACCAATGGCTATTCGGCCATGAGCCTGGTGCAGCAGGGCACGGGCAATCAGGCAATTCGGGCGGATGCCGGATTTATGCACTCTGTCGTCTATGTGACATTTCAGGAATTGGCCACTCGCGTTTCTCATCGCAATACCGGCAAAGTGTGCAATGACCCGATTGCGGACCGAATGCTGCAGCGCATCGCCGCGGACGAAAACCTGCACATGATCTTCTATCGCAACATCTGCGAGGCCGCCCTGAACCTGTCGCCGGATCAGGCCCTGGAAGCGATCAGCAATGTGGTGCAGAACTTCCAGATGCCCGGCGCGGGCATGCCCAACTTCCGCCGCAATGGCGTGCTCATGGCCAAGCACGGCATCTACGATCTGCGCCAGCATCTCGAAGAGGTCGTCCTGCCGGTGCTCAAGAAGTGGAACATCATGGAGCGCAGCGACTTCGGGGCGCGCGGCGAGCAGCTGCGGAACGAGCTCGGCGAGTTCATCGAACGCCTGCGCAAGGACGTGGTCCGGTTCGAGGAGCAGCGCGACAAGGCCCTCGCCCGCGAGGCCGCCCGCCGCGACAGCGCCCTCGAGCAACCCGCCATGGCCTGAGCCGCACCCGCTCGGACAGCACTAGAACAACGTCATCGGATCCGTCGGTATGGGATCCGGCAGCGGCGCCAGCTCCGGCACGCGCGCTCGCACCTCACCGTGGAAACGGCGAGCGAGCGTGCGTGCCTTCGCATTGTCCGGGGTGTGCACGAACACCGTCGGCGACCGCCCCTCGCGCAGCCACCCCGCCACCGTCTCGACCCACGGCTGCCACCCCGCCACCGTCCGATCCACATCGTCGCGCCCGTGGTATCGCACGATCGGAAACTCGGTGAGCGCCCGCATTCGCCGAGGCACCCGCGGCTTCTTTCCCGCCGCCTCCCGCTCCGCCGCGCTCTCCGGCGGCGACGCGAACAGCGTGGTGGTGTCGAACGGCACCCACTCCGCGCCCGCCGCGGTCAGCACCGACTCCAATTGCCTTATGGCTCGGTCATTTTCGAAGAATGCCGGATGCCGCACCTCCACCGCCACCCGATGCCGCGACGGCAGCCCCTCCAGCAGATCCGCCAGTGCGCCCAGATCGGTGAACGTCCCCGGCAACTGCACCCACAGCGCGTGCAGCCGACGCCCCAGCGGCTCCACCGCCTCCAGGAAGGCATTCATCTCATCGTCGATACCGCTGAGTCTGCGATCGTGAGTCACAGTGCGCGGCAACTTCATAACGAACCGAAACTCCGGATCAGTCTGCCGCGCCCAGGATTCCACGGTCCGCCGCTGCGGCGTCGCGTAGAACGTCGTATTCCCCTCCACCGCATTGCACCACGACGCATACGACCGCAGCCGCTCCGCCGGAGGCAATGGCTTCTCCTGCCAATCAGGGTGTTGCCACATCGCACATCCCACGTGAAGCCGCATACCCTGCACGCTATCCGACCCTGATCGCACCCCAGTCTCGATGCCCTCCCAATAGGCACAATCCGTCCCCCACCCTCCGCCCCGGGTTGGCGTTGCACTCCGGGGCCGGCATCACCGCTGTCGCCGCCGAGGTTTCACCCATCCAAAGGTCAGTTCGACGGCGCGCTTCCAGTTGTCGTACTCGTCTTCGCGAACCGCGGCGTCCATGCGCGGGATCCATTGGGCGGCGAGACGCCAGTTGTGACGCAGGCCCTCCAGGTCGGGCCAGTAGCCGACGGCCAGCCCCGCCGCGTAGGCGGCGCCGAGGGAAACGGTTTCGGCGACGATCGGGCGCATGACGGGGATGTCGAGGACGTCGGCGATCGTCTGCATCAACAGATTGTCGGAGGTCATGCCGCCGGCTACGCGGAGCGCTGAGGCGTGCAGGCCGGAGTCGGCGTTCATGGCCTCGACCACGTCGCGGGTCTGCCAGGCGGTGGCCTCGAGGACGGCGCGGGCTATGTGCCCCTTGGTGATGTAGGAGGTGAGGCCGATGAGCAGGCCGCGGGCATCGCTGCGCCAGTGCGGGGCGTAGAGGCCGGAGAAGGCGGGGACCAGGTAGCAGCCGCCGTTGTCTTCGACTGTGGCGGCGAGGGTTTCGATCTCGGGAGCGCTGGTGATCAGCCCGATGTTGTCGCGCAGCCACTGGACCAGGGAACCGGTGACGGCGATGGGGCCTTCGAGGGCGTAGACCGGGTCGGGGCCCACCTGGTAGCCGATGGTGGTGAGCAGGCCGTGTTTGGAGCGGATGAGTTCGGTTCCGGTGTTCATGAGCATGAAACCGCCTGTGCCATAGGTGCATTCGGTTTCACCCGGGGCGAAGCAGGTTTGGCCGAAGAGGGCGGCGTGCTGGTCGCCGAGGGCGGCGGCGATGCGGACGCCCGGGGTGACGCGGCGGGCGGTGCCGAAATCGCCTGTGGAGGGCTCGATTCGGGGGAGCATGGCGCGGGGGATGCCGAAGAAGCGCAGGAGTTCGTCGTCCCATTCGAGGGTGGCGAGGTTCATGAGGAGGGTGCGGCCGGCGTTCGTGACGTCGGTGACGTGGACGCCGTGGTCGGCGCCGCCGGTGAGATTCCAGATGAGCCAGGTTTCCATGGTGCCGAACAGGACGTCGCCGCGTTCGGCGCGCTCGCGCAGACCGGGGACATTGTCGAGCAGCCAGCGCAGGCGCGGGGCGGCGAAGTATGTCGCGAGCGGTAGGCCGCACAGGTCCCGGATGCGTTCCGCACCAGGGGTTTCGGTGAATGAGCGCACCAAGTCTTCGGTGCGCACATCCTGCCAGACGATGGCGCGGCCGATAGGGGTGCCGGTGCGGCGGTCCCACACCACGGTGGTCTCCCGCTGATTGGCGATCCCCACCGCCGCCACCTGATCCACGGTGATGCCCGAATCCCGCAGTGCCGCAGGGACGATGCGCTCGACATTGCGCCAGATCTCCAGCGCGTCCTGCTCCACCCAGCCGGGGCGCGGGTAGTGCTGTTTATGCTCGCGCTGCGCCACCCCGGCCAACCGAGCGCGCTGGTCGAACAGGATGCACCGGGTGGAGGTGGTGCCCTGGTCGATGGCGAGCACATAGCGTTGCGTCATCCGAGCCCGCTCTCGTAGTGCATGGAACACCCACTCTCGCGCCGCGCGCGCTCACGATCCGTGCGAAGGCTGAACTCACGGTACGTGAAAATCATTGTGCCCCACCGAGATCCCTCGACACCGCGTGTGCGGCGTCACGCACCTGACCGACCAGGGAAGCGCGCGGGCGCAATTGGCCGTCGCAGAGGCGGTCGATGGGGCCGGTGATGCCGATGGCTCCGACCACCAGGCCGCCACGGCCGCGAACAGGGGCTGCGATACCCGCTTCGTCGGGGCGGAATTCGCCGGTGTCCCCGGCCCATCCGGTGCGGCGCACCTCTGTCAGGGCACGATTCAGCGCCGCTCTGTCAGTGATCGTGCGGTGGGTCAACGCGGGGAGTTCATCTTCGCGCGTCGATGCCGCGAGTTCGGAGTCGTAGGCCAGCAACACTTTTCCTAATGCGGTGGCGTGCGGGGGCAGGATCTCCCCCACTTCCAGGGCCTGTTCGGTGTTGTCGGGGCGGAAGACATGATGCACGACGGTCACGTCGCCGTGGCGCAGGGTGGCGATGCGGACGGATTCTCCGCTGCGGGCCGCCAGCGCGTCGGCCCGGTTGATGGCCCGCGAGCGCAGCTCGTTCGCGTCCATATAGCCGCCACCGAGCTCTCCCATGGCCGGGCCGAGCATGTACTTGCCGCTGACCGGGTCCTGGTCGACGAACCCGACGCCCTGCAGTGTCCGCAGGATCCCGTGTGCCGTCGGCTTGGCGAGGCCGAGCGCGGCGGCGATCTCCCCCACCGCCATGCGACCCGATCCGCGCGCCAGCAATCGCAGCATGGCGGCCGCACGCTCGATCGACTGAATCGGACCCGGCATGTCCGTAACCTACCAGCAAACCGTTCGGCATTGTCGAACGCCGTCCCTGTGCGCGGGAGTAAACCGTTCGTAATGTGTCAGTCGGGCGCAGTGGCACCACCGCCCATCAGGGCAAACGGGCTCAACGAAGAGTTTCCGGAAAGGACCGCGATGACGCAGTACGTCGGAGCCATCGACCAAGGCACGACCTCCACGCGATTCATGGTGTTCGACCACGGGGGCAACGTGGTTGCCCGGCATCAACTCGAACACGAACAGATCATGCCGCAGGCCGGCTGGGTGGAACACAATCCCGACGAGATCTGGGAACGCACGCGCACCGTCATCAAGTCGGCCCTCGCCGGGGCGAATCTCACGGCCGCCGATCTGGCCGCCGTCGGCGTCACCAATCAGCGCGAGACCACCATCGTGTGGGACCGCCGCACCGGACGCCCCTACTACAACGCTATCGTCTGGCAGGACACCCGCACCGACCGCATCATCGCCGAGGTCGAGAAGGCCGGGCACACCGAGCTGATCCGCGAGCGTGCCGGATTGCCGCCCGCCCCTTACTTTTCCGGCGGCAAGCTGAAGTGGATTCTCGAAAACGTCCCGGGTGTGCGGGAAGCCGCCGAACGCGGCGACGCCCTCTTCGGCACCCCGGACAGCTGGATCATCTGGAATCTCACCGGCGGCGCGCGCGGCGGCGAACATGTCACCGACGTCACCAATGCCTCGCGCACCATGCTCATGAACCTCGAAACCCTGGACTGGGACGAGGAATTGCTCGCCATCTTCGGTGTGCCGCGCGCCATGCTGCCGCGCATCTCCCCCTCCTCGAACCCGGAAGGCTTCGGCACCACCAATCCCGACGGCCCGCTCCGGGGCGCGGTGAAGGTCGCCGGTGTGCTCGGCGATCAGCAGGCCGCCACCGTCGGGCAGGTGTGCTTCCGCCCGGGTGAGGCCAAGAACACCTACGGCACAGGGAATTTCCTGATGCTGAATACCGGTACCGAGATTGTGCACTCCAAGCACGGCCTGCTCACCACCGTCGCCTACCAGTTCGGCGACGAGAAGCCGGTGTACGCGCTGGAAGGCTCCATCGCCGTCACCGGATCGGCGGTGCAGTGGTTGCGGGATCAGCTCGGAATCATCTCGGGTGCATCGCAGGTGGAGAACCTGGCCCGCACCGTCAGCGATACGGGTGGTGTGTACTTCGTTCCCGCCTTCTCCGGACTGTTCGCCCCGTACTGGCGCGCGGACGCCCGCGGCGTCATCGTGGGCCTGTCCCGCTACAGCAACAATGCCCACTTGGCCAGGGCCACACTGGAATCCATCTGCTACCAGACCCGTGACGTGGTCGAGGCCATGCAGCAGGACTCCGGAGTCAAGCTCGACACGCTGCGCGTGGACGGCGGCGTCACCGCCAACGAACTGGCCATGCAGATCCAGGCCGACTTCCTCGGCGTGCCGGTCTCGCGGCCGGTGGTCGCCGAAACCACCGCTCTCGGAGCCGCTTACGCGGCCGGGCTGGCGGTCGGCTTCTGGAAGAACACCGACGAACTCGTCGCCAACTGGCACGAAGACAAGAATTGGCAGCCCACGTGGACCGAGGAGCAGCGGCAGAAGGGCTACAGCCGCTGGCTGCGCGCCGTCTCGCGCACCCTCGACTGGGTTGACCTCGACGACTGAAAACACCGATAACAAGGAGTAACTCGTGTCCGCTCAATTGGATCCCGCCTACCGCGCCCGGGCCATCGATGCCCTGGGCGACACCGAGATCGACGTCCTCGTGATCGGTGGTGGCGTGACCGGCGCCGGCGCCGCACTGGACGCCGCCTCGCGTGGACTGTCCGTCGCGCTCGTGGAGGCCCGCGATTTCGCCGCCGGCACCTCGAGCCGGTCCTCCAAACTCATCCACGGTGGCCTGCGCTACCTGGAGCAGCTCGACTTCGCTTTGGTCCGTGAGGCTTTGAAGGAACGCGGCCTGCTGCTGAACAAGCTGGCCCCGCACCTGGTGCGCCCGGTGTCGTTCCTGTTCCCGCTGCAGCACCACGTGTGGGAGCGCGCCTACATCGGCGCCGGGGTGGCCCTGTACGACACCCTCGGCGGCGCGCGCTCGGTGCCCATGCACCGGCACCTGACCCGTTCCAGCGCACTGGGATTGGCGCCCGCGCTCAAGGACGACGCCATGATCGGCGCCATCCGCTACTACGACGCGCAGGTCGACGACGCCCGCCACACCATGATGATCGCCCGCACCGCCGCCCAGCACGGCGCGACCGTGCTCACCCGCACCAAGGTCACCGGCCTGCTGCGGGACGGCGAAAAGGTCGTCGGCGCAAAGGTTCTCGACCAGGAGACCGGGCTCGAGCACACCATCCGCGCCCGCACCGTCATCTCCGCCACCGGCGTGTGGACCGATGACATGATCAAGATGACCGGCGTGGAGTTCCCGTTCCACGTGCGCATGTCGAAGGGCGTGCACATCATGGTCCCGCGCGAGCGGCTGAACATGAACACCGGTCTGATCATGCGCACCGAGAAGTCCGTGCTGTTCGTGATCCCGTGGGCCGAGCACTGGATCATCGGCACCACCGACACCGACTGGGGTCTGGACAAGAACCATCCCACCGCCAGCGCGGCCGATGTGCAGTACATCCTCGACCACGTGAATTCGCTGCTGCGCGAACCGCTCACCCGCGCCGACATCGTCGGCACCTACGCCGGTCTGCGGCCGCTCATGACCGGCGCGAACAAGGAGACCTCCAAGCTGTCGCGCGAGCACGCGGTGGCCGAACCGGCTCCCGGACTGTTCGTCATCGCGGGCGGCAAGTACACCACCTACCGGGTCATGGCCTCCGATGTGGTGGACGCGGCCGCCGAGCGGCTGGGCAGCGATGTCGCGCCGTCGGTCACCGAGAACCTGCCGATCCTCGGTGCGGTCGGCTACGCCGACATGCTCGGTGACATCGCGGGTGTCGCGGCGCGGGCGGATCTGCCGGCCGCGGTGGTCGAGCACCTGCTGGGCCGCTACGGCTCGCTGAGCAACGAGATCTTCGACCTCGTGGCGGCGGCTCCGGAACTGGCGCAGCCGATCGCGGGCGCGGAGGACTACATCGCCGCCGAGGCCGTGTACGCCGTCACCCACGAGGGCGCGCTGCACCTGGACGATCTGCTGACCCGGCGCACCCGCATCTCCATCGAGGTGCCGGACCGCGGCCTGAAGGCGGCCCCGGAGATTGCCGCGCTCATCGCCCCGCACCTGGGCTGGGATGCCGAGCGCACCAATGCGGAGATCAACAAGTATTTCGACCGCGTGCACGCCGAACTGGCCGCCAATGAGGCCAAGGACGACGAGACCGCGAACGCCGCCCGTATGGTCGCGGTGAGCTGATCCCGTAATTCGAGCAGCGCCGTGCCGGAATTGCTTCCGGCGCGGCGCTATTCGTCGTTTCCGAGGGGCTCGCCAGCCAGAAACACGTCCATATTGCGTGTTTCTGAGTGTTTGCTGTACGAAAGACCGTAAAGTCTTTTCTGAATCGCAGCGACCGCCGATCGGAGGCGCATTTCATGGATTTCAGCTCGATATTCCTCAGCGAGGCCCTGGGCACAGGCATCCTCATCCTGCTGGGTGCAGGTGTGGTCGCCAATGTGTTGCTCACCAAGTCGAAAGGGTTCGACGGCGGCTGGCTGCTCATCACCTTCGGATGGGGGCTGGGCGTCTTCGGCGGCGTCTACGTCGCCTACAAATCCGGCGGGCATCTCAATCCGGCCGTCACCATCGGCAATCTCTTCGCCGGAGCCGACGAATACGCGCCCGGCGTCCCGGTGAATTTCACCAATACCCTCGCCTACCTCAGCGGGCAGATGGTCGGCGCATTCGTGGGCGCCTGCCTGGCCTACGCGGTCTACAAGAAGCACTTCGACGCCGAGCCGGACGAGGCCAAGAAGCTCGGCATCTTCGCCACCGGCCCGGCCATCCGCTCCTACGGCTGGAACTTCGTCACCGAGGTGATCGCCACCTTCGTGCTGGTGCTGGTGATCCTGGCCTTCGGCCACACCCCCAGCGGACTGGGCCCGCTGGCCGCGGCCCTGCTGGTGGTCGGCATCGGCGCCTCGCTGGGCGGGCCCACCGGCTACGCCATCAACCCGGCGCGCGACCTCGGCCCCCGCATCGCCTACGCCCTGCTGCCGACCCAGCGGGCGGCGAATGTGCTGCCGCCACAGCGCGTCCCGGCCGATCTCAGCGCGGGCGGCGGTGCGCACCGCCGACTGGCCGAGGATCCCGGCCCGGATCTGCCCGCCAACCGCAAGGACGCCGACTGGCGCTACGCCTGGGTGCCGGTCTTCGGCCCGCTGGCCGGTGGCGCGCTCGCCGGGCTCGCGGCGCAGGCGTTCCTGTAGCGCTCGCCGAATGTCGGTGTCCCTTGCTAGCTTTCGCCTCACATCGAGATCGGCGAAGCACGGAGCAAGGCATGAGCAGCGGGGACACCACCTACCTCGAACTGTCCGAGGACAGCGGTTCGGCACACAAGTTCTACGAGGTCATCGTGGCGGGAACGCAGGTGACCATCCGGTACGGGCGCATCGGCGACGCGGGCACCACCAAGGTGAGCTCCTTCGCCACCGCGGACAAGGCGAAAGCCGCCGCCGCCAAGAAGATCGGCGAGAAGGTGCGCAAGGGGTACGCGGCGGCCGTCATGGGGGCGCGGGCGCCGCGGTCGATCACCCGGCGGGCCATCGTGAGTCAGCGCTCCACCGCCAAATCCGCGCCCGTGCTGTGGACCTTCGATTCGGGGGCGGCCGCGTTCGGCATCTTCGTGGACGAGAATCGGTGCTGGGTGGGCAATGAGAGCGGCGATGTGTTCACGCTGACGCCGGAGGGCACGGTGACCGGCCGGTTCCGGCTGCCGAACTCGGTGAAATGCATTGTGGCCGACGATTTCTGGATCTACGCCGGGTGCGACGACGGGCGCGTGTACGACCTGTCGGGCAAGGTGCCGCGCGCGGCCTACGATATCGCCGCGAATATCGACATCTACTGGCTCGACATCCACGACGGGATTCTCGGCGTCTCCGATGCGCAGGGCGGGCTCACCGTGATCGACCACGAGGAGGAGTCGCTGTGGTCGGTGCGCAGCAAGGGCAACTCCGGCTGGATGGTGCGCATCGACGAAAACGGCGTCTACCACGGGCATTCCAGCGGCGTCACCGCCTATGACCTGGTCAACGGCAATCACCGCTGGCATGTGGGCACCGGCGGGCCGGTCCTGTTCGGCTGGCAGGAAAGCGATTCCGTGTACGCGGGCACCAGCAGCAGCCAGGTGCGCATGGTGGCCAAGGACGGGCAGGCCGAACGCTCCTACCAGTGCGACGCGGCCGTATTCTCCTGTGCCACTTCACCGGACGGGCGCTACGTGTTCGCCGGCGACAATCACTCCTCGGTGTACTGCTTCGACTCCGCCGGGCAGCGACTGTGGAAGCTGGCCACCGGGTGCGGGTCCGCGTACTCCATGCAGTACCACGACGAGAAGCTGTACCTGGTCACCACCAGTGGCGCGCTCGCCTGCCTGGATGTGAGCGAGGCGGCCATCCGGGACGCCGAGCAGGGCGTGCTGCCGCAGACGGTGTCGGTGAAGGCTCCCGAGATCTCGGCGGTAATCCCCAGCGCCACAGTGGAAGTGACCGCGGACGCGGGCGACGGCATCGTGGTGGAATGCGTGCAGGAGGCGGGCAATCTGCGAGTGCACGTGGTCTCCCCCGGCTACCAGCACGGCTGGAATGTGCAGTTCCCCAGGGAGATTCGCCAGGCGGGGGCGCGGTATGTGGTGGACGCGGTGGCCGAGTCGGCGCGCGGCGGGTTCTACCGCGTGCGCGGCGATATCCGCCGCCTGAGCTGATTCGCTAGACGCCGACGCTGGACAGCTCGCCCGGGTTCGCGCCGAATTGCAGGAAATGCTCCGGCGCGACCTCGACGAAGATGGCGCGGCCGGTGGCGACCACGGTGTCGCCGTCGGTCAGCTCGGTGTCGATGAAGAGTTTGCGGCCGTCCCGGGCGGTCAGCCTGGATGTGACCACGAATTCTCGGTGCAGCCGCGCCGGGGCCGTGAAGCTGACGTCCAGTTTCACGGTCACCGCAGGCAGTTTGAGCGGCACCAGGACAGCCCCCGACGCCTCATCGAGAGCGGCGGCGACGATACCGCCGTGCGCGACACCGGGTGCGCCCTGATGCCGGTGATCCAGCAGGAATGTCCCGCGCACCACATCACCTCGGCGCTCGAAGGCTATATGCGGCGAGGCCGGATTGGACGGGCCGCAGCCGAAACAGCCGTGGTGGTGCGGCGGGAACGGCCCCTCCGCGAAAAGCTCACCCAGCGGCAGCGGGGCCTGATCACGATCTCGCTCCATATCTAGAAGTTAACTCAGATTCACACCGGAAGCGAGGGCGGACCGACCGCGCCGCGCCGGGAGGGGGCCGGTGCGGCGCGGTCGTCCTCGGAAAGCGGTCAGCTCTTGCTGCCCGCCGCAGCCTTGCCGGACTTGCTCGAAGCCTTGCCATTGCCGTTGGCGGACTCGGATTTGCCCTTCCCCTTGCCGTTCTTGCCGACGGTCATGACCGAGCTCTCGGTGACCTTCTCGTCGGTGCCCTTGACCGCGCTGTGGTGCAGGGCCTCGATGGTCAGGCCGGAATCATCGGCGTCGATGCGGACCGTGTCGCCGGGGGCCAGCGCACCGTCCAGCAGCTGCCGGGACAGCTTGTTGTCGAGCTCTTTCTGGACGCTGCGCTTGAGCGGCCGCGCACCGAACTCCGGCTGATAGCCGTTGTCCGCCAGCCAGTCCATGGCCTTGTCGGACACGTCCAGGCCGATGTCCTGCGCCTTCAGGCGACGGCGGGTGCCGTCCAGCACCAGGTCGACGATATTGCGCAGCTGCGTCTTGTCGAGCCGGTGGAAGATGATCTGCTCGTCGAGCCGGTTGAGGAATTCCGGGCGGAACTGCTTGCGCAGGCGCTCCTCCAGCTGCGGCGTAATCGAGTCCAGGTCACCGTCTTTCGCCGACAGGATGAGATCGGAGCCGATATTGCTGGTGAGGATGACGATGGTGTTCTTGAAATCGACCGTGCGCCCCTTGGAGTCGGTCACCCGGCCGTCGTCGAGCAGTTGCAGCAGGACATTGAACACGTCCGGGTGCGCCTTCTCCACCTCGTCGAACAGGATCACCGAATACGGTTGGCGGCGAACCTTGTCGGTGAGCTGCGCGGCATCGTCGTAGCCGACGTATCCGGGCGGTGCGCCCACGAGCCTGGAAACCGTGTGCTTCTCCTGGAATTCGCTCATGTCGAAGCGGATGAGCCGGTCCTCATCGCCGAATACCTGCTCCGCCAAGGCTTTCGCGAGTTCGGTCTTGCCGACGCCGGTGGGGCCGAGGAACAGGAACGAGCCGATGGGCCGCCCGGGGTCCTTGAGCCCGGCGCGGGCGCGGCGCACCGCCTCGGCCACGGCGACGATCGCCTCCTCCTGCCCGACGACCCGCTTGTGCAGCGCCGCTTCGAGTTTCAGCAGTTTCTGCCGCTCCTCGGTGGTGAGGTCGGCGACCGGGATGCCGGTCTGGCGCGACACCACCTCGGCGATATCGGTGATCTCGACCGTGGGGATCTCGGTGCGATCCACCTCGTCCGCGGTCTTCTGCTCCAGCTTGGCGATCTCGGCCTTGAGCTTGGTGGCCTTCTCGTAGTCCTCGCCGGCGACCGCGGCGTCCTTCTCGCGATTGAGCCGGGCCAGCTTCTCGTCGAGCTCACGCACCTTGGGATCCGGTGTGCGCGTGCGCAATCGGACGCGCGCACCGGCCTGGTCCACCAGGTCGATGGCCTTGTCCGGCATGAACCGGTCGGTGAGGTAGCGGTCGGAGAGTTCGGCGGCGGCGATCAACGCCTCGTCCAGGTAGCGGACCTGATGGTGTTCCTCGTACACGTCCACCAGCCCGCGCAGGATCTCGATGGTGTCGGTGACCGACGGTTCGGACACCATGACCGGCTGGAAGCGGCGTTCCAGGGCGGCGTCCTTCTCGATGTACTTGCGGTATTCGTCGATGGTGGTCGCGCCGATGGCGTGCAGTTCGCCGCGCGCGAGGGCGGGCTTGAGCATATTGCTCGCATCCATGGAGCCCTCACCGCCGCCGCCCGCGCCGACGATGGTGTGCAGTTCGTCGATGAAGATCACCAATTCGTCGGAGTGCGCGCGCACTTCATCGAGGACCTTGGTGAGCCGCTCCTCGAACTCGCCGCGATACTTGCTGCCCGCGACCATCGAACTGACGTCGAGGGCGATGACGCGGCGGTCGGCCAGGGTGCTGGGCACATCGCCGTTCACGATGCGCTGGGCCAGGCCCTCGACGATGGCGGTCTTGCCGACGCCCGGGTCACCGATGAGCACGGGATTGTTCTTGCGCCGCCGGGACAGGATCTCGACGGTCTGCTCGATCTCGGTGGCGCGGCCCACCACCGGGTCCACCTTGCCGGCGCGCGCCTCGGCGGTGAGGTCGCGGCCGTACTCGTCCAGGGTCGGGGTGTCGCTGGGCTCCCTGTGGCCGGGCGCGGCGGGCAATTTGGCCCCGTTCGCTCCCGAGAGCGCCTGTGCGGCAGTGGTTTCCGGGAGGGCGGCGATGCCCAGCAGAATGTGTTCCGGCCCGATGTAGCTGCTGCCCGCCTCGGCGGCGCTGCGCTGGGCATTGCGCAGGGCGGACTTGGCCGCGGGGCTGAGCTGTAGCGCGTGGCCGCTGCCGGTCGCACCGACCCCGCTGCCCGCGGCGGTCTGCATCTGCTTGCGCAGTTCTTTCGGATCGCGGCCGATCTCGGCGATGATGCTGCGCGCGGGCTCGGTGTCGGCCGCGGCGTAGAGCAGGTGTTCGGGGGTGATCTCGGCATTGCCCCAGTCGTGCGCCGCGGCACGGGCCGAGGCCACCACCTGTTTCGCGCTTTCGCTCAGCAAACGACTCAGGTCGATGCGCTGCACCGGGGGCTGCGCGGTCATGCCCGAGCCGAAGAAACGCTGGAATATGTCGTCGAAGGAGTCGAATGGATCGCGGGAGCCGGGCCAACCCTGGGTCATCTGGTCACCTCGTGGCGTCGGGCGACGCGACGAATCCCGATGACGCTGCACAGGTTCGACGCGTCAGCAAACGAATGGCGAACTCGATGCCACAGTAGTCGGCTCAGCGGCTCCCCGCACCCATGGGCGTGAACGGCGCATAGTCGCGCACATGACCCTCGGTCCACTCCCAGAGCGACTCCGGATCGACCGCCACGCCGCGCTGCAGCAGCAGCCGCCAGCCCCCCTCCTGTTTCTCCCAGATGTCGCCGTCGCGGTCGACGTAGTAGCCGGCGCCTTCGGGTTCGATTCCGGTTTCACCGAATCCCCGGGGGCCGTTTTCGCCGAATACCCGGGGGAAGTCGCGTCGTTGCAACACGTCTCACCACCCCTTTCACAGAGTTGCTTCCACTCGAAAGTATCGAGCACGTCTCTTCCGGTTCACTTCCGGCGGAGTTGCGGGGGCGTCAAATGCTGTTAGCATTGCAAAACACATTGCGTAGCACAGCTTTTCGCGCCGACACGCCAGCGCCTATAACTATCCGACAACGTTTCGGCTAACTTTTGGCATCTTCAACTTTTTGCGAGATAGTGCTCTTCTTGCGGCAAACGACCAGTTTGCTTTCGGCGCGAGGAGGGTGACATGGCAGGTCCCGAGATCAGGGTCCTCGGTCCCCTGCAGTTGACTCTCGACGGCCGCGAACTCCCCCTCGGAACCCCCATGCAGCGGGCCGTGCTCGGCCGTCTCGTCGTCGCCCACGGGCAGGCGGTGAGCACCGAACGCCTGGTGGACGACCTGTGGGCGGGCAGCCCGCCACCCAAGGCGGCCTCGGTGCTGCAGGTGCACATCCACTCCCTGCGCCGGCTCTTCGAACCGGATCGGCCGCGGCGCGCGCCCTCCCGGTTCATCTGGTCCGAATCATCCGGTTACGCGCTGCGGATCCCCGAGAACTCCGTCGACGCCTGGCATTTCGAACAGCGCTTGCGCACCTACCAGGAACTGGTCAGCAATCCCGAGACCCGGCCCGACACCGCGCAGCGCAATTCCCTGCTCGACGCCCTGCTGGCGCGCTGGCACGGCCCGGCGCTCGAAGCCTTCGCCGACGCCGAATGGGCCATCGCGGAAGCCGACCGGCTCACCGATCTGCATCTGACCGCCGTGGAACTGAGCGCCCAGGCCAAACTCGAACTGGGCCGCTCCGGCGAAGTCGTCATCGACCTGCGGCCGCATTTCGAAACACATCCCGGACGCGAGGAACTCGTCCGGCTGCTGGCCCTCGCGCAATATGCGCTCGGGCGGCAATTGGAGGCGCTCACCACAATTCGGCGCTCCCGTGATTTTCTCGGCGGGGAATTCGGCGTGGACCCCGGACCGGCACTGCGCAATCTGGAAACCGCCATTCTGAACCATGCGGTCGACCTCACCCCGGCGCTCCCGAAACCGGCCCGCCCGCCGGGGGGCGCACTGGTCGCCGCGATGGGCGGCGGCATCGCCCCGGCACCCGGAACCCCACGCAGCACCGGATATTTCGCCGAACTGTCGGAACTGCTGACCATTGCCGACACCGCCCGCGGCGGACAGTTGCGGCTGGCCTGGCTATCCGGGGAGGCCGGCATGGGCAAGACCACGCTGGCCGAAACCGTGCTCGCCGCACTGGAAGCGGCCGATTGGACCGTCGCCGCCGGCGCCTGCCCGGATATCGACGGTGCGCCGCCCGCGTGGGCCTGGTCCGAAATCCTTGCCGCGCTCGGTAAGGCGAACGGAAGCGAACCGAGTGGTACCCCCAGCGCGAGGCCGGCCCGGGAAGTCAGCAGCACTGTCCCGCACCTGGACGCCGGCAGGACGATCCCCAACTGGGACATCAGCGGCGCGATCCCGAGCCGAGACATCGGCCGGGCCGGGGCGAGCCGGTACGCCGGCGGAGTCGGCGGGAGCCGGGACATCAGCGGAGCCGGCGAGCTGCCGCCGAGTGGCGCTGAGCCATTCCTGCTGTCCCAGGGTCTAGCGCAGTGGTGCAGGCGCGCAACGGCTTCCGGTCCTGTGGCTCTCCTGCTCGAGAATGTGCACCGCGCGGACACCGCCACCCTGCAGGTGTTGCGGCAGCTGGCGGTCTGGCTGCGCGACGAACCCGTCTTTCTCCTGGTCACGGCGCGGCGCTCGGAAGCGAGGCCCGAAGTGACCGCCACGGGCGCCGCGCTGGCGCAGTACGCGACGGCGTGGATGGATCTACGCGGGCTCGATCCGGAGGGCACACGGCAGGTCGCGCTCGACGCGGGATTGACCACGGTGGACGACGAGCTGCTCCGGCCGCTGCACGAGCGGACGGGCGGGAACCCGCTGTTCGTCCGCGAGCTGGCGAAACTCGTAGCCGCGCAGGGTAGTCCAACCGCGGGTGTGCCCGATGCCGTCCGAGGGTTCGTCGAGGACCGGCTCGCGCGGCTGCCCGCCGGGATTACCGATGTGCTGCAGCAGGTTTCGGTATGGGGCAACGGGGCCGAGCTGGGGCTGGTGAGCATGGCGTGCGGGCTCGAGGAGGACCGGCTCATCGATCTGATCGCCGCAGCGGAGGCCGCGGGCCTGGTGCGGACCGGGCGCGGCGGGAGCATCGTCTTCGCGCACGGAATCGTCAGGGATGCGGTGTATCTCGGCATTCCGAGTCTGCGGCGGGGGCGAATGCACTGGGCCGCACTGGAATTGCTGGTCTGGAATCGGGACGCGTACCCCGTTCCGGCGCGTGATCCGGAGGTGCTGGCCCGGCACGCCATGCTCGGCGCGAGCGCCGAAACCGCGCCGGACGCCATCGAATACGTGCACGCCGCGGCGCGACGGCGCATGGAACGCGGCATGCGGCGCGAGACCGCCCGGCTCATGCGGGCCACGGTGGAACTGCACGAACTCGCCGGGCACGCCACCGAGCACGCCGCGCGGGCGGATCGGATCGCGCTGCTGGACGCGCGCTGCGGGCTCGTCACCGCCCTCGCCTACGACAATCGCGACCGCGACGCCCGGACCGAACTCGGGCTGGCCGTCGCGCTGGCCACCGAACTCGGCGGCGACGAACTCCTGGCCCGGGCACTGACCAGCTGGCAGGCACCGGTCCTCTGGCCGATTCGGGCCTACCGAGAGCCGAACGAACCCATCCGCCAGGCCCTTTCGCGTCTGCTCAGCAAGAACCTGCCGACCGGCACCGGCCGCGCGCCCGCCGAGACCTCCCGCGCCGAGCAGGAGCTCACCGTCCCGCGCGCCACCCTGGTGCGGCTGCTCGTGGCCGCCACCTTCGAAACCGAGCTCGACGAGTACGACACCGCACAGCGGCTGGCACGGCTGGCCCTGGACCTCGCGCGCGAGGTCGGTGAACCGGAACTGCTGTGCGCGGCCATCAATGCGGTGACCTTCTGGGAATCCGACTACGGCCCGGAGTTCGCCGGGCTCGTCACCCAGCTGGAGCTGACCGCGCACCGAGCCGGGCTGCCCGAATACCGGGCGCTGGCACACTATCTCGGCTACCGGGCCGCACTGGCGCACGCGGATCTGCGGCGGGCCGGACGGCTGGTGCGGCTGGCCATGGAATGCGCCGGGGAGGGCCAGTTGCAGCCGCTGCTCGATATGGACAGCTGCTGCGCGGCCATGATGGAGCTGCTGCGCGGGGACATCGACCTGGCCGAGCGGCTCTACGATCGGTTCGCGGTGCGAATCACGCTGGCGGGCAAGGCGAACGAGGTCGAGACGCGGCTGTTCTGCGCCATCGCGCTGGGCTGGGCGCGCGGGGATCTGTCCCGGCTGGTGGATGTGCTCACCAAGAATTGGGCGTCCCTGCCGGGAGTGGCCACCGAACCGTACGCGCTGGCACTGCTGCATGCCGGGCAGGAGGACCGGGCGCGCACCGTCTTCGCGGGACTGGGGCCCGTCGGCAGCGGCTCGTTTCCGGCATTCCGGGCTGCCATGCGGGCCCAGGTGGCCCTCGAACTCGGCGACCGCGACAGCATGCGGGAACTGCTGGAATACCTTTCGGTGCACAGCGGCACCATCATCGGCATCGAAACCGGCGTCGCCGCGTTCGGTCCGATGGATTCGGTGCTCGCCACGCTGTCCGACGCGCTCGGCGACACCGTGGGCGCGAGCCGATATCGGGAACAGGCGCAGCTGTTGCTGGCGCGGATCCGCGCGGATCTGCCCGATACCGGGCACGCGCTGCTGCGCGCCGCGTAGGAAATGCCGTGTAAGACCGAAGGCGGATGAAAAAGACAGGCATCGGCAGCCTCCGGGCTTGCCGATGCCTGTCCTTTTTCTCAGCGAACCAGCTGAGAATTTGCTGCCCGCTATTTCTTGGCGCGCTGGTACGCCTCGACGATCTCGGCCGGGATACGACCGCGCGAGGAGACCTGGTGGCCCTGAGCGCGCGCCCATTCCCGGATCGCGGTGCTCTCTTCCCGGTCCACGGCCGGACGGGTACGGCCGGCGACGACGCCCGCCTTACCGCCGCGCTTGGAACGACCCACCTTGCGGGCCTTCTCGGTCCACGGCTCCAGCGACTCCCGCAGCTTGCCGGCATTCTTGATCGACAGGTCGATCTCGTAATCGGAACCGTCGATCGAGAAAAAGACGGTTTCGTCGGCCTTCGATTCGCCGTCGTAGTCGTCAACCAGAGTTACGGTGACTTTCTTCGCCATGGACTGCCCTTCCACGTAGGTGGTGCCGCTATTCGCCGAAATGCTAATCGCGCGGCTGTTAGGTTTCAAACCAGGCGCGAATCGAATTCGACGAGGTAAGACTATTCTGCTATTACCGCAGAGACCAGACGGTCTTCAGCGCACCCGGAATGCGGACAAGCGCCACCCGGAACGACCGTGCACAATGCGCGCGGCAAGCGCGAAATGCCGTGTTCCCCGGTCGTATCCCGCACAAACCTCGGCGGTTCCGGAATCCGACATGATCACATCGACCCTGGTGAGGGTGGCGACGCCGAGTTCGTGCCCCGGTGCGGTACCCGAGACCGCGAGAGTGCGCACCGCGGCGATCACAGTCGTTTCGGCGAGCGATCCCAACTGCGCCGCCGAACGGCGGCCGTCGAGCACCTCGAGCGCCACCCGCAGCACCGCCCGCGCGAATTGTGCTGCCGCTGCGGCGAGTTCGCGCGAATCGGAGGTTTTCGCAGGCTGCGAAGGCTTTAACGGCTGCGTTTTTCGGGCCACCCGATTCCGGCAGGACGCTGATTGCGACGGCTCGGGGCGCACCTGCGAAGGCGGACACGACCGTGCGTGCGCACGAGCGCGCGAGTCGATCGGGGGCTCCGATTCCGGTGCGGGCAGCAGGAATCCACCGTGGAATCGCCGGGATTGATCCATGGGTGTGAGCCTGGCATGGGGAGCCCCGGCACCGGCCCAGCCGCGCACAACTCGCACCCCCGGCTCCGGAGTGTCCGGCTTGCCCGACGCGCACCGCAGCGCCACCCCGGAAATCCGCGAGGCTATTTCAGCAACGCCAGCCGACCGGCGAAGTCGGTGGGCAGGTACAGCACCGGGCTGGTGGTCCACGGCTGCCCGGACTCCGGATCGTAGACGCTGGGCATGGTCACCCCGGCGGGCGCGAACGCCTCGAAACCGCGCTTGGCGGTGGTGCGGGTGGCCCGCCACAGATGATCCTGGAACGCCACCACGGCGGCCCGGTCGGATGTCAGGGCAGCGCCGCGCAATTCGGCCACCTTGGCCGCGACGCCATCGGTGGACAGGTAGACGAGAGTGCCGTCGGCGGCGCGATCGGGGTCGATGGAGACCACATCGGTCAGACCGTAGCGCGAGCGCAACACCTCGGCTATCTCGGTTTGCGCGTAGACGGGGACGGCTCGATCACCGCGTGCGGCGACGACCGCCGCCGCCAGTTCCTCGTTCACGGGGCCGGGCTCGCCGACCTCGCGGGTCGAATCCAGGCCCGCCGGAATGCGATTGCCGAAGCTGTAGGCCACGATCAGCGTCGCGCTGTCGGCCGGGGCGGTGGGCACCGTCCACAGATCCAGCGGTGACGGCGCGGCGGGCGGGTCCGCGACCGCCGCACCGGTGGCCTGCCAGCTCAGGCAGCCCAGCACCGCGACGGCCGCTGCCGCCATGACTCTCCGCGACGATCCCATGCCGCCGAGTCTAGGCACGCGGTCAGACTCGCTCGAGCGCCTTGTCCGCTCGGACCGGACGCAGGGTCTTGCTCAGACCGGTGCGCATGGTGGTGGCCGTGTCGAGCAGGTAGTTCTGCCGCACCCGCCACGGGTGCCGATCGCCCTGGCGGGGGAAGTCACCGATGCTGCGTTGGATGTAACCCGAGGCCAGATCCAGCAAGGGCCGCTCGGCCAGTGTGCGATCCGGTTGCGGCACGACGGCGGAATAGCCGTTGCGGTCCATGTAGGACAGCACCCGGCAGACCAGGCGCGAGGTCAGGTCGGCGCGCAGGGTCCAGGAGGCATTGGTGTAGCCGATGCAGACCGCGAAATTCGGGACGCCGGTGAGCATGGTGCCCTGCCAGACGTATTCATCCGACAGGGTCACCGGCTTGCCGTCCACCCGCAGCGTGATGCCGCCGAAGGCGAGCAGCTGCAAACCGGTCGCGGTGATCACGATGTCGGCCTCCAGCACCCGGCCCGACTTCAGCCGAATGCCTTCCGGCACAAAGGTTTCGATGTGATCGGTGACCACCTCGGCCTTGCCTTTGCGCATGGCCTTGAAGAAGTCGGCGTCCGGCACCGCGCACAGCCGCTGATCCCACGGGTCGTAGTCGGGCGTGAAGTGCTCGGCGACCAGTTCACGGTCCTTCAGGATGCGTGTGGTCAGGCCCAGCAGCATCTTGCGCGCGGCCTCCGGGCGACGGCGGCAGTACTGGTAGAAGCCGACATTGAACAGAATGTTCTTGGTGCGGATCACGCGGTGCGCCAGCTCCGGCGGCAGCAGTTCGCGAATCCGGTCGGCCAGCTTGTCGCGGCCGGGCACCGCGGAGATCCAGGTGGGGGTGCGCTGCAGCATGGTCACCAGTTCGGCCTGCTCGGCCATGGCCGGAACGAGGGTGACGGCGGTCGCGCCGCTGCCGATGACCACGACCTTCTTGCCGGTGTAATCCAGGTCCTCGGGCCAGAATTGCGGGTGCACGACCTGCCCGGCGAAATCGGCGAGGCCCTCGAATTCCGGGGAGTGGCCCTGGTCGTAGTTGTAGTAACCCGAGCAGGAGTAGAGGAATCCACAGGTGAGCGTGCTGGTTTCGCCGTTCGCGCCCTGGAGGGTGAGGGTCCAGCGTGCGGCGGCGCTATCCCATTCGGCGGCAATCACCTTGGTGCCGTAGCGAATATGGCGGTCGATGCCGTTCTCGGCGGCCGTCTCGGTGATGTAGCGCAGGATCGAGGGGCCGTCGGCAATGGATTTGGCGTCACGCCACGGCTTGAACGGGTAGCCGAGGGTGAACATGTCCGAATCGGAGCGGATGCCGGGATAGCGGAACAGGTCCCAGGTGCCGCCGAGGGTGTCGCGGGCCTCGAGAATCGCGTAACTGCGGCCCGGATGTTCGGTCTGCAGTCGGTAGGCCGCGCCGATGCCGGACAGGCCGGCTCCCACGATCACGACATCCAGATGCTCGGCGGTGGTGCTGTCTGTCCCGGCGCTCATGGTCTCCAGTCTGTTGGGGGCGGCACGCCAGTTCTTGACTCAGCGCGACAATCATTTGATCCTAGGCGACATGTCGGTCATCAGATCCGCCGGACTCCGGGGCTTCCGCGCCACCGTCGCCGAACTGGGCGGCAATGCCGAGGAGCTGGTCGGCGCGTGCGGACTGCCCGTCGCCGCCCTCGATACCGACGACCTGCTGGTGCCCGATCAGGCGGTGGGCGCGGTGCTCGAACTGGCCGCGCAGCGGCTGGACTGCCCGGATCTGGGGCTGCGCATGGCCTACCGGCAGGACCTGGACATGCTGGGACCGCTGGCGCTGGCCATCCGGAATTCGCCGACTCTCGCCGATGTGCTGGCCTGCACCTCGCGCTATCTGTTCGTGCACGCGCGGTCGCTGAGCCTGACCATGGAACCGGATCCGTACGCGGATCGCGGGGTGATCGCGCTGTGCTACGGCGTCACCGCGCCCGGACTGCCGACGCCCGTGCAGGGCACCGATCTCGGACTGGCGTTCGTGCACCGCGCGATTCGGCGCTTGGTCGGCGATCGGTACGGGTTGCGGTCGGTGGAATTGCCGTATCGGCCGCCCGCGACGCTGGCCGCGTACGAGGAATTCTTCGGTGCGCCAGTGCGAATCGAGCGTTCCGCGGCACTGCTGCGGGTGCCCGCCAGTCTGGCCAATCGACCGCTGTCCGGCGGCGACGAGAACCTGCACCGGCTCGCCCTGGCCTTCCTGGCCGAGCAGTCGGGTGGGCCGTCCATCGCGACGGCCCCGCGTGTGCGCACCGCGCTACAGAAGCTGCTCGGCACCACCGCACCCGAAATCGGCTCTGTCGCACGCCTGCTCACCGTGCATCCACGAACCCTGCAGCGGCGCTTGGCCGCCGAGGGCACGTCCTTCGCCGCCCTGCTGGACGATGTGCGGCGGGAAGAGGCGCGGCGCTACCTGACCACCACGGACATGCCCATGAGCCAAGTCGCCTCGCTCATCGGGCTTTCCGAGCAGGCGACCCTGACGCGCTGCTGCCAACGCTGGTGGGGCGTGACGCCTTCCGCGGTTCGCAAGGGTGGCGGCACGGCGCTCTGAAACACGGTGACTCTGAAACGATCAACCTTCGCAGCAAACGCGTGTCGATGCCGCACTACCAGCACCTTCACGCGGAGGATGAGGGGGTGACCGCCGAATGCCCTTCCTGCGCTTGGCCCTCCCCCACTCCCGTCTCCGGGCACCGCTCGGTGCAGTACCTGCGCTGTGTGTGCGGGGAGTGGATGATCACGGTGCACGGGAAGGTCGTCGGCACCGCGGGCGGCAGCAACTTCAGCCGCAAGGACCCGCTCACCGTCATCGCCGGCACGCGGGACTGACCGCTCCGGCAGCCAGCGGCACCGCCCGAAAGCGCCACCGGCCCAACGCAACCGGACCGGACTCAGCGGGGCTGCACGAAGATCCGCACGCCTTCGACCCGGTGGCCGCGCTCGCTGAAATCGAGCTGCGCTATGCCGCGGCCCTCGCGGGTCTCGACCGTGGCGGTGACGTGGCGACCCGCCGCGATGGGCTTGCTCCAGCGCAGACCGCGGGCGCGAGTCGTGAAGTCCTCCAGGGACATCGCGTCGCCGTTCGCCCACTCCAGGCGCGGTACCGACACCAGAGTCGTTCGGGCACCGGCGATATCGGCGCGGCCGACCGCGTCCAGCAGGCGACCGGCGGCCTGTTTGCCCTTCGCGCCCACACCGCGCATGCCCTGCATGAAGCCCAGAGCGCCGCCGACGCCCTGGTTTCCGAGCAGTTGCGGGCCGAGCTTCGCACCGGCCAGCAGGCCCTGCGCGCCGGAACCCATGAGCTGTGCGATCATTCCGGGCAGCTCCCAATGTGCCCGCAGCGCACGGATTTTCACGTCGTCGCCGGTATCCGCCAGGTCGTAGCGCAGATGCATGGGCACGTGCAGGGTGACGCCGGTGGCTGTATCACTCGAAAACATGGTGGTGGCGATGGTGAGATCGCGGAACACCGTCATCCCGCACACCACATCGTGTTCCACGTCGAAGACGATGCCGTTGGGTCCGATGAAGGTGTCGTAGAAGCGGTCGATGGCGGCGCGGCCGATGTTCGGGCGCGAGCCGACCGGGTCTTCCACGGACGCGTTCTCGGCGAAAAGGCCCACCCAGGAAGCCTTGTCGTGCAGGCCGACGGCACGCGGCGAGGCTTCGACGGTCGCCAGCAGTTCGGCGGCGGTGGGGTTCGCGGGCACGGTGTCCTCCAGAGGTCAGTAGCGCGCGCGATGATACCGGCCGCTCCGTACCTCAGGAAGGGGAACAGGGCGACCGGGTATCCGGGTTACTGATTCTCGGGCCTAGTTGTTCTTGGGCATCGGCATGTCGATGCCGGAGACCTCGGTGACCTTCCAGTCCTCCGGGTCGACGGTGACCGTGTAGTAGATGGTGGTCAGCACGCCGTCCGGGTTCTGGGCATTGGTGGAGGTGACATTGAGGTAGACGTTCACCTTGTACGCACCGCCATCGCGGCCGATCACCTGCGCACCCAGCGGGGACGGGCTCGACGTCCACTTCAGCGGGACCAGGATCTCCTGGAGCTTCGAGGAGGACGCGTCGAACTTCTTGGCCAGGCTGTCGGTGGTGTTCGCCTTCAGGCGCTGGGTCCAGGAATTGAAGTCCGCGTAGTTGAGGGTGGCCGCGCCCATCGCGTAATCGGTGGCGACCTGCTCGGCGTGGCGATCGTCGGCGGCCTGAGCCTGCTGATCGCTCAGATCGCCGCGCGCGTTGAGCCACAGCGTGGTGGTGGTGATCAGACCGGCGATCAACAGCACGATCGCCGCCGCCACGGCCAGCGTCGACAGCTTGAGCGAAACCGTCACGCCCGCAGCGGGCTTGGCCGGTTCGGCAGCAGGCTTGGCCAGTTCGACCGCTTCCCGCTCGGGCGCTGCGGTCTCGGTCTTGGTCTCGGAAACGGAGTCAGCGGAAGTCGCTTCGGCTGCCGCCCGTTTCGGATCGGTGTCCTCGGACATCCTGTTTCTCCTTGGTCGGTACTACTTGACGTTCACCTGCACCCGCACCGCACCATCGCTGGTGCTCGCGAGGGCCTGCGAGACGAGGCTGCTGATATTGATCTGTGGCCCCGCCGTGCGTGCCGCGTCCACCAGGGGCTGGAGCTGTGGCGCGAGGGTCTGCAATTCGGGTCCGGCCTGCTGCAACCATTCGGTGAGCTTCGCCAGGAAGGGAGCCAGCCCGTCACCGTCCACGTAGACCTGCGGACCGGGCGCTCGATCCACGAGTCTACCGACCGCGTCGATCAGCTCCTCCAGGGACTGCTCGAAGCGGAGGAAGGCCGGCGCCGCGGCGGCCGTGGCCTCCGGAATGCCCGCCATGTCCGAAGCGGTGGCCTGGAAGCTGTTGAGCAGCTGAGCGATCTTGGGCTCGCGGCTCATGATGGCGGCGGCCAGCAGATCCCCGGCCCGGGTCAGCTGCGGCATGGACGATTCGGTGTCGTCGAAGGCCGCACCCAGGGTGGCGGCCAGCGAGGCCGCGACCTTCGGGTCGAGCTGGTTCATGACCTTGTTGACCAGGCGCGACACCTCGGGAATGGACAGCGGGGACTTGACCGCGGAGGTGTCCAGGCGCTGACCGTCGGTCAGGTACGGGCCGCTGCCGGTGCGCGGGCGGAACTCCACATACGGTTCACCCAGCGCCGAAAGCTGTTCGATGGTGATGACGCTGTCGGTGGGCAGCTTGCGGTCGGCGTCCACCCGGAAGCCGACCTCGATGCCCTGTGCGGTGCCCTCGATGGAGGTCACCTTGCCGACCCGCATGCCGGTGAGCAGAATCGGCGAACCGACGCTCAGACCGCCCGAATTCTTCAGCACCATCGAGGCATTGGTGTACTCGGCGAACGGATCCGCCCGCACCACGCCGAAGGTCAGATAGCTCGCGCCCACCACGGTGACCGCGGCAATGGCGCCCAGCGACGCCACCGAACCCCATCTCATCGCACCGCTCCGATCATGCGCAGGCCGGCGATGATGCTGTCGGCCTGATCGTCCCGGGACACCGAATCGGTCTGCACCGCAGTGACATTCACCTTCGGTCCGGCCTCCAGCCAGGGAATCAGCTTGTCCCGCAACAGGGATACGAACATCGACAGGTTGGACGGCTTGGACAGGTCCAGCGGCTGACCGGACAGGGCCAGCGGCGCGAACGCCTGCACCGCCGCGTCACCGGAATTCGCGAGCGGGCCCAGCCACACCAGCGACGAACCCAATTGCCCCAGGCAGGCGAAGATCTGGGTGACGCCGCGAATCGAGTTGGTGACACCGGTCATGGTGTCCACCGACTCCTGCGACAGCTGATGGTCCAGGAAGTCGATGCGGTCGCGCAGCACCTGCGCGTTCACCCCGAGACCGTTCAGCAGCGAGTCGACCGAGTCCAGATTCGCCGCCAGATCGATGGCATTGCTGCCCGCGTTCTGGGCGATGCGCGCCGTCTCCTTGGGATCGGCGGGCAGCACGGCATTGAAGCGAGCGATGATGTCCTGCAACTGATTCACCGCCCCGCCCTGGGTGAAGGCGGCCAGCGCGGCCATGGTGTCCTCGAGCTGCACCGGCGGACGGGTGTGCTCCTGGGTGATGGTGCCGTCGGCCTGCAGCAGCTTGCCGAAACCGTCGGGCGGCGTGGTGAGCGCCAGGTGGATGTCACCGAGCACGGTGTTCTGCCGCAGTTCGGCCACCGTGGTGGTGGGCAGCTGCACCTTCGACGAAATATCGGCGTCCACAACGACATAGCCGCCGCGGCCGCCGGACTTGCTCGACTCCACCACGCGCACCCCGGCCACCGAGCCGACCTGCGCGCCATTGGCGATGACCTTCGCGCGTGCGGGCAGATTCAGCACGTTCGCGAACTCGATGTGAATGCGGTAGGTCGGTCCGGACACCGTGGTGCCGGGCACCGGCACCGAGGACGGGTCGAAGGCACAGCCGCCGACACCCACCAGAACACCCGCGGCCAGCAGCGCCGCGCCCAGGCGCTTGGTCACGTGAATCCTCATCGCACACCTGCCATTCCGAGCGCCCCCGGCAGGGACATGCCATTGCTCATCATCGATTGCGCGGAATTCGTGAGCACCGGCAGTTTCAACATGATCTCCGACAGCGAGCCCACATTGGCGCGCAGCAGGCGCACCAGCGGCAGGGTGTCGTCCAGCGCCCGCATGATCGGGTCACCGGCAATGGTCACCAGATCGTTGAGCATGGGCAGGGCCTGGCCGAGCCGATCGATCAATTCCGCACCGGGACCGATCAATTCGGTGCTGGCATTGTTCAGCGCCGGAGCCAGGCGCAGCAGCATGGAGCGCAGATCGCCCCAGTGCGCCTCGACCTTCTCACCGACCGAGGCGAAGGCGTCGAAAATGCCTGCCAGATGGCCGATGTCGGCATCGGGCTGGGACAGCGCCGAGCCCAGCTTCTTCACGATCTCGTTGATCTGCGGGCCCGCGCCGACCGTCGCGGCATCCAGTGCGGACAGGCCGTGCTCCAGCGCGTCCGGAGCTTCGGCCTGCTGCAACTGCGCGGACAGGTCCGCCAGCGCCGTCAGGGTTTCGGTGATGCTCTTGGGCGTGAGGGTCTTGGTGATGCAGTCGCCGGGATTCCACGTCGCGGTGTTCTTGCCGCTGAACAGCACCGCCAGATTGCGGTCCGCCACAATGGAATCCGCGACCGTGGTGGCGGCGGCATCGGCGTAGACGGGGTACTCCGCGTCCACCTCGAAGCCGACCTTCACCTTGGCGCCCTCGGATTCGATGGAGGTCACCGTGCCCACCGGGATGCCCCGCATGGTCACCTTGTTGCCCACGTACAGGCCCACCGCGTCCGGCATGAGCGCGCAGTACGCCTGGGTCTTCTTCATGGGATCGAAGTAGAGGAAGTAGCCGACCACGGCCAGCACCACCACGAGTACCGCACCGGCGACCGACATGAACGCCTGCGATCCGAGCATGCGCTTGAGCATCAGCAGTCCTTCCCGGGCACCGGAATGCACACCTGCGGGGCCGCCGCGGCTTGGTCGGTGCCGCCCTCGGCCGGGACCATGAGCTCGGTCAGCTTGGTTTGCAGGCTCTGCGCGGCGGTCAGCGTGGGCGCGAACCGCGTGCCGAGCTGCTCCAGCTGCGAGATCGCGTCCTCCAGTTTGGGTTTCAGCGATTCGTCCCAGGCCGGCTGCGCACCGGCCAGGCGGCCCACCACATCGCTGAGCAGGCGGATGGCCTCGGCCATCTCGGCGTGCTTGTCGTTCAGAATGGTGACCAGCATGTTGGCGTTGTCCATGAGCCGGCCCAGATGGGACTTCGCGCCGTCGTACATGCGCACGTATTCGTCCGCCACCGCAACGGCATTCGACACCTGGGTGCGCTGACGTTCCAGCGCGTCCACATAGGTGTTCACCGTGGCGAGGGTGGTGCGCAGGCTCTCCGGAGCGGCGTCGATGGACCCGGCGAGTGCGGACAGGTTCTGGTTCAGGGTGCTGCCGTCGATCTTGGACAGCGGGGTGGCCGCGTCCTGGAAGGTCTGAACCAGACTGTAGGGCAGGCGAACTCGCTCCATCGGGATGGCGGAGTCACCCAGGGGCTTGTCCCCGGCCGGGAACAGCGCCACATAGTGACCGCCCACGATGGTGAGCATGCGAATGTCGAGCGAGGTCTGATCACCCAGGAACACATTGGAATTCACGGTGAACCGCATGACCACGCGATCCGGCTTCAGGTCGAGGGATTTCACCTCGCCCACCGAGATGCCGGCGATGCGCACATCGTCCCCGGCCTTCACCGACTGCGCCTCGGACAGTTCCGCGGTGTAGGTCTGCTTGCCCAGCGGCAGAATGTAGACCGCGCCCGCGCCGAGCAGCAGCACCAGCACCACCGCCGCGCCGATGATGCCGCGGCGCAGTTCCCGCTTCTTGCGGGTCTCTTCGTCGATGACCTGATCCTTGCGAATCAGCCACCGCGGCAGTCTCATCCGTTGCATATCGCCACCTGCTGTCCCGAGGCGAGCACCTGCACCATGCCCGGCACTTGCGCATTCCCCTTGCTGCACACCGGCTTCCAGCCGCTCGGGCTGGACGGCAGCGCGGCATCGGCGGCGGCCAGCACGGCGGGCAACCGGCCGAACACCTCCACGGCCTCCTTGGCGTCGGGGAAGATCTTGCGGATCAGCGCATCCACATCACTGCCGCTGCTGATGCCGAGCGTGCGCAGCAGATTGTCGATCGGCCGCAGCACCGACGGCGCGGTGGCCGCGAATTGCGCCAGGCCGCCGATGTTCTCGTTCAGCGCCTCGAAGATATTGGTGAGCTGGGCCAGCAGCGGCACCAGATAGTGCACCCGGCCGCTGAGCCGATCCGACAGCTCCGACATATTGCGGATGAGCGTGCCGATCACCTGCTGGCGATTGTCCACATACGAGGCCAGCTTGCCGATGGCGTCCATGGCCGGGCCCACGCCCTGCCCGTCGCCCTCGATCAAAGCGACCATGCTGGCGGAGAACTGGTTGATGGCCTCCGGGGAAATGGTGGCCAGCACCGGCTTCAGACCGTTGAACAGCTGCGTCACGTCGAAAGACGGCACGGTGTGGTCGGTTCCGATGCGCGCGTCCGCCGGCAGGCGGGTGCCCGGCGTGGGCTGCTGCTGCAGATCGATGTACCGCTGACCGGTCAGATTCTGGTACCGGATGGCCAGCTTGGAGTTGTCGTAGATGGGCGCATCGGTCTTGAGCGACAGGCCGACTCGCGCCTGCGCACCCTCCAGCTCGATGCTCTTCACCTTGCCCACCTGCACGCCGTACATGCGCACGTCGTCGCCGACCTTGAGGCCGTTGGCGTCGGCGAACAGCGCGTCGTGCATTTCGGTCTCACCGGCGACCGGCCGCTGAATCGCGGTGATCACCAGCATGAGCACCACCACGATCACGGCGGCGAACAGACCCAGCCGCCAGGCCGCTGCCTTCACACTCATCGCGCACCTCCCAGCAGCGGCACGGCAATGGCGGGCACGCCCTTCAGCTCGAGCTCCACATTCAATCCCTGGCCCGTGAAAGCGGAGTTCAAGCGCTGCAACAGGATTCGCAGTTCGGACTCCGTCTGCGCGGGCTGCGGCACCATCTGCGCCAGCACATTGAGCAGCGGCACCAGCATGTCGGTGGTGCCGGACAGCTGCGTTCCGGCCACGTTCAAGGTGTTCGCGAGCACCGGCAGCAGCTGGCCCGTCACGATCGCGACACCCTGGTCGTAGGACTCCCGATCGGTCTGCAACCGCTCCATGCTGCGGATGAGATCGACCACCTGCACGGTCGCGCCCGCGAACTGGCCGCCGCCGTCGAAGGCCGGGCCGAGCGTGCCGACAAGCTGTGACAGCGGCATCTTCTGGTTGTCGGCGATCACCCGCTGCGCGGTGATGAGCGCCTGCGCCAGCGGTGTCAGCGCCTGGGTGTCGGCGGCGGCCTGCGCGATGACCGAGGCCATCTGCGGGGTCAGCACCGAGCCGCCGACCTGCGACATGCTGCGCAGGATCGAGCCCATGGTGGCGTCGTAGACGTCCTTGCTCTTGCGCCCGGTCAGGTCGATCACCGCACCGGCGCGCAGCGGCGAACCGCCCGCGCCAGTGCGCAATTCGATCTCGCTGATGCCGAACAGGTTGGCCGGCGCGTAGTCCACCAGCAGGCTGTCGTCCAGGCCGAACAGCCGAGAATCGTCCAGCCGCAGGTCGATTCGCTGCGTGCCGCGCGCGTCCGGCGTGATCTCGGTGACCTTGCCGATCACCACGCCATTGGCCCGCACCTCGGTGCCGACCAGCACGCCGTCACCGATCTGCTCGGTGCGCAGCGAGATATCCATGCCCTCGGCGGGTTTGGCGGAGCGGTACAGCGACCACGCGGCCGCCACCACGACCACCAGCGCGATGGCGATCGCGCCCACCGCCATGGACCGCTTCCGGTCCACGGCCACACCCGGCATTCCGTAGTTCGGCATCCCCTACCCCGTGAACGTGATGGCCGAGTTGAATCCCCACAGCCCGAGCGAGAGCACCATGTCCATGGCGATGATCGCGACCGAGCTGGCGCGCACCGCCTTACCGGACGCGATGCCCACACCCTCGGGGCCGCCGGTGGCGAAAAAGCCGTAGTAGCAGTGGATCAGGATGACGACCACCGCGAAGATGGCCACCTTCACCACCGCGGCGATCACATCGAACCCGGCGACGAACTGGAAGAAGTAATGGTCGTACACGCCCGCTGAGGAGCCGTGCACCAGCGTGATCAGGCCGCGACAGGCCGCGTACGACAGGATCAGCGCGATCAGGAAGGTCGGAATGATGGCCACCGCGCCCGCGATGACGCGGGTCGTGACCACGAACGGCACCGACCGCAGCCCGAGCGACTCGATGGCGTCGATCTCCTCGGAGATGCGCATCGACCCGATCTCGGCCGTCATGCGGCAACCCGCCTGTGCGGCAAAGCCGATGGCCGCCGCGATCGGGGCCAGCTCACGCGTGGTGGCGTACGCCGACACCAGACCGGTCACCGGGCCCATGCCCAGCATGTCCAGCGTCGCGAAGGATTCCACCGCCACCGACGCGCCCATGACCAGGCCGAGCACGATCATCATGGGCACGGTCCCGCCGCCCACGATGATGGAGCCGCGACCCCAGGTCATATTGGTGATGGCGCGCATGGTCTCGTCGCGATACCGCTTGAGCGTCAACGGAATCGACGACAGCACCTGCCACACGAACGACAGCACGAAGCCGAGGTTCTCGACCCGGCGCAGAATCAGCCCGCGCTTGCGGTAGAAGCGCGCGAGGAAGCCCAGTCCCTTCGGGACGTACGTAGCGGACATCAAGCCAGCCTTGTCGGCAGAAACATGGCGGTGATCTGGGTCGCCACCAGGTTGACGGTCACGATGGAGACGACCGAGAGCACCACGGCCGCATTGACGGCGTCGGCCACGCCGCGCGGGCCGCCCTTGGCCTCGAGCCCGCGCTGGCAGGCGATGATCACCACGATGAAGCCGAAGATGACGGCCTTCACCAGCGACACCCACACATCGGCGGTGGTGGTGAAGGAGCCGAAGGTGGCCCAGTAGCTGCCGGGCGTCACGCCCTGGCCGCCGATGGCCACCACGTATCCGGCGAGCACGCCCACGAAGATGATGAGCACGTTCAGCAGCGGGGCCACGAACAGCATGGCCACCATGCGCGGGATCACCAGCCGGTGAATCGGGCTGATGCCCATGGTGTTCAGCGCGTCGATCTCCTCGCGGATGGTGCGCGCGCCGAGATCCGCGGCCAGGGCCGCCGCGCCCGCGCCGCCGAGCAGGAAGCCGGTGGCCAGCGGTGCGCCCTGCTTGATGACGCCGAGGCCGCCGGTCGCGCCGAGCAGCGAGTCCGCGCCGAGGGTGTGGATGAGGTTGCCGACCTGGACCGAGACGATCACACCGAATGGAATCGCCATGAGGATGGCCGGAATCGCGGTGACCGTCACCAGCCGCCAGGCCTGGAGGATCGCTTCCTTCCACTGGAACTCGCGGCGCGCGATATCGGTGACGGTGCCGAGCACCGACTCCTGCGCAATACCGGCGGCTCGGCCGAAGGTGCGGAGCGAGGCCACCACGGTGCCGGAGAAGTTGTCGCGGACGATGCGGACGGCACTGTCCTTGCCGACGACGCGGTCCTTGTTCAGGGCCCGCGTCACAGCGGGACTACTTCATCAGGTCGCCGGATCCGGCGGGGGGTGACCAGCTTCAAAACTCTTCTCCGTGATCGGCAACACTGCCTGCCCACCAAGCTAATGGTTACTGGCAGTTACAACAAATCGGGATCGGGTGTGACCGGGACCGCCAAGCTACCAGCGGGTAGATCGGCTGTCGAACCTGATCAGTTCACCATTTCCGCATGTGAAGGCCAGTTCTGGAACTTGTTATCAGAGCCGATTCGCTATCAATATGACGCACGACACGCCGAACACGATTGTTCGTCGACACGCCGCAAAGCGCGCTTAGTAATACCTAACGCCCGATGGAAGTGAACTGTCAGCAACCGAGATTCGGGTGGTCAGATGCACAGGCGATCCACCCATTCGAGGTGCCATCTGCCAGCGGGACGTGTTCACTGGCCGTGTGGATAAGACGGTGTCCGCAGTCGTACACGCCATCGAGGCCGGCGACTGGACCGCATTCGCGAAACTCGTTCACCCCTACGTGCACTGGACCGAGGATGGGACCACCACCCGCGGCCGCACCCGGGTCATGGCGCGGCTGTCCGGTGAACCCGAGACGGACGCGGCCCGCCCGGCACGCTCCTACGAACTGCGCGACGGGCAGGTCTATCGCTGGACCGTCTAAGGGCTGACCGCCAGGAACACGAACGCGGAGAACAGCACCAGATGCACGCCGCCCTGCAGTAGCGTCGCGCGGCCGGGAACCACGGTGAGCGCGCCGACCACCACGGTCAGCGCCAGCAGCACCATCTGCGTCGCGCCCAGGCCGAGCATGAGCGGGCCCTCGATCCAGATCGAGGCCAGCGCCACCGCCGGAATCGTCAGGCCGATGCTCGCCATGGCCGAACCCAGCGCCAGATTCAGGCTGATCTGCACGCGGTCGCGACGCGCCGCCCGCACGGCCGCGATGGTTTCCGGCAGCAGCACCAGCAGGGCGATCACCACACCGACCGCCGAATGCGGCAGACCCGCCGCCTCGATGCCGTCCTCGATGGACGGCGAGACCACCTTGGCCAGTCCGACCACGCCGATCAGCGCGACCAGGAGCAGCAGCAGGCTGAGCAGCGCCTGCTTGGCGGTCGGGCGTTCCTCGTGGTCGTCGTCGCCGACCACCGCGCTCTCCTCGGTGCCCTCGACGGGCAGGAAGTCGTCCGGATGCCGGACCGTCTGGACCATGACGAACACGCCGTAGAGCACCAGCGACGCCACCGCCGCGAAGATCAGCTGATTGGGCGAGAAGACCGGGCCCGGTTCACTCGTGGTGAAGGTCGGCAGCACCAGGCTCAGGGTCGCGAGGGTGGCCACCGTGGCCAGGGCCGCGCCCGTGCCCTCGGCATTGAAGACGGCCACCCGCCGGCGCAGCGCGCCGACCAGCAGGCTCAGGCCGAAGATGCCATTGCAGGTGATCATGACCGCCGCGAAGACGGTGTCGCGGGCCAGCGACGCGGCCTTGTCACCGCTGGACAGCATGAGCGTGACGATCAGGCCGACCTCGATGATGGTGACGGCCACGGCCAGCACCAGCGAACCGAACGGCTCCCCCACCCGATGCGCCACCAGCTCCGCGTGATGCACGGCCGCCAGCACCGCGCCGATCAGGGCCAGGCTCACCAGCACCCCGCCGACCGGTCCCAGATCCCGGCCCCAGGAAACCGCCAGCACAGCGGCGGCCAATAGTGGAACCAGGGCAGACCAGGAGCGCACGAGGAAACCAACCATGCCTTTCATCGTTCCAGCTAACTATCCGCACGGGCCGCAAAAGGAGAGGCATCCCTCCCGTGGCGCGGTCAGCGCATGAGATTCGTGGCATAGGCTGCCGATGTGGAACCGCATCCGCACGAACCGCACACCGAAGGACTCGCCTCCCGGCTGAACTGGCTGCGCGCGGGCGTGCTCGGCGCCAACGACGGCATCGTCTCCACCGCCGGCCTGGTGGTCGGCGTGGCGGCCGCCACCACCGACACCTCGAACATTCTCACCGCCGGCGTCGCCGGGCTCACCGCGGGCGCGATCTCCATGGCAGCGGGCGAGTATGTCTCGGTCAGCACCCAGCGCGACAGCGAGAAAGCCTTGCTGGCCAAGGAGAAGCGCGAACTGCGCGAGGATCCGGAATTCGAGCTGGACGAACTGGCGCAGATCTATCAGGACAAGGGGCTCTCCCCCGAGACGGCGCGCAAGGTGGCCGAGGAACTCACCGAACACGATGCCTTCGCCGCGCACGCAGACGCCGAATTGGGTTTGGACCCGAATGAATTGACCAATCCGTGGCAGGCCGCGGTGTCCTCCGCCATCGCCTTCACCCTCGGCGCGCTGCTGCCGCTGCTGGCCATCCTGCTGCCGCCGGTATCGTGGCGGATTCCGGTCACCTTCGCGGCAGTGCTTGTGGCACTTGCCATTACGGGATCGATCAGCTCGCGGCTGGGTGGCAGCAATCCACGCAAGGCGGTGCTGCGGGTGGTGATCGGTGGTGCGCTCGCCATGGCCGTCACCTACGGAATCGGCCAGCTGGCAGGGGTTTCCGGAATCTGAGCGACGCTATTCGACGGGCGGAACGTCGAAATTCACCTCGGGCGGGGCCACCGGCGTCGGCGCGGAGACCGACGGAATCACCGGCGGCGCAACGGGAATCTCGGCGGCGGGAACCCGGGCCGGAGCGGGCGGGGCGGTCACGACCGGCCCGGCCCCGGGCGGCGGCGACGGCGTCGCGGTGTGGGTGGTCCGAGTGCGGGGTTCGGATCCGATCGTGCTCGGGTGGTCACCGGTGCCGGTGAGCAGCATGCCCGCACCGATGGCCAGGACCATGAGCCCGGAGATCGCCACCACCGCGGCGAGGCTGCGCGGGTTGAGGTCGCCGTCCGGGCCGCTCATATCGGGAGTACCGAGCATGGCTGTCCTCCTTCGGATTCCGGCTACGGGGCGGGCGGCGGGGGCGGGGGCGGCACGAGGAACGGGAGGATCGGGCCGAGGATCTCCGGCAGACCGGGCATGGTCTGGGGCGCCGGGGGCGGGGCGGGAGCTTCGGGCGCCGGTTCCGGGGCAACCTCGACGGGAGCGGCCGGTTCGGGAACGTAGGTCTCCGGCTCCGGGGCCGGCGGAGGTGGCGCGACAGGCGGCGGAGGCGGCGGGGCCACCGGGGATTCGGCCTTGACCGACTGGCTGGTGGTGGAGGCGGGCGCCTGCTCGGGTTCGGAGTCGCCGCCGCCGACGGTGAATCCGGCGCGGAGCGGGCCGCCGATGAGGCCGAAGACGACAGCGAAGGAGAGCACGATCATGACCGCCAGCACGCGCGGGGACATCTCACCCGGCGGGATCACCCCGGGTGTTTCCTCCTCGTGTTTCGCAGCGGGTTTCTCCTCCACTGCGCCGCCGACCGCCAAGGCTGAACTCCTTCGATTCGAGACAGTCGATCCGAAAAGCCCATACTCCAGGCACGCTACACATGTTTGCTGTCATGCGGTGAAAACATTCCGTAAGGGTGATGTTGCAGGTGAATATCCGTTCAGACCGTTTGCGAATAATTCGCTGAAGTCTTGGTCGGGATCTCATACGCCGAAGATGGCGACAGGATCACCCTGGTACCAGATGTTCTCGATGCGGATCCGGCGCATGACCCAGCGCTCGCCGTCGCGCACCAGCTCGACATCGTAGAGATTCTTCAGCAGGGCGAAGGTGTCGTGCTCGGCGGTCAGCAGATGCTGCGCCTCGACCAGCGCGGTGAGCCGGGCGGTGTCGCCGTCGACGACGATGCGCGGATTGGTGACCTGGTGGGTGGTGTCCACGCGACCCTCGAAGCCGGTGAGGATGGTGTCGACGATGAAATCCCGGCCCGTCATGAGCGGGGCCACGCCGCCCCATTTCACCGCGGCGGGCTGGAAGTCCAGTTCGGCGTCCGCGGCGAAGGCGGAGGCGAACAGATCCTTGTCGCCCAGATCCTGGCCGAGACCGAAGCGGTAGAGGGCGTCGGTGATCTCGACGCGGTCTCGGAGTTCACGAACGAGGGCGTCGGCGGCGGTGGCGGACAGGGCGCGGGGCTCGATGATGTACACGGTTTCTCCTGGTGGGTCGATCCTTCGATGACTCCACCTTCGGCGGCCGAGCCGTCATGATCAATGTCGCGCTGTGCAATGATCGTCAAGCCAGAATTAACAATGAAGGTGGAGGGCGGCGCATGCTGGAACGCCATGAGCTGGAGGCGTTTCTCACCCTCGTCGAGGAACTGCACTTCGGGCGCACCGCCGACAAGTTGCACGTGTCGACCGCGCGGGTCAGCCAGACCATCGCGAAACTCGAACGCCGCCTGGGTGTTCCGCTCTTCGAGCGGAGCAGCAGGCAGGTGCGCACCACACCGGCCGGGCGCGATCTGTACGCCGAACTGCGGCCCGCCTGGGATCGCATCGGCGCGGCGGTGCGCCACACCATGGACACCGGGCACGGGCGCACCGGAACACTGGAGGTCGCCTTCGTGGATCCGGCCACCAGCCAGCTGCTCATCCGCGCCGCCGACCTGTTCCGCGCACAATTGCCCGGCTGCGCGGTGCGGCTGCGGGAAGCCCGACCGGCACAGGTGATTCCGTGGCTGCGCGAGGGCGAGGTGGATCTGGTGCTGGATATGACGCCGTTCCCGGTCGACGGGATAACGGCCGGGCCGGTGCTGGTGTCGGAGGCGCGCATGCTGGCCGTGCCCGCGAATCACGCACTGGCACGGCGCCGTTCGATCGGTCCGGCAGAGCTGACGCAGGTCCGCATGCTGCAACTGCCGCCCGAGCTACCCCAGTCGGTACGCGAAACCCGCACCCCGCGAACAACTTCCGACGGCCAGGCGATCCCCGCCGGACCCTCGGCCTCGACCTACAACGAACTGCTCACCATGGTCGGCAGCGGCCACGGCGTATTCCCCGTAGGCGCACACACCCGCCGCTATCACGTCCGGCCGGACGTGGCCTACGTTCCACTGCGCGACGCCGCGCCGGTGCAGTGGGCCCTGCTGTGGCGGACCGGCGCCGAGACCGCCCCGATCCGAGCCTTCGCCCGCGCCGCCGGCACGGCCGCCACCTAGATCAGGAGATCGTGATGACCACCTTGCCGAACGGGTCGCCCTCCTCGAAGTGGCGGAAGGCGTCGACCGCTTGATCGAAGGGGAAGACGCGGTCGATCACCGGACGGACCTGGTGCTCGGCGAGTGCCTGGTTCATGGCCTCGTAGTCGGCGCGGCTGCCTACGGCGGGGCGGCGTAGTGCCCGATAGCCGAAGCCCAGCGGGTCGGGCAACTGGTGCCCGTCCGGTGCCGGGAAGGCTCCGATCAGGGTCACCTGGGCGTTGTAGCCTGCGGAGGCAAGGGATTTCGGCAGGGTGGGCAGGCCGACCGCGTCCACGACGTGCTCCACGCCGTCACCGCCGGTGAGGTCGAGCACCGCGTGCTCCCAGTCGGGGATCTCCTTACGGTCGATCACCTCGTCCGCGCCGATCTTGCGCAGCCGCTCGGCCTTGTCCGCCGAGGAGGTAATCGAAATTACCCTCGCACCAAGCATTTTGGCGTGCTGCACGGCGAAGAGCGCGACCGTGCCGGTGCCGACCGTGAGCACGGTCTCCCCCGGCGCGACCGGAACCGGCTTGGTGACGCCGGACCAGGCCACCAGGCCCGCGGCGGTCAGGCTCGCGGCCTCCTCGTCGGTCAGGTAGGCGGGCACGTGCACCACCGAATCCTCCTCCAGGACAATGTAGTCGGCGAGCCAGCCGTCGAAGTTCGCGCCGTACTGCTCGGCGCTCAGCGCCTGCGTCTGGCGGCCGTCCACCCAGCGCACGAAGTAGGTGCCGGACACCCGGTCACCCAGCGCGGCCCGCGTCACCGCGGCACCCGTGGCGATCACCTCGCCGACGCCGTCCACCAGCGGGACCACGCCGGGACGCAGCGGCAGCGGGTAGGCGCCGGCCAGAAGCATCAGGTCGCGGCGATTGAGCGAGGCCGCCCGCACCCGCACCACCACCTGGTGTGGGCCGGGCTCCGGGACGGGCTGGACGCGGGTGGTCAGGCCGGCCATGCCGCGCAGCGGTTCCACCTGGTAGGCAAGGGCATTCATGATTCGCTCCGGATCTCCGAGGGGTTCGGCGGGATGCGCCGCTGGCAGGAAGTCTGTCCGGGGGCGGTGCGCCGCGCGATTCCCCGCAGGGAATGATCGACCGGCCGCCCGCGTCATTCCCCGCAGGGAATCGCCGAGTGCGCGGCCCGGCGCGACAGTGGAGGTTATGACAGCGATGGCGGTGGCGGCGAACCCGTTCGCACTACAGTTGCGGCACTGGCGCGGACTGCGCCGAATCAGCCAGCTGGACCTGGCGATTCGCGCCGAGACCAGCCAGCGGTACCTGAGCTTCCTGGAGCAGGGGCGCTCACATCCCGGACGGACCATGGTGGTGCGGCTGGCGGAATCCCTGGAGCTGTCGCTGCGGGAGCGCAACAGCCTGCTGCTGGCCGCCGGGTACGCGCCCGCGTTTCCCGAATCTTCCTTGGACGCACCGGAACTCGATGTGGTGCGGAACGCGCTCGACACCATTCTGCAGGGGCATATGCCGTATCCGGCGGTGGTCACCCGGCCCTATGGCATCCAGGTCGCGGCCAATGACGCCTGCCGGCTGCTCATGTCGGGCGTGGCGGCCGAACTGCTGGAACCGCCCGTCAATGTGCTGAGGGTCTCGCTGCACCCGAAGGGCCTGGCGCCGCGGGTGGTGAATCTGCCCGAGTGGGGCCGCCACATCACCGACGGCCTGCGCCGGTACGCCGATCGCAGTCCCGATCCGGCGCTGGACGACCTCATCGCGGAACTGGAGAGCTACCTGCCGCCGGTCGATCCGGGCCCCAATCACGTCGGCTTCGCGGTGCCGCTGCGGCTGCGCACCGAGGACGGCGAGCTGAGCCTGATGACCACCATCAGCACCTTCGCCACGGCCACCGACATCACCCTGTCGGAGTTGCATCTGGAGGCGTTCCTGCCCGCGGACCAGTTCACGGCCGACTATCTGCGCTCCCGCTTCCCCGCCTGATCCCGCCCCGGCTCACCACCGGGGCATTTTTCTGCCCACGGACTACTTGTGGCCGAATACTCGTAGACGTATATTCGTAGACGAGTACAGGAGGTGTCCGCAATGGCCCGCAAACGCAAGATCTCCAATCTGATGGGTCTGGCAGTCCTGTCCACGCTCGCCGTCAATCCCATGCACCGGTACGAGATCGCTGCGAAGTTGCGCAGCTGGGGCAAGGACCGGGACATGGATATCAAATGGGGCTCGCTGTACACGGTCGTCGACAATCTGACCAAGCACGGGTTCCTGGAGATCACCGGCAGCGAACGCGACGGCGCCCGGCCCGAGCGCACCATCTACCGCATCACCGAGGCCGGCCGCGCCGAACTCCTGGACTGGACAAGGGAACTCGTGTCCACCCCGGAGCCCGAACAGCGCCGGTTCCGCGCCGGGCTGTCCGTGCTGGCGGTGCTGTCGCCCGACGAGGTGATCGAACTGCTCGGCCAGCGAATCGCCCTGCTGGACAAGACTATTGCCGATCATCGGGCCCAAATGGCAGCTCTGGAAGGCTCGTTGCCGCGCCTGTTCCTGGTCGAGGACGACTATGAGCTGGCCATGCTGGAGGCCGAAGCCGGTTGGGCGCGCCGCTTCCGGGAGTCCTTGGCGGACGGCAGTTTTCCCGATATCGAGGGCTGGCGCAGCTGGCATTCCACCGGCGTGCTCCCCGACGAGATCGTCGAACTCATGGAGGAGGTGCCACCCCCGGCCGACTGACCACCGACGCGAACCGGGCCCCGACGGGAGTGCTGCAACACCACCGCCGAAGCCCGGGATAACACCGTCTCGAACCTCGTTCGTGCAGGCGAACTCGGCACCGAGTTTGGCAACTACAGGATAACTGCGTTCTCCGCACGCGCACGGGTTCGGGTATCGAATTTCGAATACTCAGGAGAGAACCCATGTCCCACGCACACTCCGCTGTACGCAGCGCGATCATCATCGGCGGCGGCATATCCGGCCCTGTGGCCGCCACCGCACTACATCGAGCGGGCATCGAGGCCCGCGTCTACGAGGCCTATCCTGGCCCGGCCTACGGCATTGGCTCCGTGCTGGCACTGGCCCCCAACGGGGTGGCCGCACTCGACATCATCGGCGCGGCCGACGCGGTACGTGAGATCGCCGTCCCGTTCTCGCATCAGGCGATGGCGGTCGGCAAGAAGATCATTCCGATGCCCGGCCTGCGCGGGGTGGAACCACTCCAGCTGGTCGAGCGCCCGGACCTGCATCGGGTGCTGCACGATGCGGCGGTCGCGGCCGGCGTGCCGTTCGAGTACAACAAGCGCCTGGTCGCGGTGGACGAGCACGAGCACGGCGTCACCGCTCACTTCGCGGACGGCAGTTCGAGCACCGCCGACGTGCTCGTCGGTGCGGACGGAATCCGTTCCACCGTGCGCACTCTCGTCGATCCGCAGGCCCCCGGCCCCACCTTCCTGCGCATGCTGGGCTTCGGCGCGAACGTCGACTGCGAGGTCGACTGCCCGCCCGAGACCATGGTGTTCGCTTTCGGCAAGCGGGCCTACTACCTGTACTGGGCGCTGCCGGACGGACGGATCGGCTGGGGCGCGAATCTGCCCTACGAGCAGTACCTTTCGCTCACCGAGGCGAGGTCGATCCCGGCGCGGGACTGGGTGCGAATCCTGCGCGAGACCTACGCCGACGACGATCCGGGACGGCAGCTCGCGGAGGCGACCACGTCCGAGAACCTCATGACAGCCGGTGCGCTGCACATCATGCCGCCGGTGCCGCACTGGTATCGCGGGCGGCTGGCGCTCACCGGGGATGCCGTACACGCTCCGAGCAACACCTCGGGGCAGGGTGCGTCCATGGCCATCGAGAGTGCCATCGAGCTGGCCCGGTGCCTGCGCGACATCCCCGATCCGGCAGTGGCTTTCGCCACCTACGAAGCCATGCGCCGGCCGCGCGTGGAGGGCGTCGCCGCCCGCGTGGCGAAGATCAACAATGCCAAGGCTGCGGGGCCGATCGCACGCCGGGCCATGCAGCTGGTGATGCCGGTGATGTTCAAGGCAATGGATCCGGAGAAGACGCTGGGCCACGAACAGCGGTTCCGTATCCCGTGGGACGAACCCGTGCGCCCGGTCACGGTGCCCGTCGGCTGACAACCGATCGAGCTGCGGCCCCGTCATCCCCGCGCGCTTTTGGGGGATGACGGGGGCAACTCCGCGACATGAGCGTTGGTGCTCGCAGCGGGGCCGACCCCGGTGCGACACCTGTTATTTGGCGGGCAGCACGTCGGGCCGGTCGGCTTCGTCGAGTAGTTTGGTGGCGAGTTTGTCCAGGGCTTGATCCAGCAGCACTTTGTCGCCCGGATCGGTGAGATCCCAGTCCTCGAGCTGGGTGTCGAGCCAGCGCCGCCAGGCGGTACGCACCTTGTCGACCTCTGCCGCACCCGTCTCGGTGAGGGTCAGCTCGTCGCCGTCGCGGCGCACCAGCCCGTCCCGTTCGGCCTTGTCGTAGACCGGGCCGATCAATTCCGGTGGTACCCAGTGGGTTCGGGCGATGTCCGCGACATTGGCGTGCCCGCGCAGCCGGGTGTACATGCGCACCTGCCCCAGCGCCCAGGCTTCGTCGCGGTCCAGGGAACTGCCCGCGGCGGCGAGGATATCGGGTTCGGGCACCGCGTTGTCGCGCTGTTTGCGCAGCACGTGGGCGACGGCCCGCTCCAGCTGCACCACGCGGTCCGCCGAGTCCGGCATCGAAAAGCCTTCGCCCACATCGGATGCCTCGGCGCGGACACTGTCGCGCAGCTTCACCTGCTTCAGGAACCACGCCACGAGGAAGCCGACGATGGCCACCGGCACCACCCAGCGGAAGACGTGGTCGATGGAGCTCGCGTAGGCGTCGATGATCGGATTCGCCTGCGCCTCCGGCAATTTCCGCAATTCCTCCGGACTCTGCGCCACCTGCGGCGGCACCCCGGTCTCCATGACCGCCGTCTCCAGTTTCGGCGTCAGCTGATTGGTGTACAGCGTGCCGAATATCGCTGTGCCGAAGGCGCTTCCGATGGTGCGGAAGAAGGTGACGCCGGAGGTGGCGGTGCCGAGGTCGGCGTAGGGCACGCTGTTCTGCACCGCGATGGTGAGCACCTGCATGGTGAGGCCGATGCCCAGACCCAGGATCAGCATGTACAGCGACTGTTCCCAGAAGCCGGTGTCCCGGCCCATGGTCGACATCAGGTACAGGCCCACGGCCATGACCGCCGTGCCGACGATCGGGAAGACCTTGTAGTGCCCGGTCCGGCCCACCACGATGCCGGACAGGATCGAGGTGGTGAACAGGCCGACAACCAGTGGCAGCGTGCGCAATCCGGACGCGGTGGCGTTCACGCCCATGACGTACTGGAGGAACGCCGGCAGGAAGGTCATCGCCCCGAGCATGGCGAAACCGACGATGAAGCTGAGGATCGAGCAGACGGTGAACACATTGCTGCGGAACAGCTTCATGGGGATGGTCGGCTCGGTGGCCCGCAGTTCCACCGGAATGAACAGCGCCACCGCGACCGCCGCGGTGATGAACAGGCCGATGATCATCGGTGAGCCCCAGGCGTATTCCTGTCCGCCCCACTCCAGGGCGAGGATCAGGCAGGTGACGCCGACCGCGATGAGCGCCACGCCCAGATAGTCGATGATCGGCTTGGCGGCGGCCTTCACATGCGGAAGGGTGCGCGCCGCGAGCAGAATCATGAAGATGGCCAGCGGCACGTTCACGTAGAAGCACCAGCGCCAGCTGAGGTGATCGGTGAACAGCCCGCCCAGCGTCGGCCCGAGCACCGTGGTGAGGCCGAAGACCGCGCCCAGCGCGCCCTGGTATTTGCCGCGTTCGCGCAGCGGAATGGTGTCGGCGATGAGGGCCATGGAGGTGACCATGAGCCCGCCCGCACCGACGCCCTGAATGCCGCGGGCGATGATCAGCAGCGTCATATCGTGGGCGAGCCCGGCGACGATCGAGCCCAGGATGAAGATGAGGCCGCTGATCTGGAAGACCAGTTTGCGCCCGAACATGTCGCCGAACTTGCCCGCCAGCGCGGTGGCGATGGCCTCGGTGACCAGGTACGAGCTGACCACCCAGGCAATGTGCCCGGCGCCGCCGAGGTCGGCGACGATGGTGGGCAGGGCCGTGGAGACGATGGTCTGATCCAGGGCCGCCATGAGCATGCCGAGCACGACGGTGGCGAACACCAGATTCGTGCGGGCGCGGCTCATGTGCTGCGGCGCGGCGAGATCGGCGGCTGCGCTGGCACCAGTCATCGGCCCAGTATGTGGCGCTCAGCGAACCGAGCTCAGCAACGACACGGCAACCCTGCGGTGGTCCGGGAAGGGTCAGGCGCGGACCGCGTATCCACCGAGCGCGGGCTCGAGCGTGTCGAACGCAGCCTGGGCGTACTCGGTCACGATCGCGGCGATGGCGTCGTTGTCCTCCCCGGCCACGGTGCGGCGCAGGGTTTCCTCGAACAGTGCGCGATGCACGCTGCCCAGCAGCGCGGCGGCGATACGCGGCGTGAAATCGCCTGCGGCGGCCTGCGTTTCCTCGGCGAGCACCTCGGCCAGCCGGTGCTCGCGCTCCTCGTGGAATTCCCGGACGCGAGCGGCCAGAGCCGGGCTGTCGAGCATGAGCCGGCCGAAGGCCGGACCCGCGAAGCCCTGGATGGGATTGCGTTCCGCCAGCCACGCCAGGTAGCCGCGACGCAGGGCGGCGAGCGCCGATTCGCCGGGCTGGCGTTCGCGCACTGTTTGCGCGGTGCTCTCCACGAACGCCTCCGACTGATCCAGCGCGAGGTCCTCCTTGCGCGGGAAGTAGTTCGTGACGGTCATCTTCGCGACGTCGGCGGCCGCGGCGATCTCGGCGATGGTGACGTTGTCGAAGCCGCGCTCCAGGAACAGCCGGGTGGCGGTGTCGGAGATGTTCTGCCTGGTCTGCAGCTTCTTCCGGGCCCGCAGACCCAGCTGCCGGGTGCCGATCTCGGCGGTGCTTGCGCTCATGCGGAAAAGCGTATCTCAATCCGGTCCTAAATTCATTGTTGACATATTTTTAGGTCTGCTCTAAGTTTGTCTTCGTTGCCGCAAGCGACGAGACCCGAGGAGCCGCATGACTGCCACTGTTAGTGACGACGCCATCAAGGACTACCTGCGACTGATCGGGCGCACCGAACTGCTCACCGCCGCCGACGAATACGCCCTCGGCGAGCGCATCGAGGCGGGCGTGCTCGCCCAGCAGCGGCTGGACGAAAGTGCCGCCGCGGGAATCGAACTCAGCGCCACCGAGCGCCGCGCGCTGAGCCTGGCCATCAGCTCCGGGCGGCAGGCCAAGGACCACATGGTCCGGGCCAATCTGCGGCTGGTGGTCTCCATTGCCAAGCGCTACCCCACCCCGACCGGCATGTCGCTGCTGGATCTGACCCAGGAAGGCACCCTCGGACTCATGCGGGCGGTGGACAAGTTCGAGCACCGGCGCGGGCTCAAGTTCTCCACCTACGCCACCTGGTGGATCAAGCAGGCCATCGGGCGCGCGCTGGCCGATCAGAGCCGCACCATCCGCATTCCGGGTCACGTGGTCGAGGTGCTGAACCGGGCCATTCGCACCAAGCGCGTGCTGTCGCAGCAGCTGGGCCGCGACGCCACCGTCGAGGAGCTCGCGGCCGAACTCGAGCTGCCGGTCGAGCAGGTGCGGGAGGTGCTGCGGCATGGGCGCGAACCGATTTCGCTGCACACGCCGGTCGGCGAGGAGGACGGTTCCGAGCTCGGCGAGCTGCTGGCCGACACCGCCCCGGACCCGTCGGTCATGGTCACCGAGGGTGCGCTGCGCGGGCAGCTCGGCATGGTGCTGCGCTCACTGCCCGAGCGGGAGGCGCAGGTCATCGCGTTGCGCTACGGTCTGGACGGCGCGGAGGCGCGCACACTGGAGGAGGTCGGCCGGATCTTCGGCGTCTCGCGGGAGCGGATTCGCCAGATCGAGGCCAAGGCCATGCTGAAGATGCGGCAACCGTCGCGCACCGCCCTGCTCGAGGGCATGCTCTCGTAGCTCACTTCCGCCGGAACTTACTCTGAAGTAAGGTCGAGGGGGAGGATGCGACGGAGCACCTCCCCCGCACCTATTGAGTGAGGTCAGACCATGGCATGGAAGCCGAGCGAAATCCCGGATCAGTCCGGGCGCACCTTCGTGATCACCGGAGCCAATGGCGGGATCGGCGAGCAGACCACCAAGGTGCTCGCGAGCAAGGGCGCCACCGTCGTCATGGCGTGCCGCAATACCGCCAAGGCGCAGGAGGTGGCCGACGGCATCCAGGGGGACGTGCGGGTCGCGGCGCTGGACCTCGCCTCGCTGGCGTCGGTGCGCGAATTCGCGGCGCAGCAGGGCGAATTCGATGTGCTGATCAATAACGCCGGCCTGATGAACATTCCGTTCTCGCGCACCAAGGACGGGTTCGAAACCCAGTGGGGCGTGAACCACCTCGGGCACTACGCGCTCACCGGACTGCTGCTCGACAAGATCAACGACCGGGTGGTGACGCTGGCGTCCATCGCGCACAAGCAGACACCCAAGATGTGGATCGACGATCTCAACTACGAGAACCGGCGCTACCAGCGCAATCTCGCGTACGCACAGTCCAAGCTGTCGAATCTGATGTTCGCGCGGGAACTGCAGCGGCGGCTGAGCGAGGCCGGGTCCAGCAAGCGGTCCTACGGCGTGCACCCGGGCGTCTCCGCCACCGATCTGTTCGCGCGCACCGAGACTCCGCTCGACAAGATCTCCAAGCCGTTCGTGCGGCTCGTCGGGCACTCCCCCGCCCGCGCCGCGCACTCCTCGCTGTTCGCAGCAACCATGCCGGATGCCGATCCCACCGTGTACTGGGGTCCGAACCGGTGGCGCGGCACCCAGGGGCCGGTGGAGGAATCCTCGTCGAGCAGGCTCTCGCAGAACCGTGAGCTGTGGCGGCGGCTGTGGGAGGAATCCGAGCGGCTCACGGGAGTCACGTACAAGTTCTGAGGCGAAGGTGCCGACTGATCTCGTGAGGGCCGGGTAACTCCCCGGGTACGTCCAGAATCGGCTCGGCACCCAACCGCAAGCACGCGTATGGGACTGGCGGCGGCACACGAACCGGGCGCTGAAGGCGCGGAGAGGCGGGTGAGCTACCTTGGAAAGCGTGTCCGCTCCCCAACGCCGCCCGGCCTTGATTCTGTTCGTGGTCGTGGCCTCCGGGGCCTGCTTGGCCCTGGGTTACTGGCAGTGGACGCGCTTCGAATCGACCGGCGGCACGGCGCAGAATCTCGGCTACGCCCTGCAGTGGCCCCTGTTCGCCGGGTTCGTGGTGTGGGCGTACTTCCGCTTCGTTCGGCTGGAGAACAATGCCGAACAGGAAGCCAACCCGCAGGTAGCGGAGGAATCCACACCTCGGCCCAAGCGCCCGAAGGCGGCCGCGCCGAAGGAGATTCCCGCCGGAATCCTGCCCGAACGGCCCAAGGCCGCGACGAACGACGATCCGGAGCTCGCCGAATACAACAAGTACCTGGCCGGATTGCACGCCCACGATATGGATCAGCAGATCCGCGATCACGGGCTCGGCACCAATACCGAAGGGAACGCCGGTTGACCACCCGCGACAACTCCGCCGAAACCCCTGTCGCGACCGGTGACGCCGCGCTCGCGCCCCGCCCGCTCGGTGCCGCCCCGGTCGAGAAGATTCGCAGCGCACTGCTGCGGTACCGGATTCTGGCCTACATCACCGGTATCTGGCTGCTGGTGCTCACCGGCGAGATGATCTACAAGTACCTGCTGCTCGACGACAGCAGCACCGCGCCGCACTGGCTGTTCTACATCGGCCAGGTGCACGGCATCTTCTACATGATCTACCTCGCGTGCACCATCGACCTGGGCATCAAGGCGCGCTGGAAGCCGATGACCACGTTCCTCACCTGCCTCGCGGGCACGATTCCGTTCCTGTCCTTCGTGTTCGAGCACACCCGGACCAAGGAAGTGAAGGCGACCTTCGGGCTCTGAACCCGAGCCGCACAGACAACGCGCCCCCGCCGAGGAATCCGGCGGGGGCGCGGTCGTTTTCGAGAAGAGTTCAGTTCTCGGCGAGAGCCGCCAGCGCCGGCAGCAGCTGGCGCAGGGCGCGGCCGCGATGAGACGCGGCGTCCTTCTCGGCGGGGGTCAGCTCGGCCGAGGTGACCGTGCCGCCGTCCGGGACGAACAGCGGGTCGTAGCCGAAACCGCCGTCGCCCACCGGTTTCCGGTTGATGACGCCCGGCCATTCGCCGCGCACGACCTCTTCGACGCCGTCGGCGACCAGGGCACAGGCGGAGACGAACTGGGCGCCGCGGCGGTCGTCGGGGACGTCACCGAGCTGGGCCAGCAGCAGCTGGTTATTGGCTTCGTCGTCGCCGTGCCGACCGGACCAGCGGGCCGACAGGACACCGGGCATGCCGTTCAAAGCATCCACCGAGATGCCGGAATCGTCTGCGACGCAGGCCAATCCGGTGGCGGCGAAACCGTCGCGGGCCTTGGCGAGGGCGTTGCCCTCGAAGGTGGGCGCGGTTTCGGGAGCCTCCTCGTAGGGCGGGACGTCGTTCAGGCCGACGATCTCGATGCCGGCGATACCGGCCTCATCGAGAATGCGGCGAAGTTCGTTGAGCTTCTTGGCATTCCGGCTGGCGACCAGGACGCGGCGGGTCATCGCTTCTTCGATTCCTCGGGTTCGGGCAGCACGCCCGGGTACGGGAGCGCCAGGGCGGCCTTCTGGATCTCGAAGATCTGCTCGCAGCCCGCCAGCGCGGAGTCGAGCAGCTTGTCGAGGGTGGAGCGCGGGAACGTGGCGCCCTCGCCGGTGCCCTGGATCTCGACCAGGGTGCCGGTGTCGGTGGCGATCACATTCATGTCGACCTCGGCGCGCGAATCCTCCTCATAAGGCAGGTCCAGGCGCACCCGGCCGTCGACCACGCCGACGCTCACGGCGGCGATGGCGCAGGAGATCGGCTGCGGGTCGGTCAGTTTGCCGCCGGCGGCCAGATAGGTGACGGCATCCGACAGCGCCACGTACGCGCCGGTAATGGCGGCGGTGCGGGTGCCGCCGTCGGCCTGCAGCACATCGCAGTCCACGGCGATGGTGTTCTCGCCGATGGTGGACAGGTCGATGCAGGCGCGCAGCGAACGGCCGATGAGACGCGAGATCTCCTGGGTGCGGCCACCGACCTTGCCCTTGACCGACTCACGGCCGGAGCGGGTGTGGGTGGCGGCGGGCAGCATGGCGTATTCGGCTGTGAGCCAGCCCAATCCGGAATCGCGACGCCACGGCGGCACGCCGTCCTGCACGCTCGCGGTGCACATCACCCGGGTCTGCCCGAACTCCACCAGCACCGATCCCGCCGGATGCGTGGTGAATCCACGGGTGATCCGTACCTCGCGGAGTTCGTCATCCGCCCTGCCATCGGCTCGTTTAGACACGCGGACAGCCTAACCGGAGGGGCGGGCAGAGGACTCACACCCCATAGGCGGGCCGCTCGCCCTCGTCACCCCGACCACCAGTCCTCGTCATCCCGGCGCGTTTTTGGCCGGGATCGACACGGATAGCGTGCGTTGCTCTGTGGATCCCGGCCAAAAGCATGCCGGGATGACGGGGAGACTTTCGCCGGGAGGTCAGATTTCGAAGGTCTCGCCGGGAGAGACCGCGTGCACGGGGCCCTTGAACACGGCCTTGGCTTCGGCGATGACGTCCTCGCGGGAGGTCCACGGCGGGATGTGCGTCAGCAGGAGTTCCCCCACTCCGGCTTCGGCGGCGATCATGCCGGCTTCGTGGCCCGATAGGTGGATGCCGGGCGGGCGGTTGGCGGGGTCGTGGGTCCAGGAGGCTTCGGAGAGCAGGACGTCGGCGCCGCGGGCCAGGTCGAAGACCTCGTCGCAGACGGCGGTGTCGCCGGTGTAGACGAGGGTTTTGCCGGCGGCAGTGGTGATGCGCAGGCCGTAGGACTCCGGCGGGTGGAACATGCGGCGGGCCTCGACGGTGTGGCCGGGGCCGAACGGGATCGGCGCGCCGACCGACCACTGGCGCATGTCGATGACGTCGGACCAGTCGTCGGTTTCGCCGCCGATCTCCGCGGAGGCGTTGCCGATTCGCAGCGAGGTGTCGGACGGGCCGTAGACGACGGCCTTGCCGGTCGGCGGGTTCGGGTGGTAGCGACGCCAGACGAGCAGGCCCGGCAGGTCCAGGCAGTGGTCGGCATGCAGGTGGGTGAGGAAGATGTCGACCTCACCGGGATCGAGATACCGCTGCAGGGCGCCCAGCACCCCGGGACCGAAATCGATCACGGTGGGGGTCATGTCCGGGCCGGTGAGCAGGTACCCCGAGGCCGGGGAATCCGGGCCGGACACGCTGCCCGAGCACCCGATGATCGTGAGGCGCATTCCCCCATGCTGCCACGCTGCTGTCTCACTCAAGGAGGGATCCCCCAAATCGCCGACCGTGCCTCGCGTCACCCCGACGACGCGAGACGGCCGGCGTCAGACCCGCGACGATGACGACGTTCATCCCCAGAGAGTACCCACCCGGCAACCAGACCACCCACCGCCCCGAAAAGATGCCCTTGCCAAGAGATTCCGGGCTGTCCCGGCAGCACTCCCCACAGGATCGACCCGTACAGCAACCCCACGACCACGCCGATGCCGATCTGGGTGATGTTCCGCGCGAACCAGCCGCGCGAGATCAGATAGGTGAGCCACCCGAACACCAGCACCGAGGCGCCCACGTGCACCGAGTTCGACGGCCCGATCAGCCAGGTCCCGACCCCGGCGATCACCCACACGATGGCGGTCGCGGCCAGCCCGCGCCCGATCCCGGTCAGCAGCGTGAGCAGGCCGAGGATCAGCACGGGCACGGTATTGCCCATCAGGTGTTCCCAATTGGCATGCAGCACAGGGGCGAACAGGATTCCGTCCAGGCCGTCGGCCTCCCGCGGTTTCACTCCGCCCGCGTAGTCGAGGCTGTGATCGGTGACCGTGTCGACGCCCTCTACCCCGTACAAAAACGCGGTAAACGCGAGAATTATCGCAATCGCCCGCTGCCACAGCAGCTTCAGCGCGCTGCCCCCGCGCGCGGCCACCCCGGGATTCGTCAACTGCCCGCGCATGCGCGCGATCCGATCCGGATCGAACGACGCTCCGACGCCACCGCTCATCGTCAGTACCTCCTCGGGCCCTGAACCCGAGCGTACCGCCCGGCCGCGCCGGACCCGGGAAATGCGGGTTCCGCCCCGGTCACGACCCGGAAATTCGGGGGCAGCGCCCGGGGCCGCGCACGCCCTACCCTCGAGTATGTTCAGACGACGCGCGAAGGATCGGCAGGACCAGCCGACCTCCGAAACGCCTCCGCCGCAAGGGGACAGCCCCGACCCGCCCAAGCGGGCGCGCGCGAAGGAGGTATCCAAGATGGTCGGGAAGATGCGCAAGACCAACGAGCGCAATCGCCCGCGACCGCGCACCGGCTACGACTCGGGCGGCGGCGGCGACGGGTGAGCGCTCAGGCCCAGAGCTGGCCGTCGAGCTTTTCTTCGGCCTCTTCCAAGGTGCCGTCGTACGCGCCCGTGGACAGGTACTTCCAGCCCGCGTCGGCCACCACGAAGGCGATATCGGCGCGCTTGCCCGCCTTCTGCGCCTTCTTGGCCACCCCGAGGGCCGCGTGCAGGATCGCACCGGTGGAGATGCCCGCGAAAATGCCCTCCTCCAGCACCAATTCACGAGTACGGCGCACCGCGTCGTAGGGGCCCACCGAGAAGCGGGAGGTCAGCACCGACTCGTCGTAGAGCTCGGGGACGAAGCCCTCGTCGAGATTGCGCAGGCCGTAGACGAGTTCGCCGTAGCGGGGTTCGGCGGCCACGATCTCGATGTCGGGAAGCTTCTCGCGCAGGAAGCGGCCGGTCCCCATGAGGGTGCCGGTGGTGCCCAGACCCGCCACGAAGTGCGTGATCTCGGGCAGGTCGGCCAGGATCTCCGGGCCGGTGGTCTCGTAGTGCGCGAGCGCGTTGGCCGGATTGCCGTACTGGTAGAGCATCACCCAGTCCGGGTTCTCGGCGGCGATCTGCTTGGCCAGGGCCACAGCCTGATTGGAGCCGCCCGCGGCCGGGGAGTCGATGATCTCGGCGCCGAACATGGTGAGCAGCTGCCGCCGCTCCACCGAGGTGTTCTCCGGCATGACACACACCAGGCGGTAGCCCTTGAGCTTGGCCGCCATGGCCAGCGAGATGCCGGTATTGCCGCTGGTGGGCTCGAGAATCGTGCAGCCCGGCGTCAATCTGCCGTCGGCTTCGGCCTGTTCGATCATGCGCAGCGCCGGACGGTCCTTGATGGAACCGGTCGGATTGCGGTCCTCGAGCTTGGCCCACAGGCGCACGTGGTCGTCGCCGTCCCACTGCGGGGACAGCGTCTTCAATCCGACCAGCGGGGTGTTGCCGAGCGTCGCGATCAGCGACTCGTAGCGCGCCACGGTTAGCGTGCGCCGCCGGCGACCGCCGGAAGAATCGTGACGGTGCCGTCGGCGGGCACCTCGGCCTCGAGGCCGCCCGCGAAGCGCACGTCCTCGTCGTCGATGTAGATGTTCACGTAGCGGTTGAGCTTGCCGTCCTTGAGCAGGCGCTCCTTCAGGCCGGGGTGGCTGGCCTCGAGGTTCTCGATGAGCGCGGCCAGGGTGGCGCCTTCGCCCTGCACCCGCTTCTCACCTCCGGTGAGCGGACGCATGATGGTGGGGATGGACACGGTGACCGGCATGGCGGGGACTCCTTGCTAGATCCGGCGGAAGTTGTTCAGGCGGGGACGATTTCGACGGGTTCCTCGGTGACCACGCCGTCGAGAATCCGGTAGCTGCGCAGTTCGTGGTCCTGCGGATCGCGCGTGGAGATCAGCACGTAGTGCGCGTTCGGTTCGGAGGCGAAGGAGATGTCGGTGCGGCTCGGATACGCCTCGGTCGCGGTGTGCGAGTGATAGATGACCACCGGCTCCTCGTCCGCATCGTCCATCTCGCGCCACAGTTTCAGCTGCTCACCGGAGTCGAACTCGTAGAAGGTGGGCGAGCGGGCGGCATTGATCATGGGAATGAACCGCTCGGGGCGATCGGAGCCCTCGGGACCGGCGATCACGCCACACGCCTCGTCCGGGTGATCGGCGCGCGCGTGCGCGACCATCGCCTCCACCAGGTCGGCCCTGATCACCAGCACTGTACGAGTCCTTCCGCTCACCGCCCGACGCGTCGAAAGTCCGGGCAGTAGAATCGCTGTCGTCAACAGGTGAGGATATTCGGCTATTCCGGGCGTCCGCCGAACAGGTCCGAGTAGGCCGGGATACCGGCGACCGAGGTCGCAGCCAGGATGGCGTCGACGATGGCACGCTCCACGCAGACGGCGGCGGCGGTGCACAGCTGGTCCAGGATCAGCAGGTCCGGCGGAAAAGCCGGGGGCAGCGGGAAATTCGGGGCCGCCTCGGCGGTGCCGGTGGCCAGGGCGAAGAGGGTGTCACCGTCGAGGGGCGAGTGCGCGGGGCGGATGGCACGGGCCAGGCCGTCGTGGGCGGTGGTGGCCAGACGGCGGCAGCCGATGGGATCGAGCGCGGCGTCGGTGGCGACGACGCCGATGGTGGTGTTGAGGACGGTGCCCTTGACCGGCAGCGCATTGGCGGCCGTCAGCTGCTCGGCGGTCGCGGGATGCAGGCCGAAATGCTCAGGGCCGTCGGTGCCCGCACCCCACGGGAGGCCGGTGCGCGGATCGAAGACCGAGCCGACCGGATTCGCAACGATCAAGGCGCCCACGGTGATTCCGGCCGCCGGGCCGTCGGTGAAGCGAATGCTGGCACTGCCGACACCACCCTTGATCGAGCCCGCGCGGGCACCCGCGCCCGCGCCGACCGAGCCGCGCACGAAGTCCGTGCTCGCGTCCTCGGCGGCGAGGAAACCGAAGTCCGGGGTGGGGCGAATGCGCCAGTCCCCCACCGGAAGATCGAAGATCACCGCACCCGGCACGATGGGCACGACCCGGCTGGGGTCGGCCGGGTCCATCGGGATGCCTTCCTTGTGTTCCTCCAGCCAGCGCATGACCCCGTCGGCTGCGGCCAGCCCGTAGGCGCTGCCACCGGTGAGCAGAATCGCATTCGCCTGTCGCACCGTATTACCGGGATCGAGGAGATCGGTCTCGCGGGTGCCGGGTCCACCGCCGCGCACATCCACGGCCGCGACCGCTCCCCCCGGCACGCGCACCACCGTGCACCCGGTGGCCGCCCCGGTGCCGATGGTCGCGTCCGAATCGAGCGCCTGGTGATGGCCGACCAGCACACCACCCACGTCGGTGATCGAATTACGCGGTCCCGCAACACTGTTCACAGCAGCCTCCTCGGCTAAGGCGCCATCGCCTGCAGCAGCGAATCCTGCATCCAGGTGAGCCAGTGGTAGACCTCGAGGCTCGGCGCGCGCGGGTCGTCGTCGTCGAGGTGGTCGGGGGTGTCGGCGTCCACGCCGAGGGCGGTGCCCAGGGCCAGGCGGACGTCGTTGAGGGAGGTGAGCCAGGCGTCGGCCTGTTCGGGGGTGAGGACCACCTTGCCGCCCTGCGGCGGGAGGGTTTCCAGAATGACCAGGCCGGCGGCGACCTTGGTTTCGATGATCTCCGGTTCGTGCAGGCTGCGCAGGGCGCTGTTGAGGTCGGCGCGGTCGGCGTCGGGGGAACCGGGTTCGCTGCGGTGGAAGTCGGGGAGCAGGCGGCGCAGCCGCGGATCCTCCGGCGGGGTGCTGTTGCCCAGTTGTAGCCCGGTGAGGGCGGCGAGGTCGTCCTCGGGTACGTCGCGGGCCCGGTCGGTCAGCAGTCCGGTGACGGCGCCGACCAGCGATCGCAAAATCTCCGCTTCGTGAGCGTCCATTTCCGAGCGTAGTTTCGGCCCGCCCAGGGAGGTCTTTCTGCTCCACTTGCGCACGGGGCTACCGTAGTCGCTCGGTTCAGTCGTCACGCTGCATGGTCGCCCACAGGCCCGCCGCGTGTAGGCGTTGTACGTCGTGTTCCATTTTGTCGCGCGAGCCGGACGACACCACAGCCTTGCCCTCGTTGTGCACCTTCAACATCAGCTCGGTTGCCTTGCCTTTGCTGTAACCGAAGAGCTTCTGGAAGATGTAGGTCACGTAGTGCATGAGGTTGACCGGATCATCCCAAACGACCGTTACCCAGGGCCGATCCTCGGCCTCCAGGATTTCCGTGTACTCGATCGCCTCGGGAGTCGCCTGCGCCGCCGACAGTGTCATGATCGCGCCAGCCGGACCGGCGGCAATCCGGACAGCGTCTTCTGTGCACAGACCCATAACGTCAAGGGTACGACTCGACGCCGAAGAAACAACAGCCCAGGCGACACGCCGGTGGACCTCAGCATAGAAGGCGACGTGCCGAGAGCGGACGGCGCGACCGGACGACACGGCGGTGTGCCTACAGTGGGTTCCGTGAAGATCGCTGACGGAGTGGACAGCACCGCACTGCTGACCGACCAGTACGAACTCACTATGCTCGCCGCGGCGCTGGCCGACGGGTCGGCCAGTCGGCGTTGCACATTCGAGGTATTCGCCCGCAGGTTGCCGCACGGCCGGCGATACGGCGTGGTCGCGGGGACCGGTCGGTTGCTCGCCGCGCTGCGCGAATTCCGTTTCGGGGAGCCGGAACTCACGATCGCCGCGAAATTCCTGGACGCCCGCACCGTCGAGTGGCTGCGCGATTACCGGTTCACCGGGGACATCGACGGCTACCGCGAAGGCGAACTGTACTTCCCCGGCTCCCCCATCGTCACCGTGCGCGGCAGCTTCGCCGAATGCGTGGTGCTGGAGACCCTCATCCTCTCGATCTTCAACCACGACAGCGCCATCGCCTCGGCCGCCGCCCGCATGGTGAGCGCCGCCGGTGGCCGTCGCATGATCGAAATGGGTTCGCGCCGAACGCACGAGCTCGCGGCGCCGTCCAGCGCCCGCGCCGCCTACCTGGCCGGATTCGACGCCACCTCCAATCTGGAGGCCGCGCGCAGCTTCGGCGTGCCGACCGCGGGCACCAGCGCGCACGCCTTCACCCTGCTGCATTCCGGCGCGGACGGCGAACACGAGGCCGAGGCGTTCCGCAGTCAGGTGGCGGCACTCGGCATCGGCACGACCCTGCTGGTGGACACCTTCGACATCACCCGCGGCGTGGCCACCGCCATCGCGGTCGCCGGACCCGAATTGGGCGGCGTGCGCATCGATTCCGGTGACCTGGGCGTGCTGGCCCGGCAGGTGCGCGAGCAGCTGGACACGCTCGGCGCGAAGAACACCAAGATCGTGGTGTCGGGGGATCTGGACGAATACGCCATCGCCTCGCTGCGCGCCGAGCCGGTCGACGCCTACGGCGTCGGCACCTCCCTGGTCACCGGCTCCGGCGCGCCCACCGCGGGCATGGTCTACAAACTCGTCGAGGTCGAGGGCGTTCCGGTGGCTAAACGCAGTTCGCACAAGGAATCTCGCGGTGGCACCAAAAAGGCCATCCGGTTGGCGCGGCGCACGGGGACCATCGTGGAGGAAATCGTCTACCCGGCTTCCGGGCAGCGGCCGGAAACCAATGGCCACGAGGTGCACGAGCTGCAAACCCCGCTGGTCCGCGCGGGTGACGTGGTCGAGGGCCTGCCGACGCTGCGGGAGAGCCGGGAACTGGTGGCGCGCGGGCTGATCAGCCTGCCGTGGGAGGGTTTGAAGCTGTCGGACGGTGATCCGGCGATTCCGACGACTTTCGTGCGCTGACCCGGCGCGCCCGCTCATTGACGACGAGCATGACCGCGGTGACGATCGCCGCAATGGGTAATGCGCTCAGAAGCAGTTGGATCCAGGTCCGGTCGCCCAGCATCAGCCCGACACCGATGTAGACGGCGACACAGACCACGAAAGCCCACAGCGGACCCAGGATTCGCCCCATGGTGTTTCTCCTCAGCACAGCGGTACCGCCGCGTGGACCGGCCGTCGGCCGGGCGGCACAATGCAATACGCGGGCAGCAGCGCAGTAGTTCATTCGCCAGCACCGGGAGGTCTCCCATGAACCGAGCCCTGATCGTGGTCGACGTGCAGAACGATTTCTGCGAAGGCGGATCGCTCGCGGTCGCGGGCGGGGCGGCGGTCGCCGAGCGGATCAGCGAGTACCTCGGCGTCTCCGACTACGACGTCATCGTGGCCACCCGGGATCTGCACATCGATCCCGGCGCGCACTTCTCCGCGCAGCCGGATTACGTCGACACCTGGCCCCCGCACTGCCGCGCCGGGACCCCGGGCGCGGAATTCCATCCGAACCTGGACACCGCCCCGATCGACGAGGTCTTCTCCAAAGGCGCTTACACAGCGGCCTATTCGGGTTTCGAGGGCACCGCCTCCGACGGCAGGACCGCACTCGCCGACTGGCTGCGCGCCCGCGATGTCGACACCGTCGACGTGTGCGGCATAGCCACCGACCACTGCGTCCGCGCCACCGCCCTGGACGCCCGCGGCGCGGGCTTCGACACCCGCGTCCTGCTGGGTCTCACCGCCGCCGTCTCCCCCGCGACCCTGGAAACCGCGCTCGGCAAACTGCGCGCGGCGGGCGTGGAGCTGGCGGGAACCGTCGAGCGCTGAGGCGGCCTGCCGCGAGTCTCACCAGCGGCTTTCAGCCATGCGCCGGTCACACGGCCGCACACGCCATGGATCGCACGCGGCTTGTCGGGGCGGCCCAGTAATGTGGCCGCGTGCCCGAACTTCCTCCCGTCCCGAAGCTATTGGCAACCGCCGTGCAGGCGCTCGGAGGCAAGGAGCGCAAGGGCCAGCAGACCATGTCCGCTGCGGTGGCGCATGCCATCGACACCGGTGAGCATCTCGCGGTGCAGGCGGGGACGGGTACGGGTAAGTCGCTCGCCTATCTGGTGCCGAGCCTGCGGCACGCGGTGAAGACCGGGCGGACCGTCGTGGTGTCGACGGCGACCATCGCGTTGCAGCGGCAGCTGGTGGATCGGGATCTGCCGCGCCTGTCCGAGGCGCTGGCGGAGCCGCTGGGGCGGGTGGCGCAGTTCGCGATTCTCAAGGGGCGCAACAACTATCTGTGCCTGAACAAGGTGAACTCCGCGATTCCGGACGAGCCCGCCGAGGCGGAACTGTTCGACGCCTTCGCCATCTCACGGCTGGGGCGCGAGGTGCAGCGGCTCAACGAGTGGGTGTCGGAGACCGAAACCGGTGATCGCGATGAGCTCGCGCCGGGTGTGAGCGACCGCGCCTGGCGGCAGGTGAGCGTGAGTTCCCGGGAATGCCTGGGCAAATCGCGCTGCCCGTTCGGTCAGGACTGCTTCGCGGAGAAGGCGCGGGCCGAATCCGGGACGGCCGATGTGGTCGTCACCAATCACGCGCTGCTGGCCATCGATGCCATCAGCGGCATCCAGGTGCTGCCCGAACACGATGTGGTGGTCATCGACGAGGCGCACGAACTGGTCGACCGGGTGACGGGTGTGGCCACCGCCGAACTGTCCACCGCCGGCATCAGCGCGGCGGCCAAGCGCTGCGGCAAGCTCATCGACGAGCAGGAGATCGACCGGCTGGAGAGTGCCGCCGAAGCCTGGCACGGCCTGCTCGACGATCTGAATCCCGGCCGCTGGGACCGCATGCCGGACGGGGCCGCCCCGGTGCTGGCGCTCATCCGCGATGCCGCCTGGAATTGCCGCACCGCGCTCAATCCGCAGGGCGGCCAGACCCCGCAGGGTGATCCGGAGACGGCCGCCGCCCGCAATCAGGCTCTTGCGGCCGTCGAGGAGGTGCACGACGCGGTCGTGCGCGTGCTGGAGACCTTCGAGGAATCCGATCCGGCCGCACACCGCGATGTGGTGTGGCTGGCGTCGGAGGATGTGCGCGGGGTCGCGCGCCGCACCCTGCACATGGCCCCGCTGTCGGTGGGCGGGCTGCTGCGCAGCCGCCTGTTCGGTACCGCCACAGTGGTTTTGACCTCGGCCACCCTGCAGATCGGCGGTTCCTTCGACAATCTGGCGGTCACCTGGGGGCTGCCGCCGCAGTCGCCGGGCAAGGTGGATCCGGCATTGGCCAACGGCGCGGAGGCGCCCTCGGATTCCAGTGTCATCCGGTGGAATTCGGTGGACGTGGGCTCGCCCTTCGACCACGCGAAATCCGGAATCCTGTACGTGGCCAAGCATCTTCCCGCGCCGGGCCGCGACGGCCTGCCGCAGTCCTACATGGACGAGATCGAGCGTCTGATCCTCGCCGCCGGCGGGCGCACCCTGGGTTTGTTCTCGTCCATGCGAGCGGCCAAGGCGGCCACCGAGATTCTGCGCGAGCGCCTGGACACCCCGATCCTGTGCCAGGGCGACGACGCCACCGGCGCGCTGGTGAAGAAGTTCGCCGCCGACCCGGAAACCTCACTGTTCGGCACACTTTCGCTGTGGCAGGGCGTGGATGTGCCGGGCCCGTCGCTGAGTTTGGTGATCCTGGACCGTATTCCGTTCCCGCGCCCGGATGATCCGCTGCTGGTGGCGCGGCAGCGGGCGGTGGAATCGCGTGGGGGCAACGGTTTTCTGTCCATCGCGGCGAATCACGCAGCATTGTTGCTGGCGCAGGGAACCGGACGACTTCTGCGCAGTGTGGACGATCGCGGCGTTATCGCTATTCTTGATTCGCGTCTCGCGACCGCTCGCTACGGGGGATATCTCCGCGCCTCGCTGCCGCCGTATTGGGAAACTTCGGATCCCGAGGTGGTGACGAAGGCGCTCGAAAGGCTCACGAATACCGTGGCCTTAAACAAGTAAGCCCGTGTGAAAACAGTCACACGGGTGGTCTGCACTTCCGAACGGAAGTAAATTGGCTTTCGATGCTCCGGTGACCCCCAATTCCCACATCGGATGTATCCGTAGTCCCCGCGCCAAGCCCTGCACGCGGCGCGGGGACCCGAAACTTCTTCTTACAGAGCCCACTTCAGGATGAGCGTGACGACACCCGCTCCCAGGGCGACGGCCACCGCGAGGCCACCCCAGACCAGACCCTGACGCTGCCACGGGCGACCCGCGTCCAGCGAGAAGCGGCCCGGACCGGTGAAGGCCAGCGTGAAGGCCGCGATCGCGAACAGCAGCGCCATTTCGTAGCCGGGCTGCGCGCCGCCGAACAGTCCGTTGGACCAGGTGGCGTTGACCGCATTCACCATGGTGCCCAAGGCGATCGCGGCGGCCAACGGGGTGAGCAGCCCGAGCAGCAGGAGCAGTCCGCCGGTGAGTTCGCTCAGGCCGGCGAGGGTGCCGAACAGCTTGCCGGGGTTGTAGCCCATCTGCTCGAAGGCACCCTGGGTGGCTTCGAGGCCGTAGCCGCCGAACCAGCCGAACAGCTTCTGGGCGCCGTGCGCCGCCAGCAGTCCGCCGAAGCCGACGCGCAGGGCGAGCAGCCCGATGTCGCTGGCGTTCACGCCGTTTGCGGAGGTGGAAGCGTTTGCGGAGGAGTCGGAGAAGGTCTTCTCGAGGGCGTTTGCGGGTGCGGTCATGGCTTTCTCATTCCTCATCGTTCGGTTGCCTGTGGCGCGATCTTGCAAACGGACTGTAGTCCGCATCGCCGCCGACAGTGGGACTCAACTCACCCGGCAAGGACCGTATTCCCCGTGGGACTGCCTTATTCGGCCAAGAACCAGAAGTACGACAGGAAGACCGCCATGAGCACCCACATGACCGGATGCACCTCGCGCACCTTGCCGCGCGCCACCATGACCACCGGGTAGAACAGCAGGCCCATGGCGATGCCGTTGGCGATGGAGAACGTCAGCGGCATGAGCACCACGGTGATGAACGCCGGAACCGCGAATTCCAGCCGCGTCCAGTCGATCTCGCCGAGCGCTCGGGCCATGAGCACACCCACCACGATGAGCGCGGGCGCGGTCACCGCGGGCACCCCCGCCACCACCGCGAACAGCGGGAAGCAGAACATGGCCAGCAGGAACCAGCCCGCCGTGGACACCGCGGTCAATCCCGTGCGTCCACCCGCCGAGACACCGGCCGTGGATTCGACATACGCGGTGGTGGTCGAGGTGCCGATGATGGCGCCGGCCGCGGTGCCGACCGAGTCGGCGGCGAGGGCCTGCCCCGCGCGATCCAGCTTGCCGTCCTTGGTGAGCAGCCCCGCCTGATGCGCCACACCGATCAAAGTGCCGGAGGCGTCGAAGAAGTCGACGAAGAGCATGGTGAGCACGACGATCACCATCTTCTCGTTGGTGAACGCGTTGGGCAGGTGCACGATGGCCTGCCCGAAGGTCTGATCCAGGCCGTGCGGCAGCGCGGTCAGCGACTTCGGCAGTTCCACCAGACCGCAGACGATGCCGACCACGGTGGTGCCGAGGATGCCGTAGAGCACCGCGCCGTGCCACTTGAGCGCCAGGAAGATGACGGTCACCAGCAGGCCGAACAGCGCCAAGAGCGTGGTGCCCTTGTGGAAGTCGCCCAGGTGCACGAAGGTCGCCTCGTTGGCGACCACGATGCCCGCGTTCTTCAGGCCGAGGAAGGCCACGAACATGCCGATGCCGGCGCCGACGGCCAGCTTCATCTGCATGGGGATGGCGTCGATGATCTTCTCGCGCACCTTGGTGATGGCGAGGATGAAGAAGATGATGCCGGACAGCAAGGTGCCCGACAGTGCCTCCTGCCACGGGATGCCCATATTGAGCACGACCGTGTAGGCGAAGAAGGCGTTCAGCCCCATGCCGGGCGCCAGCGCGACCGGGTACTTGGCCCACAGGCCCATGACCAGGGTGCCGACCACGGCGGCCACCGCCGTCGCGGTGAACACGGCCTGCATGGGCATGCCCTTGTCGCCCAGCGCGCCCTGGTCGCCCAGGACCGAGGGGTTGACGGCGAGCACGTAGGACATGGCCAGGAAGGTGATGGTTCCGGCCATGAGCTCGCGTTTCACTGTCGAGCCGTGTTCGCTGATGCCGAAGTACGCGTCGACGCGCCCCTTGGTGCGCGTGAGGACGTCGCTGCTCATGAGTGTGGTGTCTCCAGTCGGCGGGAGGGTAGAAGGTGCCCTGCGCACCGTACTTGTCAGCTTTGCCGGATCTGCAACCGGCCCGGCGAATCGTGGGCAATCGCACGGGCCTGACGGTTGGATTACCTGCGGGTTTCACGCTATCGATCGGCAATTAACCTAATTACTGGCCGGTAATTACGGAGTCTTGACCAATACTGTCTGGGACGTTACAAATACGTAATCTGCCGGATCGTGGGGTGACCGGCCAAGCAGAATTGCACGCCCGTGGTTACTCAAGTCATCGACGCATCCGCAGAGTTCCCGATCGCTCGCAAAGCCTTATGGGATGTGCTCGTCGAGCCGCAGAATTACACCCGCCTGTTCCCCGGCATCGGCGCCGTCGACGAAGTGAACACCGTCGAGGAACATCCGACGCTGAACCTGCGCATCGGCGGGAACGGCATCGAGATCCGCACGCTCGTGGTGCAACTGCGCCTCGGCCGCGATCAGGACAGCTTCGAGATCCACTGCCCGTTCACCCGCAGCTTCGCCGCCGTCCGGCTGCGCGGCGACGGCTCCCGCACCCGGGTCAATGTCACCTACTTCGCGGCCGGGCTGGTGCATCCGCTGGTCGAGCAGCTCCCCAATTCCGCGGTGGTGACCTGGACCGTGGCCGGGCTCCGGCGCGCCGCCGACCTGGTGCTGGACTCCCCGACCTCGCTCATCGTGAACGGCGAGGACTCGATGGTGAAGCTGCAGGCCGGAGTCGCCAAGCAGATGGTGTTCTCCGGCGTCGTGCGCACCTATCGCCCCGATGTCGGGCTGAAACAGCTGGGCAGCATTGCCAAATGGGGCTTCAGCCTGGCCGGCGGGTACGCCGCGGCGGCGGCGCACTCCCCCGACCGCCCGGCGGTCATCGACGATCGGTACGCGAGCACCTTCGCGCAGCTGCACGAACGCACCAATGCGCTGGCGGGCGCGCTGACCACGCTCGGATTCGGGGCGGGCACCGGGATCGGGCTGCTGTGCCGCAACCACACCGGAATGGTCGAATGCATGGTGGCCGCGGGCAAGTCGGGCGCGGACTCCATCCTGCTCAATACCGGCCTGCCCGCCCGGCAGATCGAGGAGATCGCCGAACGGCACCGGATCTCGGCGCTGTTCGTGGACTCCGAATTCGAGCCGCTGGTGCGGTACCTGCCCCCGACACTGCCGCGCTTCCTGACCGACGACCTGCGGCAGCGGCAGGGGCTGACCACCCTCGAAGACCTCATCGCCATGCGCACCAGCCCGCCGCGCAAACCCCCGCGGCCGGGCCGGCTGATCGTGCTGACCTCGGGCACCAGCGGCACCCCGAAGGGCGCGAAACGGCCGCACCCCAAGGGTTTCGGCACCGTCGCGGCGCTGCTGTCCCGCATTCCGTTCGGCGTCAACGAGACCATGCTGATCCCCTCGCCGCTGTTCCACACCTGGGGACTGGCCGCACTGCAGATCTCGACGGCCATTCGCGCCACCGTGGTGCTGTCGGATCGCTTCGACGCCGAGGACTGCCTGCGCCAGATCGCCGAACACAAGGTGACGGCCTTGATCGTGGTGCCGGTCATGGTGAACCGCATCCTGGACCTGCCCACCCACGTGCGCGCCCGCTACGACCTGTCCAGCCTGAAGATCGTGGCCAGTTGCGGTGCGCCGCTGGCGGGTTCGGTCGTGGTGCGGTTCCTCGACACCTTCGGCGACATCCTCTACAACGTGTACGGCTCCACCGAGGTGTCGTGGGCCTCCATCGCCGACCCGCAGGACCTGCGGCTCTCGCCCACCACGGCCGGACGGCCGCCACTGGGCACGAAAATCGGTGTGCTGGGCCAGGATCGGCGGCCGGTGCCGGTCGGCACCGTCGGGCGGATCTTCGTCGGCAATCACATGCTCTTCGACGGCTACACCGACGCCACGCCGCCCGACGAGGCCAACGGCATGCTGGACACCGGCGATATCGGCTACCTGGACGCCTCCGGAAAGCTGTTCGTGGCCGGACGCGACGACGAGATGATCATCTCCGGCGGCGAGAACGTCTTCCCGCGCGCGGTCGAGGAGGCGCTGTCACATCTGCCGCAGGTGAGCGAGGTCGCGGTGGTCGGAGTGCCGGATCACGAATTCGGGCAGCGGCTGGCGGCTTTCGTGGTGAAACGGCCCGGCTCCGGCCTGGATTCGGAGATGGTGCGAAACTACATCCGGCACCGGGTGAGCCGGTTCTCGGTGCCGCGCGACGTGACCTTCCTGGACGCCCTGCCGCGCAATGCGACCGGGAAGATCCTCAAACGCACACTGGTACAGCCGATCTGAGCACGGTTACGGGCTGGGGGTGGCGACCAGCCCGAATTCGGCATCGGTGGCCAGCAGCGGGTGATGCGGCAGGATGCGGATGGTGTAGCCGACCGCACCGGACAGCGGCACCGGGGTTTCCACCTCGAAAACCTCTGTGCCGGACTCGGTTCCGGCGTGCGTCATGGCGATGGCGGTGATGTCGGTGAGGTCGTCGGTGGGTGAGACGCGGCCCAGGACCGCCTGCACGCTCACATCCGCCGGGGCGAGACCGCCCAGATCGATGCGGGCGCGCAGCGACAGGTCCGCGCCGATGACCGGGGTGTCGGGCAGGCCGGAGCTGTCCACCTGGAGGACTTTCACTGCGGGCCAGGCGGATTCGATGCGGCGGCGGTATTCGGCGAGCGCCTTCGCGCCGGCGAAATCATCCCTCGAGACGGCCTGATAGCCGGCCGCCGCCGGGGCGTAGTAGTCGACGGCGTAGTCCCGGACCATGCGGGAGGCGAGGACTTTCGGGCCGAGGGTCTGCAGCGTGTGGCGGACCATTTCCATCCAGCGCACCGGGATGCCGTCGTGATCGCGGTCGTAGAAGCGCGGCAGCACTGCGCGTTCCAGCAGTTCGTAGAGGGCCGACGCCTCCAGATCGTCGCGGCGGGTCTCGTCGCGGACGCCGTCGGCGGTGGGGATGGACCAGCCGTTCTCGCCGTCGTACATCTCGTCCCACCAGCCGTCCCGGATGGACAGGTTGAGGCCGCCGTTGAGCGCCGACTTCATGCCGGAGGTGCCGCAGGCTTCCAGGGGGCGCAGCGGATTGTTCAGCCACACATCGCAACCCCAGTACAGGTAGCGGGCCATGGACATGTCGTAGTCGGGCAGGAAGACGATGCGGTGCCGCACCGCCGGATCGTCGGCGAAGCGCACCACCTGCTGGATGAGCGCCTTGCCGCCCTCGTCGGCGGGATGGGATTTGCCCGCCACCACCAGCTGCACCGGGCGCTCCGGGTCGAGCAGCATGGCGCGCAGACGATCCGGATCGCGCAGCATGAGGGTGAGACGCTTGTAGGTGGGGACGCGGCGGGCGAAGCCGACGGTCAGCACGCGCGGGTCGAAAACCTCGTCGATCCAGCCCAATTCGGCCGGGGCCGCGCCGCGCTCCAGCCAGGACTTGCGCAGGCGACGGCGCACCTCCTGAGTCAGGATGCCGCGCAAGGCGTTTCGGGTCGACCACAGTTCGCTCAGGTCCACATCGCAGAGCCGTTCCCAGCCGCGCGCCTCCTCCACCAGCTCGTCGCCGATGAGTTCGCGGGCCTTGTCGATCCATTCGCGCGCCGCCCAGGTGGGGGCGTGCACGCCATTGGTGACCGAGCCGATCGGCACCTCGGCGGTGTCGAAGCCGGGCCACAGCGGCGCGAACATGTCCCGGCTGACCTCACCGTGCAGCTTCGACACGCCATTGGCGCGCTGGGCGAGTCGCAGGCCGAGGTGAGCCATGTTGAACACCGACGGATCGGTCTCGCGGCCCATGGCGAGAATGCGATCCACCGAAACACCGGGCAGCACAGTGGATTCCCGCTCGCCGTGCGCGCCGCCGAAATAGCGGCGCACCAGGGCGCTCGCGAAGCGGTCGATGCCGGCGGGGACGGGGGTGTGCGTGGTGAACACGGTTCCGGCGCGGACGGCGGTCAGCGCGGAGTCGAAATCCATTCCGGCGGCCATGAATTCACGGATGCGCTCGATGCCGAGGAAACCGGCGTGGCCTTCGTTCATGTGGAAGACGTCCGGATCGGGCAGGCCGTTGGCGCGGGTGTAGGCGCGCACCGCCCGCACCCCGCCGATACCGGCGAGGATCTCCTGCTTGATCCGGTGATCCTGATCGCCGCCGTACAGCCGGTCGGTGACCGCGCGCAGCTCGGGATCATTGTCGGCGATATCGGAATCCAAGAGCAGCAAGGGAATCCGGCCCACCTGCGCGATCCATACCCGCGCCCGCAGCACCCGCCCCTCCGGCATGGCCACATGGATCAGCACCGGCGCGCCGCGCTCTGTGAGCAGGCGCAGCGGCAGTCCCTGTGGATCCAGCGCCGGATAATGCTCCGCCTGCCACCCGTCCGCGGTCAGCGACTGCCGGAAATACCCTGAGCGATACAGCAATCCGACGCCGATGAGCGGCAGCCCCAGATCCGACGCCGCCTTCAGATGATCGCCCGCCAGAATCCCGAGCCCGCCCGAATAATTGGGCAGCACCTCGGTGACCCCGAACTCCATGGAGAAGTACGCGATCCCGCGCGGCCCGCTCTGCTGCTTCTGGAACCACCGCGGCCGCGCCAGATACTCCGCGAGATCAGCCGCCGCCGCATCCACCCGCCGCGTGTACGCCGCATCCGCCGCGAGCTCGTCGAGCCGCTCGGCCGGCACCTCCCCCAGCATCCGCACCGGATCGTGCCCGACCTCGAGCCACAGCGCCGGATCCAGCTCGGCGAACACATCCTGCGTCGGCCCGTGCCAGGACCATCGCAGGTTGGTTGCCAGCTCGGTCAATGCCGAGAGCCGCTCGGGCAGGTGAGCGCGAACAGTGAATCGACGCAGTGCCTTCACCTGCTAGACCCTACCCGGTACCAGCTCACACGAGCGTTTACCGCTACCCGAAGGCGGCACACCGCGAGCAACCGATAACGTGTTCTTATGAGCGAGCAGCAGGTCGAGGCTCTTCCGACCGAACCGTCCGAGGAGCATCACGAGGGCGGGTTCCGGCCGGTGACCGAACTCGGCCGGGACAACTCGATCGGCGGACCCCACTACGGGGAGCTGATCGAGCAGGTACGCGAGCTGATGGACAAGGCCCGGCTGGTCAGTCCGACCGACGCGCTGGCGCAGGATGCGATCGCCACGCTGAAGGAGCTGAACGACAAGCTCGACGCGGCCGTGGTCGACGAATGGTCCGCACCGACCTGGCATCGCACCGATCTGCCGTCGCGGGGCAACATCACGCTGCCGCCGTTCCTGGTGGACTCCGCGAGCCGCGACGGCGTGCACGCGCGGATCACCTTCCGCACCTTCCATCTCGGCGGCAACAATGCCGCGCACGGCGGGCACATCGCGCTCGGGTTCGACGATCTGCTGGGCATGACGGCGGCCGTGCACACCAAGGCCGTCACCCGCACCGGCTATCTGCACGTCGACTACCGGTCCATCACGCCGTTGAACACCGAACTCCAGGTGCACGGGTGGGTCGAGCGCGTCGAGGGTCGCAAGGTGTTCGTGCGCGCCACCCTGCACGACGGCGACCGGCTCTGCGCCGAGGCCAACGGGCTGTTCGTGCTCCTGAAGCCGGGTCAGCAGTAGCGGGCCCGGCACGCGCCACACCTGTCCGGAACGCCGTCGCGGGACGGCACCCGGTAAGTTCGATTCCGTGACCGGCCGCATCGCCATCGATGACACCGCCCCCGCGATTCCCGGCGGCCGGCCGTCGAAAGCCGTGGTCGGTGAGGTCGTTCCGGTGCGGGCCGTCGTCTGGCGCGAGGGCCACGAGGCGGTAGCGGCGACGCTGGCCGTCCGAGCGCCCGGATCGTCACGCACACAGCGCATTCGCATGACGCCCGAGTACGAGCCGGATGTCTTCAATGCCGTGTTCACCCCGACCAAGCCGGGCGCGTGGACCTTCCGCATCGAGGGCTGGAGCGACCCGATCGCCACCTGGCGATCCGGGGTCGAGGCCAAGCTGGCGGTCGGGCAGAGCGCGGTCGATCTCGCCAATGACCTGGAGATCGGGGCGCGGCTGCTGGATCGGGCCGCACAGGCGGTGCCGAAGAAGCAGTGGGAAGTCCTGCGCGCCGCGGCCGTCGCGCTGCGCGGTGACGCGCAACTGCCCGCACGGGTGGCCCCGGCCTTCAGCGCCGAGGTGAGCGAGATCCTGCGCGCGACCCCGTTGCGCGAACTGGTGACCGGCGGACCGCAGCACACCGTGCTGGTCGAACGACAGCGCGCGCTGTACGGCGCCTGGTACGAATTCTTTCCGCGCTCGACCGGCGGCTGGGATGCCGACGGCAAACCGGTGCACGGCACCTTCGCGACCGCCGCCGAGGATCTGCCGCGCATCGCCGCCATGGGATTCGATGTGGTGTATCTGCCGCCCGTCCACCCCATCGGGAAGGTGAATCGCAAGGGGCGCAACAACTCCCTGACCGCCGAGCCCGAAGACGTGGGCTCGCCGTGGGCCATCGGGTCGGACGAGGGCGGGCACGACGCCATCCACCCGCAGCTGGGCACCGAGCGCGACTTCACCGACTTCGTCACCGCCGCACGGGAATTGGGCATGGAGGTGGCGCTCGACCTGGCTCTCCAGTGCGCGCCGGACCATCCGTGGGTGGCGGCGCATCCGGAATGGTTCACCACCCTGCCGGACGGCACCATCGCCTTCGCGGAGAACCCGCCGAAAAAGTATCAGGACATCTACCCGCTCAACTTCGACAATGACCCGGACGGGCTGTACGCCGAGGTGCTGCGCGTGGTGCGGCACTGGATCGGGTTGGGCGTCAAGATATTCCGCGTCGACAACCCGCACACCAAGCCCGCCGACTTCTGGGAGTGGCTGATCGCGCAGGTGCACCGCGACCACCCGGACGTGGTGTTCCTGTCCGAGGCGTTCACCCGCCCGGCCCGGCTCTACGGGCTGGGGCGGCGCGGATTCAGCCAGTCCTACACGTATTTCACCTGGCGCACCAGCAAGTGGGACTTCGTCGAATTCGGCAACGAACTGGCCGCCAAGGCCGACGAGGCGCGGCCGAACCTGTTCGTGAACACCCCCGACATCCTGCACGAGAGCCTCCAGCACGGCGGGCCGGGCATGTTCGCCATCCGCGCCGTGCTGGCCGCGACGCTGGCCCCCACCTGGGGCGTCTACTCCGGATTCGAACTCTTCGAGCATGTGGCCGTGCACGCGGGCAGCGAGGAGTACCTCGACTCGGAGAAGTACGAGCTGCGCCCGCGCCCCTTCACCGCGGCCGCCGCACGCGGAGAATCCCTGGAGCCGTTGATCACTCGCCTCAACGAGATCCGGCGCGCACATCCGGCGCTACAGCAGTTGCGCTGCATCCACTTCCACCACACCGACAGCGACTTCCTGCTCGCCTACTCGAAATTCGATCCCACCACCGGTGACGCCGTGCTGATCGTGGTGAACCTCAATCCTTTCGGACCGGAACAGGGCATGGTGTCGCTCGATCTGCCCGCCATCGGCCGCGAATGGCACGACCGTTTCGTCGTCCACGACGAACTCAGCGGCGAGGAATACCACTGGGGCCAGAGCAATTACGTGCGCCTGGACCCGGCACGGGCGGTGGCGCACATCCTCACCCTGCCGCCGGTCCCCGCCGCCCTGCGCACCGAGCTCGCACACAGACGCTCGTTCCGATGAACCGGCGCGACCTGCTGCTGCTCGCGGCCGGTACCCACCCCGACCCGCACACCGTGCTGGGGGCGCACGAGCATCCGGACGGGACGATCATCCGGGTGCTGCGGCCGCAGGCCGAATCCGTGCACGCCCGGATCGGCGGGACGGACCATCCGCTCGAGAATGTGGGGCACGGGGTATTCGAGGGCGTGGTGCCGTTTCCGGAGCTGTGGGACTACCGGGTGGTCACGTCGTATCCGGGCGGGCAGACCACGGTCGACGCGGACGGCTACCGGTTCCTGCCGACCCTCGGGGACCTGGATCTGCATCTGCTCGGCGAAGGACGGCACGAGCGGCTGTGGGAGGCGCTGGGGGCGCATGTGCGGCGCTACACCACCCTCGACGGGGAGGTGGCCGGGACCTCGTTCGCGGTGTGGGCGCCGAATGCGCGGGGCGTCAGCGTGATCGGCGATTTCGACGGGTGGGGCGGGCACACCGCGCCCATGCGCAGGCTCGGCGATTCCGGGGTGTGGGAGGTGTTCCTACCCGGGGTCGGGGCGGGCACCCGCTACAAGTACCGGGTGCACGGGGCCGACGGGCGCACGGTCGATCACGCCGATCCGATGGCCTTCGGCACCGAAACACCGCCCGCCACAGCGTCCGTCGTCACCGAGAGCGGGCACGAATGGGGTGATCGGCAGTGGGTGGCGGCGCGGGAGGCCCGCGATCCGACCCGCTCGCCCATGAGCGTCTACGAGGTGCACCTGGGTTCCTGGCGGCACGGGCTGCACTATCGGGAACTGGCCGAACAACTCGCCGATTACGTTGCGGAACACGGCTTCACGCATGTCGAACTGCTACCCGTGGCCGAGCATCCGTTCGGCGGCTCCTGGGGATACCAGGTCACCTCCTACTATGCGCCGACCGCGCGCTTCGGCTCCCCCGACGACTTCCGCTGGTTCGTGGATCACCTGCACCGCAAAGGAATCGGCGTCCTTCTCGACTGGGTGCCGGCGCACTTCCCGCGCGACGACTGGGCCCTCGCACGGTTCGACGGCACCGCCCTCTACGAGCACGCCGACCCCCGCCGGGGCGAGCAACTCGACTGGGGCACCTACATTTTCGACTTCGGCCGGCCCGAGGTCCGCAACTTCCTGGTCGCCAACGCGCTGTACTGGATCGAAGAGTTCCACATCGACGGCCTGCGCGTGGACGCCGTCGCCGCCATGCTCTACCTCGACTACTCCCGCCCCGACTGGGAGCCCAATATTCACGGCGGCCGGGAGAACCTGGAGGCGGTGGCCTTCCTTCAGGAAATGAATGCCACTGTGCACAAACATCATCCGGGCGTGGTGACCGTCGCCGAGGAATCCACCACCTGGCCCGGCGTCACCCGCCCCACCGAGGTCGGCGGGCTCGGCTTCACCATGAAATGGAATATGGGCTGGATGCACGACACGCTCGGCTACCTGGCCCACGATCCGGTGCACCGCAGCTGGCACCACAACGAGATCACCTTCTCGCTCACCTACGCGTGGAGCGAGAACTATGTGCTGCCGATCAGCCACGACGAGGTCGTCTACGGCAAGGGCACACTGTGGACGCGCATGCCCGGCGACGATTTCACCAAGGCCGGTGGCGTGCGCGCCCTGCTCGCCTACATGTGGGCGCATCCGGGCAAGCAGCTGCTGTTCATGGGCCAGGAGTTCGGGCAGTTCCGGGAGTGGAACCACGATCGCGGCCTGGACTGGAACGAGCTGGAAAACCCACTGCACCAAGGCATCCGGACGCTGGTACGCGATCTCAACACCGTCTACGCGGCACAACCGGCGCTGTGGAGCCAGGACACCTCACCGGGCGGCTACGCCTGGATCGACGCCGACGACCGCGACAACAACGTCCTGTCGTTCCTGCGCTACGGCAGCGACGGCTCGATCATCGCCTGCCTCTACAACTTCTCCGGCTCCGAACACCGCGATTACCGGGTGGGCCTGCCCGCCGCCGGCGAGTGGCGCGAGATTCTCAATACCGACGCGATCGCCTACGGCGGCAACGGCATCGGCAATCTCGGCGCGGTCACCGCCACCGCCGAACCCTGGCACGGCCGCCCCGCCTCCGCCGTGGTCACGCTGCCGCCCAGCAGCGGCCTGTGGCTCACCCCAACCGACTGAAACATCGCACTGGCCCACCGGTTGCTGCTGCGCACCGGCAGCTACGACGGGCACTGACGAACGGCAACGGGCCCCCGTCCATCCGACGGGGGCCCGTTGCCGCACTTCGAGATTCGGAACTCAGTACAGCGCGGTCGCCAGCTTGCGCCGCGCCGCCACCACGATCGGCTCGGCCGGATCGAAGAGCTCGAACAGCTCCAGCAGATGCGTGCGCACCCGCGTGCGGTCATCGCCGGCGGTGCGCTTCACCTGCGCGATGAGGCGATCGAAGGCCGCATCCGGCTGCTGGTTGAACATCTCCAGATCGGCCGCCGCCAGCGCCGCGTCGATATCGGCCGGATCGGCGTCGGCCTTGGCCAGCGCCGCCGGATCGATCTCCTGCACGCGGGCGATGAACTGTACCTGCCGCAGCGCCGCCTTGGCCTCGGCATTGGCCGGCTCGGCATTCAGGATGGCCTGGTAGGCGGCGATCGCGGTATCGAATTCGCCACGCTCCAAAGCCTCTTCGGCCGCCACGAAACGCGGATCCTCCGGCGCCTGCGGCTCCTCCTCGCCGGCCGCGCCGTCGCCGGACAGCTTGCCGCGCACGGCATCCACCACCGCGGCCAGCCACTGCGTCACCTGCGCCTCGGGCTGGTTACCCGTGAAATCGGCCAGCGGCTGGCCCGCGGCCACCGCGATCACGGTCGGAATGCCCTGCACCCCGAACGCCTGCGCGATGCGCATATTGGCCTCGGCCTCGATGGTGGCCAGATCCCACTCGGTAGTCTGAGAAGCCAAGCGCTCCAACAGCTTCACCAGTTCGATGCTGCCCGGGCTGCGCTGCGAGTACAGCACCACCACAACCGGCACCTGAGTGGAGCGCCGCAGCACCTTGGTCTCGAAATCGGCCTCGGTGACGGCGTGCCCACCGGGCACCTCACCCGGCGCGGCGGCGGGCTGCTTCAGTGCGGACAGATCAACCGCGCCGGACATTGCGGCGGCGACGGCGGCGGAAGGGCGTCGTGCAGGTCGAGTCACGACATCCAGTCTGTCACGAACGCGCGGGGACCGGGTTCACGGCGTCGCTCAGCTCGCCCAACCGGCCCGTGCGAATGGCCCAGCGCTCGAACCACACGGTGAAGAAGGGCGGAATGCTCGCACCCAGGGCCAGCAGCGTGGTGCGGCGGTTCCACTCCAGCTCACGCGCCGCGAGCAGCGTGACGAGCAGGTAGAAGATGAAGACCGCGCCGTGGATCGGGCCGAAGATCTTCACGCCGATGACGATCTGCGGATCTGTCATCACATTCAGCGCGTCGAGCAGCTTCGGAATCCATTTGAACGCCATGCCGACCAGCAGGCCGGCCCAGGAGACCGCCTCTAGCACCGCGAAGAAACGGAAACGTTTGGCCACAGTGCCGAGATCGAGAAAGCCCATGCCGCCCATTGTGCCGTACATCTACGACGCGTTGTCGTGGAGATGCTCACACTCACCATCCCGGCATGCCCCCTCCGTCATCCCGGCATGCCCCCTCCGTCATCCCGGCATGCTTTTGGCCGGGATCCACGCGGGTAAGTGCTGCCCCGACTGTGTGGATCCCGGCCAAGAAGCGCGCCGGGATGACGTGGCGGTCGATCCCGGAATACGCGAGCTACTGCACGCGGACGATGAGCGCGTCACCCTGGCCGCCGCCACCGCACAGCGCGGCCGCACCGACGCCGCCACCGCGACGCTTCAGCTCGAGGGCCAGGTGCAGCACGATGCGCGCGCCCGACATGCCCAGCGGGTGGCCGATGGAGATGGCGCCACCGTTGACGTTCACCTTGTCGGCGTCGATGCCCAGCTTGCGGGTGGAGGCGATGCCGACCGCCGCGAACGCCTCGTTGATCTCGACCAGATCCAGGTCGGCCGGCGAAATGCCTTCCTTCGCACAGGCTTTCGCGATGGCGTTGGCGGGCTGATCCTGCAGGGTCGAGTCCGGACCGGCGACCACGCCGGCCGCGCCGATCTCGGCGATCCAGCTCAGCCCCAGCTCCTCGGCCTTGGCCTTGCTCATCACGACCACGGCGGCCGCGCCGTCGGAGATCTGCGAGGCGGTGCCCGCGGTGATGGTGCCGGTCTTGGAGAAGGCCGGACGCAGCTTGCCCAGCGACTCGACCGTGGTGTCGGCGCGAATGCCCTCGTCCTGCGCGAAGACGATCGGGTCGCCCTTGCGCTGCGGGATGGACACCGGCACGACCTCGTCCTCGAAGACGCCGTTCTTCCAGGCGGCGGCGGCCTTCTGGTGCGAGGCGGCGGCGAAGGCGTCCTGCTCCTCGCGGGTGATGGTGTCGGTGGCATTGCGCTGCTCGGTGAGCGCGCCCATGGCCTGATCGGTGAAGATGTCGTGCAGGCCGTCGTAGGCCATGTGGTCGCGCAGGGTCACGTCGCCGTACTTGAAGCCCTCGCGGCTCTTCTCCAGCATGTGCGGGGCGCGGGTCATGGATTCCTGGCCGCCGGCGACCACGATCTCGTACTCACCGGCGCGAATCAGCTGATCCGCCAATGCAATCGCATTGATGCCGGACAGGCACACCTTGTTCAGGGTGAGGGCCGGGACGTCCATCGGGATGCCCGCGGCGACGGCCGCCTGCCGGGCCGGGATCTGGCCCGCGCCCGCGGTGAGCACCTGGCCCATGATCACGTAATCGACCTGCTCCGGCTGGACGCCGCCCTTCTCCAGGGCCGCCTTGATGGCGAAGCCGCCGAGATCGGAGCCGCTGAAGTCCTTCAGGGAGCCGAGCAGCCGGCCCACCGGGGTGCGCGCGCCGGAGACGATGACGGTGGTGGTCACGTTGAGCCCTCGCTTACGTTGTAATGTCCCTGCTCCGCCAACCTTCGGAGCACTACTCAAAGGTAACCGGTGCGCTGCGGGCAGCCGCCTTCAGGTGCGCGCTACCGTTCCAGTTGTGAGCAACACCGAGAACACCGAATTCATCCCCGCCGAATACGTCACGGCCGTCGATCATGTGGGCATCGCGGTGCCGGATCTCGATTCCGCTGTGGCCTGGTACCGAGACAATCTCGGGATGGTCGAGACGCATCGCGAGATCAACGAAGCGCAGGGCGTTCACGAGGCCATGCTGTCGTTTGCGAGCGCACCGGAAGGCTCGGTCGCCCTGCAGTTGCTGGCACCCTTGAACGAGGCGTCCACGATCGCCAAGTTCATTGATCGAAACGGGCCTGGCCTGCAGCAGCTCGCCTATCGCGTGACCGATATCGATGCTGTCGCCACGTATCTGCGTACACGGGGCTTGCGTTTGCTGTACGAGGCCCCGCGCGCCGGAACCGCTGGTTCCCGCATCAATTTCATCCATCCGAAGGATGCTGGCGGTGTGCTGGTCGAACTCGTGGAACCCTCCGCGAAATCTACCCACTAGTACCGGGATCAGCGAGACTAAAGACCCTGTAACAACATTCGCGGTCGGGTCACCATCGGTGGTCGACAGGCTGTATTTTGTGGGTCATGTCGTCCACTGAGCCCGATCGTAATCGCTTCGTTGCACTGCCCTTTACCGTCGTGCGGAAGGGCTATGACCGTGACGAGGTGCGTAACTACTTCGACCGTTTCGACGCCGAGCTAAGGGTCACCGCCACCGATCGCGATGCCGCCGCAGCCCAGGCCCGCAACCTGGCGGCCCAGCTGGAGGACGCCCGCGACGAGATCGACGAGCTCCGCAAGGAGGTCGACCGGCTGTCCGTGCCGCCGACCACCGCCGAGGGCATGTCGGACCGCATCTCCCGCATGCTGCGCCTGGCTTCCGACGAGGCCTCCGAGGTCCGTGCGCAGGCCCAGGCCGAGGCCGCCGAAATGATTTCGATCGCCGAACAGCAGGCGACCGAAATGCGCGGTAAGTACGAATCGCTCCTCTCCGAGACCAAGGAGAAGCGCGAAGCCCTCGAAATCGAGTTCGAGCAGACCCTCGCCAACGCGCGTTCCGAGTCCGCCAAGATCGTCGAGGCCGCCAACGCCGAGGCCGACCGCCTCACCAAGGAGTCCGAGGCCAAGCGCAAGGCCACGCAGCAGGACTTCGAGGTCACCATGGCCGAGCGCCGCACCAAGCTCACCCGCGCCATGGAGGAGCTCGAGGCCACCTCCCGAGCCGAGGCCGCCCAGCGCATCAAGGACGCCACCGACGAGGCCAACCGCCTCATCACCTCGGCCACCAACACCGCCGACCGCAAGATCGCGCACGCCAAGGAACTGGCCGAAGAAATGCGCGTCCTGCGCGGCCGCGTCCTGGCCCAGCTGCTCGGCATCCGCGGCCAGCTCGACTCCGTCCCGGCCATGCTGGCGGCGGTCAACCGCGAAAGCGAACTGCTCGACGGCGCCCCCGAACAGCGCTCGCTGAACAAGGGCGGCCGCAAGGCCATCACCGACCGCGAGGAAGAGGTCGTCGACGAAGAGCGCGAAAACGCCGACGTCTCGTAGTTAACCGAATCCGACCGGGCGACAACATAATTCATCCGAAGGCCGCTCCCAGCAGGGAGCGGCCTTCCTTATGGGCGGACTAGGAGCCGCCGGAGGAACTGCCGGAGGTGAGAGCGGAGATGACGCTGCAGGCACTGCCACTGCTGGGCCCGCACGGAATCTCGGTCACCACATACTCCGTCGACTTCGAACTCACGACCCGCCCGGAGGCATCGCGCTGTTCCGCGACGACACGGTGCGTCCCCTTGGTGGTCGGGTACCAGCCCATGCTCGCGAAGTTCGCTGTGGGGCTGCAGGAATCGAAGGGAACAGCCTTGGGGACGAGCGGCTGATCGGTGATCAGCGTGCCATTGTCGAACACCCACACGGGCGAGCAATTGTCGGTGACGACCTGGATACTCCAGTCACCGATGCCCAGGACCTCGCCGACGGCGGTCACGCTCACGACGTCCGCGGCGGCCACCGGGGTTCCTGCCCAGGTGGCAGCGATTGCGGCAAAGCTCGCCGCAGCCAAGGCGATTCGGTTCGTTCTCACGACAACTCCCTATGAAATGCAGACGTTTCAGTCCAGGGGAACTGTAGTGAGCGGCGACATCCCCAGCGGCGGGAATCGGCCCCTCATTTCTGGGGGCTCCCGATCACCAGATATCCGCCCACACGGGACGTTCCGGAATGTCGAAGGCGGCGTAGTTGCCGCGCACCAGCAGCGGGATGTGCGTGCCCGCCGGGAACTGCGCCAACAGCGCCTTCGCCGTGGATTCACGCCAATGCGGATACCGATACTCCTTGCGGATCCGGTACTCCTCGCCCGTCTCCGGGTGCGTGAAATCGGCATGGACGCGGACCCGATGCGTATCGGAATAGGGGATGTGACGGCCATCGAACTTCCGGTACCGGACCTCCGACACGGTTCCCAACGTCTTCGCGCCCGCACGGCGCAGGTAATCGCGCCGCTGACGCCAGGCCACACCCAGCAGCAGGATCCACAGCTGGATCGCGACGAACACCCCCGCAAAGCCGGTGATGAGACCGAGCGGCTCGAGATCCAGCCAGACCCCGACCCACCAGCCGGCATTGAAACCCAGCGCGCCGACCAGCAACGCACCCAGCGCGACCGGAATCATCCACAGCAGGGTCTTGCCGCCGACCAGGTTCTTACGGCTCATGACCACTTCCGGGTAATGGTGCGGGTGCGGCGGCCACGCCAGCAGCCGGTGTGCCAGTGCCGGCGGTCGTCCTCGCCGCCATGGGCCTGCCAGGCGACGATGTGCGCGACGCCGGGCATGATCTCCTGATCGCAGCCGGGGCAGCGGTAGCGCTTCACCGCGCGGGTGCCGGGAACCGTTCGTACGACATAGGTTTCGCCGTCGGGGCCGTCCTCGGTGCGGCCGAAGACGTCGCCGATGGGGCGCGGCTCCGACTGGAACCGCGCCGGGTCCTTGGGGCGAGGTTTCCGGCGGGGCATGGTATCGAGGTTAGAACAGGCGGAATTCGTCGCTCTCGGTGCCACGGAGAGCGTCGTAATCCAGGGTCAGGCAGCGGATTCCACGGTCGGTGGCGAGAACTTTGGCCTGGGGCTTGATCTGCTGGGCGGCGAAGACGCCGGCGACGGGGGCCAGGAGGGGGTCGCGGTTGAGCAGTTCGAGGTAGCGGGTCAGCTGTTCGACACCGTCGATCTCGCCGCGGCGTTTGATCTCGACGGCGACCGTCGCACCGTCGGCGTCGCGGCAGAGGATGTCGACCGGGCCGATGGCGGTCATGTACTCACGGCGGATCAATGTGTAACCGGGGCCGAGGGTTTCGATGTGCTCGGCCAGAAGTTCCTGGAGGTGGGCTTCCACGCCGTCCTTCTGGAGGCCGGGATCCACGCCGAGTTCGTGCGAGGAATCGTGCTCGATCTCCTCGATGGTGATGCGGAGTTCCTCGCCGGCCTTGTTGGTGACCACCCACAGGGCTTTCGCTGTCTCCGAATCGCTTTCGCGTTCCTCCAGCCAGCACGGGGGGCTCATCCAGTTCAACGGCTTGTAGGAGCCGCCGTCGGAGTGCACCAGCACCGAACCGTCCGCCTTCGTCAGAATCAGGCGGCGGGCCATCGGCAGATGGGCGGTGAGGCGACCGACGTAGTCCACCTGGCAACGAGCAATCACGAGGCGCATTCGAATCACCCTAGCGGTAGGGCTGTCCGACAACTCCGAAGGGGGACAACCAAATACGGACGAAATAGTCGTAGAACGCAGAAACCCCCTGACCGAGGTCAGGGGGTTTCGCGAATGATGTTCCGGCGGTGTCCTACTCTCCCACACCCTGTCGAGTGCAGTACCATCGGCGCAGGTGGCCTTAGCTTCCGGGTTCGGAATGGGACCGGGCGTTTCCCCACCGCTATAGCCGCCGTAACTCTATGAAACTAAGGGGGTTTCCGGGGGTGTAACCCCCGCTGAAACTCCCCACCGTCGTCGAGGGTGAACCCTCAACACACGGTGTGTGTTGTTTCAGATACCGCACAGTGGACGCGTAGCTTCTTTGTTGGTAAGTCCTCGGCCTATTAGTACCGGTCACCTGCACCAGTTACCTGGCTTCCAGTTCCGGCCTATCAACCCGATGGTCTGTCGGGGGCCTTACCCCATCAAGTGGGTGAGAAACCTCATCTTGGAACAGGCTTCCCGCTTAGATGCTTTCAGCGGTTATCCCTTCCGAACGTAGCAAACCAGCCGTGCTCCTGGCGGAACAACTGGCACACCAGAGGTTCGTCCGTCCCGGTCCTCTCGTACTAGGGACAGCCTTCCTCAAGTTTCTGACGCGCGCGGCGGATAGAGACCGAACTGTCTCACGACGTTCTAAACCCAGCTCGCGTGCCGCTTTAATGGGCGAACAGCCCAACCCTTGGGACCTACTCCAGCCCCAGGATGCGACGAGCCGACATCGAGGTGCCAAACCATCCCGTCGATATGGACTCTTGGGGAAGATCAGCCTGTTATCCCCGGGGTACCTTTTATCCGTTGAGCGACACCGCTTCCACTTGCCGGTGCCGGATCACTAGTCCCGACTTTCGTCCCTGCTCGACCTGTCGGTCTCACAGTCAAGCTCCCTTGTGCACTTGCACTCGACACCTGATTGCCAACCAGGCTGAGGGAACCTTTGGGCGCCTCCGTTACATTTTGGGAGGCAACCGCCCCAGTTAAACTACCCACCAGGCACTGTCCCTGAACCCGATCAGGGTCCGAGGTTAGAGGTCCAATACGATCAGAGTGGTATTTCAACGACGACTCCACAAACACTGGCGTGTCTGCTTCACAGTCTCCCACCTATCCTACACAAACCGTACCGAACACCAATACCAAGCTATAGTGAAGGTCCCGGGGTCTTTTCGTCCTGCCGCGCGTAACGAGCATCTTTACTCGTACTGCAATTTCGCCGAGTCTGTGGTTGAGACAGCAGAGAAGTCGTTACGCCATTCGTGCAGGTCGGAACTTACCCGACAAGGAATTTCGCTACCTTAGGATGGTTATAGTTACCACCGCCGTTTACCGGGGCTTAAATTCTCAGCTTCGCGCCGAAGCGCTAACCGGTCCTCTTAACCTTCCGGCACCGGGCAGGCGTCAGTCCGTATACATCGTCTTACGACTTCGCACGGACCTGTGTTTTTAGTAAACAGTCGCTTCTCTCTGGTCTCTGCGACCTCACTCAGCTCGATCCGCAAGGGATGTCACCAAGCAAGGTCCCCCTTCTCCCGAAGTTACGGGGGCATTTTGCCGAGTTCCTTAACCACAGTTATCTCGATCGCCTTGGTATTCTCTACCTGACCACCTGTGTCGGTTTGGGGTACGGGCCGTGTATCAACTCACTAGAGGCTTTTCTCGGCAGCATAGGATCACTGAATTCGCCTCAATCGGCTACGCATCACCTCTCAGGCTGTATGCGGTGCGGATTTGCCTACACCACGCCCTACAGGCTTACACCAGGTATTCCATCACCTGGCCCAGCTACCTTCCTGCGTCACCCCATCGCTTGACTACTACAGCCAGGGTCGTATGCAGCCACTTCCGGCCTCCCGAAGGAGGTCCATCCGCTTTTGGATACTTAGCACAACTGATTCGCCATTGGGCGCGGATACACGGGTACGGGAATATCAACCCGTTGTCCATCGACTACGCCTGTCGGCCTCGCCTTAGGTCCCGACTCACCCTGGGCGGATTAACCTGGCCCAGGAACCCTTGGTCATTCGGCGGACGAGTTTCTCACTCGTCTTTCGCTACTCATGCCTGCATTCTCACTCGCGCAGCCTCCACGGCTGGATCACTCCGCCGCTTCCCTGGCTACACGACGCTCCCCTACCCATCCACACTCCTGGCCCGAAGGCGGGATAATGTGTGAATGCCGCGGCTTCGGCGGTGTACTTGAGCCCCGCTACATTGTCGGCGCAGGATCACTTGACCAGTGAGCTATTACGCACTCTTTCAAGGGTGGCTGCTTCTAAGCCAACCTCCTGGTTGTCTTCGCGACCCCACATCCTTTTCCACTTAGTACACGCTTAGGGGCCTTAGCCGGCGATCTGGGCTGTTTCCCTCTCGACTATGAAGCTTATCCCCCACAGTCTCACTGCCGCGCTCTCACTCACCGGCATTCGGAGTTTGGCTGACTTCGGTAAGCTTGTGGGCCCCCTAGGCCATCCAGTAGCTCTACCTCCGGTGAGAAACACGCGACGCTGCACCTAAATGCATTTCGGGGAGAACCAGCTATCACGGAGTTTGATTGGCCTTTCACCCCTACCCACAGCTCATCCCCTCAGTTTTCAACCTAAGTGGGTTCGGGCCTCCACGACGTCTTACCGTCGCTTCACCCTGGCCATGGGTAGATCACTCCGCTTCGGGTCCATAGTGTGCGACTCACTCGCCCTATTCGGACTCGCTTTCGCTACGGCTCCCCCACACGGGTTAACCTCGCCACACACCGATGACTCGCAGGCTCATTCTTCAAAAGGCACGCCATCACCCCACAATGAGGGCTCTGACGGATTGTAAGCGCACGGTTTCAGGTACTATTTCACTCCCCTCCCGGGGTACTTTTCACCTTTCCCTCACGGTACTAGTCCGCTATCGGTCACCAGGTAGTATTCAGGCTTATCGGGTGGTCCCGACAGATTCACAGCAGATTTCACGGGCCCGCTGCTACTCGGGTGCCTACTACGGAAGCCAAGATGTTTTCGTCTACAGGACTCTCACCCTCTACGGTTGGCCGTCCCAGACCAATTCGACTAACAACTTGGTTTCTTACTCCCGCTAGACTCGGCAGAATCTAGAAAGTAGGTCCCACAACCCCGACTATGCAACGACTGCCGTCTATCACACATAATCGGTTTAGCCTCTTCCGCTTTCGCTCGCCACTACTCACGGAATCACTGTTGTTTTCTCTTCCTGTGGGTACTGAGATGTTTCACTTCCCCACGTTCCCTCCACACGCCCTATATATTCAGGCGCGGGTAACACGACATCACTCGTGCTGGGTTTCCCCATTCGGAAATCCTCGGATCTCAGCTCGGTTGACAGCTCCCCGAGGCTTATCGCAGCCTCCTACGTCCTTCATCGGCTCCTGGTGCCAAGGCATCCACCGTACGCTCTTACACACTTACTAACAAAGATGCTCGCGTCCACTGTGCAGTTCTCAAACAACACACCCACTCAGATTTGATTTCAGGACCTCTCCGGCAAGCCGGCGGTTTCTCAGAAGATCCGAGCGGATCGTTTTTTGCCTGGAAAGAACGTCTGTTCTTTCAGGACCCAACAGTGTGTCGATATATCAACCGCGAAGAAAGACTTGGCTTTCTCCGTATGCGGGAGAGGTTGTCAGTGTTCCACCCATGAGCTCCAGCCGGACTACGTGTGAGTCCGAAACTGTCTCTGCCAGAACCACTCTCACCTGTGTGAGGCGTTTCTGGAGAAGTGCTCCTTAGAAAGGAGGTGATCCAGCCGCACCTTCCGGTACGGCTACCTTGTTACGACTTCGTCCCAATCGCCAATCCCACCTTCGACAGCTCCCTCCACAAGGGTTAGGCCACTGGCTTCGGGTGTTACCGACTTTCATGACGTGACGGGCGGTGTGTACAAGGCCCGGGAACGTATTCACCGCAGCGTTGCTGATCTGCGATTACTAGCGACTCCAACTTCACGGGGTCGAGTTGCAGACCCCGATCCGAACTGAGACCGGCTTTAAGGGATTCGCTCCACCTCACGGTATCGCAGCCCTCTGTACCGGCCATTGTAGCATGTGTGAAGCCCTGGACATAAGGGGCATGATGACTTGACGTCGTCCCCACCTTCCTCCGAGTTGACCCCGGCAGTCTCTCACGAGTCCCCGCCATTACGCGCTGGCAACATAAGATAAGGGTTGCGCTCGTTGCGGGACTTAACCCAACATCTCACGACACGAGCTGACGACAGCCATGCACCACCTGTACACCGACCACAAGGGGGGCCATATCTCTATGGCTTTCCGGTGTATGTCAAACCCAGGTAAGGTTCTTCGCGTTGCATCGAATTAATCCACATGCTCCGCCGCTTGTGCGGGCCCCCGTCAATTCCTTTGAGTTTTAGCCTTGCGGCCGTACTCCCCAGGCGGGGTACTTAATGCGTTAGCTACGGCACGGATCCCGTGGAAGGAAACCCACACCTAGTACCCACCGTTTACGGCGTGGACTACCAGGGTATCTAATCCTGTTCGCTACCCACGCTTTCGCTTCTCAGCGTCAGTTACTTCCCAGAGACCCGCCTTCGCCACCGGTGTTCCTCCTGATATCTGCGCATTTCACCGCTACACCAGGAATTCCAGTCTCCCCTGAAGTACTCTAGTCTGCCCGTATCGACTGCAGGCTCGCGGTTGAGCCGCGAGTTTTCACAATCGACGTGACAGACCGCCTACAAGCTCTTTACGCCCAGTAATTCCGGACAACGCTCGCACCCTACGTATTACCGCGGCTGCTGGCACGTAGTTGGCCGGTGCTTCTTCTACAGGTACCGTCACTTGCGCTTCGTCCCTGTCGAAAGAGGTTTACAACCCGAAGGCCGTCATCCCTCACGCGGCGTCGCTGCATCAGGCTTTCGCCCATTGTGCAATATTCCCCACTGCTGCCTCCCGTAGGAGTCTGGGCCGTGTCTCAGTCCCAGTGTGGCCGGTCGCCCTCTCAGGCCGGCTACCCGTCGTCGCCTTGGTAGGCCATTACCCCACCAACAAGCTGATAGGCCGCGGGCCCATCTCGCACCAGTAAACCTTTCCAACACCAAGCATGCACTCGGTGCTCATATCCGGTATTAGACCCAGTTTCCCAGGCTTATCCCAGAGTGCGAGGCAGATCACCCACGTGTTACTCACCCGTTCGCCGCTCGTGTACCCCGAAGGGCCTTACCGCTCGACTTGCATGTGTTAAGCACGCCGCCAGCGTTCGTCCTGAGCCAGGATCAAACTCTCCGTTGAAGACTCTCAACCACACTCCGAAGAGTGCAATCAGAAGTAAACGTGAGTCCGAAAACCCAGCAAAATAAACGCCAGCTCGGAAATTAAGCTGACTAAATGTTCGACACCCACACGGGGGGCGGATGCCGAAACCAATAAATTATTGGCACTGACATTCATCGACACACTATTGAGTTCTCAAAGAACACACGCACAAACGAACTCCCGGGCGCTTGTCCCGCTCGTTCGTGAGGCAACTTTTTACAGCTTAGCCCAGCCATCGCAGCAGAACCAAATCCGCTGATCAGGGTGGAACCAGTGTGATCATCAGGCGCTCCTCGTCCAACCTCGTTTCCCAGGCCCTTGGGGCTCCGGGTCGGTGTCCGTGTCGCTCTGACCTGGAATAAGTTACGTGGTGCGACGAAGCGAAGTCAAATCGGCTGGTCAGACCGCATGAATCCGGTCTTTTACCCATATTCGGACCATCCGATGGCGCACCCTATGTGGCATGTACGTCAGCGGTTGGTCCATCACGAGCGCCGTCGTCGACGAGTTCGCGGAAAGAATCCCCGGCGAACACGAAACCGTGTGGCGCGTCAGCTGGCTGCCGGGCCGGCTCCTCACCAGAGACCAGGCGATCGCGGCCATCGAATTGGTGGAACTGCTCTACGACGCCGACCGCGCGAACGACAGGGGAATCCAGACCGCCATCGCCGTCGCCGCCGGGGTCCTCGGCATCCGGCCCATCGACGCGGCGGCCACACTCTCCGAACGACACCCCAACCGGTGAAAGACCGCGGGCCGGTCCACCTGTGCAGGTGGACCAGCCCGATCGGGTGAACCGCGACGCGCTCAGAGGCCGGCGCGCTCGATGAACGCCAGGGCCGACGCCTTGTCCTTCATGTTCGTCACCGCCACATAGAGCTTGGTGTCCGGATTGAAGTACTCGACCGTGCCGCTCGAACTCTTCTCGTCGAAACGGATCAGCTTGCCGCCCTTCTCGGTGAGACGATCCGGGAACTTGCTGCGCCAGAGGCCCGGCAGCTTGCTCGGGTCGGTACTGATGTGCGCCATCACCAGCGGATCCTTCGCACGGTCCAGCAGACCTGAGACCAGCGCATCCGACGACAGGATCGAAAACTCGGCACCCGTGGTGAAGACATCATCGTCGGTGTACCCCGGAGTCTTGGTGCGGGCGAAGTTCGGGGACACGGCGGTTCGCAGTGCGGCGGGCATCGCGTCCACGATCGGCTTCGCGTCCGCCGGGATCGGAGTGGTCGACGCGGCGGCGGTGGTCGACTTCGTGGTCGATTTGGTGGTCGACGGCGCGGTGGTGGTCGGTGCGGCGGTCGCCGGGACCAACTGGGTCGCGTTCGCGGTCGTCGCGGCCGCGGGCGCGGGATCATCGCCACCGCCTAGAGCGACCACGAGCCCGATCACCACGACCAGCACCACCGCCACCGCCACACCGCCCAGCACGATCGGCGACTGCCACGCGGGCTTGCCCGGCGGCGTCGGCTGCGGCTGCCCCCACTGTTGCGGAGTCTGCCCCGACCACGGCTGACCCGGCTGCTGCGGGGAGGGCTGCGGTTGCCCGGACCGGAATTGCGCCTGCTGCGGCTGACCGAACTGCGGCTGGCCCGGCTGCGAGTGGCCGAACTGCCCCGCACCGGGCTGCGGCGGGACCTGGCCGAATTGGGGCTGACCCGGCTGCGACTGACCGAAGTGCGGCTGGCCGGGAGCGGCCTGACCGAACTGCGGCTGAGCAGGAGCGGCCTGACCAGGATGAGGTTGACCGAACTGCGGTCCGGCCGGCTGACTCTGCCACGGCCGGCTCTGCCCCTGTGAGGGCTGGGACGGCTCCGAAGGCTGCCAGGACTGCTCGGGCCGCGGTTGCCCCTGGTGCGGGGCAGGGTGGCCGCCCTGTGGCGAAAATACTTGTGTCGCTGGGGAATCCTGCGAAAGAGGTGGCTGCGAGACCGGTTGTCCGGCGGGGGCTGCCGAGCCGGGTCGCGGCGGGCTGGGCGGCGTACCCGGCGGCGGTGCCACATGCGGCGGCAGTTGCAGAGTGGGATGCGGGTCCTGATCCTGCGGAGGATTCGGCTGCTGCGGTGGAATGCCCGCGCCCGGCTGCTGATGTGGCGGATTTGTCATGCGTTCTCTCCCCGACCTCGGTGAGCCGAACTCCCCGGATCGGCCCGCGCTGGCGAGCGTACCGACCGGTAGCGAAGGTTTCATGGTGCACCCTCCACTACCGGCCGCATCACCTACTTTCGTCCGGGACCTCGGCGGAACAAGAACAGGGCCAGAACCAGCAGCCAACAGCTCCACAGGATGTAGCCGAGGAAGTTGAGCTGTTGAACGCCCGGCACCCCCAGCGGAACCAGCAGACCCGTGAGGATCGCGCACGCGGTGGCGTACCCGAGAACGGCGAACCAGCGTGGGAATCCACGGCCGTGCAGGCAGCGGGCGACGATCACCGTCCACACCGCCGTGAACAGGTATCCGCCCATTTCACCGAGCGCCGTACCCAGCAGGCGATTCGAGAGCTCGAATGCCGAAGTGGCGGAACCACTCTCAGCTTCCGACAGCGCGAGCTCGGCAAGACCCGGGACCAGCAGCGGCCAGCGCAACAGTCCGATCGCCTGCACCAGACCGGCAGCGACACCCGCTCGCACGGCCCATCGCATCAACGGCGAATCATCCAGGCGGCCGAGCAGGACCGCGATCGGCACGAAAAGCAGAGCACCCAGAGCCAGCAGCGCGAACCACGTGACGACAGCACCCTGATGCTCACGGAACAGCGCCAGCACTTCACCACTCGGCCTCGACAGCACATCGGGATAGTCGAAAACGCTTCCTAGACCGGAGAATCCGGCGTTCATCAGCACGACGGCCGCCACCAGCAGCAACGCCGCGATCCGAGCGGGGAGCCGGGTCGGGGTCATGACCGGGCCGTTCTAGTCGCGTGCCGCGAGGGTGGCGCGCACGGCATCCTCGGTCGGGGTGGGCTGAATGCCGAAACGGTTCGTGGCGGCCGTCGAGTCGACCACGAACGGGCGGTCGAACTGGTAGCGGAGTTCACGGATTTCGCGGGCGTCCGCGTTGAACAGGCCGGCTGCCCACAATACGGCGGACGGCATGCGCTTCACCTGGGCGGGTTTCGCGTCCGCGAGCTTCGCCGTGAGTTCGGCCAGGGCGCGCACCGACATCGGGGGCGGGGTGGGGACGTGCCAGGGTCGACCCCAGGCGGAATCGTCGTCGGCGACGGCCAGCAGGGTGCGGGCCACATCCCCGATGGCGGTCCAGCTGTGCGGGACGTCCGGATCGCCGGGGTAGAGGGCGGTCTTTCCCGCGGCGACGGCGGGCAGGACGGTGGCGGTGAAGGTCGAGTTCGCGCCGGCTCCGAGATAGTCCGAACCGCGCACCTCGGCGGTGCGGATGCGACCGGCCTCGTGTGCGGCCAGGGCCTCGGTCCAGAGTGCGGCCCGCACCCGGCCCTTCGACGAATTCGGCTGCAACGCAGTAGATTCGGTGACGGATCCGTCGAATTCGCCGTAGCCGTACAGATTTCCGACGGTGAGCAGCACCGCACCGGAGGTTTCGGCCGCCCGGATCGCTGCGTGGATGAGCGGCGGGAAGCCGGTAGCCCAGCGGTTGTAGGGCAGTCCGGCGCACTGGTGGATGACGGTCGCGCCCGCCGCATGCTCCGCGAGGGCAGCCGCATCGGTGGCGTCGACGGCGAGGCGGGTGATGCGGGCGTGGTGCGGTCCGGATCCGCTCCGGGTGAGGAGGCGGACGTCGTCGCCCCGCTCGGCCAGGAGAAGTGCGGTGGCCGTTCCGACGGGTCCGGCTCCGATGACGACGTGCAGGGACATGAGGTCCTCGATCCTGTCAGGTGTTCCGCTTCGAGAACAGTGTTCTCGCGACACGTCGACAGTAGATCCCGAGGTGAAACCCTGTCAAGAACAGTGTTCTTGTTACGAGTCACCGTTCTCGAAACGATTACTTGTTCTCTACACTGCGAACATGTCCGCCTCCTCCCTGCGCGCCCGCGTCCGCACCGAAATGGTCGAAGAGATCAAATCGACGGCCCGCAAACGCCTGGCGGTGGACGGGGCAAACCTCTCGCTGCGCGGCGTCGCCCGCGACATGGGCATAGTCGCCTCCGCCCTCTACCGCTACTTCCCCAGCCGCGACGACCTGCTCACCGCCCTCATCCTCGACGCCTACCGATCCCTCGGCGCCGCGGCCACTTCCGCCGCCGCAGCCGCCCCCGACTCCGACGACCGCACCAAATGGCTGGCTGCCTGCACCGCAGTCCGCGACTGGGCCCTCACCCACCCCACCGAATACGGCCTCCTCTACGGCAATCCGGTCCCCGGCTACGCCGCCCCCCAGGACACCATCGCCCCCGCCTCGGCCGTGGTCCTGCTCCTCGCCGACATCGCGACCACCGCTTCGACCGCCGGACGCCTCGACCCGCCACCCCTGACCACACCGCTCCCCGCACCGGTCCGCACGGACCTCCGCACCCTCATCGACCAGCGCGCCGCGATCAACCCACACACCGCCGACCTCCCCGAAGAAGTCCTCGACCGCGTATTCGCCGCCTGGACACAACTTTTCGGCCTCATCTCCTTCGAAATCTTCGGCCGCCTCGAAGGCACCATCGAATCCCGCACCGACTACTTCACCCACCACATGACCCTCATGGCCGACCTCGTCGGCCTGCGTGACCGCACACATTAGGCAGATCGCAAGCGTCGCTTAAGGGCAATGCCGGAGATTTTCCGCAGCGAAATGATCATGAATCGAGCAGCGGAGGCAGTCGATGAACCAGCCCGTCGGACCGATCGGCCGCCCGGCGTATGCCGTCCCGGCAGCGCAGTACGCGCCGATGACACCGCCAGGTCAAGCGGGACTCGTGACCGGCTTGTGCGCGGCGGCCTTCGCGGCCGGGCTCGGCGCGATGGCCGGATGGGGCAGCTATTCGGCCTTCTCGGTGTTCATGAGCTTCTCGAGCGAGATCCGCGCCCGCGTCGGCATTCAGAGTTGGATGGTGTTCCAGCCGCCCGCCGCGGCGCTTCTGCTGATCGGCGCGATCCTCCTGCTGTGCCGGTTGACCGCCGGGCGAGTCATGGTCATCGCCGGCTGCGCGGCTCTGGTTGCCCAGCAGGTCTGGAGCACCGCCGATTACCTGGTGGACAGCACCACCGTGGACGGGTCGCTGGTCGTCTTCTTGCTCATGCTGTCCGGCCCGCCGATTGCCACGGCGATCCTGGCCGGGGTGCCGCCGACCGGGAAGTGGATTCGTACGCGCCGCTCCGTCGCGAATCCAGTTGCGCCACAGCCATATCTGCCGCGCTGACCACTGCGTCCGGCAGAACGCCCGTACTACGCGCCGGAGCCCGGCCACCTCGCGGTGGCCGGGCTCCGTCTTGTCAAAACCGTTGCCGGAAGGCTGGACTCAGAAGTCCATGCCGCCCATGCCGCCGGTCGGGTCGCCCGCGGGGGCGGCCTTCTCCGGCTTGTCGGCGACGACGGCCTCGGTGGTGAGGAAGAGCGCCGCGATGGAGGCGGCGTTCTGCAGCGCCGAGCGGGTGACCTTGACCGGGTCGGCGACGCCGGCGGCCAGCAGGTCGACGTACTCGCCCGAGTCGGCGTTCAGGCCGTGGCCGGCGGGAAGGTTCGAGACCTTCTCGGCGACGACGCCGGGCTCGAGGCCGGCGTTGAAGGCGATCTGCTTCAGCGGGGCGGAGAGGGCGACGCGGACGATGTTCGCGCCGGTGGCCTCGTCACCGGTCAGGGACAGGGCGTCCAGGGCCGGAGCCGACTGCAGCAGGGCCACGCCACCACCGGCGACGATGCCCTCTTCGACGGCAGCCTTCGCGTTGCGGACGGCGTCCTCGATGCGGTGCTTGCGCTCCTTGAGCTCGACCTCGGTCGCAGCGCCGGCCTTGATGACCGCAACACCGCCGGCCAGCTTGGCCAGACGCTCCTGCAGCTTCTCACGGTCGTAGTCCGAGTCCGAGTTCTCGATCTCGGTGCGGATCTGCGCCACGCGGCCCTTGATGGCCTCCGGGTCGCCCGCGCCCTCGACGATGGTGGTCTCGTCCTTGGTGATGACGACCTTGCGGGCGGTGCCCAGCAGCTCCAGACCGGCGGTCTCCAGGGAGAGGCCGACCTCTTCGCTGATGACCTCGCCACCGGTGAGGATGGCGATGTCGGCCAGCATGGCCTTGCGGCGGTCACCGAAGCCCGGCGCCTTCACGGCGATGGACTTGAAGGTGCCGCGGATCTTGTTCACGACCAGGGTCGAAAGCGCTTCGCCCTCAACGTCTTCCGCGATGATCAGCAGCGGCTTGCCGGCCTGGATGACCTTCTCCAGCAGCGGCAGCAGGTCCTTGACGGTCGAGATCTTCGAACCGACGAGCAGGATGTACGGATCCTCGAGGACCGCTTCCTGACGCTCCGGGTCGGTCACGAAGTAACCGGAGATGTAGCCCTTGTCGAAGCGCATGCCCTCGGTCAGCTCCAGCTGGAGGCCGAAGGTGTTGCTCTCCTCGACGGTGATGACGCCTTCCTTGCCGACCTTGTCCATGGCCTCGGCGATCAGCTCACCGATGGACGAGTCGCCCGCCGAGATACCGGCGGTGGCAGCGATCTGCTCCTTGGTCTCGACCTCCTTGGCGGTGTCGAGCAGCTTGGCGGTGACGGCCTCGACGGCCTTCTCGATGCCGCGCTTCAGACCCAGCGGGTTCGCGCCGGCGGCAACGTTGCGCAGGCCCTCACGGACGAGCGCCTGAGCCAGAACGGTGGCGGTGGTGGTGCCGTCGCCCGCGACGTCGTCGGTCTTCTTGGCGACTTCCTTGACGAGCTCGGCACCGATCTTCTCGTACGGGTCCTCGAGCTCGATCTCCTTGGCGATGGAGACACCGTCGTTGGTGATGGTGGGGGCGCCCCACTTCTTCTCCAGAACGACGTTGCGGCCCTTCGGGCCCAGCGTCACCTTGACAGCGTCGGCGAGGGCGTTGAGGCCCCGCTCGAGACCGCGGCGGGCCTCTTCGTCGTACGCAATTGTCTTGGCCATTGCGTTGAGATCCTCCAGATCAGGGTTGACACGATCTGGCCAGGCTCGGTGCCCGCGACGGACGACCAGGGGTGTGTGGCTCCCGGCCTCACCGTTCTGACCTAGCACTCACAGGTCTGGAGTGCCAAAGCCATTTCTAGCACTCGGGGATACCGAGTGCAAGGTCGGATCAGCGGACCAAGCGATCGTCAACGCGCAGCAAGAGAGCGATCAAGGCGTCGGTGCGGCGTTCCTCGGGGGTGCGGGGCTCGCCGTGGTCGATGTTCACCAACTCGGCGTCTTGGAGGAGAAGTTCCGCTTCTATGCGCATGAGGGCGCGGATGAAGGGTGGAGCGACATCGGGTGGGAGGTCGCCGTTGACTATGAACCCGCCGTCGGGGGCGTCCTCGGTGGAGACATAGGACAGCGCGCGCAGCAGATCTGCGCGCGTTTCCCCCGCAACTAGGTCGGAACCCTCGGTACCCGCCATGCGGTCATCGTATCGGTCATATGGTCGACTCCGGCGCAGCCGGGGCCGCAAAACTATTGCGGGTCCGCAGACTTCGAGGTCAGAGAGGCCAAGAGGGTCGCAATATCGGACGACACGGACTCCTTGTCGAGGCCGAGACCGGAGAGCAGGCCGGAGCCGTCCTCCTGATCGAGCAGGGCCAGCAGCAGATGTTCGGTGCCCACGTAGTTGTGGCCGAGACGCAGGGCCTCCCGGAAGGTCAGTTCCAGCGCCTTGCGGGACTGGGCGTCGAACGGGATGAGCGCCGGGATGTCCGTGGCGGTGGCGGGCAGGGCGGCCTGCGCGACGCGGCGGACGGCGTCGACGGAGATGCCGTGGCCGGTGATGACATGCACCGCAAGAGAATCCGGCTCGCTGAGCAGGCCGAGGATCAGGTGCGCGGGAGTGATCTCGGCATTGCCGCCGTTCCTGGCCTCCTCCTGCGCGGCCACCACCACCGCGCGGGCACGCGGGGTGAAGCGGGCGAAACCGGCACTCGGATCGAGCGCGGCGGATTCGGCGTCGGCGGGGGTTTTGGGGACGAAACGCTTCTGGGCGGCCTGCTTGGTCACGCCCATACTGCCGCCGATCTCGGTCCAGGAGGCGCCGGAGCGGCGGGCCTGGTCCACGAAATGGCCGATCAGGTGGTCGGAGAGTTCGCCGAGGTGATTGGCGACGACCACCGCATCGGAGAGCTGGTCGAGCGCGTTGTCGGGACGGGCCTTCTTGATGCCTTCGATCAGGTCGTCGAGGCGAAGTGAGTGCGTCATGCGTCAACGATAGGTTGACTATTTCGGCATCGTCAACGGATAGTTGACGTCTGTTCGTACGCTCGGAGCGAACGACTAGCGGTTTACGGCCGCACGAACCTCCGACACCACCCGATCCGGGTCCTCGACCTGCAGCACCAGCTTCGAGTACTTGCCACTATCGGACAGCGAGATCACCACCGAGCGCTGCGGATCCCGCACATCCCAGAAGATCTTCTCGCCCTGATGCAGATAGGTGCCGGCCGTGATCACCTTCGGGATGTAGGTGCCGGGGAAGCGAATCCCCTTGGGCCGCGCGGCATATTCGGGATCCAACTCGATGCCGCGGACCTGGCTCAGCGGAATCGTCAAGCGGCCCTTCAAGGCCCAGACCTTCTCCCATCCGGGGAGCTCGACCACCAGATTCCTGCCGTCGACGGTCACCACGGCCATGCCAGCCTCCTCGAATCCGCGAGACCGGGCCGGGAAGCCCGGTCGCTACCGATCATCCCCGAACCCGGCCGCCGCATCGCGCAGCGCCACCACACCGAACCGTCACAGCGGGTCAGTGCGACGCCCACTCGGTGCTTTTGACGATCATTTCCTTGAACCACGCACCGGTGCGGCCGGTGAACACCGTGCCCGTCATCGAATCGTCGGCCTTCACACGCTGGAAGACGGCATCACGCCGGCCGAGACTGATGCACTGGGCGATGTAGGTGCCCTTGTACGGCGCGGGCTGCTTTCCGCGCAGCCGCGTGGCGAGCGCCCTGCCCGCGTACTGACCGGCCGGAATGGCGGTGGCGCAGGCCATGCGCATTTCGCGGCCGTCGACACCGTGCATGACCGCGGCATCGCCGATGGCGTACACCTCGGGGTGCGAGGTCGACCGCAACTCGCCGTCCACCAGGACCCGGCCACGGGCATCGACGGCCAGACCCGAGCGGGCCGCCACCTCGGACACCACGAAACCGGTTGTCCACAGCACTGTTTCGGCGGGGATGCGCGCACCGTCGACGAGTTCGAGGCCGTCCGGGTGCACCTGCGCGACCTTGCCCGTCAGCACCTGGACGCCGAGGCGGGCCAGGGTCGAACGGATGTGAGCCCGCGCCTTCTCCGACAGCCAGGCGCCCGGCTCCTCCGAACCCACCAGCAGGACGGTCAGATCCGGCCGTGCCTCGGCGAGTTCGGCCGCGGTCTCGATGCCGGTCGCGCCACTGCCGACCACGGCCACCCGGCCCGACAGCTCCGGAATCCGGCGGGTGTCCTCCAAAGTGGCCACGGACTGGGCGAATTCGACCGCGCCCGGCACCTGGCTGCGATCGGCTGCACTGCCCAGCGCGTAGATCAGCGAGTCGTATGCCAGCGCACGACCGTCATCGAGCCGCACCCGACGTTCGGCCGGATCGATATCGGTCACGCGAGCCTGGACGAACTCGATTCCCTTGGCCTCCAGCGTCTCCCGCAGATCCCACTGCGCCACCCGCTGACCGACAGCGGTCTGATGCAGCCGGACCCGCTGCACGAACTCCGGCCGCGCGTTCACCACGGTGACCCGCGCGCCGCGCGCCTTGGCGGCCCGCTTCGCCGCCGACATACCCGCATAGCCCGCGCCCAGCACGACGATTCGATGTTCAGCGGTCATGAGAGTGGCTCCTTTTCGATTGCCTGTGCCCTCTAGACCGGACAGACCCCGGATCCCTGACAGCTCCGAGATGTGTGCTGCGCCACAGCACCTCCGAAGGAGGTGGAGGAGGAGGTGGGGGCTAAGCCCCCAAACCCCCATAGGGCTGCGCCCGGCCAACCACCCGGGAACGCAGGGGCCAACCTCCGAAACCTCGGGGCACGCGATCAACACCCGACACCCAGGCCGCGCGATCAACACCCGACACCCAGACCGCGCAAACAACACCCGACACCCAGACCGCGCAAACAACACCCCAAGAACCAGAGCGCACGGCCAACACCCCCAAGAACCGGCGCGCGGCCAACACCCCCAAGAACCGGCGCGCGGCCAGCACCCGACACCTCGGGGCGCGCAGCCACTCCCGAAACCTCGGGGCGGCGTCGGGCTATGTTCCCGGGGCCTCAGCGCGGCGGAAGAGGGCCAGTTTGTCGGGGTTCACCTGGAGGTGGAGGGTGTGCAGGAGGTCGTTGGTGGTTTCGATGGCGGCCACCAGGATCGGGGTGCCGTGGACGCGGGCCACGATGGCGGGGGCGCCGTTGACTTCCTCGATGGTGATCTCCAGGCCGTCGACCTGGTGGGTGAAGAGCCAGATGAGGTAGCGGGCGACCTTGTTGGCGCCTTCGACAGCGCGGCGGGCCGCGCGGACATTGGCGCCGCCGTCGGCGGTGGAGGTGATGTCGGAGGTGAACATGGCTTCCAGACCGGCCACGTCGCCGGAGCGGGCGGCGGTGAGGAATTTGTCCAGCAGGGCGCGGGCGTGCGCGGGGGCCGGGTCGAAGCGGGGGCGGTCCATGCGCACGCGCTGGGCGGCGCGGCGGTAGAGCTGCTGGGAATTGGCCTCGGTGAGGTCGAGCATGTCGGCTATTTCCTTGTGCGCGTAGCCGAAAGCCTCCCGGAGAACGAAAACCGCGCGCTCGGCAGCGGTCAGGCGTTCGAGCAGCGTCAGGAAGGCGATGGAGACCAGCTCGCGCTGCTCGGCCGACTCGAGCGGGCCGAGTTCACCATGGGCGGTGGGGACCGGCTCCGGAAGCCAAGGGCCGACATAGGTTTCGCGGCGGGCGCGGGCGGAATCCAGCCAGGTGCGGCACTGGTTGACCACGACCGTGGTCAACCAGGCCTCCGGGGAACGGATGTCGTCGCGAGCCGTGGCATCCCAGCGCAGGTAGGACTCCTGCACGGCGTCCTCGGCCTCGCTCGCCGAACCGAGCATGCGGTAGGCGAGCGCGAACAGGCGCGGCCGATGCCGTTCGAATTCCATCAACCCGTCGGAATCCATCCGTCGTCCACCCGCCCTCACGCAACATAGTCGTCCGGCGAGATTACGCCTGCGCGATGCGCGGACAGCAGTCACTATCCACACGCCACCGACCATGCGGCGCGAAACCAACGGCGATCCAATGGATCACCAATGAGGGGAACGAACTCTTTCCGATTCTCAGGGGCTTCGCCCCCGAACCCCAAAGGGCGGGATTCGCCCCGAGGTTCGGAAGCGGGTTCGCTCCGGACCTGTGGGGGGTGCCGGGGTTACTCCGCGCTTCTACTTCGGGGCGACTCGGATGGCTACGGCTACGGGGGTGTCGACGTAGCTGGTGGAGAGGCAGACGAGTTTGGCGGTGCCGAGGGCGGCGTTGGGGTTGCCCTCCAGGATGGAGCCGGGGTGGGCGGCGAGGACCTGGTCAATGACCGCGCGCTCGGTGGATTCGTCGAGCTGGCGGAAGTCGCCGCAGGTGGTGTTGGCGCCGTCGGGGGCGGTGGTGCGCTTGGGGGCGGTGTCGGCGGCGGGGGCGCCGGACGGGGGTTCGACGGGGGCGGCGGCGGTGGTGGACGCGCTGGTCGGTGCGGCTGCCGCGGTGGTCGTGGTGTCGCGGTGCGCGCCGTGGGCCGAGGTGGAGTCGTCCTGCCCGCACGCCGCGAGCGCCAACACCATCGCACCTGCTGCGACGGCGACGATCGAAGTTCGTTTCATAACCGTGCTTTCCGAGCTTCCCGAGAGTGTCCGAGCGCCGGACCGGCCCGGCGCTCGCAGCACTGTACCGGGCGCAGCCGGACTGCGGGAGGAGACCAACAAACAGGACGGTCGCTACAGAACCTGCGGCTGCGAACTCTCCGCAATCACGACCCGACGCACCGAGCCGCCGCGGGAGCTTCGACCACGCCGCCGTGCGGACTAGTGGATGTGTTCCTGCCAGTCCGCCGGCACCCGATCACGCGGGCCGGGCACCGTCTGATCCAGTGGATGATGGTGCGGCGCGGCCAATTCCGGGCCCTCGCCGTACATCTCACCGGACTCGTAGTTGTAGAACCAGGACTCCCCCGGCTCGTAACTCTGAATGAACGGGTGGCCGGTCTCCTTGGCGTGATGGGTGGCGTGCTGCGACGGCGACGTATCGCAGCAACCCACATGCCCGCACTGGGCGCAGCGGCGCAGATGCACCCACCAGCCCTGGGCCGCTTCACATTCCGTGCAGCCGGGCCCGCTGGGCGCCACGGTCGTATCGATTCCGGGGATCTGCTCCGACATCACTGGCCTCCCGTATCAGTTGGTGACACTGGCGGTTTCGCCCGCCACGACATTGTCCAGCGGCAGCCGGACGATGAACCGGGTGTTGCCCGGCTCGGACTCCACCCGGATGTCACCGTGGTGCTTGTTCACCACGATGCGGAAGGAGATGTCCAGGCCCAGCCCGGTGCCCTCGCCCACCGGTTTGGTGGTGAAGAACGGTTCGAAGATGCGGGTGCGGATCTCCTCCGGCACGCCCGCGCCGGTATCGCAGATTTCCACTGCGGCACAGTCGTTTTCCTTGTAAGTGCGGACCGTGAGCGTGCCGTGCCCGTTCATGGCGGCAATGGCATTGTCGATCAGATTGGTCCACACCTGGTTGAGTTCGGCCGCGTAGCAGGGGACGGTCGGCAGCGTGCGGTCGTACTCCTTGACGATCTGGATGTCGTCGCCGATCTTGCGGCCCAGCATGACCAGCGTGCTGTCCAGCAGTTCGTGGATGTCCACGACCTGGAAGGGCGCGCGGTCCATCTGCGAATACTGCTTGGCGGCGTTCACCAGTGACGAGATGCGCGTGGTCGAGTCGGTGATCTCGTTCATGAGCAACTCGGTCTCGACCGTGTAGTTGAGCCAGCGGATGGCGCCCTCGAAAATGGCTCCGTCGCAACCGGTCAGCGAACCGTGCACCTTTTCCAGCCAGTCGATGTCCAGGCCGGCCTGGACGAAAGTCGGTGCGATGTCCCAGCCGGTGCCGATGCCGTGGCTCTCCAGCCAGTCGCCGAGTTCGTCCTCGCGGTCGGACGCCTCCAGGGAGGTGAGCGCCGGAGCCTTGGCCACCTGCGCGGCGGCCTCCTCCTGGAACTGCACCATGACCTCGAGGGTCGCGGAGTCGAACTTGCCGTGCGCCATCATCTTCAGCTTGTGCCGCATGCCGGCCACCCGCTCGCGCAGTGCGGAGGTGGCGCGAGAAGCGGCGGCGGCCGGATTGTTCAGCTCGTGAGTGAGACCCGCCGAGAGCGAACCCAGTGCCAGCAGCCGCTCCCGCTGGCTCACGCGCTCATTGATATTGCGGTTGCCGAAGAAGACTCCCTCGAGCAGGTGCAGCGCCATGGGGAACCAGGTAGCCATCATCTGCGCGAAGCACGCCGCGTCGAGCACGAAGAACTTCGACGGCTTCGTTACGTAGAACGAACCGCTATAGGTCTGTTCGACCTTGTCGCCCAGGTAGGCCGTCCACGCACCGGCGTAGACGCCGCGCTGCGCGGTGCGGACCAGCTCGATCTCCTCGCCCGCGGACAGCTTGGTCAGCCGGCATTCGCCATCCATGAGGATGTAGAAGCAGGTGGCCGGGTCGCCCTCGCGGAACACCAGTCCGGGCTCGAAGTGCTCGACCCGGCCGTCCTTGCACAGCCACGCCAGCTGTTCGTCGTCGAGCTTCTCGAACAGGAACAGCTGGCGCAGTTCGTTCGGGTCACAGATCAGTGAGGTGACCGGGCTCTTCTCGAGGGTCATGCCGTACTCCTACTGCTTGGCCAGGTAGCGGTGGACGAGCATGACGGCCATGGCGCCCTCGCCGACCGCCGACGCGACGCGCTTGGCCGATTCCGCTCGTACGTCACCCGCCACGAACACGCCGGGGACGCTGGTTTCCAGATGCTGGGGCGGACGGGGTAGCTCCCATCCGGCCGGGCGCTCGCCGTCGACCATGAGGTCGGGTCCGGCCAGCACGTATCCGGCGTCGTCACGCGTCACCAGCCCGTCGAGCCAGTCGGTTTCCGGGGCGGCGCCGATGAACAGGAACAAACGTTCGGCGTCGACCTTTTCTTCCTGACCGGTCTCGTTGTTCCGCAGCACAATGCGCTCCAGATGATCGTCGCCGTCGGCCGCGATCACCTCGGTGCGGGTGTGCACCTTGATGTTCGGAATCTGCTCGATCTGCTGAATCAGGTAGTGCGACATGGAGTCCACCAGCGAGCCCGCCCGCACCAGAATGTGCACGGTGCGCGCCTGCCGGGACAGGAACACCGCCGCCTGGCCCGCGGAGTTCGCGCCGCCGACGATGTAGACGTCCTTGTCCGCGCAGTCGGAAGCCTCGGTCATGGCCGAGCCGTAGTAGACGCCGCGGCCGGTGAAGTCGTCCACGCCGGGGGCGGGGTGGTGGCGGTAGTTGACGCCGGTCGCGATCAGCACGGAATGCGCGGAGATGCTGCCGCCGTCGCCGAATTTCACGACGCGCGCGGAACCGCAGGCCTCGAGCCCGACCACCTCGCGGGCGGTGATGAGCTCGGCCCCGAACTTGACGGCCTGCCGCCGCGCCCGGTCGGCCAGCTGCGCACCCGAGAGCCCGTCCGGGAAGCCGAGGTAGTTCTCGATGCGCGAGCTCTGCCCGGCCTGCCCGCCGGTGGCCGTGCGTTCCACCAGGACCGTGCGCAAACCCTCCGACGCGCCGTAAACCGCCGCGCCGAGACCGGCCGGGCCGCCGCCGACCACGATCAGGTCGTAGAAGTCGCCGGAGGGGTCGATGGAAAGGCCCACGCCCGCAGCCAGTTCGGCGTCGCTCGGCCCGATGAGCACCTCGCCGGAGGGGTTGATGATGACCGGGCACTGATCCTCGGTCGCGCCCGCAGCCGCGAGCAGTCGCGCGCCCTCGGGCTCGTCGAACTGGTACCAGCGGTAGGGCAGCTGATTGCGCGCCAGGAACTCCCGCACCTCGGAGCATCGGGCCGACCAGCGATGCCCGACCACCTTGGTCTCGTGCACGGGCCGGTGCTCGTCGCTCTTCCACGCGTCCAGCAGGGCGTCGACGACCGGATACAGCTTCTCCTCCGGCGGATCCCAGGGCTTGAGCAGGTAGTGGTCGAGATCCACCACATTGATGGCCTCGATGGCGGCATTGGTGTCGGCGTAGGCGGTGAGCAGTACCCGCCGGGCATAGGGGTGCAGGTCCATGGCCTGCTCCAGGAATTCGACGCCGTTCATACCGGGCATGCGGTAGTCGGCAATGAGGACCGCGACCGGCTGACCACGCAGTTTCATCTCCCGCAGGGCGTCGAGTGCGTCAGCGCCCGACTCCGCCCGCAGAATCCGGTAGTCCGCCCCGTAGCGACGGCGCAGGTCGCGAACCACGGCGCGGGAGACGCCGGGATCGTCGTCGACGCTGAGGATGGCCGGCTTGGCGGCAGCTGCTGAAGTCACCTAACGAGTATGAAGCGCTTGGCAAATGCCGGCCCGCGCGCTGCACTTCTCGCACGCCCTGTTCACCCTCGGTTCAAATCCGATGATGTTCAACCAGATCCAGTTCGCTGGGAGTGAGTAGTCGTTCGAGTCGTTCCTCGTCGGCTCCTGTGCCCTTGCGCCGGGACCGGTCGGTCCGGGAGGGAGAGTGGGTGCCGTCGCCCGGCCCGTCGGAAGGAAGGAGCGGGACCGCGGTGGTCTTGCGGTGCAGGAGCGAGCGCAGTTTCACGGCCGATCACCTCACGTTTCGCTCGGAAGCTGGTGGCTGTGTCTGTTGCTTCGTCTATCCCCTATTGTGCTCCGGCCATTACATTTGCCGCCGCGGCAACGCCGGAATGTGATCTAGATGATTTTCAGTGCTGCCGACTAGGCTTGCACGGTACCGACAGTCACATCACCGGAGGCGACGTTGCCGAAGAACCTGGAAGCCAGCATTGACATCGCCGCGCCGCCGGAAAAAGTCTGGAATGTCGTTTCCGATCTGAAGCGTATGCCCGAATTCAGCCCGCAGTGCATCCGCATGCAGCCGCTCGGATCGGTGCGCACCGGCACCTGGACCATCAACCTGAACAAGGACGGCGCCAAGGTGTGGCCGACCACCTCGCGCATCGTGCGGTTCGAGCCGAATCGGGCCCTGGCCTTCCGCATGACCGAGAACCGCACCATCTGGAGCTTCACCCTCGAACCCACGGCCACCGGCACCAAGGTCACGCAGCGTCGGGACGTGGTCGGCCAGGTGCCGTGGATCATCCGCAAGATGATCGACACCAGCCTCGGCGGGGAACAGAACTTCGAGACCGGGCTCGAGCAGGGCATGAACGAGACCCTCGGCAAGATCAAGCGAGTCGTCGAAGCCTGATCTGCGTGTTCACGGGCGGTCACGCCGACCGGTAAGTAGGTTCGCATCATGCGACGACTTACAGGTATCTGTGCCGCGGCCGCCGGTGTCGCGCTGCTGCTCACCGGCTGCGGTTCTTCCGACTCCGATTCAGACCGAACGGTTTCCGTGGTGGGGACCGGAAAGGTCCAGGGCACACCGGATGTGCTCCAGGCCGACCTCGGCGCGGAAGTGACCGCCGCCGATGTGTCCACCGCGGTCGACGGCGCGAATGCCAAGGCCAGGGCCATGACCGACGCCATGGTCACCGCCGGGGCCAAGCGCGAGGACATCCGCACCAATGACGTGTCGGTGTATCCGAGCTACGGGCCGGACGGCAACAACATCACCGGCTACAAGGCGTCGAACTCGGTGCACGTGGTGGTGCGGGAGCTGCCGAAGGCGTCGAGCATTCTCGATGCCGCCGTCAAGGCGGGCGGCAACGACACTCGCCTCAGCTCGGTGTCCTTCGCACTGGACGACGACTCCAAGCTGGTCACCGACGCGCGCGCCCGGGCCTTCGAGGACGCCAAGGCCCGCGCACAGCAGTACGCGGACCTGGCCGGTCTGAAGCTGGGCAGCGTCAAGACCATCAGCGAGACGTCGAGCGGCAACAGCGGACCGGTGCTCAAGGAATCCGCGCCCGCCGCCGCCGATTTCGCCCTCGAACCCGGGCAGCAGACGGTGACCTTCACCGTCGACGCCACCTGGAATCTGAACTAGCTCTTCCAGTTCGGCAGCGTGACCACCTGGGCCGCGTAGGACAGGCCCGCACCGAAGGCGATGAGCAGGGCGGTGCCGCCGGGTTTGGCGTCGCCCTTGCGCATCATGGCCTCCATGGCCAGCGGAATCGAGGCGGCCGAGGTGTTTCCGGTCTCCTCGATGTCATTGGCGAGCGCGCAGTGCTCCGGGAGTTTCAGCACCCGGGCCATGATCTCGATGATGCGGCCGTTGGCCTGGTGCGGGACCATGGCGTCGAGATCGTCGGGGGTGAGGCCGGCGACCTCGATGGCGTCGCGGCACACCTTCTCCAGAGAGTGTGCGGCCCAGCGGAATACGGCCGTGCCCTCCATGGCGAGATACGGGCGGACCGCTTCGAGGCCCTTCTCCTCGATCTCGTCGAAGAATTCGATCCAGTCCTTGTCCTGGCGGATGGCGTGGTGCTGGGTGCCGTCCGAACCCCAGACGGTGGGGCCGATGCCGGGTTCGTCGGAGGGGCCCACGATGACCGCACCCGCGCCGTCGGCGAACAGGAAGGCGGTGCCGCGATCCTTCGGATTGATCGTGTCGGTGAGTCTCTCCACGCCGATGACCAGCACATGTCTGGCCGTGCCGCCCTTCACCAGATCCGAGGCCAGGGCCAGCGCGTGGCAGAAGCCGGCGCAGCCCGCGGAGATGTCGAAGGCGGCGACTCCGTTGAGGCCGAGTTCGGTGGCGATCTGCGGGGCGCCCGCGGGGGTGAGCAGCAGCCAGGTGGAGGTGGCGACGATGACGCAGTCGATCTGTTCGGCGTCTATCTCGGCGGCCTCGATGGCGTCGCGGGCCGCGGCGGCGCTCATGCTGATGATGGTCTCGTCCTTCGACGCGAAGCGGCGCGTGCGGATGCCGGAGCGGGTCCGGATCCATTCGTCGCTGGAGTCGATGGGCCCGGCGACCTCATCATTGGTGACTACTCGCGCCGGGCGGTACACGCCGAGGCCGAGAATTGCTGTGTGCTCTACCCCATTGATCGAGGCAATTCGAGCAGCCATGGTGCTTCTCCTATGTACTGCGCGCCGAACGTGGCCTTCATCGGGTTCCTCACCCCCCACGGCCCGATGACGCCGCAGACATGAGGCCCCCTCATATTAATGACGAAAGCCTCTCACGCGTGTGGCTTCGCTCACAATCTGGGGGTATTGCCCGGTTTGTCACCCTTGCGTCGGCTAGCGGAACCGAACGGTTCACATGCGCGCAAGGCAACCGAGACCGCGAGGACCACACCGTGTTCCCGTAAGGTGTGACGCGGTCCCCGACCACACCTGCCCGCGCATGAAAGAGGAGCTTGTGGCCCGCCGTCCCACCCCGCCCGGCACCCCCGAACAGACCGGCCTCGGCCACGTCGCCGACCTGGTCCGCTCCGCCATCCCGCCGCTGCATCCGGCCGGCCTGCCCTTCGTGGCGGCCCCGCTGGCCGTCGCGGCCCTGGGCTACCGGCGAAAGTGGCTGCGCCGCACGGGATTGCTCGCGGCCGCGGCCACCGCCACCTTCTTCCGGCACCCGCACCGGGTGCCGCCGAACCGCGCCGGAGTCGTGGTCGCGCCCGCCGACGGTGAGGTCGCCCTCGTCGACACGGCCGTGCCGCCCGCCGAACTCGGCCTGGGCGATCAGCCGGTGCCGCGCGTCAGCATCTTCCTGTCCGTGCTGGACGTGCACGTACAGCGCGTCCCGGTGAGCGGCATCGTCACCGAGGTCATCTACAAGAAGGGCCAGTTCCTCTCCGCGGATCTGCCCGAGGCCAGTGACGCCAACGAGCGCAACACCATGGTCATCGAGACCGAGGACGGACGGAAGTTCGCGGTCGTGCAGATCGCCGGACTGCTCGCCCGCCGCATCATCTGCGAGGCGAAGGTCGGCGACAAGCTGACCATCGGCGACACCTACGGCCTCATCCGGTTCGGTTCGCGCGTGGACACCTACTTCCCGGCCGGAACCAAGCTGCTCGTCACCCCGGGGCAGCGGACCATCGGCGCGGAAACGGTGCTGGCCGAACTGGATTCATGATGGAGCAACTCGCGCCCGCTCCCGTCGCCGCGCGCCGCCGCAATCGCACCATCCGGCTGCTGCCGAGCATGGTGACCATTCTCGGGTTGTGCTCGGGTCTCTCGGCGGTCAAGTTCGCGATCGAGAATCAGCTGGGTTTCGCGCTGGCGCTGGTCGGCGCCGCGGCCGTGTTCGACATGCTCGACGGTCGCATCGCCCGCATGCTGGACGCCACCACCAAAATGGGCGCGGAACTGGACTCGCTGTCCGACGCCATCGCCTTCGGTGTCGCACCCGCGCTCGTGCTGTACGTGACCTTCCTGCACGCCGACAGCGTCGGCTGGATCATCGCGCTCATGTTCGCGGTGTGCATGGTGCTGCGCCTCGCCCGGTTCAACACCCTCATGGACGACGATTCGCGACCGGACTGGCAGCGCGAGTACTTCGTGGGCGTGCCGGCTCCGGCGGGTGCGCTCATCGTGCTGCTGCCCATCGCACTGTTCGAGCAGTTCGGCGATGGCTGGTGGGTCGGTTTTCCGGCCGTCGCGATCTGGACGGTGCTGACCGGTCTGCTGTGCGTGAGCACGCTGCCGACACTGGCCATCAAGTCGGTGTCGGTCGCGCCGCGCACCGCGCCGATCTGGCTGGTGCTGGTGGCCCTGGCCGCCGCGCTGCTGGTCACCTACCCGCTGATCCTGATGATGGCGCTGGTCGGGATCTACCTGGCGCACATCCCCTTTGCCGTGCATTCGGCACGCTGGGTGGCCGCTCGACCGGAGACCTGGAACCACAAGCCTGCCGAACGGCGCGCACAGCGCCGGGCACAGCGCCGCCAGCGCCCCATCGGCGGCCGGGTTGCCCGGGTGTCCTCGGCTCGCCTGCGCCTGCGCCGCCCCGGCGGACGCTAGGGATACTCGCACGACCCGGCTGGAGCCGCGCGGTTCATCGAGAACCGCGCGGCTCCAGCCGTATTCGGTGGGCGGATGTCCGAATCAGGGGCGCGAACACGAGGTTGTGGCCGGTTCTCGCACATAGTCGGGCCGCTGCGGGGGTGGCTGCGGGCACAATGGTGGGCGTGCCGGAACTCCCGTTGACCGCTCGCCTCAATCTTTCGGCCGCCGATGCCCGCCGGGGCGTGGTGCGGTTGCATCCGGAGACGCTCACGGCGCTGGGACTGCGCAAGCAGGACGGGGTGATGCTGCGGGGGGCGCGGGAGACCACCGCGGTGGTGGCCGAGTCACGGACGATCATGCCGGGTGAGGTGTGGCTGGACGAGGTGACACTGTCCAATGCGGGCGTGCGGCCGGATTCGCCGGTGCGGGTATCGCCCGCGGATGTGCAGCCGGCCCGGCGGATCGCGGTGATGGGGTCGGCGTCGGTGCAGGGGACCGTGCCGCCGCCGACATTGCGGCGGGCGCTGCTCCGGAAGATCGTCACGGTGAGCGACGCGGTATCGCTGTCGCCACAGGATGTGGAGCCGCGCATCAGCAGTTCCACTGTGACGCGGGAACTTTCGCGCACGATCGGCTTCGGCTGGACCAACGAGCTGCTGAAGGTGACGGCGACGGAACCGTCCGGGCCGGTCACCGTCAGCTCGAACACGATCGTGGAGTGGGGCCTGGGTATTTCCGCGAGCCCCTCACACACGTCCGGCGACCTCGCACCCGTGGCCGCGCCCGCGACCGCTCCCGCCCGATTGCCCACTCCCACAGACCTTTCGGCCGCCGCCGCGGCGCACGATCGGGAGGCCGCGCCGGAATCGGCTGTGGCCGTGGCCGATCTGGCGGGCGTGCAGGCGCAGGCCGGGAAGCTCACGGAATGGCTGCAACTCGCACTGAACCGGCCGGACCTGCTGAAAACCCTTGGGGCGCCGTCGCATCTCGGCGTGCTGATCACGGGGCCGGCCGGGGTCGGCAAGGCGACCCTGGCCCGCGCGGTGGTGGCGCAGCGGCGCTTGATCGAATTGGATGGCCCGTCCATCGGCGCCACCGAGGGCGGCAGCCGGTTGCGCGAGGTCAATACGGCCGTGTCGGCGATCTGCGACGGTGGTGGCGGGGTGCTGCTGATCACCGATATCGACGCGCTGCTGCCCGCCGAGGCGGAACCGGTGGCCACCCTCATCCTGGATCAGTTGCGTGCCGCGGTCGCGACCAAAGGGGTCGCCATGCTGGTGACGACGTCGAATCCGGCCGGGGTGGATCCCCGGCTGCGCGGGCCGGATCTGTGCGATCGGGAAGTGTCGCTGCCGCTGCCCACCGCCGCGGTCCGGGCGGCGCTGTTGGAGCGACTGGTGCGACCGGCACCGACCGAGGGCCTGAGAATCGATGAGATCGCCGCGCGCACACCCGGATTCGTGGTGTCGGATCTCGCAGCGCTGGTGCGCGAGGCAGCCCTGCGGGCCGCGTTGCGGGCGTTGCGCGCGGAGGACGATCCGGAACTCCCCGAGGGCGAGCGGCGCGAGCAGTCGAAACCGGTCCTGACACAGGCGGATCTGCTGGGCGCGCTCGAGGTCATCCGCCCGCTGTCGCGGTCCGGTTCGGAGGAATTGGCCGTCGGCGGTGTGAGTCTCGAGGACGTCGGCGACATGGTGGAAACCAAGCAGGCGCTCACCGAGGCGGTGCTGTGGCCGCTGCAGCATCCGGATTCGTTCGCGCGGCTGGGGATCGATCCGCCGCGCGGGGTGCTGCTCTACGGGCCGCCCGGATGCGGGAAGACCTTCCTGGTGCGCGCACTGGCGAACACCGGTCAGTTGAGCGTGCACGCCGTGAAAGGGGCCGAACTGCTGGACAAGTGGGTCGGTTCGTCCGAGCGCGCGGTGCGGGAGCTGTTCCAGCGCGCCCGCGATTCCGCGCCCTCGCTGATCTTCCTCGACGAGATCGACGCGCTCGCGCCGCGCCGCGGGCAGGCCACCGACGCGGGCGTCACCGACCGCATCGTGGCCACCCTGCTCACCGAGATGGACGGCGTGGAACCGCTGCGCAATGTGGTCGTGGTGGGCGCGACCAACCGCCCGGACCTGATCGATCCGGCGCTGACCCGGCCCGGCCGGCTCGAGCGCTTGGTCTTCGTGCCGCCGCCGGATGCCGCCGCGCGGGCCGAAATCCTGCGCACCGCAGCCAAGTCCGTTCTGCTCGCCAAGGAGGTCCGGCTCCGGAAACTGGCCGCGGAGCTGGAGGGCTATTCGGCCGCGGACTGTGCCGCACTGCTGCGAGAGGCCGCGCTGGCCGCCATGCGCCGGGATATCGACGCCGACGTGGTGACGGCCGCCGATGTGGCGACCGCCCGCAAAGCGGTTCGGCCGTCGCTGGATCCGGTGCAGGTCGAGACGCTGCGGCTGTACGCGGCACAGCGCGCCGGGTCCGCGCAGAACGGCACGGCCTCCGGGTACGTGTGAGCGAATGGCGCCTCGGCCGATGTGCGATGGCTTCCGGCCACGAGCACACCGGGATGGCGAGGTGATCGAGCCGTCGGTGCCGCTCACCATGTGCCCGGACCGTGCACTGGGCCCGGTGCAATCGGCGCGGTGGCCTTCGGCAATCCGGCGTCAGGCGTCGATTAACCGACAGCACTGAGCCAGCAAACTAGATAAGTCAGGCGAGTCGGACCGATCGGACTCCTTTTCGACGGTAGTTTCAGCCAGGTGAGGTCGTATCAGGTAGCCCTCGAGACGATCACGGCACTGGTCGCGACAACCGTTGCGGGACTGTCGCTGGCCATGCCCATCGACTTCGGCTGGACGTCTCAGACCTCCGCCCTGCAACTGGATCTGCTCGCGTACAGCCTGCCGCGAGCCGTCGCGGCGGGCGTACTCGTCGCCATGATCGTGGCCGTCTTGCTCACCACGCTGGGCAGTGTCGTCATGGCGTGGGGTACCGCGCTGGTCGCGCTGCTGGTGCTGCTGGTGAATCATCTGGTCGGGCATTCCGCGAACCCGACGGATTCGCTGGCCACCATGAACTTCATCGATTCGCTCTCCGGCGGCGCGGCCATGGGTGCGCTGGGCGCGGCGGTGCTGCATCACCGGCTGGCCGCCTACGGGTGGACGCTGGGCGCACTGGTGAGCCTGCTGCTCGGGTCGGTGAATCCGCTGCCGCACATCGGCGAGATGATCGGCGACTATCCCGATACCTGGCAGGCCGCGGATATGCCGCCGGTGTGGATGGTGGAACTGGCCGTGGCGCTGGTGCTCATCGGCACCCTGCTGAACCGCAATCGCCCTCCGGCCGCACGACTTTCGATCGAGCTGCCGCTGGCGCCGATCCTCGCGGGCGTGGTGGTCGTGCTGGTGACGCTGGTGAGCGCGGAATGGCTGGCCCGGCACGGCGACAGCCTCGCCGATCTGGGCCTGGCCGTGGTGACGACGGTGACGACGGCGCTCATCGCCGCCATGCTGCTGCCGCGCCGGGACGGCGAGCTGGTGCTGGTGGCGGTGGCGATCAGCGCGGTGGGTTCGGCGACCATCGCGGCCGAGCTGCCGGCCTGGTCGATTCCGGTGCTGGTCGCGATCGCCGCGGCCGGAATGTGGTACGGCGAGCGGCATCCCGCGCCCATGGCGGGTGTGCTGGCGCTCATGGTGCTCGGCCTCGTCACGGCGTTCACCGCCGACACCGACTGGGCCTTGCTCATCGTGGGCAGCGGAGCGCTCCTGGCTTGGCTGGCCGGATACGGTCTGTCGGCCGCGAAACCGCGCTATGTGCCGAGCCGGGTGCTGGGCACCATGCTGCTGTTCGTGCCGTCGGCGGTGCTGGGTCTGCGCGACTACGTGGCCCGCGGGCACTACGCCATGCAGGACGGCAGCCAGGCGATCGTGTGCACGGTGACCACCGAGGACACCTCGGCCCCGGCATGGACGTCGGTGTTGATCGCGGCCGGTTGCGCGGGCGGACTGTATCTGCTGCGCCGCAGCCGCCCCGCCCCGGCGACCAAACCTTCCACCCCCGAAACGGGAAGCGCGGCAACGGAATAGGCCGACCCATCCGCATACGACGATGGGTCTCCACCACCGGGACGCAGGGATCTACGCGGGAACGGACTCTTCGACCGGGGCCGGCGCGGGCCGGCGCGCGAACCAGGTGCGGTAGAAGGCGGTCACGTAGGCGGCGAACAGGCCGACGATGACAATGCCTGCGGGAACCGGGAATTCGGCCATTTCCACGGCCAGGTAGCGGTAGGACAGCAGCAGCACGGCCAGCAGCGCGAAACCCGCGCCGACGAGTTGGATGCGGGTGCGATCCCACCCGCGTTCGGGAGCCCGCAGCGCGGATTCCACGGCCATGCAGAGCACCGCACCCGCCACCAGATCGACCCCGTAGTGGTACCCGAAGCCGAGCGTCGCGGTCAGTGTGGCCGCGAGCCAGAACGCCCCCGCCCACCGCAGCAGTCGCGGTGCGGGCGACCCGTCATTGTCGCGCCGCGAATGAATGAACACGGTGAGCGCCCACGCGGTGTGCATGGACGGCATGCAGTTGCGCGGCGTCACATTGTCGAAAGCCATTGCGGCCGGATGCGTATCGAGCGGCGGAATGATCTGCGGCCAGTAGTTGCCCACCTGCAACCCGTGCCCGTCCGCGCCGAACGCGAACATGGGCCCCACCACCGGGAAGATCACGTAGACGACCGGCCCGAGCAGCCCGAGCACCAGGAATGTCCGCACCAGATAGTGGCTCGGCCACTGCCCGCGCGTCACCACATGCCGCAACTGCCACACCGCGACCACCATCGCCATCACCGGCAGTTCGATGTACACCCAGTGCAGCACCCCGTACACGACCGGCCCCGCCGCATCGACGAGCCGGCCCATCACCCACGACGGCTCCCCCAGCGCATGATCGGCCAGCAGCACGTACTGGTCGAGCACGGTTGGCCGCGCGATCACGGTGATGTGCAGCCACACATCCCCCACCTTGGTCGCCAGAATCAGGAGCGCCCCAAGCGCGGCCGCGTGCAACGCATTTCGCCGCTGCACCCCGTCCCACCGGAACACCGCCCACATCGCGAGGGCGGTGAGCGCGATGGTCGGCCCGCTTCCCAGCGTCGGCGTCGCGCCGTCGAGCAGCCGCACCCCGGCGAAAACCGCATCGACCCCCAGCGCCAGCCCGAGCGTGATGAACCGCCACCGCCAGGTCAAACCGACCAGCGCCAGCGCCAGCCCCGCCCAGGGCACGGTCACCGATTTCGGCGTCCCGGTGAAGTCGTGCCACGTACTGACCAGCGGTCCCTCGAACCCATTGCGCGAAGCGAAGATCTGCAAACCGAGCAAGAGCACCGGCACGGCCGCGACGGCCGCCCCCACCCGCACTCCACGAGCCGTCACCAGGTCCCTGCCCCGGCGTGTGGCACCTACGGGTTCGGGTCGCCGGTTATCGAGAAGCACCCAGCCATAGTAAACGCCGCATGAACGCAACCCCCGCGGCCAGTTGAACGCAACCCCTGCCCCAAGTTGAACAGCCCCCGCTCAGCACAATATCCCCGCCGACCAGCGACAACAGGAATCACACCGCCGCAAACTTCCGGCTGCGGCCCACTCCGGTCGGAGCCCTGTGCGTTAGAGGCCCGACAGAGCCCTCCGGTGGTTCGAAGCCCGACAACCCTCCGGTGGTTCGAGACCCGACAACCCTCCGGTGGTTCGAGACCCGACAACCCTCCGGTGGTTCGAGACCCGACAACCCTCCGGGGGTTCGAGGCCGGGCGCAGCCCTATGGGGGTTTGGGGGCTCAGCCCCCACTCCCCCTTTCACCGGGGTTCGGGGGCGAAGCCCCCGAGAACCTACTGGTCGAGTTCCTTGACCAGGGAGTCGACGACGGCGACGAGGTCGCCTTGCGCCGCGGCCGCCACGCGGCGCTGCCGCTGGTAGGAAGCCCCGCGCGCCGGAATGTCGGCCACCATGCGCAGTTCGTTCTCGCAGCCGAGCATTTTGGCGGTGGGTTCGAGGCGGTTGAGCAGATCGGTGAGGTCGTCGGTGACGAGACGCTCGTTGCTGTCGGCGTCGGTGATGATGATGGCGTCGAGGCCGTAGCGCGCCGCCCGCCACTTGTTCTCCTGGACATGCCACGGGGGTAGTGGAGTGGGCAGGGTTTCACCGGCTTCCACGCGGTGGTCGAGGTCGACCATGAGGCAGTGGATGAGGGCGACGATGGCGGAAAGTTCGGTGCGGGTGGGGGTTCCGTCGCAGATGCGGACCTCGATGGTGCCCCATTTGGGGGCGGGGCGGATGTCCCAGTGCATGCCGCCGAGTTGTTCGAAGACCCCGGTTTTCGTCTGATCGTGGACGTAGGACTCGAATTGGGTCCAGTTGTCGAACTGGAACGGGAGTCCGGCGGTGGGCAGCTGCTGGAACATGAGTGCGCGGTTGCTCGCGTATCCGGTGTCGACGCCGGCCCACATGGGTGAGGAGGCGGACAGTGCCAGCAGGTGCGGGTAGAACGGCAGCAGACCGTTCAGGATGGGAAAAACCTTGTCGGGGTGCGAGATTCCGACGTGGACGTGCACGCCCCAGATGAGCATCTGGCGTCCCCACCACTGGGTGCGCTCGATGAGTTCGTCGTAGTGCGGGCTGCGGGTGAGCTGCTGGGTGGACCACTGCGCGAAGGGATGTGTTCCGGCGCAGAACAAGTCGACGCCGAGCGGGTCGGCGGCGCGGCGCACCGCGTCCATGGTGTCGTGCAGTTCGTCGACGACCTCGCCGACGCTGTCGTGCTTCCCGGACACGATCTCGACGGTGTTCTTCAGCAGCTCCTTGGTGATCTGCGGGGTGCCGTCCCAGGCGCGCAGATCACCGCAGGCTTCGAAAACCGCTGCGGCGGTGTTGGACAGGTCGCGCGTGTTCTTGTCGACCAGCGCGACTTCCCATTCCACGCCGAGCGTGGGCCGGGGCGAACTGTTGAAGAGGACCTTCGAAATGCCTGCCCCGGCCATGGCTCACCTTGTGGGTTAGGAGATGACGCCGCAGGCCACCCGGCCGCCGGCGTCACCGGTCGCCTGAGTGTCGGCGTCCGGCCCGGTGGCGCCGCCGGGCTGGGAGTAGCGGCTCGGAATATTGCCGAAGTTGTCCGCGCCCGCGTGGATGATCAGGGCCTTGCCCTTGATTTCGTCCAGCGTCACGGCATCGGTGGTGGTGACCAGCTTGGCGCTGCCGTCGGTGCGCACCTCGAGCGAGGTGAGATCGCCGCTGGCAGGGTGCTTCTGGGCGCCGACCTGGAGGTGGCCGCCCGCGGAGAGGAAGTCGCCGGGGTTGCCGCCGGTGGGAGCGACGGAGTTCGGCTTGCATTCGCCGACCTCGTGGATGTGCAGGCCGTGGAAGCCCGGGGTGAGGCCGTTGGCCTCGAGGGTGACCTCGAGGTGGCCGCCGACCTTGCCGAAGGTGGCCGTGCCGACCAGCTTGCCGTTGGAGTCCTTCAGCTGCGCGCTGACGGATTCGGTGGGCGGGTTGGTCATGCCCTGTTCGCCGCCGTGTCCGGTGGTGAAGCCGGCCGGCGCGGGGGAGCTCGTGAAGACAGGCGGGGTCGTCCCCTTGACGTCACTCGATTCCTGGCTGTTCGAGCAGCCTGCGAGGCCGAGGGCCGCGACCGCGAGCAACGGGGTCACAGTCCGCCAGGACGGGCGACGAGTTGTGGACGGGGCCATTCGGAGAACTCCTTTACGAGTCCGATGTTAACGGGCAAGCCGAGTGAACATGGTTACTACTCGGTCAAGATGATGCCAGAGGCACAACCCCGTCACGCGGAGGGGCTGTCCGGGGTGTTCACTGGCCCGCGAGAATCACGATCACGCCGGCCGGCGCGTCCTGGATTCCGGGGAACCGGGGTTCGGCGCCGCAACCGAGTTCATTGGCGATGGCCTGCGCCAGCGCTTGCTCTTTGGGTGAACTGCCGTAGTACACCGTGGTATTCGGGATCACTCCGCTGCTGTAGTTCGCGGATTCAGTGACGTTGTACCCACTGGCGCTGAGTTGACCCGCGGTCTTGGCGGCGAGTCCGGCGATATTGCTGTTGTTGTAAACCCTTACGGGAACCGATTTGTCGACGCCGGCGGTGGTGGTGGGCGGTGTCGTGGTGGTGGGCGCGACGCTGGTGGAGGGCGGCGGCGTGGTGACCGGTGCGGTCGAAATCACCTGTGCCGCAGTGGTGGTCGTCACAGCAGCGGTGGTGGCGGTATCGGATTCACCCTGCGCGTCGGAGGAGTCCGAACTCGACAGGGACATCGCTCCCAGCCCGGCGAATACGATGGCCAGGGCGATGAGGACCATCGCCAGCGCACGCAGCGGCGGGCCCCCGGACGGCGAATTCGGATTGCTCACGGGCTCGAGCCTACTGCTCACACTTGGAATCCGAGACGACGTGCGGCCCTGGTCTTCTGGCGGCTGGCGCGCAGGCGGCGCAGGCGCTTGACGAGCATGGGGTCGGCGGCCAGCGCCTCGGGCTTGTCGACGACGGCGTTGAGGACCTGGTAGTAGCGCGTGGGCGACAGATCGAACAGCTCGCGGATGGCTTCTTCCTTGGCGCCGGCGTACTTCCACCATTTGCGCTCGAAGTCGAGGATGTCCAGCTCACGGCGGGAGAGGCCGTGTGCGCCGTCTTCCGCGGGGGCCGTGACGCTCGCGTCGGCTGGGCCGTCCTCGCTTGCGGAAATATCCCGTGCCGCTGCGCTGTCCATAGTGCTCCTCGCCGAGTTGGAACCAGACGATGATGGTGCTTGTGCGTCCGCCGATCATTCAACCACGCGCGGGAGACTTCCCGACGCGTACCGCTCGGCGTGTTTCGATGATCCGACTCGGCGTGTCGCCGCTGGATCCAAACGTCCGGTTTACGTGAAAAGTGTGCCTGGTGACACTGGCAACGGGCAGCCGACCGCCGCCCGCAACCACCCAGTAGGCTCTTGACCATGGCTATTCTCCCGATCGTCATCGTCGGCGACCCGGTTCTGCACAACCCGACGAATCCCGTGACGGACTCCCCGGAGTCGGAGAAGCTGGCGACACTGATCGCGGACATGTACGAAACCATGGACGCCGCACACGGAGTCGGCCTGGCCGCCAATCAGGTCGGGGTGGCGCTGCGCCTGTTCGTCTACGACTGCCCCGACGAACAGCCCGACGGCAGCATGGTGCGCCGCCGCGGCTGCGTGATCAATCCGGTGCTGGAAACCTCGAAGATTCCCGAGACCATGCCCGATCCGGACGACGACGAAGAGGGCTGTCTATCGGTCCCGGGCGAGCAGTACCCGACCGGCCGCGCCGACTGGGCGCGGGTCACCGGCACCGACGAGCACGGGAATGCGGTCGATATCGAGGGCAACGGCTTCTTCGCCCGCATGCTCCAGCACGAGACCGGGCACCTCGACGGCTTCCTGTACACCGATGTGCTGGTGGGCCGCAATGCCCGCGCCGCCAAGAAGGCCATCAAGCGCAACGGCTGGGGCACACCGGGTTTGAGCTGGGTGCCGGGCACGGTCCCGGATCCGTTCGGGCATGACGACTGACCCCGACGAGACCAGCGGTGCGGCGCTGCCGCCGATCGGACGCCGGGTGGTGGTGCGCTACCGCCTGCCCGAGGGCTATCCGCAACCGCTGACCGATGTGATCGGCGAACTGGTGGCCACCGATCCGCTCACCGTGCGCACCGCCGACGGCCAGGTGGTGTCGGTGGCCCGCGATCGGGTGGTGGCGTGGAAGGCGCTGGGGCCCCGGCCGATTCGCACCAGTGAGATCCGCGCCCTGGAGGCCGCGGCCGCCGACGGCTGGCCGGGCACCCAGCGCGCCTGGATCGACGGCTGGCTGCTGCGCGCCGGCGCGGGCTACACCGGTCGCGCCAATTCCGCTGTGCCGCTGGGCGGTTCGGAGGGTCCGGCGCTGGCCACCGGCGACACCCTGCACCGCATCGGCGAGTGGTACACCGCGCACGGCCTGCCGCTGCAACTACTGCTGCCGGACCGGCTCGCGCCGGTGCCGCAGGGCTGGCGCACCTGGAACGAAACCCTGGTGCTGGCAGCGGAAATCGAGAGTCTGCCGCTGCCGGAGGGCCCGCCCATGGTGCGGTTCGCCGCCGAGCCCGACGGCGCGTGGCTGTCGCTGCACCGGCATCGCGGCGGGGACACCGAGATCGGTTCGACGCCGGTCGTCGAGGTGCTCACCGCCGTGCGCGACGGCGAATTGGCGTTCGCCACAGTGGGTTTGCCGACGCCGCTGGCCATCGGCCGGGCCGCCGTCACCACCGCGCCGGACGGCCGCCGCTGGGTCGGGCTGACCTGCGTCGCGGTCGCGACCGGGCATCGCCGGCACGGGCTGGGCTCGCTGCTGTGCGCGGAGATGGTCCGCTGGGGGCGCTCGCGCGGTGCGACGCATGCCTATGTGCAGGTGGAGGCGGGCAACGAGGCGGCGGTGGGGCTGTATCGGGAGATGGGTTTCCTCGACCACCACAGTTACCGCTACGCGGCCCCGTGACCGGGCTTCGTGTCCTGAATACCGCTGATTCCGAAAGGTTTTCCCGTGCGTCTCGCGACCTGGAACGTGAATTCGATTCGCACCCGGCAGGATCGGGTGCTCGCCTGGCTGGACCGCGCCGATATCGACGTGCTGGCCATGCAGGAGACCAAGTGCAAGGACGAGCAGTTCCCGTTCGAGGCTTTCGAGGCGGCGGGCTACGAGGTCGCGCATGTGGGGCACAGCCAGTGGAACGGGGTGGCCATCGCCTCACGGGTGGGTCTCGAGGCTGTCGAGGTGGCCTTCCCGGAGCAGCCCGGATTCGACAAGAACGCCGGTGACACACTGCTGAGCACGCCGGTCGTGGAGGCTCGGGCGCTGGGCGCGACGTGTGGCGGCGTGCGGGTGTGGAGCCTGTACGTACCCAACGGCCGCGCGCTGGCCGATCCGCACTACACCTACAAGCTGGAATGGCTGGCGGCCCTGCGCACCGCGGGCACCGACTGGCTGGCGCAGGACCCGGACGCACAGATCGCACTGGTGGGTGACTGGAATATCGCCCCCACCGACGACGACGTCTGGTCGCCGGAGTTCTTCGAGGGCAAAACCCATGTCTCCCAACCGGAACGGGACGCCTTCACCGCCTTCGAGAAGACCGGTTTCACCGATGTCATGCGCCCGCTGCACCCGGGCCCCGGCGTCTACACCTACTGGGATTACACGCAGCTCCGTTTCCCTCGCAAGGAGGGCATGCGCATCGATTTCATCCTCGGCTCCCCCGCCCTGGCGGCCCGCGTGACCGACGCCAATGTCGACCGCGAGGAGCGTAAAGGCAAGGGCGCTAGCGACCACGCACCGGTGGTGGCGGTCCTCGCGGACTGAGTCCGATCGGTCCTTTCGTTTTCCCGTTGACAGACAAAGCTAATACCATTAGCTTTGTGGCTACACGAGTTAGCCGCAAAGCTTCAGGAGTTCGACATGACCGAGTACCTCGCCCTCGACGGTGGACAGATCGCCTACGAGGTGGCCGGAACCGGCCCGCTGGTGGTGCTCTCGCACGGCATCGGCGACCACCGCCAGGTCTTCCGTTTCCTCGCCCCGCAGCTGGTGGCGGCGGGCTATCGCGTCGCCTCCGCCGATATGCGCGGCCACGGCGAATCCAGCATGAACTGGACCTCGCACGATGGCAGCCAAGCGATTTCGCGCACCGATGTGGCGGGCGATCTGCTGGCCCTCATCCGCCACCTCGGCGGCCCGGCCGTCATCATCGGCCACTCGCTGTCCGGCGGCGCGGCCACCATCGCCGCCGCGCAGTCCCCCGACCTGGTCACGGGCGTCATCGAACTCGGCCCCTTCACCAAGACGCAGAAGCTCGCCATGGGCGCGTTCTTCACGAACAAGCGCTACAGCAAGGGCATGACGCGACTGCTGGGCACGATGATCTTCAAGAGCCTCGGCATCTGGATGAAGTACCTGGATGTCGCCTATCCGATCAAGCCCGCCGACTACCCGGAGTACATGGCCGCACTCTCGGAAAAGCTCCAGGAGCCCGGCCGTTTCGCGGAATTCATGAAGACCGGCAAGTCGACTCCGGCCGACGCCGAAGCGCAGCTGCCCAATCTGCACCGCCCGGCCCTGATCATCATGGGCGCCCTGGATCCCGACTTCGCCGACCCGTTGGCCGAGGCCGAGGCCGCCGTCGCGCTCATGCCCGCGGGCATCGGCAGCGTGGCTCTCGTCGAGGGCGCGGGCCACTACCCACACGCCGAAAACCCGGACCGGGTGGCCGAATTGACGCTGGCTTTCCTGAAGGAGCACGCGGTTGCCTAGGGCGGGGCTCAGCAAGGCGGAGGTGATCCGGGCGGGCGCGGAGCTGGCCGACGAGGCCGGTTACGACAAGCTCGCCATGGCCCCGCTGGCGCAGCGGCTGGGCGTGAAGACCCCCTCGCTGTACAAGCATGTGGCGAGCCTGGCCGACCTGCAGCACGGTATCGCGACGCTGGCGCTCACCGAGCTGGACCGCGCGACTCGCGATGCCATGCACGGACTTTCGGGCCGGGCGGCACTGGAAGCCTTCGCCCGCTCCTTCCGCGCCTACGTGCTCGGCCACCCCGGCCGCTACGCCGCCACCATCGGGGCCGCCCCGGCCGACGCGGACGATCCGATGCGGGAAACCAGTGCGCGCATGGTGGATTCGATGGTGGTGGTGCTGCGCGGCTACGGCATCCCGGACGACGAGATGGATCATGCCCTGCGCACGCTGCGCACCATGATCCACGGGTTCGCCACCTTGCAGGCGAGCGACGGTTTCCAGTGGACCGGAGATCCCGAGGTCAGTTTCGAGTGGATGCTCCGCTTCATGGACAGCGGCTTGCGCGCACAGCTGAAAAGCTAAGCGGGACGGGTTTTTATGGCGTCCCGGGATATGAAGACGTCATAGTTGCCCGCCGTGGCGATGACCGCGTTGCCGTAGGCGGAGCGCACGAACGGCTTGGTGTACCAGGACTCCGACTTCATATCGTCGAAGAAGTCGCCGTCGCCGCCATTGAGGAAGATGTGATTCTGCTTGGTGGCGATGCCGTCCAGCCGCTGCCCGTAGAGCCGGGTGATCTTGTATCCGGAGTTGAACCCGAGGGCGTTGACCCAGGGTTCCAGCTCCACGATATTGGCCTGCAGCACCCACAGGTCGCCTTCGACCTTGTAGTTGAGCTTCTGTTCGTCGTGGCTCTTGTCGCCGAAGAGCGTGAGTTCGACGTCGAGCATATGTTCTTGTCCCGCAATGGGAGTGGCGACGATGTGCGCCGCCTTCACCTCCCCGGTCAAACCGAGGAAAGCCTGTAGCAGCGTGGTGATCCAGAGGATCACCACCGCCACCAGAACCAGCGAGACAGCGGCCATGCCACGCCCGGCGATGACCCGCCATCCCACTTTGCGCGCCTTGAGTACAGCCGTGACCAGCAGCGCCAGCGCGATAACGCCGAGCGCTATCAGCACCACCTGGATCCAGCCGAATGTCACCGGGAAAACCATGCGGTAGTTGTACCCGGTGTGACCTGTACAACACCGCAGGTCGCGGCCTCGCCGGGCGTGTCATACCGGCGTGCCCCTACGGACACGCCGGTATCGAATCAGAACGCGGCTTCGTCCAGCTTCATGATGTCGTTGTCGAGGTTCTCGACGACATTGCGGACGCCGGCGAGCAGCGGCAGCTTGTTCTTGGCGAACCAGGAGGCGATGCCGACCTTGCCGGTGTAGAAGTTCTTGTCCTTGTCGGCGGCACCGGCGTCCAGGGCCGCCTGGGCGATGGCGGCCTGCTCCAGCAGTCGCCAGGCGATGACGAGATCGCCGGTGGCGTACAGGAACCGGACCGAGCCGAGGCCGACCTTGTAGAGCTCCTCGACGTTCTGCTGCGAGGCCATCAGGTAGCCGGTGAGCGCCGCCGCCATGCCCTGCACGTCGGCCAGGGCCGCACCGAGCAGTCCGCGCTCGACCTTGAACTGGTCCGGCCCGCCGTCGACGAACTTCTGGATGAGCCCGGCGACGTGCGCCAGCGCCACGCCCTTGTCTCGAATGATCTTGCGGAAGAAGAAGTCCTGCGCCTGGATGGCGGTGGTGCCCTCGTACAGCGAGTCGATCTTGCAGTCGCGGATGTACTGCTCGATCGGGTAGTCCTGCAGGTAGCCCGAACCGCCCAGGGTCTGCAGCGATTCGGTGAGGCTCTCGTACGCCCGGTCGGAGCCGCAGCCCTTCACGATGGGCAGCAGCAGGTCGTTGACCTTCTCCGCGAGGGTGTGGTCGACGCCCCAGTTGGCTTCCGCCACATCGGCGTTCTGGTACGAGGCGCAGTACATGTACAGCGCGCGCAGGCCCTCGGCGTACGCCTTCTGGGTGGCCAGCGAGCGACGCACGTCCGGGTGGTGGGTGATGGTCACGCGCGGCGCGGCCTTGTCGGTCATCTGGGTCAGATCCGCACCCTGCACGCGCTGCTTGGCGTACTCGAGCGCGTTCAGGTAGCCGGTGGACAGCGCGCCGGTGGCCTTGGTGCCCACCATCATTCGCGCGTTCTCGATGACCTTGAACATCTGCGCGATGCCGTTGTGCACGTCGCCGACGAGGTAGCCGACGGCCGGAATGTCGCCACCGAAGGTGATCTCACAGGTGGGCGAGGACTTGATGCCCATCTTGTGCTCGACGCCGGTGACCAGCGCGCCGTTCTTCTCGCCGATCGCCATGGTCTCGGGGTCGAAGTGGAAGCGCGGCACGATGAACAGCGACAGGCCCTTGGTGCCGGGGCCGGCGCCTTCGGGGCGGGCCAGCACCAGGTGGAAGATGTTGTCGGCGGTGTCGCCGACGTCGCCGCCGGAGATGAAGCGCTTGACGCCTTCGATGTGCCAGGTGCCGTCGGCCTGCTGGATGGCCTTGGTGCGGCCCATGCCGACGTCGGAGCCGGCGTCGGGCTCGGTGAGCACCATCGTTCCGCCCCAGCGGTTTTCCCACGCGTAGGCGGCCCAGCGCTTCTGCTGCTCGTTGCCCTCGTCGAAGATGACCTTGTGCATGAGCGGGCCCATGTTGAAGAAGCTGGCCGAGTTGTTGGCGGCCACGATCATTTCCTGGATGGCCCAGATGAGCGCGTTGGGCGCGGGGACGCCGCCCATGTCCTCGGACATGCCGAGGCCGGAGTAGCCGGCGTCGTTGACCGCGGCGACGGTCTTCTTCAGCGATTCCGGGACGGTGATGGTGTGCTGGTCCGGGATGAATTCGACCGGGTGCCGGTCGGCCTCCACGAAGGATTCTGCGACCGGCCCTTCGGCGAGGCGCTTGGCCTCGTTGAGCATTTCGCGAGCGGTGTCGCCGTCCAGGTCGCCGTAGGCGCCCTTGTCCAGCAGTTCCCCGATTCCCAGTACCTCGAACAAGTTGAACTCGATGTCTCGCAGGTTCGCCTTGTAATGGGACACGGAAGGGCCTCCTCAGCCGAAGTCGATGATCAGAGTGGAGTTTGCCGTACGGTTGTCCGGTTACGCCAGCGTAGGGACGAGGCCGCCCGGTCAGGGGCGGCAAAGCCACAATCGGTCGCCTGACCACATAACTGTCGGGTGTAAAGCTAACCGGGATTCGGGTCCGCCCGGTTCCACATCAGGCCGTCGCGGAGTTGCTGCCGCTGTCGGTTCGCGCCGCCCGGCCGTAGCGCCGCTTGGCCTCGGCGGGCGTGACGGTGACCGGATTGTCCGGGATTCCGGCGGCCATGTGTTCCTTCAGCAGACGACCGGTCATCGGGCCGATGAAGTTCTTGGCCACCTTCTGCTTGCGACCGTCGTTCTTCAGCACCGCCATGGCCGCGCGCACCGCGGGCGGATAGGCGGCGTCGAGGAAGCCGGGCTGATCGAATCCGCCCGTGACGCGCATCCATTCGGGCAGCGTGGCAATGGCGGCCGGGGCCACCAGGCGGCTGCCGGACCACAGTTTCACGCCCTTCTCCGACGGCGTGTAGAGCAGGTAGTGCATGCCCTCCCGCGCCCGCTCGGAGACGCACAGCTTGGGCCGCATCGCGGCGAAGTACTCGCGCACCTCGGCCCGCGAGGTGGGCACGTCGGCCGGTTTGCAGGTCTGCAGTTCGGCGGCGATCACGCACTCCTGCCAGTACCGCTTCTCCTCGGCGGGCGTGAGCGGACCCGGACCGTACATCTCGTAGCACTTGAGCACCGAATGCCAGCCGGTCACGTGGATCCACAGCTGCGAGTCGGGATTGTTTGCGCTGTACCGCTTTCCGCTGATCGGCTCGATGCCGGTGGCCTTGGCGTGCACCGTCATGAGGTGCTCGGACGCCTCGATGGCCATGCGGCTGTCGGCCACGGCGGCAATGAGGAAGTAGGCGAAGGTGTGGTCGAGCCGCCCGGTCGGGTCGCTGTAGATGCCGCCGACATCGGCGACGGCCGCGGTGAGGTCCGGGTCGAAGTGCTCGAGCACGACCGAACGCTGGAATCCGATGAGCGCGGTGGGCGCGGTCCAGACCTTCCAGGTGGGTGAGTCCGGCCCGAAGAAGCCGTAGTCGACCTGGCGGATGGTGCGGGCAGGCGCGTCGAATTGCGGACGCGAGGGTGCTGCCGTCATCGTCTGCTCCTTTGCAGTGATGGCGCGGGCCGTGGCGGAGGCCCTTTCATTCACGAATGTAGCATTTAGCGTTTCCGCTGGCACGCAGCGCCTCCCCCGTCATCCCGGCATGCTTTTGGCCGGGATCCACACGATGGCGCGCCTGTACTGCCTGTGTGGATTCCGGCCAAAAGCGCGCCGGAATGACGAGGGGGCCACAGCTCAGCTCAGGGGTTCATCTCGTAAACGCCCGCGAGACCGCAGGCCTGGGTGAGCACCCGCTCGAAGCGCTGCGCGTCGGCGACCGGGCGGCGCACCAGCTGCAGTGCCAGCGCCTGCTGCGCCTTGGTGGCGGTGGGCTTGGCGTTCAAGCCGACCGCGTGCTTGGAGAATTCGCGCACGAAGACGTCGAAAAGCTGGTCCAGGACCGGGATTTCGGTGCCGTCCTTTTCCGCCTGCTCCAGAATCAGCTGCGCGTACGGCAGCAGTGTGAACAGCTCGCCGAGCGCGAACAGGAAGTCCACGTCCTGCTGCTGCGCCTTGGTCGGCGTGGCGGCGGCCAGCAGCGTCTTGAGCCCGAGCGCCTGCTCCAGGAACACCGCCACGTTCGGAATGTGGCGGTGCCGCTCGAACACCGGCCGCCAGTCCGCGAAGCGAATGCGCCCCAGCCCGCTGGTCGGCCCCTGCCGGAACAGGAACTCGTCATCGGCGGCATCGCGCCGGGTGGGCACGGGAGCGTAAGTGGCGCTTGCCAATTCGCCACGCAGCTTGGGCACGACCGCACCGGCGCGCGGCGCGAGCCGGCGACTGGTCCAGCTCAGCGCCTCCGAGGCGGCCTTGACCGCACCCGCGGGCGCGCCGCCGGGCACGTAGCGCAGCGCCGCCAAACCGGCATCGGAGGGATGGAACATGTAGTTGGGCATGAACTTCAGCGACAGCGCCATGTTCACGTGCACGGTGCCCTCGAGGCGCGGCAGCCCGAACATGCCGACCATGGCCATCGGGAAGTACATGTCGTTCTCGAAGCCGCGCGCGGCGATCACATCGGCCAGATCCTCGTAGATCTTCTGCCCCTGCCGGGTGACCGACATCTTCTCGATGGCGCTGACCAGCAGGTAGCGCCGGTCGTTCGGGCCCGCCGAGCGCATGTAGTCGATGGCGCGCTCGCTGTAGAGCTTCATGCCGATCAATCGCGCGTAGCTGTCCGCGAGAATCGTGCGCACCTGCGGGAACTCGGTCACCTTGTGCCCGAACAGCACTCGGTTCTCGGCGTGCGTGACGGCCTCGTACATGGCGTGTTCGCACGCGCCGACCGCGCCGAAGCCGAGGTTGAACTTGCCGACGTTCACGGTGTTCATGGCGGCGTCGAAGGCGGCCCGCCCGGTGTGCAGGATGTCGTCCTCGGCGACCGGGTACTTGTCGAGATCGAATGCGGCGACGTACATCTGGGAGTCGACGACGTTCTTGCGCAGCTTGTAGTTCTTGTGCCGCGAGTCGGCGGCGAAGAACAGGTAGCCGGAGTACTCCTCCTCGGTCATCTTCCGCTGGAAGTCGGCGGAGTCGATGATCGGCTTGTCGGCGCGGCGGCCGAAGACCGAGACCATGGCGGCCTGATTGCCGTTGCCGATGTAGTACTTGCCGCCGGTGGCGCTGAATCCGCCGCGCGCCTTGGGCTCGAGGATCATGTCGGTGGAGTAGATGTCCGCGCCGTGCGCCTGCTCGGACAGCCCGAAGGCGAAGATCTCGCCGGAGTCCAGGGCTGCGGCGGCGCGCTGCTTGGCGGCCTTGTTGTGGCTCTGCCAGATCGGCCCGAGGCCGAGGATGGTGACCTGCCAGACGTACCAGTACTGCATGCCGTAGAAGCCGAGGATCTTGCTCATCATGGCGATGCGCGCGGTGTCCCAGCGCTTGTGCGGGTCGCCGTTGGCCTCGGCGGCCGGGGTCAGGAAGGTGGCGAACACCCGCTCGCTCTTGATGAAGTCGAGGAATTCCGCGTACCAGACCCGATCGCGGCTCTCCTCGAGCAGGCGCTTCTTGCCGTGCGTCTCGAACCAGGTGACGGTGGCGCGCAGCAGTCGCGCGGTCTCGGCGTCGAACTCGCTGAATTCACAGGTCTTCGGGTTGAACAGGGTGCTGGTCATCTCGCTCGCGTCTCCTCCGGCCGGGGGCGTTCGATGTGGCTCCACCGGGCATTTCGTTCGTGACTGTAGCATTTTCATTCGTGACTGTAGGAAATGATCTTGGAACCTGCCCGGAGCAGGAAATTCACATACCGGGCCGTCCCCCGCGACCAACCGCGTAGCCGGGCGCGAGCGCTGCTATCGTCGGTGCGCATGGGCACCGATTCGGCTGTACGACCCCGGCAGCGCGCGCGACATCTCGGTCCCGAACGCCGCCGCCCGCAGGTGCTCGACACCGCGCTCCAGATCGCCGTCGAGAACGGCATCGCGGCCATCACCATCGCCGCCGTGGCCGACCGCATGAAGGTGACCCGGCCGGTTGTCTACGCCTGCTTCGCCGATCGGGTGGAACTCATCGACGCGCTCATCCGGCGCGAAGAAGAGCACATGATCAAGGGCGTCTTCGAAACCCTGCCGCGCCGCCGCGTGGAAGCCGACGAGGCCGTCTTCATCGAGGGCTTCCGCGCCCTGCTGCACACCGTCGCCGAGCGGCCCGACACCTGGCGCCTGCTCTACGGCAATCCCGATCCCGCCGTGGCGGATTCGTTCGGGCGCGGCCGGGTACTGGCCGTGGAACTGTGCACCCGCCGCCTGCGCCCCACCCTGAAGGCGTGGAGCACCGCCGACGCCGAACGCAAACTACCCGTCCTGGTGGAGCTGTGGGTGTCCGCCGGTGAGGGCGCGGCCCGCACCCTGCTCTCCGGCGAGGGCGACTGGACACCGGACGATCTCGGCGAATTCGTCGGCGCGGCCGTGTATCGCGCCCTGCGCTACGCGTAATACCCACCTCGGCGGTTATCCGGTGGCTACGATGGGAACCGGGCCCATCAGTCAGCGGGAGGCCGGCGATGACGTTCTATCGACAGGTGGGGGCGGTGCCGCCGAAGCGGCATACCCAGCACCGTGACCAGCAGGGAAAGCTCTATTACGAAGAGCTGATGGGAGAAGAGGGCTTCTCCGGCGATTCCTCACTGCTCTATCACCGCGGATTGCCACCAGCCATTGTGGATTCGACGGTGTGGGTCCTGCCCGAGCAGCGGACCTACCCGAATCATCCACTGCGACACCGGCATTTGAAGCTGCACGAGCTGTTCCCGGGCGAGCGGTACCAGGACACCGACATGGTGACCGGCCGCCGCCTGCTGCTCGGAAACTCCGACGTACGAATTTCCTACGTGGTTGCTGGAACCCCATCGCCGTTGTACCGCAATGCCATCGGCGATGAACTGGTGTACATCGAGTCAGGTTCCGGGCGGGTGGAGACCGTCTTCGGTGTGCTGTCTGTACATCAAGGTCATCAGGTGCTGCTGCCGCGCGCCACCACCCACCGCTGGCTGCCCGATAGCCCGGAACCGTTGCGCGCCTACATCATCGAGGGCTCCGGGCACATCACGCCGCCGAAGCGCTACCTGTCGAAGTACGGCCAGCTGCTCGAACACTCCCCCTACTGCGAACGCGACCTGCACGGCCCCACCGAACCGTTCCAGGCCGAGGGCACCGATGTCGAGGTGCTGGTGAAGCATCGCCCGGCCGGTGAAATCGTCGGCACCAGCATGGTTTACGCCACGCACCCCTTCGATGTGGTCGGCTGGGACGGCTGCCTGTACCCGTTCACCTTCGATATCGCCGACTTCGAACCCATCACCGGCCGCGTGCACCAGCCGCCGCCCGCGCATCAGGCGTTCGAGGGCAACAACTTCGTCGTCTGCAATTTCGTCCCGCGCAAGGTGGACTACCACCCGCTGTCGATCCCGGTGCCCTATTACCACTCCAATGTGGACTCCGACGAGATCATGTTCTACTGCGGCGGAAACTACGAGGCGCGCAAGGGTTCCGGCATCGCCCAGGGTTCGGTGTCGGTGCATCCGGGCGGATACGCGCACGGTCCCCAACCCGGGGCATACGAACGCAGTATCGGCATCGAATACTTCGATGAACTCGCGGTCATGGTCGACACCTTTCACCCGCTCCAACTGGGTGAGGGCGCACTGGCCTGCGAGGACGACAAGTACGCGTGGACCTGGTCGGGTCGTGGGCCTTCCGAAGGATGGATATGAGCAGTCGTGTGCGTATCGAAGTCCCCGAGGATTCCGGATTCGGCCCGACCCATCTGCCCTACTGTGTGTTCCGCCCGCGCGGCGGCGAGCCGCGGGTCGGCGCGCGGCTGGGCGACAGCATCATCGATCTGGCCGTGGCCCTCGATGATCCGATGTTCGCGCAACCCAGCCTGAACGCCTTCATGACGCAGGGCCCGCAGTGCTGGCGGGAGGTGCGCGAACTGGTGCACGCCGCCGCCGAGACCGAATTGCCAGCGGCGGCAGTGCATTCGGTGCGCGCCGTCCAGCTCGACCTGCCCGTGGAGATCGGCGACTACGTCGATTTCTATGCCAGCCTCGACCACGCCACCGCCATGGGCCGCATGCTGCGCCCGGACGGTGAACCGCTGCTGCCGAACTGGAAACACCTCCCGGTGGGCTATCACGGCCGTGCGGGCACCGTGGTGGTGTCCGGCACGGCAATCACCCGCCCGCACGGTCAGCTCCGAACCGCCTCCGGCGCACCGGAATTCGGCCCGACCCGCCGCCTGGACATCGAGGCCGAACTCGGCTTCCTGGTCGGCTCCGGCTCACCCCTCGGCACGCCGTTGCGCACCGGCGATTTCGCCGAGCACATCTTCGGCGTGGCCCTGGTCAACGACTGGTCCGCCCGCGACATCCAGGGCTGGGAGGCGCAACCGCTCGGCCCCTTCCTCGGCAAATCTTTCGCGACCACCCTCTCCGCCTGGGTGACGCCCTTGGACGCCCTGGCCGCGGCCCGCATTCCACTGCCCGCGCAGGATCCCGCGCCCCTGCCCTATCTTCAGGACAGCGCCCCCTGGAGTCTCGACATCGATCTCGGCGTGGAATGGAACGGTCAGATCGTCTCCACTCCCCCGTTCCGCCGCATGTACTGGTCCCCCGCGCAGATGCTCGCGCACATGACCGTCAACGGCGCGTCCACCCGCACCGGCGACCTGTTCGCCTCCGGCACCATCTCCGGCCCCGAACGCCACGAACGCGGTTCGCTCATGGAACTGACCTGGGCCGGAACCGACCCGGTGGACCTGAACGGCGACAAGCGCACCTTCCTGGAGGACGGCGACGAAATCGCCATCACCGCATCCGCCCCGGCCGTGGGCGGCGGCCGCCTCACCCTGGGCGAGGTGCGCGGTCGAATAACCCGGCAATAGCCGCTGGGCATGGCCATGACCATCGTCACGGTCGATCCACCCGGAAGTTTCGAACCGATACCGTTCCGAAAGTCGTAGAACTTCGGAGGGTGGTCGCCAATGTTGCCGAGACTTGCCCGGTTCGCCATGGCGCGCCCGCGCGCCGTGCTGGTGGCCGCGCTGTTGCTGATGATCATCTTCGGCGGCTTCGGCGCGACGGCCAAGTCGCACATGGTCGGCGGCGGCTACCTGACCCCGGAGCTGGAGTCGGTGCAGGCCAACGATTTCATCGAGGATCACTTCCCCGGCGGCAATCCCAACTTCATCGTCATGATCAGCTCCGACGCCGGGGTGAACTCCCCCCAGGCGCGGGCCGAGGCCGAGCGGGTCGAGGACCTGCTCGGCAGCGACGCGAACGTGACCGGCGTGCAGTCCTACTGGACCAGCGTCACCGCCCGCCCGGACCTCGCCACCGCGCTGCGCAGCAAGGATTCCCAGCGCGGCCTGATCATGGCCACCGTGCTCGGCAACGACAACGAGGTCCAGAACCGCGCCGTGGTGCTCAGCGAGGAGCTCAATGGCGACCGCGACGGCGTGCAGGTGCGCGTCGGCGGCATGGCGGGCACCTTCGCCGATATCAACCATCAGGTCGAGAAGGACCTGATCCTGGCCGAGGCCATCGCGGTGCCGATCTCCGGCATCCTGCTGGTGCTGGTCTTCGGCAGCGTGATCGCGGCCGCGCTGCCACTCATGGTGGGGCTGTTCGCGATTGCCGCCACCCTGGGCATTCTGCGGCTCATGACGCTGTTCATGGACGTGTCGATCTTCGCCCTGAACATGACGAGCGCGCTGGGTCTGGCCCTCGCGATCGACTACAGCCTCTTCATCGTCAGCCGCTATCGCGAGGAGCTCGGCAACGGCCTGGATCCCCGCGCGGCCATCCTGCGGTCGGTGCAGACCGCCGGCCGCACCGTGGTGTTCTCCGGCCTGACCGTGGCGCTGGCGCTGGCCGCGCTGGCGGTGTTCCCGCAGCCGTTCTTCAAGTCCTTCGCGTACGCGGGCGTGGCGGTCGTCGGCGCGGCCGTGGGTGCATCGATTCTGCTGCTGCCCGCCGCGCTGGTGCTGCTGGGCGACAAGGTGAATGCCTGGGACCTGCGCAAACCCTTGCGCCGCATGCTGGGCCGCGGCGAGCCGACGGCGGTGCGGCCGGAAGACAGCGGCTGGTATCGCCTGGTCACCTGGGTCATGCGGCGCCCGCTGCCGGTCTCGCTGGTCACCATCGTGATTCTGCTGCTGCTCGGAACTCCGTTCCTGTCGGCGCATTTCGGCACCCCGGACGATCGGATGATCGGCACGTTCGCCTCCAGCCGTCAGGTGGGTGACGCGCTGCGCGAGGATTTCGACGCCAATATGGGGTCGAGCGCCGTGATCGTGCTGCCCGGTTTCCACGGCGCGCAGAGTGAGATCGGCACGTACGCGGCACAGTTGGCGAAGGTGCCGGGTGTGCCCGCGGTGCTGTCGAGCGACGGCGTGTACGCCAATACTGCGGACGGCGTGCGCAAGGTGGCCGTGGGTGTGTCGCAGATGGCCGGACCGGATGGGGCATACCTGTCGGTCGGCACCAAGGAAGCGCCCTTCACCGACGCGGGCAAGGAGCAGCTCGCCGCCCTGCGCGCCGTCCCCGCCCCCGGCGAGGCGCTCTTCGGTGGCGCGGCGGCCCTGAATCAGGACACCAACGAGTCCGTCACCTCGCGACTTCACTTGGCGGCGGCCCTGATCGCCGTCATCACCCTGATCCTGCTGTTCCTGTTCACCGGCAGCGTGATCCTCCCGATCAAGGCGCTCATCCTCAATGTCCTGTCGCTGACGGCCACCTTCGGCGCCATGATCTGGATCTTCCAGGAGGGCCACCTCGACGGCCTGCTGAACTTCACCCCGACCGGCAGCATCGACCTGTTCATGCCGATCCTCATGTTCTGCCTGGCCTTCGGCATGTCCATGGACTACGAGGTCTTCCTGCTCTCCCGCATTCGCGAGGAGTGGCTGGCCTCGGATCGCAGCGCGGAGGCCAATACCCGGTCCGTCGCCCTGGGTGTCGCGCGCACCGGCCGCATCTTCACCGCCGCCGCCGGCCTCATGGCGGTGGTGCTGCTGGCGGTGGCCACCTCGCAGGTGACGGCCATGAAGCTGTTCGGCATCGGCCTGGCGCTGGCGGTGGTCTCCGATGCCACCGTCATCCGCGGCCTGCTCGCCCCCGCCCTCATGCGCCTGATGAGCACCGCCAACTGGTGGGCTCCGAAACCCCTTGCCGCCCTGCACAAGCGGATCGGCCTGGAAGAGGAACCCGCCGAGAACCCGCGCCCGGAAGCCGATCCGGAGCCGGTTCTGCTCGCCAAATAAGTTGTCGGTTCTGTACAAGACGGCTGCACTCCCGCCGCCATACGCTGATGCCAACAGCTCTTCAGAAGGAGAAAACACATGGCACGCGAACTGGTGTACACGGGATTCATGTCGCTCGACGGCGTCGTCGATTCGCCCGGCGGCAAGGAGGAGGGCCACCGCAGCGGCGGCTGGGTGATGGACACCGAGTTCGTCCCCGAGGCGTACTCGCTCAAGGGCGAGGAGCTCGCCGACCACACGGCTCTGCTGTTCGGCCGCCGCAGCTACGAGGCGTTCGCCCCGTTCTGGAAGGACTCCGACGATCACGCCGCCTACAAGGATCTGCCCAAGTACGTCCTGTCGAGCAGCCTGAAGGAGGAAGAGCTGGTCGAGGGCTGGGGCGAGACCACCATCCTGCGCTCGCTCGAGGACATCGCCGCACTGAAGCAGACCGAGGGCGGCGCCATCTTCATTCACGGCAGCGCCGAAATGGCCCGCAATCTGGCGGACGCCGACCTGATCGACCGCTACAACCTGCTGATCTTCCCGGTCCTGCTGGGCGCGGGCAAGACCCTGTTCAGCCGCGCGGACCGCGACAAGCAGCAGCTGCGCCTGCGGGAGTCGGCGAGCTACTCCAACGGCGTCACGAAGGCGATCTACGAAGTCCTGCGCTGACCCAGATCCAGGGCGATCGCACCGCCGCCGCGTTCGCGGAGCTCACCGGCGGTGCGCCCGACGTACTGACGCAGCGCGCGGGCCAGATGAGGTTCGTCGTAGTACCCCAGTTTCTCCACCACATCACCGGATTGCTCACCCGCGCTCAGCAGTAGCGCCGCCTCGCGGGCGCGGGAAATCTGGCGCACCGCTCCCTGCGTGAGACCGGTCGCCGCCTTGAAGCGGCGTTCCAGGGTGCGTTCGGAGGCCGCCGGATCGTGCCCGCGCACCACGTCGGCGACCAGCGGATCCAGCACCAGGACCCCGTCCCGCACCAGCCGTTCGACGAGCGCCTCGGCATCGTCGGAATGCGGTGTCTCCCAGTGCGTTCCGGCCAGCCAGAAGCTTCGATCGGTGACGTCGGGCAGGGCGATCCCGCTGTCCACCAGGGTGGGCGGGGCCACCACCCGCAGCGAGGTGCCGACCGCGAACTGGATGCCGGTGAAGTCCGCGCCCTCGGGCACCGGCGCGGTGCCGCAACGGCTTTCGGGCCCGGTGATGCTCGCGTACGCCGTGCCCCGCTGCTCCCAGAACACCAGACCCCACGTCTCGACGGCCACCGAGGTCATATCGGTGACCCGGTCGCTGCGGCAGGTCCACACGGAATCGATCCACGGCGAATCCGATTCCCGGGTCTCGAATCGCAGTTCCGTCATACCGGTCCGATCAGGCGAAGGTGCTCACACGCCCCGCGACCACCACGGTGACGAAGTGGTTCAGGTCCTCGATGAGGGTGTCCACCGCCTCCTGTGTCCCGGGTTCGTCGTAACGGTAGAGCCAGTCGGCGACAAGTTCGAACATGCCGCCGATGGTGGCGAGGCTGAGCGCCAGCCCCTTCCGCTTGTCACCGCTCGGATCCGGTTGCGGCCACTGCTGATTCAGGAAGGCGGCGGCCCATCGGCGGTTACTGCGGCGCTGTGCCTCCACGGCGGGTGAGATGCCGCCCGCCTCCCCGAAGGTCACCTTGGCCAGCCGCGCGTCGTCGGCGATGGCGTGCACGAACGCGGCGATCAGCGCGTGCATGCGCTCCAGCCACTCCTGTCCGGCGGTCGCCGCGGCGACCTCGGCCACGCGTTGCTGGATCCCCTCGGTGATCTGGGTGAGCAGCGCGGTGTAGCACGCCTCTTTGCTCTCGAAGTGGTCGTAGAAGCCTTTGGTGCCGACGTACGCCTGCTGGCAGATCTGCTCGATCGACGTTCCCGAATAGCTTTGCCGGGCAAAAAGTTCGGTGGCGGCGGCGAGCAGCTGACGGCGGCGCTGTGCGCTGCGCTCGTCCGCATCGAGGCCGCGGATGCGACGCCGTGCGGGTGTCCGATCTGGCGCCGCGGCTGGTTTGCTGCGGGTCATGCCAAGACCTTAACCGGCGGCGGACGCCGCCGCCGACCCTGTCCAGCGGGTTCGGGGGCGTGGGCCCCGGAACGCCCCGGCGAGTTTGAAAAAGGCATCTTGTTGGCAATCGTATGCCGTGTTGTAATCGCTGTCACGTCGATGAGGAAGGGAACAGACGTGGCAATCAATGGGGATCGCCGACGACGGGGATGGCGGCGGTTCACCGCCGCAGCCCTCGCGACGGCCGTAGCGGCAGGCGCCGCCGTGCTGGTGGGGACCACCGCGGCACCGGTTTCCGCTGCACCGCAACCGCTGAACGTGGATGCGTTCTATCAAGCGCCCGAAGGTTTCGAAGCGGCCGCACCGGGCGCGATTCTGCGCTCGCGGGAAGTGCAGCTGGCAGTGCTGACGGTCCTGCCGGTGCATGTCCGCTCGTGGCAGTTGCTGTACCGCACCACCGATTTATTCGGGCAGCCGACGGTCGCGGCCACCACGGTCGCGATTCCGCAGGGCGCCAACACTTCTCACAGCAGGCCGCTGGTGTCGCACCAGTTCTTCTACGACAGCACCGCGCCGCACTGCGCGCCCTCGTACGTGCTGCAACAGGGTGGCGGGCTCCCGGCTCTCGAAGGCATCCATTCCACGGTCGAATACCTGGAACTCGCGGCCTCGATCAGCCAGGGCTACGCGATCAATGTGCCCGACTACGAAGGCATGGACGGGCATCTGGCGGTCGCCAAGGAACCCGGCTACATGATTCTGGACAGCATCCGCGCGGCCGAGAGTTTCGAGCCGCTCGGCCTGGACGGCGCGAATACGCCCGTGGCGCTGTGGGGTTACTCCGGCGGCGGCATGGGCACCGGCTGGGCCGCGGAGGTGCAGCCGGCCTACGCGCCGGAACTGAACATCAAGGGCATGGCCATGGGCGCGCCGGTCACGGACGTGGAATCGCTGCTGCACGTGAACGGTTCGATGTTCGCCAGCCTGATCGGCGTAGGCATGGCGTCGCTGCGCAATGCCTACCCGAAGTTCGCCGAAACCACCGACCGCTACCTGACCCCGGAGGGTCGCGCGATCATGGAGCGCACCGAGAGCCAGTGCCTGGTGCGCAATGTGTTCGGCCTGATGTTCACCGACTATCAACGCATGCTGACCATTCCGATCGCCGACTACCTGGCGATTCCGGAGATCTCGGAGGTCTTCGACTCGACGATCATGGGCAGCACCGCCCCCACCGCGCCGATGATGGTCTACCAGGGCGTCTTCGACGAAGCCGTGCCGTGGTACATCAACGACCGCCTGGTGCAGCAGTGGTGTGACGGCGGCGCGTCGGTCTACTACAAGCGGGATCACCTCAGCGAGCATCTGACGCTGACCACCCTCGGCATGGCCGATGCCTTCAATTGGATCAAGGGGCGTATCAACGACAATGGTCCCGCGCCCGTGGGTTGCCGCACCGACAATGTGGTCACCATGCTCGGCAGCGTCGACGCGCTCGTGACCAATGCCGAGATCCAGTTGAATGCTGTGTTCGGCGCGCTCGGCTGGCCGATCGGCCCGCAGGAGAAGTAGCCGCGCCGCTGTCACACCGATGAGATCGGTGGCGATGCATCGTCTGCATGAATGTCCACACCGACCCGGCAGGAGCCCGTCATGCAGAAGATCGTCACCAATCTCTGGTTCGACACCCAGGCAGAGGAAGCCGCCCAGTTCTACTGCTCGCTCTTCGAGGATTCCAAGATCACCGAAGTGGTCCCCTACTCCGAGGCCGGACCGCGCGAGGCCGGGCTGACCATGCTGGTCGAATTCGAGCTCAACGGCCAGCATTTCACCGCCATCAACGGCGGCGGCGACTACCACTACACGCACGCCATGTCCCTGCTGGTGAACTGTGACGACCAGGAGGAGGTCGACCGCCTGTGGGCGGCCCTGCTCGCCGACGGCGGCCAGGAGATCGAATGCGGCTGGCTCACCGACAAATTCGGCGTCCCCTGGCAGATCTTCCCCCTCGAGGCGGGCGAACTGCTCACCGGTCCCGACCCGGAGGGCCGGGTGCGCGCCAGCCGCGCCATGTACGGCATGAAGAAGATCGATGTGCAGGCCATGCGCGACGCCTACGCGGGAAAGACCTTCTGAATCTTCCATCCGGTTTGCGCGGTTATTCGCCGGGTGTGTCCGGACCGCCATCGCGGAATCCGGACACCCGGTAAGGTCGCTGGCGGAAATATTCATATGCCACGGGGGCTCGCACCAGCGGGCTGAGAGGACGGCTAGCCCATCGCGGGCGGTTAGGGCTGTCGACCGTATGAACCTGACCGGGTAATGCCGGCGTAGGGAAGGATTCACAATGTCATCAAGTCGTGTCGTGTCCAATGGCGGTTCCGCCCCGGTAGACACCGTGACAACTGGTCCTATTCAGGGCAGCGTCAAGCACTACGAGCAGGTCGAGGCCGACGGCACGACCCTGCGGATTCCGGTGCGGCGCATCAACCTGACCAATGGCGAGCACTTCGACGTGTACGACACGTCGGGCCCGTACACCGATTCCGAAGCCACCATCGACCTCGAGGGCGGGCTGCCCAAGTTGCGCGACGAGTGGGCCAAGCCGGAGATCGACGGCCCGCGCACCCAGCTGGCGTGGGCGCGGGCGGGCATCGTCACCAAGGAAATGCACTACATCGCGGCGCGCGAGGGCGTGTCGCCGGAGCTGGTGCGCGAGGAGGTCGCCGCCGGCCGCGCGGTGATCCCCGCCAACCACAAGCACCCCGAATCCGAGCCGATGATCATCGGCAAGAAGTTCGCGGTGAAGATCAACGCCAATATCGGCAATTCGGCCGTGAGCTCCTCCATCGCCGAAGAAGTCGAGAAGATGGTGTGGGCCACCCGCTGGGGCGCCGACACCATCATGGACCTGTCCACCGGCAAGAACATTCACGAGACCCGCGAGTGGATCCTGCGGAACTCGCCGGTCCCGGTCGGCACCGTGCCCATGTACCAGGCCCTCGAGAAGGTCAACGGCGATCCCACCAAGCTCACCTGGGAGATCTACCGCGACACCGTCATCGAGCAGGCCGAGCAGGGCGTCGACTACATGACCGTGCACGCGGGCGTGCTGCTGCGCTACATCCCGCTGACCGCCAAGCGCGTCACCGGCATCGTCTCGCGCGGCGGCTCGATCATGGCGGCCTGGTGTCTGGCGCACCATCAGGAATCGTTCCTGTACACCAACTTCCGTGAACTCTGCGAGATCCTGGCCAAGTACGACATCACCTTCTCCCTCGGTGACGGCCTGCGCCCGGGTTCCATCGCGGACGCCAACGACGAGGCGCAGTTCGCCGAACTGACCACCCTCGGCGAGCTCACGAAGATCGCGAAATCCTATGGCGTGCAGGTGATGATCGAGGGCCCCGGCCACGTGCCCATGCACAAGATCGTCGAGAACGTGAAGCTGGAGGAGGAGCTCTGCGAGGAGGCCCCCTTCTACACCCTCGGCCCGCTGGCCACCGATATCGCGCCCGCCTACGACCACATCACCTCGGCCATCGGCGCGGCCATCATCGCGCAGGCGGGCACCGCCATGCTCTGCTACGTGACGCCCAAGGAGCACCTGGGCCTGCCCAACCGCGACGACGTGAAGGTCGGCGTCATCACCTACAAGATCGCCGCCCACTCCGCCGATCTGGCCAAGCAGCACCCCCGCGCCCAGGAGCGCGACGACGCACTCTCCAAGGCGCGCTTCGAATTCCGCTGGGTCGACCAGTTCAACCTGTCCCTGGACCCCGACACCGCGCGGGAATACCACGACGAAACCCTCCCCGCGGAGCCCGCCAAGACCGCCCACTTCTGCTCCATGTGCGGCCCGAAGTTCTGCTCCATGCGCATCTCCGCTGACGTGCGCGAGTACGCCGAGAAGCAGGGCCTCACCGACGTGCAGGCCATCGAGGCCGGCATGGCGGAGAAGTCCGCCGAGTTCGCCACCACCGGAAACCAGGTCTACCTGCCGGTCGTGAACTAGCTTCGGGTAATCCTCGGCCCCGCTTCCAACCGGAAGCGGGGCCGAATCACACCGGGCGCGCAGTCGACTACGACTTCGCTCCCGGTGGTTGAATTGCTGTCGTGTCCAACCCGCTTCGCCCCCAAGCCATCGCCCTGCTGAGGCAACTTTCCGGTGGTCAGCCGGACCGATTCCTATGGAGCGAGCTGTGGAACGAGCTCTATCACCTCCACAGCGAGGAGGACGCATGTGCCGCGCTCCCCGCACTTGCGCACGCGGCAGCGACGGGAACGCCAGAGACCCGATCCGAAGCCATCACGCTGGCGAGCGGAGTCCTGAACAATGCCGGCGGCGTCGAGGAGGTTCGCCAGTACGGCGCCGCAATCTCATTGTTGCTGAACGTGGTTCACGACAGTCTGACGACGGTCCCCGGCAAAGACGATATTGCCCCAGCAGATTTCATCTGCCGACTGCAATCCATGCTGGCCTTCGAGGATGAGACAGTGTGGGCCCAGAAACTGGATTGCCTGATCGAAGAGGAACTCGAACTCGATTGCCCGACATGCGGTACCACGATCCACATGTGCTTAGGCAGAGACGGAACATTCACCTGCACAGTCGATTACGGCCTCGGCAATTCAGGGCACGCTCCGCTGATCCCGGCAGCCCCACACCACCTGACCGGCCTGGGCGCCCGCCTGTATCAACTCGCGATGACCGCACGGCAACCTGCAACCGCGCGACAGATCACCGCGCTCTTCGGTCACGCCACGTGCTCGCCGGACGGCCATCAGTTCGTCCCCGCCGAGGTCACCGGCTACGAGTGGGCCCTCTAACCGGGTAGCACGACCAGCGGCATTTCTGGTGCGTTCACCCTGCATGCAGCATCAGATTGTCAAGGAAGTGCGAACCCCCATCAGCGATAGGGGCAACGCCCTATCAAGACCAGCTCCCCGCCCTCGACGCCCGCATCGCGTTGCAAGAGCACGATGCCGGCGCACGGAGTTCTACGACGACCCAGCAACACCCGAGCCGAACGGCCTCGTGGTCGCGGCTTCGGCCGTGGTGTGCGACGGTCAGGGGCGAATCCTGCTGCAAAGGCGCGCCGACAGCGGCTTGTGGGCGCTGCCGGGTGGGGGCATGGAGATGACCGACAGTCTGCCCGGCTGTGCTGTGCGGGAGGTCAAGGAGGAGGCCGGTCTCGACGTCGAAATCACTGGGCTCGTCGGTACTTACACGATCCCCGTCACGTCATCGCCTACAGCGATGGAGAGGTTCGACGGCAGTTCAACGTGTGCTTCCGGGCTCGGGTCGTCAGCGGGGATCTGGCCATCTCCGATGAATCCATCGAACTTCGGTTCGTCGACCCAGTCGAACTCGGCGATCTCGACATGCATCACACCCAGCGGCTCAGGCTCACTCACTTCCTGGAAGGGCGGGCGACGCCTTACCTCGGTTGAGAGCTGGCACGGGGCCCGCTTCCAGGAGGATGCGGGCCCCGTGAAACATGCTGGCGTGCAGTCGGATTACGACTTCAGCTGGGTCAGGTCGTACAGGGTTATGCCGTCCACTCTCTGGGCGGTGTAGTGCTCCTTGACCCACTGGGTGATCAGGGTGCTCTCCAGGGTTTCGGTGCTGCCGGGGCGCTGCATGCCCTGGCCTCCGCCGATGAAGTAGTGGATCTTGCCTTCCTGCACGTACTTCTGAACTGGGCCAAAGTTGGTGAGGGGTCGGTGCCGTTGAAGCCGCCAATCGGCATGACCGGAAGTTGGGTGGCCAGCTGGAATCCGGCTGCGCTGTTGGCGCTTACGGGTTGCGGCTACCCAGGTGTAGTTGTCGCCGTTGGCGAGGAGCATCGCGTTCACTCGGTCGCTCGGCTTGCTGGCCATCAGGTCTATCTTCCGGTCGTCAACTAGCCCCAGGCTGATCATCGGGCCCGCTTCTACCCGGAAGCAGGCCCGAATCATACTGGCGCACAGCCGACTACGCCTCTGCGTCCCGCACCGGATAGTCGATGATGACCACACCGCCGGTGGCGTAGTTGGCGACATCGTCGGCCAGCCGCCTGCCGTGCTGCGAGGCCCGCGCCGCGGCCATGGCGGCGGCATCGGCGAAATCGCCTTCGAAGATCGCGAAATACGACGCTTCCCCGTTGGTCGCCGCCACATCGAAGCTGTAGCGCCACGCAAGCAGGCCGGGCCAATCCCTGACCAGCGGGAGGTGCTTGGACACGTAGTAGTCGCGGAAGTGATCGGGGTCGGCGGGCTCGGGGTACAGAACTACCAGCTTGTGCATGATTGCCTCCCGGTGCGTGAGTGCGGTATCCGGCGCCGCGCTCGATCGAATCGCTATATGCGCAGGTTAGGGCTCGATGCGCGGTCGAGGGAAAGACCGGAACGGGATAGACTCAGAACGGATCGTTATCAATCGAGGGGGGCGTGTGGCACCGGATACGGTGAGCCTGCGGTACTTCCTGGTGCTGGCGCAGGAGTTGAACTTCACCCGCGCGGCCGCCCGTATCGGCATCGCACAGCCCGCACTCAGCGCCCGAATGCGCCGACTGGAGGCGGAACTCGGGACAACCCTGCTGATTCGCAATACGCGAAGCGTCGAATTGACCACGGCCGGTATGGCTTTGGCAGAGTCCGCGCCACCCGCACTGGCCGCGCTGGACCGCGCATGGGACACCGCCCGGCGTGCGGGAACCGGTGAACTGGGCACGCTGCGCATCGGATACAGCCTCAGCACCGGGGCCGAGACGGCACCGGCCCTGGTGGACAAGCTCATTCGCAGCAGCCCCGGACTCGAGGTCAGCGCCGTCCCGATGACGACACCGGAAATCTCCCCCGCCGTCGCCGACGGCCGCATCGACGCGGGCATCACCCGCGGTGAACAACCAGGTCGCGGCATACGCCGTTTCCTCCTGCGACGCGAGCGCATCGGAGTCCAACTGGCTCAACATCATCCGCTCGCCGAACACCCGGAAATCGACATCGCCGACGCCGCCGCCTATCCCCTGAGACTGCCCGACCGCACAGCCAATCCCGTGATCCACGATCAGCTCTCCGCACTCTTCCGCGGCCCCCGCCTGACCCCCCGATTCCACACCCCCGCAATCTCCTTCGACCCATCCCAGCGCGACCTGCGCGACGGACTCACCCTCGCCCCGGCCAGCGAAATCGCACTCACGACACAAGCGGCCGGCCTCACCTGGCGACCCCTGCGAGGCGCACCCACCTTGACCATCCACCTGGTCCTCCCCCGCGTGCAGTCACCACTGCACCACCGCATCCGCGCCATCGCCAAAACCTTGGCGCACGAACTGCATTGGCTGCCGGACTGACGCCGACCGGGTGGACGAGCCGCGCGAGGACAACTTCGCCGCGCCGAACAGCGCGACATTCGGCAATACAGTGCGATCGGCCAAGCCCGGATGGCAACGGCCGGTGGATCTTCCGACGTGCCGATCTGTCCCGTTCCATCAACGCACTCAGCGGCAGACGAGTGAGATCTGAACGAGCTCGGTCAGAAACCGTCGAGGCCGAGGACTTTCGCACGATAGACGAGCGCATCCATCGCCCAGTGAATGCTCGGCCTGACCTCTGGCTCCGCGGCGTCACGCACCGCCTTGACCGCTTCGATTCGACGTCCCTCCTGCAGCAATCGATCGAACTCGGCACGAGCTTCGGCAGGCAACTGCGGCCACTCAGCACGCACCACGCACTTACTGCACACTTCGGAAAACCGGGATCTCAGATACGTCTGCAGCACACCGCATTCCACACACGGGGACGAGATGTACTGCTTCGAGCAAGCAGGACACAGCACCGCAAGTCCAGGTTCGGCCGCAGTTCCGGCTGCTCCGCATATCCAGCAATCGAGTCGCACGACTTCAGTCTCTGCTGTCGACCGCGAACCGGCACAGCCAATTTATCTTCGTCCGCTCCGCGCCGACGGCACCGACCAGTGCGACACGCGGCATGACGAAATTCGATCCGTACTGGCTGAGCTCCCGGCTGAGGCGGCCGAGCGGTTGATCGAGAGTTGGCGAGCCTCCAGGGCACAGACCTGATCAGCGGGGCCCGCTGCTGGAAGCGGGCCCCGTGAAACATGCTGGTGTGCAGTTGGATTACGACTTGGGCTGGGTCAGGTCGTAGAGGGTTATGCCGTCGACTTCGTGGGCGGTGTAGTGCTCCTTGACCCACTGGGTGATCAGGGTGCTCTCCAGGGTTTCGGTGCTGCCGGGGCGCTGTAGGCCCTGGCGTCCGCCGATGAAGTAGTGGATCTTGCCTTCCTGGACGTACTTCTGGAATTGGGCGAGGGTGGGGGATGGGTCGGTGCCGTTGAAGCCGCCGATCGGCATGACCGGGAGCTGGGTGGCCAGCTGGAATCCGGCTGCGCTGTTGGCGCTCACGGTGGCCGCGACCCAGGTGTACTTGTCGCCGTCGGCGAGGAGCATGCCGTTCACTCGGTCGCTGGGACGGCTGGCCATCATGACGCCGCCGGCCGTTGTGCCGTTGGTGTCCTTGCCTGCGTCGCCCGTGCCGGTGGGGCCGGTCGCTGGTGCGGCCGGGGCCGTGGTGGGGGCGGTCGTGGTCGGAGCTGTGGTTGTCGCTCCGGTTCCGGTCTGGCCGTTCGGGTTTCCGCCGGGCACGCAGTTCGCCGGTGCGCCGGGCGGCGGGCCGCCGTTCGGGGGTGCTCCGGCACCCGGGGGCGGGCCACCGGGGCCGCCGTTGGGCGGTGCGCCGTTGGGCGGCGGCGGGCAGTTGGCCTGTCCGGCGTTCGGCTGGCCGGTGACGGGTGCCGGCGTCGTCGGCGCTGTCGTGGTCGGTGCCGTCGTCGTAACCGGTTGGCCCTGACCGTTTCCAGCGTTCTCCGTTCGGTTGCCGTCCGGTCCGCCCTTCGGGCCGCCGCCGGGGGCCATGCCGCGCACGCTCGGACCGGCGGAGGGGATCGGGCCCTCGGCGGCATTCGTCAGCGTGTCCGCGCTGTAGGCGAAGGGGGCGGCGAGGCCGGCCAGCACTGCGAGAGTGGCTGTGGCGAGGCCGAATTTGCGGGAGGTGTGCACCAGCACTGCGAGGGTGGCGGTGATTCCCGCCACCAGGATCACCCAGCGCAGCCAGGGCAGGAAGGATTCGCTGCGGGACAGCAGGATCCAAGCCATGACGGTGGTCGCGCCCAGGGCGAGTGCCAATGTCAGCCGGACCCAGAGCTTTTCGCGTTCTCGCCAGAGCAGGGTGCCGCCCGCCGCGACCAGCACGGCGATCGCCGGAGCCAGGGCCACCGTGTAGTACTGGTGGAAGATGCCCTTCATGAAGCTGAAGACCAGCGCGGTCACAGCCAGCCAGCCGCCCCACAGGAGCAGCGTCGCCCGCTGCTGATCGGTGCGAGCCGCCTTGCCGCGCAACACGAGCGCGCCGAGTAGCAGGATCACCGCCGCCGGAATCAGCCAGGCGATCTGACCGCCCTGTGCGGGTTCGAACAGCCGGGTCGGGCCGGGCTTGCCCCAGAGAATATTGCTGACTCCGCCGCCGCCACCGGGTGTGCCCGCCGCACCGGCGGTATCCGCGCTACCGGCGGCTCCGCCCATTTCCGGACCGACGCTGCCCTTCTCATTGCCGGTGAGCCGCCCGAAGCCGTTGTAGCCGAGCGTCAGCTCGATGATCGAGTTGTGCTGGGAGCCACCGAAGTACGGCCGGTCATCCACCGGCCACAGCACCGCGATGAGCACCCACCAGCCCGCACCGACCAGCACCGCGGCTCCGGCCGCGAACAACTGCGCAATACGCTTGCCGAGCGCGGGCGGCCCGGCGAACAGGTAGGTGAGCGCCAGCGCCGGCACCACCAGCAGCACCTGCAATTGCTTTGCCAGGAAACCCAATCCGATGAACAGCCCGGTGAGCACCAGCCACCGCCAGCGTCCATCGGCGAGTGCCCGGGTCATGGCCCACGCGGCGGCGACCATGAACAGCACCAGCATGGCGTCCGGATTGTTGAACCGGAACATCAGTGTCGCAACGGGAGTCACCGCCAGCACGAGTCCGGCCAGCAGCCCGGCCGCAGCCCCGAAATTGCGGCGCACCGTAGCCCACAGCAGCGCAACCGATCCCACGCCCATCAACACCTGCGGTGCGAGCATGCTCCAGCTGTGCAACCCGAATGCCCTGACCGACAAGGCCATCGGCCACAGCGACAGCGGCGTCTTGTCGACGGTGATGGAGTTCGCGCCGTCCGAGGAGCCGAAGAAGAAGGCTTTCCACGACACCGACCCGGCCTGCACCGCGGCCGAATAGAAGGGGTTGGCCCAATTGTTGGCCGACAGGTTCCAGAACCAGGCGGCCGCGGTGCCGATCAGCAGCACCGCCAGCGCCACGTATTCCCAGCGCCCGGAACGGTTTTCCGGTTCGGGCGGAGCAGGCGAGACGGGCCGGGGCTCGGTCAGGGTCGCTGTCATCGAGTACCTCCGGTTTCTGCCAGTTCACGGCCGCGCGGCGCATTGCGGAACACCCAGCGCAGGCCGACGAAGCGCATGAGGGTGGTGACGAGGTTGGCGGTCACCAGCACGAGGAGCTGCAAGTGCACCTCCGCGCCGGGCCACCAGTGGTGCAGGGTGTAGAGCGAACCGCTGGTGAGCAGCAGCCCGAACCCGAAGATCAGCAGACCCTGGAAGTGATGCGAGACGGCCTGCGCGGACCCGCGCACGCCGAAGGTGAAGGCGCGGTTGGCCGCGGTATTGCCGATCGCGGTGAGCAGCAGCGCCAGGAAGTTGGCCGCCTGCGGACCCGTGATCGGTTGCAGCACAACATAGAGCGCCAGGTAGGCGAGCGTGCACCCGATGCCGACGATGGCGAAGCGCACCAGCTGCCCGACCATGCCCAGCGGCACGCCCTCGACCAGTGGTTCGCGGCCGATGGCGGCGCGCAGTTCGTTGATGGGCAGTTGCCCGGTGGCCAGTGCCGTGCCGACCCGCCAGATTCCCCGCAGGTCCTTGCGCGCGGTGTCGAGGATGTCGACGCGGCTGTCCGGATCGTCGATCCAGTCCACCGGCACCTCGTGAATGCGCAGCCCGGTGCGTTCGGCGAGCACCAGCAGTTCGGTGTCGAAGAACCATTCGCCGTCTTCCACCAGCGGCAGCAGCACTCGCGCCACCTCGGTGCGCATGGCCTTGAATCCGCATTGCGCGTCGGAGAACTTGGCCTGCAGCGAGGTTCGCAGAATCAGGTTGTAGCCGCGCGAGATCAGTTCGCGCTTCATGCCGCGCACCACTCGCGAGGAGGATGCCAGGCGGGTGCCGATGGCCAGATCGGAGTGCCCGGAGACCAGCGGAGCGATCAACGGCAGCAGTGCGTTCAGGTCCGTCGAAAGGTCGACGTCCATGTACGCGACCACCTGGGCGTCGGAGTCCTGCCACACCGTGCGCAGCGCGCGGCCGCGGCCCTTGCGGTCCAGGTGCACGACCCGCACGCCGTCGAGCTCGGCCGCCAGCTGCCCGGCGACGAGCATGGTGTCATCGGTGGATGCGTTGTCGGCGATGGTGATTCGCGCGGAGAACGGGAAGTTCCCGTGCAAGAATTCGTGCAGTCGCCGCACGCACGGGCCGAGATCGCGTTCCTCGTTGTAGACGGGCACGACCACGTCGACAACAGGGGCGAGCACGGCCTCGGCTGGTTTCGCCGCCACATCGGCGGTCGCGATGTCGATCATGTCCCCCACGGTCGTGCAATACTCTGGGCCATCCCTGCGTCGACGCTGGGAGGTTCCTGGGAGCCGAGGCTATGCGTTCACCGGTCCGGTGTGCAATCGCCATAGCGGCGAGACCGGCCCGTGTCCCGCGCCCAGGTCGTAGGACGCCTCGAGGCAGCGATAGGTCCATTCCTTGGCGAAGGCCACGGCATCCGGTACCGAATATCCGTGTGCGAGTGCGCAGGTGATGGCCGCGGCCAGGGTGTCGCCACCGCCGTGATCGTTGCCGGTGGACAGGCGCGGAGCAGGCAGTTCGTGGAATGTGTCGCCGTCGTAGAGCAGGTCGGTGCTCTGCTCGGACGAGCGCAGGTGCCCGCCCTTCACGATGGCCCACCGCGGGCCGAGCGCGTGCAGTGCCTCGGCGGCCTTGCGCGCGGACTGCTCGTCGTCAACGTCGATGCCGGTGAGAAGTCGCACTTCGTCCAGGTTCGGCGTGACCACGGTGGCCAGCGGGATCAGCGTGTGCCGCACCGCGTCCAGGGCTTCGGCGTGCAGCAGCGCGTCACCGTGCATGGAGGCCGCGACCGGGTCCACCACGAGGGGAATGCTGCCGTCGCGTCCGATGCCGACCTCGCGGCAGACCCCCGCCACCGCCTCGATGATGGCCGTCGATGCCAGCATGCCGGTCTTGGCTGCCCCGATTCCGATGTCCCCCACCACGGTTCGCACCTGATCAGCCACGATGTGCGGCGGAATCTCGTGAAAACCGCTCACGCCCAAGGTGTTCTGGACGGTCACGGCCGCGACGGCGACGCACGCGTGCACGCCGCACATGGCCATGGTGCGCGAGTCGGCCTGGATGCCCGCGCCGCCGCCGGAGTCGGTGCCCGCGATGGTGAGCGCACGCACCGGGGTCGAGCCGTTCGGAGCAAGCGGTAGGTATTCCACGTCCGCGACCCTACCCGGGCGGGGTGACGCCCGTCGCAGCCCTTCGTGCGCGGTCGAAACACGAGATCAGGACCCGAACATCAAGTGTTAATGAAAACCGTTACCATTAGCTGGTGACTTCAGCCCCGAACGATGCCCGCCTGCCCGTGACCGTGCTGTCCGGGTTCCTCGGCGCCGGCAAGACGACCCTGCTCAACCACATCCTCGCCAACCGTGACGGCCGCCGGGTGGCGGTCATCGTCAATGACATGAGCGAGGTGAATATCGACGCCGCACTCGTGGCCGGCCAGGGACACCTGGATCGGACCGAGGAGAAGCTGGTCGAACTCACCAACGGCTGCATCTGCTGCACGCTGCGCGAGGACCTCATCGAATCGGTGGGCAAGCTGGCGCGGGAGGGTCGATTCGATCAGCTGGTGATCGAATCGACCGGCATCTCGGAGCCGATGCCGGTGGCCGCGACCTTCGAATGGGAATTCGAGGACGGATTCGTGCTCGGCGAGATCGCGAAACTCGACACCATGGTGACCGTGGTCGACGCCTCCACCTTCCTGGCCGAGGTGGTGAAGGGGCAGGCGCTCGCCGAGCGGAATATGCAAGCGGCGGAAGGGGATGCGCGCACCATCGCCGATCTGCTCGTTGATCAGGTGGAGTTCGCGAATGTGCTGGTGCTCAACAAGACCGATCTGGTGAGCGCGAATGCCCTTGGGAGCGTGGAGGCTACGATCCGGCGGTTGAATCCCACCGCCAAGATCGTGCGTTCCGCGCACGGGGTGGTCGAGTTGGACCAGGTGCTCGGCACCGGCCTCTACAACCCGGATATCGCCGCCCAATTCGACGGCTGGGAGGACGAGCTCGCGGGCGGCCACACCCCGGAGACCGAGGAATACGGCATCAGCAGCCTGACCTTCACCGCCGATCGCCCCTTCCATCCGGAGCGGCTGGAATCCGCTCTGGCGCAACTGCAAAGGCTGCTGCGCAGTAAGGGCTTCTTCTGGCTGGCGACCCGGCCGGACCTGGCGGCGATCTGGTCCCAGGCCGGTCCCAACCTGACTTTCGAAGCGGGCGCGTACTGGACCGCGCTGGATATGCCGCCCGGGCAGGAGATCGTCTTCATCGGCGTGAAGCTGGATCGCCCGCATGTGCGGGACCTACTGAATTCCGCCCTGCTCACCGATGCCGAGATGGAAGCCGGGCCGCAGTCCTGGCTGCGGTACCCGGATCCCTTCCCGTCCTGGGGTGAGACGCACGAACACGCTTGAACCGGAACTCAATTCGAGATGCCGGGGGTGCGGCGCATGTAGGTCGAATCGGTGAGCTGCTCGAGCAGGAAGGCCGCGATGTCGGCGCGAGAGATCTTCAGCTTCAAGCCTTTCGCGTCGGGGGCGACATTGCGCTGGTACGCGCCGGTGGCCGGATCATCGGTGAAGGCCGCCGGCCGCACGATGGTCCAGTCCAGGTCACTCGCCAGCACATGGGACTCCTGCTGCACGTGATCGGCGTACGCCTGCCGCAGCAGCAGGCCGAAGAACACGTACTTCCACAGGAAGTTGAGGTTGCCGCGGGAGTCGCCGACACCCAGGGAGGACATGACGATCAGGCGCTTCACACCCGTCCTGCTCATGGCCTCCATGACGGTGCGGGTGCCCTCGGCGCGGATGACGCCCTTGCGGCCATTGCCGAGCGTCACGATGACGGCGTCCTGGCCGCTGACCGCCCGCTCCACCGCGGCCGGGTCGAGCACATCGCCCTGCACGACCCGCAGCCGCTGATTCGTGATGGCCAGATTCCCGGCCGAGCGAGTGAGCGCGGTGACCTCGTGGCCCTGGGCGAGAGCCTGCTCGACCACCTGACGGCCGACGGTTCCGGTGGCTCCGAAGATCGCGATTCGCATTGCATTTCTCCTAGCTGATCTGCTGAAACTTGTTGTTTCGAAGGTGATTTCAGTCTGTCAACCCAGAGCGGCGGGAACCATCGTCGTGCGTCTCGCGGACATGCGCGAGACGCTGATCCGAATCTCGCCGCCATGCGCGAGCGTCCATAACGGCCGATGGCCCGCCCTTTCCAGGGCGGGCCCTATTCCTTCAGCGGATCTGCGCGAAGAACTGGCGGATATCGTCGATCAGCACCTGCGGAGCTTCGTGTGCCGCGTAGTGTCCGGCGGCGTCGTTCGGACCGCCGGTGACCGAGCCCGCGTCGTAGGCGTTCCAGCTCACGATGTTCTTGTGGTCCCGCTCGGCGAACCGGCGAATCGACTGGAAATCGCCCTTGAACATGGCCAGCGCGGTCGGCACCGTGGTCGGCTCCTGCGGGTGCTCGGCGGTGTGCGCGTCCTCGTAGTAGAACCGCAGCGCGGAGCCGGAGGTACCGGTCAGCCAGTAGATCGCCACATTGCCGATGATGAAATCGTTGTCCAGGCTCTCGCCGAACAGCTGAGAGTTCCAGCCCAGCAAGCCGACCGGCGAATCGGCCAGCGCGTACGCGATGGTCTGCGGTTGCTGGCTGTGCAGGATGTTGAAGGACATCTTGTTCTCGTGGAACCACTGCAGATGCTGCAGCGCGGCCATGTCCTCCGCCGACATGCCCTCGAATTCGGCCGGGTCGCCGGACGGGAACGAGAACAGCTGGGTCACATGCACACCGATCACCTTGTCGGGGGCGATGCGGCCCATTTCGGGGGAGACCATCGAGCCGCCGTCATTGCCGATCGCGCCGTACTGCTCGTAGCCGAGCCGGCTCATCAGCTCGACCCACGCCTGCGCGGTGCGGTAGCGGCTCCAGCCGGTGCTGCGGGTGGGGCCGGAGAATCCGAAGCCGGGCAGCGACGGAATGACCAGGTGGAAGGCCGGATCCGCGGCCGACTCCGGGTTGGTCAGCGGCTCGATGACATCGAGGTATTCCAGGATCGAGCCCGGCCAGCCGTGGGTGAGGATCACCGGGGTGGCGTCTTCGCGGGGCGACTCGATGTGCAGGAAGTGGATGTCCTCGCCGTCGATCTCGGTGGTGAACTGCGGGTAGGTGTTCAGCTTGGCCTCGAGGGCCCGCCAGTCGAAGCTCTCCAGCCAGTACTGGGCGAGGGTCCGCACCCGGTCGCCCGGAACGCCATACGAATCGCCGACGCCCGCAAGCTCGTTCGGGTACAGGGTGCGGCGCAGGCGGTCGGACAGATCGTCGAGCTGCGCCTGCGGGACGTCGATGCGGAACGGGCGGATCGCGGTGTTGGCGGTGGCGTTCATGTCTGACTCCTCATCCGGAACGGAATGTTTCGTTCTGTTCTAACCATAACGGAACAGATCATTCCGTTCAAGTGCTATTCTGGAGTCATGAGCAAGACAGCCGAAACCCCAGCTCAGCGCGCACTGCCCGGCCGCAAGGCCCAGGCCGCCCGCAATGACGAGCTCATCCTGGCCGCCGCCCGGGACGTGTTCCTCGCCGAACCGAAGGCCCCCATCTCCGCGGTGGCGGAGAAGGCCGGCGTGGGCATCAGCGCGCTGTACCGCCGCTACCCGAGCAAGGAGGCGCTGCTGCGCACCCTCTGCTACGACGGTCTGCGCCGCTACAACACCGAAACCGAAGCGGCCCTGGAGAATCCGGACGACTGGCAGGCACTGGTGGAGTTCCTGCGGCGGGTGGTCGACGCGGACGTCCACTCGCTCACCGTCCATCTGGCGGGCACCTTCACCCCGGACGAATCGATCCTGCCCGAGGTCATGCGCGCCGCCGAGTTGAACGACGAAATCCTGCGCCGCGCACAGCGATCCGGCCGACTCCGGGACACCGTCACCGTGCAGGACTTCGGCCTCATCCTGGAATCCTGCGCCGCCATCCTGCTGCCCGACCCCGCCCGCACCGCCGAACTGCGCCGCCGCGTCCTGGCCCTGCTCATAGACGGCCTCGCGACCACCGGGGAGCTGCCGGGCCCTCCTCCGGCCCCGGACGAATTCGCCTACCGATGGCAACCGCGCGGATAATCCACGATGAGTTTCACGGCATCGGACCGTCCCTGTTCGTGAGGTATCTGCCTATCCGGAAGGAACCGCTGTGAACTGGACTCTCGAAGTGGTCATCGTCCCCGTCACCGATATCGACCGCGCCAAGGACTTCTACAGCCGGCAACTGGGATTCAACGTCGACCACGACACACGGATCGGCGACGACATCCGCATCGTGCAGCTGACCCCGCCGGGCTCCGGCTGCTCGATCGTGATCGGCAAGGGCGCGGTCCCGCACATGGAACCGGGCTCGATCAAGGGCCTGCAACTCGTGGTGCCCGACATCAACCAGGCCCACAAGGAGCTGGTCGAGCGCGGCGTGAACGTCACCGACGTACAGGTACTCGGCGAAAACCCGTCACCCACACCCGACCCCCTCGACAATGTCGGCTTCGTCTTCTTCGACGACCCCGACGGCAACAGCTGGGGGGTGCAGCAGATTTCCTCCCGCGCGACAACTCGCTAGCTTCGTACGTACATTGCCCGTACATCGGACGCTACAACGAACTCCCTGTGAGGTCACGCGATGAGCACCAAGAACGAGCGATTCGAAATCAGGCTTGCCCGGATGTAACCCTGCATGGTCAGGGTCTCGGCGCCGAACTGCTCGTCGACGCGACCGCGAAGATGATGGGCGCGGCGCAAGCCCGGTCGCCTGGTTATGAAGATGTCGACCGCACTGCAGCAGTTCGGGATCAGCTGACCACAACGCAGGCGACGCCCAGAGGCACGAAACACGACCTGATCATGTGGGTCGCGTCCTACTCTGAAAGCATTCTCCACCAGTGCGTTTCAGGGACGTCCCATGGACAAGCCACAGCAGTTGAGTTTCGAGCGCCGGGAAGCGTTCTGGCGCAGTGTCGGATGGCGGCCGGATCTGCCCGATGGGGAGCGGGAGGCCATCGAACGCTGTTGGGATGATGAATCCATAGAACTGGCAGAGGTTTTCGGCTTCTAACCCGCAGTGGTGTGCGCGTGCAACGCCGAATGCAGGGTGTGTGCCCACTGCTGCACGACCTTCTTGCGGCGTAGGGAGTCGTCGGTGAGGACGTCTGCCAGGCCCAGGCCGCGAGCCATGTCGAGGGTGGCCTGGACGAGGTGGTGCGCGACCGGGTCGGAGTCGTCGACGCCCAGGGCGTCTACGGCCAGGCGGTGCTGGGTGCGGCCGAAGCGGGCTTCCATGGGGACGATGAGTTCGCGGAGTGCGGGATCGGCGGCGGCGTGGGTCCACACCTGGAGGGCCGCTCGGAAGAAGGGGGTGGTGTAGCCCTCGACCAAGGCGGTGACGACCGCTTCGGTGCGGCCGACTCCTTCGGCTATGCCGCCGAGGGATTTCGCCTCGGCCATCGCCTGAACCATGCGGGTGTCGAACATGTAGTCCAGAGCCGCGGTGATCAGGTCTTCGCGGGTGGGGAAGTGGTGTTGGGCCGCGCCTCGCGACACCCCGGCGCGTTCGGCGACCACGGCTACCGTGGCGGCTGCCCAGCCCATCTCGGCCAGGCAGTCGATGGTCGCCTCCAGCAGCCGCTGCCGGGTGGCCCGGCTGCGGTCCTGCTTGGGTTCGTTGGGTGTCGCCATGTCCGTTATTCTGCCCAGCTCGGTGGACGCTTCTGCAGGAAGGCCGTCATACCCTCGATCACCTCGGCGGTGCCGAAGAAGCTGCCGGAGCGTTTGGCCAGGGTTTCGGCATTGCGATCGACCTCGGCGAGGGTGGCCGCGTTGACCAGTCGCTTGCTTTCGGCGAGGCCCTGCGGGGAGCTCTTGCGCAGGGCCGCGCACAGGCGCGCCACCTCGGCGGCGGGGTCGTCGGCGGCGACGGTGATCAGGCCGATGTGTTCGGCCTCGGCCGCGTCGAAGGTCTCACCGGTCTGGAAGTAGCGGGCCGCGGCGCGGGAGGTCATGCGCGGCAACAGGGTCAGGGAGATGACGAAGGGGGCCAGGCCGAGCCGCGCCTCGGTGAGCGCGAAACTGCTGCCCCGTCCGGCGACCACCAGATCGCACGCGGCGACGATGCCCATGCCACCCGCGCGCACATTGCCGTCGATCTGCGCCACAACGGGTTTCGGCAGGTCCAGGATGTCGCGCAGGACCCGCACCATCCACTGGGTGCGGATGCCCGCGGCCTCGGCGGGGTCGGCGGCGACCGCCTCCCGCAGGTCCGCGCCCGCACAGAAGGTGTTGCCGGTGTGCGTCAGGACCACCCCGCGCACGGCCGGGTCGGCCGCCGCTCGCTCGAGCCCCTGCAGCAGCTCGGTCACCAGCTTCGAGGACAGGGCGTTGCGGTTGTGCGGGGAGTCCAGGGTGAGGACGGCGAAACCGTCGCGCACCTCGTAGCGCACGTAGGGGGCGGCCTCTGCCGAGGTTGCCGCGTCGCTCATCGAATACTCCTGCTGCTGTGGGGATTTCGCATGAAATGCCGCGCGGAGAGTCCGGGTCCGCGCGGCGGGGTTCGCATCAACCTCGCCGCGCGGCCCGGCGGCGCGTGGCGGGTCCGCGCCCCGTGGCCACACGCCGCCGTCATGGTCAGTACGACCTGGGCAGGCCCAGCGAATGCTGGGACACGAAATTGAGGATCATCTCGCGGCTGACCGGGGCCACGCGGGCGATGCGGGAGGCCGCGAGCATGCCCGCGAGACCCACATCGGAGGTGAGGCCGGAACCGCCGTGCGTCTGGATGGCCTGGTCGAGAGCCTTGATACTGGCTTCGGCCGCAGCGTATTTCGACATATTGGCGGCTTCGGCGGCGCCGAAGTCGTCACCGGAGTCGTAGAGGAACGCGGCCTTCTGCATCATGAGCTTGGCCAGTTCCAGTTCGATCTTCACCTGGGCCAGGGGGTGCGAGATGCCCTGGTGCGCACCGATCGGCACGCCCTTCCACACCGCGCGCTCCTTGGCGTAGGAGACGGCCTGGTCGATGGCGTAGCGGCCCATGCCGACCGCCATGGCCGCGCCCATGATGCGCTCGGGGTTCAGGCCCGCGAACAGCTGGGCGATGGCCGCGTCCTCCTGCCCGACCAGGGCATTCGCGGGCAGTCGCACGTCGTCGAGGAACAGCGTGAACTGGTTGTCCGGCTCGATGATGTCCATCTCCTGCTTCGTCTTCACGAAGCCGGGAGCGTCCACCGGGACGATGAAGAGAGCCGGCTGCAGGTTGCCGGTCTTGGCGTTCTCGGTGCGCGCCACGATGAGCACCGCATCGGCCTGGTCCACGCCGGAGATGAAGATCTTGCGGCCGTTGAGGATCCAGTCGTCACCGTCACGGCGGGCCGTGGTGGTGATCTTGTGCGAGTTGGAACCGGCATCGGGTTCGGTGATTCCGAAGACCATCTTGGCCGAGCCGTCGGCCAGCTTGGTCAGCCAGTGTTCCTTCTGCGCCTCGGTGCCGTACTTGGTGATGATGGTGCCGCAGATGGCCGGGGACACCACCATGAGCAGCAGCCCGCAGCCCTGCGCGGCCAGTTCCTCCTGCACCAGCGCCAGCTCGTAGATGCCCGCGCCGCCACCGCCGTACTCCTCGGGCAGGTTCACGCCCAGGAAGCCGAGTTTGCCTGCCTCGTTCCACAATTCGTCGAACGGCTCATTGCGGCGCGCCTTGGGACCGGCGTAGTCGCGGAAGTTGTACTTGGCGGCCAGTTTGGCCACCGCCGCCCGCAGCGCCTTCTGCTCGTCGGTCTCGATGTACCCCATTGTCATCTCCTGTTATTCGCTGTCCTCGGACTGCACGACGGCAAGTACGAAGCCCACGTCCACCTGCTGGCCGGCAGTGACGTTGAGTTCGGTGAGCAGGCCCGCGGCGGGGGCGGCGATGGTGTGCTCCATCTTCATCGCCTCCAGCCACAGGATCGGCTGTCCCTTCTCGACATGGGAGCCGACCTCCGCGCCGAGCCGGATGACCGCGCCCGGCATGGGCGCGAGCAGTGAACCCTCGGCCACCTGATCGGCCGGATCCTCGAAGCGTGGCAGGCGGCGCAGCGCCACCGGGCCGAGCGGGGAGTCCACGGCGACGTGATCGCCGTAGCGGGCCACCTGGAAGCGGCGGCGCACCTTGCCGCGCTCGCCCGGCACCAGCAGCGTCACCGAATCCGGTGTGGCTTCCAGCAATTCGAGGCCGTCCAGCCCCTCCGGGGATTCGACGGTCAGGCCCGCGCGCGCGAGGCGGTAGCGCACGTCGTGCTTGCCGCTGACCTTGCTCTCGTAGGACTTGGACTGCGCCTGCGAGGGCAGGTTCCGCCAGCCGCTGGGCAGGCCCCGCCCGACCCGCGCGGACGCCCGATTGGCGGCCGCGTCGGCGAGCGCCGCCGCGACCAGCGACAGCTTCTCGCCGTCCTCGGAAACCAATGGCGCGGAAAGGCTTTCCAGACCGTGCGTGGCGAAGAACGCAGTATCGGTATCGCCCGCGAGGAAAGCCGGATGCCGCAGCACCCGCACCAGCAGATCCCGGTTGGTGACCAGGCCGTGAATCTTGGCGCGCTGCAACGCCGAAGCCAGCAGATGCGCTGCCTCGTCGCGGGTTTCGGCGAACGAGATGACCTTCGACAGCATCGGGTCGTAGTGCACGCCCACCACCGACCCGTCCACCACACCGGTGTCCAGTCGCACGCCGGGCTCGCTCCGAACGGTGAATTCGCCCAGGGTGCCCGGGATTTCGAGCTTGTGCACGGTGCCGCTCTGCGGCTGCCAGTCGTGCGCCGGATCCTCGGCGTACAACCGCACCTCGATGGAGTGACCGCGCATCCCGGGCTGAGTGGCGGGCAGCGGACGGCCCGCCGCGACCTGCAACTGCAAGCGCACCAGATCCAGTCCCGTGACCTGCTCGGTGACCGGATGTTCCACCTGCAGACGGGTATTCATCTCCAGGAAGAAGAAGTCGCCCTTCTCGTCGGCCAGGAATTCGACGGTGCCCGCGCCCTCGTAGCCGATGGCCTCCGAGGCGAGCCGCGCCGCCTCGAACAGCCGCGCCCGCATGCCGTCGATCTTCTCGACCAGCGGGGACGGAGCCTCTTCGACGACCTTCTGATGGCGGCGCTGAATCGAGCACTCACGCTCACCGACCGCCCACACCGTGCCCTGCGTGTCGGCCATGACCTGCACCTCGATGTGCCGGCCGGTCTCCAGATAGCGCTCACAGAACACGGTCGGATCACCGAAGGCGGACTGCGCTTCCCGCTGCGCCGCCTCGATCTGATCGTTCAGGTCGGCCACATCGCGCACCACGCGCATCCCGCGACCGCCACCACCGGCGGACGCCTTGATGAGCACCGGCAGCATGTCGGCGGTGACCTCGGCCGGATCCAGCTGCTTCAGCACCGGGACGCCGGCGGCGTCCATCATCTTCTTGGACTCGACCTTGGAGCCCATCTGCTCGATGGCGCTCACCGGCGGGCCGATCCAGGTCAGACCGGCTTCCTGCACGGCACGCGCGAATTCGGCGTTCTCCGAGAGGAATCCGTAGCCGGGGTGGATCGCGTCGGCACCGGCGGCCAAGGCCGCCTCGATGATCAGTTCACCGCGCAGGTAGGTCTCGCCAGGAGTGTTGCCCGGCAACCGGATTGCCGCGTCCGCCTCCGCCACATGCGGGGCATTGGCGTCGGCATCCGAGTACACCGCAGTGGTAGCGATACCCATCCGACGGCAGGTCGCGAACACCCGCCGCGCGATCTCACCACGGTTTGCGACCAGAACGTTCGTGATCTCCATACCTGGCCTCACATCCGGAAGACGCCGAAGCCCTCGGCGCCCTTGATCGGGGAATTGTGGATGGCGGACAAGGCCATTCCCAATACCGTGCGGGTGTCGCGCGGGTCGATGACGCCGTCGTCGTACAGGCGGCCCGACATGAACATGGGCAGCGATTCGGCCTCGATCTGCGCCTCGATCATGGCGCGTAGCCCCGCGTCCTGCTCCTCGTTGAACGGGATCCCCCGTGCCTCATTGGCCGCGCGACCGACGATGGAGATGACGCCCGCCAGCTGTGCACCGCCCATGACGGCGGATTTCGCACTCGGCCAGGCGAATACGAACCGCGGATCGTAGGCGCGACCGCACATGCCGTAGTGGCCCGCACCGTAGGACGCGCCCATGAGCAGCGAAATGTGCGGCACCTTCGAGTTCGAGACGGCATTGATCATCATCGCGCCGTGCTTGATGATGCCCTTCTGCTCGTACTCCTTGCCGACCATGTAACCGGTCGTGTTGTGCAGGAACAGCAGTGGCGTGTTGGACTGGTTGGCCAGCTGGATGAACTGGGCCGCCTTCTGCGCCTCCTCGGAGAACAGCACACCGCGGGCATTGGCCAGAATGCCGACCGGATACCCGTGCAGCTCAGCCCATCCCGTCACCAGGCTGGAGCCGTACAGCGGCTTGAACTCGTCGAAATCCGACCCGTCCACCACGCGGGCGATGACCTCACGCGGGTCGAATGGGATCTTGAGGTCACCCGGCACGATGCCGAGCAGTTCCTCCTGGTCGTACAGCGGTTCGATGATCTGATCGATCGGCCGCGCCGCCGGGCCCTTCTTCTGCCAGTTCAGGCGCTTGACAATGGAGCGGCCGAGCCGGATGGCGTCCTGTTCGTCCACGGCCAGGTAGTCGGCGAGACCCGAAGTGCGGGCGTGCATTTCGGCGCCGCCGAGCGACTCGTCGTCGGACTCCTCACCGGTGGCCATCTTGACCAGCGGCGGGCCGCCCAGGAACACCTTGGAGCGCTCCTTGATCATGACCGTGTAGTCGGACATGCCGGGGATGTACGCGCCACCGGCGGTCGAGTTGCCGAAAACCAGTGCGATGGTGGGGATTCCGGCGGCAGACAGCCGGGTCAGATCCCGGAACATGCGCCCGCCGGGGACGAAGACCTCTTTCTGCGTCGGCAGATCCGCGCCACCGGACTCCACCAGGCCGATCACCGGCAGCCGGTTCTCCAGCGCGATGTCGTTCATGCGCAGGTTCTTCCGCAGCGTCCACGGATTCGAGGTGCCGCCCTTGACCGTCGGATCCGGCGCCACGATCATGCACTCGACGCCTTCGACCACGCCGATACCGGCGATGATGCTCGCGCCCACGTGGAAGTCGCTGCCCCAGGCGGCCAGCGGCGCCAGCTCCAGGAACGGCGAATCCTCGTCGATGAGCAGTTCGATGCGCTCACGCGCGGTCAGCTTGCCGCGCTTGCGATGCCGCGCCATCTTGTCCGGGCCGCCGCCCGCGATGTTCTTGGCGTACTCGGCCTCGACCTCGGCGAGCTTGGCCGTCATGGCCTCGGCGGCGGCCTGATAGTCCGCCGAATTCGGGTCTACGGAAGTGCGCAGAATACTCAAGACTGGAACCCCAATCGCTTGGCCGCGAGGCTGGTCAGGATTTCGTTGGTGCCGCCGCCGATACCGAGGATGCGCACATCCCGGTAGTGCCGCTCCACTTCGGACTCACGCATGTAGCCGAGGCCGCCGAACAGCTGAACCGCTTGGTGGGCAACCCATTCGGCGGTTTCCACGGCGGTGTTCTTGGCGAAGCACACCTCGGCGATCAGATCGGTTTCGCCGTTCGCCGCCCGCTCCACCACGTGGTGGGTGTAGACGCGGGCGACATCGATACGGCGCGCCATCTCCGACAGCGTGTTCTGCACAGCCTGGCGGGAAATGAGCGGGCGGCCGAAAGTCTCACGGTCGCGGCACCATTGCAGCGTCAGGTCCAGGCAGCGCTGCGCGTGCCCGTACGCCTGCGCGGCCAGGCCCACCCGCTCGCTCACGAAAGCAGCGGCGATCTGCGCGAATCCGGAGTTCTCCGGGCCGACCAGATTCGAAACCGGCACGCGCACATCGACATACGAGAGTTCAGCGGTGTCGGAGGCCAGCCAGCCCATCTTCTCCAGCTTGCGGCTGACGGTGAAGCCGGGTGTGCCCTTCTCGACGACCAGCAGCGAAACACCGGCCGCGCCAGGGCCGCCGGTGCGCACGGCCGTCACCACGTAGTCGGCGCGGACGCCGGAGGTGATGAAGGTCTTTGCCCCGTTCACCACGAACTCGTCGCCGTCCCGCACGGCACTGGTGGTGAGGTGCCCGACATCCGAGCCGCCGCCGGGTTCGGTAATGGCCAGGGACCCGATCTTCTCGCCCGCGAGGGTCGGCTTCACCCAGCGGTCGATGTGGTCGGCATTGCCCGAGGCGATAATGTGCGGCACCGCGATACCGCAGGTGAACAGCGAGGAGAACAGGCCGCCCGAGCCGCCCGCGTAGTGCATCTCCTCGCACACGATCGCGGCGTCGATACCGTCACCACCGGATCCGCCGACGGCCTCCGGGAACTGGATGCCCAGCAGCCCCAGCGCCCCGGCCTTCTTGTGCAGGTCGCGCGGGATCTCACCCTGCCGCTCCCAGTCGTCGAGGTGCGGGAGCACCTCGCGCTCGACGAAACCCCGTACGGTGGCGCGCAATTCGCGCCGCTCGGGGGTCGTCCACGGATTCACGTATCCGGTCATGACAGCAACTCCACGGGGATATCGATGTGCCGGGACCGCAGCCATTCGCCGAGCCCCTTCGCCTGCGGATCGAAACGCGCCTGATAGGCCACGCCCTGACCCAGAATGCCTTCGACAATGAAGTTCACGGCCCGCAGATTCGGCAGCACATGCCGGGTGATGGGCAGTTTCGCGGTTTCCGGCAGCAGCAGGCGCAATTCGTCGACGGTCAGCGCGTGCACCAGCCAGCGCCACTGCTCGTCGGTGCGCACCCAGACGCCGATATTGGCATTGCCGCCCTTGTCGCCGGAGCGGGCCAGCGCGATCGTGCCCAGCGGCACGCGCTTGGTCTCGCCACGCGGAAGCGGCTGCGGCAGTGCGGGTTCGGTGACCTCGGCCAGCGCGAGGGTGGTTTCCGACGGCGCGATCTCGGTGCGGGTACCGTCCGGCAGCACCACCGTGTGCGGCACCTGCGCCGCATCCACATACCCCGGCGTGAACACGCCGTACGGTCCACCGTTGCCCGGCAATGAGGTCAGCGAGAAGCCCGGGAAGCTGGCCAGCGCCAGTTCCACCGCCACATTCGCGAAGCCTCGCCCCACCTTGTTCGGATCGGAATCGCGTGCGACACAGCGCAACAGCGCGCTGGCCTGCTCCTCGGTCTCGGCGTCGGGCCGGTCCAGACGCGACAGCGTCCACTCCAGCTCGGCGGGCCGCACCGGCAGCCACGATTCCAGCTGCTGTTGCGCCAGTTGGGCTTTCGCCTCGATATCGAGGCCGGTGAGCACGAAGACCATCTCGTTGCGGAAGCCGCCGATGGTATTGAGCGACACCTTCAGCTGCGGCGGCGGGGCCTCCCCGCGCACGCCGCTGATGAGCACCCGATCCGGGCCCTCCTGGCTGAGCTCGATGGTGTCCAACCGCGTGGTCACATCCGGGCCGGCGTAGCGCGCGCCCTGGATCTCGTACATGAGCTGGGCTTCCACCGTGTCCACGGTGACCGCTCCCCCGGTGCCCGCGTGCTTGGTGATGACGCTGCTGCCGTCCCGCCGCACCTCCGCGATGGGGAAGCCGGGCCGCCTCATGTCCGCGATCTCGGTGAAGAACGCGAAGTTGCCGCCCGTGGCCTGCGTCGAGCATTCGATCACGTGCCCCGCCACCACGGCCCCGGCCAGCTGATCGAAATCCGCTCGGCCCCAGCCGAAGTGGGCCGCAGCCGGTCCGACCACCAGCGCGGCGTCGGTGACCCGGCCGGTCACCACGATGTCCGCGCCCGCGTTCAGGGCTTCCGCGATGCCCCACGCGCCCAGGTAGGCGTTGGCGGTGAGCGGTGCGCCCAGGCCGAGCTCACCGGCCCGCGCCACCAGGTCGTCACCGGTCACATACGCGATCTTCGGTGCGAGCCCGAGCTTTTCGGCCACCTGCCCGAGGCGCTCGGCCAGTCCGGCGGGATTCAGGCCGCCCGCATTGGCGACGATCCGCACCTTCTGCTCCAGCGCGAGGCCGAGACAGTCCTCGATCTGCTTCACGAAGGTCTTGGCGTAGCCGAGGTTCACGTCCTTCATGCGGTCCCGGCCCAGGATCAGCATGGTGAGCTCGGCCAGATAGTCGCCGGTGAGCACGTCGAGCTGCCCGCCCTCGAGCATCTCGCGCATGGCGCTGAGCCGATCGCCGTAAAAGCCCGAACAGTTGCCGATCCGGAGGACGTCCGGGTTCTCGGCGAGCTGACTCATCAGTGGGCCTCCCTGTGCACCCGAGTCCGCGCAGCCTCTCTGCTGCGGTCGGTTACAGGGTCACATCACCCTCGGAAAAAATCAAGCCTGCGCGCTTGTTTATTGCTCAATGGCTAACTCACAGATAACAGTTGTCGGCGGGAGCCCTCATGCCATCGCACAAGGTCGGACAAGGCAAGATGTGCCCGGTGTCCGATGTCACCATCATTCTGCTGCTCGCCCTGGCCGGATTCCTGCTCGGCGGGGCCTACTCGACGTGGAAAACGTCACGTCCCGTGGCCATAGGACTACTCGCCTGCGGCATCCTCGCAGCCGTAGGCGCATTCCTCTGGTGGAAATGACAACTCTCGTCGCTCTCAGGGGCTTCGCCCCCGAACCCCCTCGAGACTTCGGGCTTCGCCCTGAACCCCTTGAGACTTCGGGGAGTCAGCGCTGAACCCCTACTCCGCTTCCAGGCGGAAGATGCGCAGGTCCTCGGGGACGCCGCTGAGCGGGCTCGCGAAGAAGCTGCGACGATACGGCTTGACGCCGAAACCGAGCTCCTCCAATGTCTCCGGCTTCAGGGCGTCGAGCGTGGCATTGGAGAGCATGGTGTTGCCGTTGCCGCCGGCCTCCATCATGCGGGCCGCGATCGTCACGTCCACACCCAGCCAGTCGCCGCCGATCTCGCGCGGGCTGCCGGTGTGCAGGCCCATGCGCATCTGCGGGCGGTAACCGTCCAGGCTGACGCCGGACAGGTTCTCCTTGGCCGCCACGGCCGCGCGGACGGCCCGGTCGGCGGACGGGAACACGGCCATGACGCCGTCGCCCATGCGTTTCACGACCTGGCCGCCGCGATCGACGATGGGCGGTTCGATGGCCTTCGCGACCCGGCGCAGCAGTTCCAGGGTGGCCTCGTCGCCCGCGGCGAGCGACCAGCTGGAGAAGGCCACCAGGTCGGTGAACATGATGGTGATCTCCTGGCTGCCGCGGCCCTTGCCGACCCGCTCCAGCATGGCCTGCCAGACCTGCAGCGCACCCAGGCCCAATTCGCGTGCGGCGCTGGGCGAATCGCCCACCAGCTTGTCGGCGGCGCGAGCCACGGCCCGCACCCCGCCGGGACCGGACACCGACAGCGGATCCCCGAACGCCGGATCACCGGGCAGGTTCTCGCGGGCCTTGCGGATGGCGCCGATGATGTCGCCGCGCTGGTTGGCGGCGTTCACGAGGGCCGACAGCTGACCCGGGAAACGTCCGCGACGACGGCCCTGCTCGAGCTCGGAATCGAGGTCGGCGGGGGTCAGCGGGATGACGACGTCCGGATCGATGCGGGGTTCTTCACGTTCAGCCCGGGATTCGCGGCCGGCGCGGGATCCGCGTGACCGGCCACCGTTCGCAGGCTGCGACCGGGTGCGATCGTTCCCCAGCCCTTCTGTGCGGTTGGCGTCGGACGCACGCTCACCGCCGTCAGAGGGTCGTTCGCTCACGCCCAGAGCGTATCCCAGCTCTTGATCCACGGATGGATGAATTGTTGCCACCTGACACCTTCCGATCGGTACGAGCGGCCACATCATTGAGCCCGCCGATGCTCGAGGTTTTTTGGTTGCTGGCTAGATGCTACCGACCCTTCAAGGAGTCGGCCAGGCGCTTCCAAGTGGAAACGAGATTGTTCACGCAGAGTTCTCACGTCCCCATACCCCACCTATGACATCGGCCCGATACGGGAATCCGTATCGGGCCGATGTGTGCCGCCGGGCCGGGCAGTGGCCGACGGCTCCCCGGGCAGGGTCTAGGCGTCGCGCTGGTTGACCACGTACAACGCGGCTCCGAAAACAATGGCGACGAAAACGGTGAAGTAGATCAGGCCGCCCCACTGACCCCAGTGCCACGGCAGTTCGTCACTCGCCGTACCGAGGAAACGGCCCGCGTTCTGGAACGGCAGCAGCACCTGGAGCTGACGACCCTTCTCGCCGAAGGCCGCCGCCATCGGCTCCAGCACCACCGGCCACACCAGCAGCAGCGACAGCGCACCCGCCGACTGCCGGATGAGCGCGCCCACACCGACCGCCAGGAACACCACCAGCACGATGAAGATCGGCACCGCGTAGAAGATGTGCAGGTTGCCATTGGTCAGGCTCAGGCTGTCGCTGAAGCGGTTGTCCAGGATGCCCTTGAAGATGAAGAAGCTCAGGAAGGTCAGCACCGCGCACAGCACCGCCGACAGCGCGGCCATCAGACCGGCCTTGGCCAGCAGCACCGTCGTCCGGTGCGGGGTGGCCAGGAACGACGCCTTGATGGTGCCGAAGCGGTATTCGCTGGTCACCGCCAGCGTCGCCATGATCATGATCATCAGGTAGCCGAAGCCCGGCATACCCTGCGACAGGCCCGTAATGCCGATGCCCGACAGCGAATTCGCGGTTTCGTCACCCGTGGCATCCGGGTCCTGCGACGAATTCGCGATGGCCGCGAAGGCCAGGGCCAGACCGAGCGCGAACACCGCGGTCAGCGCGGCACACCACCACGGCGAACGAGTCGAGGTGAGTTTGATTCGTTCCGATGCGAGCACTCCCATCAGAGCGCACCTCCCATCACGTCGTCGAAACCGGCTCCGGCACCGTGGTATTGGACCGCACCACCCGTCATCCGCATGAACGCCTCCTCCAGCGACGCGCGCTGCGGGGACAGTTCGAACAGCGTGATGTCATTGGCGCCGGCCAGTTTTCCGACCGCGTCACTGGTGACACCGGCCACCACGAGCGCCTGCCGACCCTCCGGATCGGCGCCCTCCTCGCGCACGGTCATACCGCTGGAGGTGAGCAGGCTGCGCAGCTGATCCAGCTGCGGACTGCGCACGCGCACAGACTGTTCCGAAGCCTTCTCGATGAAGTCCTTGGTCGTCGTATCGGCGATGAGGCGACCGCGGCCGATCACCACCAGATGCTCGGCGGTCTGCGCCATCTCCGACAGCAGGTGGCTCGACACCAGCACGGTGCGGCCCTCCGCGGCCAGACGCTGCATGAAACGGCGGATCCAGAGAATGCCCTCCGGGTCCAGACCGTTCACCGGCTCGTCGAACAGCAGCACGCCCGGATCGCCGAGCAGGGCGCCCGCCAGGCCGAGGCGCTGCGACATGCCGAGCGAGAAACCGCCCGCGTTCTTCCCGGCCACCTCGGACAGGCCGACCAGGCGCAGCACCTCCTCCACGCGGGACGCGGGGATGTCGTTGGACGCGGCCATCCAGCGCAGGTGTGAGCGCGCGGAACGATTGGGATGCACCCACTTCGCGTCCAGCAGCGCGCCGACCTTGGTCAGCGGCTTGTCCAGGTCGTGGTACGGCTTGCCGTCGATGAGCGCCGAACCGGAGGTCGGCGTGTCCAACCCCAGGATCATGCGCATGGTGGTCGACTTGCCGGCGCCGTTCGGGCCGAGAAAGCCGGTCACCTGCCCCGGACGGACCGTGAACGACAGATCCGACACCGCGACGGTCTGGCCGTAATGTTTGGTCAGGCCCCTCAGTTCGATCATGGGCACCAGTCTTCCCCACAAACCCGGTCGCGACCATCACTCAGAGGTCGCGGTTTGCGTCATCCCGCAGGATTAGAAACTCTCCTAACCTCTCAGGGGCTTCGCCCCCGAACCCCAGGGACCGGAGCGGGGCTATGCCCCGAACCCCAGCGGTCGAGCGTTCGGCTCACCCCTACTTACGAATGACGGGGATCTGTGGTTCAGAGCGACGGGGACGACGCCTGCGCCCAGAAGCGCTTGGGGATGCGGCCGGCCTGGCGGGCCTGCCAACCGGCCTCGACGGCGTGGGCCATGGCCTTGGCCATCAGCGCGGGCTGCCGGGCGCGGGTCACCGCGGTCGCGAGCAGGACGGCCGAGCAGCCGAGTTCCATGGCGAGGGCAGCGTCGCTGGCGGTGCCGATGCCCGCGTCGAGGATGACGGGGACCTTCGCGTCGGCGACGATCATCTCGATATTGTGCGGATTGCCGATGCCCAGGCCGGTGCCGATGGGGGAACCCAGGGGCATGACGGCGGCGCAACCGGCATCCTCGAGGCGACGGGCCAGGACCGGGTCGTCGGTGGTGTAGGGCAGGACGGTGAAACCGTCGTCCACCAATTGCTCTGCGGCGCTGACCAATTCGATCGCATCCGGGAGCAGGGTGCGCTCGTCGGCGATGACTTCCAGCTTCACCCAGTCGGTTTCGAGGGCCTCGCGGGCCAGCTGGGCGGTGAGGACGGCCTCGGCGGCGGTGCGGCAGCCGGCCGTATTGGGCAGCGGGGCGATCTCCAGGCGCTTGAGCAGGTCCAGGACGCCGGTGCCGCCTGCCGCGTCGACGCGGCGCATGGCGACGGTGGTGAGTTCGGTGCCGGAGGCGACCAGGGCCTCCTCGAGGATCGAAAGGCTCTCCGCGCCACCGGTTCCCATGATCAGGCGGGAACCGAAGGAGCGGCCCGCGATCACCAGCGGGGACATGTCGCTAGCCACCCTGCACCGCCGTCAGCACCTCGATCTCCCAGCCGCGGCCGACCGGCTCGTCCCACTGGGACTTCGGGTACAGCGCGCCGTCCACGGCCACCGCCACGCCCTGACACGGGAGGTTCAGCTGCTCCAGGACCTCACGCAGGGTGGGTGGCTCGGCGAAGCTGTGCTCCGCGCCGTTCACCGTGATGGCGGTCGGGATGGTCATCGAAGTCCTCCTGCGGAAATCGTTGCGGCGGAAGAAAAACGGCCCGGGTCGGCGGCCGCGGCCGCCGGCAGGGCGTTGCCCGCCAGCAGGGCCAGCACTGCATCGGCGGTCACCGGGACGCCGAGAATGCCATTGCGGCCGTGGCCGGTCGCGGCGATCACACGATCGTCGAGCGCGCCGATGAGCGGCAGATTGTCGGGCGAACCCGGACGGGAACCGGCAATGGCCTCCGCGAACTCGTACTCGCCGATGCCCGGAAACACCGCCTCGGCATCGGTGATGAGGTCACGCACCCCGGCCACGGTGACGGCGGTGTCGAACCCCGCCTCGTATTGTGTGGCACCCAGCACGATCCCGTCACGCCTCGGCACAAGATATATAGGACGGCCGTGCACCCGCGCCCGGATCACCCGGCGCGGCGGCTGCGGCGCACTCGGCCTGCGGCGCAAGCGCAGAATCTCACCCTTCACCGGCCGCACCGGCAACCCCGGCCACAGCTCGGCGGAGGCCGCACCGGCGGCGAGCACAATCCGATCCTGCGTCAATTCGTCCAGGGCGCTTACCTTTTCGGCCCGCAACTCGACCCCCGCCGCGATGGCAGCCTGCCGCAAAGCGTCGACCAGGGCGCGATTGTCGACCGCCGGTTCGGCCGGTGACAGCAGCGCGGCCCGAATACTCCGCCCCAGCCCCGGTTCGACCTCCCGCACCCCGGCACGGTCCAGCAGCCGCAATTCGTAGTCGCGCGCGTCCGCCCCCTCGGGACGCAGCAACTCGTGCGGATTCACGAACTCGGCGATGGTGCGCAGATCGACCGCGTCGGCACCATCCAACGCCACCGTCAGGGTCTGGTCGGCCGTGAACAGTTCGGCCCCGGTGAGCACGTGCAGCCGGGTCGCGAACTCCGGCCAGCGGGCCAGCGAAGCGGCCCCGAATTCGAGTGCGGCGTCCTCCCCCGGCCACCCCTCCGACAGCGGGGCGAGCATGCCGCCCGCCACCCAGGAGGCCCCCGACCCCACCGCCGGATCGAACAGCGTGACCGCCCAGCCCGATTCGGCAGCCCGCCACGCCACCGACAGCCCGATCACACCGCCGCCGACGACGGCCAGAGTCCGCATTACGTCCACCTCACTCCTGCTTGCGACTACCCACGGTAGCGCGGTAGCCGAGGGCGATCCGACCCAGCCCAGGTCACGGCCACCTGCGGCGACCGCACCTCGGATTGGCGGGCCATCGTGGCGCGACTACCGTCGGAGGGGTGCAACTCTCCCACCCGAACCGGCCTGTGCCCCCGCGCGAGCGCCTCGCGTCCGCGCGCCTGTACCTGTGCACCGACGCGCGCCGGGAGAAGGGCGACCTCGCCGCCTTCGCCGAAGCCGCCCTGGCCGGCGGCGTCGACATCATCCAGCTGCGGGACAAGGGCTCGGCCGGAGAGAAAGAGTTCGGCCCCCTCGAGCCGAAGGCCGAACTCGGCGCGCTGGCCGAACTGAAGGCCGCCGCCCGCCGCCACGGCGCCCTGTTCGCGGTGAACGACCGCGCCGACATCGCCCTCGCGGCAGGCGCGGATGTCCTGCATCTCGGCCAGAACGACCTCCCGCCCTGGTACGCCCGCCGCATCCTCGGCCCCGATGTCGTCATCGGCCGCTCCACCCACAACCGGAACCAAGCCGGTCTGGCCGCCATCGATGAGCACATCGACTACTTCTGCACCGGCCCCATCTGGGCCACCCCCACCAAACCCGGCCGCCAAGCCGCCGGCCTCGAGCTGATCCGCTCCACCGCCGACGCCCACACCAAACGCCCCTGGTTCGCCATCGGCGGCATCGACGATCAGCGTCTGCCGGAGGTCCTGTCCGCAGGTGCGACTCGCGTCGTCGTGGTCCGGGCGATCACCGCGGCACACGACCCGGAAGCAGCGGCACGCGCACTCAAGCAGCGAATTCTCGACAACGTCGCCCCGTAACGAGACTGCCTGCGTTAGCATTTGCTCGTCACTCAGTGACGGTTGTTGCGACGCGGACCGCTGGTTAGAGCGGTCCACGCCATGGGTCACTCTCGATCCAGCAGCAACCGGACCAGATGGAAGAGAGCCCCAGCTACTGCGGCGATGGCCCGGACGGCCGCCCAGTTGACTGGGGTTTTCCTCTTACCGCTCACGATATCCGCTGGCGCAGGGCCATTTTGGCGTGTCGCGCTATCTACTTCGCAGTAAATCTGCTGGTCTGTAATCTCTTACGATCCGGCGAGTGAGTCCAGACGGACGGGGATCCCGTTCAGGTTTGCCATGCCTGATAGGCGTTCTACGTCTTCGAGATTCGTGGACATCAGGTCGTTGACGTTCGGGCCGCCTGCGGCGTTGGCTCGGTGCCACCCGCCGTTGTGGCCCCAGCCGTGCGGGATGGCGATGGTGCCCGCTGTCAGATCTTCGGTCAGGTGGGCGGTGGTGTGGATGGTGCCGTGGGGGGAGGTTATGCGGCAGGGGTCGCCATCCGAGATGCCTGCCAGGGCTGCGTCTTTGGGGTTGATGTGGGCGGCGTGGGCGCGGTTGCCGCGCATGAGGGGTTCGGCGTTGTGCATCCAGGAGTTGTGGGATTTGAGCTCGCGCAGGCCGATCGCACGCAGCGGGTAGGTGGGATCGGTGGGGCGGTCGGCGAGGGACGCCAGTTCGGTCAGGATTTCGGGCGGGGCGAGCTGGACCCGGTTGTTTTTGTGCTGCACCACTTTTCGGAGTACGCCGGTGGCGATGCCGTCGGCGAGGACCAGGCCGTGCGGGTGGCGGCGGAGTTTGCCGAGACTGAGGCCGCCGGGGCGGAGGCCGAAGCGGTCGCCGTAGGGGCCGGTGCGCAGGGCCAGGTCGGCCAGCAGGGGCGGGGTGGGGCGGAGCGCACTGCCGCCGGGAACGCGGCGGCGCAGGGCGCTCAGCAGTCGGGCCGCGGGGCGGGCGGGGCCGAAGGCGAAGGGCTGCACGCCGATTCGGGTGGCTATGGCGTCGATGATCTGCCATTCCTCGCGGGCCTCGCCGTACGGTTCGAGAACCCGCTCGGTGTATTGGGTGTACGGGGTCGGGGACAGGGCGGTGAACGGGAGGGGGATGTCGTCGCGTTCCAGGAAGGTGGTGGCGGGCAGGATGTAGTCGGCGGCGCGGTTGGTGTCGTTGACGTACAGGTCTATGGACACGAACAGGTCGAGTTGGGCCAGGGCGGAAGACAATTCGGCGGGGTTGGGGACCGAGGAGACCGGGTTGCCCGCGGAGGTGAACAGGGCGCGCAGTTGCCCGGGGCCGGGGGTGGTGATCTCCTTGGCCATGACGGCGGCCGGGAAGGTGCCCAGGACATCCGGGAAATCGCCTATGCGGGAACGGGTTTTGCCGTAGCCGATCAGGCCCAGGCGCGCATTGAGTTCGGAGACGGCCACCAGTTCCTTGCCGAAGACCGAGCCGCCGGGGGCGTCGAGGTTGCCGGTCACCAGGGCGAGGGCGTCGATGAGGAAGGCGACCAGGGTGGCGTGGCGGCCCAGGCAGGTGCCGGTGCGGCCGTAGACGGCGGCGGAACCGGCGCGGGCGAGGTCACGAGCGAGGGTCCGAACACTGTCGGGGTCCAGGCCGGTGATCGGGGCCGTGGCCTCGGGGGTGAAACGCTGGACGGCATCCCGTAATTCGCGCGCTCCGGAGGCTTGGCGTTGCAGCGCGGCCTGGTCCTCCAGGCCCTCGGCGAAGATCACCTGCAGCAGCGACGCGAGCAGCCAAGCGTCACCGTCCGGGCGGATGCCGACATGCTCGAAGAGGCGGGCGGTCTCGGTGCGGCGCGGGTCCACGACCACGACGCGGCCGCCGCGTTTGGGAATCGCGGTGAGCTTCTCCCGGATTCGCGGGACGCTCATCGCACTGCCGTGCGAGACAAGGGGGTTCGCGCCGAGCATCAGCAGGAATTCGGTGCGGTCCAGATCGGGCACCGGGACCGAGGTGAGTGAACCGTAGAGCAGGTGGCTGGCCACAAAACGGTTGTTGATGTCCTGCGAGCCGGCGGAATACACGTGCCGCAGCCGCGCCGCCATCTGGAATCCAACTATCCACAAGGTGTGTGAATAGGAGAAGGAGGACGGATTGCCGAAATACCAGCCGAGGCTTTCCCTTCCGTGCTCGCGGAAGATGCCGCGCAGGCGTGCGCCGATATCGTCGAGCGCTTCCTCCCAGGAGACGCGCTCGAATCCGGTTCCGTTGCGCCGCAAGGGATACAGCACGCGGTCCGGATCGTTCTGGATGTCGGTGAACGCGATGCCCTTCGGACACGCGTTGCCACGCGAGAGCGGATGGTCCTTGTCGGCGCGCAGCTGCACCAGCCTGCCGTCCTCGACGGTGGCGATCAGTCCGCACAGCGGTTCGCAGATCCGGCAGTAGGTGGGGATTTCGCGCGGGCTCACGCCCTCAAGACAACACCTGCGCCAGAGTGAGCAACAACACATTTCCGGCCAAATCGGTCTCGTCCGAGACGGATTCCCCCGCCGCGATGCGTGCGGTGTGGCCGTTGCCGAGGCCGCCCGCCTGCAACCACAGGAACCCGCGATCCGCCAGATCGACGGTGCGCGGCAACGCCGCCGCCACCGCCTCGGCATCCACCACGCCGTCCAGATTCACCCGCGTCGGAATCGCCCGCAGCGTCGGCCAGGCGAGCGCGAATCCGGGGTGCAGCTGCCGGGCGTCCACCTCGTCCTCGGGCACCCACGCCAACTCGGTGCTCTCCGGATTGCCGCGGGTGCGCAGCCGGGTAGCGGTGTCGGCAACGACCGTGGTGTAGGTCCAGCCGCTGGGCGCGGTCGCGGTCACCCGGGAGCCGCGCACCCGGATGGCGTCGGCCTGGATCCCGGCCTCCTCCTCGGCCTCCCGGACGGCCGCGTGCACGCTGGTCTCGTGACTGTCCAGGGCTCCGCCGGGCAGCGCCCAGGTGCCGCCCTGATGGCTCCACGCCGCCCGATGCTGCAGCAGCACGGCCGAGCCGCCGCCGGCCAGCGGGGCGCGCAGCAACAATCCGGCAGCCCCGAAACGACCCCACTGGCGGGTGCCGTCGGGACTCTCGGCCCAACCGTCCCCGTCACCACGCATACTTCGCATCCCATCGTCGAGAAATCCCCGTTCCGCAAGGTTCCGCGGGACCGGCGCCCCCGAACCCCCTGGAACGGGGCACGCCGCGCCTCCGGCGGGTGTTCCCGCGTCACGGCATCGGTACGTCCACAATAAGCTCAACCGATATCGACCAGTCGGTCGTTCGGTCTGGTGAGTGGGAGGTGAACATGGCTCGCACCGAGGAGTTGCGGCTCGAGGAGTTGTCGCCGCGCGTCGCGGCGGCCACCCTCCGCGACCGCTTCGACACCGCCGAACTGCGGCTGTTCGCCCGCTCGTCACCGGCCAAACTCATTGCCATCGGACTGCTGCTGCTGGGTTTGTGCGTGGCGGCCGGGGCGGTCACGGCGACGGCGGTGACCGATCGGCAACACGCGCTCGACGTGCTGCTGGATCAGGCCGAGCCGGACGCGTATTCGGCGCAGCGGCTCTACACCTCGCTGTCGGTGGCCGATGCCTCGGCGGGCACGGCGTTCATCTCCGGCGGCCTCGAACCGAAAGCGGTGCGCGACCGGTACACGCAGGCCCTCGGCGAGGCGGCCGCGGAACTGGTGACGCAATCCGATCGCAGCGGCGGCGAGGACACGCATCTGCGCACCGGGATTGCCACCGGCCTCCCCGTCTACTCCGGACTCGTGGAGACCGCGCGCACCAACAATCGCCTCGGCGAACCGGTCGGCGCCGCCTACCTCAGCGAGGCGTCCAATCTCATGCAGTCGACCATGCTGCCGATGGCGCACGAACTGCAGGAGCATCGGGCCGCGGCCATCACCGAAACCCAGCGCAATCATGTGCGCCCGCCGTGGCCGGCCATCGTGCTGCCGCTGCTGGCGGTGGCGGCGCTGACGGTGGCGCAGGTGTTCCTGTTCCGGCACTGGAACCGGGTGCTCAATGCCGGGCTGCTGCTGGCCACCGCCACGATGGTGGTGCTGCTGTCGTGGACGGTCGTCGCGGGTTTCATCTCGGCGGTCGACACCACCCGCGCCCGCGACGACGGCAGCGTGCCGACCTCGTACCTGACCGAGAGCCGAATCCTGGTGCAGCAGGCGCGCACCGCGGAAACCCTCAAGCTGGTGCGCCGGGATATGGGCACCGCCTACGACCAGACCTACGACCAGGCCACCGAGCGGCTGCGCGAGATCCTTGCCGAGTACCCGTCGGACGCGCCCGGGGCCAAGGATGTCGCCACCGCCACCGCCGCCCTGGACCGCTGGCGCGGTGCGCATCAGCGGATGAACGACGCGCTCTCGCGGGGCGACTTCATCGGGGCGGGCGCGGTCGCCACCGGGTCGGGGGCCAATGAGGCCACCGCACAGGTCGACGCCCTGGATCGGGCACTGGCCGACGGCATCGGAGACACTCGATACGAGTTGCGCGCCAACACCTCACACGCCGCACGCACCCTGGATCTGCTGGCGCCGGGCGCGCTGGTGTTGAGCACCGCGGCCGCCGTACTCATCGCGGCGGGACTGTGGCCGCGACTACGGGAGTACCGATGAGCTCCCGAAGACGTTTGCTACCAGCCGCTTTCGCGATGTTCGCGCTGGCGTTCACCGCCGGATGCGGGGACACCTCGCCACCGCCCGCACCCTCCACCCGGGTGCCCAGTTACATCGAACCGCCGCTACCCTCGGGAGCCATTGCGGCGCAGACGCATTCGTCGCTGCCGCCCGACGAGCCGGCCTGCTCGGATCCGACCGCGAGCCTGCGGCCCAACGGAACACGGACCGGACCCGACCTCGATGCGATCCGCACCCGTGGACGCCTGATCGTGGGACTCGATCCGGGCAGCAATCTCTTCAGCTTCCGCGACCCGACCACCGGCACGCTGGACGGCTTCGATGTCGACATCGCCAAGGAGATCGCCCGCGACCTGCTCGGCAATCCGAACGCCATCGAATACCGCATACTCGGTTCCGCCGACCGCGAGCGCGCGCTACAGGAGCGCACCGTCGATGTGGTGGTCAAGACCATGACCATCAATTGTGAACGGCGGCAACGGGTCAGCTTCTCCACCTCGTACCTGGAGGCGCATCAGCGGGTGCTGACCGTGCACGGCTCCGGCATCGGCGGGCTCAACGATCTGGCGGGCAAACGGGTGTGCGTGGTGCGCGGCACCACCTCGCTGGACCGCATCCGGCGCGAACAGCCCGCCGCGTCCATACTCACCGTGCCCAGCTGGGCCGACTGCCTGGTGGTGCTGCAACAGCGGCAGGTGGATGCCGTCAGCACCGACGACACCGTGCTGGCCGGGCTCGCCGTGCAGGATCCGCTGACCGAAGTGGTCGGCCCGAACCTGAGCACCGAGCAGTACGGCATCGGCATGCCCAAGGGCGCCGACGATCTGGTCCGCTTCGTCAACGGCGTGCTGGAACGCATCCGCTCCGACGGCACGTGGAATCGCCTCTACACCGAGTGGCTGGCCGACGAACTGGGGCAGGCCGCCGTCCCGCCCCCGGCAAGGTACCAGGACTGACCATGAGCCGACACCCAGACCCCCAGCCCCCGCCCCGCGGCGCCGACGAACCCCCGTCCCACGCGGAATCCGACGCGAATCCCGCTGCCCCGGAAGCGACTTCGGCCTGGTTCCGCGACACGCCATCGACACCCGGGGACGAACCCGCGCCCGACTATGTGCGACCGGAACCGACCTCCACCTTCTACCGCCCCGCACCGGAGCAGCCGGAGGCCACCCGGACTCCGGACGAAACCGGAGCGGCGACACAGTTCACGCGGCGGACCGAGGAGAACGGCAGCACCGAATACGTCTGGCGGACAGATGATCACGGCGCCACCGAACAGACATCGCGGCACGCAGATCACGGCGCGACCGAGCAGACACACCGGCACGCCGATCTCGACGGCACCGCGCACTTCGTCCGCGAGCACGAGTTCGGCGGGACCGGGCCGCTCCCGCGCAGCGATCTCTCCGATCGCACCGGTCCGCTCCCCCGCGGCGAGCTACCCGGGGACACCGGCCCCCGCAGATCTCGATCCGAAACCGGTTCCGACAGTACGGATTCGGACGTCCCGACGCCGACGCGGCCGTCGCAGCGGACCGCCCGCTTGGCCCGCACGCGGCCGGTGGTGCGGCGGCTGGGGGCCGGGCTGGTGCCGATTCCGGCGGTCGAGCCGGTGGACCCGGAGCAGGCGGTGCTGGCGGATCCCGTTGTGGCGGAAGGCCGCCGGTTCTGCTGGCGATGCGGCAAGCCGGTCGGCCGGGCCACCCCGACCCGGGTGTCGGCCACCGTCGGCGTGTGCGAGATCTGCGGTGCGCCTTACGATTTCCGGCCATCGCTGTATTCCGGTGACGTGGTGGCCGGGCAGTACGAGATCCAAGGCTGTATCGCGCACGGCGGGCTCGGGTGGATCTACCTGGCCATCGACCGGAATGTGAGCGACCGGTGGGTGGTGCTCAAGGGCCTGCTCCACGCCGGTGACGCCGAAGCGCAGGCGGTGGCCCTGGCGGAGCGGCAATTCCTGGCCGAGGTCGTGCATCCGAGCATCGTGAAGATCCACAATTTCGTGGAGCATCCCGGCCCGGACGGGACGCCCATCGGTTACATCGTCATGGAGTACGTGGGCGGGCATTCACTGCGCGACCTGCTCGACAATTACCCGCGACCGGAGCGCATGCCGGTCACCGAGGCCATCGCCTATGTGCTGGAAGTACTTCCGGCCCTGGACTATCTGCATTCGGTGGGGCTGGCCTACAACGATCTCAAGCCGGACAACATCATGGTGACCACCGACCGGGTGGAGCTCATCGACCTGGGCGCGGTCGCGCAATTCGAGGCGTACGGAAACCTGTACGGCACCAGGGGTTTCCAAGCGCCGGAGATCGCGCGCACCGGGCCCACGGTGGCCTCGGACATCTATACGGTCGGGCGCACGATCGCCGTGCTCACCCTGGACATGCCCATGCAGCGCGGCGCGTACGTCGACGGCATCCCGGACGCGTCCACCCAGCCGGTGCTGGCGCGGCACGAGTTCTATCACCGGCTGCTGCTGGCCGCCACCGATCCGGACCCGGACCGCCGCTTCCCGTCCGCTCGGCTGTTCGCCAGCCAGCTCACCGGCGTGCTGCGCGAGATCCTCGCCGTCGAGACCGGCAGCGAACATCCGCAGCTGTCCACGCTTTTCAGCCCGCCGCGCAGCAGCTTCGGCACCGACGAGCTGATCGCGCAGACCGACGGGCTCATCGACGGCATCGCCCGCGACACCCTGCTGGATCCCCGGGCGGTGGTGGCCGCGCTGCCGGTGCCGATCATCGATCCGGCCGACCCGTCCGCACCCCTGCTGGCCGGCGCCGCACATCCGGAACCCCGGCACGCCCTCGACGAACTCCGGCACGCCCGTCAGCGCGCCGCCGCCGAACCCGGTGGCGCGCCGGAGACTTTCGAGCTCGAGGTGACCCTCGCCGAGGCCCGCGCCCACCTGGATCTGGACGAACCGGCCGCCGCCCGCATTCTGCTGGACCGGCTCGCCGAGACCCCCGATCCGCCCGCACCGGACTGGCGCACCGACTGGTATCTCGGCATGACCGAGCTGCTCGAACTCGACTTCGAACGCGCCTTCGGCCGCTTCGATGCCGTCCTGAATCGCATTCCCGGCGAGATCGCCCCCAAGCTGGCGCTCGCCGCCACCGCGGAACTCATTCTCCAGCACTGGGATTCACCCGACCCCGAACAGTGGCGCGGCTACGCCGAGAAGTACTACGACACGGTCTGGCGCACCGACCGCGGCGTGGTCTCCGCCGCCTTCGGCCTGGCCCGCCAGCTGGCCGCCGCCGGCGACACCACCGCCGCGGTGCACGCCCTGGATGAGGTCCCGCCCGCCTCCCGCCACTACTCCGAAGCTCGCATGACGGCCATCCTCATGCTGCTCACCAGCGCCCCGATGGCCGAACTCGACGAGGCCACCCTGCACGTGGCCGCAGCCCGCGTCCAAGCCCTCCCGCCCGGCGAGACCCGCGCCGCCCAGCTGCGTGTCCTGGTCCTCGGCACCGCCCTCGGCTGGCTGCAGGCCGGCAACACCCCGAAAACCACCGCCGCCAAACTCTTTACCGCACCCTTCACCGACCGCGACCTGCGCGGCGGCATCGAAACCGGCCTCCGTGGCCTGGCCCGCTACGCCCCCGACCGCACCCACCGCTACGCCCTGGTCGACCTGGCCAACGCCGTCCGCGCCAAATCCTGGTTCTGAGCAAACACACACCCGCCGCCACTCCAGTTGCATCACACAGCGGTTCGCGGCCGTCTCGATTCTGGACTGACGGAGCGGGGGAGCGAAGCGGAGGGCAAATTAGACAGAGCACACAAAAACCCGTGTCGCGCTGCGGTGACCTTCGGGGGCAGCCGAAAGGTCTGCGGGATCGGCGAGGGAAGTTTCGATCCCTACCGCAGCTGTGCGTTTCGCGACACGGGTTCCGGTGGACCGGAGGAACCGGGTCCGGGGATCACCATGCCAAGGGCATCGTGACGATTTCGTGAAGGGTGTTCAGCCGACGAGTGCGGCGGCCGCGCGCGCGATGGCCAGTTCCTCGTTGGTGGGGACCACCAGGACGGCCACCTCGGCGTCGTCGGGCGAGATGCGGCGGGCGGACCGGTCTTTCGCGGTATTGCGTGCCGCGTCGACCCGGATGCCGTAGCGCTCCAGGTCTTTCAGCGCCGCCGCCCGGACCTTGGCGTCGTTCTCGCCGACCCCGGCGGTGAAGGTGATGGCGTCCACCCGGCCGAGTTCCACCAGGTACGCGCCGATGTAGCGGCGTAGCCGGTGGATGTAGACGTCGAAGGCGAGTTGCGCTGCGGCGTCTCCGGTTTCGATGAGCTGACCGAGTTCGCGGAAGTCGTTGACACCGGACAGGCCCTTGATTCCGGAGTTGCGGTTGAGCAGGGCGTCCACGTCGTCGACGTTCATGTCGGCGGTGCGGATCAGGTGGAAGAGGATGCCGGGGTCCAGATCACCGGAGCGGGTGCCCATGACCAGGCCCTCCAGCGGGGTGAGGCCCATGGTGGTGTCGACGGCCCGGTCCCCGCGAATCGCGGAGGCGGAAGCGCCGTTGCCCAGGTGCAGCACGATCTGGTTCACGTCGGCGCGGTCGCGGCCGAGGAACTTCGCCACCTGACCGGACACGTAGTCGTGTGAGGTGCCGTGGAAGCCGTACTTGCGGACACCGTGCGCGGCAGCGACTTTCGCGTCGACGGCGTAGGTTTTCGCGGCGTCCGGCAGGTGATGGAAGAACGCGGTGTCGAACACCGCCACCTGCGGGATGTCCGGCAGCAGCCCGCGCGCGCTCTCGATGCCCACCACATTCGCCGGATTGTGCAGCGGCGCAAGGGAGGACAGGTCGGCGATGGTACGAACCACCTCGTCGGTGATCAGCGTGGGCTCGTAGAAGACCTCGCCGCCGTGCACCACCCGGTGACCGACCGCGCCCAGGTTCTCGTCCGCGAGGTCGTGCCCGCTCTCGGTGAACAGGTCGAACACCAGGCGCAATCCGGCCGCGTGGTCGGGCACCGCGCCATCGTGCGTGAAAGTCTTTCCGTCACTTTTGTGTTCGATGGTGGGCGAGCCGTCGGCGACCGGTTCGCCGATGCGCTGCACCACCCCGGACGCCACCACATCCGCCGAATTCGCGTCCAGCAGCTGGTATTTGATCGACGAGGATCCCGAGTTGATGACGAGAACCTTCACAGTGCCTCCTGCTGCGCCTGAATGGCGGTGATGGCCACGGTGTTCACGATGTCGGCGACCAGCGCGCCGCGCGACAGGTCGTTGACCGGCTTGCGCAGACCCTGCAGCACCGGGCCGATGGCGACCGCGCCGGCACTGCGCTGCACGGCCTTGTAGGTGTTGTTACCCGTATTCAGGTCGGGGAAAATGAAGACCGTCGCCCGGCCCGCCACCTCGGAATTCGGCAGCTTGGTGCTGGCCACGGTGGGCTCGATGGCCGCGTCGTACTGGATCGGCCCCTCCACCAGCAATTCCGGCGAGCGTTCGTGCACCAGCTTGGTGGCGGTGCGCACCTTGTCCACATCCGCGCCGGACCCGGATTCGCCCGTCGAGTAGGACAGCATGGCCACCTTCGGATCGATGCCGAACTGGGCGGCGGTGCGCGCCGAGGAGATCGCGATATCGGCCAGCTGCTCGGAGGTCGGATCCGGCACGACGGCGCAATCGCCGTACACCAGAACACGATCCGCGAGACACATGAGGAACACACTCGACACCGTGGAGACGCCCGGCTGGGTCTTGATGATCTCGAAGGAGGGCCGGATGGTGTGCGCGGTGGTGTGCGCGGCGCCCGACACCATGCCGTCGGCGACGCCCATCTGCACCATCATGGTGCCGAAATACGAGATGTCGGTCAGGTATTCGCGGGCGCGGTCGACCGTCATGCCCTTGTGGGCGCGCAGCCGCGCGTACTCCTCGGCGAATTCGTCACGCAGCGGGCAGGTTCGGGGATCGAGCACCTCGGCGGCGTCGATGTTCACACCCAGTTCGGCGGCGCGGCCGCGCACGGTCGCCTCGTCACCGAGAATGGTGAGATCGGCGATCTTGCGCTGCAGCACCCGGCCGGCGGCGCGCAGAATGCGGTCGTCGTCGCCCTCGGGCAGCACGATGCGCTTGCGATCACCCCGCGCCCGCTCGATCAACTGGTATTCGAACATCTGCGGCGTGACCACGCTGGGGATCGGAACTTCGATCTGCCGCAACAGTTCCCGCGCGTCCACCCGCTCCTCCATGAGCGCCAGCGCGGTATCCACCTTGCGGATGCTGGACAGCGAAACCCGCCCGCGGGTGCGGGATACGGCCTTGGCGGTCTCGAAGGTGCCGAGATTGGTGGACAGGATGGGCAGCTTCGGCTTCAGCCCCTCCATGAGGCGTTCGATGGTCGGCTTCGGGCGCATGCCGCCGTTCATGATGATGCCCGCCAGCGACGGAAAACCCGCTGCCTCATGGGCATTCACGAGCGCCAGCAGCACATCCGAGCGGTCACCGGGGGCGATGACCGCCATGCCCTCACCCAGACGCTCCAGAATGTGCTCGATGGTCATGGACCCGACGATCACTTCCAGGGCCTCGCGCTGCATGAGTTCCGGGTCGCCACTGTAGATCTCACCGTGGATGGCCTCGCACAGCTCCTCCATGGTGGGCGCGGTCAGCAACGGCACCTCGGGCAGCGCCCACGCCGGCACGCCGCCGACCTTCAAGGCGTCGGCGTCTTCGTCCAGCAGGGCGGGTTCGCAGCGGTTGGCGATGACGGCCACCAGCTTGGCGTGCTCGGAGTTCAGCTCATTGGCGCACAGCTCGACCAGGTGGCTCAGATCATTGGGCGACCGGCCCGCCCCGCGCACCACCAGCAACACCGGCGCGCCCAGGTTCACGGCGATGCGGGCGTTGTAGCGGAGCTCGCTCGGGCTGGCCACATCCGTGTAGTCGCTGCCCAGAATGAGCACGGCGTCGCAGTGCTTGGCCATGTCGTGATAGCGCATCACGATCTCGGAGATCGCGGCGTCCGGATCGGCGTGCACCTGCTCGTAGTTGACGCCGATGGCCTGCTCGTAGTCCACATCCGCGGTGGAATGCTCCAGCAGCAGTTCCAGGATGTAGTCGCGCTCGGTGGCCGAGCGGGTGATGGGCCGGAACACGCCCACCCGCGGGGTGGTGGCGGCCAGCATCTGGAGAACGCCGAGCGCCACCGTGGACTTGCCGGTGTCGCCCTCCGAGGACGCGATGTACACACTGGAAACCGGGGTGGCAGCCATGGTCGAAAGCGTACCGATAGGACTTATGTCCCACCGTGCTCAGTGCACCGATGCGCGTTTCATCACAGGGATAGCCAAGGGTCTGCCATAGGCTCCCCGCATGATCGGAGCCTCCGGACTCGACTGGGGACACGAGGCTCTGCGCAGCCTCTGGTGGATCACCAAAGCCTTCGCCATCACCGCGGCCCTGTTCCTGGCGGGCACCGCGGCGCTCGTCCGGTTCACCGAGTGGGGCCGGATGTTCTGGCGCATCACCGGCGGCTACTTCACCGGGCGGCAGAGCTGGCCCGCATGGGGCCTGTTCGCCGTCGTGCTGCTGCTGGCCGTGTACAGCGTGCGCATGACCGTGCTGGTCACCTACGTCTACAACGACCTGTTCACCTCGCTCCAGTTCGGTGTGCAGGCGCTGGTGGACGGCAGCGCGGGACCGGACACCGCGCACGCGCGCGAGCTGTTCTGGCGGGCGCTGACCGTGTTCGGCATCCTGTCGACCATCACCGTGACCATGGGCGTGGTCAGCTACTGGTTGCAGCAGGCTTTCCAAATCCATTGGTGGACATGGCTGAACACGCGTTACCTGGACGATTGGATGGCGGGCAAGGCGTACTACCGGACCCGGTTCATCGACAAGAGCATCGACAATGCCGACCAGCGCATCCAGCAGGACGTGTACGACTTCGTCGAAGGGTCGTACTCGCTGATCTTCGGCGGCTCGGTCGGGCCGTACACGGTGAGCGCCAATGGCGTGATCGGCAGCGGGCTCACCCTGGTGTCGTTCACGCCGATCCTGTGGCGGCTGTCCGGGCCGCTCGACGTCTTCGGCGTGACCGTGCCCAAGGCGCTGGTGTTCGCGGCGTTCATCTGGATCGCGCTGGCCACCGTGGTCGCGTTCTGGGTGGCGAATCCGCTGATCAAACTGAACTTCTGGTTCCAGCGGCGCACCGCCGACTACCGTTTCGCGCTGGTGCGGCTGCGGGAGAACGCCGAGAACGTGGCCTTCTACAACGGTGAGCGGCAGGAGCGCAGCGGGCTGAACCTGCGGTTCTCGGCGGTCATCGCGAACGCGTGGGCGCGGGTGTACCGGCTGCTGCGGTTCTTCGGGTGGAATCTGGTGACGCAGCAGGTGGGCGGCATCTTCACGATTCTGCTGCTGGGGCCGCGTGTGTTCGCCGGCACCACCACGATCGGCGATCTGCAGCAGGCGTCGAGCGCGTTCTCCCAGGTGCAGAACGCACTGTCCATGCCGCAGATGTCGTATGCGGCGTTCACCTACTACCGGGCCACGCTCATCCGGCTCGACGGGCTGCTCGAGGCCGACCGCAAGGGGCGGGAACTGCCTTCGCTCGCAACAGATTCCGCTGTCGACGGGCTGGAACTCGATGCGGTGCAGGTGCGCAAGCCGGACGGGACCGTGCTGGTGGACGACCTGCGACTGACGCTGAAACCCGGCGACGCCCTCGTCATCAAGGGTGATTCCGGCGTCGGGAAGACCACCCTGCTGCGCAGCATCGGTGAATTGTGGCCGTACACCACAGGATCGGTGCGACGGCCACTCGGGAACGACACACTGTTCCTGTCGCAGCGGCCGTATCTGCCGCTCGGGGATCTGCGCAGCGTCATCGCCTATCCGGCGCCGGCGAGCACCCTGGACGACGACTCGGTACGCGAGACGCTGCTCGAGGTCAACCTCGGGCATCTGATCGAGCGATTGGATGAAGAAACCGATTGGGCGTCAACGCTTTCCCCCGGTGAACAGCAGCGCGTCGGCTTCGCCCGCATTCTGCTGCTGCAACCCAAGCTGGCCTTCCTGGACGAGGCCACCTCCTCCGTCGACGAGGGCCTCGAATACACGCTCTACCACCTGGTGCGCACCAAGGCGCCGGACACCGTGCTGGTCAGCGTGGCGCATCGCAGCACGGTGGATCGGCATCACACTCAGCTACTGCACCTGGAAGGCGGTGGCGCGTGGACGCTTTCGCCCACCAAGGTGGTGGATCGGGCGTGATCAGGCCAGGGCGCGCAGGCGCGGGGCCAGGTCCCGCTCGAACAGTTCCAGGAAACGCTTCTGGTCGTGGCCCGGCGCGTGGAAGACCAGGTGGTTCAGGCCGGCGTCGGTGTACTGCTTGATCTGCTCGACGGCCTGGTCCGGGTCGCTGGCCACGATCCAGCGCTTGGCGATCTGCTCGATGGGCAGGGCGTCGGCGGCGGCCTCCATCTCGATCGGGTCGGTGATGGAGTGCTTCTGCTCGGCGGTCAGCGACAGCGGGGCCCAGAAGCGCGTATTCTCCAGCGCCAGTTCGGGATCGGTGTCGTAGGAGATCTTGATCTCGATCATGCGGTCGATGTCCTCGACGGTGCGGCCGACCTTGGCCGCGCCCTCGGCCACCGCGGGCATGAGCTTCTCGGTGTAGAGATCCATGCCCTTGCCGGAGGTGCAGATGAAACCGTCGCCGGCGCGACCGGCGTAGCGGGCCACCAACGGGCCGCCGGCGGCGATGTAGACGGGGATGCCGCCCTTCGGGACGTCGTAGATCGACGCGCCGACGGTCTTGTAGTACTCGCCGTCGAAGTCGACGCGGTCACCGGTCCACAGGGCGCGCATGAGGTCGACGGATTCGCGCAGGCGGGCGAAACGCTCCTTGAATTCCGGCCATTCGCCGGTGAAGCCGGTGGCGATCTCGTTCAGCGCCTCGCCGGTGCCGACGCCGAGCATGATGCGGTCGGGGTACAGGCAGCCCATGGTGGCGAACGCCTGCGCGATGACCGCGGGGTTGTAGCGGAAGGTCGGGGTCAGCACCGAGGTGCCGAGCTGGATGCGCTGCGTGCGCTCGCCCACCGCGGCCATCCAGGCCAGCGAGAAGGGGGCGTGCCCGCCATTGTGCCGCCACGGCTGGAAGTGGTCGCTCACGGTCGCGCTGTCCATGCCGTGTTCCTCGGCCAGCACCGCGATCTCCACCAGTTCGCGCGGACCGAACTGTTCCGCCGACGCCTTGTATCCGAGCTTGAGGTTCTTCACCTGCGCCACTCCTGTCGCTGTTTGCGCTGTGTCGTACTACTTCGCACCATATGCCCGGAGCGGGGGACGGTGTGGCGAGGGTCGCTCAGAGAACCGACCGGATGGCTTCACACAGCCCCGAGTGACGCGACAGCAAACTAGACTCGGCGAACGTGACCACCACCAATGAGCCGATCCTGTCCTACCTCACCGATATGGATGGCGTGCTGGTGCACGAGAACCACCTGATCCCGGGAGCCGACAAGTTCCTCGCCGAACTGCGCGACAACGAGATCCCGTTCCTGGTGCTCACCAACAACTCCATCTACACCGCCCGCGACCTGCAGGCACGCCTGCGGCACAGCGGACTCGACATCCCCGTCGAATCCATCTGGACCTCCGCGCTGGCCACCGCCACCTTCCTCAACGACCAGCGACCCGGCGGAACCGCCTATGTCGTAGGCGAATCCGGGCTCACCACCGCCCTGCACGAAATCGGCTACGTCCTCACCGACAGCGATCCGGACTACGTGGTGCTGGGCGAAACCCGCACCTACTCGTTCGAGGCCATCACCACCGCCATCCGGCTGATCTCGGCGGGCGCGCGCTTCATCGCCACCAACCCGGATGCCACCGGACCGTCGCGCGAAGGCATCCTGCCCGCAACAGGTTCGGTCGCCGCGCTCATCACCCGGGCCACCGGCAAGGAGCCGTACTACGTCGGCAAACCCAACTCGCTCATGATGCGCTCGGCCCTGCGACGCATCGGCGCACACTCGCAGTCCTCGGTCATGATCGGCGACCGTATGGACACCGACGTCATCTCCGGCCTCGAAGCGGGGATGCGCACCATTCTCGTGACGAGCGGAATTTCAGGCCGCACCACCGCCGAAGACTTTCCGTTCCGGCCCACCATGATCGTGGATTCCGTAGCGGATCTGGTCGGTCACACGCGCGCACCCTTTGACCGCTGACCTCCCCCGTCATTCCGGCGCGCTTTTAGCCGGAATCCACACGGGCAGTTGATGAGCCGCCTGGGATGACGAGGGGATGCCATGGCGGGATGACGGGGGTTACTCCGCCTCGAGCCGCTCCAGTGCCGCCGACAGCGTGGTCAGCGCCTCGGCGATGCGGGCGAGCTGCTCCTCCCCCAGCTCGGCGGTCAGTCGCGCCGCCATCTTCGCGTGCTGCGGATCGATACGTTTCACGGCGTCGTTACCCGCCTCGGTGATGGCGACCAGCTTCGCGCGCCGATGCGCGGGGTTGGGCCGGTACTCCGCAAGTCCCTTGTCCACCAGCAGATCCGCGATGCGCTGCACGCTCTGCCGGGTGATGCCCATCGCGCGGGCGATGCCCGCCACCGGCAGCGGCTCGTGCAGCACCGCACCGAGCACCTGCCACCACGCGGCGGTGATCCCCGCCGGTTTGGCCAATTCCTCAGCGATGGTGAGGAATTGGCCGTTCAGCTTGAACGACGTTATCGCCGCGGTCGCGAACAGCTCCTGCTCGCGGTTCACGCCCGCTGCTCTTCGTACTCGGCCAGCGCGTAGAACCCCGCCGGATCGTTCTCCCCGTAGAGCTTGTACCAGGCTTCCAGCACCTGCGGCTCGTAGATGTCCAAGCGCGCGAAGATCTCTCGCGCGAAATCCACCGGCCGCGTCCCCGTGGCCGTGATCAGATCCCCGTCGGTGACCGCCGTCTCGTGCACATAGTGCTCGCCGCCCGAATATCCGCTGAAGCCAAGGTAATTCGGATCATTGCTGGTGTGCGACCGCGAATCCAGCAGCCCCGCCGCCGCGAGCCCGAACGTGGCCCCGCAGATCGCCGCCACCGGCACCCCGGCCGCCAGGAATTCCGCCGCCTTCGCCGAAAAGTCCTTCAGCGCACCGGTTTCCCAGATATCGGATCCCGGCAGGATCAGCATCGCACTGTCTTCCGGCGACAGCTCGGAGAGCACGACATCCGGCACCACCCGCATGCCACCCGCCGAAACAACAGGCTCGGCGCTGATTCCAACAGTCCGGACCTGCCACGTACCCGGCTCCCGATGCCACAGTGCGCGATTGATGTGCGCGGTGGCGTGCCCCGGCTCCCAGTCGGCGAAGGTGTCGTAAACGGCCAGGTGCACTGTCTTCATCGTCATGACAGTATCCTGTCATATTTGACAGCACGCTGTCAATCATTCGTCGGTTCTCCACCCGTCTCGGGCCGCGCCTCCATGCTGACCTTGTCGAAGAACACCGTGTGCGCGATGAACGCCCCGAACCCGCTCGCCAGCAACACCACCCCCGCCACCCACGAGATATGCCAGAACGCCGCCGCCACCCCCACACAGCCACTCCCCAACCCGATGCTCTTCGCAATCGACGGCAGCAGACTGGAAGTCGGATAACCCGCGGACGGCCAGTCATCGATCAACGCCACGATCGCCAAATGCGGCAACGCCACCGCGAACGCGATCACCGCAATGGTCGCCGACCAGTTCAGCGGCCCAGCCGTGAGGAACGGCTGAATGACCACCACCCCGATGGCGATCAACCCGGTGGCCATCAGCGTCTCCTGCCGCACCCACGCGGCCTTACGCTCCGGTGTCTCCTGCTCGAACCACTCGTCGTCTCCCTTCACGTCCTCCATCGTGGAGTGCGAAGTAGGCCGAACAGCGTATTTGAGTCAGCGAGTTCCCCTGCCTACGAACCGGGCGGTTGACCTGCGGATATATTCCGCGAAACGCCGAAAACCCCTCAGCGCCAACGGCTATCGTGGGCGACACCTCTCTCCGAGGGACGGCGGATTGGTCTACGCCGTGTCCAGGAAGGAGGTGTGGATTGAATGAATGATCCGGAAAGGAAAACCCCGGTCAACTGGGCGTCCGTTCGCGCGACCGCCGCAGTAGCCGGGGCTCTCATCCAGGTGGTCAGGTTGATTCTGGACCTGCTCCATACGGACCGGTAATCCACGGGCCAGGCCGCTCTAGCCAGCGGCTTGGCCCTCACCAACCATCACCCGAGGTGACGTCCTAACCATACATCCCACGGGATATGGGATGCACAAATATCAGGGCAATAGAGATTCCGCTTATCGATTGCCCTTACCGCTCAGCTCAGTGCGCGGTCCAAGTCGCCGAGCAGGTCCTCGATGTCTTCGAGGCCGATGGAGATGCGGACTACGCCGTCGGTGATGCCCACTGCCGCACGGCCTTCCGGGCCCATGGCGCGGTGGGTGGTGGTGGCCGGGTGGGTGATGAGGGTCTTGGCGTCACCGAGGTTGTTGGAGATGTCGATGATGCGGAGGCCGTTGAGGACCTCGAAGGCGCGCTTCTTGGCTTCGCCTTCGGGGGCCTTGAGTTCGAAGGTGACTACCGTTCCGCCGCCGGACATTTGGGACTGGGCGAGGTCGTACTGGGGGTGCGACTTCAGGAACGGGTACTTCACCCAGGCCACGGCGGGGTGCTGTTCCAGGAACTCGGCGATGCGCAGGGCCGAGGCGTTGGACTGGCGGACGCGCAGGGGCATCGTCTCCAGGCCCTTCAGCAACGTCCAGGCATTGAAGGGGCTCAGGGCCGGGCCCGTGTGGCGCATAAGGTTTTTGACGGGGCCGTCGATGTAGTCCTGGGGGCCGAGGATGGCGCCGCCGAGGACGCGGCCCTGGCCGTCGATGTGCTTGGTGCCGGAGTAGACCAGGACGTCCGCGCCCAAGTCGAAGCCGCGCTGCAGCAGCGGGGTGGCGAAGACGTTGTCCAGCACCACCTTCGCGCCGGCGGCGTGGGCCAGCTCGGTGACCTTGCGCACGTCCACGAGGGACTGCATCGGGTTGGACGGGGTTTCGAAGAAGACGGCCTGGGTGGGGACGGACAGGGCCTGCTCCCACTGGTCCAGGTCCTCGCCGTCGACGAAGACCGTCTCGACACCCCAGCGCGGCAGGATCTCGTTCGCGACCACGAAACAGGAGCCGAACAGGCTGCGAGCGGCGACCAGGCGGTCACCCGCGCCGAGCAGCGCGCCCAGGGCGGTGAACACCGCGGACATGCCCGAGGCCGTGGCGAAAGCCGCTTCCGCGCCGTCGATCAGGCGCAGGCGCTCCTCGAACATGGCGACCGTGGGATTGCCGTAGCGGGAGTAGACGAAATGCTCGATGTCGCCGGTGAAGGACGCTTCCGCGGCCTCGGCGCTCTCGTAGACGAAACCGGAGTTCAGGAACAGCGCCTCGGAGGTCTCCTCGAAACCGGAGCGCCGGATGCCGCCGCGCACGCCGAGCGTGGCCGGGCCGACGCCCTCGGGCAGCGGCCGGTCGAACGAACCACCAGTGATCACGACTGCCTCCACGGAAGTCCGTCCGCGCGCCAGCCGGTCTGGCCGCGATGACCCTGCGCGTCGAGCGCGCCTTCGAAACCTTCGACGACATTGAAGGACGGAGCGAAACCGGCCGCAGTGGCGGCGGTGGCCGCGCCGATGGACCGCTGACCCGAACGGCAGATGAAGATGACCGGGGCCTCCGACGCCGAATCACGGTCGGCGAGGACGTTCCTCAGCTGGTCCACGAACCGCGAGTTCGGGCCGCCGGTGAAGTCCACCCATTCGATCAGCGCGGTCGGGCGGCCGATGCCGCTGGTGTCGGGCACCCCGACGAACCGCCATTCGGCCTCGGTGCGCACATCGACCAGCACCGCATCCGGATTGTCGCGCAACAGTTCCCACGCCTGCTTCGGCGTGATGTCACCCGCGTAGCTCACTCGAACCTCCTGTGAATCCGCACTTGCCGCACCACGAATTTTCCAGCGGTGCGGGCCAGGTCGTCACCCGGAGCACCCCACCGCGGAGGAGGGTTGCCGACCAGCCAGCCGGGGCTTCACGCTGGTACTCATGACCTGGGTTGAGATTGCCCGGACCAATGCCCGACTGTCAATTCTTTCCCCAGGGGCTCTGCCCCCGGACCCCGGAATCGGAGGCTCTGCCCCCGGCCCCCGTCGACCGGGATCACGATCAGGAATTGCAGACCAGCCAGCGGTTGTCGGTCTTGCTGAAATGCCAGGTCGAGGTGGATTCGACGCCGTCGGTGCGGGTGGTGACCTGCGCGGTGGCCTGATCCCCGTTCAGCTGCGCGTCGGTGAGCCGCACGAATTCGTATGTGGCGGCCTGTTCTCCGGCCGGCGGCTGCAATGGCGACCGCTTCTGATCGAACCCCGGGCAGGCCGTGCGCGGATCGAGTACGTCGGTGCCACTGCGGGATTGGGTGAAGGTGCTGGCAGCGACGGCCAGGCGGTCGCTATCTGTGACATTCTTCTCAACCGGCGACACCAGCGCGGCAATAACAATTCCGATGATTACAACCACGATGACGCCCGCCGCCACCAGGAATGGCAGCAGAGTCCGCGTCTCACCCTGATCGATCCGTACCGGCTGGTCATCGACGTCGCTCATGGGTAGATCATGCCTGGTCGACCGGGGTGTTCCGGCCGCGACACCGGGTACACGCGCGGGGTGGGCATTCCCACAGTTCACCGCACCGCGCGGGAGGGTGGTCCACCTCACCGATAGAATCACCACAATTCCCGCGCGAGAGCGGGAATAGCAACACCACGCAGCAACGCTGCAGCGTCGGGGGTTACCAGAGTGAACGGGACCACCCGAGCCAGGGCGTCAACTTAGCCTAAGCTAAGACAGACGGCTAAGTACTGACGGCAAGATAGTTTCGACCCAAAGGGTGCGCGTAAGAATGACCGAACAGAGTGCAGCGACCCGCCCGCTCCGCATTGCGATCGTGGGCGCGGGCCCGGCCGGCATCTACGCCGCCGACGCGTTGATGAAATCCGACGCGGACGTGAGCATCGACCTCTACGAGCGGATGCCCGCCCCGTTCGGCCTCATCCGCTACGGCGTCGCTCCCGACCACCCTCGCATCAAGGGCATCATCACCGCCCTGCACAAGGTGCTCGACAAGCCGCAGGTGCGCCTGCTCGGCAATATCGACTACGGCGTCGACATCAACCTCGAGGACCTGCGGCGCTTCTACGACGCCATCATCTTCTCCACCGGCGCCAATGCCGACCGCGCGCTGGAGATCCCGGGCATCGGCCTCGACGGCTCCTACGGCGCGGCCGACTTCGTCTCCTGGTACGACGGCCACCCGGACGTCCCGCGCACCTGGCCGCTGGACGCCAAGAAGGTCGCCGTGCTCGGCGTCGGCAACGTCGCCCTCGACGTGGCGCGCGTGCTCGCCAAGACCGGCGACGAACTGCTGCCGACCGAGATCCCGCCGAACGTCTACGAGGGCCTCAAGGGCAACCAGGCCCTGGAAGTGCACGTGTTCGGCCGCCGCGGTCCCGCGCAGGCCAAGTTCACCCCCCTGGAACTGCGCGAGCTCGACCACTCGCCGACCATCGAGGTCATCGTCGACCCCGAGGACATCGACTACGACGAAGGCTCCGAGGCCGCGCGCCGCCACTCCAAGCAGGTCGACATGATCTGCAATACCTTGGAGCAGTGGGCGATTCGCGATATCGGCAACCGCCCGCACAAGCTGTACCTGCACTTCTTCGAATCCCCGTCCGAGGTCATCGGCGACGCCGACGGCAAGGTCGTCGGCCTGCGCACCGAGCGCACCTCGCTCGACGGCACCGGCAACTGCAAGGGCACCGGCGAGTTCAAGGACTGGGACGTGCAGGCCGTGTACCGCGCGGTCGGCTATCTGTCGCAGAACATCCCGCAGCTGCCCTTCGACGATCAGGCCGGCACCGTGCCCAACGAGGCCGGACGCGTGCTCGTGAACGAGGACGCCGACGGCGCGGACCGGTTCATGCCGCAGACCTACGTTACCGGCTGGATCAAGCGCGGCCCCGTCGGCCTCATCGGCCACACCAAGGGCGACGCCAACGAGACCATCGCCTGCCTGCTCGACGACGCCGCCGGCTTCATCCCGGCCGCCGAACCCGAGCTGGACGCCGTCACCGCGTTCCTGGAGGAGAAGGGCATCCCCTTCACCACCTGGGCCGGCTGGTACCGCCTCGACGCCCACGAGCGGGCGCTGGGCGAGCCGGAGGGCCGCGAGCGCGTCAAGGTCGTGGAGCGCGAGGACATGCTGCGCGCGTCCGAGCCGGACAAGGTTTCCAACCAGTCCTGACCTGGCGTAATCCACCAGGCGGACAAGGTTTTCCGCACTTGTCACCGTTCTGAGGCATGCTGATCACGTGTTCGATGCCCATGTCCATCTCATCGATCCGCGGTTCCCGCTGATCGAGAACGAGGGCTACCTGCCCGACCCGTACACCATCGCCGATTACAAGCGGCGCATGTCGCGCTTCGACATCGACGGTGGTGCGGTGGTCAGCGGCTCCTTCCAGGGCACGGATCAGACGTATCTACGCGCGGCGCTGGCCGAGCTCGGGGACGGCTGGGTCGGCGTCACCAATCTCTCGCCGGAGACGCCGGACGACGAGATCGTGGATCTCAACTTCGCGGGCGTACGGGCGATCCGGTTCAACCTGAAGCGGGCGGGTGGCGACATCGTCGGGCTGACCATGCTGGCGCTGCGGGCCTGGGAGATCGCGCGCTGGCATGTGGAGCTCTACATCGACGGATCCATGCTCGGGTCGCTGGAGCCGGTGATCACCAAATTGCCGAAGCTGTCCATCGACCATATGGGCGGGTCCGACGAATGCCTGCCCTACCTGCTGAATCTGGTGGATCGCGGGGCCAAGGTGAAGGCGTCCGGGTTCGGGCGGGTGTCCATGGATGTGGGCTCGGCGCTGCGCAAGATCCACACTGTGAATCCCGAAGCGCTGATGTTCGGCACGGACCTGCCGGGGACGCGGGCCGGGCGGCCGTTCCTCGATTCCGATGTCGAGCTGATCTCGGATGCGGTGGGGTCGGATCTGCATCGGGTGCTCGAAGACAATGCGCGTGCCTTCTACGGGCTGCCCGCCAAGGAACGCCACTTCGAGGATCCGAATCCGACTCTGCGCCTTGACTCTTCGCAGGCGCCGACGCTGCGGCTGCGCCGTTCGGAACTACCGCTGCCGCCTCCGCCGACCCTGCCGCTGCCGCGCATCGACCGTTAGATCGCGATGGCGGCGGCGAGCCAGACCCCGGACGCCAGCAGCGCGCCGAACAGTTCGATAAGTATCGACAGCCCAACGCCTTTCAGCGCCTCGACGGTGGAGGGCCAGGCGGCCTGATGGTTGCCGAGCCGCTGTAGCTCCGAAACGTACACGCCGAGAACGAATCCCAGCAGCAGGCCGATCACCGGTATTACGAAGAAGCCGATGATGCCGAGCACCGCGCCGAGCACGATCGAGCGCGTGGGCACCCCGGCCTCCTGCATCTTGCGACCCGGCCAGGTGTATTTCACCACCCCGCTGATCACGAGAAACGTTGCGCAGACCGCGAATACGGTCCAGGCGGTGGTCCCGCCGGTGACGAAGGCCCAGACGCCGATGGCGACCAGGATCAACAGCACCCCGGGCAGCACCGGCACGATGACGCCCACCAGTCCGATCACAATCGCGAGGCCGACCATGACCTCACCCGCTGCGCTCACTTCGGCTCCTCCGCTCGGTTCGTCACCGATTCTCGCTATTTTCCCAGGGGGCGCAGCCCCCGCCCCCGTTACGAGGTGGTCCGGCATCGGGTCGTGATCCGATGCCGGACGCACGGCGGATCAGCCCTGAGAGCCGGTGTGCAGCGCGGTGAGCAGGCGCGTCATCCCGCCCTGTTCGTCGGTGTCACAGGGGCCGTCGACAGCCGCGTCGGCGCCGCTGCCGGTATTGCCGGTGAGCACGTCGTGCAGGATGACGTACCCCAGGCCAACCGCTGCGGATCCCAGATCGGCGGCCGCGGAGCCGGTTCCGTCGTACACCACCACCTCTCGCCCGCCCTCACACTGGATGACCCGGGAACTCCCGGTGTCGGCGGTGTCGGTCAGCGGCAGTCCCTCGGCGTGGGCGGGTGCGGTCGATACGGCGAGGGCGGCGGTGGCGAGAAGGCCGATGGCGAGAGCCCGTTTCATGGTGGTTCCTAACGAAAAGCGGTGGTGCGTAAGGGACCCCGGACGTCGAGGCCCATCGCCATTTCGCCACACTATGAAATGCTGTAGTTTCATATAGGGGGGATTGTGACCGCGATCACTATGCTTCAGCACAATTCGACCGAGCCCCACGGGTGTGAGGGCATCCCGCTCGCAGTTATTGTCATACTGTCAACACCGGTGTGTGAGCCGGTGCGCAGGATTCGACGATGAACCGAGGTAGGGCGTGAGCACTCCATCCACCGCCAAGCAGGGCCCGCTCGCGGGCATTCGAGTGGTCGAACTGGCCGGCATCGGCCCCGGTCCGCACGCGGCACTGCTGCTCGCCGACCTCGGCGCGGATGTGGTGCGGGTGCAGCGGGCCGGCCAGTTCCCCGGCTTCATGGAGCGCCCGCAGTGGCGTGGCCGCACCATCGTCGAAGCCAACCTGAAGGATCCCGCGGACATCGAGAAGGTGCTCGGCCTCGTCGAGAAGGCCGACGTGCTGCTCGAAGGCTTCCGCCCCGGCGTCACCGAGCGCATGGGCCTGGGCCCCGACGTTGCGCTGGAACGCAATCCGAAGCTCGTCTACGGCCGCATGACCGGCTGGGGCCAGTACGGCCCGCTCGCCGACCGCGCCGGCCACGACATCAACTACATCTCCCTCACCGGCGTCCTGAACGCCATCGGCCGCAAGGGCGAACGCCCCGTCCCGCCGCTGAACATGGTCGGCGACTTCGGCGGCGGCTCCATGTTCCTCGTCTTCGGCATCCTCGCCGCGTTGGTCGAACGCCAGACCTCCGGCAAGGGCCAGGTCATCGACGCCGCCATGATCGACGGCGCGCTGGCCCTCTCCCACATGATCTGGGGCATGAAGGGCATGGGCCTGTGGTCCGACGAGCGCGGCACCAACCTCCTCGACACCGGCATGGCCTTCTACGACACCTACGAAACCGCCGACGGCAAATACATGGCAGTCGGCTGCATCGAGCCCCAGTTCTACGCCGAATTCCTGAAGGGCCTCGAAATCGACCCCGAGGGCCTCCCCCACCAACTCGACCCCGCCGGCCAGGACCAACTCCGAAAGCTCTTCGCCGACAAGTTCAAAACCAAAACCCGCGACGAATGGTGGGCCATCTTCGAACCCACCGACGCCTGCACCACCCCCGTCCTCACCTTCACCGAGGCCGAACAAAACCCCCACATCCAAGCCCGCACCGGCTTGATCGACATCGACGGCGTCGTTCAGCACGCCCCGGCTCCCCGCTTCTCCCGCACCCCGGGCGGGATCCCGACCCCGCCGCCCAACGAGGGCACCCCGATCGAGCAGGTGTGGGCGGACTGACAGGAACTTCTCAGCAATGCGCAGCGGCGGCATCCGATCGGATGCCGCCGCTGCTGTTTCACCCGCGCGATGTGGATAACCGCAGATCAATATGGGCAATCACACGCCGGGATCACAGCTACGAACTTGAGTGGCAAACCGGTGGCGGTTAGCCTCCGAAGGTCGGGACGTGGGCACAAAGGGGGGTGAGCATCGTGAACTGGGCTACTCGCTTGGACAGCATCGAGGAAGAGCATCGGGCAGCTGTCCAACGCTTCGAAAACCGGATTCACGAGATCGATGAGCGGGTCCGCGCGGCTCTGCTCGCCGTCGATGAATCCGAATCCGATGAGCCCGACCGGCATGCGACCGCAGAACGGGACCTCCTGCTGCGTCAGGATGCGCTCGCTCGCGCGGTATCCCAGCAGCCGGGGAACAGACAGGTATACGTCCTGCCCCCGGATTGGACCGACGAGGACGAGGCAAGGTGGCGGGAATGACGACGAGCTGGCTCGATATGAACCCGGAAGGGGTTCGGCAGCAAGCGGATTCGTTCCAGTCGGCGAAGGATCTGCTTTCGGGCGCCGCCGGGTCCTGGAAGGACATGATCAATCCGGGTGGCATCGGCACCAACAACGATCTCGGGTGGAACTACGCAACGCAGGCGAAAGCCCTCGCGACCGGGTTCACGCACGTCCAGACCGTCGTGTCGAACTGGGCCAAGGCCTGCGAGGCATTCGAGAACGCTCTGCGGCACAGCGCCGACACCGTGCAGGCGACGAACGATCAGTTCGCCGGCGACATCGCCGGTATCTCGTTCAACGGCACCGGTGAGCTGACCATCGGCGGGAAGTGATCGTGGTCGACGAATCCACAATCGGTCTGGGTGCGGGCGATCCGAGTGCCTGGATCACCATCGGCGGCGGGCCGGAGTCGACGGCGCTATGGGCCGGTTACGGCAAGCACACGGCGCTCGACGTCAATGTCAACTCGCAGATCAGCGGCCGATACAACCCGGACCATGACGTCGACGACATCCTCACCGAAGGCAAAGAAGGTCTGACCTGGTTCAATCTGGTCCGCGATCGGTACAAGCTCACGGGGCGCGCAGCACCCGCCGATGTACCGGCTTTGACGAGCGCAAACGGCATGAACGAGCTCTATTACAAGCAAGACGGCATGCATGTTGACCGCCTCTTCGGTGCCGGACAGCGAATCGAGGCGACCCTCCCGCGGATCAGCCAGGCCCGCGACGCTCATCAGCAGGCAACTCAGCAGCTGAGTGGAGCGTGGCAGGGCGAGTCGGGAGAGGGCGCACGGACCAAGCTGGGCAAGCTGTCGACCTGGTCCGATGACGCTTACGAGGGCCTGGCGAGTTTGCCGGGCACCATCGGTGGTGCTGTCCACGGGGTGAAGACCTGCGTGCAGCGAAAAGCGGACGCGTTCAAGAAGCTCGCTGGAGTCCACCGAATCAACGGTGTCGACATGACCAACAGCGACAGCGGCGGCGAAGGCATCAACAATCGCAACAGCGACGACGCGGCCAGCAACAACGACGACGTATCGCTGATCATCCTCTACGCCGCCCGCCGAGGTATCGGTGACGATGCCCGGGAGCGGATCAAGGCGCTCGCAGAATCGGGAATCTTCGGCCCGGTCACCCTTCCGCGGTACAGCACCAGCCTCCGCGGTAGCGAAACGAACAGCAAGGGCGCCGTCGGCCCGACCGTTTTCGACAACGCGGTGCAACCTCTTTGTGAGCGGTGGCGGCAGGAGTTCTGCGAGAGCGCGGAGGGTTACTTCCGGGCCTACTCCGGCCTGTGCAAATCGACCGACACAGCGGTCGAGCAGTACCTGCAGGTTGCCATCGACGCGCTGAACGAAGTCGGCAGCATGGATCAGCCGCCCGCCCCGGAAGGAAATCCCGCCAACCCCGGATATGTGTCCCCGGGAACCACATCACCAGGCGGGACATCGCCGGGAGGGACTTCGCCGGTCGACACGACTGCCGCCGGAGTGAATCCCGTGGTCACCGCGCCGACGGACGGCAACCCGGTGACGAACAACCCGAATACCGGCAATCCGGTGACGACGAATCCGTCGACTGCGAACGTGTCCACTGTGCTGTCCGGGCTTTCCAGCCTGCTCAGCAAGGGAGCCGAAACGGTTCAATCCGCGAGCACCGCCTTGCAGAGTCTGACCACCCAGAACACCACTGGCGCAACGACAACCACGGGTACCGGCACCACGACGAATCCGGTCAGCTTCACGCTCGGTGGGAGCACGCTGTCGCTGGCGCAGACTTCCGCTGGGGCACTCACGGCGACTCTTACCGGCGCCGATGGCAAGGCGCAGAAGTACACGTTGGGGATCAAGGACGGGTTGCCCTATCTGACTTACGACGCGACTTCGAATACCGATGGTGAGGACACCGAAACCGCTCCCGCAGCGACGAATTCGCAGGAAACGGCGGCCGCCGGTGTGAGCGGCTCGGCCGATACGTCCACGAGCAGCGTGTCGACGTCGGCGGCGTCTTCGTCCGGAATGACTATGGGGACGATGCCCGCCATGGGTGGCATGGGCGCGGCGGGCGGTGGCGGCGGCTCGGCCGAGCCCGAACACCGCCCCAGCAGCATCGCACCGCCGAAACCGTTGTGGGACACGAAATCCGACCAAAAAGACGAAGCCCTTCGCACCCCTGTCGGGCGGGATGTCGACACCGGCGAGATGCCGTTCGACATCACGGTGGAGGCGCCGGCCGCGGTCGAACCGGTGAGCCGGCCCGCACCGGCGGTCCGCACGGACGGCGTGAAGATCGAGATCGATATGGGTGGACGGTGACCACCCGCCCGCGGATGCCGCAGCTGATCACGGAGAGGAACGGCGATGAATCTGAGTAGCTTGGCCAAGCGGCAGAAGCTGGACATCTCCATCTATCCGGGCGCTGATGTCGCGGTGCTGCCGAAACCGGCCGCGGCGGATTTCGACTGGGCGGCAGCGAATCCCGGCAAGTGGCAGTACTTCGTCGATCCCACGGCCGACAAGGCGACGGCCGGTCCGGCGAACGTGATCGGTGGCTGGCGCGCCGATGAGGCGGGCGGGATCTCCGAGACGTGGCTGAACCCCGATTTCGTGCCGACCGCGCAGTACGCGAAGCGGGAAATCACGACCGGGCTCGAGTTGGTGATCTGGCGAATGGACTACGGGTTCAGCAATCTCGGTCAGTTCATGGACACTCTGCTGCGCAGCGAGTTGATCATCGTGCTGCCTGCCGACGACCCCCTCGGCGAGCGCGGCTGGCCGCTCCTGCAGGCGCCGACCCGGGCCGCGGTGGTGGTCTACACCTCGGAGGGACACCTGCCCAACGACACGAATCCTTGGCTGCGCCGGAAGGTGCCCGGACGAGAAGTACTCGAATACGTCTGCGGGCAGGAACATCTGGACCTGGTGATCAACCCCGAGAGCAGGACCATCTTCGAGCTGCAAGGACCGCACCTCGCCGACTGGTGGCAGCAATTGCGGGAAGCCCAGCGCACCGACGCGACACCGCAGGAAGGGCGGTAGCCGATATGGAGCAGTGGGAACGGGATCAGATCCGGGAGGCCAATGCGCATCTGCGCCTCGCACTCGACGGCATTCAGGCCGATTTCGACCGCGAGATGGCCGAATTGGCCGACGTACAGCGAAAACTCGCGATGATGAAGGTGCACGCGACAACGCCGAACAACCTCGCGCGGGTGACGGTGAACGCCTCCGGTCAGGTCACCGAGGTGACGCTGGCCGATGACGCCTTTCTGCGCAGCACCCCCAAACAGCTTGCGGCCGAACTGAATGCCGCCATCCACGGCGCGGTCGAGGCGGCCGGGTCCGCGCGCGACCAACTGCTGGAGCCGATCACGATGATCGTGAACGGCATGCCTGATCTCGACCAACTGGTACCGGGCGCCCCCAGCCTGCGCGAATTGCGAAACCAGTTGTCCGAGAACGAGAAGGGCGTGTGAGCGTGGGCAGCATATGGGCCGATCCGGACCGGTTGCGCGCGGTGACGCCGCAGTTCGCGCAACTGGGCGAAGACGTGCACACGGCGCTGACCGCGCTCCGGGCGGGCATCGAAGCCGAAGGTCGCTGCTGGGGCTCGGATACACCCGGCAAGCAGTTCGAAAAGCATTATCCGCAGGGCGACGGCGAAGGCAGCATCAACCAATTCCTCGGCGTCCTGGCCGGTTTGGAGACCGCGCTGAAGAACACCGGTGACAAGATCGCCACCACCGCCAACACCCTGCAGACGCAGGATCAGCAGCGCGCCGACCAGTTCAAACAGGTGTAGACCGGTGACTCTGGGGTTTCCGCAGCTCCCCGGCGTACTGGGCTGGCTGCAAGACTTCCTGATCGGGCACTGGCCCGAGGGCGACGAGGACGCCATGCGTCGGGTGGCGCAGCACTGGTCCGATGCGGCGGACGCGCTGGAGAAGCTTCAGCAGCCCGCCGACCTGACCATGAACGCCGCGCTCGCCGCCATCGACGGCAAGATCGGCGACGCCATGTCGTCGTACTGGCAGCAGCTCGTCGGCGGTGACGGCAGCGACCTGAAGAAGATCATCGGCAACTGTGAGAGCTACGCGAAACAGCTCGAACAGGGCGCCACCGATATCGAATACACAAAGCTCACCATCTACGTATCGGTCGGGACGATCGTGGCGATGGCGTTCATCCCCGGCGTCGGGTGGGCGGTCGATGCGGTGGCGGCCAATGCGGTGCGGCTCGCCGTAAGGATGGCGGTGCAGCAGTTGATCGCCCGGCTCGGTGTCCGGGGCGCGGCCTACGCGGCCGAACGGGCCGCCGTCGCGGCCATCGCGAAAGCGAGCGGAACGGTGGTGCGGCAGACACTGCCCGAGCTCATCGCCAAACAGGCGTTGATCGGCGCGGCACTCGGTGGCGGCACGGACGCGGCTGTTCAGGGCATTCAGTTCGGGATGGGGACCCGCGACGACTTCAACTTCCAGTCGTTGTTCCTCTCGACCGGTGCGGGCGCGGTCGCTGGTTCGATCGCGGGCACTCTGGGCGAGCGCGCGGCCATCTCCCTGACGCCGCGGCTGGCCGAAACCAATGCTGCCGCTTCGGTTATCGCGATGGGCGCCGCCCAGGTCCCCGGCAATGTGCTGGGCAATGCGGCGGCCGCGACCACTATGGCGGCCGCCACCGGCAACCCGATCGACATGCATGCCGTCGCGCACGGGGCGGGCGGCGGGCTGATTTCCAAACCCGCTGGGCCGCACGGCGGTTCGACGGTGGAGGCAGGCGGACAGGGTGGGACCTCGGCCGGGAACGGCATTCCGGCGGTCAAGGACACCACCGTGCACGCCGTCGATCAGCCCGTGGTTACGGTCTCCGCGGCAGCGACCACGGCTCCCGTCGTCGATTCCGCACCGCACTCCACGCTTCCGGCCGGACACGGGAATCCTGTTGTCGCACACCCGGATTCCCCCTCGAGTGGGCAACCTGTGGCCGCCGCGTCCAATCCGGCGCATCAGGGCGGGGCAGGTCAGCCGGTGGTGGGAGACCGCGGGGTCACGGGAGCGGGTGCGCCCACGACAACCGCTCCCGACCGCGCCCCTGGCGCTGCGACCACGACGCACGGTGGCGGTACGCCGGCACCGGACCGGAACCTGCCCGCGGGCGCGACCCGCATGCCCGCCGACAATGTCGGACGACCCGAAATCACCTCTCGGCCCGAAACTTCGGCGCGCCCGGAAACGCAGTCGCCGGCCACTCGCGCCGAGACACCAGCACGTTCCGGCGAAAAGTCTTTCGGCACAGGGGAACAGCCCGGAAGAAGCCCGGAATCCCCGGCAACCGGAAAGCCCGGCGAACCCACCCACGGCGTGAACCCAGAACACGTCCGTACGCCTGCCGAAGAGGGTGGTCCGGCAGGCGATCGAGACACCGGGGACGGTGAGAGCCCGGCATCGCACAGCCGGAACGCGGACGAAGGCGGCGAACCCCCTGCCTCGAACGACCACACCGGCCATCCGGTCGATTCCCGGCCGGAGCCCGGCGCGCCCGACGACACGACCGGCCACGAGGCGCCCGGCCTGCCGGAGCACCCGCACGAGCCACTGGAGCTGACCGATCACGATCGGAAGCTCATCGACAAGTTCGCGGACAAGCACGGATTGTCCGCCGAAGAAGTCGTCCGCGGCATCGAAACCGGCAAGCTGGAATTGGGCTCCTATGCGATCTGGCCCAAGCCACCGGACGCGGTCCCGACTCCGGACAAACTCACCGCCGAGTACCTCAACCAGGTCATCGACCAGCTGCGTGAGAATCCGCTGGAGCGGCAGCGCTACACCAGCGCCGAACCGGAATCGTTCCGGGCGGGCTGCCCCGATACCGAATTGCCCGGCAGCCTGACCCGTTCGATGCCCGAGCATGCCCTCGACAACTCCGTCTCACCCATCGACTCGGACCGGATCGAGGTCAATCACGAGAGCGACGGCCTGTCGCCGATGTGGCGGGACCAGAGTGCGGGCGACGCGTATCTCGACCCGAAAAACGCTCTGTTCCGGATGGATTCGCGCGGCACCGAAATCTTCGAGCACGGCTTCGCGCCCCGCGATCCGGCGAACCTGAACATCAGCGCGCACGTGGGTGACGCCGGGAGCGGCCGGCCGGACGGTTTCGTCTCCCTGTCCCGCAGCGCCGAACACACCGTTCTGCGCGACCAGTTCCAGCTCTCCGGCAACGACCTCGCCCGGCTCGCCGCCGAAGGCAAGGTGGAGCGACTCCCCGACGGCACATACCGCCAGATGCGCTACATGCACGAGCTGTACACCCCGCACGGCATCGACGTGGACGCCACCTACCACGACGCCACCGCGCACAGCCGCTACAACACCGGCGGCCACCAGGAAGCCGAGATCCTCGCCCCCGGAGGCATTTCCGGCGACTCCGTCTACCGAACCTGGCCGCGCGAAACCATCTACGACCCGAACGGCAACATCCTGTCGTCTCGCGTCGGCGAACCCATCCACAACCCGGACTTCGCGCACCTGAACAATTCCCGCTTCGCCGAATCGCACGAGCGGGGCGGCGTTGCCGACGAATCGCATTCGCAGGCACCGCGCGATCGGGCGGTACCGGAAGAATTGGCGACGCCCGAACGGCTCGTAACCGACAGGGACGGCTCCGGGTCGTTGCCGGAGCACGGCACGGCTCCGAAGGACGACGGCCATCCGGATAGCCCGGTGCCCGCTCCGGATACGGCGCATCGGGTACGTCAGGACGCTCAGCCGGAGAATGACGGCACCGCCCCTGTATCGAGCGCGCCTCGCTCGGAAAATCCTCCGGTGCAGACAGTTCCGGATTATTCCGCCCCGTTGTCACCGCACACGAACCTGCCGCCCACGCAGCACGCACCGCATGCTCCCGACGTGGCACCGGTGGCGCAGTCACCAGTACACACGGCGCACGAGCAGTCGCCACAGCCTGCACCTCGCACGAATCCGGTGGAACACGCACCACACCAACCGGATTCCCGTGCACCGGAGCAACGAGCGCCGCGACCTGACCAGCAATCCGCTCAACAATCCCCGCACGCCCAGCAGCAGGCACCGCACGAACGTGGCCCGGTTGAAGCAGTGCCGGCGAGAACCACGGCGCACCCGGATGGGCTTGGTACACACCCGAATTCACCGCAGCCGCGCACGGTATCGCCCCACGAGGTGCGGCAGGCGAATCAGATCCGCCAGGTACGCGAGTGGTATCGCACCCAGCCTCCGGAGGGCGGCCGAGTCACCCCGGTGCCCATCGACCACAGCCCGAACGGCAAGCCCGCCTACGACTTCCACCGCCACCCGGACGCCCACGGCGGCCCCATCGCGGTGACGTCGATCAAGGTGCACGTCACCTTCGACGGCACCGTCACCCCCGAACACGTTGCGCGCGTATGGGAACACGCCCAACTGGCCACCGACCTCGCCTTCAACCACGGCCAGCGCCTACTGTCCGGTGACCGGGTCATGGTGGACCTGGTCCACACCTCGGACCCGTCCACCGCACACCTGAACATCCACGTCACCGACGCCCCTGGCCCATGGCATCCGAACAGCCATCCGGACGCGATGGCGCAGCAGTTGCGCGAGCACCTCGGCCTGTTCGCCGAGCCCGACCGAAGCGGGTTCGGGCCGGAGGAGATTCGTCAGCTCAGTAATGACATCGCCAAGGCGAATACTCCTGCCGCGCTCGACGGTCTGCGGGACACGCGTTCGTTCGGCCGCGAGCAACTGCAGCAGGTCGAGAAGCCGGAATACCAGCACGCCGTGGAAGATGCGTTGCGCGACGGCAACCGTTTCCTGGTCGGGGCGGACCCGCGCGATAATCCGTACGGCAGGCTGATCAATGACGGTGGGCCGGAGCAACCGGGACGCAGCAACGACTGCCTGGACAACTCGCTGGCCGCCCTGTCCTCGTTCAACGGCCGTCCGGAGGTGGCCGCCCCACGCTGGCCGGATCGGCTGCCCGACGGCAGCATCGACAATCGCAGTGGCGAGCGTGGTGGCCTGCAACGCGCGGCCGAGTGGATCGGCGGCGAGGTTCAGAGCTACAACGACGGCCGCCCCGTCAAAGACCAGTTCCAGGCGCTGCACAACTGGATCGAGCAGCTGGGCCCCGGTTCGTCGGCCCTCGTCTACAACCAGTGGCACGCAGTCGATTCCGCCGTGCAACCGCTCTTCCACGAGAACGGGACGCCGAAGATCGACGGCGCGCACGCCACCGTCGTCGTCTACCCACGCGACGCGTCCGGCCCGGTCTGGTGGGACCCGCAACTGAGCCGTTTCTCCGACACGCCACCGTCATACTTGGCCGACCGTTCGGCCCACATGGAGTTCATGACCGTCGACCCGCAGGGAGGACCTCACGGTGCCGGAACCGCTCCACACCACGAACCAGCTGGTGCAGTACCTGGCCGAGATCTTCCCGGGCCAGGAGTTCGAGACGATCTCGATCGAGCACGGCTGGGTGTGCCGCCCGAAACTCACCCCCGAGCAGATCGCCCGGAACCAGGATCTGGGCCTGGCGAATTACGTGGTGAACAAGAACACGGGGGTGGTGACCGCGCACCCGAGCCTGCACCCACTCACGATCGGGGAGATGTACGACGAGGCGATCCGGGCGGGCCAACCGATCGGCAGACAGATCTACCCACCCCTGCAGAGCGTGAACATCCAACGACTCCAGGAAGATTCGACCACGATCCGGTACCTGGTGCGAATCGAATCGACAGCACAACCGGACCCGATCACGGAATACCAGCTGACCATCGACAAGAACACCCTCGCGTACCAGCCGACAGCACCCATGGCAGCGAACGTGGTGTCGTGGACGGACTGGCGCCGGAGTCAGGACGGCCACTGGCCGAGCCAGGGGATGTTCCAGGAGTAGGACCGGATCGGACCGCCGATGCGGACCGCGACCTGGATTCCGATGGAAGTGAGTTCGGCGCGGAAGTGGATACCTCCACACCGGAGTATCAGCGGACTCGTGAGGCGGACTTCGATCACCTCGTCGACCGGAATCAGGACCTGCGTCAGAGCGGGCTCGAAGCAGTTCGCGAGCTGAACAACGGATCCGATCCCGCAGCGGATGGTGTACGACGACCTGACGGACGCACGATCACGACTCTGCTTTACCGGATGGATTCCGGCAGCGCCGGTGAGGAATTCGGGTACAGCGGGGACGGCCACGATTGGCCTCCTGCGAACGAGACCCATGCACTTCCCAAGGAAGAATATCGACTCTTCGAATCCAAGGAGGTCGCGCTCTACAACCCTCGCGACGAGGGCAACGGTCCCAGCATCAAACCACGATTGCACGACTCGGAAGTCAAACTGCTGGAGGAGCTTTCCCGGCGGCATCTCGAGGAGCTGAGCGGCTTGGATCGCGAGGCCGTCGATGACGCTATCCGGAAATCGGTTCGAAAGATCGCAGGATGGGACCGTCGCGGATTCCCGGAAATCCCTGACGGCCCCGAAGGCGATACGCTGCGGCAACGTCAGCGCATAGCCGATGAGATCTACGAAGATATGCGTGAATATCCTCGCTACCCCCAAGGGTTGGAAGGTGAGGCCATGCGGGCGCGGCACCGCATCGTCGAGGCGGTCCGGCTTCTCAACGAGGCTGCCGCGTCGGCGGCGTCGAACGCCGGAAGGCAGCATGTTCCGTTTACGGTGCATGACATATCGGGCGATGTGCGAATGGTCGTAGACCTTCCCGCCGGCCGCGACTATCCGCCGGCCGAGCAGATCTGCGGGTCGTGCCAGGACGTCATCGTCGCCTATCAGGAAGCTTTCCCCGGAATACGCATCGAGGTTCGCAATCTGAAGCACGAGGAGTTGTGGAATGAGTAGCGAGGAGCCCAGCGTGACAACGGGGGTCGACGAGGTGTTCGACCGCCTGGTCTCCGAGGGGTTGAACCCAGCTCGAATGGCCGGCGCGAGCGATAGCGAAATCAACAGCTGGGCATCGGAACAAGGCGTCTCGACCATTCCTGCCGGAGTACGTGAATCCCTCCGATTGATCGGCTCCGAGCCCGGCCTGTGGTTCGCCGGTAGCTCGTTCGGTGTGCGTACGGTTACCGGCGCCGCGAAGCGGCATGCGCTGGCCACCATCACGAATCTGCCTGAAACACAGTTGGATTCCAACGGCATGCTGGTCCTGGTCGAGCACCAGGCATACGAGTACCACGTGATCGACGGTGCGGATCTGTCCGAGCCCGATCCACCGGTGTGGCTTGTTACCGAGAACCGGTCGGCGGTCCCGTACTGGCCATCGGTCACTGCCTGGTTCGAGTACGGGGCACCGAAGGTGGCCGATTACAGGTTCCGGCTCAAATCGATGCGCAAACGGGGCAAGCACACCGACCCTATCTGGTTGAGCTACTTCAATTTCGACGATCAGAGCTCACCGGACAGGTAAGGACCGTCATCACGACGACGCCGGTCGCTCGAATCATTGGACTCCGAAACCGATCCCGAAGACCCGACCTATTTCGGCACGCCGACCCCCCCACCGGCATCGAGAACCATTTCGAACCCGACGGTCGCCCATCCGGTGTCTGGACTCGGTACGAAACCTGATCGGGCCGACGCAGGGCTACCGGCCCCGCCGAGAGGGCGGCATTCGAGGACGCCGCCCCACCGTGACGCCGGAGTTCAGGCTTCCGGTTCGACCAGTTGGATGTCGAGTTCGATGGCGATCTTGTCGGAGAGCATGGCGTTGGGGAGGCCGGGGGCTACGTCGAAGTCGCTGCGCTTGATGGTGCCGGTGGCGAAGAAGCCGGCGTGGTTCTTGTTGTCCTGGGGGAAGACCTGGACGCCGCCCCATTCGACGGTGAGGGTGACGGGCTTGGTGATGCCGGCGATGGTGGCCTCGCCGGTCACTTCGAATTCTTCGGCGAGGGCTACCGGTTCGGGGACGCGGAAGGTGAGGTGGGGGCGGTTGGCGGTGTCGAGGATGTCGGCGCTGCGGACGTGGTTGTCGCGGTGCTCATTGCCGGTGTCGAACGAGTCGAAGTAGATGGTGGCCTCGATGGCGGCCTGGCCGGACTCGTTCACGACGAAGGCGGTGTCGAAGCGGTTGAAGCGGCCGCGGACCTTGGAGATGCCCAGGTGCTTGACGGTGAAGCTGACCGAGGAGTGGTTGGTGTCGAGGGTCCAGGCGCCGGGAGCGAGCAGGTTCTGGGTGGAAGTCGTCATAGCGAGAACGGTAAGTGGACCGGAGTCCGGTTAACCACACCTTCTTGATCCTGGCACTGGCAGGGCGAGGATAAGAGAACGGGGAGAGGGCACCATGGTGGAGTGTCACGATCCGAATTCGCCGAGTTCCTCATCGCCAGACGCGGGCAGTTGCAGCCCGAGGACGTCGGGCTGCCGAGTGGGCGCCGGCGGCGCACGCCGGGGCTGCGGCGCGAAGAGGTGGCCGCACTGGCGGGGGTGAGCGTGGACTACCTGGCTCGGCTCGAACAGGGGCGAGACACCAATCCATCCATGGCCGTGCTGGGCGCGCTGTCGGATGCGTTGCGGCTCAACGAGATCGAACGGCATCACTTCGGCAGGCTGGCACTCGGGATGGCGGAGGCGAGCAACTGCCCGTCGGCGGGCCAGGCGCGGGAAGAGGTGACCGAGACGCTGCGCGCGGTCATCGACGCACTGCATCCCACACCGGCATTCGTGGTCGGACGATGGATGAACGTGCTCGCCTGGAATCCGGCCTGGCGGGATTTCGCCGAACCACTCGGACTTTTCGACGACGCGGCGCACGGGAACTTCGCCTACTATCTGTTCGCTCGGCCGGACGCCCAGAAATACTTCCTGAACTGGGATGATGCCGCCGACACCGCAGTCTCGGCACTGCGGGCCGCACAGACCCGCTTCATCGACGACCGGGTGCTCGAATCCCAGATCGCGACACTCCAGCAAATGCCGGAGTTCGCACGCCGATGGCGGGAGCACCGGCTCACCGACTTCCGGTCGGCCCTGCTGCGCATCGACCATCCCGTCCGCGGTGAAGTCGAGGTAGAGCTGGAAACACTGGATCCGGCCGCCGATCAGAGCGTCATGGTGTGGCTGGTGGACCGGCGCGCCGCCCGCGCTCCCGGACTGCGGCTGGTCAACGAACAGCCACGACTGGTGAACGAGTAGCAATCATTCTGCGAATCCGAGTCTCGGGCCTTTCGTTTCCCCTGCTCACGAGGGGTGACAGAACTATTGTTAGACCATGGCTCGGAATTGGCCGATGGTCGAACGCGAGAACGAGCTCGAATCGATACGGTCGGCGCTGACCGGCGACGATTTCGTCGGCGCGGTTCTCACCGGTGACGCGGGGGTCGGCAAGACCACCCTCGCACGTCAGGCGACCGCCGCCGTCGGCGGGAACATCCGATGGGTCGCGGGCACCGAATCCGCCCGCAGCATCCCGCTCGGCGTGTTCGCGCACATGGTGGGGGTGTACACCGCGCACGACCCGGTGACCTTCATGGCCGCCGCGCGCGAAGCCCTGCTCGCGGACGGGCACACCATCATCGGCGTCGACGACGCACATCTGCTCGATCAGCTGTCGGCGACCCTGCTGCTGCAGCTGGCCATCGACAAGGCCGCGCACATCGTCGCCACCGTACGCAGCGGGGTACCGGTGCCGGACGCGGTGACCTCGCTCTGGAAAGACGGGCATCTGCTGCGAATCGACCTGTCGCCCTTCACCCAACGGCAGAGCGTCGAACTCGTGGAATCCATGCTCGGCGGACAACTGGAGGGCTTCACCGCCAACCTCATGTGGGAATCCTCCGGAGGGAACGCGCTTTTCCTGCGACACCTCGTGGAGGGTGCGCTGGAAGCGGGCACGCTGCGGCAGGTCAACGGGGTGTGGCAGTTGCGCGGACGCGCCGCCGTCACCTCGGAACTGGCTGCGCTGCTGGAGGATCGGGTCGAACAGCTGCCCGAATCCGTGCTGCGGGTGCTGGAACTGCTCACCTTCTGCGAACCCATCGACCTGGACGTGCTGTGTGAACTCGCGGGCGAGGAAGCCGTCGAGATGGCCGAATCACGCGGCGTCATAAGGATTGTGGAGAACAGCCACCAGCTGCTGGTGCGGTACAACCATCCACTGTTCGGCGAGGTTATCCGGCGGCGGCTGGGCATCGCGTCGGCGCGGCGGCTGCGCGGGCGGCTGTACTCGTCGCTGAAGGAACGTCGGATCAACTCCGCCTCCGACCGCATTCGTTTGGCCGAATTGGCTTTGGACAGTGACAAATCCGCGGATCTGGAACTGTTCGAGGCGGCAGCGGCCGACGCCATCGGATTGGCGAATCTGCCCCTGGGAGAACGCTTCGCGCGAGCGGCCGTGGAGCGACGCGGCGGGGTCGAAGCCGCCGACCTGCTGGCTCGCGCGCTGCTCTGGCAGGGGCATCGCATCGAGGCCGAACGCACGCTCGCCGCCTTCGACCCGGACCGGATGAACGAGGTGCAGCTGGCGCGTTGGGGCGGCACCCGCGTAGCGAATCTCTTTTGGTCCATGGGCGATTCGGATCGCGCCGACGAAGTGCTGGACTCGGTGCGCAGCCGGGTGAAACACCCCAAGATCTCGATCATTCTCGACGGGCTGGCCTCCGCGTGCGCCGTCCACGAGAACCGCCTCGACGAAGCGTTCGCGCTGGCCGAACCCGTCATGGAGACCGAAGGCGCGCCGCCGTGGGCGGTGTGGTGGGCGGCCTTCGGCGGCGGACTCGCCTTGGCGCTCATGGGACGTGGCGATGCCGCGCGACAGTACGCGGAGCGCGGGCGGGCGGTGGAATCGCACATCGACGGGCTCAACCGGTTCATGTCCCAGCACGCGGAAGTCCTGGCGCTCACCTTCACCGGGGATTTCGACGCCGCAAGGCATTGCGCCAGTGGACCTTACGCGTACTCGTCGCCCGGACAGTATGTGGCGTGGGGGATGAACAAGATCCTGCACGGCACCGTCGACGTGGCGCAGGGGCGATTCCCGCAGGGCATCGACAATCTGGAGCAGGCGATCGCCGCCTTGACCGCAGAAGGCGCCGCATCGTGGATGATTCCGGCGAGACTCCGTCTGGCGGAAGCATATTCGGCACTGGGCCGGACCGCCGACGCCGCCGAATCCATTGCCGCGGCCATCGAGCGGGGCGGGCGGCACAGCGCCGTCTACGATCCGCAGCTCGAGATCGCCAAAGCGTGGCAGGCGGCCGCCGAAGGCATGGTGAGCCCGGCCATTCGGATCGCCCTCGGGGCGGCGGATGCGGCGGCGCGTTCGCGTCAGCACGCCATCGAAGCGATCGCGTTGCATGCCGCGGCGCGGTTCGGTGATCAGACCGTGGCGGGGCGGTTGGCCGATCTGGCCGCGCGGGTGGATGGGCGGCTGGTGCAGGCGCAGGCCCGGCACGCGGTGGCCGTCGCGGCGCACGACGGGCCCGGATTGGATTCCGCCGCAGCGGAATTCGAGCAGATCGGAGCGCTGTTGTCGGCGGCCGACGCCGCCGCGCAGGCCGCGTCCGCGCACGAGCGGGCCGGGGATCGGCGGCGGCTGCTCGAATCCGCGGCCACCGCGAATCGTCTCGCGGCGGCCTGCGGTGGGGCCAGCACGCCGGCACTGCGGCAATCCGCGCAACCGCTGCCGCTCACCTCGCGGGAGCGGGAGATCGCGAGCCTGGTGGCGGCCGGCCTGTCGAACCGGCAGATCGCGGACCGGCTCACGGTTTCGGTGCGGACCGTCGAGGGGCACCTCTATCGCGCCTGCATCAAGCTCGATGTCACCGACCGGGAGGCGCTGGCCGAACTCATGCGCGGAGGGTCATCTTTCGGCAAACCCGAGAGCTGAGCGGGACGTATCGACGAAACCCTCCTGAACAGTTATTTCTCCCTGTCCCACCTGGAGCCTTCCGCGGGTATGCAACCGCTCACATCCACTTGAGTTGTTAAGCATCCTTTCAGCTAACATCCCTGCTCAGGACCCCCGAAGATCCGGGGATCACCAGTTCCAATCCTGATGAGGGTGGTGTTTCGACGTGGGCCGTCGGCATGCAGAAATGAAGACCGGCGTGTCCCGACACGCCCTCCGACCGGCCATCGGCGCCCTGCCCCTGGCAATCGCCATCGCCTGCGCGGCCGTCGCCAACGCGGCACCCCATCAACCCGGCGTCACCGACACCCCGTCGGCCCCCGACCAAGCCCTCTCCACCCCACGCCAGCCCGGCACCACCACCGCCCCCTCGGCCCCGCAGGCCGACTACGCGGTCCCGGAGAACCGGCGCGCCATCCCAGCCGAGACCGAACCCGCCCCGGCCGTCGACTGGCAGAACCTGCACGCCCCCGAATACGTCGAGCCCGTCGCTCCGATCGCACCCCCACCACGCACCGTCCGCATCGGCGAGTTCAGCACCCCGGCCCCGAACGAGGTGCCGGACGACATCCTCAATCCGGTGAACGACGGTGCAGCCCAAGTCGAAGCGACCATTGCCACCAATCTGCAGTCTGTCGGCATCAACCCGAGCCGCTCGGACAAGATCGCCGCATTGACCGCGGGAGGCGCCGGGATCGGTGCCGTCAGCGCCGGTCTCGTCGGCGCGGGCGTTGGTCTCGTCGGCGGCGGCCTGATCGGTGCCGGCATCGGGGCCGCAATCGGGGCGGGCATCGGCCTCGGAGTCGGTGTCGCCACGGTCGGCGGCGCCACTGCGGCCGGCATTGTCGCCGGCATCCCCACCGGTGGCATCGCCTCGATCCCCGCAGCCGCGATGGGGCTCGGGGCCTTCGTTCCAGCCGCAGCCGGATTCGCAGGCGGTGGCGCGCTCATCGGTATGGGTGTTGGCGCGATTGCCGGTGCCGCCATAGGCGCGGCCGTGGTCGGTATTCCGTCCATGGTCGTCGGCGGCGCACTGGGAGGCGCGGCGGGCTTCGGCATCGGAAGTGTCGTCTAGCCGGACAATGTTGCGCCACAGCCTGATACACGCACAGCGGAATCCGGCGCGAAGGGCCCGGGTCGCGCCCGAATCGACCCAAGGATCTGGGCCGAGTCGTCGGCCGACGCCAAACTTCATGATCGACAGAGTCATCCGAGCCGGGTGGCTGGACGAATCACGGTTATGAGTCCTCGGACAGGGGCGCTCGCGTTGGTCGAAATCGACTGGCGTGAGCGCCTTCTCACACCAGTGACCAATCAGCAATCGCGACGGCTATCCGCAGCGACGGCATAATTTCGCCTTCGATCAGCGCCTTTGCGGGACAGGCAGCTCCAGCGTGGAGAAATGTGCACCATCTCACATCGACTTGAGTTGTGTAGCGTCCCATCAGCTAACATCCCTGCTCAAAGGGACCCGCTGTGGTCCGGGGGATCGACAGAATCAATCTGATGAGGGTGGTGTTTCGACGTGGGTCGTCGGCATCGAGAACTGAAAACCGGCGCGCCCCGACGCGCCCTCGTGCTGGGAGCGATCCCGCTGGCTCTGGCCGTCGCCTGCTCCAACGCGACCGAACAGCAGAGCGCGGTCACCCCGACCACAGCGCCCATCGCCAGCGGCAACACCACGGCACCGAACACTCCGGCTGCCCCGGCGACCCCGCCCGCCGACCACGCGGCCCCGCCCGCTCCCGGCGTGGCCCCGAACGCTCCGACCGCGCCCAACGGCCCGATCGCCCAGCAGCCCGCCATCACGGTCCAGCCGGGTGTCGCCACCCCGCCCCGCGACCAGCCGGCCGCCCAGCAGCACGGCCCCATCCAGCCCGGCGTGACCACCCCGCCAGCCCCGAAGGCGGACTACGTTGTCCCGCCGAACTTCCGGCCCATCCCCAATGCCGAGGTGGCCCCGGCAGTCGACTTCAGCAACCTGCACGCCCCTACGGTCGTCACTCCGGTCGCCCCGATCGCACCGCCGCCGCGCACCCTGCGACTCGGCAACTACACCTCGCCCGTTCCGGACGACGTACCGGACAACGTGCTCGACACCGTGAACGTCACCGCCGCCAACGGTGAAGCGGCACTTGCCACCACGCTCAATTCAGTCGGCGTCAACCCGAGCCGCTCGGACAAGATCGCGGCAGGCACGATTGCGGGCACCGCGGCAGGCGTTGTCGCCGGCGCTGCCGTCGCCGGTGTGCCCGCGGCTCTGGTCGGAGGCGCCGTGGGTGCCGCGATCGGCCTGCCCATCGGTACGGCCGTGGGCCTGGGTCTCGGTACGGCAAGCATCGCGATCGCCCCCTGGCTCGCCCCGATCGACGTGGTCGGCGGCGGTATCGGCGGCGCACTGATCGGTGCGGGCGTCGGCGCTGCCATCGGGGCTGCGGCACTCGGCGTTCCGGCCGCGGTCATCGGTGGCGCGGTCGGTGGCGCTGCGGGATTCGCCGGCGGCGCATTCCTCGGAGGTGCACTGTGAAATTGATTGGGAATTCAGCTCTCGCTCGCGCGGTGGTACCTGAGCGGCGCTGTTGCCGCATGCGCGATCATCAGCGCGCCCGCCGCATCGGCGACACCGCCGGTCGCCACCCCGGAACCCGGAGGAGTGATCCGCATGGATCCCGCCCCGGGCGAGTGGTGGAACTGCGGTGGCTGGAGTCTGCAGGCCCCCTTCGTCGGATCCGATCCGATGACCGGTTTCTCGACCGGGCGTCCGCTCTACCTGCGCTTCGCGCCGGGCGCCGACGTGTGGGTCTTCTGCACCGGTTCCAGTGCGCCGTTCTACTACTGGGGTCCGATCGTCAAGGCCGGAGAGTAGTCGAGCGCATAGAGCCCCTCGGCGACAGAACGAAGGCGTCCGCACCGGAATCGTTGGTGCGGGCGCTTTTTCGCGTGCGAGGGGGTTACATGGCGCTGAGGGAGCGGGCGTAGTTGACCTGGTGCATGACCATGGGGAAGGTGTGCTGGTTCTGGACGGGGATCATGGCGGAGTGGAAGCGGCCTTCGCTGGCTACCGTCACCTGGATGTAGCCAGCGATGACCTGCTCCTTGATGAGGAGGAAGAGCAGGCCGAGGCCGCAGGCCAGGGAGAAGATGATGGCCAGCACCACGGCGTAGGGGGGCATGCGCTCGGTGGTGTGGGACATGTCGGTGGCCGTCCAGATGGAGCCGCGCAGGGGGAAGGTGCCCGAGGGGGTGATCACCGAAGTGTCGGTGACCGCTATGTCGCCGATGGCCACGAGGAAACCGCCGGGTGCCGGGGCATACGCCGGTTGGGCGAAATCCGGCTGGGTGTAGGCGGGTTGGGCGTAATCGGGCTGGGGATAGGGCTGTTGGGGATATGGTCCCGAGCCGGGGTGCGGCAGGTGGCCGGGGGCCATCTGGGTGGGCTGGTCGTAGGGAGTGCCGGGCCAGGTGTCGGCGGGACCGTATTGGGGTGAACCGTCCATTGGCTGGCTTTTCTGGAATGGGTCGGTCACGCTTCGGTCCTCCCTGTGCAACGCGAGCCGTGCGCTCGCGCCCCTCCCGATGACCACCGAATTTTATGCCACTTCGGTTACACGGTTCACCGGGAAATTCAGAAGAGGGTGGGTTCGCCGAAGCCGGGGGTGCGTTCTATTTCGAGTAGTCGCAGCTTGGTGTTGATGCCGCCGGGAGCGGAGAAACCGTGCAGGGCGTGGTCTGCGGCGAGGACGCGGTGGCAGGGGACGATGAGGGGAATCGGGTTGCGGCCCAGGGATTGTCCGACGGCCTGGGCGGCGCCCGGAGCGCCTATGCGGTCGGCGACGGCGCCGTAGCTGAGGGTGTGGCCGGGCGGGATGGCGCGAGCGATGGTGTAGACGGCGCGGTCGAAATCGTTGATCGCGCTGGTGTCCAAGGGAATCCAGCGCAGGTCGTCGAGCTCGCCGGTGAGGTGGGCCTGGATCTTCTCGATGGCCCGGGTGATGGCGGGGGTGGGCACGGCCTCACGGAAGTCGAGCATGCGGTGGCGGCGCAGGATGTGGGTGCGGGTGGCGGACCGGACCGGCTCGGGGAGTGCGAACCGCACCACCCCGGTGGCGCTCCAGGCGATGGCGCAGGCGCCGATCGCGGTGTCGAAGAGCGCCGCCGAGGCGTGCGGGCGGGGCGGGGCGGACATAGGGCCAGTGTGCACGCGGGGACCGACAAGTCCAGTGGATTCAGTCCAGTTTCTCAGAACTGGACTGTTTCCTCGCGGCACGGGATATTGGCCAGGTCGGGGAAGCGGGGCGCGCGGCGCTGCACCGGGGCGGACGAGCGCACGGGAGCGGCCGCGTCCTGATGGGCGCGAGCCGCGGCGAGGTCCGAATATTGGCGGGCCACTTCATAATCCGCGACCGACCAGTCCGACATGGGGGCGTGCGGGCGGTAACGCTCCAGCAGGATGCCCCAGCGTTCGCCGGGCTTGGGAGCGAACAGGTAGACGACAGCGGCGAAGCCGGCGACCACCGCGAAGGAGGCGAGTAGAGCGATCATGAACCCATAGTGGCCCGGTCCAGGACTTGAAGAAAATATCCAGTGCCCCGATACTGGCCTGTATGGCGATACGAGTGATCGGCGCGGCCAGCCTGACCCGCGACCTGGGACGGTGGCGGCACGACGAACCCGGCGCTGCGGCGGACAGCAATCGGCGGCCTTCCCGGCCCGCGTATGTTGCGCTCGCGGAGAGCATTCGGCTCCTCATCCACGACGGCCGCGCACCGCTGGGCGTGGCGCTGCCCAGCGAACGGGATTTGGCCACCACCCTCGCGGTCAGCCGCACCACCGTCACCTCCGCGTACGCGCTGCTGCGCGAACACGGGTATCTGATCAGCCGGCAGGGCTCCCGCAGCACCGTGGCACTGCCGCCCACGATCGTGCACGACGGCACCAAACCGGCCCGCAGCCTGCTGGCCATGATGGCGCAGCCCGAGGTGCCGACCATCGACATGACCTTCGCCGCCATGTCCGCGCCCGCCGAGATGACCGACGCGTATTCCTTTGCCCTGCAAGGTCTTCCAACCTATCTGGGCACGCACGGCATGGACCCCGTCGGCATGCTCATGCTGCGCGAGGCGCTGGCCCGCCGCTACACCGAGCGCGGCCTGCCCACCGATCCGGAGCAGATTCTGGTGACTCTCGGTGCGCAGCACGGACTTCGGCTGCTGCTGAACGTGCTCACCACGCCCGCCGAGCGCGTGCTCATCGAACACCCCTCCTACCCCAATGCCATCGAGGCCATCCGCGATGTGGGCGCCCGGCCGGTCCCGGTGCCCATGCTCCCGGACGGCTGGGATCTGGCCGGAATCCGCAGTGCCGCAAGGCAAACCGCCGCCAGCGTCGCCTACATGGTGCCCGACTACAACAACCCCACCGGCCTGCTGCTGGACGCCGAGGGCCGCGCCGAACTGGCCTCCATCGCCCGCGACACCCGCATGACCGTCATCGTCGACGAATCCATGGTGGATCTGCACCTCACCGACGGCGAAATCATGCCTCCCGCAGCCTCTTTCGCCCGCAACTCGGAGATAGTCACCATCGGCTCGGCCTCGAAATCCTTCTGGGGCGGCCTGCGCGTGGGCTGGATCCGCGCGAACCAGTCACTCATCACCAAACTGCTCGGCACCCGCTCCACCGTCGACCTCGGCACCCCGGTCATGGATCAGCTGGCCACGGTCTATCTGCTGCAGAACGAGACCGAAATCCTCACCACCAGAAGGCACCAGCTGCGCTCCCGGCGCGCGGCGCTACTCGAAGCCATTGCCGAGGAGCTGCCCGAATGGCGGGTCTCCCCCGGCGCGGGCGGCATGTCCCTGTGGGCCCAACTCCCCGCCCCGGTATCGACGGCTCTCGCCGCCACCGCCCCCAACCACGGCGTATTACTCGCCGCCGGACCACGTTTCGGCGTTCAGGGCGCATTCGAACGCTTCATCCGCCTCCCCTTCACCCACGAGGAACCCGACATCCGCGTGGCCGTGAAGTCCATCGCCGCCGCCTACGCCGCCCTGACCCCACACGCGGCAGACCCCCTCGCTCCACTGGCCCCGCTGTATTGAGGACCGACCACCCTCGACAAACAAACCATTGGGCAATGAATTACGAAGCGGCGGTACCGATTTCGGTACCGCCGCTTTGTTCGTGTCGGTAACCGAGCCGAGGCGCTACTTCGACAGGATGTCGTGGCGGACGATGGTCTGGTCGCGGCCGGGGCCGACGCCGATGCAGGAGACCCGCGCGCCTGAAAGCTCTTCCAGGCGCTTCACGTACGCCTGGGCGTTCACCGGCAACTCTTCGAAGGTGCGGCAGCCGGAGATGTCCTCCCACCAGCCGGGCATCTCTTCGTAGATGGGCTTGGCGTGGTGGAAATCGGTTTGCGTGGTGGGCATTTCGTCCACACGCTTGCCGTCGATCTCGTAGGCGACGCAGATCGGGATGGTGTCCAGGCTGGAGAGGACGTCCAGCTTGGTGAGGAAGTAGTCGGTGATGCCGTTGACGCGGGTGGCGTAGCGGCCGATCACGGCGTCGAACCAGCCGGTGCGGCGGGCGCGGCCGGTGGTGACGCCGACCTCGCCGCCGGTCTTGGCCAGGTATTCGCCCGAGTTGTCGAACAGCTCGGTCGGGAACGGGCCGGAGCCGACGCGGGTGGTGTACGCCTTGAGGATGCCGAGCACGGTGGTGATCTTGTTGGGGCCGACGCCCGCGCCCACCGCCGCGCCGCCCGAGGTCGGGTTGGAGGAGGTCACGTACGGGTAGGTGCCGTGGTCGACGTCCAGCAGGGTGCCCTGCGAACCTTCGAGCAGCACGATCTCGCCGCGCTCGAGCGCCTCGTTGAGCAGCAGGCGGGAATCGGCGATGCGGTGCTTGAAGCCCTCGGCCTTGGTGAGCACCTCGTCCACCACCTGCGCGGGATCCAGCGCCCGGCGGTTGTAGATCTTCACCAGCACCTGGTTCTTGAATTCCAGTGCGGCCTCGACCTTCTGGGTGAGGATCTTCTCGTCCAGCACATCGGCCACGCGGACGCCGACGCGGGCGACCTTGTCCTGGTAGCAGGGGCCGATGCCGCGGCCGGTGGTGCCGATCTTCTTGTTGCCGAGGAAGCGTTCGGTGACCTTATCGATGGCCACGTGGTACGGCATGATCAGGTGCGCGTCGGCCGAGAGCAGCAGGCGGGAGGTGTCCACGCCGCGCTCTTCCAGACCGCCGAGTTCGGCCAGCAGCACGCCCGGATCGACGACCACGCCATTGCCGATGACGTTGGTCACATCGGGGGTGAGAATGCCGGAGGGGATGAGGTGCAGCGCGAACTTGTCGCCGTTGGGCAGCACCACGGTGTGACCCGCATTGTTTCCGCCCTGGTAGCGGACAACCCATTGGACCCGGTCACCGAGCAGGTCGGTTGCTTTGCCCTTGCCCTCGTCGCCCCACTGGGCGCCGATCAGCACGATTGCCGGCATCTTGGAGTCTCCTACGGGTTCGACGCGCAGCACCGGTGATGCTGCAGCTACCCGCCGTCAGAAGGCGGTGGCCGGAGGCACAGTCTAGTAGATGCTCGAATACCACCTGGTTCGCGACCCGGGCACGGGACGAATGCGGCGTAACGGCTAGGCATCGAGCGAAGCGCGGCAAATAAGACAGAGCTATGGTGGCACGGGGAGTCGGACCGGGCAGGGTCCGCCGGAACAGACGCAGTGAGGCGATCGTGTTGGCGTGTCAGAGGAGGGTGTACCGCAGTTGAGTACCCATGTTCTCCGCTGCGACGGCGCACCCGTTCCGATCGCGCTCGCCTCTCTTCCCACCACCCAGACCTCGGCCATACCGGACCCGAACGCGCTGGACGAACTGCTGCCCGTCATGGCCGCCGACAGTTTGCCGCGCCTCATCGTGCTCGGTGAGGACGCCGGACTGGCCGCCGTGCTCACCCACCTCATGCGCACCGAGCGACTCAATGTGGAGATCGGGTTCGTGCCCGTCGACCGCACCTACGGGTCCCGCGCCTACGAGACCGGCACCGGCAATGCTGCCGCCAAACGCGCCCTCGAGGGCAAGGCCATGGAAACCCCGCTCATCCGCGACGACACCGGCAAGGTGCTCATCGGCCGCGCCACCCTCACCGGCCCGCGCGGTGAGAAGCTGGAAGGCGAAGCGTACGTGGACGACACGCGGCTGTTCACCGGAAAAGTGGCAGCCCTGCACGTTTCGCCCACACTGGAGATGCCGGGCCTGCACGCCACCGTGGTGCGCGGCCTGCGCAAGAAGAAGTGGGTCGAAGGCCGGGCCATGCAGCTGGGCACCCGTGGCGCGATCGTCACCCGCGACGGCGTCACCACCGACAAACCGGTGCGACGCTCCACCTTCTACCGCCATCACGAACCCTGGCTACTGGTCCGCTGAGGAGCATCCATGACCTTCCCGCAGGTGGGGCGCGCGCACGGCGCGGTGCGACCGAGTCCGGTGTTCCTCCTCGTCGTGCTGATCGCGGTCGCGGGCGGCGCACTCGCCTGGGATTCCGCCGAATGGGAGTCGTGGCAGGCCAAACTCGGCGTCTTCATCATGGTCGTGGCGGGCTGGATCGTGTCGGTCTGCCTGCACGAGTTCGCGCACGCGTACGTGGCGTGGCGTGCCGGCGACCGCGATGTGGAGGTGCGCGGGTACCTCACCCTGAACCCCCTCAAGTACTCGCATCCCCTCCTATCGATCGGGCTACCGGTGGTGTTCATCGCGCTCGGCGGATTCGCTCTCCCCGGTGGCGCGGTATACGTGCACTCGCACAACTTCAGCCCCCGCACCCAGCGAATCCTGAGTGGCGCCGGCCCGGCCGTGAACGCAGTGCTCGCGATCCTGCTGCTGGTCCTCATCCGGGTGTTCGGCGAATCGGCGGAGTACTCGAACATGCCGTTCTGGTTCGGGCTGAGTTTCCTTGCGTTCCTGCAGATCACCGCGACCGTGCTGAACCTGATCCCGGTGCCCGGAACAGACGGGTACGGGATTCTGGAGCCGTCGCTGAGCTATCAGACGCGACGGTCGATGGATCAGATCAAGCCGTACGGCGTGCTGCTGCTGGTGGCGGTGCTGTTCTTCGTTCCGCAGGTGAATCAGGCATTCTTCAACGGCATCTACGCGCTGTTCACGCTGTCCGGGGTGCCGGAGTGGTGGTCGGTGAACGGGAGCATCCTGACGCGGTTCTGGAGCTGAGCGTCCATCGGGGAAGAGTAAGGCCGGGTTTACCCCTCGCGAACCCGGCCATGCATCGAAATTAGAGCGGCGCAAAGGAATACACCCGAGTAGCGCACTACTCGAAAGATCGATGAATCCGCGCGGGGGATGCCCTCAATCGATGGGGGTGACGTAGGGGTGCGGGACGGTCGGCGGTAGCAGGGCCATTGCCGAGAGGCGGCGGACACCGCACACCTGCATCAGATCGACCACGATGGAACGCAGCTGCGCGAAGACCACGTGCGCGGAGATGCCGGAGCCGTCGACCAGATCCTTGGTGGCGCCCTTGCCGACCTTGCGCAGCACGCGTGACGCTTCCGCTGGATCGGGCTGTTCGTCCGGGTCGGCGAGCATCATGCGGCGCACCACATCGACTGCCTGACCGAGCTTCTCGACTTCTTGGATCAGGCGCGGATCGAGCACCTCGTCGTCGCGGACGGAGCTGAGGGCGCGGCGCAGCAGGACTCGCGTATTGCGGATCGCATTGTCGAGGGGGTCGGCGGCGGCCTGCAGCCGGGCCAGGCGTTTGCGCGAGTTCCAGTACATCGGGGAGATCAGGATGATCTCGGAACCGCCCGCCAGGGAGTTGCGGAGCGAGTCGATGGCGGGCTGCGTGCCGCGCACCGATTCGAGCGCCGTCTTGATCTTGTCGGCGTCGTGTTCGAGCAGGCCGTCCGCGCATTCGGTGAGTGACTTGCCCATGACGGCGAGAATGTCGGCCGCCTGCTGCCGCGCCCGGCGCACCGGATGCAGCGGAAGCGCCGCCACCACAACGATTCCCACCAGACCGCCGACCAGCGCGTCCACCATGCGCAGGCTCGCGCCGCCGGAATGCGGGGGCAGCAGGGTCGCCACCAGGACCGCGGAACTGGCCGCCTGCATGGTGATCACCGGGCCGCCGTCCAGGAAGACGGCGGTGCTCATGGCCACCAGCACCAGCACCATGATCTGCCAGGCACCGGTGCCCACCTGCGAGACGAACAGGTCGCCGATGCCGATGCCGACCGCCACTCCGACGATCAGCTCGACCGCGCGGCGCAGGCGGGCGCCGAAGGAGACGCCGATGGAGATCATGGCGGCCATCGGCGCGAAGAACGGTTGCGCGTGCCCGATCACATGATGGGCGAGGAACCAGGCCAGGCCCGCGCCGATCGCGCACTGCACGATCGGCAGCAGTGAGGAGCGCACCCGTTTACCCGCCTTGCGCAGGCGGGAACCGACGCTCTCCTTGGCAGCGTCGAAGGTGTCGGCTAGGCCGCTGGTCAAATCAGTCGAGGCCGAGTTCGGCGGCGGCGCGCGGGTCGCAGTCCTCGAGCAGGTCCAGGCAGCGGGCGAACTCGTCGGTCTCGCCGATGGCCTTGGCGGCCTTGGCCAGGGCGCCGACGCTGCGCAGGAATCCCTGGTTGCCCTCGTGGCTCCACGGGACCGGGCCGAAACCCTTCCAGCCGTTGCGGCGCAACAGGTCCAGGCCGCGGTGGTAGCCGGTGCGGGCGAACGCGTACGCGGAAATGATGTCGTGATTGACGGGTTCCTCGGCGGCCGCGCCGCGCTCCAGGGCGGCTTCCGCGAGGTGGGCCCAGGCGATGGAGGCGGTCGGGTGCGCGGCGGCCACCAGGACCGGATCCTGCTTGTTGAGCAACGCCTCCTCGGCGTCGAGGTTTTCCGGAAGCAGTACCGGCTGCGGCCCGAGCAGATCACCGAAGGAGGTCATGCCGATCATTGTGCACCGAGTCTCGAATTGCTAAGTAGGCTGACTGGTCGAATCACAGTTCCGCCGAAGCGAGGGGTAGCGCGTGTCCGACTCGAACGACGACCAGCAGCCACAGAGCCCTGCCCACCCGGCTGCTCCGGGCACCCCGGACGCCGCGAGCACCACGCCTGCCGACCCGAGCGCCACCGCCGCCACCGAGGTCATCCGTCCCGGTGCGAAACCCGCAGCCGCCCAACCCAACCCACAGGGCCGCCCCGGCTTCGCCACCATCAGCTACGAGCCGCCCCAGGGCGGTAAGCGCGGCCCCGGATCCGCCCCGCAGGACGCCTCCGCCTTCGAAGCGACAGTCCGCTACGGCACGGACCAACCCGGCAGCGCGGGCCGATCCGGCGGAACAGGTCAGTCCAGCGGTGCAGCCCAGCCCGGCCCGGCCCAGTCGACTCCGGATGCCGAGGCCACCACCAAGTTCCAGTCGGTCCCCTCGGTCTCGCGCCCCGGCACCCCGCAGGACGCCACCACTCCGATCGCTCCCGGCTCCCGTCCGGGCACCCCGGCGGACCCGGTCCGCCCGGCAGGCGCGGCAGGCGCATCCGGCGCCGCCCCCACCGATATCACCGCCCCCGGCTCCACCAACCGCGACGACACCGGCGCTTTCACCGCCGGCAAGGGCGGCACCGCACCCCAAAACCAGCCCGCCCCAGCAGGATCCGGACCGGCCCCAGCGCCGGGCGGTCAACCCGCCGCGCAACCGCAAGGCCGGTCCGGGGATACGACGGTGGGCCAGGACCGTTCCGGCGGTGCACAGCCCAGTGGCGGTCGTACCGATGCGGATGGCCCGCAGAGCAATTCGCCGTCGGAGACGAATCGAGCAGGCGGCGAACAACCCGGTGGGAATCCGGTGAGCGGTGGGCGATCCGGTTCGTCCGCGACGGACGCCGCAGGTGACGCCTCGGGAGCCGAGCAGGGCGACGGCCCTCGCGCGGACGGCCCGGTGGATGCGGAAACTGTTGCCATACAGCAGGTTCCGGGTTCCGGCGATGCCACGACCGTGATGCCGGCCGTTTCGCCTACACAAGCCACCGAGAAGATCCGGACTTCGCCGCAGCAGGGGGCGCGGCCGATGAGCAAGCCGCCGGTGACGCCTCGGATCAATGCCGGGCCGCGGAATGTCGCGCCCGGCGGGCCCGGTCAGGGGCCGGGTGCGCCGGGTCAAGGTCCGGGCGGACCGGGTCAGGCACCGGGTCGGCCGGGACCGGGGGCGGCTGGTCCGGGCGCACCGGCGCAGGGCCCGGGTGGCCCCGGGCGGCCGGGTCAGGGGCCGGGCGCGGCAGGCGGGCCCGGCGGGCCGGGGCGACCCGGTGGGCCGGGGGTTCCGCCGGGACGACCGGGTGCACCGCAGCAAGGACCGGGTGCGCCTGGCGATGCGAATGTGGAGGACACGCACCCGTCTCCGGAGGGGCGGCCGTCCGCGCCGCCGCGGTTGGGGTCTGCGCAGTCGCCTGCCGACGTGCAGCCCACCGTGCCCGAGAAGACGACGCGCGGGCCTCGGGCCGTGCCGGGCGCGGGGCGTCCGGGTGCGGGCGGCCCGCAGGGACCCGGCGGACCGGGAGCGCCACAGGGTGGACGCCCGGTCGGCGCACCACCGCAGGGACCGGGGCTCACCGGGCCCGGTGGCGCGGGAAAGGCTGGGCCGCAAGGTGGTCCGATGGGGGCCGGGCCGGTGCAGCAGGGACCGGGCGCACCGCACAGCGGTGGACCTCAGGGCGCGGGACAAGGCGAGCCGCAGGGCGGTGGGCCGGCACTCGGTAAGAGCGGCTCGCAGGCCGGGGCCGCTGCTGGGCCGGCGCTCGGCAAGGCTGGAGCGCCTGCCGGTGGAGCTGCGGCGGGACCGAATCGGACCGGCGGAGCGAGTGGCCCTGCCGGTGGGCCGGGCCAGAATGCCGGTGCGGGTGGGCCTCTCGCTGGGCTGGCCGGAGCCGGGCAGGCGGGCTCTGCCGCAGGACAAGGCGGTGCTCCCGCAGGTCAAGGCGGCGCTGCTGGCGGTCAAGGTGGTGCTGCTGGCGTTCAAGGTGGTGCTGTTGCGGGACAGGGTGGTGCTGCCGCGGGAGCGGGTGGTGTTGGGCAGGGGCGGACTCTTGCTCAGCCGCAACGGGTTCCGGCTGCGGGTGAGGCGAATGCGGGAACCGCGGGGGCCGAGGCGAAGGCCGGTGGGGGCGCCAATAAGAAGTTGCTGCTGGTGATTGCTGCCGCGGTGGTGGCGGTGCTGGTGGTGGGTGGCGTGATTTTCGCGGTGGCGAAGGGGAGCACGGACAATTCACCGCAGGGGCAGGTGAAGCGGGCTATTGCCACGTATACGGATGCACTGGCCGCAGGGGATTTGGAGGCGTTGCGCGGGATTACCTGTGGGACGCAGCACGACTTCTATCAGAATATTTCGGCGGAGCAGTTCGCCGGGGTTTATCAGACGTCGAAGGAGCAGAAGAGTATTCCGGTGGTGAAGAGCGTGGATGCCGTTCAGATCACCGGGGATACGGCGTTGGCGCAGGCGACCGTGTATACCGAAGCCGATCCGGGGAAGCAGTCGGCGCGGACGTTCGATCTGCGCAATACCGATGGCGGTTGGAAGGTGTGCGACCCGGCTACCGGGTAGCCGGGTAAACGTTCGAATCCCCCCGGGCGATGAACTGTCCGGGGGGATTGGTGTGTTCGTGGTTACCCCGCGATGAACGTCACATAAATCTGGTCAATGGTCCGACACGCCGGTAGCATGGCGCGGATTGTCTGGGCCAGCCACGACGGCTTGTCGATGCCATGGCGGCTCTTCGCCGCTTTGCCGTGTCGGCACGGAACTGGCGCGAGCCCACCAGGTTTCGATTGCAGGGAGCTGAACACCATGCCGGAAACGGCAGAGGCCACGACGGCCACCGCCACCGAACTGGTCGGCAGACACTTCCGTGTCCGTGATCACTACGACGTGGGCCGCGAGAAGATCCGCGAATTCGCGCGCGCCGTGCGCAACAACCATCCGGCCCATCACATCGAGGCCGACGCCATGAAGCTCGGCTACGAGGGCCTCATCGCCTCGCCGACCTTCGCGTCGGTGATCGGCGCGGCCACCACCCGCTCGCTCATCGGCACGGTCCTCACCGAGTACGACGTGTCGCAGACCCTGCACACCGATCAGGTCTTCGAGTTCCTGCGCCCGATCGTGGCCGGGGACCGCCTGGCGGTGGATGTGGTGGTCGAGCAGATTCGCTCGTTCGGCGACAACGACTTCATCACCGTGAAGGTGACGTTGAACGACGTGCTGGGCCTGCCGGTGCTGGTGTCCACCACCACGATCGTGGCCCGCAAGGGTGTCGAGATCGATCCGTCGGCCGTGGAGACGGTGGCGGGCGTGGTCATGCACGGCCACATCTCCGATGCCGGCGAGTCCGCGGTGGCCGACCCCACCGGGCTCGTGCTGCTGTCGCCGGACGAGGTCACCGAGTTCCTGGCGCCGGCTCCGGCCCGCCCGGTGCACACCGTGCCCACCGCGGCCGGTGTCGCCGCGGGTGACGAGCTGCCCGCGGTCACCATGCCGGTCACGCGCGGCGATCTGGTGAACTACGCGGGCGTCTCCGGCGACCCGAACCCCATTCACTTCAGCGATGCGGCGGCCAAGCTGGTCGGCCTGCCGACGGTGGTCGCGCACGGCATGCTCACCATGGGCCTGACCGCCAGCTACCTCACCTCCTGGCTGGGCGACCCGTCCGCGCTGAGCAAGTTCAGCGTGCGTTTCTCCGGCTACGTGCCGGTGGAGCCGACCGCGCCGACCATGGTGGAGTTCACCGGCAAGGTGAAGTCCGCGGATGCCGAGCGGGGCACGGCCACCATCGTGCTGGGCGCCACCTCCGAGGGCAAGAAGCTGTTCGGCCGCGCGGTGGCCGAGGTCCGGCTGTCCTGATCCGGCGAAAACCGAAGGCGACGGCTCACTCCACGCGCGCGCCCATCAGGTAGACGTTGTAGTCGCTCCAGGTGGACATGGTGAAGTACAGGTCGTTGCCTTCGGACCACGGATGGATGAAACCGCCGTAGAGCTCCGGGAATTGGAGAGCGCTGACCGTCGGAGTGCCCGGCGACCAGACTCCCTGCGGCGAATCCGATTCGCGCACAACGATGGCCGCCTGCGAGGTGTCGAGATAGCTCATCTGCCAGCGCTTCCGGGCCGCGTCGTAGCGCACGGAGAGCTCACCGGCCGGACCCTCGACCACCGGGGTGGCGGCGTGATGCCCACCGACGGCGGTCCATTCACCGTCGCTCCAGTACTGGTAGGCGGTGGGATTGAGCACCTGCTCCTTAGGCACCCGTGCGAGCCCGACCGCCGCCAGCCGCGTGCTCGGCGTGCCGAACATGTACACGTAGTCGCCCTCCGGCACCATGGCGCTCACCTGGAAACTGGTGATCCCGAAGATGTTGTCCCACTTGGCATGCGGGTCCTTGATCCAGTTCTCGCCGCCGTCGTCGGAATAGGCGATGCCGCCGTAGTTGGTGAAGAAGGTGCCGGGCACGCTGTTCCAGGTCCGGATGGACATGTAGCTCATGTACTGCCGGTCGCCGAGCGCGAAACCGGAGGTCGGGATCGTGGTGATCTCGACATTGTCCAGCTTCTTGCTGCCGAGCAATTCGGCTGCGTGGCAACGACTGTCGGTCACCATGCGATCGAAGGTGACGCCGTCGGCGAGATTGCGGTCGCTGCTGAAGGCGAGCAGGTTGGAGCGCCAGTCGTCGCCGAACCCGCCCGGCGGATGGAAGTTCGCGCCGACCGTGTCGCCGAAGGCGATGGCAACCTCCCCGGGCTTGCTCTCCCAGAAGATGCCGAGGTCGGTGCCCTGCACCTGCCAGCGCTTGTCGGTGCGGTTGATCGAGTGCGCCCCGGTCAGTTTCGCGATCTCACGCACCTGCGACACCACGGGCGCGGGCCGGGCCGGGGATTGCGGCGCGGGCTCGGTGATCGGGTTCGCGGGTTCGGGTCCGGGCGGCACCGGTTCCGGATTCGGGTTGGGGAACGCGAAATTGAACGGTTGCGGTCGCAGGATCAACCGTGGAATCCCCAGCTGTTCGAAGACGCTGGGCGGGGTGGGCGGCCCGTCGGTGAGGTCCGGGCACGGGTTGACGCACGGGTCAGCGGGCAGTTCCATCCGCACGCGGTTCGTGCTCACCTTGGCCGGTCCGGGATCGACGGTGACGGCCGGATAGTTGACCGGCACCTCGAGGGTTTTCGGAACCAGTGATTCGTGGACGGGTTTCGGGTCGGTGAGGCAGGGTCCGGCGCCGGAAACCCCTTTGGCCGGACCGGGATCCGCGACTGCGACCGATCCGTCCGAACCTACGAGCACACCTGCTCCGAAGACCGCCACTCCTGCAGCTGCCAGCAGCCGCTTGGCCATGCATCAACCCTCTCGACAATCGGGCTCATCGGACACATCCGGCGCAGACCCTACCCCGGGCGGACGGCAAACCCGCGGCACTCGCCGGTTTTCCACCGAATCGATAACTCGCGCCGGGCGGGTCGGTCAGCGTAGGGCCTGGAAGATCAACAGGGTGGAGCCGATCCGGATGGCGTCGCCGTCGGCGAGCACCGCGCCGCTCTCGATGGGCTCCTCGTTGATGAACACGCCGTTGGCCGAATGCAGGTCCTTGATGAGCAGCCCGGCCCGGCTGGGCGTGATGTGCGCGTGGTATCGGCTGGCCTTGGGGTCGTCGAGCACCAGGTCGTTGTCGGTCATGCGGCCGATCTTCATGCCGCCCACGCCGATCGGCACGGTGCGCCCGTCCGGCATCCGCAGCTGCCCGGCGCGCACGGCGCGCGGCATCTCGGTGACGGTCTCGGTCATGGCCTTGGCAATGCGCTCGACCTCGGCGATCTGCGCGGTCTGCAACGGCTCCTGCCGCAGCACCCGCTGTTCGAGGGCGATCAGGGCCGGACCCGGATCGATGCCGAGCTGATCGGCGAGCACGGTGCGCACCCGCCGGCAGGCGTCGAGCGCGTCGGCCTGCCGCCCGGATAGATACAGCGCGGTAATGAGCTGCACCCACAGCGGTTCCCGCAGCGGATGCGCATTGGTCATCGACACCAGTTCGCCGACCACCGAAGACGCCCGCCCGCAAGCGATTTCGGCGTCGATGCGCGCAGCGGCGACGAGCAGCCGCTCCTCGTCCATGGCGGTGGCGAAGGTTTCGGCGAACGAGAGCCCGGACAGATCGTCCAGCGCGCGCCCGCTCCATTCGGCGAGCGCTTCGCCGTACAGCCGCGCCGCACCCTCGTGATTACCGATCGCGGCGGCTTCCTGCCCCGATCGGCGAATGGTCTCGAACCGTCCGAGATCGCAACGCGCGTCGTCGATTTCGAGCCGATACCCGGACGATTCCGTGCGTAGCAGCGCCACCGGATCGACTCCGGCCGTGCGCAGGGTGCGGCGGATGTTCGACACGAACACCTGCAGGCTCGCCTGATACGAGTCCGGTGGATCGTCGTTCCAGACGATGTCGGCGAGCGCCTGCGAAGACACAGCCCGCCGCCGATTGACGGTCAGCGCTGCCAGCAGGGCACGCGGCTTCGGGCCACCGACCGGCACAGACCGGCCGGCGACCAGCAATTGCACGGGGCCGAGGACCCGTACATCGACACTCATGGCCACCTCGAGGACGCTTGGCGGCGCGCACCACCGCAACTCTCCACACGGGATCCCAGGAAGTTCACAGGTTCCCGGTGTACGAGCTTACTTGGCGCTGATCGAACGGCCCGCCGACTTCAGGTCGTTGCAGGCTTCGAGGACGCGCGCGGCCATGGAGGTCTCGGCCTTCTTCAGGTAGGAGCGCGGGTCGTAGACCTTCTTGTTGCCGACCTCGCCGTCGATCTTGAGCACGCCGTCGTAGTTGCCGAACATGTGGCCGGCGACCGGGCGGGTGAAGGCGTACTGGGTGTCGGTGTCGACGTTCATCTTGACGACGCCGAAGTTCAGCGAGTCCTCGATCTCGGACTTGAGCGAGCCGGAACCGCCGTGGAAGACGAAGTCGAACGGCTGCGCACCCGCGGCCAGACCCAGCTTGGCGGCCGCGACACGCTGGCCCTCGGCGAGCACCTCGGGCTTGAGGACGACATTGCCCGGCTTGTAGACGCCGTGCACGTTGCCGAAGGTGGCGGCGAGCAGGTACTTGCCGTTCTCGCCCGCGCCGAGCGCGTCGATGGTCTTCTCGAAGTCCTCCGGCGAGGTGTACAGCTTGTCGTTGATCTCGGCCTCGACGCCGTCCTCTTCACCGCCGACGACGCCGATCTCGACCTCGAGGATGATGTTGGCGGCGTGCGCCTGCTTCAGCAGTTCCTTCGCGATCTCGAGGTTCTCGTCGATCGGGATGGCGGAGCCGTCCCACATGTGCGACTGGAACAGCGGGTTCTGACCGTTCTTCACGCGCTCGGCCGAGATGGCCAGCAGCGGGCGCACGAAGGTGTCGAGCTTGTCCTTGGGGCAGTGGTCGGTGTGCAGCGCGATGGTCACGTCGTAGCGCGCGGCAACGACATTCGCGAATTCGGCGAGCGCGACCGCGCCGGTGACCATGTCCTTCACACCCAGACCGGAACCGAATTCCGCACCGCCGGTGGAGAACTGAATGATGCCGTCGCTACCCGCGTCCGCGAAGCCCTTGATGGCCGCGTTGATCGTCTCCGAGGACGTGCAGTTGATCGCGGGAAACGCGAAGTGGTTCTCCTTGGCCCGAGCAATCATCTCGGCGTAGATCTCCGGAGTCGCGATGGGCACAATGACCTCCACGTTGTGTGAACTGCGTACAACAAAATTCTGTCAGGCCACACGATAGGCCAAACCCGTTTCCGGTCGAAGCAATGCCCTCCAATCCCTGACAAGTCGGTGAGGTGTTCACCAACAACTCTGTGAGGTTCCAATGACGTTGGGTGTGATGCGGGCAGGACCGGTACTGTGGTGGCCGTGACCTTGCTGGCCGCTACCGACACCGTGACGACCCTGGCGACTCCGCAGTTCTTGGACCCCATGTATCTCCTGACGGAGTCGTGGCTGAAGAACGCGGTGCTGCCAGCCATTCTGGTCATCGTCTTCATCGAGACCGGTTTGCTGTTCCCACTGCTGCCCGGCGATTCGCTGCTGTTCACCGGTGGTCTGCTGTCGGCTCAGCACAATCCGCCGGTATCGGTGTGGATCCTGGTGCCGGCGGTCGTGCTGACGGCCTTCGCCGGCGATCAGTGCGCGTACTGGATCGGCCGCAAGGGTTTCGGGCCCGCGCTGTATCACCGTGAGGACGGGCGTTTCTTCAAGAAGAAGTACGTCACCGAATCGCACGCCTTCTTCGAGAAGTGGGGTCCGGGCGCGATCATCCTGGCCCGTTTCGTGCCCATCGCGCGCACCTTCGTGCCGGTGCTGGCCGGTGTGTCGGCGATGAGCTACCGCAAGTACGTGTCCTTCGACATCGTGGGCGCCATCCTGTGGGGTGGCGGCGTCACCGTGCTGGGCTACTTCCTCGGCAATGTGGCCTTCATTCGCGACAATGTCGAGGCCATCTTCCTGCTGATCGTGTTCGTGTCGATCCTGCCGGGCATCATCGCCGTCGCGAAGAACCTGCTGCACCGCGGGACCAAGCCGGAGGCGGAGCTGGCCGCCACGTCGAACGAGCCGAATCGCTGAGTCCCCGGTGTCCAGCGCCCCGCTAACTCTCGCCTTCAGCAGCTTCGGGCCGCTCGAGACGGCCGGTCCGGTGCTCGTCTGGACGGTCGTGCTCACCTTCGTGTTCCTGGAGTGCGCGTTCATCATCGGGCTGTTCCTGCCCGGTGACTCGATGCTGATCACCGCCGGTGTGGTGCTGGCCTCGCAGGTCAATGGCGAGGGTCACGTGTGGGCGCTGTCGCTGGGCACCATGATCGCGGCCATTGCCGGTAATCAGGTCGGCTATGTCGTCGGTGAGCGCACCGGACATCACCTGGTGGCGCGCAAGAACGGCAAATACATCAATACCGCGAATCTGGCGCGGGTGACCGAACTGCTGCAACGGCACGGGTTCCTGGCCGTGCTGGTGGCGCGGTGGATTCCGTGGGTGCGGACGCTGTGCCCGCTGGTCGCGGGTGCGGCGGGGATGGATCACCGCAAGTACACGATCGCGTCGACCATCGGGGCGATCATCTGGGCGCCGGTGCTGCTGCTGATCGGGTATTACGCGGGCAGTTTCATCGAGGACATGTCGTGGCTGATGCCGGCGGTGATCGGCACGCTGGTCGTGGGCCTGGTGCTGGGCACGATCATCGGGATTCGGCAGTACCGGCTGGAAATGTCGCGTCCCGCCGAGGATTTCGACGTGGAAACCGCAGAGGCGCCGAGCCCGGCGAACCGGCAGGGGTAGTGCTCAGAGCCCGGCGGCAGTGATTTCTAGAGCCCGGCGGCCGTGACGGTGTGCGCGGCCTCCATGAGTTTCCAGCCCGAAAGCTGAACGGACAGGTCGCGTTCCGGGGTCCGGGAGGCGGTGACCGAACCGCCCGCGGTGAGATGGCCCGCGCCGGAGATGCCGGGTAATCGGGCGGGTTGCCGCCAATCCGGGCCGAACAGCGGCTCACCCTCGACCTCTAGTCGATGCTCCCAGGCCGCGGTCGCGGAATTGCGGACGATGGCGGCGGCCTTGCGCCGCGCCTGCTCGTGCACATCCTCGTCGCCCGGCAGCATGATCGCGGTGAGGGCCAGATAGCGGATGAGAATCCCGTTGAACAGTCCGCCGTCGCCCCCGCCACCGCCGACGACCACGCCGCCCACCACCATGTGCTCCTCGATGGCGTCGAGCAGCCGCAGTGCGCGTTCGATATGCCGGGGCTCACCGGTGTGCACGGCGAGTTCGGTTTCCAGTCCGAGCACCACGCCCTGGCAGTAGCTGTACACCGGCTTCTCGATTTCCCCGCCCGGCAGATGGATTCCGTCGAAGATCAGGCCGGTTTCCTTGTCGCGCAGGGTGTTGTCGAGCCAGTCGGCGATCTCCTGCGCCCGCGCGTATCGGCCCAGGCGCGCCATGGCGATGCCGACCGGGCCATTGGCGGGGGCATTGTAGAAATCCGAGCCCTTCCGCCACGGCATGCCGCCACCGGCCTCCGGCGCCCACCCGTTGTACAACTCCTTGTCCAGCGCCAGCAGCCCGCCGCGCACCTCCTCGATCCCCTGCGTGCGCTCCGCCCGCTCCAATGAGATTGCGAGCCAGGCCATATCGTCGTAGTAGCGGTTCGTCCATCCGGTGATGTTCCGCATCCGGATCCCCCGCGCCAGCGCCCCGATCCGCCGCCGCCGCACCGGCGTGGGCGCCCGATTCGCCGCATCCACCGCACAATCCACCAGATGCGCCTGCCACCAGTAATGCCAGGACGCGAACCCGCGCTCCCGCTTGGTGGCCGGCCAGCCCACCACCCCCAGCGCCGTCCCGGGCAGCGCCCACAGCGCCCGCACATGCCGGGACACGATCCCCGACTCCGCCAGATCGGCCCGCTCCGCCCACAGGGCAGCCGTCGGCTCGATATTGCGCCCGGTCCGCGAAGTCATAGCCCTTATCGTGCCAGTCCGAATACTCCCCTACGGGCTGATTTGTTACCTCTTCGAGTTCTGCGAGGAAATCGAGGGTCTCACCAGGCTGCGGAGAGGTCGGCGTGCTGGCGGATCCAGGCGTGCATGGCGATGCCCGCGGCGACGCCCGCGTTGATGCTTCGGGTGGAACCGAATTGGGCGATGGAGACCGTGAGGAGAGCGGCGTCCTTGGCGGCTGCGGTGACGCCGGGGCCCTCCTGGCCGAACAGCAGCAGGCAGTTGCGGGGGAGGTCGGCGGTTTCCAGGGGGACCGAGCCGGGGACATTGTCGACGGCGACGACGGTGAGGTCGTGGGCTGCCGCGTAGGCGAGCAGGTCGGTGATGTCGGGGTGGTGCTCGATGTGCTGGTAGCGGTCGGTGACCATGGCGCCGCGGCGATTCCAGCGCTTGCGGCCGACAATGTGGACGGCCGCGGCGGCGAAGGCATTGGCGGTGCGGACCACGGTGCCGATGTTCGCGTCGTGACCGAAGTTCTCGATGGCCACGTGGAAGGGGTGCCGGCGGCTGTCGATATCGGCGACGATCGCCTCGCGGGTCCAGTAGCGGTAGGCGTCGACCACATTGCGGCGGTCGCCGTGCTCGAGCAATTGCGGATCGAGCCGGGGATCGTCGGGTGGTTCGGTGCCGAATTCGTCCCGCCAGGGTCCGACACCGTGCGGATGCTCACCCCATTCGGTGGGTCCGGGGGCGAGCTCGTCGTCGGCGGGGGCGGAATTCACTCGGGTCATCGTAGTGGCGATGTGGAACGCACCCGATCAGTAGCTGCTGCTGCTCTCGAAGCCGCCGAGAATCCCGATCCCCAGAATGACGACGAGGAACAGCACACCCGCGGCGAGCAGGCAGGAGGAGATGATGCCGCAGATCAATCCGGCCTGCACCATGCCCTCCCCGCCGATCGCGCCGTGCGATTCCGCGATCTCCCGCCGCGCCCTGGTGCCCATGGTCCAGGCGACCGGCCCCAGCACGATCGGGAGAACGCAGATGAAACTGCCGACAATGCTGATGATGCCCAGCACCATGATGGTGACGGCCTGTGGATGGTCCGGCGGCCGCACCGGGTAGACCGGATAGCCGGGATAGCCTTGGGGTGGGTAGCTCACGGCAGCATCGTATTTCGCCTGGCAGACGGTGGCGAGCGAGATTGCCCGCAGGCAGCGAGGTAGTGCCTGCCACACCCCGGATTCGCGGGTCTGCTCGATCGCGATCCGGCCATGCCCCCGACAACGATGGAGTTATGAGCGACAAGGCAGGCGATCCCACCCGGATCCTCGGAGACCAGAGCGCATCGACAGGCGAACCGACCCTGATTCTCGAAGCTGAAGGCTCCGGCGACGACCCGACCCTCACTCTCCGAGCCGAGGGCGGCACCGGCGGTGACCCGACCCTGGCCATCGACCGGCCAGGGTCGACATCCCGCCGGGCCGGGGAGAGTGCGCTGCGCACGATTCTGCTGGCTCCGGTGCGGGCACGCGCCTGGAAGGATCTCGGCTATGTGATCGCGGCCTTCGTGCTGGGCTGTGCGGCCGTCTGCTATCTGTTCTTCGCGGTCGGCGGCGGGCTGTACATCTCGATCTTCCTCATCGGTATTCCCATCCTGGCCTTCGTCATTCTGGGCGGCCGGGTGTGGGGACACATCTATCGCTGGCTGGCCCGGGTCCTGCTGGACGCGAATCTGCCCGAGCCACCGCCCTTCTCGCCGCGTCGCGGCTTCTGGGGCTGGCTGCGGAGTGCGTTCACCGATCTGACCTCCTGGCGGGCGCTGGCCTATCTGGTCATCCAGGGCATCCTGGGCGTGGCGGCCGGTTATATCGTGCTGACGGTCGTGGCCATGGTGGTGTTCATCGCCATCTCCCCCATCCCGTGGGCGCTCTTCCATCCGATCAATGTGGATGACCAAGGGGTGGAGCATCATTCGCTGTTCCAGTTCGGCAGCTGGTACATCGAGACGTGGCCGAGCGTGCTGGCGTTCGCGGCGGCGGGCATCGTGCTGTGCTTCGCGCTGCCGTGGCTGCTGCGCGCTCTGTGCCTGCTGCATCTGCTGCTGTCGTCGCTGCTGCTGACTCCCACCGATCGGGATCGCCGCGTGACGGAGTTGCAGGAGAGCCGCCGCGCCGCGGTGGAGGATTCGGCGGCCACGCTGCGCCGACTGGAGCGGGATCTGCACGACGGCACGCAGGCGCGGCTGGTCAGCATTGCCATGGCGCTGGGCCGTGCCGAGGAGCGCATCGCCGCCGGCGCGGATGCGAGTGACCTGATCGCCCAGGCCCGTTCGGGTTCCAAGGAAGCGTTGACCGAATTGCGGGAACTGGTGCGCGGCATCCACCCGCCGGCCCTGGATCTGGGACTCGAGGCCGCCCTGGAGACCCTCGCCGCCCGCTGCGCGCTCCCGGTGGAGCTGCGGGTCATGCTGCCGCACCGTCCGAGCCAGGCCATCGAGGCCATCGCGTATTTCTCGGTGGCGGAACTGCTGACCAATGCGGTGAAGCATTCGGGTGCGGATCGGGTGTGGGTGGCGGTGCTGCCGTCGGGTGCGGATTCGCTCGCGGTGAGCGTGCGCGACAACGGGCACGGCGGTGCGCTGCAACCCATCCAGCCGAATGGGGAAACCGTTGTGGCGGGCGGTCTTTCGGGCTTGTCGGCGCGAGCGCGCGCGGTGGACGGCTCGCTCCTCGTGGACAGCCCGTTCGGCGGCCCGACCGTGGTCACCCTGGTGTTGCCGATCGCCGGACCGAAGTGAGGTTTCCCGTGCCCGAATCGAATTCGACCGTCCTGCGGGTGGTGATCGCCGAGGACAATGCCATTCTGCGGGACGGTCTGACCGCCCTGCTGACCGAGCGCGGCCACGAGGTGGTGGCCACCGTCAGCGACGCGACCGGTCTGTCCGCAGTGGTGGCCGAGTACCGCCCCGATGTCGCCGTGGTGGATGTGCGCATGCCGCCCACCTTCACCGACGAGGGCCTGATCGCCGCGCTGGAACTGCGCCGCAGTCATCCGGGCACGGGCGTGCTGGTGTTCTCACAGTGGATCGAAACCCGCTATGCCACAGAGCTTCTCGCCTCCGGCGCGGGCGGCGTCGGCTATCTGCTGAAGGACCGCGTGGCCGATATCGGCGATTTCGTGGATGCCCTGCACCGGGTCGCCACCGGTGGCACGGCCCTGGACCCGGAGGTGGTGAGCCAGCTGATGGGTGCGGCGCGGCAACAGGATTCACTCACCCGGCTGACCCCGCGCGAACGCGAGGTGCTGGAGTTGATGGCCCAGGGCCTGTCCAATTCGGCTCTGGCGGAAGCCCTCAGCGTGACCGAGCGCGCGGTGGAGAAGCACATCGGCAATATCTTCACCAAACTCGATCTTCCCCCGTCGGATCTGCATCATCGGCGGGTGCTGGCGGTTCTTCGCTTGAAGGGGTGAAACATCGCTGCGCGGTTGCCGACCGTGGAAGACTGGTCGTATGCGTCGGTTGAGACCCGCGGAAGCACTGAAATCGGTTGCGTCCTGGCCGGATCACCTGTTGACGCTGTCGGAATGGTCGCAGTTGCCGGAAGACAGCCGGTACTGCCGAGAACTGGTCGACGGCGTGCTGGTGGTTGCGCCGCAGCCGCCGCGGCATCAGCTGGCGGTGTGGCGGCTGGCCGCGCAGCTGGAGCCGGTGCTGCCCGCGCCGCTGGCCGCCCTGGCGCGCATCGAGCTGATCGTGGACGAGGGCACGCCGCCGACCGTGCGGGTGCCGGATGTGCTGGTGGTGGGTGGTGCGGCGGGGGCCGCGCACGCGGCGCGAGTGCGGCCGGCGGATGTGGTGGCGGCGATCGAGCTGGTGTCGCCGGGGTCGCGGCGCACGGATCGGGTGATGAAGTTCGCCGAGTACGCGGAGATCGGGATCGAGCACTACTGGCTGCTGGATCCGGGGGATGCGGTGCGGCTCAATACCTATCGGTTGGACGGGACGCGATACGAACCGACCGGTGAGTACACCGGGCAGCCGTCCCTCGATCTGAACGGCACCACCGTCACACTCGATCTCGAAGCGCTCACGGCCTTGCGCTCCACGGTCTGAACCAGTCACCCGCCACCACATTCCGGCCTATCCTGGAATTCCGGAAAAGCCGTGGTGGAGGGTGTCATGAACCACGCGCGCACAGCTCGCACGGTGCTCGGAGTGCTCGCCGCGTACCTCATCGCACTCTGCCTCTGGCTCATCTGCCTGGTCCCGCACACCCCGCCCGGCACGCTGCCGCTGCAATTGCTCGTGCTGGTCGGCCTGTTCGGCAGCTTCCTCGGCATCGGCCTGCTGCTCGCCCAGGGCACCACGCTCTCCGACCGCCGCCTGCTCCGCCACGGACACGAAGGCTGGGCGAATATCGAAGCCGTGCATCCGCTGCGGCGCACCGATCACTGCACCGAACTCACCGAAATAGACCTCGAACTGGTGGTGCCCGGGTCGGAGACCTTCCACGGCAGCATCGTCTTCGAGGTGGAACCACTGCAACGCCCGAAATTCGCTGTGGGCAAGACACTCTCGATCCGCGTCGACCCGCACAACCGCGACAGGATCATCCTCTGCCTGTGAGCCGCACCCTCACAGCTCGAGAACCCTTCGTCATCCCGGCGCGCTTTTGGCCGGGATCCACACAGGTGGTTGATGAGCTGCGCGGTGGATCCCGGCCAAAAACATGCCGGGATGGCGGGGCTGGAATATGCCGGGATGACGGGGCTGGAATATGCCGGGATGACCGGGAGCACGCTCGGATGATGGGGCCGGGTTTTGCCCGCTTTGCCCGTAGCATCACCCGTTATGACCACCGCTGACGTGACGCCGGACGATCGCAAGGAGGCGCCGCTGCTGCTCGACACCGAGCCGCCGCGCACCCTGAGTTTCAGCGATCAGGCCGCGTTCTGGCTGAATCTTGGCGTCAGCCTGATCGGATTCAGCGGGGCCGCGGTCGTGCTGATGCCGTCCGGCGAACCACCGGGTTTGCCGATCGCGGGAGCGTTGCTGGCCACCCTGCTGGGCACCGTCGCCGGTATCGCCATGGTGGCGGGCACCGGGGCGGTGGGCACGAAGACCGGGGCGCCGGCCATGGCGGTGCTGCGCGGATTGTTCGGCACCCGGCTGTCCTATCTGCCGACCGTCGCCAATATCGTGCAGTGCGTCGGCTGGGGCGTGTACGAGTTGACCGTTATCGCCCTGGGTGTTTCGGCCCTCACCCACGACCGGGTGCCGCATGCCGTGGTGATCATCGCGGCGGGCGTGCTGACCACCGTCATGTCCATCTGGCCGCTGCGGGTGCTGCACATTCTGCGCAAGTACGTGTCGGTGGCGGTGGGAATCGCGCTGGTGTACTTCACGATTCAGCTGCTGCGCAATCCCGTGCCGGAACCGGTGAACACCGATTGGAGCCAGTTCTTCCCCGCGGTCGACTCCACCCTCGCGGTGTCGGTGTCCTTCGTGCCGCTGGCCGCCGACTACACCCGGCACTCCCGATCGGCGCGCACGGCGGCCGGGGCCACCGTGGCCGGCTACTCGGTGGCCCAATTCTGGTGCTACCTGCTCGGCATCATCGCGATCCTGCAGGCGGGCGGAGACGCGAGCCGCATCTTCGACACCTTCCTCGGCGTGGCGGCGGGCTGGGTGTTCTTCGCGGTGCTGGTGCTGCGCGAGACGGATCAGTCCTTCGCCAATGTGTATTCGACGGCCATGTCGATGCAGAATCTGCTGCCGCGCGTGGATCGACGGCTGCTGGCAGGCGCGGTGGGTGTGCTCGTCACCGGATTGGCTCTGCCCGTCCGGGATTTCAGCGGCTATGCCAATTTCCTGGTGCTGATCGGTTCGGTGTTCGTGCCGTTGGCCGCGGTGCTCATCGTCGACTACTTCTTCGGCGAGGGCCGCCGCCGCTGGGACCTCACCCAGAACTCCCCGGCCCGCCCGCTCATGCTGCTGCCGTGGGCCTTCGGCTTCGTGACGTATCAGCTGTTCAATCCGGGATACATCGACTGGTGGCGGAACTTCTGGCTGAACGTGCGCGACGCCATCGGACTGGAGCCGGGGTGGTGGTCGTCGGCGTCGCTGTTCGCCTTCCTGGTGGCAGCGGCCCTGACCGCCGTGCTGGTCGTGATCGAGCGCCGGAAGGGCTGAAACCATGGCGGACGAGCGGGTTTTCGGCATGGGTTCGGATCCGCTGGTCGAACCGGACTGGCCGCCACTGACACCGCAGGAGATCGCGGACCTCCTCGGAGTTGAGGCGAGCATCGAATGGCGCAGTCCCCGACCGCTTTCCGCCACCGCGCGCGTACGGCGCACAGACGGCAAGGATGTGATCGTCAAACGCCTCCCGAGCACGCTGCGCGACGCCGCCGCCCTCGAGGAGGAGCACGGCTTCATGAATCATCTGCGCGGCAGGGGGATTCCCGTCCCGGAGGTGCTGCTCACCCGCGAGCACGGCGACTTCACCTACGAGGTACAGGAACTCGGCACCGGGGAGGATCTGTACCGGGGGGCTTTCTCCTGGTCCCCGTATCATTCACGCGCACAGGCGGAATCCGCGGGGCGCATGCTGGCGCAACTGCATCTGGCAGCCGCCGGTTACGACGCCCCGGCTCGCCCGCCGCACCCGCTGCTCGCGAGCTTCACGATTTTCTCCGGCATGGAACCCCTGGCGGCTGTGGAGCGGTTCGCCGCGGTCCGCCCCGAACTCGCGCTGTTCCTCACCGAACGCGAGTGGCGCGCCGACATCGAACGCGTCCACCTGCCGTTCCACGCGGGACTGTACGGCTTCCTCGACGGCATCCCGCCGCTGTGGACCCACAATGACTGGCACGGCACCAACCTGCTGTGGGAGCACGAAACCCCCTCCGCTGTCATAGATTTCGGACTCTGCGACCGCACGACCGCGATCCACGACGTGGCCATGGCGATCGAACGCAGTGCCGTCGACTGGATCTCCCTGCGCGGCGGCGGCCCGGCGAACGTCCGCGTCGACCAGGTCGACGCCCTGCTGCGCGGTTACGAATCCGTGCGCCCGCTGCAGGATCTGGAATCCCTGGCGCTGCCCGAACTACTGCCCCTGGTCCACGCCGAATACGAGCTCTCCGAAATCGACTATTTCCTGAGCGTCGTCCCCGGCGGCAATCAGGAGAACGCCGAAATCGCCTACCGGGACTACTTTCTCGGCCACACCGAATGGTGGGCGGCCGAGGGCGCGGCGCTGATCACCCACCTGCGCCAGCGCTGACCCCCTCGGCGGGAGGTCAGCGGTGGGCGCGCGGATCCGCCAGCAGATACTGCGCGGCGGCGTAGGTGCCGAGGATGACGCCCTCCGTCACCCGGCGTGAGCGCGGACTGTGCGCGAAGATGCGCCGCAGCACGATCAAACCGTCCGACAGTGTGAACAGCAGCGCGCCGACGCCGAGGCGGCTCTTGGCGTCGGCGTTCGGAATATTCAGCCCACCAACGTTTTTCGCCGAGGGAGCCAGACCCGGGTCGGAAGCCAGCGTTGCCGCCGTGCCCAGGGTCGCCCCGTAGGCGGTGAGCGGCAGGGCCACAGTCGGGGCCTTGAAGCGCATCAGCGTGGCCGCGCCGAGCCAGGCGGCCACCCGCTGGCCCGCGATGGCGGGCCGGGGCCGCGCTCCGCGCCGCCACCACAGCCACGAATACCCGCTCTGCATGACGGCGAAAGACGTTGCGCCCGCGACCAATCGGCGATCGTTGTCCGGTTCGATGAGCAGCACGTCACCGACGGTGGCGGCGGCCAGCGAGCCGAGCAGCACGGTGCGGTCGGCGGGCGCGAGATCCGCGCCGTTCACCGTCACGTCCGCAGCGAGCAGCGGCATCATCAAAGGCTTTGCGACCCACTGCAGTTTGTCGTGTCCGGTCACAGCGCCGAACACCGTCAAGGCCGCCGCTCCGACGTAGGCCGCACGGAATGGCCTGGGCCGCTTCACCATCGAATATCCGTTCCGAAAGCTCAGAAGCTGGGTTCCGCCGGGGCCGGCGGCAGCACCGCGACCTGGCCGGCGTAGGACAGGCCCGCGCCGAAGCCGAGCAGCAGCGCCAGCTGTCCGCCCTTGGCCTTGCCGGTGGCCAGCATCTCCTCCATGGCCAGCGGAATCGAGGCGGCCGACGTATTGCCGGTGTTCTCGATGTCGTTGGCCATGGGCAGGTCGTCGGCGAGCCCGAGGTTCTTCTTCATGAGCTCGTTGATGCGCGCATTGGCCTGATGCGGGATGAACACCTCGATGTCCTCCTTGGCCACACCCGACACCTCGATGGCGCTGGACAGCGCACGCGGCAGCGTGACCGCCGCCCAGCGGAAGACCTTGGGGCCCTCCATGTGCAGCGACATGCGCCCGACGGCTTCGACGGCCGGGTCGGTGCCCTGCAGGCGCTGCGCCTTGTTCATGAATTCCAGGAAGTCGACGTCCTGGGCGATGGCTTCGGCGTTCTCGCCGTCGGAGCCCCACACGGTCGGCGAGATGCCGTTCTCCTCGCTCGGCCCGACCACGACCGCGCCCGCCCCGTCACCGAAGATCATGGCGGTGCCGCGGTCGGTCGGGTCGAGGCCGACGGTCATGGTTTCCGCGCCGATGACCAGGATGTATTCGGCCGAGCCGGAGCGGATCATGTCGGCGGCGACACCCAGGCCGTAGCCGAAACCGCCGCAGCCGGAGGTGAGGTCGAAGGCCGGGATGCCGTTGATGCCGAGATCCGAGGCGATGGTGGGAGCGCCGTGCGGGGTGAGTTTCAGCCAGCTGGAGGTGCAGAGGATGAGCGCGCCGATCTTGGACCGGTCGATGCCGGTGTTCTTCAGCGCGCGGTCACCCGCGGCCACCGCCATGGTGCGCAGCGTCTCGTCGCCGGAGATCCAGCGCCGGTTGTTGATGCCGGTGCGGTCGAAGATCCACTCGGGGGTGGAGTCGAGGACCTCGCACACCTCGGCGTTGCTCACGATGCGTTGCGGCCGGTAGGCACCGATGCCGAGCATCGCAACATTCTGAATACCCTTGTTGATTGCAATGCTCACCACTGGTGACTCACACGACCCTTCACAACACCTTTGTCGGACGTAAGACCAGCACACAGGCTAACCCAGAGCAAGGGTTCAGCCCAGGGCCATATGTACTTCACCCGCAAGTAGCCTGCCAGAGCTCGTACCGTGGCAGTTTCTGCGGGCTCAGCCCAGCGACAGATCCTTGAGCCCGAGGATGGACCGGTACTCCAGGCCCTCGGCCGCGATGACGCCGTCCGCGCCGGTCTCGCGGTCGACCACGGTCGCCACGCCCACCACGATCGCGCCCGCGTCACGCAGTGCGCGCACGGCGGTGACCGGCGAGTTTCCGGTGGTGGTGGTGTCTTCCACGACGAGCACCCGCTTGCCCACGATGTCCGGGCCCTCGATCTGACGCTGCATGCCGTGCGACTTGGCGGCCTTGCGGACCACGAAGGCGTCGATGGGCCGGCCGGGTGCGTGCATGACGGCCGCGGCCACCGGGTCGGCGCCCATGGTGAGCCCGCCCACCGCGTCGAAGTCCCAGTCGGCGACCAGTTCACGTAGCAGCTTGCCGATCAGCGGCGCGGCCTCGTGGTGCAGGGTGGCCCGGCGCAGGTCCACGTAGTAGTCGGCTTCCTTGCCCGAGGACAGGGTGACGCGGCCGTGTACGACGGCGAGCGCGCGCACCAGTTCGGCCAGTCTGTCCCGGTCTGTCGTGGATACCTGGGTCATTTCTGTCTTCTACGTCCTTCCGCGTGCATTGAACAGGCCCCTGTTGAGGCGGGCCGCGACGGACCTGGGGAGGAGTCCGGCGACCGCAGCGATCGCTTTGTACTGCAGGCCGGGCACGCTGATCACCCGGTCCCTATCCAGATCTCTGAGCGATCCGGCCACCACCTCGTCCACGGTGAGCCACAGTGGCTTCGGCAGTGATTCCGTCTCGATTCCGGCTCGCTCATGGAATTCGGTGCGGACCAATCCGGGGCAGAGAGCCTGCACCCGGACACCGGTCCCGGCCAGCCCGCCCGCCAGCCCTTCGGAAAAGGATACGACGTACGCCTTGGAGGCCGAGTAGGTCGATCCTCGCCCGGAGACGAGCCCGGCCATGCTGGCCACATTCACGATGGTGCCCTTGGCGGCATGCACCATGGGTGGCAGCGCGGCCCGGGTGAGCTGCACGACAGAGGTTACGTTCACGTCGAGCTGGGCTTGCAGCTCTCCGGGCTCGAGCTTCCAGAATTCACCCGAAGTTCCGAATCCGGCGTTGTTGACCAGGAATTCGACACCCTGCGCGGCGCGGGCCGCCACCTCGTCGCGATCGTCGGGCTCGGCCAGATCGGCCCGCAGGATTTCCGCGCGCGCCCCGAACCGGACCTCCACATCGTGGGCGAGAGCCTCCAGACGCTCCTTGTTCCGCGCCACCAGCACCAGGTCGTAGCCGAGCGAAGCCAGCCGGGTCGCGTACGCCAGGCCGATCCCCGAGGTGGGTCCGGTGACCAACGCCACGGGGCGGTGCGCACCGGGCAGACGTGAAACTGGAGAACTCTCGGTCATAGATCGACACCTAACCCTCGCCGAACATGAACACGGCCCACGCCGTTGTCGGCCTACTCTACGTGCCCGCCAAACCCGCGACGTGGCAACGGCTCCCGAAGACTCGAGAGCAGCGACCGCCTGCCACCGCGCCACGCAGGGCGTAGACATTCGTCATCCCGGCGCGCTTTTGGCCGGGATGACGGTGGTTCAGTTGGCCGCAGTGTCCGGCTCAGCGGGGTGTCGGTCCCTGGTAAGGGCGGAAGCCGGGGTGGAAGGGCCCGCCGGGCGGGGCGCTGCGGCCTTGGTCCTTGCGCCAGCCCTCTTCGGGTTCGCGGTCGGGGTCGTCGTCGCGCGGGTCGTCCTCGTCGCGCCAGTCGTCTTCCCGGTCGCGTGGGGCGCGGTCCGGGTCGTCGTCCTCGTCGGCCCAGTCGTCGTCTTCGGGGGCGGGTGGCCAGTTGCGGCGCGGGCGGTTGCGCGGGTCGGGGACGACTTTCAGTGCGGGACGCCAGTTTTCGGTCTCGCCCTCGCCTTCGCCGTCCCCGGCGATGTCGTTGACGAGGGGGCTGTAGTCCTCGTCCTCGTCGTCGCGGGGGCGCGAAGCCGGTTGGCGGCCTTCGGTTTCGGAGTAGTCGCCGGGTTCGTCGTAGCCGTCGTAGTCGTCGTCCTCGGGCACCGGGCGGGAGCTGCCGGGTTCGGGCAGTTCGTCGCGGGCGCGTTCGGAGCTGATGACCGGCGGCAGCACGTGCAGCAGGCCGGACAGCCGCAGCACCGCGTCGATGGCCATCTCCCAGTCCTTGGAGACGGAACCGACATGCAGCATGCCGAGCGTCCAGTTGCCTTCACTCCAGAGCTGCTGCACCTCGTCCGGCAGCGACTCGATGAACGCCACCATGCGCTGATCGACGGCATGCCGGGCGATATCCGGATTGGTGGCGAACACGACCCGGTCACCGATCGCGCCGAGCAGCTCCAGATCGTGATCCTTGGGCGGCGCGGCGGTTTTCAGCCGCAGGTCGATGTCGATGTCGGAGCCGATCTGCCGGCGCACCGCGACCAGGGTGGCGGCGTCCTCCAGGTCGAACAGCACGAACTTCTCGCCCTTGCGGTTGCCCGACACCACGTCGACCGCCGAGAGGTAGCCGAGCTTGGCCAGCGCCCCGCGCCGCCAGGTGGAGGCGAGCGCCGGTTCCACCGACACATACGTGTAGCCCTGGGATTTCGCCCAGACCTGGCGTACGTGCCCAGTCCGCTGCCGTTGCAGCCGATCGAAATACAGCAGCACGATCGCACCAACCAGCGCGATCGCCGCCAACCCGAACCATATTGCCGTCATCGCCGCCTACCCTATCCAAGCTGTGTCTAATTTGCCCTCCGCTACGCTCCGGGCCGTTCGTGGCCCCTGAAGTCTCGGTTCTTCCCTCCTCCGCTCCTCCGCTTCGCTCCCCCGCTCCGTCAGTCCAGAACCGAGACGGGCCACGAACTTTGGGCGGATGTGGCTCATCGGGTTCCGCCTGGCAGGGAGGTGCTGATGATGATCTTCGCCTGAATGGATCCGTCGGCTGCCTTGTCGCCCTGGACCATAACCATCTCACCCACGGGCAGGTCCGCCACCTTCGTACTGCCCAGCGAGATCACCTGGGTGGAGTCGTCGGTCTTCACCGTGACCGAGGTGCCCGACAGCGAGGTGAGGGTGAGCGTCTTGCCGTCATTGGCGGCGACGGTGCCCAGAGTCGCACCGAGCGAATCGATTTCACCGAGGCCGGGGATCTCCGGGATCCCGCTGGGTAGTGGCTGCGAGGAATTGCCGGGCAGGTTCGGCATCACGAAGGTGGTGCGGGCGGTGGTGGTCGAGGACGCGGTGTCCGACGAATCCTTGTCCGCCAGTAGCGCTCCGATGAGCACACCCGCGACGGCGACCAGCACGATCACCGCGAGGCCGAGCACCACCCATTTCGTGGTGTTCTTCCGCGGCGGCTGCGGACCGGGCTGCCCGGCGGGTGGGTATCCGCCGGGACCACCGGGCCCGCCCGGATACCCGGGCTGCCCTGAATACCCGGATGCCCCATAGGCTCCCGCGGGCCCGGCACCGTAGGCCCCGGCTCCCGGATCGTTCGGATAGCTCGCGGTGGGCGGATAGCCGGGTCCGCTCTCAAAGGTCGCGGTCGGCTGATAGCCCGGCGGGGTCCCGTAGGCGGCGGTCGGCTGATACCCGCCCTGCTGCTCACCCGGTGGCGGCGTGTAGCCGCCACCGTTCTCGTATCCACCCCAGTGCGTGTCGGGTGGCGGCATGACCCGGGTGGCGTCGGGTCCGGGTGGCTGCCCGAAGTATTCGGTCGGCGAGTGGTCGCCCGGCGGGTTCAGCGCGGCCTCGCCGTAGTTGATCGACTGGGTCTGCCCGTAGGCTTCGCCCGCATCCGAGGTGTATCCGGTCTGCCCTTCGGCAGGCCCTGCCTTCTCGGTCGGCCCGTCCGCCGGTTCGGGTTCGGGCCGCCGCGACCAAGGATCGCTCGGATTAGTCATGGCCTCCAGATTAGGCCGCTCGCTCCGCTCGAGCCGCGAACTCGACCGAGCGGTGTGATTGTTTGCTGCCCGCGAGCACGCCGGAAACGCCCGAATATTGCGGACGGCCCCCGAAGACCAGTGTCTTCGGGGGCCGCCGCCCATCGGTTCGAGCTCTACCGGGTCATCGTCCGACGATGAGGGTGTCGCCGTTCGGGCTGACGTTCACCTTCACCGTGTCGCCGTCCTGCACCTCGCCCGCCAGCAGTTCCTTGGCGAGGGTGTCGCCGATGGCCTGCTGGATGAGCCGCCGCAGCGGACGCGCGCCGTAGGCCGGGTCGTAGCCGCGCACCGCGAGCCAGAACCGCGCCGAATCGCTCACCTCCAGCGTCAGCCGTCGTGCGGCGAGCCGCTTCTGCAGCTGGTTGAGCTGGATATCGACGATCGACTCCAGTTCCTCCTCGTCGAGCGCGTGGAACATGACCACATCGTCGAGCCGGTTCAGGAACTCCGGCTTGAACGCCGAACGCACCGCGTTCATGACGAAGTCCTTGTCACCGCCCGCACCCAGATTGGAGGTCAGGATGAGGATGGTGTTGCGGAAGTCGACCGTGCGCCCCTGGCTGTCGGTGAGCCGGCCTTCGTCGAGCACCTGCAGCAGGATGTCGAACACATCCGGATGCGCCTTCTCGATCTCGTCGAACAGCACCACCGTGTACGGCCGCCGGCGGACGGCCTCGGTGAGCTGACCGCCCTGGTCGTAGCCGACATAGCCGGGCGGCGCGCCGACCAGCCGGGCCACCGAGTGCTTCTCGGAGTACTCGCTCATGTCGATGCGCACCATGGCGCGTTCGTCGTCGAACAGGAAGTCCGCCAACGCCTTCGCCAGCTCGGTCTTACCGACACCGGTCGGTCCGACGAACATGAAGGATCCGGTCGGCCGGTTGGGATCGGCCACGCCGGCCCGCGCCCGCCGCACGGCGTCCGACACCGCCTGGATGGGCTCCTTCTGCCCGACCACGCGCTTGCCGAGTTCCTCCTCCATGCGCAGCAGCTTCTGGGTTTCGCCTTCCATCAGGCGACCCACCGGAATTCCGGTCCACGCGCCCACGACTTCGGCGATGTCGTCGGGCCCGACCTCCTCCTTGAGCATGACCTCACCGTCGGAGGCGCTGCCGGCCTTCTGCTCGGCGGCGGCGAGCTCCTTCTCCAACTGGGGAATTCGCCCGTACCGCAGTTCGGCGGCCTTGCCCAGATCGCCGTCGCGTTCGGCGCGCTCGGATTCGCCCTTGAGCGCTTCCAGCTGTTCCTTGATGCCGCGCACCGAATCGATGGCGTGCTTCTCGTTCTGCCACCGGGTGGTGAGCTGGGTGAGCCGTTCCCGGTCGTCGGCGAGCTCGCGCTGGAGCTTCTCCAGCCGCTGCTTGGAAGCCTCGTCGGTCTCCTTCTTCAGCGCCATCTCCTCGATCTCGAGCCGGCGCACGGCGCGTTCCACCTCGTCGATTTCGACTGGGCGGGAATCGATTTCCATGCGCAGCCGCGAGGCCGACTCGTCCACCAGGTCGATGGCCTTGTCGGGCAGGAACCGCGAGGTGATGTAGCGATCCGACAGCGTGGCGGCGGCGACCAGCGCGGAGTCGGTGATGCGCACGCCGTGGTGCACCTCGTACCGCTCCTTGAGCCCGCGCAGGATGCCGATGGTGTCCTCCACCGACGGTTCGCCGACCAGCACCTGCTGAAAACGCCGCTCCAGGGCGGGGTCCTTCTCGATGTGCTGGCGGTATTCGTCGAGCGTGGTCGCGCCGACGAGCCGCAGCTCGCCGCGCGCCAGCATGGGCTTGATCATGTTCCCGGCGTCCATGGCGGATTCACCGGTCGCGCCCGCGCCGACGATGGTGTGCAGCTCGTCGATGAACGTGATGATCTGTCCCGCACTGGATTTGATCTCCTCCAGCACGGCCTTCAACCGCTCCTCGAACTCGCCGCGGTACTTCGCGCCCGCGACCATGGCGCCCAGGTCGAGGGAGACGAGTCGCTTGCCGCGCAAGGATTCCGGCACGTCACCGGCGATGATGCGCTGCGCCAGGCCCTCGACGATGGCGGTCTTGCCCACGCCGGGTTCGCCGATGAGCACCGGGTTGTTCTTGGTGCGGCGGCTCAGAACCTGGACGACACGGCGGATTTCGGTGTCGCGCCCGATGACGGGGTCGAGTTTGCCGTCGCGGGCGGCGGCGGTGAGGTCGGTGGAGTACTTCTCCAGCGCCTGGTACGAGCCTTCCGGGTCGGCGGTGGTGACGCGGGTGTTGCCGCGCACGGCGGGCAGCGCGTCGCGCAGGGCGTCGGCGGTCGCGCCGTACTTCAGCAGCAGTTGCTGCACGTCGGAGTCGCCGCTCGCGATGCCGATGAGCAGGATTTCGGCGGAGACGTATTCGTCGCCGAGTTCGGTGGCCAGTCGTTGCGCGGCGGTGACCGCGGCGAGGGCCTCGCGCCCGAGCTGCGGGGTGGACGACGCGCCGGACGCGCGCGGCAGCCGGTCGACGATGTCCTGGGCCTCGCGTCGAACCGTTGCCGGATCCACTGCGACGGCCTTCAGGAGAGGGGCGGCGATGCCGTCGGTCTGATCCAGCAACGCCACCAGCAAGTGCGCCGGACGGATCTCCGGATTGCCCGCGGCGGAGGCCGCTTGCAGGGCGGCGGTCAGGGCCGCCTGGGTCTTGGTGGTGGGATTGAACGAGTCCACATGCACCTTCCTACTAGTCGTTGCTCAGTCCAACGCGACAAGAGTTGAGTCTGTTCCGCTCAAGTCTGACGAGTTTCCGATGATTCGACCAGAGGCACAAAGTCACCGTCCAAATTACGCGCACCCGGCCGCGCGCATACGATGACCGGGATCGTTCGTTGATGCATCACACAGCTCGTAGGGACACCCGACGAATGGAGCAGCCCATGCGCGCGATCGTGGTACGAGAGTTCGGCGGCAAGCCCGAATCCGCCGAGATGCCCACCCCGGAGGCCGGACCCGGACAGCTCCGCATCGCCCTGGAGGCGGCCGGAGTGAACCCGTACGACCAGAAGGTCATCGACGGCGCGCTGAAAGACGCCTTCCCGTCGGACTTCCCGTTCATCCCCGGCCTCGACGGCGCGGGCACCATCTCGCAGATCGGCGCGGGCGTGGACGGATTCGAGATCGGCGAGCGCGTGGTGGGCAAGTTCCTGGTGCCGCCGCTGGGGCACGGCACCTTCGCCGAATACATCGTGGTGCCGCCGGACAGCGCGCTGGCCAAGGTGCCCGACGAGGTCACCGCCATTCAGGCGGCGGCCCTGCCCACGGCCGGGATCACGGCCCTGGATCTGATCAACGCCTCCGGGCTGAGCCGGGGACAGACCGCGCTGGTGGTCGGCGCGGCCGGCGGGGTCGGCTCCTATCTGGTGCAGCTCGCCGCGCTGACCGGGGCCGACGTGATCGCCTCCGCCCGGCCCGACGACACCGATCGCATGATCCGGCTGGGCGCGACCGAGGTGGTGAACTACGGCCGCGTCCCGGTCACCGACTCCCCCACCCGGCAGGAGGACACCCAGCTGTCGATCGCCGATTCGGTGCGCATGACCCGCTCGAGCATCGACGTCCTCTTCGATCTGGTCTCCCCGCCCCCGGGTTTCGCCGAGAATCTGAGCCTCGTCCGCGATGGCGGCGCTGCGTTCAGCACCGTCGGCTCGGCCTTCGACGCCGACCTGCAAACCCGTGGCATCACCGGCGGCAACTTCGTATCCTCCGGCGGCGCAAAGGAATTGCGGGAACTGCTGCGCCGGGTCGGCAATGGTGACCTGGTCGTTCCGCTGGATGCCACCCCGCCGTTGGACGCCGCCGCGGCCGCGCTCGGCGCCCGGGGCGCGCGCGGCAAAACAGTGCTGGTCATCTGAACCCGGAGTTACGGAAATCGATCCGCCTCGGCTATATCCGTGCGACCACCGTTTTTTCAGGGATACTTGACCCGGAGGATCGCCGGCAACCAGGCGAGTCCCAGGTAGCAGCACCTCCGGTGCCTGTTGAGTCGAAAGGAATGCTCGACGTCGTGGATGCGCGTTCGGCAGCGCTGGTCCGCGCAAACTTCCGGACAGTCGTCGAGGCCCCGCACGGGCCCGAACGACTGATCAGCGCGTTCTACGGTCATCTATTCGCAGAGATCCCGGCCCTGCGGGAATTGTTCCCGTCCGCCATGGACATGCAGCCCAAACGGCTGGTCACAGCCATCCAGTTCGTCCTGGACAATCTGGAGGACTGGGACCGTGCGCAACGCTTCCTGGAGCAGCTGGCGCGTGACCACCGCAAGTACGGGGTGGAGGCGGCGCACTACGACATGGCCGGGCGCGCCCTGCTGGCCGCGTTCCGCAGCTACAACGGTGTGCACTGGAATCGGGCGCTGGAGTTCGGCTGGCGCGACATCACCATCCTGATCTCGGCCTCCATGGCCATCGGCGCGAATTCCGATAAGTCGCAACCGTTCTGGGAAGCGACCGTGGTGGGGCACCGGCGGGTGGTGGACGATCTGGCGATCGTGCGGTTGCAGTCGGATACGCCGATCCCGTATCAGGCGGGACAGTATGTGCCGGTGGCGATTCCGCAGCGGCCCAAGATGTGGCGCTACCTGTCGCCCGCGATTCCCACGAACCCGTACGGCGAGATCGAATTCCATGTGCGCAAGGTGCGCACCGGCTGGGTGAGCCCGGCCATCGTGAACGAGACCCAGGTGGGCGACCGCTGGATGATCGCGGCGCCGCTGGGTGGCCTGCACGTGGATCTGCGCAGCCGCCGCGATGTGCTCATGATCAGCTCCGGCACCGGTATCGCGCCGATTCGCGCGCAGCTCATCGAGATGGGGCGGCGCGGCATCAATCCGCGGGTGCATCTGTTCATGGGCGGGCGCTACCCGTGCGATCTCTACGATGTCGAGAACATGTGGCAGCTCTCGCAATCCAATCCGTGGCTGACCGTGGTGCCGGTGTGCGAGAACGAATCCAATCCGTGGTGGCATCCGTATCCGCCCGCCGAAACGCCGTTCGGCATGCATCGGCGGTTGATCGGTAACCTGGGCGCGGTGGTGGCCAGTTTCGGCGCGTGGGCGGACCGGCAGATTCAGATCGCCGGTTCAGCGCGCATGATCGCCGACACCCGGCAGGCCCTGCTCGCGGTGGGAACGCCGGAGTCGGCCATCCAGTCCGATCCGGTGTGATCGACCGGAAGTTGTTGCAGCACAGGTTCTTCGAAGGAGTTTGCGGTGACGATCGGCCCCGATGACACCGGCGCGCTCGCCCTGGGCGAGTCGACGGAATGGACCGCCACCGTGGTCGGCGCGCACCGCCTCCGCGAGGACACCACGGTGGTGCGCCTCATCGGCGAGTTCGTCCCCTTCGCCCCCGGGCAGTCGGTGGAGGTGCGAACTCCGCAGCACCCCACCATGATTCGCCGCCTGTACTCCGCCCTGCCGCCGTCTCTCGACGGCAAGCTGGAGTTCCACATTCGCACGATCCCCGGCGGCTGGTGCAGCGGCTCCCTGGTCGCCGACACCCGTCCCGGCGACGAATGGCGCATCACCTCCCCCGCCGGCTGGCTCGCGATCGACGAGGACGCCACGGATGTGGTGCTGATCGCCGACGGGGTCGGCCTGGCCCCCATGCGTTCCCTGCTGCTGGATCTGGCCCGGCGGCCCGAGCCGCCCGCCACGCATCTGTTCGTGGGCGCGCGCTACCCGCGCGACCTGTACGCCTCCGACATGCTGTACCTGCTGACCGGCGAACTACCGTGGCTCACGGTGATTCCCGTGGTCGAGGACGAGGAGGATCCGGACCGCACCGACATGTGGTACGAGTCCTGCCGCGTCGACATCGGGTTCCATCCCGAGGAAATGCTGCACGGCTCCATCGCGGATATCCCGCATCGGTTCGGCCCGCTCGACCACCATCAGATCCTGGTCTGCGGTGCGTCCGCTCCGGTGCAGAGAACCGTCGAGAACCTCGTGGCGACCGGCACTCCGCCGGAATCCATTCGTTACGAAGGCTTTTAGCCGGCCTGCTCAGAAGAGCGGGTCGTGGCGGATGTTCTTGGTGGGCGTGCCCGCCGCCATGAGGCGGAACTTGGTGGTCTGCACCATGGAGGGGGCGCCGACGATCTGCACGTCGCGGTCGGTCCAGGAGCCTGCTGCCGCAACAACTTTGCCGATCTGACCGACCTGGCGGGGCTGGAGGCTGGTGTAGTCCTTCGGCGATTCGGACGGGTCTTCGAAGTGCCACCAGGGGTTTTCATTGGATTCGGTGACCGGGTGGACGGTGAGCCACTTGTTGGCCTGGGCGAGCTGGCTCAGCACTTCGAGGTCGTAGAGATCGCACGGGTAGTGGCCGCCGACGAACAGATCCACCTTCGGATTGGAGCGGCGCTGCGTCATGGCCATCAATTGCGCTCGCAGCGGGGCGATTCCGGTGCCGCAGCCGATCATGAGGAGTTTGCGGCGGGTATTGCGGGGGACGCCGAGGCCGCCGAGCGGCGACCCGATGAGCCATTGTTCGCCGACGCGGGTATGCCCGACCATGGCGGGCGACACCCAGCCGCCGGTGACGCCGCGAATGTGGAATTCGATCTCGCCGGTGGAGTTGGCGGGGATGGCCGGGGAAAGGTAGCGCCACATGCGCGGCCGGGCCGGGATCTGCACCGACATGTATTGCCCCGCAGCGTATTGAATGGGCTGGTCCAGTTTCAGCCGCACCACGGCGAGGTTGCGTAGCACCTCACGGTGTTCGATGACGGTACCGGTCCACACGGGCGGCGTGGATTCCTTGTCGGCAGCGCCGATCATGGTGTCGGAGATGACGCCGATGCCTTCGTCCCAGGCCCGGTCCACTTCGTCGGTCCACAGTTCGGTGCCGGCATACGCCTGCAAGGCGGACTTCAACGATTTCCCCACGGCCGCATAGTGTTCCGCGACCACTCCGTACTTGCGATGGTCGCGCCCGAGCTGGGCGAGGAACGGCAGCAGCTTGTCGGGTTCCTCCAGCCGGTCCACCACATAGGCGATGGCCTTCACCAGCCGATCGCGTTGCGCGTCGAGCGCGGCCGGAAAGAAATCGCGAACCTGTGGATATTCCGTGAAGAGGATGGCGTAGAACGAGCGGGCGAGTTTCTCGGGGCCACCGTCCTCCGCAGCAACCGCCTTGAACGTCGTTCTTATCAATGCGACGGTCCGCGAATCCATTTGTGTCACAACCCCATTTCGCACTCGAACACAGGCAGGGCCGTCGAGTGCAGTGCTGCGGGACACTCGACAGCAGCCGTTGCTCAGCAAGTGTAGGCGAGGTTAGCCAGCTACGGAACGGCTCGTTTCAACAACACGCACTAAATTCCTCTAAAACCAGCCAAAGCCAGGCAAATCCGACCGAAAACCAACTGTTCACCTGGAACACGCCGCCCAACACGGGTTTTCAGCCATCTGTTGTGCGGCATTCGTTTTGCAAGACTCAACAAAGTAGCGATCCCACCGCAACCCCGCCCGCTCCCAAATCCCCTCCAGCATACGGACAAATCACCCAACTGAAGTATTTCACCAACCGGGCGGTCCGTATTTACCAAACCTACCGACCGACCTCAATTCGCGATTCCCGCCGCCGCAATTCGACTTCCAATTGCTCGGCCGCCCGCGCGACCGCAGCATCCAACCGGCGAACAGCCCGATCGCTGTGGCACGCAACGGCCAACAAGGCCGTCACCTCACCGGCCCCATTCCGGATCACCGCGGCCGCAGTGCTCATCCCGAGCACCGATTGCTCGTTCTCATGCATGCGACCCAGGTCGTGCGCGCGAACCAGCGACTCACCCAGCCGCCGCCGATCGACGAGCGAATACCGTGTCTGCGGCACAATTTCGCGGGCCAGGTGCGCCCCCTGAATCCCCGTGAATCACACAGATATTCAGATTAGGACCGCAGGGTCCGAGCCACAGGCATAGAGGGCTCACCGCCGCCGGGATGCAGGCATCCCCACGTCTCGGAGCGGCGCAGCCGACCCTGAGAGTGGGGGCGGTCGGCCACCGCACTCGGCTCACTCAGTGAGCTGTCGTCATTGCCCGCCCCCTCCGCACTGCCGAATCCTGAATCCGATTCTCGAGTAGCCCGCTACTCTCCCGTCCCCGCGCGGCAGCCCTGATTCTGCTGCATGACAACCGATCACAGGAGCCCCCATGGATGCCTTACGCAAGCGCGACCGGAACCGCACCCGTATACGAATTTCGGCGGCCGCCGCGGCGGGTCTGCTCGCCACCGTCATGTTCTCGGGCCCGGCGGGCGCGAAACCGGCCCCCGATGAATGGAATTGCGAGCAGGTCACCGCGGGTGGCGACCAACTGTGCCTGCACCTCAACCAGTTCATCGGCTGGTGGACGGGGTTCAATGCCGAGTATCGCCGGGTCGCCGATCAAGGACCGCCCGCCGAGAATGTCGAAATCTCTTGGGCGAGAACAGATTCCAAGAAATGGAAGACGTGCGATGCGACGAATGTCTGCTGGATGGTCGAACCGCCGACCCCGAACATGCCCGCCCAGGGTGTGACTACCTTCCCCGCGCAGGTCGCCGGCTGGGGTGGGGTCGTCGCCGTGGATGCCGCCGCCGACCTGCCGAGCTTCAGCTGCATCGCGATACAGGCCACCCTGTCCTCCAGCTACTACGTGAATCCGATCCGCACCGATGTCGTCGCCGTCTGCCGCGACAACTGACCCACTCGATCCACCCCGAAACACCAGGAGCAAAGCATGTTCCGTCCGCGCAACGTGATCGCCGCCGTCTTCGCCGGCGCAACCCTCGCAGCTCTGGCCCCCACCGCCGCCGCCGACGTCAGCGTCTCCGGGTCCGGCCTGTCGAGCTCCAGACCTGTGGTCGGATGCGCCTCCACCCTCACCGCGTCCGGTTACGGTAGCCAGATCGGTAGGGGCACCGTGCATTTCACCATCTGGGTCGAGTCGACCGGCAGCACCGAGGTCTCCGGCGATTCCGAGATCGACTCATCCGGAAACGCCCGGATCGACTGGACGCCACGCAGTGCGGCCCGCTATGTGATCAGCACACAATTCCAGCCGTACCTCCCCATCGGTCTGCCCTTCCCGCCGACGCACGACGAAGTTACCGTGTCCCAGGGCCTCAACCTCGGGTCCGTCTGCCTGCCGACGGGGAGTTGATCCGGATGAACGCCCTTCGACGCCTGCCTGCGTCGGCGGCCGCGCTGATGATCTGCATGACGGCCGGCGGAACACTGGCCGCCGCTGCCCACGCGGACACGTCATTGACCGTGTCGGTGCCGGGCCTCGGGTCGGTCAGCGCGGTGGGTCGCGGATGTACGACCACGGTGACCGCGAAGGCCACGGAGCCGTACCTGCCGTTGCCCCTGGAATTGCGATTCCTGGAGGACGAGAACTTCTTGGGCAGCAGCGTGACCGATGCCGAGGGAAACGCACGATTCGATTGGACCCCGGCCTTTTCGGGCGTCCACCGCATCACCGCGCTGTACTACGCCTGGACGGCCAAGGGACCGGTTCAGGTCCGAGCGGATACGAGCGTGCTGGTCGTCGAGGCATTGAGTACCGGATCGACGTGCAGCTGAAGCCTGGAGATCGATGAACGACAAAGGCAGCGGCCCGGATTCGGGTCGCTGCCTTCCTGGTGCCTGTCCGGTTCACACCGGGTGGGGCACGGTTACTGCTGTCGGCGGTTGCGGGGTTGCCAGACCACGAGGGCCGTACTGCGTTGGGGTGGAGTGAGATCCGGGCGGTAGCCCGCGCGGAGGCGGTCCACCTCGGACGCCAGTTCGGCGACTCGCTGCTGGAGTTCCTCGACCTGGTTGGTGAGTTCGATGATCCGTTTGATGCCGGCGAGGTTGACGCCCTCGTCCTGGGACAGGCGCTGCACCTCGCGGAGCAGCTCCACGTCCCGGTCGGAGTAGCGCCGGCCGCCGCCGGACGTGCGTTGGGGCGATACCAGGCCCAGGCGGTCGTAGGTGCGCAGCGTCTGGGCGTGCATGCCCGCCAGCTGTGCGGCCACCGAGATCAGGAAGTATTGCGCCTCGGCCTTCTTGGGATCGGAACTCATTTACGCACCTGCCCATCCAGCGCGTGGATCGAAGCCACTGGTCTTCTCCGCTTCGGCGTAGCGCCGCAGCGCTTCGGAAGCATTGTCGTCCAGCTTCTGCGGAACCGCGACCTTGACCGTGACCAGCAGGTCACCGGCGCCGCCGTCGCGCTTGGCGACACCGCGTCCGCGCACCCGCAGGGTGCGGCCGTCGGCGGTACCCGGGGGCACCTTGACGCCGACGCGGCCGTCCAGGGTGGGGACGGAAACCGTTGTGCCCAAAACCAGTTCGCTGTAGCTGACCGGCAGCACCAGGGTGAGGTCGTCGCCGTTGCGGCCGAAGACCTTGTCCTGGCTGACGTGCACGGTGACGTACAGGTCACCGGGCGGTGCGCCGCGCAGCCCCGCCTCACCCTGTCCGGCGAGCCGGATCCGTTGCCCGTCACGTACTCCCGGGGGAATGCGCACGGTGATGGTGCGGGTGCGGTTCTGGATGCCGGAGCCCCGGCAGTCCGGGCACGGATCGTCGATGATCGATCCGGTGCCCCGGCAGTCGTCGCAGGGTTCGCTGAATCCGAACGCGCCCTGGTTCCGGCTGACCACGCCGGATCCATTGCAGTGCGGGCAGACTCGCGGCGAGGTGCCGGGTTTCGCACCGCTGCCGTGGCAGGTGGTGCAGGCGGCCGGGCTGGTCATGCGCAGCGGAACCGTCACGCCCTGAGCGGCTTCGCGGAAGCCGAGGGTCGTCTCGGTCTCCACGTCGCTGCCGCGCCGCGGTCGCGACGAGGCCCGGGCGCCGCCCCGGTTGAACAGGCCGCCGAGCAGGTCGCCGAGGCCGCCGTCGGCGGCATTGGCGGTGCCGCCGCCGAAGATGTCGCCCAGGTTGAAGTCCTGGGTGAAACCGCCGGTCTGACCGTAGCCGCCGCCGGGCGAGAACCCGCCGCGACCGAAACCGCCACTGGCGAAGAGCCGGCGCGCTTCGTCGTATTCCTTGCGCTTCTCGGGATCCGAGAGCACCGAATGCGCTTCGCTGACCGCCTTGAACCGCTCCTCGGCCTTGGTGTCACCCGGGTTCTTGTCCGGATGCAGGTCGCGGGCCAGTTTGCGGTATGCCTTCTTGACCTCGTCCTGCGTCGCGCTGGAGGAAATACCCAGCTCCTTGTAGAAGTCCTTCTCGAGCCACTCCCGGTTCACCGGGCATCTCCTCCTCTCGCGGTGTTATCCGTTGTTACTGGCATCCGGGCCAGCGTTCGAAGAATCCGATTGCCCCGCAATCGAATCCGCTACCCCGTCGGTGACGCCGACCAGCGCGTGGCGCAGGACGCGATCGCCGAAGCGGTAGCCCTTGCGCATCACCATGCCCAGCACCGGGTTGTGCCCGGAGCCTTCGTGCTGCACGGCCTCGTGCAGCGTGGGGTCGAAAGCCTCACCCTCGCTGCCGAATTCCTCCAGGCCCTGCTTCTGCAGCGCGGTGACCAGCTTGTCCGCGACGCCCTTGAGGGGTCCGGAGTCGAGGTCGCCGTGCAGGCGGGCGCGGTCGAGATCGTCGAGCACGGGCAGCAGTTCGCTGACGACCTGCGCCTTGGCGGTGTCGATGGTGGCCTTGCGGTCCCGTTCGACGCGCCGCCGGTAGTTGGCGTATTCGGCGGTCAGGCGCTGCAGATCGGCGGTGCGCTCGGCCAGTTCGGCCGTGATCGTGTCGGCGATGGCGTCCGCGCTGTCGGGAGCTCCATCAGGCCCGAGGGCCGCGGCGGAGTCCTCCGCCGCGGCCTCGAAAACCTCACCCGTGGGCTCGAAGCGCCCCTCGAACGCAGCCGGATCGATGACCGGTTCCTGTTCCGGGTTCTGGTTCGTCACTTCTTCTCAGGCTCCTCGACAACCTCGGCGTCGACGACGGTGTCATCGGAATCCGGTGCGCCCGAACCATTCGCGGACTGCGCGCCCTCGGCGGCCGACGCGTCGTAGATGGCCTGGCCCAGCGCCTGCGACTCGGTGGCGAGCTTCTCCACCGCGGCCTTGATGGCCGCGATGTCGGTGCCCTTGAGCGCCTCGTTGGCCTCGGCGATGGCCGCCTCGACCTTCGACTTGATGTCGGCCGGGACCTTGTCCTCGTTGTCCTTGATGAACTTCTCGGTCTGGTGCACCAGCGACTCGGCCTGGTTGCGGGTCTCGGCCTCTTCCCGGCGGGTCTTGTCCTCCGAGGCGTGCGCCTCGGCGTCCTTGATCATCCGGTCGATCTCCTCCTTGGACAGGCCGGAGCCGTCCTGGATCTTGATCGTGTTCTCCTTGCCGGTGCCCTTGTCCTTGGCGGTGACGTGGACGATGCCGTTGGCGTCGATGTCGAAGGTGACCTCGATCTGCGGCACGCCGCGCGGGGCCGGCGGGATGCCGGTCAGCTCGAAGGAGCCGAGCAGCTTGTTGTGCGAGGCGATCTCGCGCTCACCCTGGTAGACCTGGATCTGCACGGACGGCTGGTTGTCGTCGGCCGTGGTGAAGGTCTCCGACCGCTTGGTCGGGATGGTGGTGTTGCGCTCGATGAGCTTGGTCATCACGCCGCCCTTGGTCTCGATGCCCAGCGACAGCGGGGTGACATCGAGCAGCAGGACGTCCTTGACCTCACCCTTGAGCACACCGGCCTGCAGGGCGGCGCCGACGGCGACGACCTCGTCCGGGTTCACGCCCTTGTTCGGCTCGCGGCCGCCGGTCAGTTCCTTGACCAGCTCGGAGACGGCGGGCATACGGGTCGAACCACCAACCAGCACAACGTGGTCGATCTCGCCGACGGAGATGCCGGCGTCCTTGATGACCGACTGGAACGGCTTGCGGGTGCGGTCCAGCAGATCGGAGGTGATCTTCTGGAACTCGGCGCGGGTCAGCTGCTCGTCGAGGAACAGCGGGTTCTTGTCCGCGTCCACGGTGATGTAGGGCAGGTTGATCGAGGTCGACTGCGAGGACGACAGTTCGATCTTGGCCTTCTCCGCGGCCTCACGCAGGCGCTGCATGGCCATCTTGTCCTTGGTCAGGTCGATGCCCGAGGACGCCTTGAACTTGTCGACCAGCCAGGACACGACGCGCTCGTCCCAGTCGTCGCCACCGAGGTGGTTGTCACCGGAGGTCGCGCGGACCTCGACGACGCCCTCGCCGATCTCCAGCAGGGACACGTCGAAGGTGCCGCCGCCGAGGTCGAAGACGAGGATGGTCTGCTCTTTGTCGCCCTTGTCGAGGCCGTACGCCAGCGCGGCCGCGGTGGGCTCGTTGACGATGCGGAGCACGTTCAGGCCCGCGATCTGCCCGGCCTCCTTGGTGGCCTGGCGCTGCGCGTCCTCGAAGTAGGCGGGGACGGTGATGACCGCGTCGGTGATCTCCTCACCGAGGTACGCCTCGGCGTCGCGCTTCAGCTTCATGAGCGTGCGCGCGGAGATCTCCTGCGGGGTGTACTTCTTGCCGTCGATCTCGACGTTCCAGTCCTCACCCATGTGCCGCTTGACCGACTTGATGGTGCGGTCGACGTTGGTGACGGCCTGGTTCTTCGCCGGCTGACCGACGAGCACCTCTCCGTTCTTCGCGAACGCGACGACGGACGGGGTGGTGCGCGATCCTTCCGAGTTGGCGACGACGACCGGCTCTCCGCCTTCGAGAACGGCGATAACCGAGTTCGTGGTCCCGAGGTCGATACCGACCGCACGAGCCATGGTGAATCCTCCTAGTTGACTTACCTGCTGATGTGTCAGGACCCTGCGCCCCTGACACTGCATGGAGCACGGTCCCCAGCAACACTGAGCGTGGTCGGCTCAATCCTGCACCCGGTTCGCTCCGAGTGCAACTCGAACTTGAGTCGCTTCCACTCAACCTTGCACTGACTGGACCAACTAGCCAGGTCGGAGATCTATTCCGGAATCCGGGAAAAACTTTCGGGAGGGCTGTGCGGCCATTCTCCTCCCCGCCCGGCGAGCCTGATCAGCGGGCGAGGAGGTGTCGGCTCAGCGCTGGACCGGATGGACCGCCAGCGGCTCGCCGGTCGTGCTGACCTCCAGGAAGCCGCCATTGGCCGAGGTGTCGGCGTAGATGCGCACGACCGCGTCCTCGCCCTGCTCGTGCTCGATGATCACGTGACTGAGCCCGGCGCCGGGCGCGCCGACCGTCTCCGGGGCCCCCGCCAGCAGCCGGGCCAGCGCCGGAACATCGAGGGTGGCCAGATCGATCGGCACCACATCGCTCGCGCGCGAGGACGTGCTGTAGGACCCGAAACCCTTGCGGTCGTAGCGAAGTCGTTCACTCTGGGTGCCCGCCGCCCGCTCCACCAGCACATAGCCGGGATAGAGGGAGACCTCGTCGACCATGGTGTCGCCGAAGTGGGCCCGATACGCCTCGATGAAGGCCGCCAGCCCGGGACCGGTGGTCGGATCGGGCAGCGCCACACCGGGATCCGCGACCCGGCCGACACACCCGCCGAGCGCTCCCAGCAGCGCCGCCACCAGAACGACGGCCGCCGCGGCCTGCCAGCGCCGCGACGGCGCGCGCCGATCCGGCCGCACCACGGGCGCGTCCGCGAGATTGCGGGGAATCTGCAGGTCGCCCAACAGCTTGTCCAGATCGCCGAAGGTGCTCGCGCGCATGGCCGCCGCGGTGCGCTGGGCGTGCTCGGCCGCGGTCAGCTCACCTTCGTCGCGGGCCGCGTCGAGCAGGGCGCAGGCGTCCACACGGTCGGTGTCGCGGACGCGAATACCGCTGTGCCGATTGTCGATTCGTCGCCGGAACTCGGTCATCGCCCTGCCCTAACCCTGGAATTCCGAGATCCGCAGGACCGCGCCCGCCGGGCTCACCTCGAGGTAGCCGCGCTCCTCGGCGGTATTGCTTACGTAGATGCGCACGATCGAGACGGTGCCGCCGCCTCGCGTGGGCGAGGCGGTCTCGAGGTCGAAGATGAGGTGGCTCACCGTGCCGCCCGGCACCTTCACCGTGGCGGGCGCGTCCGCGAGCAGCCGCCCCAGCGCGGCCGCGTCCACCGCGGCCAGATCGAAGACCGGCGTATCGGTCTTACGGGTGACCGGTTCCTTGCTGCCGCGATCGAATCCGCCGCGGTACTGGTAGTCGACCTGCCGGTTGGGCTGCCCCGGCACCATCCGCGTCAACGAGCCGTAGTCGGGGAACAGCGAGAGCTCATCGACCTGCGCGTCACCGAACTTGGCGCGATACACGTCGCGGAAATGCGTGAACCCTTCCGCCGTGAGCAGATTCGGCGTGGCCACCACGCGGGGTTCGATCACGCCCAGGTCCACGGCGGGCCGCACCTCCGACGCCGGAGCCGTCCGGTCCACCGAGAGGAAGCCCCCGACCGCCGCCATCGTCGCGACCACGGCGACCGCGCCCGCGAACCAATGCCTGCGGTGCGGCTGCGGTGGCCTGGGCGCGCCGGGCGCATCGGCGGGCCGTTGCAGATCCGCGGTGAGATCGGCCAGCTCACCCAAAGTCTTGGCCGCCCCGGCGAGTTCGGTGAGCGCCCGATGATCGTCCGCCGACAGCTGCCCGTCCCCGCGCGCCGCGTCCAGCACCGCACACGTGGCCGCCCGATCCCTGTCCCGCGCCCGGACCTCCCCCGGATACTCCGCCCGGCTCCCGCGCGTCCGCTTCGATTCCGCCTGCGGCAGCCCCAGATCCGCGGTCCCCGGCGACTCCTGCAAATCGGCCACCAGCCGATGCAGTTCCCCCAGCGTCTCGGCCTTCCCGGCCCGCTCCGACCGCTGGTGATACTCCGCGTTCCCGAGCTGCCCTTCCGCATAGGCCGCGTCGAGCCGCGCCCGAGTATTCACCCGATCGATATCCCGCGCCCGCACCCGTCCGGCCGCGCCCGAAAACCCCGCCGATCCGGGCGACTTCGAAACCACGGAAAGATCGTAAGCGCCGGTCCGGCATTCCGGTCCGGTTCACCGGGCAGCGGTCAGGATCTCCTCGGCCAAGTCGTGGTCGAGGGTGACTCGGACCAGGGCTGCGGCCAGGTCGGCGTCGTGGCCGTCGGGGTTGAGGCGGGCGAGGCCGGCGGGGTCGGTGGGGAGGTCGAGTTGTTCGGCGCCGCGCCGGGCGCGTTCGTCGAAGTGGGGGCGGATCCAGGTCCAGGTGTCCTGGACTTCGCGCAGGAAGATGTCCGCGCCGATCGGGCCGATGCCGTGGAACTGCTGGAGTAGGTCGGCTACCCGGCTGGATTCGCGGTTGGCTTCGGCGGCGAGTTTGCGCAGGTCACCCTGGTAGTAGTCGAGGATCATGGCCGCGTTCGCGCCGAGGCGGGTGGCGGTGGATTCGTCGTAGCGGCGGTAGCGGGCGCGGCCGAGGGCGTCGACGAGTTCCTGCCAGTCGGCGTCCGCGATGCGTTGCGCGGTGTTGTACCCGGAGGTGACGAGCTCTCTCGTGGCCGCCACCGCGAGGTCGGCGGAGATGCGGGTGCTCAATAGTTGAGCGAGCATCAGCAGCTGGAACAGGGGTGCGGGTTTGTCGGCCAGGCGGATGCCGGCCTCCTCCGCGTAACTGGTTCCGGCGCGTGCGAGTAGCGCGTGGACGACATCCTGTCTTGTCATGTGGCACCTGCCCTTCGGCCACTGTGCGCGTACCCGGTACGGCGCTTCTCACACCCGGATTCAGTCGAGCAGCGGGAAACGGCCGGAGCCGAGGATGCCGGCGATGGCGTCCATCCGGGCTTGCGGCGCCGCGTAATCCGGGTGCGCGCCGATCACCGCCGCCGCGTCGTGCAGCCGCACCATCTGCTGCTCCGCCGCTTCGACGCTGCGGCCGCCGGGGGTCACCGGGTGGGCGGCGAAGGCGGGTCGGCGGGGATCGACGCGACCGAGTTGGAGGGCCTTGTCGACGCGGCGCGAACATTTGCAGAAGGCTTCCGGATCGGCCAGCCCGCAGGTCTTGGTGAGGAAGTTCCCGAGCCGTTTCTTGGCTCGCTCCAACCGTTTCCGGAAGGCGGCGGGCGTGGTCTCGGTGATCCACGCGGCTTCGGCGGAGCTCAGCTCGAAGACGTCGGCGAGCACGAACGCGACCCGTTCGTCCCGGGCCAGGCACTGCAGCATGGCCTGACTGCAGTTCAAGCGCACCTCGTGGGTGAGCAGCGTGCCCTCCGGGCCCCGGTAATCCTGTTCCGCCAGACCGTCTTTCAAGCCCTCCCCGAATTGGTCGAGGCTGAGCTGCGCAGTCTCCTGCGGAGTCTTGCGCCGCAGGTTCAGCAGGTGGTTGACCCCGACCCGGTACGCCCAGGTGAGCAGGCGCGCCTCGCCCCGCCAGGTGTCCAGGTTCTCGACCACGCGCAGCAGGATCTCCTGCATGGCGTCCTCGGCGTCGGCGGGCCGCCACACCATGCGCAGGGCCAGCCGATAGATCGGATCCTGCAGCAGCAGAACGACTTCGCCGACAGCGGTCCGGTCTCCGGCCACCGCCCGTGCGACGAGCTCTCGCTCGACCGCCAGCGCTTGCTGATCGAGCACCCCGGGCGCTACGGCCGGTTCGAGCGTCCCGGACGCTGCGTCGTCGGCCGATTGCGATTCCGTCTGTTCCAGCTGCACGCCGCCCAGCATCGGCGCGCAACAGGCAACGTGCAAGCGGAAATTCGCCACCGGCAGCGGAAAGGGATCGGGGGCGAGGTGTGCACCTCGCCCCCGATCAGCCCTGCCACGGCCGTTTCAGATTACCGGTCGAGCACCGCCGGGGAGTCTCCTGCCGCGCGATTTCCCGGTCAGGCGACGGGCGCACCGAGTAGCGCGTGCCGCCGGATCCAGTCGGCGACCGCCGCGCCGATCGCATCGGGCTGATCCTCCGGGCAGTGATGCCCGGCCGGCCCGATGTGCACGATCTCGGTGGCGGCGAATGTGCTTGCCGCCCAGTCCATCACCTCCGGCGCGCCGAGCCCGACCCCGTCCTCGACGGCCATGACGAGCTTGGGCAGCGGCGATTCCGCCATCCACCGGTCGTAGTTCTCGATGATGGCGACCACGTCGGCCGGTTCTCCGCCGAGCGGGAATTCGCGCGGCCACACCAGCATCGGCTTGCGCGATGCCGGCGTCGGGTAGGGCTTGCGGTATTCCTCGAGCGCCGACAGCGACAGGCCGCGGGTGGAGGCCGGCAGGTTGAATTCGATGAACATGTTCTGTTCGAGCACCAGCTTCTCGCCTTCCTCGGAGCGGAAGCGGCGGAACAGTTCCGCGCCCTGCGGCGGCATATCGGACCATTCCATCGGCCGCAGGAAGGTCTCGGTCACGGCGATGCCGCGCACCCGTTCGGGATGCCGTGCTGCCCAGTGCATTCCGAGCGCGCCACCCCAGTCGTGGCCGACGATGACGACCTGGTCCAGGCCGAGCGCGTCGAACCAGGCGTCGAGGTAGCGGGCGTGGTCGACGAACCGGTAGTCGCTGTCGGGCTTGCCGGATTCGCCCATGCCGATGAGATCCGGTGCCAGCGCCCGGGTTTCGCCGGACACGTGCGGAATCACATTGCGCCAGATGAACGAGGAGGTCGGGTTGCCGTGCAGGAACACCACGGGGATCTCGCCCGTGCCGGTGTCGGTGTAGTTGATGAACGAGTCAAGGATGTCGATGGTCGGCATGGCCGGTGTCCTTCCGTGTGAACTGCTTTCACCGGGTTGGACACGGGAAACCGGGGGTTGTGACAGCGCGGTGCTGTGACGTGCCTCACTCCGGCGGGCGGCAGTCCTGAGCCTTGACCTGATCGGTCAGTCCGGGATGGACGCCGGGCGTCAGACCGTTCCCGGCCGCGGCCCGCTGCAACAGCGTGACCAGCGTGGATCGATCTCCCGGCGAGAGTGATTCGAGCAGTTCGTCGTTCAGCCCGGAGACGATCTTCTCCGCCTCGGCCAGCAGTTCCTCCGCGGCGGGCAGCAGATGCACCGCATGTGCGCGCCGATCCACCGGATGCCTGCGCCTTTGCGCGAACCCCCGCTTCTCCAGGTCGTCCACGAGCCCGACCATCACATTGCGGTGGATGCCCAGCGCCTCGCACAGCTGCTGCTGCGAGAGCCCGTCATTGGCCCGCAGGATCCGCAGCATCCCGAACTGCGCGGGCCGGATGCCGAGCGGCGCGAGCAGTTCCGTGAATCGATACGCGACGTGAGATCCCAACTGCCCCAACAGGAATGCGGGATGGTCGGACAGCGGCGGGTATTCGGGAGCTGCGTCGGTCACCCCACCAGCCTACATGAACGCACCAACCAGGATTGCCATCTTGATTGATAATCACTTCATGTGCATAGTTTGAGGAGTCGCACCACCCGCACCGAATCGAAGAGAGACCGTCGTGGAAACCGACACCACCCCAACAACTCTCGACCCGCGCCGCTGGATCGCCTTCGCAGTGGTCCTCGCCGCCGGGTTCATGGACCTGCTCGACGTCACCATCGTCAATGTGGCCGTACCGAGCATCCAGAACGACCTGCACGCCGAGTATTCGCAGATCGAATGGATCATCGCCGCCTATGTGCTGTCCTTCGCGGCGGTCCTCATCACCGGCGGCCGGCTCGGCGACATCTACGGCCGCAAGAACCTCTTCCTGCTGGGCATGGCGGGTTTCACGCTCGCCTCCGCCGCCTGCGGGCTGAGCACCGACCCGACCATGCTCATCGCCTCCCGCTTCGTACAGGGCGCCATGGCCGGGCTCATGGTGCCGCAGATTCTCGCCATCATCCGCATCACCTTCCCGAAGGAGGAGCGCGCCAAGGCGATTGCCGTGTACAGCGGTGTCGGCGGCTCCGCGTCGGCGGTCGGCCTGTCACTGGGCGGGCTGCTGGTGCAGTGGGATCTGTTCGAGCTGGGCTGGCGGCCGATCTTCCTGGTGAATATCCCGGTCGGCATTGCCGCGCTGATCGCGGCGAGCATCGTCATGCGTGATTCCCGCTCGGTCAACCCGCCGCGCCTGGATCTGATCGGCATGGCACTGGCGGTGTCCGCGGTGCTGCTGCTGGTGTATCCGCTCAACGAGGGTCGCCGACTCGATTGGCCCGCATGGACTTTCGCCATGATCGCCGCGGCTTTCGCGACCTTCGCGGCATTCCTGTTCTATGAGCGCCGCCGCGCCCGCACGGTTGGCTCACCGCTCATCGACCTGGACCTGTTCCGCTCCCGCCCGTTCACGGTCGGACTGGCGAGCTGGCTGCTGTTCTGGATCGGCTTCGGCGGATTCTTCCTGGTGTGGACGCTTTTCATGCAGGCGGGCCTGGGCTGGTCGCCCATGCGGGCCGGGCTCACCTCCGTATTCTTCGCGGTCGGCGCGGGTGTGGGCGCGGGCATCTCGGTGAGCGTGCTGGCGCCGCGCTTCGGCAAATGGGTGCTGGTGGCGGGCGGACTCGTCACCGCCATCGGCTTCGCGGTGTACGGAGCCATGGCGACCGGCTACGAATCCGGGTTCGCCTCATGGCAAATGGTGCTGCCACTGATCCTGACCGGCATCGGCTTCGGCATCGTGGTCGCGCCGACCATCGACATGCTGCTCGGGCAGATCCCCGACCGGGAGGCGGGCGCGGCGTCCGGCCTGCTCAATACCGGACAGCAGCTGGGCATGGCGCTCGGCGTGGCGCTGGTCGGCATCGTGTTCTTCGCACAGCTGGACGATGATTCGGCGCGCGGAGTGAACGCGGTGGCGGAGCAGACCCGCACCGAGCTGTCCACGCTCGGCCTCCCGGAGGCGGCGCAGGCGGAGATCCTCGCGAACTTCCGGGCCTGCGTACAGGATCGGTCCGCGGAGGTGGATCCGTCGGTGGTGCCGGACAGTTGCCGCAGCACCGGTGGCGAGTCGCCGGTCGCGGCGACGCTCACGGACGCGGGCCTGGAAGCCAATGCGATCAACTTCTCGCACACGTTCAACTACACGCTGTGGTGGGGAATCGGCCTGATGGCGCTGGTGTGCCTCGGATTCCTGGCGCTACCCGGGGACACGCGACTGGAACAGCACGAGGTCGACGTTCCCGAAGAAGACCTGGCCATCGTTTGACACGAGGGCGATCCGCCCATCGATCCGAAAGTCTCGCCGTCATTCCGGCGCGCTTTCGGCCGGAATCCACCACGCTGGTGTGTATCCCGGCCACAAGCGTGCCGGGATGACGAGGCTGCCACGGCAGGATTAGGAGTCACCATGCGCGCCACGGTCTGCACCAAGGGCGAATTCCGGGTCGAGGAACGTCCGGCCCCCACACCGGGTCCCGGTCAGCTGCTGGTGAATGTGACCCGCTGCGGCATCTGCGGCTCCGACCTGCACGCGCGCACGCACGGCGACGAGATGGCCGACCTCGCCGCCGCCACCGGCTATCAGCACTTCATGCGCTCCGAACAGAGCGTCGTGCTCGGCCACGAATTCACCGGCGAGGTAGTCGATTACGGCCCCGGCACCCGCCGCCGCTGGCGGCCCGGCACCCCCGTGGTGGCCATGCCGATCCTGCGCCACGGCCGCGAACCGCACCTGACCGGCCTGTCCGTGGCCGCCCCCGGCGGTTACGCCGAACAGGTCCTGGTGCAGGAGTCGGTGACCTTCCCGGTCCCCAACGGTCTCTCCCCCGACCACGCCGCCCTGACCGAACCCATGGCGGTGGCCTGGCACGCCGTCCGCAGGGGCCGCGTCGGCAAGAACCGCACCGCCTTCGTGATCGGTTGCGGGCCAATCGGTCTCGCTGTCATCACCATGCTGAAGGCTTCCGGTGTCCGCACCGTCGTGGCCAGCGACTTCTCACTCCGCCGCCGCGAACTGGCCGCACGGTGCGGCGCGGACGTGGTCGTGGACCCCGGCGTCGACGATCCCTGGACGGCTTCCCCGCGCAAGCCCCGCATCAGCGGCGCCACCGACCTGCTGAACCTCGCCTTCGACGGCATGGAACGCCTGCGCCGCATCCCGAATCTCCCCTGGCACTACCTCTTCCGCGCCGCCCACACCTTCAACCAGGGCCCCAATTCCCCGGTGGTTTTCGAATGCGTCGGCGTCCCAGGCATTCTCGATCAGATCCTGACCGCCGCCCCGCCCATGTCCCGCGTGGTCGTGGTCGGCGTCTGCATGCAACCCGACACCATCCACCCCGCCCTCGCCATCAACAAGGAAATCGAACTCCGCTTCGTCCTCGGCTACGACCCGGGCGAGTTCCGCGACACCCTGCACATGCTCGCCGACGGCAAGGTCGACCCGTCGCCGCTGATCACCGGCACCGTCGGACTGGACGGCATCGACGCCGCCTTCACCGCCCTGGCTTCCCCCGACCATCACGCCAAGATCCTCATCGACCCGAAAAGCACCGTCAGCGCACTGCCGTAGCGTGACCCCTGCCACATGATTTGACTTGCATTCCCATAGGCAATCAGTCTGTTTGCTGAAAGTTGCCTATCGGGGATGTCTGTCATGCGCTATCTCACCGGAATTGCCCGGACCTGCACTGTTACCGCCGCCGCGGCCCTCGTCGCGCTGGGTTGCTCCGGCACCGCCTCAGCCGATGCCCTGCCACCGGTCCAGCCGGTCTGGCCCTTCGGGCCGGCCTCGGAGGTCGGCCGAGCCATCGGCGACACCATGAACTGCCAGATCCACTACCGCGTCTGGGCGGAGACCGATCCGGCGGGACGCCCACGGCACACCCGGGTCAACGTTCAGGCGATCGGCATGGACGCGTTGCCCGGCTTCCCGCAGGACGCCACCTGCAATCAGTGGATTGTCCTCACGGTCACCGGGGGCGACGGCGACCGCCTGGGCCCGATCCCGATGTTCCAGCAGCACTTCTATGTGCGCGCCAGCCAGGAAGGCGGCACAGCCGACAGCATGGACATCGATCTGACGAGCGTCAACGCGGCACCGGGCCGGGTCGTGCTCGCCACCGGTGCAATGTCACGTCCCTCCGGTTACATCCCGTTCTGGAATTGGGGACCGGAAAAGAACCTCGCCAACCAGTACTGGGTGCAGTAGCGCAGATCTCCGGCCTCAGAACGCCGAGCGGCAGCGAATGGCATGGCCTTTGCCTACGACCGCGGGCGAATGGGAGAGATTCGGGCCAGGGGCGTGGTCGGAGGCTCGTGGAGGATTTCGAGCAGTCCCTCGGCGCTGCGGGCGGCGGTGAGGCAGGCGTTGGCGGTGAACTGGTCGGCCAGTGGGTGCCGCGCTCGGGCGCGCCACTTGTGTACTGCCGCAAGGGCTTCCTCACGCTGGGTGGGAATGTCCGTGTGAGCGGACAGACCGAGGCGCAGATAGGTGGCCACGCCCGCACCGCCGATCAGCCGGTGCAATTCGCCGAGATCATCTGTGGGAAGCGGTAATTCGTCCGAACGTAGCCGACCCAGCAACCGCAGTTCCGCGAAGCTGTGCACATCGGCCAGCAGCGTCCGCACCCGCGGCAGCAGCGTGTCGGCGGCTGTTCCAGGGTTGGTGGCGAGGATTCGCGCCAGCGCCGTCAGCGCCGAATGCGCCTTCAATTCGTCCGCGCGTTGCGCGAACTGCACATCCAGCACCCGCCGCAGCTCCTCCAGCCCACTGCGCTGCACGAGTTCGGTTGCCAGCGACTCCGAATCGCGCACGCCGAGCCGAATCAGCGTGACCGCCAACCGAATCCCGAACAATCCGAACCGCGCCGCCAGGTGTCCCCGCATCTCCGGCGGCACGGGCAACGGCAGGTCCGCCCGAGCGAATCGATCCGCCGACAGCAGCGCCGCCGTCAACTCCTGCACAGGCACCGTAGCCAACGCCTCGAACGCCGCATACTCCCGCTGCCGCAGCGTGGCCGCCGCGAACGCCAGCAATCCCGCCACCGGAATCACCGACTGGCACAACCCGGTTCGCTCGAGCTCCCCCGAAAACCGCGCCGCCACATCCCGAGCCGAATGCAGCGCATCGATCCGCCCCGCCCCGATCTCGTCCGCGCGGGAAACCACCCCGATGACGCCCAGCGGCCCAGGGCCTCCCACACCGCCCCCGGCCGATCGACCCATCGCGCGCGAGCCGAAGGCACCATGCGCTCCTCCATGATCGGCAGCGGAACCGTGATTGGCAGACCCGGGACCATGACCGCCCGTCGGTCGCGTGCGATATGCGCCCGACGCACCGCCGGCATCCAATGGCCCGCCACGTTCCGCGCCGGAGCCGATCCGCTCGAGGAAGTCGATGTCGGCGGCGTCGAGTCGGCGCAGGAGGTAGACGACAGCGTCGGCGCTGGGCAGGGCCGCTCCGCCGCCCTCGGGGGTGAGCAGTCGAGAAGTCCGCGCGGAGACGTCCCGTGAGAGCGAGGAGATGCCGGGGGTGTCGATGATCGTGGTCTGCGCCAGCTCCGCGGACGGCCATTCCACCTCGAGGTGGTCGACCTCCCGTGGCACGCCCGCATTCCACCGCAGCCCGGACAGGTCGAAGGTGAGCCCGTGCGCGCCCGGCAGCCCGTCGGCCCCGCGTCCGCGCCGCACCACCACATCGGCCCGCGCCCCATCCCCCGAATACGCGGTCACGCGCGGCGCGGCACCGTTCCGGTACCAGGTCACCATCCGCGTGCACTCGGTCGCATCCGTGGGCGCGATATCCTGCCCCACCAGCGCATTCAACAGGGTCGACTTCCCCGCTTTGAGCTGCCCCGCCAGCGCAACCCGCAGCGGCTGATCCAACCGCCGCGCACATTCGTCCAGCTGTGCCCGCACGCGCGGCTGATCCCCGAAGGCGCGGCGCGCAGCGGCGACCAACCCGCGAGTCTCGGGCACCAGCCCGTACCCCGCCGAGTCATAGTTCATCGGCTCGCCATTCCGCACTCCACACCTCCACGCATCGCATGGCATTCGCACCGGACCCGCGCCGCGTTAGCACCCGGGACGGTTCTCACACGTCTATCGCAGGCGACAGCGGATGCGTCTCGCACCGGAACCCGGCGCTGAATACCGCAACGGCACTCGGCTCATCCTCCGTCATCCCGGCATGCTTTCGGCCGGGATCCACCGCTGTGATGCCGCACCAGATCGTGTGGATTCCAGCGGCGAGCGGGTCCACCGCCCGAGCGCGCGTACTGACGCGATCCCGCGGTGATGCCCACGGCGGAGTCCGGTCCGAGCAGACATTGTGCGGCGCTCTGCTGCCGGAATGGCGGATTCGGCGCGAAATGTGGAGGCTCAGGCCGGTTCTCCCGGACTCCGCTGGATCGCGGGGAAGCTGCGGTGGTCGGGTTGTGGGGCGGCCAGCGCCTGGGCACGGACGCCCTCGATGCCGAGCATGGCGTCGGCGTGGCGGCGCAGTTCGGCCACGGTGCGGAGGCGGCGTTCGAGTTCGGTGGCGCGCTGGGTGCGGTGGGTGGATTCGAGGGTGGCGGCTTCCTGGGCGGCGCGCAGGGATTCGTCGAGGGAGCGGAGGGTGCGGTCGGCGACGGCGGTGAAGTGGTCGCGCAGGAGGCGGTGGATGCGGTGCAGGCGGTCCTTGGTCTCCTTGCCGGTGTGGAAGGCGACGTCGTCGACGTAGCGGCGGACGGCAGTCTTGGCGTCGGCGCGGCGTTTGGCCAGGCGGGCCTGCTTGTCGTCGCGGAAAGCCTTGCCGCCGAGGAGGACTCCCGCGCCGAGGGACAGCGGGTTGATCAGGGAGAGCCCGGCCAGCGTGCCGACCAGGCCGACCATGACCACGCCGCCGTAGGAGCCGCGCACGCCCACCAGCAGTTTGTGGCCGAATCCGAGGTCTGGTTCGAGGTCGGACAGGGTGCAGGAGCCCGCGCGAGACGCATTGCCGTCCAAGGATTCCCGCACATCGGGCAGATCCACCGCGCCGATTTCGGTGAAATGGGTGGCGACCTTCTCGGCGAGCTTCACCGCGCGATTGCGGGTCCACAGCAGGTTGTCACCGACCGCGGTGCCGACCGTGGTGGTGAGCCAGTCCTCGATGGTGTCCCAGTGCCGGCCGGGATCATGGTCGTCGATCCACTCCTCCGCCTCGTGGGAGATGGTGCGCAGCCGATTCCGCAGATCGTGATCCACGTCCCCGGCCAGATCGGTGACCCCGTCGCCGAGCGTCTGCTGCCACACCGCGGTGCGCCGATGCAGTTGCTCCGCAGCGGTTTTCGCGGATTGCAGTTCCCGGATGGCGGCCGCACCGCGCTCGGGGTCGCGCAGCGCCACCAGCTCACTGCCGAGCGCCAGCGCCAAATGCTCTGCGGCGGAGCTGATGTCGAGGGCCACGGTGCGCGCCACTTCGGCCTGATCCCGCGCCACCACCTGATCGCGCAGGAACTGGAACACCAGCCCGAATCCGGATTCGCGCCCGAGCTGCTCGTCCTGCAACCGCATCGCATGCGTGCGCAGCAGCGCGGACACCGGAATCATCGGCACCTCGACACCGGCCTTGCGCAGGTGATTCTGGTTGGCGTCGAACACCTGCCGCCAGTGCGGATACAGATCGACCTTGCTGAGCAGCACCGCCACCGCCGGGCACAGCTCCCGCACCTGCCGCAGTAACTCCACCTCCGGATCGGTGAGCTCGGTCGAGGCGTCGGTGACCATCAGCACCGCGTCGGCGGCCGGCACATTCCCGAGGACCGCTGCGCCACCAGCGCTTCCGTGCGCGCCGAGGCCGGGCGTATCCAGCACCACGATTCCGTCGCCGAGCAGCCGGTTCGGCAGTTCGATCTCGACGCGCAGCACCGGCCGTCCCTGTGCCTCCGGAATCCGCTGCGTGACTGCCCCGGCCTGTTCGAAAGGCACTGCCACCCGCGATGTTTCACCATCTCCGGCGGCAACCACGAGCGCGGCTCGCGCCTGCTCGCCGTGAGCGAGGGTGGCCGTGACGGTGGTGGTCACATCGTCCCCCACCGCACACACGTCCTGGTTGATCAGGGCATTCACGAACTGACTCTTGCCCTGATTCCCCAGCCCGGCCACCACGATCCGCCGCCGGGGATCCCGCACCCGTCCCGCGAGCGTCTCCAACCGCCCCACGAGATCCCCGCGTTCCGAAGCCCGCGCCACCGCAATGGTTTCCGACAACACCGCCAGCAGCGGATTCCCCGACACAGCTCTCACCAGCCTCTATCCACAGCCGCCCCCATCAGGAGTGCAGCATGTCCCCGATGACGTCCCCGCCGGCGTAGCTCCCCAGCTCGGCCCCGCCGCTCACCCCGCCGTCGCCGAACAGGCCCGCATCCAGTCCGCCGCCCTGCACCCCGGCCCCGAACGCCTGCGAAACATCTACCCCCGCCCAAGGATTCGCCACTCCCCCAACCCCCACGGATGCATCGACCCCACTGCCGGCCTGTGCACCGGCCCCCGACCCGAGCCCCACCTCGACCCCGTCGACCGCATGGACCCCGGCATCCACCCCACCGGTGACAGCCTCCCCCACCCCGGTGAGTCCCGCATTCACCCCACCACCGAGTCCGGTTGTGGCATCGACCACACCGCCGAGCCCGGTCTCCAGACCCGACCCGACCTGCGCGCCGGCGCCCACCGCACCGTCGACGGCACCGGAAAGCCCCGCGTCGAGCCCGCTTCCGACCTGACCGCCGATGCCGATGGCACCGTCGACTCCGCTCGAAACCCCGCCCGTCAGTTCAGTTCCCAGCCCGGTGGTCAAACCGGTCGCCGCATCGAGCCCTCCGGAGAGCCCTGCGTCCAACCCGTTGCCAACCTGCGCACCAGCGCCGACCGCGCCATCCACCGCACCGGAAAGGCTCGTGCCCAGGCCGGTTCCCAGCTGGGTGCCCGCACCGGCGGTGCCGTCGATCGCACCGGAGAGGCCACTGTTCAGACCCGCGCCGAGCTGTGCGCCGGTGCCGATCGCGGTGTTCATCGCGCCGGAAAGCCCTGTCTCCAAGCCGCTTCCGAGCTGCACGCCCGCGCCCACCGTGCCATCGACGGCACCATCGAGACCGGTTTGCAGACCCGCGCCCGCGTGAGTGCCGGCGTTCAGGGCCGCGTCGATGCCGGTGGAAAGTCCGGCGCCGAGGGTGGTGCCGAGGTCGGTGCCGGTCTGGATGCCGCCGTTCAGGCCGGCGGTGAGGGCCGCGCCCGCCTGGGTGGCGGCGTCCACGGCCGCGTCGAGGCCGGCTTGGATGCCCAGGCCGGATTCGAGGCCGGTGGTGAGGGTGGAGGTGAGGTCGGCGGCGGCCTGGGTGCCGATGACGCCGCCGAGGTTGGCCTCGAGGCCGGTGGTGGCGTCGGTGGCGGCCGTGAGGCCCGCGCCGAGGCCCGAGGACAGGTCGGCTCCGAGGGAGGTGGCGGCGCCGACGGCTGCCCCGATGCCGGTGGAGAGGCCCAGTTCCAGGCCGGTTCCGGCGCCGCCGCCGACACCGATCTCGGAGGCGGTGGTGGCGTTGACCGCGACACCGGTGGTTCCGGCCACGGCGGTTCCGGCGGTGCCGTTGATCGCGGTCGAACCGTTCAGTCCGGCAGCACCGTTCACACCGGTCGCACCGTTCACTCCTGCCGCACCGTTGAGTCCGGTGGCGGCGTTCACTTCCGCACCGCCCGCGGCGATGATGGCCGACAGCTGCGAACCGCCCGCTACCAGTGCGGATTCCGCGACCATGGGTGCGACGGCGGCAATGTCCTCGGGGGTGACGGCGGCGAGTCCGGCGTCGGCGAGCGCCTGCCCGGGGTTGGCGCAGTAGTCGGCCGCGGCGTCGTGATCCCGCAGCAGGTTGAGGATGAACTCGAGAATTGCGTTGGGGCTCATAGCGAATCATCTCCTGGATGGGCGGGCCCCGATGACCCGCGCTGCTCGAATTGCCTTTCACGTTAGGAACGCGACGCGTTACGCCGAAACGGGGTGAACTCCCCCGTGTTGCGGCGGCGGGTGATTGGGGGCGGGGTGGGCATTAGGGGAATTTCCCCGTACCTCCCGGAGAACCGGTAACGAGGACCCCCCAGCAACCGACAGGTTCCATGGGCCAACCGGCCCACACGTCGTTTTTCGACAAATCGGACTAAACGAGCTTTCACGCGGCACGCGTTTCACACCCGACGCGTGTTTCGAATGACAGGGGATCTCGAATGAGTCAGGGGCTGGCGCTCGGCATCACCGTCGGGTCGTCGAATACCGTCGCCGTGACGACTTCGGGGGGACACAGCACCACACACCTCCGGCCGAGCGCACTCGGACCGGAGCAGGAACTGCCGGAGAGTTTCCTGTCCCGGGTCGGGGACCCCGTGGGCATCCGGACCAGAGACGGATCCGCTGTTCGCGCAGCGGATCTCGTGGCCGCGGCGATCGGCCGGGTAGTGGACGACCTCGACGCCGCCGCGGCCACGATCGCCTGCTATCCGGCGTGGTGGGCGCAGCACACGGTGGAGGTGCAGCGCGCCGCGCTCACCGCAGCCGGACTGGACGGTGTGGCGTTGGTTCCGGAACCGGCCGCCGCCATGCGCTGGCTGCAGGAGGTGCACGAGTCCAGCCACGACGGCGCGATGGTCGTATACGACTTGGGCGCAACCGGTTTGACTGTTTCGGTGGCGCGCACGGGTGCCATGTCGGGACTGCTCGGCGAACCCGTGCGTTCCACCGAGGTGGCCGGCGCGGAATTCGATCTGCTCGCCATGCGCTATGTTCTCGCCTTCGCCGTCGGCGAAAATGATTTCGATCCATTCGACCCTCGAGTGGAACAAGAATTGGCGGAACTTCGGGTTCGCTGCAAAATTGCGAAAGAAACTCTTTCCAAACAAACCGCGACGGTGATCCCCGTCCGCCTGCCCGATCTCGGCCCGGTGGACGTGCGCCTGGTCCGCGACGAACTCGAAGACCTCGTCCGCAACCCCCTGCTCACCTCCACCGATCTGGTGCGTGAGGCCGTCCGCCGCGCCGGCCTCACCATCGCCGAACTGGACGGCATCCTGCTCACCGGCGGCGGCGCGTCCATCCCGCTGGTCACCGAACTGCTCTCCACCGAATTCGGCATCCCCGTCGCGGCCGCCGCCGACCCCGCACATCTGAGCGCGCACGGCGCGGCGCTGCTGGCCGCCGACCTGCTCACCGACGCCACCCCCACCGAACCGCACCCCAGCGTGATCAGCCCACTGGCCGGGCTGGCCCGCCCGGGCATTCCGCCTCGGCTCGAGCCCGAAAACACCAGCGGCTCGGCAGGTTTCGGCAAGGACATCGCACCGGAGGAGACCGCACCGGCCGTACCGCATGCCGAACCGCCCACCCGCGACGCGGCCCCCGCCGAGCAGCACACGAACCCGCCGTCCGAATCCGATCCACCCGAACGGCGAAGCGCGCCTTCGCTACCCGTGGTCGACGATCGCCCGAGCGGCTTCGCGCACTGGCGGCGCGTGGCGGTGATCGGCGCGGTCACCGTGGCCGTGGCCGCGCTGGCCACCGGCACGCTGGCCATGGGCACCGGCGTGCAATCCGCGCCCCCGGAATCCCCGACACCGCACGCGCCGTCGACAACCATTGCCGCACTGGATAATTCGGACTCCGCCGGGGCGACCACCGGCCACGCCGCGCCCGTCGCCGGTACGGCCCCGTCGACCGTGGTCCGCCCGAACGGCGCGAATCCCGCACCGGGAGCGTCGAATCCGGCATCGAATCCGGCATCGGACCCGACGGTCGCCGCCGCCGAGAGTCAGCCCTCCGAAGCCGCCGCCCCACCGGGCCAACCCGCTGCCACCACGCCACCGCAGGCCGCCGCCCCGCAACCGCAGCTACCGGCCTACCAGCAACCCGACGTGCAGCTGCCGACGGTCCCGTCCCTGCCCGCGGGCCCGCTGGGCGGCACGGCCGACCGAATCGGTGACGCGGTCCCGACGGTCCCGAATCAGAGTCAGATCCTTCCCCACACCGGTGGCTGAGAGTTGGGTATGTAGTGATAGGCAACACCCCCGTCGCGCTCGACTCCCTCCCGTGCGCACGAGAAATCTTCCGGGACCTGGATTCCCCCGACTCCACGCCCCCGCTCTACCTCATCCGCGGCCGCTCCGGCACCGGCAAATCCACCCTGCTCGCAGCCATCCGAACCCGCCTGCAACTGCGCGGCGTCACGATCACCGACCGCCCGAACGACCTTGCGGTCCCCGGTGATCCGGCGCTCGGATCCCCCGCCGGCGACATCGCCCGCTCGGCTGTGCCCGGTCTTCGGCATTCCGGCCCGCATTCGACCGGAACCGAGCCCACCGCAGGCGATCCCGTGACCGACCGCGCCGCGTCGGCGGAGGGCTCGGCCTCCCGTGCGAACTCGGTCTCGAACGGCGCGGCGGCGGTGAGCGCCCGGGTCGCCCAGCACGCTGTGGCACTGGTGGTCGACGACGCCCACACCCTCGGCTCGGCGGATTTCGAAATGCTCTGCGCCGCAGTGGAGTCGGGTATGTGCACGGTGATCATCGCCACCCTCCCGCGCCCGCACGACGGGAGACTGCGCGCGCTGGCGGATCTGGTGGCCCGCCGTGGTCGCCTGGTCGACCTGCGGCCCCTGGGCGTGAACGAGATCGCCCCGTTCGCACGGGAGTTGGGGATGATGGTGCCGCGCGGGCTGGCGCAGCACATTCATCGCCAGACCGACGGCATCCACGGCGGCGTGGTGGCGGCGCTGACCGCCGCCTGCGCGACCCGCCTGGATGCCGGGATGACCGCCGTCGACGCCGCCGTGACGGCATGGGCCCGCACCCGGCTCGCCGACGCCGATCCCGACTTGCTCGACACCTTCGTGGTGGCGGCCATCGGCGCGGGCCTGGACGCCAGTGAACTGAGTGAGGTGCTGGAGGTATCCCTCACCGCCGCACAGGATCTGGTGGACCGCGCCCGCTCGGGCGCGCTGATCACGGATGCGGATCTCCTGCTCTCCCCCGCCGTGGCCCCGCTGCGCACCCTGGTCGGCGACCGCCGTTTCCTGGCGGTGCAGCGCAAACTCCTGCACGCTCGCCTGGACGCGGGCCTGCTTCGCGATCACACCGCCGTGCTGCTGGCCGAATCCGGTGTTCGCGACCCTCGCCTCGCCGAATTCCTGTGCACCACAGCCGAAAAAGCGGGCGATGACGCAGTCCGCCACTATGCGGCGGCAGCCGCCGCCGGCGCCGATCGCACGGTGATCGCCGTCCGGTGGGCCGATGCGGCGGCTCGAGCGGGCGATCGCGACACCGCCATCCGCCTCGCCGAACCCGCCCTGGCCCGCCCGGACACCCCACCGGCGGAACTGGCTGCGGCCGTACGCATCTGCGCCGGCGTCTGGACCCGCCGTGGCCACGCCGAGCGCGCCGCCCAGCTCTACACCTGGCTCGGTCCACACCGAGTCGGCCCGGACTGGGCCCTGGCCGCCACCGTCCTCTATCTCTCCGGTGACCGCGACACCGCCCGCACCCTGTCCGTCTCCGCCTCCCAATGGCCCCCGACAGAGGCGACGACCCGCGCCACCCTCATCGCGGAAGCTCTGGCCGACTCGACCGTAGGCGTGCCCGGCCCCGTCGTCGCGTCGACCGCAACCGTCGCATCGAACGCAGCCGTTCCCAACGGCTCCGACGCGGCGCCGACCATGGGTCACGCCGTTCCAGCACCTGCCGCCTCGGGCACGGCGCGGACGGCTGTGGACCACCCCCGCACGGACTCGACCTCGGGCACCACCGCCGACCGCATCGCCGCGAACGGGGACGCTGGTCCGATCGCCGCCTCGCACACCGGAACCGGCTCGACCGCGGGCGCTTTCGCTGCGATGCCCGGCGCAGGCGACCCCCGGCGCAGTGCGGCGGTGGCGGCGGCGTCGGCGCTGATCCGGGCCGCGCATTCGGGTGTCGCGCCCGGGGAGAACGGCGGGGATCGGTTCCTGCCGTGCTCGGCGGTGTCGATCGCGACGCTGCTGTGCCTGAGCATGGGCGAACCACGCAGGGCCGCAGACGCTTTGCGCGGGTCCGCGCGGGATCCACAGCTTCTGGTGCTGGCGGCGTGGGTGGCCATGCTGGGCGGGGACGAGCAGTCCGCGGCGGCGATCGTCGCGGATATCGATGTGCGGCAGCTGGATCCACGTGATCGGCTGCTGGCGCACGGGGTGATCGTGGGGCTGGCTCGGCGCAGCGGGGACCACACCGCGCTGACGCTGGCCTGGCAGGCCGCGTATCCGCTGTTCGACGAGGTGGGCGCGGATCTGCTGGCGCTCTTGCCGATCGGTGAACTGTGGCTGGCGGGGATTCGCCTCGAGGATGAGGGGCGGGTGACGGCGCTCGTGCGCGCCGCGGCGGAACTGCTGCGGCAGCTCGGCGAGCCACCCGCGTGGGCGAATGCCTTCCACTGGTACGCGATTCAGGCCGCCATCGCCCACGAGAGTCCGAATGATCTACTGCCGCATGCCTATCGGTTGAAGGCGGCGGCCGAGGCCGGAGATCCGCAGGCGGCAGCGCTCGCCGATGCCGGCCGCACCTGGGTGCTGGTGCTGCGCGGCCAGGTGGTGCGCGATCAGGTCGAGGCGGCCGTGCGGCGCCTGGCTGCCCTGGGCCTCATCTGGGACGCGGCGCGCCTGGCCAGTGAGGCGGCGCTGGCCGCCGCGGACGCCGCGACCGCCACCGCCCTGTTGAAACTGGCCCGCACGGTCCGCGCCCAGGCCCGCCCGCCGGAGAGCGCGGTGGTCCGTTCACCGGCCCCGGCGGACCCGGCGCCGCGCCCGGAGCCGCTCACCGATACCGTGCTGAGTGAACGTGAGCGTGAGGTGGCCGAACTGGTACTGCTCGGTTTGACCTACCGGGAGATCGGCGCTCGCCTCTACATCTCCGCGAAGACGGTGGAGCACCATGTGGCGCGGATAAGACGTCGAATCGGTGCGGGCTCGCGTTCGGAGTTATTGTCAATGCTCCGCGCCATGGGCCACGGTTCACTTCTCGTGTGATCATCGGTGTGGGGAGAAACCTGACGCACCGAGTGAGGTAACGAGGATGGCCACTGGGGTGGGCCTGCGCATAGCCGACGACGAATGCGTCGTGGCTGTCGTGACCGGCGATGACGCCACACTCCCGGTGCACTACATCGTGCGCGAGTCGATCCTGCACATGTCCGAGGACGGCGACGCCGAACTGGGCGGCGAACCACCGGAAGGCCATTCGCACTCGATCGGCGGTTTCGTCTCCGCGGTGGGCGATCCGGCCGGCATGCCGGTGGACGACGGTGAGGCGTATCGCGCCGAGGACCTGATGGCCACGGCCGCGTTCTGCCTGATCAACCTGGCCGCCGAGCTGCTGAACGGCCCGGCCGAGTTCTATGCCGCGCATCCGGCCACCTGGCCCGAGGCCAATGTTCGCGCGCTACGCGAGGCCCTGGATTATCTGGGCCTGAAGTCCGTCGTCCTGGTGAGCGAACGGGATCTCCCGCAGCCCGACGCCGACACCGGAAAGTCCTACGCCTACAACGCCGCCCGCGCGGCCCTGGCGGCGGTGCTGGCCACGCCCGCCGGCCTCACCCCGCCCGACCCGACGGCCTCGACGGAGAACGCCGCCGACGTCACCGATGTGCTGCCCGCCCTGTCCTCGGTCGCACCGCTGGCGCAGGCGTATTCGGCGGCCTTCCCGGCCGCCACCACCGCCGAGCCCGCGATCGCCGAACCGGTCGCGATCGAGCCCAGAAGATCGCCGTCGCGCGCCAATAGGGGCCCGTACCTGATCGCCGCGGCGGCCGCCCTGATCGGTTTGCTCCTCGGTGGCCTCGGAGTCGCGACCGTGTTGCGGCAGGAGGACGACACCCCGCCTCCGCGCGGCGAGGTCCGCTCCCAGCCGTCGCTGACCGAGAGCGCCCCGCCGCCCACTCCGGTGGCCCCGCCGGTCGCGTCGCCGCTCGAGCAGGAGCCGATTACCGAGGCTCCGGTCATCACCACCACGGTCGAACCGCCGCCCCCGACCACCGTGGAGACCCCGCCGCCGACCACCCGGCCGAGTACGCCGACGACGACCTATCAGGCGCCGACGACCACCAACCGGTATCCGCAGATCCCCACCTTCGAGATTCCGGGCCCGCCGGTCCTGCAGGACCCGTGGGGCCGTACTCCGCGCTGATTTCGTAGAGACCTTCGGGGGTTCTTGCCCTAAAGTGATGCGCTGACCGATGTTCCGCAAAGTAACCGGATCGTCGGTCTGCTGGTGCACTACGAAGGGACTCCATGCGCAAGTTCATGGCGCGCCGCGCCGCGGTCAAGGCAGCCACCGTCGCTTTCGCTTCGGCCGTCTTCGTGAGTCCCCTGCTACCAACGGTTTCCGCGTCCGCCGACCCGATCCAGCTGGCCGCGGAGAATCTGCCGGCCGAACTGGTCCAGGCCATCGCGCGCGATCTGAAGATGACTCCCGCCGAGTACCTGGACCGCGCCGCGAAGGCCCAGCAATTGCGGGAATACGCCAGCGAATTCCGCACCGAACGCCCCGACGAATTCGCGGGCGCCTGGCTCGGCACCGACGGCAAACCGGTCATGGCGGTGACGTCCCTGGACGCGGCGCGCATTGCCGCGGAGGACGGTTACCAAACGCGCCTGGCTCCGATCAGCGCCGAGAATCTGGAAATTTCACTCACCCAGCTGAATTCGTGGATCGCCGAACTGCCCTTCGATCTGTCGAGTGCGATCAATTCGGTGGCCATCGACTTCCTCAACAGTCAGCTGGTGCTGAGTGTGGCCAACACTCCGGCCGGCCATCTGCTGAACCTGCCCACGCTGCTCGCCAATATCAAGGTGATGCTGTCGCCGAACAGCGGCGGCCCGGTGGAGCGCCGGCCCATGGGCGGCGACACCTACATCAGCGCCCCGACCACGCTCGATGACTCCGCGCTGCAGAGCGTCGATGTGTGCTCGTTCGGTTTCAATGCCACCGACAGTGCGGGCAATCCCCTGAATATCAGTGCCGGGCACTGCAATCCGAATCTCGGCAAGTCCAACGACCAAGCCGAGGTCTACCTGCCGAACGTGCGCGCGCTGGCCGCCAGCCCGCAGGTCGGCACGTTCGTGACCTCACGGCTGGGCGGTGCGGCCGCCCTCGACTATGCGGTCATCAAGCTCAATGACGCCGCGGTGCGCAATGGCATGGATCAGCCGAATGTGCGCGGCGCCAACGGAACCACGCTCACCATCACCGGTATCGCGAATCCGGTGACGGGCGCGCCGGTGTGCAAGTCGGGCCAATCGTCCACGTTCACTTGCGGTTTCGTGGTGGCGGATCGGGTGGAGACGCAGCTGTACACCACCGAGGGCCAGTCCAAGACGGTGCGCGGTTTCGCCAGCAGCGCCTGCACGCTGGGCGGCGATTCCGGTGGCGCGATCGTCTCGGGCACGCTCGCGCTGGGTATCACGAGTGGTTCGAATGCGGCCGACGCGCCGAATTGCAACGAGGCCAATGCCGCGCTGGCGCAGTACGGTGGCACCGCGACCCTCGGAATTCCGATCACCGCGATCCTGTCCGATATCGACGCCAACTCCGGCGGCGGACTGGGCAGTGGGATCCAGGTCCGGACCCGGCCGAACGCCGGCTGAGCGGACTCGGGAGAAGGCGTCGGCAGGGCGCCTCCGGAAACTCGGCGCGACACGTTTCGATCTTGAACCCGACACGCCGATTGTTTGCGCAGGGAATACCCAATCGTCACCCTGCAATAAGTAGGCATAACGGGCTCGACACCATATAGTCCTGGGCATGCTCCTGCCACGTATGCGCAATACCTCGCCGACCGCGGCCGGTCCGCGGTCCCTTGTTCGTAGAGCAGCGATCGCAGCGGCCGCGCTGCTGGTCGCAGGTCCTATGGCGGCGAGTGCGCACGCGGAGCCCGCGGCGCCGAACCTGCCCGCCGAACTGATCGCCGCCATCACGCGCGATCTCAAGATCTCCCCCGCCGACTACCTGCAGCGCTCCGAGCTGGCCCAGCAGGTGGCGGCCTTCTCCACCACCGCGCAGCGCCAGTACCCGGATCTGTTCGCCGGCGCCTGGCTCGACGAGGCCGGCAAGGCCATCGTCGCCCTGGCCGACGGCCCCGGCATCGACGCGGCCCGCAAGGCCGTGCAGGACGCGGGCTACACGGTCAAGGATGTCGCCAAGAGCGAATCCACCCTGCGCAGTGAGAAGAACGCCTTCCTGAAGTGGATGGAGGGCCAGCCCGCCGAGGTGTCCGGCCAGATTCGCGGCGTGGCCATCGACACCGTCAACAACACCCTCGCGGTGCGGGCGGACCAGATCGGCCTCCAGCTACCCGGTTTCGCGAACTCGGCACGCGTCATCGTGATGGCGGCCCCGCCGGTCGCCGGTGAAACCGTCGACATCCCCAAGGCCGACGCCATCGCCTCCACCGGCACCGGCGCGATCGCCGCGGGCGACGCCTACGCCTCGGTGGCCGGCCGCATGTCGCTGCGCTGCTCGATGGGCTTCAACGGCCTCGATCACGACAACTACGTCGTGAACATCACCGCGGGCCACTGCAACCCGAACATCGCGGCCACCAATGGCGGCGAGAACTCCCCCGGCGTGTTCGAGCTGGTGAACGACAAGGTCGGTCAGCAGCTGGGCCGCTTCGAGAAGTCGGTGCTGGGCAACCAGGACTACTCGATCGTGCGCGTCTTCGACACCACCGGTGATCGTTTCGAGAACAACCTGGTGCGCGTGCCGAACGCCGCGCCGATCGGCATCACGGGCGTGGCGATTCCGGTCGTCGGCGCTCCCGTCTGCAAGTCCGGTTCGCGGACCGGTTTCTCCTGCGGCACCGTGAACGCGGTGGACCAGACCGTCCAGGTCGGTGACCGGCTGCTCACCCAGTCCTTCTCCGCCAATATCTGCGCCCTGCCCGGCGACAGCGGCGGCCCGATCGTGACCGGCACCCTGGCCCTGGGCATCTCCAGCGCCTCGTCGGTCGCCGACTACCCGATCTGCGAGATCCCCAACCTGATCGGCCTGCTGACCGGCAACCAGCCGCAGCTGTTCGCCCAGCCGGTGAGCGTGGTGCTCTCCGACAACCCGGGTCTGCGCCTGTTCGGCAAGTGATCCCCGGCAGGTAGTACGGAGCCTTCGAAAAGGCCGGTAGCTCAACAGCTACCGGCCTTTTGGTATGCAGGGCAACCTCATCCCTGCCACAAGGGGTGTAATCCGCTGAGGCAGCGCTGAGGCGGCAAACGGACCCGAAGTGGTTGGCGCAAGGCGTATGCCGGGCGCCGCCGTGTCCGGCATCCTGGGAGTATGTGTTTGGTGTTGGCCGGGTGGCAGGCACACCCGGAGTATCGGTTGATCATCGCCGCGAACCGGGACGAGTTCTTCACGCGCCCAACGGAATCGCTGCGGGAATGGCCCGAAGCGCCGGGCCTGCTGGCGGGCCGGGATCTGGGCGCGGGCAGCGGCGTTCCGGGCACCTGGCTGGGATTGGCGCAGGACGCGCAGCGCTTCGCGACGGTGACGAATGTGCGCGGCAAGAACGAGAACCGCACCGACGCCCGTTCGCGCGGGGCGCTACTCATGGACTTCCTGCACGGCGACATGAGCCCGGAGAAGTTCGTCCGCGACGCCGCCGCCGAGCCGGACGACTACAACGGCTACAACGTGCTGGCCTCGGATCTGGAGACGCTGTGGTGGCACAGCAATCGCAGCGAACTCGCGCCGCGCGAACTGGCGCCGGGCTTCCACGGCATCTCGAACGGGGCGCTGGTGGGGTCACTGGCCCCCGAGGGTGACGAAATACACACGGGCACTGCGACTCCCGCCTGGCCAAAAGTCCGCGAGGGCGTGCGCGGGCTGCGCGCGGTGGTCGCCTCCGACCCCGCGAATGTGGCGGGCTACCTGAAAGTGCTGTCCGACCGCACCCGCGCCGGCTTCGCCGAACTTCCCGACACCGGCCTCGGCAAGCTTCACGAGCGCACGGCCTCGTCCCGATTCGTCTCGCACCCCTTACACGGAACTCGTTGCAGCACAGTCCTACTGGTCCGTGAGGACGGCAGCTTCCGGATGACCGAACGCACCTGGTCCCGCTTCGGCCGCCGCAAGGGCACGGTGTCGTTCGAGGGCGTGCTGGATCTGCCCGCCTGAAAAACGACATCGGCCCGCCCCCGACGAGCAGGGCGGGCCGATGAGGTTGGTACAGCTGGTGGCTTACTTGCCGCCGTTGGCCCACTTGGAGGTGCCGGGATCGGCCTGCAGCGTCTGCATCAGCTCGATGCCGGCGGCCAGCAGGGTCGGGCCACCCACCGCGATGGTGCCGAGGATGCCGCCGATGGTGGCGCCGGTCGGCAGACCGACGATGCAACCGACGATGACGCCGATCAGGCCCAGCGCGCAACCGACGATCGCACCGATGGCGGTGCCGACGAAGGCGCCGATGGCGGTGGCGAGGCTGAACTGGCTGCCGAAGTTGGACATGGCGGCCTGGTTCTCGGACGGCGAAGCGATGTCCTTCACCTGCGCGTTGACGACCGGGTCGTTGGTCTGCAGGTTCACACCGAAGGTCTGGTCGGCGACCGGCTTGTATTCAGCCGGAGCGACCGGGGTGATCTCGAGCACCTTGCCGTCGTTCTTGAGCTCGGACTTCACCGGGATCTCGACGCCGGCGATGGAGTACTCGAGCGGGAAGGAGATCACGGTGGCACCCGAGATGTCCTTCACGTTCACCAGCGACGGCAGCTTCTCCGGAGCAACGCCGTCCTCGGTGACCTCCGCCTTCTGCTCGACGACCTCGAAGGTGCCGTTCTTGAGCGTGGAGACGATCGTCTTGTCGACGAGCTTGGTGGAGTAGTTGATCCCCGCATCCTCGGCGGGAGCAGCAGGTTCAGCGTGCGCGACCGTCGTCCCGATGGTCATTGCGCCGATGACCAGGGCAGCCGCCGCAGTGGTGCTGCGAAACTTCATTCGGTTTTCCAATCCATCATCAGGTATCCGCTGTGGCACCTCCGCCTCGCGAGGCCCAGGCTTCCCTCAGGCCGACCACGCGCGAACGGTTCCTCCCCGAGCAATGTGAAGGTGCACACAGCTATTCGGACAGCGTGAGCTTAGTCCAAGCGAACTTCAGAAGCGAGATTGCTTTCATCCGGAATGTCGGACCCGAAGTACAAGTAAGCCTGCCCTTTGTTGGGGTTCTGATTTGCCGGGATTTACAGTGCGGGAAAGCTCTGGACAGCTAAGTTACCGACGGGTAACTTACTGTCCGTTAGGATACGAGCCAATCAGGGCAGACCAGGCTGCCCGCGAGAAGGTTCGTTGAACCGGAGAAAGGTCGGCGACATGAATGCCCTGACAGTGACGCTGGGCGCGATTGGAGCGACGCTCAGTCTTTTGTGTTGGGCGTCGTTCATCGGAGGTGCGAGCAAGATTGCTCGTTCCGTCATGGTCGGCCAGTCCGCGCCGGATCGGTGGCGGCCCTTCTTCCCGCGCTTCAAGACGATGGTGATCGAGTTCCTCGCGCACACGCGCATGAACAAGTTCCGCACCGTCGGCTGGGCGCACTGGCTGGTCATGATCGGCTTCCTCGCCGGCATGATCCTGTTCTTCGAGGCGTACGGCCAGACCTTCAACCCGGAGTTCCACTGGCCGATCATCGGCAACTGGTGGATCTACCACCTGATGGACGAGATCCTCGGCATCGGCACCGTGGTCGGCATCGTCACGCTGATCATCATTCGCCAGCTGAACCATCCCCGTGTGCCCGAACGCCTTTCGCGTTTCAGCGGCTCGAAGTTCGGTCCCGCCTACACGATCGAGTCCATCGTCCTCGTCGAGGGCCTGGGCATGATCCTGGTCAAGGCCGGCAAGATCGCCACCTACCACCACTCCAACGCGAGCAGCGACTTCTTCACCATGCAGGTCGCCAAGCTGCTGCCGGTGAGCCCGACGCTCATCTCCATCTTCGCGTTCTTCAAGCTCATGTCCGGCAGCCTCTTCCTGCTGCTGGTCGGCCGCAATCTGACGTGGGGTGTGGCCTGGCACCGCTTCGCCGCCTTCCCCAATATCTACTTCAAGCGTGAGGCCGACGGCGACGTCGCCCTGGGCGCGCTGAAGCCGATGATGTCCAAGGGCAAGCCGATCGACATGGAGACGGCCGACCCCGACAACGACACCTTCGGCGTCGGCAAGTTCGAGGACTTCTCCTGGAAGGACATCCTCGACGTCACCACCTGCACCGAGTGCGGTCGCTGCCAGTCCCAGTGCCCCGCGTGGAACACCGGCAAGCCGCTGTCGCCGAAGCTGCTGATCATGTCGCTGCGTGACCACGGCTACGCCAAGGCCCCGTACCTGCTGGCCGGTGGCCGCAAGGACATGGGCGGCGACGAGATCGGTCTGGTGGACGCCGAGGGCAAGCCGAACGAGCGTGCGCTGAACCAGATTTCGGAGGCCGCCCGCGCCGAGGCCGAGCGCCCGCTGGTCGGCGGCGAGGATGTCAACGGCATCATCGACCCCGAGGTGCTGTGGTCCTGCACCACCTGTGGCGCGTGTGTCGAGCAGTGCCCCGTGGACATCGAGCACGTCGACCACATCATCGACATGCGCCGCTACCAGGTGCTCATCGAGTCGGAGTTCCCCTCCGAGCTCGCGGGCCTGTTCAAGAACCTGGAGAACAAGGGCAACCCCTGGGGCCAGAACGCCAAGGACCGCCTGAACTGGATCTCCGAGCTGGACTTCGACATTCCGGTCTTCGGCCAGGACGCCGACTCCTTCGACGGCTATGAATACCTCTTCTGGGTCGGCTGCGCCGGCGCCTACGAGGACCGCGCCAAGAAGACCACCAAGGCCGTCGCCGAGCTGTTGGCCACCGCCGGTGTGAAGTTCATGGTTCTCGGCCAGGAAGAGACCTGCACCGGTGACTCGGCTCGCCGCGCGGGCAACGAGTTCCTGTTCCAGCAGCTGGCCATGCAGAACATCGAACTGCTGAACTCGGTCTTCGAGGGCGTCGAACAGTCGAAGAAGAAGATCGTCGTCACCTGCGCCCACTGCTTCAACGCGTTGAACAACGAGTACCCGCAGGTCGGCGGCACCTACGAGGTCGTCCACCACACCCAGCTGCTGAACCGCCTGGTGCGGGCAAAGTCGCTGATCCCGGTCTCCCCGGTCGCACAGAACGTGACCTACCACGACCCGTGCTACCTGGGTCGCCACAACAAGATCTACAACGCGCCTCGTGAGCTGATGGCGGCATCGGGCTCGACCCTGGTCGAAATGCCCCGCCACGGTGAACGTTCCATGTGCTGTGGCGCCGGTGGCGCCCGCATGTGGATGGAAGAGCAGCTCGGCAAGCGCATCAATGTCGACCGCGTCGACGAGGCCCTGGACACGTTGAAGGGCGGCAACGAGCCGTCCATGATCGCGACGGGTTGCCCCTTCTGCCGCGTCATGCTCACCGACGGAGTCACCGCCCGCAAGGACGGCGGCGAGGTCGGCCAGGGCGTCGAGGTCGTCGATGTCGCCCAGCTCATGCTGCAGTCCATCGATCGCATCGAGCCGTCCCAGCTGTCGGAGAACCTGAAGGTCGTCCAGCAGCCGAAGGTCGTTGAGCCGGAACCGGTTTCCGAACCGGAGCCGGTCAAGGCCGAGGCTGCCGTGGCCGAGGCCCCGGCCGAGCCGAAGGCCGCACCGGCCGGCGGCGGCCTGGGCATGAAGGGTGGCCTCAAGCCGCCCGGCGGCGGCAAGGGCTTGGCCATGAAGGGCGGCCTGAAGGCTCCGGGCGCGAAGGCCGCGGCTCCGGCCGAAACCGCTGCTCCTGCAGAGGCTTCCGCGGAGGCACCGGCCGCCGCTCCGACCGCCAAGCCCGGTGGGCTCGGTATGAAGGGTGGCCTGAAGGCGCCGGGCGGCAAGGGTCTCGCCATGAAGGGCGCGGCCAAGGCTCCGGGCGCGAAGCCGGCCGCCGACGCCGCTCCGGCCGAAAGCGCCGCTCCGGCAGCAGCTTCCGCCGAAGCCCCGGCCACCGAGCCCGCCACTCCGGCCGCGAAGCCGGGCGGTCTCGCCATGAAGGGCGGCCTCAAGGCCCCCGGCGGCAAGGGTCTCGCCATGAAGGGCGCCGCCAAGGCCCCGGGCGCCAAGCCCGCCGCCGAGGCTGCTCCGGCCGCCCCCGCTCCGGCGGAATCGGCTCCGGCAGAAGCCGCTTCGGCTCCCGCAACCTCGACCCCCGCCGAGGCGAGCGAAGCGAAGCCGTCCATCGCCCCGAAGGGCCTGGCCATGAAGTCCGGCCTGAAGCGCCCCGGCCCGAAGGCTCCGGGCAACGCTGCCCCCGCAGCCCCGGCTGCCCCGGCAGCCGAAGCCCCTGCGCCCCAGGCTGATCCGGCCCCCGCCGCCGAGGCTCCGGCCGACCCGGCCCCGGCTCCGTCCGCGGAAGGCAACGGCTCCGACAGCAACGGCACCACCGCCAAGCCCCCGACCGCCAAGCCCGGCGGCCTCGGCTTCAAGGGCGGCGCCAAGGCCCCCGGCCGCAAGAGCTAACCAGCTCCGGCGGTAACAGCCGAACAACCAAAAGAAGGGCCCCGGATCCACCAGGATCCGGGGCCCTTCTCATTGCTCCGTCAGCTCACCGCCCGATAGCCGAAATCCGTTCCACCCCAGGCCGGAACGAGAACCGCCGCCGATTGAAGTCCCAGAACCGATAGAGCGGCCACTGCAGGGTGTGCGTGGCCCAAGCGCACGAGACGATGAACTTGTCCACAGCCCGCGGCTGAGCCCCGTGATCGCGGAGCGTGCGTAGCCCCACCATCTGAAACTCCCACTGCTTCCGTGGACTGGTCCGCCGCCGCCGAGCCGAGGTCTGCGCCCGCATGTTCACCAGCTGATCGATCCGCAACCCCTTCTTCAACAAGCAGATTGCGAGATCCAAATCCTCTGCGACATCGGCCCGAACCTGCGTGTCCTCCCGAACCTGCTCCCAGGCTTCCCGCCGAATCGCCATATTCGGCCCATACATGTTCCCGACCCGGCCACCCATCTGTCCGGCCCGAATCATCAACCACTGCCCCGACTTCAGGAAGAACCCGATCGGCGAATCGTGATACGTACACAGCCCGGTCACCGCAGCCGTCTCCGGATTCTCCGCAAGGAAGTCCCGGATCGTCACCGCCCAGTCCGCGGCCACAATCGTGTCCGCATCGGTCCGAGCGATGATCTCCCCCCGAGCCTTGTCGAACCCAGCATTCCGAGCCGACGGTATCCCCCGCTGCGGCTGATGAATCAACTCCACCTGCGGATAAGCCTCAGCAATGTGCCGCACCACCTCCGCAGTCCCATCCTCGGACCCGTTGTCCACCACGATGATCTCGTCAACGCCGTCCTGCGCCACCAGCCGCCGCAGCGTTTCCTCGATCACCCCGGCCTCGTTGAGAACCGGAATCACAACCGACAACAGCGGCCCAGATCGATCCGCCATAGAACGTACCCCCGACTATCCATGCTCCATCTTCCGCTGCAATTGTCGCCCGACCCAGACACACCGCAACCCACAAGTTCTGGTGTCACACAAACTTCACACCGCGCCAATGAACGTCAGAAGAGGAATGCCGAACACCCGGCATCGCGAAGGCAACACAACGAAAACTCACGATGAATAACCACAGCCGCCCTGCGATCACGAAGAGGCGGATCGCCCCGGCACCCGCAGCATCGAACGCCTCGAACCCAACCCGCCGTCTTCCATCAACCGAAACTCGGTCAGCCGCCACGGAATCTCATCGGCGAGACTGCCATCTATTTATCTATCCAACTGTACTCGACCCTGTCATTCAACACGAAGATTCGACCAGCTTCCTACGTCTGGAGGAAATCGCGAAAGTCCGTTAGCGCCTGCATGAATTCAATCTCAGGCAGAGTGACCGCATCGAACTGCTCATACAGCGACGCCACTGTAACCGTGTCGACATCGCTGAGATAGACGTGGGTTGCGTTGAACGCCAACCCCACCGGATTTTCCGGGTATGCAGCTTTGATCCCCTTCCAATCACCCATCATGATCTGCACCGTATCCAGGTCGTGCATATCATCGAAGAAATCCGATAGAGCGAAGAGAATCTCCTGCGAATAACCTTCATTCTCGGCAATGACAAATCCGTCCTCGTCGAAATGAAATATCCATCCACGCAACTCATCCGACATATGATTCATCCTCCAGGAAAGAAGGTCGACAGCTTGCCTCTTGCAAGCAGACCAACAACTCTTACACCTTTGTAAACAACCTTGACCTTGCCACGCTTCGGCGTCGCCTCCAAAAGAAGGCGACCGGCCTCAACTACATCCTGCACCGTCCAGCCCCGAGGGAAGAAGGTATGGGTGATACCCGCCTTTTCCAGCCATTGGCCAGTTCCATCGCGCATGGTCACCTTCGCATTGACTGCGCCATCTGGGCGGGTTCGGAGTGTGCGAGGCATGATCGCACGGTCGGGCATGGCCTCGTCCAGCAGATGCCAGCCTTGTGGCATAGCGCCTTTTACCTCACCGAATAGAACATGCTCCAATGCCTCACCAGGTACCCCCGAGCGCTGAGCCAGTTGATCGGCGACCTCAGTTCGCAATCCCGGCGGCACACTTGACGCGGGACGCTCGCCCAGAATGAGGGCCTCCGCGATCCCACCGGGGTCCTCCGGGTCAAAACGACCGCTCCCATGACCGCCCGGCCCTTTACCTGGGGGACCGGAGGTGCCGGAACCGCCCGAACCACGCGGGTTTCCCGCACCTCCAACATTCGCCGGAGAACCGGCCGAACCGCGCGGCATACCCGCTCCGCCGGCACCATTTGGAGTGCTCGCCCTGACAACCTGCCCTCCGGAACGGCTGACCGCCGTCACCGCTTGACGGTCGGCGGCTGCGATCATCGTGGTCACCTCAGCCTCGAAGATGACCTTCCTAACCTGCGCGGCGATACTCGCGTCTGTACGCACCAAGCTGTTGGTGCGGGCCGCAGCCGGAACCTGGGTGGGCATGTGCGGTGCCGGTGCGCCGACCTGTCCGAGACGAGGGAACATCGTGTGCGAGCTCGCAGCGGAAACGGCTGGGCCACTTTTCAATCCGCGCATGATGGCGGGGGGCACGGTGGTTGCCTCACGCGCATGCGGCCAGAAAGCGATCGAACGCGGCTGTCCCGCAATACCTTTCGACGTTGCTGGTACCGCGGGCTTCGGCGCCGCCGGCAACGCTACGGCCGGTGCGGCGGAACCGGGCACCATTCGCGTCGGGAGAGATCCGACTGGTGGAGTTGCCGCGGATTGGAAGAAGTCGCCGACTCGGATCCTGGGAGCTGCCCTGAGTGCCCCGATGGCACCGCTGATTGCCCGGCCGGCGATACTCGGGCCCACTATCAACGCGACATCGAGAGCCGTGCGCCACAAGTGGTCGCCGATGGTCAGCATTTCGCCGGGTCGGGTTGCCCACCACATATGGTTTGCGTCGCCGACGAGAAGACCGCGGTCACCCGCCACCTTGTAGTATTTGTAGTTGTTCGGCGCACCCGCAGGAACCGGTATTTCCTTATAGTCGTACAGGGTGGAATCTGCCCACTGGACTTTCCTGTCCCGCACAGAACCATCTGCATAATCTCGATTGCTTGTATGCGCTATACCCGTACCGACGTCCGGCGGCAGAATAAACTCTCCAGATTTTGTGAACCGGAGAATGACACCGTCGACGAAAACCATCTTGTTGCCGTCGAGGTCTGTGATCTGCCCATCAGGGTGCCGGTCGAAAACGAGCGTCTGACCCAGTTTCTCCAGCGGTATGGATACGCGTTCGACCTGATTCGGACCCGCGAACGATGCCATGACGAGGTTGTTCTTTCCGTCATGGACTATGGTGACCAGAGCATTCGGATCGGCATTCAGAGAATCCAGAACCTTGATCAACTGCGCTCTCGCAAAAAGCCCCGGATCATCCTTCAATTTGTCGGGGCTCATTGTCGTATACTTGGATGTGAAATACTTGTTGAAGTCGTCTCTGGCCTTCGAGCGGGCATCCGCCAAAGACATGCCGACAATTCTCTGGTCGGGATTGGCAGAAGAGAAGGAGAGCAGGTCGCCATTCCGCGCGAACTCTTCGGTCGCGATCGTATTTCCGGACGAATCGAGCATCGTGTAGAGGCTCTTTCCATCGGCGCCGGGTGAAATTTCCCAGCGACCGCGATCGTCGAGCTCGTACCCGTAACCGTTGCTGTCCAGCTCGCGGACCACCCATGGCGTACTGAATTCCGGGTTTCCCGGGCGGTATGCCTTGGTAGCAGAGCCACCCGGCGTGATCGTGGTCTCGTGATAGGTGACGCCGTCAGGTTGCTTCTCTACGACTGTGCGTACCGGTGTCCCATCCGGACTCACGCCGTCGGTGACCCAGTTGCCTTTGCCGTCTCCGATCGTTACCGAGGTAGCGCCGGTCGCCGGATCGCCACCGGGCGGCACCGTGTAGGTGGTCTGGTTGGTGCCGCCCGCGGGAATGAACGTGAATGAATGCGAACCATCAGGGAAGGCAGTCCAGACGTACGTGCCGTCCGCCTCGGCCCTGGCGCGAACCTCGACCGGCCCGTTCTCGGTCTGCACCGTGCTGTCGATCGTTTGCCCGCCACTGCCGACAACGACCTCGCTCGTCGTGTTCGGGGCGCTCTGCCAGGGCTGACCTTCGGCGGGAACCGCCACCGGGGCTGGCGCCGGAACCACCGGCTGCGCCTGCTGACCTGGCGAAGCGGGAATTGGACCGTCCTGCTTCGGTTTCTGGTCGACCGGCTGCACTTCCGGCATATTCGGTTGAGCCGGAGCCGGAGCCGGATTCGGCTGCGATGGCAACGGTCCGTCGATCGGCTTGGCAACCTGTGGTTGCTGGTGCGTCGATGGTTGAGTCGGGGGTGCAGGCAATGGATCCTGTGCGGGTACTGGCTCGCTCGGGGCGGCCGGGATGCCGTCGTAGTACATGGACGGACCGCTGACAGGAGATGCCTGGCGCGAGATTTCGGAGACGCCGGCCCTCAGGGATTGGACGTTGCGGACTCGCGCGTACGTCTGCACCACAGACGCTGCGGTCTGTCCGTCGTGATTGATGATTTGACCGCCTGCTGCGGAATTGCCTTCTACGCCATCTGGTTTCAGACTGGACAGCCATCCGCCCTGCCTAGAAACCCAGGCGGGTGCGGCAAGTTTCTCGGTCGGAGAACTCGGCATTGGACCTCGTCCGCCTTTCGAATCCGGGCATAAAAAATCCCCATCCCGGTGCGGGATGGGGATCTGGAACGGGTGCCGACGACTGAGGTCAGCGGGTGACGTTGCGTATTACGACTTCTTGGAAAGTGCTCTGGCGCTTTCCTTCATGCGAATCCCTTTGTTGATGCGGGCGATACGCATGGCAGTGGTCCTGTCACCTACGTTGTTGAAGGTGTAGGTGTTGCCGCCCTTGCCAGCACGGACCGAGGCGTTGGAGGATGCAGCGGGTTTTCCGGGGCTCCAGGCGGGAACCGGCTGTGATCTCGTGGTGGCCATGGTGGACCCCTATCGCTCCAGGCGGGCGAGGCGGGTGCGGATGTCGGCCAGGGCGTCGACCACGGTGAGGTTGTCCAGTTGCGGCCAGCCGGCGTATTCGCCTGTGTCGCGCTGGGATTGGCCGCAGAGCTGTTCGCGGATGTCCTTCACGTCACTGCCGATCGGGCCGCAGAAACCGGCGATGAAATCTTGGATTTGTTTGACTTCTGCTGCGCTCATGGGTGCGTCCTCTTCGTCGATGAGGGCCTGGACATCGCGGCGGAAGGCGGCCATGTCGATGCCGGCGGGGTCGATCTTGCCTTCGGTGCTGTATTCGCGGTGGGCGACGCAGTCGGCGGCGGTGCGGTCGAGGCGGCGCAGGATGGCCGCGCAGCCGCGTTTGTAGGCGTCGAGTTGTGCTGGGGTCCAGTCGGTTCCGTCTCCTCGGGAGACGGCCTCGATGCCGATGGTGTGGTAGTTGGCGTTGTTGGCAGGCCAGCCGGGCCAGGAGCCGCGGCCGGCGTGCCAGCAGACGCCGGCGGCGATGACACGGTAGGTGCCGTCTCGTTCCAGGACCAGCTGGGCCAGTGGGCCTTCGAGGTCTGGGCGTCCGTACTGGACTATTCGCCAGTCGTTTTCGCCGCCGCCCGCGGTGTGGTGGCAGAGCACGCCGCGGATGTCGGCGAAGTCGCCGTGGCCGCGGGCGCGCCAGCCCTCGTGTTCGATGACTCGCAGGCCCGCTTCGCGCAGGATGTCCGCGAGCCAGATGGGGTCACCTGTCCATGACATGGTGAAACCTCCTGCGGTTCAGCTGATTCGGACGAAGGTGCCGGTTCCGGCCTGGATGGTCGATTCCCAGCCGGAGAACGAGGCGGTGCACTGGGCCTGGACGGTGATGAGGTCGCCGTCCTTGAGATCCGCTGTGCCGGAGATGATCAGGACACCCGAGGTGCCGCTCACCGGCCCCGACGTCGCGACCTGCACCCCGTTGACCATCAGTTGGGCCTGCTGGGACGGGTTGCTGGAGCCGCCGGCGAAGGTCACGTTCGCGACCAGTGAGGCACCGGCTTTCGCGCCCTGAACCTTGAGGGCATTACCGACGAGCACCGAACCGGGATATCCGGCGGTGTCGGCGGTCCAGTCGGGGACCTCGGTCATGGCGGCGGTCATTTTTCGGGTGCCGTTCTTGGTCATTCCCGAGGCCAGGAAGTACTGGCCGCTGATGAACAGGTGCGGCATCAGGCGTTCCTTTCGGTGGTGGGCGACGAATGATCAGGTGATGCGGACATAGGCGGCGGCACCGGCGGCGATGGTCGGGTTCTGGGAGGCGAACGACCACTCACCCTGCACCTGCAGGGTGAGGACATCGCCGGTTGCCACCGTGTACGTGCCGGATGCAGTCACCGTTGTCGTGACCACCTCGGGGCAGGTCTTCGCGACTCCGGTGACGGCCACGGTGGTGTTGTTGACCATCAGCCGCAGCGTGACATCGGAATCGAGGGTCGCGTGCCCGGTGAACGGCACCGACGCCTCCACGGTGGCACCGACCTTGCCGTTCTGGACGACCAGCCCGTCCCCGGACACCGCCGACCCCGGGTACTGCGGGTCGGCGATCCATCCGGTGATGGTCTTCCAGGAGGTGTCCATGCCCGCCCAGGCGGTGTTGTCCTTCTTCATCACCGAAGGTCCGAGAGATTCTCCGCCGCCGATGAACAGAAGGGACATCAGGCAGTCACGCCCTTCAGGCTCGCCTGGAGTCCCTTGCCCGCCGGATTGTCCGCAGTGGTGACATGGACGGTGATTCGTTCGCCCGCCGCGAAAGACCAAGGGCCACCGGCGGTTACCGTCGTATCGAGGGCGTGGTTGGCGGCGGCGATGGTGGCGGCGGTGCCCGCGATCGCCGTGCCGTTTCGCCGCAGCTCGACAACGAGGTTGCCGGTCCCCGCGGTCTCGCCGCGGTAGGTGATCGAACTGATGGTGAGGTTGCGCTCGATGCGCAGGCCCTCGGGCATCACATTTCCGGGACCGGTCGCCCGATTTCCGGTGTGCGACTTGAACGCGATGTCGTAGACCTGCCCTGCGGCCGTCGGTGTACGAGCGTCGGTCAGGCGCGCGTCAGAGGTGGCGACGGCGGCGAGGGTGGTGCGCGCGGCGGCGGCATCGGATGCGGTCAGCAGCGCGCGGCCGGTCGCGGTCGAATCGGAAATCCCTGCGGCCGTGTGTGTATGGGCTGTCGGGGTACGCGCGTCCGAGAGGCGCGGATCGTCGCCCGCGACGGCGGTGGTGGCCGTGCTGCCGATGGTCGGCGCGAACGTTGTGGGCTTACCGGTGATGCCGGTCCAGTCGGTGGTGCCGGCGGGCCCACGAATGACGATGCCCTGACCATTGGGCGTCCATCCACCGGCCGTTGCGCGGTAAACATAAAGCAGGCCATCGGCTTTCACAACGTACTGCGCACCGTCGGCCGCGGTCGCGGGCAGCTGCGCGTAGGTGGCGGCCTGGCCGTCGATCTGCAGCCCGGCGCCACGCTCACCGCGCACAACCGCATTGCCGGGAGTGGCGGGCACGGGCGAGACGAGGGTGAGATCGACCAGGCCGGTCGACCCGGCATCGGGATTGGCCGGGTCCGGACCGGCGATGTATTCCGGGACCGCGAAACTGAACGGCTCCAATGGAATCGGCTGACCGTCGAAGTTGAGGTCGAAGGACACCCGCCAGGTCCAATCCTTCGGATTGGTGTCGTTGCCAGGCGCTACGAGCCGGATGCCGCGCTTGCCGCGCCACGTCAGATAGCCGAACTCGTCGAGCTCGCACACGTAGTGCTCGGGCAGCTGCACGTAGGTGGCGGGTGCCGGTTGTGCGCCTGCGACAAGGATTTTCGGGGCGTCCGCGGTGAAAGTGACAGTGCCTGCGAGCGGCGGGAACTCGGGCAGGTCATCGATGTCGGGGCCGTCGGCGGTGTTCGCGAGATAGCGTCCGACGACCTTGCCGTACTTCAGCGGGGGCAGATCAGCCATGGATCAATGCCTTTCGTAGAGATCAGGATGCAGCGGGCGCGGGAGGGAGCTGCACGGTGAACGTCTGGCCGGCCGTGACCGCGAAGCTGGTGCTCGCGGTCAGGCTCACGGCCTGCGCATCGTTGGCGGGGCCGGTGGCGACCACCGCCCCTTCGACGATGATCCGGATGTTCGGGTCGGGTTCGGCCGGCGACGGATCGGGGGCGGGAGCGGCGCCGGGGTATCCGGAACGCTCGGTGGCCCAGTACGGCGTTGTTCCGGAGTCGTCCGGTGCGGTGGAGTCGGGGGGAAACGACACGGGGTATCCGCCCGTATTCGGCGATGTCATCGCGGGATCACGTCCTTTTCGGGGTGATGGAATGCGATCGGGCGCGGTCGATCAGATCGGGAGCGCTCGGACCTGCAGGTAGGAGTAGTTGTCGCGAACGGTGTAGGTGCCGTCGCCTTCGGTCCGCCGGACCACCACGTAGAGGGTGATGGTCTGATTCGCGGGGACGATGCCCTGGGCCGAACCCGGCTGCATGGGATCCCGGAACGTGGGGGTGATGGTCACATAGCCCATGCGGGCGACCCGGTGCCCCCATCCGTATCCGACCATTTCACCGTCCGGACCGCCGATCCGCACCTCGACATCACACTTGGTCGGTTCCGAGGAGATGATCGCGACGCCTTCCACCCACGGACGCCAGGCCGCGGGCTGCGCCGGGATCGTCAGCACCGCAATGACTTTCAGCGGCTCTTTGAGATCCTGAGCCGAGAGGAACTGATCGGCCCCGATCACCCACGGCCCGTGCGGTCGCGGGTTGGACACGGGCCGGAACTTTTGCGCCGCGGCATTCCAGGCGAGAATGTGATCGTCGCCGAGCGGTTGTGTGCTGTCGATCAGTACGTCGGCGGAGTCCTGGATGCGGCCGGCCGCACCCGCGTCACCGGTGTCCCCGGTCTCACCGCGGGGAATGGTCAGTTCGAGGTGCTGTCCGGGCGCTGTGCCCGTGATCCGGGCACTGGCAGCCGATCCGGCCGCAGCTGCGACCGCCGATGCGGTCAGAGCATTCGGTGCTCCCCGGCGGCCCTTCGCTTTGAAGGCGTCTTCGAAAGCGATGAACTCCATTCCGGTCCAGTAGTAGATCGCATTGGCCGCGACCACACGCCAGGCCTTGCGGGCATCCGCGGTGGTGAGATTGAGCGCGGTCAATGCCGTCACGTCGGCGACGTCACCCTGCCACACCCACGGCCAGGCCGGATCGCCTTCTGCCCCAATGGGTCCGGCCGGTCCCTCGCGCAGCTCGATCAGCGCCTCGCGGTCGACGATGTCGAAAGGGTTCACCGTGTACGGAAGTCCGACCGAATCGGCCACACCGCGCATGGTGATCATGACGTCGTCGGCGTAAACGACTGTGTTCTCATTGTTTTCGATGGTCACGATGCCTCCACCGGCCGGGCCTGGCACAGGAGATACGAGCTCCCCATGGCGTAGTCATAGTTGGCGCTGCCCGCGTTGCGGCGCAGGACGAGGACCAGCGTCACGGGCTGGCCGGCCGGCACCACACCCACGGTGGAGGCCGGAGTCAGCCCGCGAGTCCCGTAGAAGGGCTGGATCCGGGCGCGAGTGTAGGCGCCGCTCGGGAATCCCGCGCCGAGACCGACGTAGGCCCCCGAATCCGAGCCGATGCGAACCTCGGCGTCGACCCTGGTGGTGAATTCATTCCAGTTCTCGACGGTGCGGATCATCACGCCACCGGTGACGATCGGCCGCCACGCGGCGTCCTGAGCAGGAATACGCAGTTGTGCAATGATTTTGGTGGCAGAGGAGATATTCGATTCGCTCGGCGCGAATGCGGTGCCGCCATCCCACGCCTTGTTCTCCACCACCGACCACGGACCGCGCAGTCCTGGGTAGGCGCGCGGCTTCCACTTCCCGGCTGCGGCATCCCACACCGGCACTGCCCGATCCTGGTGTGGACCATCCGCGTAGTCGGGCGCCTGCCGGATGGGACCCGGCCCGCCCGGCTCGCCCTTGCGGCCTTTGATGCCGCGCGGAACGGTCAGGTTCAACGTCAGGTTCGGTGCGGTACCGGTGACAGTGACCTGCAGTTCCGAGCCCACCGGGCCGGTTTCGACGGTGCCGATGGTTACGGTGCACGTTTCCCCGTCCGGTCCGGCGGCACCGAACGCCTCTGTGAAGGAATCGAATCCGGTTCCGTTCCAGTACACCAGCGCACCGGTGGCGCGGACCCGCCACGCCTTGCCCGCGTGCGCGAGCGTCAGCCTGCCCGCCAGGGCGGTCAGCGCGGCCTGGTCGGCGATATCGCCCTCCCAGCGGAAGGGCCGAGCCGCCTCTCCGGCGGGGCCGGCGGGACCGGTGACGCCGGTCATCAGCTCCAGCGCCCCGTCGCGCGGCGTGCCCTGCATGGACTGCAGGACACCGCGAGTACCGATTCCCTCATCGATACCGCGAATCAGTGTTGATGCGAAATATTCGCCTACGGTTGACATCTCACCTCATTCGACGGGTTCGGCAAATACGACCAGCGAGGCGCCGGAATTGTGGAGCCCGATCTTCGCGCCGCCACCATTGGTGCGCTCCACCCCGACAACGAGATTCGCCGTCTGTCCCGCGGGGACCACGGCGAAATCCGAGCTCGGCGACAGCGCTCGGGTCGAGGCACCGTCGCGATAGCACGGTAGGAGTGGCATATAGAGCCAGGCCCCGGCCGAGGCAGCGGTGGTGGCGACAATCGCGCCCTGCGAATTGGTTAGGCGCACAGTCACTTCCGCGGCCTGCTGACCGCTGACCTCCGAATAGGCGTAGAAGTGGCCGTACACCAGTGGCCGCCAGGCGAAAGGCTGCGCGGGAATGGTGAAGGTACCGCCCTCGAGCCGGCTCGCCGCGACGACCTGTTCGCCATTGAAATCTTCCTGGAACCAGGACCACGGCCCGGTGCCCAATGGTGCGGGCGCGGACCGGAACTTCCGGTTGGCCCGGTCATACGAGAAGACACCGCCGTGCGACGGGCCTCGCGTCACTTCGTAATCGGGCGAGTCGGTGATCCGGCCCGACGCACCGGCGGGACCCTTCGGTCCTCGAAGACCTGCGGGCACAGTCACTTTCACGGTCTGCGCGGCGCCCGAGCCGTCGAGGTCGACCGCCGGTTCGGTCAGGTTGTCCTTGTGGACGGCCGGGGCGACGGTGAACGAGTTCGGCGTGGCGATCGGCCCGCGCGGGCCCACCGCGGCCGGTGAATGCTGCCAGGCCGTCCCGGTCCAGACATCCATGCCGTCGTCGTCGAGCCGATGCCACCACGAGCCACGGTCCTCGGCGCCCAAACCGGTCGGCCGGGCGGCCGCATTCGGGATCTCGCCGATCTTCTTGAAAGTGGTGCGGGGACGGCCACGCCGCCCCTGTTCGCCTGCCGGTCCGGCGGGAAGTTCCAGGTCGGCGATCTCGTCGGCGAGCTCGACGGTCGCGGTCAGAATGGGAACCCCGGTCGTGTCGAGCTCACGCCGGGCGGTGAGGCGGGCGGGAAAACTGGTATCCGCCATAGTTTTTCACTCCTCGATAGGCGAGTCAGAAGATAAGCAGATCCAGGTCTGCGCCGACGTCGGTGGCCAAATCCTTGATGGCAGAGGCGAATCGGCCGAGTCGCTGCCACGCTTTGACGACCGAGTCCTCTTCGTCGGAGCCGTCGCCGACGGTGATCTGCCAGACGGCCGGGGTCTGGCGATCGTCGGTGAAGGTCAGTTCGGTCACGTAGTCGGTGAAAACGTGTGGGCCGACCGCGAATCCGATCTGATCGCCGAGGCCGTAGTCGCGGCCGAGCAGGTAGGGGGCGTTGTCCTCGATGGTCACCTTGTGGCTGGTGTAGCCGCGGGTCAGGTGCAGGCCCTGCCGGGCGGCGACCAGGCCGTCGAGGTTGAACGCCTTGTCACTGCCGGTGATGTACAGCTCGCGGAAGGCGTAGGGACCGGCGCGACGGGCGCGCTCCATGTCCCGGTAGACCATCCAGGCGAGGAACACGTCGTTGAGCTGGCCTCGGTAGAGCCAGCCCAGGCCGATGAGCGACAGCAGGCCCTTGATGACCACTTCGATGCCGGCGTTCACCCAGCCGGGCGAACGGCCGCCGACGATGATGTCGGTGGCGGTCGGCTTGTGCAGGGCGATTTCGGATGCGCCGATACCGGAGTATTCGCCTTCGAAGTACCACACCCACGGGAAGTTCTGGGTGGTGCCGAACTTGCCTTCCTGCCCGTACACGGCCTCGTATTCGGTGGTGGAGTTGAAGTTCGGGTACCGCTTCGGCGTGGTGCCGTCATCGGCGAATTCCTCGAACCACGACTGGATTCCGTCCAGCAGCGTGCCGGTACTACCGGTAACGCCGGACTTGTCGACGGTCTCCAGGACGACGGTGGGCTTCTCCAGGAAGAAGTACTCCGGCGCGGGCTGCGCGTCCTCACCCGGGAGGAAGAACCGCGCGGTGAGCATCACCCCGGAGTCCTCCAGCATGGGTTGGAACAGCTTGTCCGCCATATCGAATCGTGCGGAGGCCGCGCTCCATCGACTGGTGTCGTGCAGTGGATCGACCGGAACCACGGCGACCGGGAACAGGGAGCTTCCGGCATTCCACTTCGGGGTGTTCTCGCCGTCCTCAGGAGCCCAGCCCGGCGCCTGCAAACGCATCAGATTCATCGTCAGGTAGGTCGTCACCAGGGTGCGGACCGGCCCGAAAAGGATGTGATGCCTGGGGAACTGCGCCAGCACCGGCGCGAAGGGCGAAGCCCAGCAGCAGATGGTGGCGATGTGGTTCCACGCGTGAATGGCTTCGATGTCGACGGTTTCGACGCCGTTCTCATCCCGGACGATCGAGGCTTTGGTGATGTATCCGTCCCACCGGAATCCCTTGGTATTCACCGTGATCGGGATGGTGGCGTCTTCGCCGTCCTCATTGTTGAACAGGTGGTCGAAGTGCACCATGTCCCGCGGGCAGATCATTTTCAGACCGCCGGCCGCATTGCGCGGATAGGTGAACTCGAGCGAGAGGTAGCTGTGCTCCTCCCCCACCTCTTCCATGAATTTGTTCCAATACCGAACCAGCACATCGGGATTGCGCGCCCGCTCCTGATCGTCCAGGAACAGCTCGTCCATCCGCCGCACTTCTTCGTGCGGATCCCACGCGCTCATCAGAACGGCCTCGAGGATCGCGGCGTCACCGTGGCGACAATGCTGGAGGCGGTGCTACCGCCCTCCACCCTGACCCTGATCTCGGTCGAACTCCACGGCGCCATCGACTGCAACCACCGCCGGCCCGCCAGCTGCGCCCACACATTGACCGGCTTCGACGTGCCATCACTGTTGAACACGGTCGCCGTGCGATGCCGCGGATGCGTATCGATCCGCAGCGTCTGCGTGGCGCTGAGCATCGGCGTCTGCACCATCCGCGACTGACTGCCGTCGACCGGATCCAGAATCGACCACCGCCCCGGCCCGTTCATCGTGTACCGCGGCCACACCGGCTGATCAGCCGCATTCCGCACCCGCAGCACACCTTCACCGACCGCGGTCGTATTGGTCCACGTCTGGTTCTCGTCGAAGTGATGCTCCAGCGGATCCATGGCCGTGGCCGACATCTTGTACGCCGCCATGGCATTTCGCGCCGGATCGATATCCCCGACAGGTTCCGGCGCACCATCCAACTGCGCCTTCTGGAACCGCCAGCCTTGATGCCGCGTGTAATACCCGACAGTCACCGGCTTATCAGTCGACCACCCCCGGAACCACGCATCATGCACAGCGTGGAAATCCCGAATCGGGTCCACCCCAGCGCCTTTCGCGGCACCGTCGATGACGATCAGGAAATCCCATTCCTTCTTCGACCGCACCGACCGAATGAAGGTCGCGCCGTCCTGCCGCGCCCCCTCCGAAACCAGCAGCTGCACCGGCGCGAACATGAACCCGGTCTGCTGCGCCAACCGCACGCCCTCCCGCCCAGAATTCACCCCGGACAGATGCCAGACGCGCCCGTTGACATCCCACACCACGACTTTCGTGCCGTGGGTTTCCAAAAGTTGATGGGTCATCGCCCGAAACCTCCTCCGCGTTGCTGCGCCACAGCCCGGCGCCGGCGCACCCGCTCAGTCGCGATCGACGCGCGCTTCGGGTCCATGCCGTTGAAGTTGTAGATATCGCCCCGAACGGTGTGCCCGCCCGGACCATCCGCCAGATCGGTCAGACCGAAACCGGTTCCGACCAGCTCCTTGACGGTGTTTCCGGCCCATTCGATGGGGCGGGTGAACAGCTCGCCCACCGAGCTGCCGATGAAGGAACCCAGCACGGAGCCGATCGCCGGACCGAGCGGCCCCACGAACGGCGCAATCGCCGTACCGATCGCTGAGCCGACAACGCTGCCCGCTGTTGATGCCGCGCCGGAGATCGCACCGGTGATTCCGCCGAGCAGACCGTGCTGTTGCAAGCCCGTGATCGCGGACGAGAACGCACTGACCCCGATCTGTTGCTCGTTGCTCAACGCGGTCGCCGACGAGGAGCCCGAGGTGCCAGTGGGATTCCACTCGAGATCGGGAAAGAGCTTCTGCAGCCAGGCGCCGAGCGTGTTGGTCCACGTCTTGCTCGGATCAGCGTCGCTGTACGCCTGTCCGAGCGGAGTCAGCAGCTGCTGGGCCAGATTCCCAAGGGTGTCCGGCGCTGAATCACCCAGGATCGGCTTGAGCATGTTGCCGACATTGGTGCCCCAATCCTTGGCGGCGAGCGACACCAGATCGGTGAAGTTGCCTTCATTCGGGTTGTAGATATGGCCGGGACTCCCGAGTTCTTGTGCACCGGTTCCGCCGGTCCCGTTGAGCCAGCCCAGTCCCTTGGACGTATCCACCCAGCGCTGCGTGGAACCGGGCTTGTCTTCGACGAGGGCGCCTATCTGCATGTCCTTCGGGAAGCCGGTCAAGTCCACGTTCGGCTCGGGTGTCATATACACCCACGCGCCGTTCGTGCTGCCGTCCTCCTTGGGCGGAATATATTGCCAATGCGCGGTTTTCGTATCGTCCGCAGCGAGCCCGTTCGTAGCAGACGGACCCGCCTTCGTCACGATCGTGCTGGGATCAACGGTGCTGCCGGAAGTCGGGTCCGGAGCGGATCCGTCACCCGAATCCACTGGCATGCCACCGGTCACCGACGGAATACCCTCGCCGCCAGTCGTTCCCGAGCCGCCACCGGTTCCCGCACCGAGGCCCATCGCCGACTGTCCGCCGAGCTCGGCCTGCAGGGTCATCGAGGTGGACAATTCACCACCGAACCGCGAACCGATCAATCGGCCCAGTTGCTCGCCGATTTCGGGTGCCATTCCACCAGCAGGACCGAGCATTCGCCCGACCACGTCACCGAGAAATGCGCCCACACGGCCGCCGGCTGCCGTTGCGGCACTGGTGATCCCTGAGCCCAACGCTGCTCCGAGAGAACCCAGCTCGTTGGCACCATTGTCGGCAGTGCCGCTCATGCCGCCGGTCAGGGCGGTAATGGTACCGAGCATTCCGGAAGGAGTGGCCTGCATGGAAGCGGTGAGTGGGAGAGGTGAGTCGGTCGAGGTCTGCGGGCTCTGCACCGACGGAGCGGAGTCACCGCCTGGCCCTCCGGCCAACGGTCCGCCAGGTGCGAACAATGGCGACAAGGCCGAACCCACGGCGGAGCCGGCCCAAGCGCCCGCATCCACTGCGGCAGTGCCGAGAGTCCCCAGCGCATCCGCGACCACACCCTGCCCGAGTAGGCTGCGCCACTCTTCGGGATTAGCCACGGTACTCGGAGCCGCTCCCGCAGAACCGAATCCGTGCAGCATGCCGGTCAGAAACTGCGCCGAGGGCACCCAGCCGGAGTTGAGCAGATCCAGCAGCGGCATGATGTTCTTCGCCGCAGCGGCTTTGATCATGTACTCGCCGGGAGACGCCGCCACCAGAACTTGGTCTCCGGTGGAGCTTCCCGATCCCGTGATCAAGCCATCGGGAAGGAGCGCCTTCGGCTCGAGGCTGATCGGTCCACCGTAGGCCCGCCTGATGGGGATGGGAGCATCTTCGGATGCCGAATCACCCTGGCCGAGAACAGTTTCCACGATGTTCGCGTCCACAGAACCGGACCGACTCTTCCGTTTGCCCGGATTGAGCAGCGTGGTCTTGGAACTGATTTTGAGAATCCGCGTTTCGGTCTCGGTGTCTGCCGGTTCCGTAACACCACGCAGCAGGTTCAGGGCTTCGGAGGCCATCCGGCTGGTGAAGAAGCTCGGGACGTGCCCGAGCACTTCCTCGAAGGCGCGCGTGAGCGCACCGAACGGACCCGACCGTCCGACAATGGCATTGGGCGCGATCGCACCATCGTCGGAGACGAGAATGGGATCCTCGTCAGGCAGGGTGATGAGCGACGTTCCCGCTGTGGGCCCGTCTTCCCACACCGCTCCGCTGGGAAGTGCGATCTTCTTCCCGGCTCCCGGCCGCCCGCTGGTCGTCATCGCAAGAATGTCCGGCAGTGTCATTGCCGGTGGGCGTTGCTTGTCCACAATTCACATCCACTTTCTGGGCTGACTGTTCGCGTGCCCCGGCCACCGGCGATGGACGTGTCAGCTCCAGCCGAGGAACTCGTTCATCTGGTTGACACCCATTGCGGTGCCGACCCGCTCGCGATTGGACTCGAGTCCTGGCCGCGCGATCTGTTCGGGCCGGTTGCGCCCGTTCCTGGCGTCATCGGTCTTCGACCACACCAGCCAGCGCAAACAGTCGGCCATTTCCGCGAGTAGGTACTGGTCCAACTGCCACCGGGCGGCCTCCGGATGCATGGAGCGCTGGAAGGCCGAATCCGGCGGCAGGAACTTCACAATGGCCTTGAGATCACCCCAGCTCAGCGTTTCCCCGCCGAGCTGTCGCAGTCTGAGACCGCGGGTGATCAGGTCGTATTCGATTGCCTCGCAATGCTCTTCGATCAGAGCATCGAGGCCTAGGATTCCCCCAGGCTGATACCCGAGTGCGCGCGCCAGGCCTCCAGCATCTCGTGGTAGGCGTCCGGATCCATATCGTCCAGGGCCGCAAGCGCTTCGGGGGTGACAGCCATCTCCAGCAGCGTGTACATCGCGTCCACATCACCCAGCCGTCGGATCCGGCGCACCAGACCCGGCTTCAGGTAGGTCAGCGACGGCAACTGGATTTCGACGCCGTTCACCTGGTAGACGAAGTCTTCCTTCACCTTGGCGGGAGTGACGATCGTGAGGGGAGCTTTCGGGGAAGTCATTGTTACGCAGACCCTTTCGAAGAGTTGGTGATCGATTGCATTCGCAGGCGTTGCCGAGGACAAAAGGCCCAACGGCGGCGGGCGGGCCTGCGCATAGGATTGAGATCCCGCCGCCGATGGGGGTTTTTGAACGGCTACAGCCGTCGTTGGACAGGGCTCGACCTATTGCGGGGTCGACCCCATCGTGATGTGGCGGATAGATGCCGCCGGAATTAGACGGTCTTGACGCCGTCGTCGAGGTAGCGGTACGCCTTCACACCGAGGTCGTTCTTGAACGCCTCGACGGTGATGGTGAAGCCGGCCAGTTCGGTAGAAACGAACTTCTTCTCGGTGACCGCGGTGATCTTGGCGTTCGGCAGCACGATACGAAGCTTCTTGTCCTCGTTGACCATGTCGAACACCCAGGCACGACGCGGCAGCGGCGAACCGGTCTCCTTGACCGTGTACAGCGCACCATTGGTGGAGGTGGCAGCCGTGGTGGTGACGTTGTCCGGGCCGAAGACCTCGCTCAGCACGTCCTTGTCCCACACGGCGTACAGGGTCAGACCGAACCGCACCGAGTGCTCGGTCTGCAGCTGAGCGATGATGTCGGCATTCCAGTCCTTCACGGACTCGATCCGACGCTCACCCATCGATTCGATGCCATCCTCGGACACATAGCCGAGCGCCTTGAACGCGGGATCGATGGAACCGGCCGCAGTGGTCGGCAGGTTGGAAGCCAGCGGAGCGACCAGAACACCACCGGTAACGGCGATGTTCGGGGTGCCGGCGCCAATGAACTTGCTGGAAGGCAGAGCCATTTTCATATCTCCCTTGGGAATGTTGCGCAGGCCCTAGGGATGTGTATTCAGTTGTTACTCCCGCGTTTTCGGGGGAGTCACGCGAGGACTTTTCCTCGCACGATCAAGTCGGTGACAATCGTGTACCGCGGAGCGGCAGTCACCGGGTCGGTATCGTTCTCTTCGCCGGCATCCTCGACGTGATCGCACCAGACGGTGCCGATGTAGCCGGGGGCGGCTGCGTTCACGATGGCGCGGACGAGCGCTGCCAGACCGGCCGCGTTACCGGCGTCGTCAGTACATTCAAAGACAACCCGAGGTCGATCGAGAATCAACTGCGAGCCCCGTCGGCCCTCGCGATCCTCGACATCAATCCGAGCCTTCCGGTCGTTTCTAGATACCCGAACCATCCGTTTCGGCCGGACGTCAGGGATTCTGGTAACAACCTGGGCCGTGTCAGACGATGCCGACATCTGAACGACGAGGAAGTCGACCAGAGATTTCTCTATATCAGAGAACTCGATTTTCTCAAGCATATCGGGAACCACCTATTCTTCTCAGTAATAATTCCCTTGACTATTAGATTCATATTGTCGCAAGTAGACCGAGTAGCGTCGAATTAGCAATACTATTATCGAGCGCGATCCTTTCTGACCAGGACGCCCGTAACCGAACTGGCATAGTTCTCGCGATGCGTCCGCGGGAGCGGCACCTCGACCAGCTTGCCATCAAAGATCATCCACAGCCCGAAGCAGTCGTCATTCTCGTCATGTATCAGAACCTGGACAGACTCCGGATTCGGCCATGGCAGCGACTCAAGATGGGACAGCAATCCACTCCAATTGTTTCTGTAGAACTGAATGATCCACATATAACACTCATCTGAACCAAATTCAAATCCCGCTCCAGAAAAGATCGAATCATCGATGGGAATGAAGGACTGATTCCAGGGCCGAGAGTCATCCGACGCCGAAAGAGGGGCCATTACATCTTCAGCCTGCCTGGCCAATACTATAACTTCGGCAAATCTGCTCATTGAATCCGACTCCCGTCGATTGTTTCTAGAAAGATATTCATACGAGTCGATTGTATCAGGACTTCGAATCAACGCCCTGACTTATCGAAACCCGAAGGCGGATGGATCACACGAACATTCGGATTATTCGCATAGTTCGCGAATACCATCTGAGCCTGCGCTTCCGAGGCAGCCACAAAGACCACTTCTTGAGTCTGATATTTTCTATTGAAGGCCAATTTGTTATCAATAGTATTGAATATGTCACCCAGAGGCCCGAACACTGGAGATCCCGTTGCATCGACAGATCGCACCTCTACTATCTTGCCGTCCTTCCAAGTCACTCGGATCATATCCGCAGTGGTTCCCGTAACGGTATCTGCAATCACCGCCTTCGGAACATCACCCCTGATCGGGTTCACCGTGTCGATTATCGGATCCGCCTGAAAGTAATAGCGACTCCCCGAGCCACCACCGCCGTGATAGTACCTACCAGCCTGCCTGAGCTGATTATTCAAATGGCTGAAAGCTGCTTCGGCATCGGGATTATCGCCCCTTGCTCCAATCTTGTGCGGTACTCCATTCGCGTCTACAAAGAACTTTTCACCGCCACTACTGTGCTCTTTCAGCGGCCGCTTAAGGCGCGGGTCGGCGACATCGATCCTGGGAACCGGCTTTCCCTTGGGCGTCGTATAGATAGGATACGCAGTTGCGTTTGGAGGGTTCGACGCAGGTCCACCGCCAGGTCTCCTGCTTGAAAAATTGGCCGGCCGACGGATCCAGTTAATGATTCCGCCTGAACCATCACCAGACGCTCGCGGCCCTGCCTGCTCTGGGAGAAGCAGCTTGCCGTCGAGCCAGTTTTTGTTACTGCGACCCAGCAGCATGTCGACAAAGCCTTCGGCCAGGGCCGGCTGTACCCCGCCTGACGGCCCTGGCCGATCTCGGAAGACTTCCTTTACGGCGACCTTTACCGAACTGGTCATTGACGCTGTAGTTTTGCCCAGTGCAGCTCCGCCTGCCTGCACAGTTCGCACTGCGGTTTGCACCATCCGGGCAGCGGCGGCTGTCGCGGCGTTCGAAGCGACAATCCCCGAACCCGCAATACCTCCTCCGATATCAAGCGACGTGCCAAGCCTTGGCGGAGCGCTTCGCCCTTTAGGACCGACAAACATGAGAGCGACCATGGTGGCGGTGGCAGTTGCCGATCCCCAGGGGTCCTTCTTCCATACTTCTCGCGACCTTCCGGTCACGTCCTGAAGCAATTCGCCGGCACGACCAGGCGGCTGGTAGGTCGTACCAATGCTTCCATTGGGCATTACCCGCATGGAGCTGAGGCCGGCCATCGCGTCCGTCATTTGTCCCGCCGTATATTTGACTAGTCCGACAACGGGCATGATGGTGCCCATCGCGATTGCGACAACCTCCGATTCACGATCCGGTGGCTGGTAGGTGGTCATCACTCCCGTGTCTGTGACTCGAATTGATGAAATTGCCCGCATGGAATCGTGAACTTTTCGGACCGGATACGAAATGAGTGTCCACCCAGCCTTTGCGAGACCTTCAACTACACTGGCCGGACCTAGAACCGCTTTCTCCCAGTTCGAAAGTCCGTCAGGGCGCTCGGTTCGCTCTATCTCTTTGCCATTCGGGTCCAATTTGATGACCGTGAAGTTGGCGAGGAGGCGGCTGGTGTATCCATCAAGGGTGGTCGTATCTCGATACCAGTCTTCGGACTTTCCCGATTTTGGCGTGAATTCGTGGGTAGTTACGCCTTGGTGGTTGATGCGGTACGCATGAACACCATCAGAATTCTTCTCGATTCGCTGCATCGTGAACTGGTGGTTGCTGTCCGAAAAGACGCTCCACTGCCGGTTCTTGTCGTCTATGAACCACCCATCGCCAGCAGAATCCACCTGCATCGCAAGGCGAGAATTGACACCGCCCTGACCATTAGGCGAAACAAGAGTAAGGCTTCTATTCCCGAGCAGATCGGTATGAACGTTGTTGTACAGGCCAAATTCGTTCCGGAGTCCTCGGGTGGCGCCGACAAGAACACCGTTCGAATCGTATGAATTTCCGTATGGCTCGGACCAATCCGAAGTCGCGCCGGATATGCGGTCCGGCGCACCTGACGTTGAACTACCCGGCTGGAAAGATTGAATGTATGCTTCCGCTTCGGCAGTTTCCTTATCCAGGTAGGAAGCCTTTCCGGTCGAATCGTTGTTCCACCGCTGGTAACCACCTCGGCCGTTCGCGACCACACGCGAGAAGGTGATCGTGCCATCTGCGTTGTAGATGACTTGATCGACAGTGTTCGTGCCATTCCCGATTGGGATTGTGTTCACCCTCCGGATCCCGTTGGGCAAGATCTCTTCCCAGGTATCGCCCTCCACATGGCTGCCGATAACCGGCAGACCGAAGATGTGCTCATCAGCGCCGGCGGGCTGGGTGACAACCGCCGCAGGAGTTACTGGCTGCGATTGGTTCGCGCCATGTGAGGCCGCCTCTTGCTGGCCGGACTGAGGAACCTGCTGTTGCGAATTCGGTGCCTGTTGCTGCGCCGGCTGTTGTGGGACTACAGCGGGTTGCTGTGGCACCGGATTCGGATCTGTGCTCGGCTTCTCCGGCTTAGGCCAAAGATCCTCGGGTCCACCGATATTCGGTCGAGGCTGGTTGGGATTGAGTCCGGGGAAGAGTATTCCCATCTCGGGCGAGATATCGGGCTTCGTGGGTGACGTTCCTCCCGGACCGCCGGGATCGGCAGGTGATTGCAGAGCTGGCCCGGGGAGACCGATCGGCGATGCCTTCGCTGGAGCGGCGAGTGAATCCAGTGTCAGGGTCTCGGCGTTCCGGATGCGTGTCAGGAGCTGGACGGCGGCGGCACCGTCCTTGACGTCGTGGTTGTAGACATTGCCGCTGCCGCCTGTTGCACGGGCTTTGATCGGCTGTGCGATTCCGCTGCCTGTCAAGCGATTCCACGCGGCGGAGCTCACCCAGGAGGGTGTGCCATCCGTCCCGGTCGAAGTGATCGCCATGATCACTCCTCACGGGAGCGCCGGGCTTGTTCGATGCGGTGGCGCAGCTCGTCGACGATGCCGGCGTAGGCGTCGGTTTTGGTGGGGGCTTCGAAGGCGAGGCCGCGGGGGTGGGTGGCGGACCAGAGGCCTTCGTCGGTTTGTTTGACCTGGATTTCTTCGAGGTTGTAGAAGTCTTCGGGGTCTGGGGCGGGCCAGTTGCCTTCGGCGTCTTTGGTGATGTGGATGCCGGTGTCGAAGACGCCGGGCTGGCCGCCGGGGGTGGCGGACCAGCGGATTTCTTCGAGTTCGGGGTGGACTCTGACGCCGCGCTTTACGAGGTATTCGGCTACTCGGGTGGCTTGTTTGATGCTGGTTACGGTGGGGTCGGCCAGTTTTCGGCCTACCTCGCTTCGCCATTCCGGGAGGTGGATTACCGAGAGTTCTTCGGCGAGGGCTCGGACTTCGGGGTCGAGCTGTTCGGGCTCGCGGGGTTCTGCGAGCTTGCCGGAGAGGGACTGTTGGATGAGGGCCAGGAATTCGGGGGTAACCAGTTGGCCCGTATCGGTTTTAACGTAGTCCGAAGGGGGCTGGTGGTTGCCGAAGCGGATGGATTCGACGATTTCCTTTTCGGGCATCGGGTATCAGGGCCTTCCGGACGTGGGCATGGGGAGATCCCGATGCCCTGGGGAGGCTCGGGATTCGGGGAGGTGGGTGGGTCCCGCCCCCGGGCGAGGGGGGCGTCGGGGGCGGGACCCGTTGCGCCCCTTGCGCTTCGACCGGTGTCTGCGACCGCGGTTCCACCTGCGGGAGAGACGGGAGCGGAAGGGGCGGGCATGCGGCGAGCTCTGAACCCGCGTTCAAACCTGTGGAGGTGTTCCGGGGGCGTGCCGCATGGGCTGGGATGACGGCGAAAAGTGTTGGGCCGTCAGATTTCTTCTTCGAGGGTGGTGGGGATGGTGTACTTCGCCTGGGGTGGTTCCTGGCCGGGGACGTGCAGCCTGAGGAAGGCGAGCAATTCGTCAATGTGACGTTGCAGGGCGCGGATCAGGCGGATGGCGTCGCGGAAGCGGCGTTGGTCGCTGGCGGCTTGATCTTCAAGGGCCGCAACGCGTTCACGCAGTTTGGCTACCTCGCGGGCCTGCCAGGCGGTGACTGCGCCGATCACTGTGGCGACTGCTACGCCGAGTGCTTGCACCAGGTCGGGGTTCAGCCATGACTGCATTCAGGCTTCACCGTCCGGGCTGGCCAGCGGGGTGACGGCCGGTCTGATGAGGGCGCCGGCCAGCACGGGGGTGAGCAGGCCGTAGAGGGTAAGTGCGGCTTCTACCCAGTCGGTGTTCACTTGGCGGCCGAGGAGGTAGGCGGCTACGCCGGTGATGGCGACCAGGACCGAACGCACCAGGGCGGGTTCGGGAACCTTGTTGATTCGCATGATGTTTCCTTCCGGCGGAATCACGGTCCCCTGTTGCGGCTATCGAAAGCGGGGGACTTGGGTGGACTACGCGATGATCGCGACAAGGGCGGCCAGTACCTGGGTGGTGAGACTGGCGATTGTGATCCACTGATCCGCGGTGAGACCGAAAATCATTAGTATTTCTCCTCATTCGAGAATTGGGATGTCCGCTAACGACAGAACCCCCGGTCCCGGATAGGGATCGAGGGTTCTGGGCACGTGTGGAGGACTGCGAGTTGTGAAACTCGTTGTCTGAGAGTTGATTTCCCGGCGAGTTCGGGATGAAGGCGCAACTGTGGCGCTGCAACCATCTTGGCTTAAGCCGATCAAGGTTGTCAACACCCACTATGAGGATTCATGAAAGTTGCTGGTAGATGGGTCTTTCCGGGTCGGGAATCGACGCGACGAATCGGGAACGATACGGCCGGCGGCGATCAGTGCTGCGAAGGCGGCCAGCTTGCGGGAGCAGCTGTCGGTGGTGCATTTGCGGTGGAGTCGCATGATTTCGTGTGCCAGTTCAGGCGTCAGAGCGGTAGTCGGTGCGGAATGGCTTGTCATATCGATCAATTGCGGCAGGGTGAAGTCCATCGGGAGCTCCTGTAACGACGAAGGCGGCCCGACCGCAGCATCTGCAGTCGGGCCGCCTGGTTCAGTTGGTGGCTGCGTGGTCAGCCGGCCAGTCGCGCTTCGGCGCGGACGTGCCGGTGCGCACCTTGCGGCGCGGAGGAAGAGGTTCTCCGGCGGGCCGGGTAGCGCAGGTGGGCATCGAGAACGGGGCCGACCTCGAACAACTCGGGCCAGTCGGGGGCCCAGGGGCCTGGGACGGGGGCGATTTTTCCCGACTCCTTCAGGGTTCGAACTCGGCGGGCTGTGAGGTTTCGGAAGGGTACGCCCAATTGCTTTGCGAGGGTGGCGATTCCGTTTGCGTTGAGGCGGGCCACGCGGGCTGCTTCGATGGCGGCGTCGTTGATTACGGGCTTGTTGGAGGGTGGGCAGACGACGCGTTCTGCGGCTTCTACTGCTGCGCGAATCTCGTCCGGGGCGGATTCGGCGCCTTCGGTCATGGCCAGGGCGATGAGGTTTCGGTTGAGCCAGCGGGCCAGGTCGGGGGTTGAGGTGGGGCCCGAATAGGTGAGGGCGCGCTGTTCGCAGATGAGGCGGACCCAGGAGACGATTATCGCGTGTAGGTGGTCGCGGACCTGGGCGGCGACTGTGCTGTACGGGAGGGGCTGGTCGCCGGAGCGGGACTTGAGGCGGTAGTTGGGGTCGCCCAGGCGGGCTCGGCCGGTGAATGCGTCTTCGAGATCTGCTGTGAGGCTGGGGATTTCACTCAGTAGGCGGGAGAGGTCGCGGAGTTCTTCGGGGGTCAGGTAGAGGTGGTCCGGGGTGTAGTGGGGCATCAGGCGACCTCTCGGTTGATGGTTTCGGCGAGGCGGGTGGTGTGGCCTAGGCGGACGTAGTCGGTGGTGTGGCGGCCGTCGAACAGGTAGCCGCGGGCCCAGGCGAGGACGCCTGCCCAGGTGGTCCAGTTCTTGGGGGACCACCAGCGTTGGAAGCGCTGGTTGAGGGCGACGTCTATGAGGCTTTGGCCCCAGCGGGTCATGGCGGACGGGCTGGACATGGAGTAGTAGGCCGAGAGGTCGGCGATCAGGCGGAGGGCGTTGCCTGGCGGGAGGGAGGTGATCGGATCGCCTTCTGCGGCAGCCCAATACGTGGGGATGTAGGGGATCCAGCGCTGGCCGGCGATGCCGTAGCCGCCGGGGTCCTGGTCGATGCACTGGCCGGCGGGGCGCAGGGGGTCGGCGATGAGGGCGCAGGCGATGACGTCCAGGTGCGGGAACAGGCCCTTGCCGATGTCGGCGGCCACGTCGCCGGCGATGGTGGCGCCCTGTGAATAACCCGCCAGGACAACGCGATTGGGGGTTGATTCGATGGCTTCGACCAAAGCTTTGCGGCCTGCGGCGAGGCTTTCGGCGTAGGAGACGTGGGTGCCGTAGTCGGCTGGGTAGGGGACCATGCGCGGGGCGAAGCGGGCGGGGTCGAGTGCTGCCGCGAAGGTGGCGGTTACGCCCTCGCCGTGGGGGTTCCAGGTGCCGCCGACGATCAGGACGTCGATGATTTCGGGGTGGGATTCGGTCATGGTTCGACCCCTTTCGGGCACGGTAAAGAGACGCAAAATTTGGGTTGCTGAAGGATCGCTGCGCGAGATCATTTGCGCGGCAACGCGTTAGTGATTCATCTCACATGAGGTTTGAAACGGGGGCATCTTCGCCGCCGCGGCGCGGCTTCGGATGGGTCGAGTGGGCGCTCATGAGGCACCGCCCGGATGCGGAAGGAGCGCATCGACAGGGCAGTCGAGAGCGCGGGCGACGGTCACGAGTTCGGCGATCGTGAACGAGCTACGCCCGGCCAGTCGCCGTCGCAGCGCGGCATCCGGCATGCCGGTGCGTTCCACCAGGTCGGCTACGTCGACCCCCGCCCCGGACATGACTCGCTGCACGCATTCCGCAACATCCGAGTCAATCTGTTCCATACGGCACACCATATGGTCCGTTTGGACCTCTTGCAACCCCGAACGGAACATTAGGGTGACCTTCGTAGGGGTACTTGGGACCTGCGGGAGGTTTTCGGCGTGTCGTTGCCGGAAATCCGTTCGGACCTCAGAATGGTCCGTATGGGCATGAACGAGATGGCCTCGGAGGTCAACCGTGCGGTGGGGGCCGAGCTTTTGGCTGCACGGGCGCGCCGCAGGCTGACGCGTCGGGAGCTGGCCGACCTGACCGGTCTGGCGGTGAGCACTATCCAGCGCTTCGAGAACGGGGAACGGTCACCGGATATGAATCAGCTGTACGCGCTGTGTGAGGCGCTCGAGGTTCCGATGCGCGAATTCGTCGCAATGGCAATGCAGGACCTCGAGCGGCCGGAGAACTAGCAAACGTCGCTACGAACCTGAAAGCGCCTGGGCCGAGTACGGCTCAGGCGTGTTCGTGTGCGACCACAAAGGGGTTGGGGCCCGCGAGCCCGACCATCTCGCGGATGACCACCCTCAAGCGCAGCGCGGATCCGGCGCCTTGTCGACGGTGACAGGAAGACCGCGCACCGCGTCGGCGTAATCGACCACCGCCTGCACCGAATCGACGCCCATTGCCCAGGACGTCAGGATGACGTCACATAATGTCGCACCGCCCTGCATCACTCGCGCTGCGACTTCGTCACCGATGACCGAACCCAATGCCGCTGTGGCGCTCAAACCCTGCGCCGTCACCAACTCTGTAATAGAGCCGATTTGGTCCACGAGAACCTTCCCTTGCCTCATTGCTCTGCCGAGCCCGCCCCAGGCGCAGAACCCTGTCTGCGTACCAGAATCAGGGCTAGTTATATCCCATGGCGGCGACTTGTCGGCCCCCAAAGACAGTCCCCCACAGCGGTATTCGGCACAACGTTCGAGTAGCGGGGAAGTTGGTCAAGTAACCGAGAATTCGCGGTATCGAATTGCTTGGCGCAGAACGCACATCGAGCCATTCGATGCAGGATACACAGCGGCCCTGGGCAACTCGGCTCAACTGTCACACCCATCCGAATCGGGGAGCAGACCGAGCACATCGCAGCGCAATGCCGCCGCGATCAGCACCAACTCCACCACCGTGAACGACCCCGATGCCGCCAATCGATCGGCGAGCACCCCCTCGAGAATTCCGGCCATCCCCGCCAACTCCGCGACCCCCACCCCCGCATCGACCATCGCCCGCCGCACACGATTGCCGACGCACTCATCCATCCAGCCCACAAGACCGCCTTCCACCCCGGGCATCCCAGTGTCGCGACTCTCCGACACGCAGGTCACAGCACCGAAGCAGTCACGATTCGAACATGTGTTCTATTATCCAAGAGCGAGAGATGACAGTTCAACGATCGGCGCCCACACAATCCGTGGGCGAACGTGAACAGAGCAGATAACGATGTAAATCGGAAGGTGAGATCCGTTGGTCAACAACAGGTTCGGCGAATACCTGCGGCAACGGCGGCGGGATGCCGGTCTCACCCGGAAACAACTCGCCGAACAGGCCAATGTCTCGGCCTCACTCATCGAGAAGATCGAACTCGGCACCCGGTCCACCACCGCGCACACCATGCTGGCACTACTCGACCGGCTCGATGTGCCGCCGCTGTATCGAAGACACATTCTCGGCACCACGCTGCCCAGCGTCTACGACGCGGCCGAACACGCGAAACCGAGTTCCGCGGATCTCGCCGATCTCGCCAGCCTGCCGCACCCGGCCGGCTTCTATCGAATGCCGACATACGGCATCGTCGCGGTCAATGCCGCCTATCGGCGCGCATTCCCCGGCGCGGAAGCGGGTGTGAACTTCGTCGAATGGATGTTCCTCGACCCCAATGCCCGCACCGTCTTCGTCGAATGGCGGTCCGAAGCCCATCGGATTGTGCGCAGTCTGCGCCTGCTCACCCTCACCAGCACATTCGATGACGATCTCGCACGCATCATCGAGAACTGCAGTGGCGCAATGGAATGGAACGAAATATGGAATGACATCCTGCAGCCCGAACCCGCGCGCGAGGAATACCTCGACCTCCGTGATACGTCGACCGCGCTGGTCCGGCGAATGGGAATCCGGCTCTACAACCCGGAATTCCCGAGCCGCCCGTGGTGGCTGTTGCGACTCGTGCCGCTGCAGGAGTGACCACGAGTCCGCTAATACCGGGCAATCATCCGGAGCGGTTTTCGCCCATACTGCAAGGTATGACGGATGCGCGGGCAGTGCGGGTGGAGATCGCAGTCGAGTCGGCGGAGGGGGTGCGGATCGCGGCCGCCGCGGGGGCGACGCGGGTGGAATTGGGGTCGGGGCTGTCGGTGGGTGGGCTCACCCCGGGCGCCGGCCTGATCGAGGCGGCGCTCGAGGGCGCGGCGGATACCCAGGTGCATGTGCTGATCCGGCCGCGACCCGGGGACTTCCGGTATTCGGAGGACGAGGTCGCCGTCATGCGGCGGGATATCGCGCGGGCGCGGGCGCTCGGGGCGCACGGGGTCGTGGCCGGGGTGCTCGATGCGGAGGGGAATGTGGATCGGGACGCGAACGCGGCATTGATCGAGGCGGCGGACGGCATGGAGGTGACATTTCATCGGGCGTTCGATGTGTGCACGGACCCGTTCGCGGGATTCGACCGTGTGCGGGAACTGGGATTCACGCGATTGCTGACCTCGGGACGGCAGGTGTCGGTACTGGACGGGGCGGGGCTGATCGGGCAGCTGGTGAATCTGGCGGACGGGCGGATCCAGGTGATGGCGTGCGGCGGGCTGCGGGCCGACAATGCGCGGCGGGTGCTGGAACTGACCGGCGTGCGGGATCTACATGCGGCGGTGCGGCTTCCGGTGCCGGGGCTGCCGGAGACCGAGTCGGAGGTGTCCTTCGCGGAGGTGGGCGCGCCCAGCGGGTTCGATCACTTCGAAACCGATGCGGCGGGGGTCGGCGCCCTGTGCGAGACCGTGCGGAATTGCCTGTGAGCAACCGTGACTCGAATGGGCGGCGGCGCACCTGCGCCGCCGCCCATGCTGTTTCCCCAGGTACTCACCGGTCAGGTTTGCTGGAAGCAAGATCGAGTTTGCTACGGACACCGCATACTTCGTAAAGCGAGATAGGACGCTTGACCAAAGCGTTGCTGGGGCATATCTTTTGGAGCACGATTTTGCTTCAAAGTGGTCCGGATCACATCTCAGATCCGTCACGGGACAGCATGCCGGCCCCCGCTGCCCCACTCTCGCAAGGAGATTCAG